>NZ_JBYJZJ010000001.1:0-16817 GCF_057732415.1 Thainema salinarum CENA647
GCTTCGGGCTGCTGTACGACAGCGCCCGCCACCAAGGCAAGCCCTGGGGCAAGACAGCGATGTGGCGCGTGTACTGCGAGCTGCGGCTGAACAGCCTGCCTCGACGCGCGAAGAAGCGGCTGCCTGCTCGCGCTCAAACAACCGCTGCAGGCCGCAGCTCAGCCCAACCAGGGTTGGAGTTGCGACTTCATGTCCGATGCGCTGTGGTCAGGCAGGCGCTTCAGGACCTTCAACGTCATCGACGAGTTCAATTGCGAGGGCCTTCGTATCGAGGTCGACACCAGCCTGCCGGCTGCCCGTGTCATCCGTGCCCTGGACGAGTTGGTGGAGGTGCGTGGTGCGCCGCTGTCGATTCGCCTGGACAATGGCCCCGAGTTCATCGCCAATGCGTTAGCCCAGTGGGCGCAAACCAAGGGCATCGCCCTCAATCACATCCAGCCTGGCAAGCCCACGCAGAACGCCTATGTCGAGCGATTCAACAAGACCTACCGCACCGAGGTGCTCGATTGCTACGTCTTCCTCACAGCTTGAAGGTAATGGTGCGTGACATGACGGCCGACTGGCTACACCGATACAACCACCATCGACCCCATGAAGCCCTCTGCGCATCCCTCCGGTCGAGTACCGTGTCAAACTGTTCCCCAACCTCTACTTCTGACTGGCTCAGGAAATCGAGGGGACTTCAAAGCAAGTGGTCACCTGCATTGTCCATGGTCGATATTGGTGAATGAGTCACGATAAGGTGAGGAATGCTGCCTAATCCCAAGCTTCTTCTTTTCTCTCGCCGCGGAGACAGCATCTTTCGATTATCTGACCGCTACAAGGGCTTCCAAGGTGGCAGTTGGAACGCGCCCGGATTCATCGCAAGACCGAGAGCAATGGGAGTGGCGCGTAAGGAAGGATGGATCGGTTTTCTGGGCCAGCATGTTGCTACGTGCCATCCATGACGACGATGGCAAGCTCATCGGATGCGCGAAGATCACAATAGATATCACCGAGCGACAGCGCCTGCAGGAGATGGAGCATTCCCTGCGTGCTCTTAACCAGTTTCTGGCGTACTGTGGCACGAGTCCGCATCCCCTTGCTCCCATGCATATGCACTCGAACTGCTTCAGCGGCGGGAAACTGAGGACACTAGGGCCTCCCTCGAGGTCGTGGATCGGCAACTGACTCACCTCACTCGGTTGCTCGATGATCTGCTCGATGTGGGGTCGCCTCACCATGGCGGAAAAGCTGACCGCGTGCTGAGCATCACCCCTGTGACAATGCACCGGGAGGCTCGCGGCGCCGCACCTTACCAAGCTTGTTTGATTCACTCCACTGCTCGGCCGCTTTTCCTGGGGCGCCTCGACCTGAGCATTGAGCCGCTAAGCGAAAGCTCCTTCCCTTGCCCGGCCCGGCCCGGCCCGGCCCGGCACCGGTAATTTACGTCTGCACCATGCTGCCCAGAATCACCCGTGATAACGCCAGACGAAGAGCCCATCCAGGCGCATGAAGCGTGCAAACGAATGAACGTCAGTCTGATCGACGTTTCCGTTTTGCGTGAGCACCTTCAGCTCGGGGTTGATGTCGTGCTCCCTCACGAAGTTGCGGATGGGCATGCAGTTCGAGCAGATCCGGATGGCACTCATTCGGGACCAAGCTCGACGCAAGGGTGAGGGTAGCGTTGTCTCAACTCGATGAGACGAAACTGCCTTTCAATTCTGTCCTGGGAGCAAGCCGGCCGGACGCATCCCCTTCCGAGATTGCCATGGACATACCTCGCGGGCGTCACCACTAAGCGGCTGGCGGCAGTGCACAAGCACGGCCTTCAGCATCCATGTGAGTGTTCATGGAAGTCGGCTACCGCTCCCACTGAGAAGGAAACACGGTCTCGAGAATGAGATTAGCCAGCTTCTCATAAGGCAGCGGCTTGTAGGCGATCGTCGAGCGCCTCCGCGGTGCTATCCGCCCCATGCCTGATTTCGACGTCGCCCGCTGAGCAGAATTGCTGGTATCCGCTTCTCCTGTAGCGCCTGGCGCACCCATTGGATCAAACTCGATAACCCGACACACCTGCATCCAGATGAAAGTCGGTGAGGATCAAGTCCATGGGGACTCACCGTCATTTCGAGCTTGGGGTTCCAAGGCGGGCCAGCTGCTCGCGGACGGTCACCCTGCAACCCCATTCTTCCAGCGTTCTTGCTGTACTCTCAAGTACAGGCTCGTCGTTGTCGACCACTATGATCCGCAGGCCACGCAAACCGGATTCTCTGGCGCGAACTGACGAGATCGCCTCCTTCACTCGATTCACTTCGTGGCAACGTGATGGTGAAGGTCGTTCCCGCCCCAAACGTCGATGTTACATCGATGGGTGCTTTAAGAATGTCCGCCGTTTGCTTCACGATATCGACAAACGAAGGCCCAGCCCCTCAGCTGAATCTTTGCCATCTCGCAGACGGACGTTACGGCTCGATAGATTCCTTGTGAGCTGATCTGCAGGAATGCCGATACCTGTGTCTTGTACCTTGATCGCAACCTTTTCTGGCCCCTCACGCGAGGCCGAAACGCGCACTGCTCCCTTGAGCGAATACTTTATTGCATTGGAAATCAGGTTACTCAGAATCGTGCGTAGCTGGCTGGGATCGGTCGAAGCACGTTCAACGCGCCAGAGTGAAACTCAAGTTGCAGGCCGCCATTGGAAGCTGTGTCATGGAACTCGTTGCACAGCGAGTCAAACATCTTTTCCAGCGATATCGGCTCGGGCCTCGAGATAACCAGACCCGAGTCCAGTCTTGTGAGGGCCATCAACATGCTCAGCGACTTCGAAAGCGAATTGACCACTTCATTCACCGCTTCAACCTCAGGTCGCTGCGACGAAATATTTGCGTCGCGACGCAAACGTCCCAGCATCAAGCCGAGCGCGTGAACAGGCTGTCTCAGGTCATGACTCACTGTTGCCAGCAGTCGTGTCTTGCCCGCGTTCGCTTCCTGTAGATGCGCGACTTGCTGAGCGAGATAGCTCCTCTCCTCATTCAGTTCCGAGTGCCGACGTTGCATGGTGGCATGAATCCGCCCTCGGGCCATCGAAATGGCGTACCCCGTAGCCAGGACTATCACAGTTGCGACCATCTGTAGATACGAGTCGCGGCCTTCTCCCAAGAGAATGGTGATCACAGCCAAAGAAGCGCCCTGGAGAAACAATAAAATCCAGATCAGTCGCTTGACTTGGCGATGAACATAGAAGTGTGATGCCAGCAGAGCGCTCAACTGGAGCGAAAACAGCAAGGCATTCATACCTCCGCCTTGCGCATATGAAAGCACACCCGCTGCCATGAGAGACCATGCGATCGCAAAGACCACGGTTACTCCGGTCAGCCACCTGTACACGGCCTGCCGGGCCATACCCTGGGCGCGGACGAGAAAGGAAAACCGCAGGAATTCCGCCAACCAAAGAACCAGAGTGGCAAAGCAGACCGTTGCCAGAATCAAAAGACACAGCGGCGGTGTTAACCCTTCCCGAGCAGGCGCATCCGACGCCATCCAAATAAGGATCAGAAAGGAGAGAAACTGACCTCCTGCGAGGACCAGCATCTGATAGGCGGGCCGATGCGGAAAGGATTGTGCAACGTATCGAGCGGGCATGTTCTCGGCAGCCGAAGGCTCAGACACCTTTGAAGAGTTGCTCGAACGAGCGACTGACAACAAGGCTTTCCGAGCGGCCTTTCACATGCACCCGCAAGCGGCCCATTTCATCGCGCCGTAGAAAGTCAATATGCTTTCGATGCACGATGGTGGTTCCCGGTGGGATGCGCAGGAATACAGTCATGTCCAACTTCTCTTCCACCTCTGTGATGCCAAAGCGCATCAAGACGATGGCGAGTAAGGACAAATAGGCGTTGGTGTACTTCCGCTCGGCCTGAAGGTAAATGATCTCCGAGGGGTCGATCAGGATGATGTCGCGACCACGAGATCCGGTCAACCATTCACCTACCGGATGGCTGCTTTGAGTAACGCTGAGCGGACAGAGTTGGCCGACCACCACCCTTGCGCGCGTAGAGCATGCTTTCCGCACGATCCAGGGCCTGCGCCAGGCGCAGAGGGCGCACGGGCTTCACCAGATAGTCAGCTACATCGCTTTCATACGCTTCCACCGCCTTAGTTGGATCTCCGGTAATCATGATGACGATGGGCGTCATCGACGATGCTTTCATCATCTCCAGGATGCTCGGGGATCCGGGGGTGCTGTCTGGCATATGCAAGTCCAGCAGCAGGATATCTCTGGCACCAGCTCCTCCAGCGAATTCATGAGGTCGAGCTGGGTGTGCACAACCTTCTGCACCTTAAAGTCTGACCTTAACCGCTGAACAAGTAACGCGATCCCCTCGGCCTGTTCTTCGTCGTCTTCTGCAATTACAACCCGTATCGATTCCATCGCATATCCCTTATGAAACCACAAAATCGTACAACGGCATGACACCGTATGCGCTTCAGAAAATTTCAGCTTGATGTGTCCGACACCCAACCCCCCGCTTGCAACAGCCTGCCCGTGTGGAAGGGAGTCAACATAAGTGAAGGGTTGCAAGGCGCTGCCGAAGCAGACTACAACCGTTACCGATGAAATGGCAAGGATGCGGCTTGCGCATCATGGTGAGATGAGTAAAGCGCCAAAGGCTGTGACGTGGTCAACACAATGCATTCCGTTTTTGTGGCGAGCAGGGCCGATGATCCATGCAAGCCACGTCGCGCTAATAAAGGAACGAGATGAGGTCTTTGGGTACGAATTGACGGATTTTGGACAAATGCTGTGCGCAGACCCGGGCCCTGATCGCCGCTTTGCAGGCACCAAGCGCCGTCTTCAGCTTCAGCTCACTTCGGCTCTGCGTCGCGTGACACTGCTCTGCGTCGTTCAGCCGGTGAGCAGCTCGACACCATCAGAGGTGACTGAGCTCACCTCAACGTCCACCAGAGAGCTGGCTTTTTTAACCGAGCCTGCACATTGCCCCGTCAATCGGACAGAGGTCGTCGTCCGTCACCACATAAACAAACCGCAACGTGTCCCTTCCGCTGGATCGACTGAAATGCGCGGCACGCTGCTTTCCACCAATCCTCAATTGCAACTCCGGAACTCCCCGCTTGACCTGCACCGCCTGACTCAGTGGAACGTTTGCCTCTATTACCTGTCCCACGGACAGCTCGCCAGCTAGGGGGGCGGCAGCTAGTGAGGCAAAGGCAGAGGGAGTCCAAGGCAATGATGGAGCCGGCTCCATGCTTAGCGCAACGGCTGTCACACGTGGCGATTCGTCGCCCCATATGTGATCGTTTGCGCTGTCCGCTTCTTCGTGATTTGGCAAGGCAAGACCGCGCAGAAGACTATCCACGTAGACAAGTCTGTCATCGAAAGCCAACGCTGCACCAGTGAGCACGTAGGAAGTTTCCGCACGGTCGGACGAGATTCGTGCAAGCGACAACCCTCCGGCATGCTCTGAGATCTCATAGGCGGCAAAAGTGCCTTCCAAGCGGATGGGCTCCAGCAAAGCGATGTCGTAGACGGTTTCCGTGCACTCGGCTGCCGCCACCGTCAACAACGCCCCTTCGGGCATCTGACGTATAGCACTTTGGCTTGCCACCAGCTCAGGTCTGCAAGGCCGCACGTGAGCTGCCACCGATGCGTTGTCAGTTGCACCAGGCTCACCGAGCAACGTCGCGAATGCAGCGGACGCGCAGATATTACGCCACAGACTGCCCATCTCAACCCTGCCGTCCGCGAAGACGATATGCTCGGGCCCCTGCTCTCCCAGGAATTGCACCACTCCCCCCATACGGGAGCTCAGCACGCACTTGTCCCCGACATGGACGATCGAGTATTCACTGGCCAGTCCAATAAGATGCAGCTGGTCCACATTCTTCGCGCATGCACCAAGGTCAAAACAGCCACTTGGATGCAGCACAAGGTGACACGCATTTTCTATCTGATCGATCTTAAGAAATCGCCCTTCGAAAGTGATAACGCAACGATTGAGGGGTAGAGGCGGGCGCGACTGCAGGCCCGTGAAGAACGTGATGTCAGATGAGTTCATTTCGCACACTCCTGCAATGCAACTGCCCGGTCGCTCAAGGTAAGCGAAGGGTGCATCGCGCTGAAGGCAAGGTGAAATCCTTGCGTCCGGCTTCGATTCAGACGAATTGCAGCAGTGTGTGAGCTAGCGCGCGAACCCAGGGAACGAACCGCGTCCTCAAATCAACGAATGGCACTCGCGGGGGAACAAAGTTTTGATACAACTGTTCTCGGTGGAAAAAGTCGGAATTTGCCGCGCTTGCTCTGTCGCGCTTTCAGCGCTTAAGCGTGCAAAGTTCATACGTATTCACTAAGACGACAGGCTGTATGGAGCCGAAAGCTCGCAGTAGCAACTCCCCGCCTCTAGGCGCCACAGAGAGTTGAAGTCTTCGGCGGCCGTTTTGCGCAACTTCTCCAGAGTGCCGTACACATGTATCCGAACGTTGGCAGTCGTTTTCGAGATTGCTACAAGGCTAATTTCTATGCGATCAACGGTCTGTGCTCTTTGTAGCAACCACAGCAGTTCGCGGATGATTTGACCAACCTGCACCCGAAACATGTCCTTGGGCATTCGAACGCTGATCTCGGGCGCATGCTCGTTGGCGTGAAGGTCGGAGTGGATGCGGACGTGGGCCAAGAGCCACTTTTGCAGAGACTCACTTTCTACACAACCTCCCTTGCGTTGCAGCATGGCACTGTGCAAACAGATAGTCGGACAAGTTATAAACAGGTGCTGGATCGACGGCACGACCACGTTCAGCGGCAACTGCAAACCTGTTCATTGCGTTAAGTACGCTATGAATATCCCAGAACACGACATGTGAAAGCCGCTGCTCGCAGGGGGTGGTTGTCGTCGGCCTCCCGATGTACTTTCTGCCAAAGGAGCGCTCCGCAGAGTCAAACCCTGCAACTATCCAGACAGTGACTGCATCTAGCATGCCAACATCGTAAATACCGTATTCATTGACTCTCCGAACTTCTTGGACTTTTGGATTGTGATCAGGCCACCGCGCCACAAGCGTCTTTCCTGCTCCGTAGCCTTGGAGCGAGAAGTCTGCCGATCGCAGTTAGCGATGCTTGGGGCACAAAACCTCACAGTTCGATGCTTGACGGCTGTCCGGATACGCCATGGGCGTCGTAACAGGATATCTTCATTTTGTCATCGGTATCTCGCTTTTGGCTCGACCAAATACCCACGGTGACAAGTGACGGCAGCACATCCGCCGAGGCCGCGGCGCATGGGCGATACGCCGCGCCGCCTCGTTCGCCGACGAGGTACGCAGCGACATCCGAGCTGCTCACTGAACGATCCTGAAGCTCTGCGAGATGGCGGATTCGACATTTCGGAACCGGTGCGCCACGACCGAGCAGGACCGCTTGAATGCCGGATCTGATTTCGTCGAAGTACCAGTCGAAAAGACCGTCCTCCTCCTGCAACCAGAGCATGGGCGCTCCTGATTCGATCGCCCGTAGCGCAATGTCATAGTGGTCGGTAAAAATCAGATCGCAGCACCACGCGATCTCATCGAGCTGGGGCCAGGTGAGTTGTGGCAGCGCATTGCAAGAGATTTGCCCATGTGCACAGGAGACGCCGTGAACCATTCCGTTGTCTGGATCTGAAACAATCAAGCGTACTGGCCGATCTGCGACCTCTGCAAGCACTCGGCAGAGAACTGTCGATGATGGTGCATTCCTGGCAGCGCACAGAACAATCAGCGCATCCGGCGCCCCAAGATCGGGCATGCTCAAGCTTTCCATCGTAGCCTTGGTTAGCCCGGCGGTTGATCTCCAGCGTTGGCGCATCTCGCACATGTTTCGCTGAGACCAAATTACACCCGCTCCTCCGACGGCTTCATCCTGAAACACATCGAAGGCAGAGCTACCGGACACCTCTGCCCTGGGTGTCGCTGGCCGATCTGTATTGAGTCCCTGGCCTAAAGGCCAGATGCGAAGGATTCGTCGGTGGTTGCCTATCCCGTAGACGATGCGCTCGCGGTACTTCGTAGGCATCTCGCCTCCGCTCATGCACACGATGTTGTCAGCGGGGTGAACGATGTCGGCGAGACGAAGTCGCCAGAGCTCATAGTTCGCCAGCGGTTGCACCCATAGATTTGAGTCGATACGCGCATTAAAGCCTGCCAGTGCTTCAGGGTCATCAAGAAAAACGCGCACGCGGCAGGCGGGGTTGGAGCTGAGTTGAGTTGCAAGGATTGAGAGCTCTCTCAACCTGTCGGGGACCGAAGAAAAGATGTCCCACGTGACTGACTTCGTCTTCTCTTGATTTGGCATGACGTTCCTCACTGTCATAGGTCAATGCTTCCACACTGTGGAATGCGCCTCACTCCAAAACGGTGAGCACGTTCAAGAGTCTGAAGACGACTCTTTGCATTGAGCGCGCGATCATCACGCCGCACGCGAACTCGCACCTCGCGAGGGTATGAGCTGCTTCTCTGAGGGTATGAATTGCCCTTACGGGGCATCCGATGAAGACGAACCCTCTTGTCCACCATCAGCCCAAGATCCTCGATTTCGCACCGCCCCTCCTCCTGCGTCGGCAGCATCGTCACTCACCATCATGCGTGCGTGGCTCGATTCGAACGGTTCGTGTCCGCTGACGATTGATTCGTAACTTGTTGCCTGCCCCTCTTCAAATTTGCTTTCAATGTGACTCGCACTTGGACCCTTCAAGCCAAGCATCACTTGATGTTTTCTGTCAGTACCTCACCCGATGTTGAGTGGGCTGACGCAATTGGAGCCGGCATGCAACAAATTGACACAATGAAGGCGGTATCGGTGACGGGCTCCGTGATGAGCAGCTACCGATCAATGGTCTGTCGTATCGCTCAAAAGATTCACATGGGAATGCCCGCGTGCGTAGAGCTCGATGATCTGATTCAGGCCGGAATGATCGGTTTGGCTGAAGCGGAACTGCGGTACGTGCCGACTGCAAACGTTGACTTCGCTTGCTATGCGTTCACACGTATCCGAGGCGCCATCCTAGATAGAGTTACGGGGCAACGACTGGATCTCTCGCAAGGCGAGAAAGCAGATGAAAGATGTCGACCGCGCCGTCTCACGCTTGCAGCATAAGCTGTTTCGCACGCCTCGCGACACAGAGATTGCACAAGAGCTCGGCAGCTCCGTTGAGGAGTACCGCCAGGTGATGGCGCTGAGCTCTGGACCTGGTCCCATCAGCCTCAGCGATTTTATGTTGGACGCGGAGACAGAGCCTATTGACGATGGCATCGAGAACACCTGCGACTTCGAGCGCAGCTCGGCGGATGTTTCCGCTGATCCGATCACTATGCTACAGAGTCGTCAGATGTACGAGGCTCTAACCTTGGCGTTTGAAGCACTTAGCGAGCGAGAGCGCACCGTCATGCACATGCGCTTCGAGGACGATCTAAACTTAAAGGAGATTGGTGCCCGACTTGGTGTCACCGAGTCGAGAGCTTGCCAGATTCTGACCAAGTGCACCTCTCGCCTTCGCACGATCCTCGTTGACGAACACCGTCGCAGGAGCCAGGAGGGTCGCACGCAGGCTATACGGCGCGCAATACACCAGGCACTAGGTCACCCTGGGTGTTCATGACCAGGTACGCGGCTTACGGGATTCGAGCGGTGCAGAGTCCAAATGAGATAGGCCTACAGTAACTGCCAATGAGGGCTGCGAGGCTGCGTAACGCGGGGTCGAAGCCTCGTACGGTCTGACGCAAGCCATTCCAAACCGGTCTGCAGAAAGAGCTAAACTCTGCCTTTGGTCGTGAGCGCTGGAGCCGTGTCTAGACATGCTGATGCCCATTTCCATGCAGGCATGGTTGACGCAGTCACCGTGCAGGTATAGAAATCGCTCGATGCGCACGCCAAATGCGCGTGGTATCCCTCCTGCCTAGCGCAGGAACTGCGCGCAATCCGCAATCACAGGCCCTTTCCTCTCCAGCACGGGGGCCAAGGACACCCGTAAGTGCTCGTCGACAGAAAATGCGCCGCATCAGGACGCCTAAGCCGTGAATGCGCCGCAGCCGTCGATGTCAACATGCCGCGGTCAGGCATGGCCTCGTCCGTAGCGGTCACCGGCGGTTTCAAGGTTCCAGGCGGCGCGGCCCCCACTGACCTGCCCCCTGTAGACGTACCAATCAAAAGTGGAAGTCCGGATTCAAGATTACTCGATGGGGTTCTTGGTTGAAGGGAATTGAGCTGCATCGCCAGTGCGCTGGCGATGCAGCTCGGCGAAGCGAGCCGGTGGCATACGTCCCAGGCTACTGTGCGGCCTGACCTCGTTGTAGTCCGTTCGCCAGGCTGCCACGGCCACCCTGGCCTGATGCAGGGTCTCGAACCAGCATTCGTTCAGATGTTCGTCACGGAACTTGCCGTTGAAGCTCTCGATGTAGCCGTTCTGCATGGGACGCCCAGGCTGGATCAGGATGTGGCGAATTCCATGAGCCTGCGCCCAGGCCATGAAGGCGCGGCTGGTGAACTCCGGGCCGTTGTCGGTTCGTACCGACTGCGGATACCCACGAAACAGCGCAGCGCGGTCCAGCACCCGAGTCACGTACTGCCCTGAGATACCGAAGTCCACCACGATATCCACACTCTCGTGGCTGAAATCGTCCGCCACCGTGAGGTACTTCAAACGCCGCCCGCCCGAGAGGCTGTCGCTGACAAAATCCATGCTCCACACCTCGTTAACCGTGCGTGCCAGTTGCAGCGATACCCGCTCGTCGACAGGGCGCTTGCCCTTCTTGCGGCGGCGTACAGCTAGGTTGGCCTGCCGGTAGAGGCGGTATACGCGCTTGTGATTGATCCCGGGAAACTGCGGACGCAGCAGATCGTGGATGCGCCGGTAGCCAAAGCGGCGGCGCACATGGGCGATCTCCACGATCCTCTCGTGCAGTTCCATAGTGGCTTGATTGGCCTGTGGTGGGTGGCGGTAGCTGTCGCGGGAGAGCCCCACAAGACGGCACGCCCGGCGCTCGGACAAATGGTGTTCGCTCACCATACGCCCAATCGCCTCGCGCCTGGCCTGTGGGGCTAGCGCTTTACCCCCAGAACGCTCTTGAGCGCGTGCATGTCCAGGTGAGCCTCGGCCAGCAGTCGTTTGAGCTTGGCGTTCTCAGATTCGAGCTCGCGCAGGCGCTGTGCTTCAGAGACCTGCATGCCGCCGAACTTGGCGCGCCACTTGTAGAACGTCGCGTCGCTGAAACCGCCGTTGCGGCACAGCTCCTTGATCGGCATGCCGGCCTCGGCCTGCTTGAGGAAACCAATGATCTGTTCCTCGCTGAATCTGCTCTTCTTCATGTCCGTCATTCTCCTGGTGGTTGACGGACTTCACTAGTGGGGGGCAGGTCAAGGAAGCACAGCATCAGCGAGCCGACGTACTACAAATGGAAGAGCCAGTTCTCGGGCATGACGGTCTCGCAACTGTCACAACTGCGGCAGTTGCAGGACGAGAACGCCAAACTCAAACGCACGTACGCCGACCCGGCGCTGATGCACCACGCCCTCAAGGATATCGTTAACCGAAAGCGCTGACCCGGGAGCGCGCGAGATGGTCGTTCAATCCCTCGTGGCCGAACATGGCATGAGTGAGCGACGGGCCTGCCAGACCAACGGCATCGCCCGCTCCACGCTGCGCTACCGGTGCGTCCCACGTGACGACTCCGGGGTCATCACCTTCATCCAGGGCCACATGGCGTTGAACCGTCGCCATGGGTTGCTCTACGACAGTGCCCGCCACCAAGGCAAGCCCGGGGGCAAGACCGTGCTCTGGCGCGTGTACTGCGAGCTGAGGTTAAACCTGCCTCGGCGGGGCAAGAAACGGCTGCCCGCGCGCGTCAAGCAACCGCTGCAGGCCGCCGCGCAGCCCAATCACGGCTGGAGCTGCGACTTCATGTCCGATGCGCTGTGGTCAGGCCGGCGCTTCAGAACCCTCACCGTCATCGACGAATTCAACCGCGAAGGCCTTCGTATCGAGGTTGACACCAGAGGGATCTGTTCCTTCGCTTAGTAGGTGCATCGGTCTTCCTACACCGCTCCCAGCTCAGTTCGCCCTGCCCTCTCGAGAATGAGCTTGACTAGCAAGTCAGGCAACTTATCCCCTAGCGACTCATCCTTACCTCGCGAGCCGGTCGTTTCCAACGGAGCAAAAACCGCCTTGATGACACACTTCGTCACCTGGTGCCATAGGCCCCGCATTTCGTTCCATCCGCTGCGCTTGGTAAGAACGTAAAACGAGAATGGAATTTTCCCAACACGCAGATCTCATATGTGCATTCGCCCATTTCTCTTCGCCTTAGTTGCCGTCGCCGTGCTCGAAGGGTGTGGAGGCAATTCCTCTCCTTCTGCTGCTTCTGCTCCTGCCTCGGAAAACCCAACTCCGGCTGTCCCGGGCCCGACACCAGTTACGCCTATATTGACCACCAGTACGTCGCACTTGGGCCTCGTAGTGGGAGGTCAATCTAGAACCCTCGTCATCGGTAATGCAGCGGCGCTAAACTTGCTGATTACCACCTCAGGCTTTCCTGCAGGCACGACTATCGTCAACGATAACTGCGCTGCTCCGGTACGTCTTTAGTGGTGGGAGCGTACTGCACCCTTGAGGTGATTCCGGGCACCACTGCCTCGGCGGCTGCCGGTGATGTGAGTCCAACGCCTGGATCGATTGTCATTTCAGCGACTGATGTTTCGCCCGTCAACATCGAAGTCTCCGTGATCACGTATGGCAGCTTCTATCAGGGGGATACGTTTTCGCAATTGACGACACTACTCCTAGCGATGGGAGCGTCGGCGGCAAATCAGTTGACATTGCTGCACTTCCGAGCCAGTCGCAATGGGGCAACGACAGCGACGATATCCCCACCGTGCGAGCCGACGCAACGAATCCATGCGACGGGGATACAGATGGTGCCTGCAACACGAGCCAGCTGGTTGCGCGCTACAGCGGCAGCGGATATGCAGCCGAACTCTGCCATACCAGCGAAGCGGCCAACTTTCACGACTGGTATCTCCCTGCAGCATGTGAGGTCGGCTACTCGGTAGGTTAGTCATATTGTGGAACACAGAATTCTCCAGTACTTGCGGCAGAATATCCAGAGCCGGCTGGTCGACAGCAACGTCATACCTGCAACGGGTGCAATATGGTCCTCCACACAATCTACATCGTTGTCATCATTGGCGCTGTACGCTGAGCCCCGGGTTCTCGCTCAGCCCTAGAGAGACGGCAAAAAGTGAACAGCAAAACGTCCGATGCGTTCGCGCTCTCACACCGTGACGCAAGTTGGCGACAGACTAGCATTTGTTGGTTTGACTGTGGGCTGCTGCCGGTTTCGTTGACACCGGCCTAAGCTTCTTTAGCTTGCTCGAACTGTATGGGACTGACGTACCCGAGCGTCGAATGCTGGCGCGTCGGGTTGTAGAAGCACTCGATGTAGTCGAACACGTCTGAGCGGGCCTGCCCTCGTGTCCGGTACACCTTGCGAGCCGTGCGCTCGGTCTTGAGCGAGCTGAAGAAGCTCTCCATGGTCGAGTTGTCCCAGACCTCGCCGGCCCGGCTCTTGCTGCATGTGATGCCCTGTTCGTCCAGCAGCTTCTGGAAGTGCTCGCTGGTGTACTGGGTGAGTTCAACCCATCGTTGCAACACGTCCTATTTGGAGGTGTTGATGAATGTGAAGACGAGGAAGAAGAGCGCGTCGTTGCGCGCAAAGTTGCGCTCGCCCGGACGACCTCCGGTCCCGCACCCGTGCAGCGCGATGGCCGTTCTGGCAAGCAATCGCCCGTGGGCTCAGCAGCGAGGACGCGGCCGCCTTTGCCGGGGTGTCCATGGCCGTTGGTGCCCGGTGGTTCCGACAATGCGGCGGTATGCCACCTTCGCATCTAGCACCATCCGCGCCGCAGCCCACCTGCCGCTACCTGTCGTTCGCCGAGCGTGAGGAGATCGCGCTGGCGCGTGCCTGCGGCGAGGGCGTCCGGGAGATCGCCCGTCAACTTGGGCGTGCCCCCTCAACGATCTCGCGCGAGCTGCGGCGCAACGCGGCGACGCGGGGCGGCAAGCTGGAGTACCGTTCTCATACAGCGCAATGGCATGCTGATCGTGCAGCCAGAAGGCCCAAGGAGGTCAAGCTGGTGGGCAACCAGGCGCTTCGCAAGTACGTGCAAGATCGTCTTGCGGGGAACATCGTGACGCCGGGCGGGCGAGCGATTGCCGGCCCGCAAGTGCCATGGAGCGGTCGACGGCAGGGGCGTCGGCAGGCGCGCCGATGGTCGCGCGCTTGGAGCCCTCAACAGATCTCCAATAGGCTACCAATCGACTTCCCCGAGGACACTGCGATGCGCATCAGCCACGAGGCGATCTACCAAGCGTTGTACGTGCAGGGCCGCGGAGCGCTGCAGCGTGAGTTGACGGCGTGCCTGCGTACGGGCCGTGCTCTGCGCGTGCCCAGAGAGCGCGTAAGGGGTCGCGGGAAGTCGTTTGTCACCCCGGAGATCATGATCAGCGAGCGACCGGCCAGCGTTGAAGATCGAGCGGTACCTGGCCACTGGGAAGGTGATCTCATCCTTGGACTGGATAGCTCGGCAATTGGAACGCTGGTTGAGAGGACGACGCGCTTCACGATGTTGCTGCACCTGCCGCCTCTGCCTGGCCATCGTCAGCAGCCACGAGACAAGCACGGCCCCGCATTGGCTGGTCACGGCGCTGAGGCGGTCAGAGAGGCGATCACCAAAGCCATGAGTTCGCTGCCGAAGCAGCTGAAGAAGTCCCTTACATGGGACCAGGGCACCGAGATGGCCCAACACGCGCAACTCTCAATGCACACTGGCCTGCAGATCTACTTCTGCGATCCACAGAGTCCTTGGCAGAGAGGCACCAACGAGAACACCAACGGGCTGTTGCGCCAATACTTTCCAAAGGGCACGGACCTCAGCGCGCATCGAGCAAGCGATCTACATGCAGTGGCGCTGGCCTTGAACACGAGACCACGCAGGACGCTCGACTGGCACACGCCCGCAGAGGCCTTCAATGAGCTGATACGCTCGACCAGCAGACGCAGTGTTGCGACGACTCGTTGAATGCGGGCTGACTGCCCCTGTCCGAGTGGTGCAGCAGCGCCACGGGCTTGCCTCGGCGCCATACGGCCATCATCAGCGCGTCCACCACGAGCTGCGAGGTCATGCTCTCCTGCATCGACCAGCCCACAATGCGCCGCGAGTACAGGTCCAGTACCGCCGCCACGTACAGCCAGCCCTCGGCCGTCCAGATATAGGTGAAGTCGGCCACCCATTCTTGGTTCGGGCCGTCGGCCTGGAACTGGCGGTCCAACACGTCGTGGCCACACGCGGCGTGCGCCGTAGGTGCGGTCGCTGCGCACGAAGCTCTGACGTATCTGCGCACCCAACTCTTCGTCGCTGAGACTGCGCCGGCTTCTCAGGTCGGCGTGAGCCACGCGTGAGGGTGTGCAGAATTTTGTGTAAACGGACAATCCACCGCCGGCGCAAGCCGGCCTGTCCGTAAGCACGATGAACGCCAAGAGAACACGACGTACCCGAAGAACTGCTGTCCGGCCTGCTGGCCAATTACAAGAAGCCTGAAGACCTCATCGGCGAGAACGGCCTGCTCAAGCAACTGACCAAGCTGCTGGTCGAACGAGCCCTGGACACCGAATTGACCGAACACCTGGGCCATGAACGCAACGAGGCGGTGGCCAACCCCGCTGGCAACACCCGCAACGGCAAGAGCAAGAAGACCCTCAAGGGCGATTTCGGTGAACTGCCCATTGAGGTGCCCCGTGACCGCCATGGCAGCTTCGAGCCCCAACTCATCCCCAAGCACCAGACCCGCTGGGCCGGTTTCGACGACAAAATCATCTCGCTGTACGCCCGTGGCATGACGGTGCGCGAGATACAGGCCGATCTCGAAGAGATGTATGGCGCCGAGGTCTCGCCCAGCCTGATTTCCTCGGTGACTGACGCCGTGGCCGACGAGGTCAAGGCCTGGCAGGCCAGACCGCTGGAGCCAATTTATCCCATCGTCTACCTGGACTGCATCCATGTGAAGGTGCGCGAGGGCGCGGTGCGGGTGAAGCGGTGTACCTGGCCATCGGCATCACCATGGCGGGCGACAAGGAGGTGCTGGGCCTGTGGCTGGCGCAGACCGAGGGCGCCAAGTTCTGGTTGCAGGTGGTCACCGAATTGCGCAATCGGGGCGTGCAGGACATCTTCATCGCCTGCGTCGATGGGCTCAAGGGCTTCCCTGACGCCATCGAGGCGGTATTCCCCAAGGCGGTCGTGCAACTGTGCATCGTTCACATGGTGCGTCACAGCCTGAACTACGTCTCATGGAAGCGCCGCAAGGAGGTGGCGGGCGACCTGCGCCGCATCTACACTGCCGCCACCGCCGAGGAGGCCGAGCTCATGCTCGGGGAGTTCGAGCCCCGCTGGGAACGCCGAGTACCTGCCCTATCGGCCAGTCCTGGCGCAGGAACTGGAGCCGCTTGACCCCGTTCTTTGACTACCCGCCGGATAGTCCGCAAGGTCATCTACAGCACCAATGCCATCGAGTCGGTGAACATGAGCCTGAGGAAGCTGACCAAGAGCCGGGGCTCGTTCCCCAGCGACGAGGCGCTGACCAAGCTGTTCTACCTGGCCCTGCGCAACATCAGTCAGAAGTGGACCCTGCCCATCCGAGATTGGAAGGCTGCCCCTGACCCGCTTTACCATTCAGTTCGGAGACCGCATCTCCGCGGTCAATTGAAGTCCGAACCGTTTACACAAAAATTCGGACACG
>NZ_JBYJZJ010000002.1:0-124091 GCF_057732415.1 Thainema salinarum CENA647
TACTGTCCAATCCGCAACGCTCGATCATGTGAGAGCTTGATCGATTTCAACTACCGCTGCTGAAGCAGCGGTAGTTGAAAAGCTCTCTCGCCACTAAGAAGGTGGCAAGAATCTGGCTCCATCCCTCGCCGCCCAACACACACAGTCGCGCGCAACACTATGCTGGTCAAGGGTCAGCACCGGAGCTATTGCCAGTTCGCCGCCAGCACCGGATTCAGGGCTACAAGGTGCTGAGCATGCGATGCCCCACTGGAGCCCGCATCCGGCGGTGAAAATGCAGCCATTGCCTCGACCAAGGCCTCCATCTCTACCACGGTCAACGTTTTGCCGTCAGCGAGCAAGAATCGTTCAAGTTTGGCATCTGTATTCACATACCAGTCTGTGAGAGCAATGATGTCACGTCCCCACCACCTGCACATTCATGTCCTGCCCGCTGCGGCTGAACCACAGCTTGATCGAACAGGAACGCCTCTTGGAATGCCAGTACATCGAAGCCGGACGTCTCCCGAATCTGATCCGCGCCATCACCTCTGGTGAAAATGTAGCAGTCATCTCCTACTACCCATTAAGGTGTCGGCGCCGGCGCCGCCTTCAAGCGTATCGTTGCCACCGTATCCCTCCAGCCGATCGTCGCCCTCCCCGCCATGGAAGCGGTTTGCCGGCATCCCCGTGCAAGACATCGTTTAAGTACGTAGCCATCACGTGCTCAATGCCTTGCACGGTGTCATAGATGTCACTGCTAAGGCTACCGAATTTATAGACACGGCCTTCGGGGCGAGGTTGGCGACGATGCCTAGGTTCCTCGCAACTCTTTAGTCACATTGAGGTCCGCTGCGCTGTAGTCAATGGTGTCTGACCCGGCACCCCCTATCAACGTGTCACGGTCGACTTCGATATCCTGACAAAGTGGTCGTCGCCATCGCCTCCATCCATGAGGTCCGACCCCAGTCCGCCAATCAGCAGATCGTCGTCAGCTCCCCCGATCAGAGTGTCATCGCCAAGCCCACCACTCAGCCCGTCCTTTCCCGCCTCGCCAATCAGCCTGTCGCTACCAGCGCCTCCAGTAAAGATGTTGTCGCTGCTGTCTCCTTTAAAAAGATCATCCAGAGAAGTGCCGATGAACTCCTCAATGCCACTGATGCGGTCAAAAATGCTGTCGTCAACACCGCTGAACTTGAACACCTTTCCCAACCCGACGTCAACGACAATGCCCGTAGTTCCCATGCCTTCGCGGGTACTCGAACTCGGTGACGCTGTAGTCCAGCGTGTCATCGCCATCGCCGCCATCGATTGAGTCGACCAGTCGTTCAACATCCTGCAGGATGTAATCATTACCGGCGCCCCCGTTGATCCGGTCGGCTCCCGCTCCTCCAGAAAGAACATCGTCCCCAGACTGTCCCATCACAAGCGTCATTCCCGTTGCCGCCGTTCAACATATCATCTCCGCCAGCACCGACAGGCTGTCAGCGCCGATTCCAGAGAGCACATTGTCGGATCGCCCCGTCATCGAGTCATTGAGAATGGTGCCGACAAGGTTTTCGATACTTTCTAGCACGTCGCTATTCGAGCTTACATAGACACCCTCAAGGTATTTACTGCTCGTCCCAAGGCCAAGATCAGCGACGATGCCCACCTTCGTCTGCCGCAACTCAGCGAGGTATGCGTCCACGCGGGCCTTGAAGCTGTCTTGCAACTGCTGAATTTTCGCCTTGGCCCATTCAGACTGCCCTTCAGCTTTCAGCGCAGGATCATTGATTTCGGTATCAAGCTCGTTCGCCCATCGATCCAATTGCGCGCTCTTGGTCGGTCAGGCTTCGCTCCAGCGTATCGGCCGTAACGCTGTAATCCACGGTGTCAACATCCGCTCCGCCGATGAGAGTGTCGGAACCCTTGCTGAAGTCCTGCAGCACAAGGTCATCGCCTTCATCTCCACACACCCGGTCCAAGCCCGCCTCCCCCGCAAGAATATCGTTACCCTGGCCACCTCGAATGGTGTCGTCGCCGGCCTCTCCACGCAGAAGGTTGCCGATCCGTCACCGTGCAGAACATCTTTGAAGGCGGTGCCCACCAGGTTCTCGATGTCTCGCAAGGAGTCGGTTCCGCCATTCCCTTTCTTCACTACACCGGTCTCCAGGCTAGCTTGAATGCCTTCATAGCGATTGGTCACAAGCTCGATGTTGTCTATCGTGTACACGACTCCTACAGTTTCGTCGTCCAGATCCCTGAGCGACAGGACCTGCATGCCGCCAACGGCCGCCTCAAACATGAACATGATCGTTGCGCGCCCAGGCTCGGATTCTTGTGAGTGTCCAGCGCTAAGCTGTTTTTCTCCGCTATAAAGCGCAAACTTCCGGCGCCCCTTCTGAATGGAAGACCTCTACGCTGAGCACATACGATTCGCCCTTGGAAATTTCGATATCTTGTTTCCAGAATGCGCTAACCCAAGTGCCCGCAGTGACCACCTCAGTACGTGCGCCACCCTCACCCTCGATGTCTCCCGCCAACGCGACCCGGCCTGCTGCATTGGCCTTGCTAAGTAAGAACGTAATCGGTTCTCCAAGGAAGAGAGTCATCGAATGTCTGCTTGAATACGCTTCCGAAGGGGTTCAAGCTGTAGTCAACAGTGTCCACACCAGCGCCGCCTTCGATCGTTTCGTTTTCATTCTCCAAGTCTTGCAAAATCTGGTCATTGCCTTCGCCTGCGCGAAGCAGGTCCTTGCCTGTACCTCCGATCAAAGTGTCGTTGCCCGTTCCGCCGATCAGCTCATCATCCCCATCCCCGCCAAACAGCAGATCATTTCCTGCACGACCATCTAGCACGTCCCGCGCCCCGCCGCCGTGGAACCCGTTGTCCTCGGCGTCACCCGCAAGCATGTCTTCGCGGCTTGTCCCCACAATGTTTTCTATACCCAAAACCTTGTCGACGGGATTCGATTCGTCCGGCCCTCCATTCAAGAACTTGATAACGCTGCCTCGCGCGAGATCTGCGTTGATGCATCTCTGGGTGCCTACCGACCTTCCTTCTGAGAAGCTGTAGTCGATGGTGTCGACACCCGACTCCCGCCATCTATCCAATCATTGCTGCGTTCAATGTCTTGAAGGATGACATCATTGCCATCATCACCGTAGATTGAGTCCGCACCACGCTCGCCCACCAGAAGGTCATCTCCTGCTTTCCCCTCCAATGTGTCATTGCCGTCGCCTCCGCGAAGATCATTGGCTTCCACTGTGCCACTTATTTCATCGTTCAATGAAGTGCCAATCAGGTTCTCTATTCCTGTGAGCTGATCCCAATGGCCGTTACCCTTGTCGACCTTGCCGACCGCGAGATCACTTTTAATCCCGTAGCTTCTCGTCAGTTTGAGTATCGACGCTTGTGAAGACTGATGTACCGTGCACTCCGGCACACGCCACCTGTAGTCCTCTAAAGCCAAGTAGCTCGGCGCCCGTGCTTTCAGCAGCAAAGACAAAGGTGAACAACATACCATCTTGGCTTTTCAAATCTCGACACGGGGTGCCGTTAATCGCAAATCGGAGTCCCCACTCCTGCACATCAGGGGTACCGATTTGAACAGTGAACTCGTATTTTTCCCCTTTGATTAAGTCGAGCTGTTTAGACCACAAACCTAGCGTGTACAAAGCAGCTTGCCGTGGAACTTCGAACACTTCGCTGAAGCTTAGCAAAGCTCGTCATGCTGTAGTCAACAGTGTCGAGGCCATCGCCTCCGCTCAGCATGTCGCTAAAGGCTTCAATGTCTTGTAGCAACAGGTCGTCGCCATCGCCCCCGTCAACAATATCCGCTCCCTGACCACCCGACACCGTGTCGGCCCCGCTGCCGCCGGAAATCGAATCGACTCCGCTCTCGCCCAAAAGTAGATCGTCCCCGCCAGCTCCTTGCAAGCTGTCGCGCCCATTACCACCGATAACCACGTTGTTGTGCTCATCTCCCCATACTCTGTCGTCCAGAGCGGTGCCGACAACGTGTTCAATCGAGATCAAACTGTCTTCGAGACTTTCGTCTGAGGTTTGTGTACTTCGTGACCTTCTGCTTGACTAGGTCGGCCTCAATGCCTCGGCTTTCCATTCCCCCGCGAGCCGTACTGAACACAGTGATGCTGTAGTCCACAGTGTCGAGTCCGTCACCACCATTTATAGTATCGCCGTGAGGCTCCACATCTTGCAGCAGGTAGTCGTCACCGGCACCTCCGCTCAAGCTATCACTCCCTTGCTCCTCCGTGCAGGGTGTCATTGGCCGTCTCCACCGATGATGGTGTCGTTGCCCGCCATACCCACGAGTTTGTTTGCATCAACGGTCCCAGTGATGTGATCATCGGAAGCCGTACCGACAAAGTTCTCGAAGCCGTGCACGATATCGTTCACAGCCGGCCTGGTGACGCCTTCCGAACTGATGAATGTTTGGCTCACCACCACGCCCAAGGTGAGATCTGCGATGAGTGCGTAGGATCCAGTGAGATTGCGCGAGTAATCCAAGGCGTCGATGCCGGACCCACCAAAAAGTGTGTGGCGCGACCCAACGTATGACATCGGTGCATCCTGGATGATGTAGTCGTCTCCCTCCATCCCATCGACGACGTCTACACCCGCCCCACCGATGAGAATGTCATTGCCCCCACCCCCCATCAGAAGATCGTTCCCTTCGCCTCCGTCAAAAATATTGCTTCCGGCATTGCCACGCATATCGTCATTGAGACTGGTGCCTTGAACATGTTCAACACCTATCAGCTGGTCGGTGTATGTCGCGCTCACAGCCTCGTCGCTCAATACAATTTTTCTGTACTGCAACTCTTCCGTTCGATCTCCGTATTGAGTCTCATTGGTCTCAGTCACATCCTTGTAGATCCGGGAATGCGTGCGCTTGGTGACTTCGAGTCCCTTCTCCGTGGCGCGGATAACAATTCCCGATGAAACGTCCAGTCCACCGTGGGTAACTACATCAGCCCCATCTCCTCCGTCAAATGTCATCTGATGCGCGCCTGCAATCACGTAGTCATCGCCTGCACCACCTTCAGACTTCAACAACGGCAGTCTTCGTTATCTGGTGCGTGATCCCGTTAAAGCGAAGACTTCTGTTATTTTTAACAACCCAATCGTCGACGGTAATGCTCAGCGTGGTAACTATCGGCCTGAGATCCATCGTGGTATCTGTCAAACCATCCTTAATCGTCCATTTTCCATCGGTTACAATATCCAAAGATGCCGTATACGTCGACTTCCCGGTCTTCACTCGCTCGACCTTATCTTCACCGGGAAACATTAGCGGAGTAAGGAATTCCACAAACTGCGCTTTGCCAGATTCGCCACCCCCCAGATTAATAAGCCCCTTGAAAGGATCGATCGTCAGCGTCTCGTCATGAATCACACTGCCATCCACATAGCGCTTGGCGTAAGCCGTCCTTGACACGACCTGGTCGGCATTACGAGTGACCGAGGCAAGTACCATGGCTGAAGGGCTGAGAAGTTTAAACGTTGACTGCCGACCACCACTGTCAGTCATATCTGCTCGACTTGCAACTGGCTTACGTAGGTTTTTACGTCGTCCAGCGCTTCGTACAACCGCTGTTGAGCGTCAAGATTGGCATTGAAAAATACCCGTGGACCTCCTGCCTCGTCAATCTTGGCGGCATATTCTCCTACGAGCTTTTCCAATCTACGCTGCTCACCCCAGCTAAGTGCCATGCCTATCGCGCCCGTTACCAGCGACACCGCAGCTCCAACTGCCGCCCCCACACCAGTAGCGTAGGAGATGATCGACATAGCGATACCTGCGGCAGATGCCGCTGTCGGACCGATGAGAAAGTTCGCTCTCGCTGTCGGTTTTTTCGTTCCACAACTCAGAGAGCATGGTGTCTCCCACATATCCATTGGCAGACATGATCTCTCCCAACTCGGCAAGTTCATCAGCATATTCATATTGGTCTCGTATTGCCTGAATTGCTATTGGAGAGACCATCAACATAATCGCAGATAAGGCCATCCCGAGCAAAGGCAACAGTTTTGCCTCGTTCCAGTGGCAAATGCACTGGCAAGCTTATAGTAAGAATATGCCTGAATCAGACCCCCGGCAATTTGCAGCGACATTTCGGTAGCGATTGCTGCCTTTTGCCCCCCCGATAGCGCATCATCTCGAACGCCAATGCCAAAACGCCAATGGCGCCAATCAGTCCATTTGCAACACCAAAGGCTGTGCCCGCAATATTCCAGTTTTGGGCCGCAGCAGTTTTGCCCAGGATTGTTGCTGCACTAGCAATCGTTTTTGAAGTGTTTGTCAAGATGCTGCTGATGCTGCCAGCGAGCGAGAGCCCTGCGACAATTTTTTGATTTTCTGTGCTGTCTGGATTACTAAGTACCTTTTCCAGATTCTTGGAAGCAAATCCCAATCCAACTATGCCACTGAGAGTGAACCCAGCTCCACCAACCAATCCAATCCAATCGCGCTGCGCCTTGATCTTGTTGTACCTGGCGGCCTCGGCAAGAGCCGCCGCCGCAGGGTCCGTGTTTCTCGACATCCAGCTCGAGTACCTATACAGATTCCCCATCAGAAGCATTGATTCAAAGCCAGCACTTACAATTGCACGGCCCAATTGAGCTTGGGCCTGCATGTGTGCCCAGCTCCCTTTTTTTGCACCCAGATCTCCATTGATAGCATATCCGACGCCCATTAGCGCCGTCATTGTCCACACTGACTGAGCGAACCCCGCCAATCGATCATGCACAAATTTATCTTGTTTATTGGTCTGGCCGGCTAATCTGTCATTGTGCGCCCAATATCGAATGGCACCATTGGCAATCCGGTCTGCCGTGTTGTACGCCCCATAGGTATTGGTCGGTGACTTAAACCGTTTATACACTTGCCACTCAGCATCTCCATCCAAGACTTCGACTTCTTGAAGACCTGCGCTGAGACCGCGATTATCGAACTCCGGAATATCCACCGACTTTTTTACAGCTGCAGCCGGCACGAACTTATCGATCTGCTCGCGAGAGAGGGCGATGCTCTGGTCTTTCTGAAACCCCAGCCACTGCTGTTCGTCGATGGCGGCGAGGGTGTCACTGCGCAGGGAGCTCAGCTTGCTGCCCAGCGCAGCAACCTGTTGTGGGGAGAGGCGCGCGATTTGCTCAGGCGTGAAGCCAGCCACCGCCTGAGCACTCAGCGCCATCAGCGCGGCCACCGACAGCGCGCTGATTCGATCGGGCTCCATCGCAGCGATTTGTTCCGCTGTCAGCCCATAGGCCTGAGCGAACGTCAGCCCAGAGAGGGCGTCCGCGCCAAGCGCGTGGAGGATCTCGGGCTTGAGCCATGTTGCGACCTGGCTGGCGCTCAGGCTCTTGATCTGGTTCTGCGTGACCCCCTGCCATTGCGCCAGCGTCAGCGCCTCAACGCTGGCCGTGCGAAGCGCGGCAAAGTACTTCAGCTGCCCCAGCTGTGCAGCCGAGATGGCCTTGATCTGAGTGACCGTGATGCCTGCCACAGCCTCTTCGATCAGACCACTGAACGCCTGGGTGCTCAGAGAGGACAGCTGCGCCGCGCTGAACAACCCCACCTGAGCTGTGCTCAACCCCGAGGCGCCCGTGGCAGACAGACCGCCCAGCGCGCTCCTGCCCAGCGCGGCCACCTGCGCCCCCAGGCCCTGCACCTGAGCAGCGCTCCACACACTGACCTGGCTGGCCGTGAAGCCGCCCACAGCGTCCTTGCTTAGGTGCCCCATCACCGCAGGCGCGAGCCATGTCCTCACCTGCTGCTCGCTCAGCGAGCCGATCTGCACCCCCCTGACTGCTGCCCACTGCCCGCCATTGAGCGCTGCTGCCGCGGCATCGCTCAACCCGCTCAGCGCATTCGTGAGCTGCCCCACCCGCTGCGCCGACATCGCCTGGATGCGAGCCGCGCTGATGCCTGCCCCCGCCTGCTTGCTCAGGCGGTTGAGCAGCGCAAGGCTCAGACCCTGGAAGACGGGCTCTCCCACCGCGGCCAGCTGGCCCGCCGTGATCCCCTCCCAGGCCGAGCTCAGCGCGTTGAGCGTGGGCACGCCCAGGGTGCCAAACTCCGACGCGTTCAGGCTCTTGAGTTGCTCGCTGCGCACCGAGGCCAGCAAGGTGGCTGAGAGGGCGCTCACGAATTTGCCGCTGAGGCCCGAAAACGTTTGGGTGGAGATCGCCTGGATCTTGTCCTGGCTAAGGGCGGCCATCTTGGCAGCATCGCTGCACAGGCTGTTGATCAGGCTGGCATACAGGCTGCCAAAGGTCGATGCGCTCAGGCTCCTGAGCTGGCTCACCGAGAGACTCTGGAACTTCTCCACGCTCAGCCCGTTGATGACCTCGGCGCTTAACACCGAGAACCACGCATCGGGGATATCAGCCAGCTTCGCGTTGTTCTTGTCCAGCCAGCTCTGCAGCTGCTGCGTGCTGATGCCGTCGAGCTTGCCCATGTCGTAAATCGCCTGCAGCGTGGCCTTGGAGAACGTGGCCACCGCACCCGCTTGCAACGCGTCCATCGTGTGCACAGCCGCAGCCTGTGCATAGGCGCTGGGTGCCGCACGCAGCCACTCCAGCAGAGCAGCCGCTCCGATCTTCACCTGCACCGCCTCAGAGGTCGCTGCCATGGCCTGGGGCGTCACGTACGCCCACGCTTCCTTGAGCTGCGTGGCCTGGGGGCGTTGGCGCTTAGCCAGCCGCTCAGCTGCCCAGTGGTGGCGCTGGACAGGCGCACCGCCGACAGCGAGTTGCTCGCAAAGTCATTGAGCTGTGCCGCCGTGAGCTTGTTGAAGTTCTCTGGACTGAGCGCCGAGAGCGAAGTCAGGCCCGCGAGAAAGTTCGATACCGCATTGACCACCGCCCCCACCACGGGGATCGCACTGACCACGTTTGAGATCACACTGGTCACCGGCGACACAAACGTCGACACCGCAATCACCGCCTTCACCACGGTCTGCTTGACCGCCTTCACCGCCGACGAAACAAACGAAAACAAGCCCATGCCATCTCCAAGTATGTTTTATTAGTTACAGAACGTCATGCGGTTCATATTGCGCTTTCGATCTCGTGAGTGCATGGCTACATCACCAGCTGCGAGACTCAAGCCACCAATTGTCCGAATCGGCGCACGCGCGGAAAAGGGTCGGTCAGCACGGAAAGCCAGAATCACGACAAGAGCGGAACTCGAATTGGCGCGCGCTCAGACCGACCTGTCGTGAGCGCGACAGATAGTGGGATCGGCGGAGTTTCGTGTGTGCTAAGCAAGACCATGCCAGCAAAAAAACCTAGAGAAGGTCTGCACAACACCCGCCGCAGCGCGAGTTGAGGCACTCGATTTCGGATGACGGCGATTTCAGGCATTCGAGGTCGGTTTGAAGGCCGATTTCGCCCTGTTCTGCGGCCCTCTGACCGCCTGCAGGCGCACTCATCCCCACATCTCCTGCAGCAGCGTGCGCCGCACCATCCACAGGTTGGACAGCGCAAACAACGTGTGCGGTTGCGCCGTGTTCTTGGCAAGGCCTCGATAGCGCACCTTCGCATGCCCGAACTGGCGCTTGATCACCCGCAACGGATGTTCGACCTTGGCCCTCATGCGCGCTTTGACCTGTTCCAGTTGATCCAGGATCGCGCCCAGCGGCGTGCTCTTGTCCAGCACCTTGCGTTTGCCCGGTCGCATCGCCACGTGCCAATGAGCTTTGATGTCCTGGGTCTCTTCACGCTTGCCCACGCCCTGATAACCAGCGTCTGCAAGAACATTGGTTTCCTCTCCGTGCACCAGAGCGTGCGCCTGCGTCACATCGTTGACGTTGGCCGCTGTGCCCACCACCGTGTGCACCAGGCCCGAGTCGGCATCGACCCCAATGTGCGCCTTCATCCCGAAGTGCCATTGGTTGCCCTTCTTGGTCTGGTGCATCTCGGGGTCGCGCTCGCCGCTGCTGTTCTTGGTCGAACTTGGCGCGGCAATCAGCGTGGCATCGACCACGGTGCCGCTCTTGAGCAACAGCCCCTTGGGCCAGCGTGGCGTTGACTGTGGCCAGGATCTGCAAGCTCAGGTTGTGGGCTTCGAGCAGGTGGCGGAACCGAAGAATCGTGCTCTCGTCAGGCAGGTTGTCTTCACCGGCATCCAGGCCCACGAACTCACGGAACAGCGCCATGTCGTATAGGGTCTCTTCCATGGCCGGGTCCGAGAGGTTGAACCACTGCTGGATGAAGTGAATGCGCAGCATGGTCTCGACGGCGAACGGTGGGCGTCCGCCCTTGGCGCTAGGGGCTGGTGCGTGCGGTGCGATCAACGAGACCAATTCGGCCCAGGGCACCACCAGGTTCATCTCATCAAGGAACTCGCGCTTGCGCGTCCTCTTGGTCTTGCGCTCCTATCCGCTTTCGCCCAGGCTCATCTGTTTCATGCCGTCAATGTCTCACATCAGGCCAAGGGTGCCGAGGTTTTGCAGACCTTCCCGAGGTCACCGCCGACTGTCGAAACAGCGCCGCATCTTCCATTCGCATCTTCGGAATAAGGAGTTGAAGGGCGTGCAGTAGGGCGGGCTCCTCATGCAATTCGACCCCTGCTGTGTGCTACTGGAGGCCGGAATTCCGACGCCTGTTCCGCAAGCGCACGAATAGCGAGTACGCCACGTAAGCTGCCAGACGCGCGATCTCAGTTGTCGCTGTGGCGTGATCACACGACACCGGCGACAACCCCGCACAGTGGTTGCGCGCCCTCTTTCGTGCTTGCCGCTGCTAGCGGCTATCAGCTACGGCAGCGTGATCAGCGCAAGCCGGAAACCACAAGGCGACTGGCCGACCAACACTCGTACGCGCACGTCAGAATTTCATGTGAGCCAATAGAAGTCGTACCTTGAAAATCCTGTTTGTTCATCAGAACTTCCCCGGACAATTCCTACACTTGGCACCTGCATTGGCGGCACGCGGACACGACGTAGTTGCTCTGCGGGTGTCGAATGCCACCGAGCAGATATCCTGGAGGCGAGTTACCGTTCACAACTACCTCCCTGCGGGCCGGAGCTCACCCAAAATCCATCCTTGGGTCGCAGACATCGAAACCAAGACCATCCGTGCGGAAGCGTGCTGGCGAAAGGCGAAGCAGCTGTGTCGTGAGGGGCTGGTGCCCGATGTCATCTATGCCCACCCGGGCTGGGGTGAGTCACTGTTTCTAAAACAGCTATGGCCTGCCGCAAAGTTGATTCTCTACGGAGAGTTCTTCTACACTGCGGAAGGGGCAGACACAGGATTTGATCCAGAATTTTCCACCACGGCTGTCGATGGTGATGACGGGCAGCGCTGCCGTCTTCAGATGAAGAATTTGAATAACTTCGCGCATCTTGCACAAGCCGACATGGTGATCAGTCCCACACGTTGGCAGGCCAGTCGTTTTCCTTCGCCCTGGCGAGAGCGCATCGCCGTCGTGCACGACGGCTTGGACACCGAATCTCTAAAGCCTGATCACTCAGTACGCCTACGAATTCAAGACGATCTAGAGCTTAGCCGCGACGATGAAGTCATCACATTTGTCGCACGACACCTGGAGCCATACCGTGGATTCCATACATTCATGCGCTCTCTACCCGGGATACTTCGCGTACGGCCTAAGGCGCACGTCGTGATCGTGGGCGAAGATGGAGTTAGCTATGGTCAGCTGCCCAAGCATCACCGGAACTGGCGAGAGTTCATGCTCGCCGAGATGGGCTCTCAGATTGAAGCCAAAGACATCTCACGCGTGCACTTCTTGGGACGTCTCCAACGCGATGCGTTTACCCGCGTACTTCAGCTCTCAGCGGTCCACATCTACCTTACATATCCATTTGTTCTGAGCTGGAGCCTGTTGGAGTCCATGAGCATTGGGTGCGCTATTGTGGCGAGTGACACTGCGCCAGTGCGTGAGGTGATAGAAGACGGGGAACAAGGTCTGCTGGTTGACTTCTTTAGCCCGCAAGCACTAGTGGGTGCGATTGAGCGTTTAACCACGGACAGCAAACTGCGCACGCGCCTCGGCATTCGAGCTCGACAGGTGGCATGCGATCTGTATGACCTGAAACGCCACTGTCTCCCCAGACAAGTGGCACTGATAGAGTCGATTCACGGGCACTGACCGCTACCGAAGCACCCCTTCGACAGAGACACAGCACGCTCGGGGGTCGGAGTCGTGCACGGACCTGCTCCGTTCAATTCTCTCTTGGAAGAGGTAGAGGACCACAATCTCACAGCAAGGTTCTTCTTCCAGTTTCCAACCGACTTGCAAAAGGTGAGTTTGACTGCAGGGCGGTGCGTCGAAAAATGGATGCATTGCGTCGCGGTTCAAGCTCATAGAACTCGCGTGTTCACCAAGCTTGAGCTGGCCGTAGCGCGGCGGCGCGACAAACCCAGCTAAATGAATGCATCGATCAGAACGACGCAGTCACTTGAATCGCCCCGGGTTTTGAGGAGGCTCAACACTCTGAGAGGATTGAGCCATGAGCAAGTCGAACAAGTTCTCGCCCGAGGTACTTGAGCGGGCGGTGAGGATGGTGAAAGAGCATCGCGGTGAGTACCCGTCGTTGTGGGCGGCCATCGAGTCCATAGCACCCAAGATTGGCTGCGTGCCGCAGACGCTGAACGAATGGGTCAAACGCGCCGAGGTTGATGCTGGCGTGCGTGAAGGCGTCACGACCAGTGAGGCGCAGCGGTTCAAGGAGCTGGAACGCGAGAACAAAGAGCTGCGTCGAGCCAACGAGATATTGAAGCTGGCCAGCGCGTTTTTCGCCCAGGCGGAGCTCGACCGCCGCCTGAAGTCCTGAGGGACTTCATCGACAAGCATCGCGATGTCTTCGGGGTCGAGCCGCTCTGCAATGCCTTGCAGGTCGCCCCGGTCGGCATACCGCAGGCATGCGGCGCTACGCACGGAGCCTCACAGGCGCTGCGCCCGAGCGCATCGCGACGAGGTGCTGGTCCCACAGATTGAACGCGTCTGACAGGCCAACATGCAGGTCTACGGCGCTGACAAAGTGTGGCGGCAGCTGGCACGCGAAGGCGTTGTCGTGGCCCGCTGCGCGGTCGAGCGCTTGATGCGCAAGCTCGGGCTGCGCGGTGTGATGCGAGGCAAGGTCGTGCGCACCACCATCAGCGATGCCAAGACGCCATGCCCGTTGGACCGGGTGAACCGGCAGTTCCGGGCCGAGCGACCCAACCAGCCGTGGGTGAGCGACTTCACCTACGTCTCGACCTGGCAGGGCTGGCTCTACGTGGCCTTCGTTGTTGACGTGTTCGCCCGACGCATCGTGGGATGGCGCCTAAGCAGTTCGATGCGCACGGACTTCGTGCTCGATGCGCTGGAGCAAGCTCTGTATGCCCGCCAGCCCGAGCGCGACGGCAGCTTGGTCTGTCACTCGGATAGGGGGCTCTCCGTACGTCAGCATTCGCTACACCGAGCGGCTCGCCGAGGCCAGCATCGAGCCGTCCGTGGGCAGCAAGGGCGACAGCTACGACAACGCCTTGGCAGAGACCATCAACGGGCTCTACAAGAGCCGAGCTCATTCACCCTCGAGCTTCATGGAAGACCAAGGAAGCGGTGGAGTTCGCGACGCTCGAATGGGTGTCCTGGTTCAACCACCATCGCCTGCTCGAACCCATCGGGTACATACCGCCTGCAGAGGCTGAGGCAAACTACTACCGGCATCTCGCCAATCAGGCCACTGCGGTGATGGCCTGACTTAAACCAAACAGCCTCCGCGAATCCCGGGGCGATTCACTAGACCAGCGGAGTTTCGAGCATCGTCTTAAACCACAAGACATCTCCTACCACTATGAGTGTCGAGGCGAGGCGGGGACAACGCAGGGATAGTGAGCCTCGCTTCTGGATGAGCATCGAACATCTCAGCCGCAAGGCGTACGGAACAAGGGAGAAGCCAGGTCCGAGGTGTCGACTGCATTGACCGCTTCTACACCTCCCGGCGAACTCAAAACTAGGCTTGCTATGACCTGCCCCCCCACCAGCCGTAGCAGTCTGAAGTTAGTGAAGTCCGTCAACCACCAGGAGAATGACGGACATGAAGAAGAGCAGATTCAGCGAGGAACAGATCATTGGTTTCCTCAAGCAGGCCGAGGCCGGCATGCCGATCAAGGAGCTGTGCCGCAACGGCGGTTTCAGCGACGCGACGTTCTACAAGTGGCGCGCCAAGTTCGGCGGCATGCAGGTCTCTGAAGCACAGCGCCTGCGCGAGCTCGAATCTGAGAACGCCAAGCTCAAACGACTGCTGGCCGAGGCTCACCTGGACATGCACGCGCTCAAGAGCGTTCTGGGGGTAAAGCGCTAGCCCCACAGGCCAGGCGCGAGGCGATTGGGCGTATGGTGAGCGAACACCATTTGTCCGAGCGCCGAGCGTGCCGTCTTGTGGGGCTCTCCCGCGACAGCTACCGCCACCCACCACAGGCCAATCAAGCCACTATGGAACTGCACGAGAGGATCGTGGAGATCGCCCATGTGCGCCGCCGCTTTGGCTACCGGCGCATCCACGATCTGCTGCGTCCGCAGTTTCCCGGGATCAATCACAAGCGCGTATACCGCCTCTACCGGCAGGCCAACCTGGCCGTGCGCCGACGCAAGAAGGGCAAACGGCCCGTCAACGAGCGCGTGCCGCTGCAACTGGCGCGCACGGTCAACGAGGTGTGGAGCATGGATTTTGTCAGCGACAGCCTCGGGCGGGCGGCGTTTGAAGTACCTCACGGTGGCGGACGATTTCAGCCACGAGAGTGTGGATATCGTGGTGGACTTCGGCATCTCAGGCCAGTACGTCACCCGCGCTCTGGATCAGGCTGCGCTGTTTCGTGGGTACCCACAGGCAGTGCGCACCGACAACGGTCCGGAGTTCACCAGCCGGGCCTTCATGGCATGGGCGCAGGCTCATGGAATTCGCCACATCCTGATCCAGCCTGGGCGTCCCATGCAGAACGGCTACATCGAGAGCTTCAACGGCAAGTTCCGTGACGAACATCTGAACGAATGCTGGTTCGAGACCCTGCATCAGGCCAGGGTGGCCGTGGCAGCCTGGCGAACGGACTACAACGAGGTCAGGCCGCACAGTAGCCTGGGACGTATGCCACCGGCTCGCTTCGCCGAGCTGCATCGCCAGCGCACTGGCGATGCAGCTCAATTCCCTTCAACCAAGAACCCCATCGAGTAATCTTGAATCCGGACTTCCACTTTTGATTGGTACGTCTACAGGGGGCAGGTCAGCTAGGCCCAGTCGACTTTTGGCAAAACATCCGGGGACCTGGGAAAGCCTACTGAACAATTGATGTCGCTAGGGATGGTCTGCGCAATGCGCTGAGAGATGTGCTGATGTCGAACTGCCAAGCCAATTTGCTGCGTCAGCATCGTCAGGGTTCGGCATCAGGCCGTTTTCGGCCCATTTCCCGGCCCTTTGGTCATTTGCGGGCGCACTCATGCCCGCACACCCATCAAAGTTCGCCGCACCATCCACAGGTTGGACAGAGCGAACAGGGTGTGCAGTTGCGCGGTGTTCTTGGCCAGGCCACGGTAGCGCACCTTGACGTGGCCGAACTGGCGCTTGATGACCCGGAACGGGTGCTCCACCTTCGCCCGGATGCTGGCCTTCAGGCGTTCGAGTTGGTCGGTCAGATCGTCGGCGAGCCTGCTCTTGTCCAGCTCGCGTCGTTTGCCAGGACGCATCGCGATGTTCCAGCGCACACCGGCTTTGGCGTCGGGGCGCTTGTCAGCCCCCTGGTAGCCGGCGTCGCCCCACGCCTCGGTTTCCTCGCCATGCAGCAGCGTGTTGGCCTCGACCACGTCGTTGACGCTGCCGGCCGTGCCGCGCACTGTGTGCACCAGGCCCGAGTCCGCATCCACGCCGATGTGGGCCTTCATGCCGAAGTACCACTGGTTGCCTTTCTTGCTCTGCGTCATCTGCGGGTCTCGTTCGCCCGAGGCGTTCTTGGTGGAGCTCGGGGCCGCAATCAGCGTGGCATCGACCACCGTGCCCGCACGCAGCATCAAGCCCTTGGCACCCAGCAGTTCGTTGACCAGCGCCAGGATCTGCGGGGCCAGCTTGTGCTCTTCCAACAGCCGGCGGAACCGCAGGATCGTTGTCTCGTCGGGCACCGGCGTGTCCCAGTTCAGGCCCGCGAATTCGCGGAACAGCGGTACGTCATGCAGCGACTCTTCCATCGCCGGATCGCTCAACGTGAACCATTGCTGCATGAAGTGGATGCGCAGCATCGTCTCCACCGCAAACGGTGGGCGACCGCGTCTGCCTTCAGGCGCATACGGCGTGATCAGGGCAACCAAGGCTGCCCAAGGCACCACGCGCTCCATCTCTGCCAGGAACTCGCGCTTGCGCGTGCGCTTGGTCGTCAGATTCAGGCCCAGCTCGGCTTGCTTCATGGCGTCGATGTCCGTGCGCTCCCGCGTCCATCAGCACATCGCGGCGCGATTTACGCAGACCTTCCCTAGACCTTCATTGCCTTCCACGAGCCTGTTTGCGCATGAGCGACAAATTCCTTTTTGGACGCTCCGGTGCGTTGTTTAGTCCATGTTTCACCGCCAGGCAGCCGATAACTCACACCGGGCTCCGGGCGCTCGCCCGTGGAATCGACATCGCTGGCAGACAACCGCTGTTTAGTAGAAGGCTCGCCTGCGATCGTCTCAACAGACTCAACAGTCTCGACGAGCTCTTGATGGCTTCATCAGAAGACAAAGCGCTACGACCGCGTCTTTCTTCGTCTTGCCCATCTTGGCGAGCTTTTCGTTCAAGAAATTGATGGTACTTTCGAACTCTCGTCGGGAGATTTCTTCGGCATGCTTGAGCAAAGCAGCTGCCATTTCACGCAGTTCAGCGGCAGACTTACCCTCGACTGTAGAGGGATTGATAAGACTAGATGCCATAGCGTTAACAAAATATCGACGTACTTGGTGACGCGTCTATTATGCGACTCATGGCCTCAAAATTTTGCTTCGCACCAAAAATAGTGCAATTCGTTCCGACTCACCGGCGTGTGGCGATGCTGGTCAACGCGCCTATTTGCCGCACCTGTCAGTAGAGTGAACCTGCGCTGCCCCCAAAATTTAGCCACACGACGGTTTGGAGTCCAATTCACCCTGAGAGGAAATTGGACGATGAAGAAGCGATTCACCGAGGAGCAGATCATTGGCTTCCTGCGCGAGGCCGATGCGGGCATGAAGGTCAAGGACCTGTGTCGCAAACACGGATTCAGTGAGCCGAGCTACTACGCCTGGAAGGCGAAGTTCGGCGGGATGAACGTATCGGACGCGCAGCGCCTGAAGGGCTTGGAGGCGGAGAACACGAAGCTCAAGAAGCTGCTGGCGAACTCGATGCTGGAGATCGATGCGATGCGGGAGGTGCTCAAGGGAAAGTAATGGCCGTGGCGGCGAAGCGCGATTGCGTGCGGCAGCTGCAGGCCAAGGGCCTGAGCGAGCGGCAGGCATGCCGGTTGGTAGGCATCAGCACGAGCGTGCTGCGTTACCAGCCGCGCGAGGACGGCAATGAGCCCTTGCGCGAGCGCCTGAAGGAGTTGGCCGGCCAGCACCGCCGCCACGGCTACCGAATGCTGCACAGCCGCCTTCGCAACGATGGCTGGTCGATCAACGTCAAGCGCACCTACCGGATCTACCGAGAGGAAGGCCTGATGGTGCGCAAGCGCCGCCGCAAGAAGCTGCCGGTGCCGCACAGGCAGCCGCTGCTGCGACCCCTGCAACCCAACGAGGTATGGAGCATGGACTTCGTGTTCGACGAGCTGGCCAATGGTCGCAAGGTCAAGACGTTGACGGTGGTGGACGACTGCACGAAGGAAGCCGTGCAGATCGCGGCCGACACGTCGATCCCGGCGCTGTACGTCACGCGCGTGCTCGATGCCGTGAAGGCCGAGCGGGGCCTGCCCAAGGTGCTGCGCACCGACAACGGCCCGGAGTTCGCTGGCCGCACGATGCAGGACTGGGCGGCGAGAAACCAGGTGGAGCTGCGATTCATCCAGCCGGGCAAGCCGGTGCAAAACGCCTACATCGAGAGCTTCAACAGCAGGTTCCGCGACGAGTGCCTGTCGCAGCACTGGTTTGCCAGCCTGGGGCACATGCGCAGCGTCATCGACAACTGGCGCGACGACTACAACCACCACCGGCCGCACAGCACGCTTGGCTACGTGCCCCCGGCTGTGTTCGCCGCTCGATGCCGGCAGCATGCTGCCGGCATCGAGCAACACGATCCATCGACTACGATGACAACCCCGGACTCTGGATCAGCGTGTTGCTAAAGCTGGGGGCAGCGCACCACCGTTATCTACGGAGAGCAGTCTCGAAATCAATGTACGGATTGGCTGCGTTCAGGACCGTGCGCATGACGATCCTCGAATAGCATTGGCCTAGAAGCCGCTTTAGCGGAGAACACCGAAAGTGTTTCAGCGCTTCTCTTGTGCATACTCGGCGAGGAGGAAGATGTCCTTGGCACTAGCTAGGTGCACCTGGAGAGATCCCAAAAAGTGATGACGTCCTGAGGAGCAATGCGCTGTCCAGAGAAGACATACGATCCGGCCTCCGCGTCTACCGCAATTTGGCACCAATCCCCGCACGTGTTTTGCACCGCGGCGAGAAATCCTTCGCCACCTTCTGACGAAGCGGAGATATACACATAAGGGCCACTCGACCAACTATATGAGTTGTCAAGTGCAGCGCGTGGAGTTCGCTGCTACGCGCGCGCGTAGTTGCGAATCGCACCGAATCCCCCGATCACAATGCGCCGGACTCCTACCTGGGCTGATGAACGAAAGGCTTTGTCAGGTCGAGCTGCTGTGGATAACCCTGCGCATCAAGAGTGACACCAATATCTGTCGATCGGGAGAAGAAGAGCGCGCCCCCCTGTATCCGCGCCAGCGCTCGAACTGGCGCTCCTATCGCAGGCGTCAGCATCAGAAGGTCAACCTGCCCGACCAGCTCTACACGCTCCCCCACAACCTCTACAGAATTTGTCGTAGGAAAAGCTTGAGTGTAAGAGGTAACCGTTGAGCAAAGGGCATTGTTGTAGATCGACCCGGCGCTCTCCAGCTTAAACTGCGACGGACCAGTCCTAACAATGGTTAGCACCTCGTTTTGGGAAAGGCCTTGAGGAAGCTGCGGATCGACGCCCGCAGGCGTCATTACGTCGCAGGCCGACACCCATACTCCATCATAAATCTGCGCTCGTTCTGGCATGGGTGACGTTGGCGTGCTCTCAACGAAAGCTTGGCCCCCGCCACCCCCACCGCACGCCACAAGCAGAGCCGCCAACAGTGTGAGGGCCGCGAGTGGGGATCGGATCATTCATCTCTCCAGAAACAAGCTACAGCTGTGCCGGAGAACTCTACCCGCGCTATTCGTGGTCGTGGTCGGCCCGCCACCAACTGCATTCACGCAGGCACGAACTGACGCCGGATGGAATGAAGTACCACCATCATGGGAGAAATGCCGCGGAATCGTGGAAGCGCGTACTTGCCAGCGTGCGCAATTTACGCAATCGCGCTTCCTGCCTTTTCCCAAAAGGGGATCCTGAGCTCAGTTTTGAGAATCTTCCCCGCACCTGAAATGGGTAGAGAGTCAACAAAGTCGACCGTGCGGGGCACTTTGTAGCTCGCGATCAGTCCTTTGCAATGATTTTGAAGTGTGGTCAAAGACGGGTTGCTATCCGGACGAAGCACAACGATGGCATGCACGCTTTCACCCCATGTCGCGCTTGGGATGCCAATCACTGCGCAGGCTGCCACTGCCTCATGACTCATCAGAGCGTTTTCAACCTCTGCGCTATACACGTTCTCACCACCGCTGATGATCATGTCTTTGAGGCGGTCAACCACATAGATATATCCGTCAGCGTCCGCTCTTCCTGCGTCACCCGTATGCATCCAGCCATCTACCAAGACTTCCGCAGTTTCGTCCGGCTTGTTCCAGTATCCAAGCATGACACCAGGCCCCTTAACCACAATCTCGCCAACCTGGCCTACCGGCAGCTCGCACATGACGGAATCAACAATCTTCACCTCAGCAAGCATTGCGGGAGTTCCTGCGGACTTCAACTTGGCAGATCCATCCAGCGTGTGGTCACGCGGTTGCAGCACTGTCGCAAGCGGCCCGAGCTCGGTTTGTCCATAGGCCTGATACAGGCGCACGTGAGGCCATTTGGACATGACTCGAGTTAGCACCGATTCACTTATGGGCGATGCCCCATAGGCAATACTCTGAAGACTCCCTACATCGTGGCGAGCAGGATCGTAAGTATCCACCAACATTTGGACGATTGTAGGAACGAGTAACGTTTCGGTGCAGCGGGCCGATTCAATGAGATCAAAGACCGCAACGGGAGAAAATTGTGGACAAATCACTTGCGTTCCCGCGACGCCCAGCACCGCATTCATGAACGCACTGCCCGCCAGGTGAAACATCGGTGCCACATGCAGTGCCACCGGGTTAGAGGACACAAGGCCATGACCCGCCATCGCCATTGCATTCACATATAAGTTTTGATGCGAGAGAACGACACCCTTAGGAAAGCCCGTAGTGCCCCCTGTGTAGAAAATTCCCGCGATGTCGGAACCTCCTCGCAGGACATCATCAATCGGCGCCGCCGAATCAACAAGCTGTTCGAAGTCAAGATCGAGCTCAGGAATGGGCTCGTCCGCCGCTCCCATGACCCAGTCCAGGCGAGCGCCGCACTCCGAGATGCCAGTGACCAGATGAAGATTTGCCTTGTCAACTATCAAATGACGTGTGTCAGAATCGGCAAGTGAATATGCGATTTCCTTTGCGTTCCATCGTGTATTAACAGGGTTGACCACACCCCCACACCAGTAAACTGCAAGAAAGTACTCGACATACCTGGCTTGGTTGTTAGACAACATGGCCACGCGATCACCGGGCCTAACACCGTGAACGGTAAGTGCCGCGGCAAGCCGCGCCACTCGATCATGCAGCTGCCGATAAGTGGTCGTTCGGCCCTCAAAAACAATTGCGGTGCGTTGGGGGAACGCTGTACAAGCTCGGCGCAAGCCTTGGGTGAGATACATCATAGCCCGCAACTATAGGTGCCTTTTCGTCCCGCCAAATCGAAAAGCAGTACTTTCGAGTAGGGGAATGTTCGTAAGCTGAATCGTTTTTCGATGTCTTGCAAGGCTCCGCCCCAGCTTGAGAATGGTGCTACCTTTACCGTAGCATCCACGTATTCACGGTTTCAGGCCCCACGTTCACCTCATCCCAGTCGAATAGCCCTCGGGAAGGTCTGCAAAACCTCGGCACCCTTGGCCTGATGTGAGACATTGACGGCATGAAACAGATGAGCCTGGGCGAAAGCGGATAGGAGCGCAAGACCAAGAGGACGCGCAAGCGCGAGTTCCTTGATGAGATGAACCTGGTGGTGCCCTGGGCCGAATTGGTCTCGTTGATCGCACCGCACGCACCAGTCCCTAGCGCCAAGGGCGGACGCCCACCGTTCGCCGTCGAGACCATGCTGCGCATTTGACCTGCCCCCTGTAGACGTACCAATCAAAAGTGGAAGTCCGGATTCAAGATTACTCGATGGGGTTCTTGGTTGAAGGGAATTGAGCTGCATCGCCAGTGCGCTGGCGATGCAGCTCGGCGAAGCGAGCCGGTGGCATACGTCCCAGGCTACTGTGCGGCCTGACCTCGTTGTAGTCCGTTCGCCAGGCTGCCACGGCCACCCTGGCCTGATGCAGGGTCTCGAACCAGCATTCGTTCAGATGTTCGTCACGGAACTTGCCGTTGAAGCTCTCGATGTAGCCGTTCTGCATGGGACGCCCAGGCTGGATCAGGATGTGGCGAATTCCATGAGCCTGCGCCCATGCCATGAAGGCCCGGCTGGTGAATTCCGGACCGTTGTCGGTGCGCACTGCCTGTGGGTACCCACGAAACAGCGCAGCCTGATCCAGAGCGCGGGTGACGTACTGGCCTGAGATGCCGAAGTCCACCACGATATCCACACTCTCGTGGCTGAAATCGTCCGCCACCGTGAGGTACTTCAAACGCCGCCCGCCCGAGAGGCTGTCGCTGACAAAATCCATGCTCCACACCTCGTTGACCGTGCGCGCCAGTTGCAGCGGCACGCGCTCGTTGACGGGCCGTTTGCCCTTCTTGCGTCGGCGCACGGCCAGGTTGGCCTGCCGGTAGAGGCGGTATACGCGCTTGTGATTGATCCCGGGAAACTGCGGACGCAGCAGATCGTGGATGCGCCGGTAGCCAAAGCGGCGGCGCACATGGGCGATCTCCACGATCCTCTCGTGCAGTTCCATAGTGGCTTGATTGGCCTGTGGTGGGTGGCGGTAGCTGTCGCGGGAGAGCCCCACAAGACGGCACGCTCGGCGCTCGGACAAATGGTGTTCGCTCACCATACGCCCAATCGCCTCGCGCCTGGCCTGTGGGGCTAGCGCTTTACCCCCAGAACGCTCTTGAGCGCGTGCATGTCCAGGTGAGCCTCGGCCAGCAGTCGTTTGAGCTTGGCGTTCTCAGATTCGAGCTCGCGCAGGCGCTGTGCTTCAGAGACCTGCATGCCGCCGAACTTGGCGCGCCACTTGTAGAACGTCGCGTCGCTGAAACCGCCGTTGCGGCACAGCTCCTTGATCGGCATGCCGGCCTCGGCCTGCTTGAGGAAACCAATGATCTGTTCCTCGCTGAATCTGCTCTTCTTCATGTCCGTCATTCTCCTGGTGGTTGACGGACTTCACTAACTTCAGACTGCTACGGCTGGTGGGGGGCAGGTCACATTCACTTCATCCAGCAGTGGTTCAACCTCTCGGACCCGGCCATGGAAGAGACCCTATACGACATGGCGCTGTTCCGTGAGTTCGTGGGCCTGGATGCCGGTGAAGACAACCTGCCTGACGAGAGCACGATTCTTCGGTTCCGCCACCTGCTCGAAGCCCACAACCTGAGCTTGCAGATCCTGGCCACAGTCAACGCCACGCTGGCCCAAGGGGCTGTTGCTCAAGAGCGGCACCGTGGTCGATGCCACGCTGATTGCCGCGCCAAGTTCGACCAAGAACAGCAGCGGCGAGCGCGACCCCGAGATGCACCAGACCAAGAAGGGCAACCAATGGCACTTCGGGATGAAGGCGCACATTGGGGTCGATGCCGACTCGGGCCTGGTGCACACGGTGGTGGGCACAGCGGCCAACGTCAACGACGTGACGCAGGCGCATGGGCTGGTGCATGGTGAAGAAGCCGATGTCTTTGCCGACTCGGGCTACCAGGGTGTGGGCAAGCGAGAAGAGACCCAAGACATCAATGTCAACTGGCATGTGGCCATGCGACCGGGCAAGCGCAAGGCGCTAGACAAGAGCACGCCGATGGGCGCGATCCTGGATCAACTGGAACAGGTCAAAGCGCGCATGAGGGCCAAGGTCGAACATCCGTTGCGGGTGATCAAGCGCCAGTTCGGGCATGCGAAGGTGCGCTATCGAGGCCTTGCCAAGAACACGGCGCAACCGCACACGTTGTTTGCGCTGTCCAACCTGTGGATGGTGCGGCGCACGCTGCTGCAGGAGATGTGGGGATGAGTGCGCCTGCAGGCGGTCAGAGGGCCGCAGAACAGGGCGAAATCGGCCTTCAAACCGACCTCGAATGCCTGAAATCGCCGTCATCCGAAATCGAGTGCCTCAACTCGCGCTGCGGCGGGTGTTGTGCAGACCTTCCCTAGCACTCCACCTTGTCAACATGCGAATCCCTCCATGCGAGCGCCTGTTCAGTTAGCTTTTCAAGAAGCTGCACGAGGTTCGGTCCCGCTACTTCGGACAGTGTGACGCTCATACAAAGGACCACATTTCTTTCTAAATCCAGTCCAAAACTAGGTGCTTGCTCGCTATACATCAAGAGGTTGGCTGTGAGCAGAGAGAGCATTGCTTCTGAGCTAGCCTTATCAGGAAGATGGCCAAACTTGCAGTGCACGAACACGCGAGCAGGTGCTTCAATTCGATGGCTCACTATGCATTCGACATCAGCAATGCCAAAGCAGGCCACGCGACAGTCCGGCGTCTCAGTCTTTACCCACACCTCTCTTTCCGCAAGCTGAACTAGCTCACAGGTAGTTCTAATGAGATCGTCGAAAAGCTTGAGGGCATCGGCGTCAGTGGTCACAAGTGAAGTTGGTTGCATACGACCGGCAGCAAAAGAATTGAGAAATACGAAGGTTACGAAAAAAGCTACGTTTCAAGCGTAGCTGAGGATCAATACACCGTTTTGTGCACCCAAACGACCGAAAAACTTCACCATCTGTATAGCAGTGGTGCGCTGCCCCCAAAATTTAGCCACACGACGGTTTGGAGTCCAATTCACCCTGAGAGGAAATTGGACGATGAAGAAGCGATTCACCGAGGAGCAGATCATTGGCTTCCTGCGCGAGGCCGATGCGGGCATGAAGGTCAAGGACCTGTGTCGCAAACACGGATTCAGTGAGCCGAGCTACTACGCCTGGAAGGCGAAGTTCGGCGGGATGAACGTATCGGACGCGCAGCGCCTGAAGGGCTTGGAGGCGGAGAACACGAAGCTCAAGAAGCTGCTGGCGAACTCGATGCTGGAGATCGATGCGATGCGGGAGGTGCTCAAGGGAAAGTAATGGCCGTGGCGGCGAAGCGCGATTGCGTGCGGCAGCTGCAGGCCAAGGGCCTGAGCGAGCGGCAGGCATGCCGGTTGGTAGGCATCAGCACGAGCGTGCTGCGTTACCAGCCGCGCGAGGACGGCAATGAGCCCTTGCGCGAGCGCCTGAAGGAGTTGGCCGGCCAGCACCGCCGCCACGGCTACCGAATGCTGCACAGCCGCCTTCGCAACGATGGCTGGTCGATCAACGTCAAGCGCACCTACCGGATCTACCGAGAGGAAGGCCTGATGGTGCGCAAGCGCCGCCGCAAGAAGCTGCCGGTGCCGCACAGGCAGCCGCTGCTGCGACCCCTGCAACCCAACGAGGTATGGAGCATGGACTTCGTGTTCGACGAGCTGGCCAATGGTCGCAAGGTCAAGACGTTGACGGTGGTGGACGACTGCACGAAGGAAGCCGTGCAGATCGCGGCCGACACGTCGATCCCGGCGCTGTACGTCACGCGCGTGCTCGATGCCGTGAAGGCCGAGCGGGGCCTGCCCAAGGTGCTGCGCACCGACAACGGCCCGGAGTTCGCTGGCCGCACGATGCAGGACTGGGCGGCGAGAAACCAGGTGGAGCTGCGATTCATCCAGCCGGGCAAGCCGGTGCAAAACGCCTACATCGAGAGCTTCAACAGCAGGTTCCGCGACGAGTGCCTGTCGCAGCACTGGTTTGCCAGCCTGGGGCACATGCGCAGCGTCATCGACAACTGGCGCGACGACTACAACCACCACCGGCCGCACAGCACGCTTGGCTACGTGCCCCCGGCTGTGTTCGCCGCTCGATGCCGGCAGCATGCTGCCGGCATCGAGCAACACGATCCATCGACTACGATGACAACCCCGGACTCTGGATCAGCGTGTTGCTAAAGCTGGGGGCAGCGCAGTACCAATCAAAAGTGGAAGTCCGGATTCAAGATTACTCGATGGGGTTCTTGGTTGAAGGGAATTGAGCTGCATCGCCAGTGCGCTGGCGATGCAGCTCGGCGAAGCGAGCCGGTGGCATACGTCCCAGGCTACTGTGCGGCCTGACCTCGTTGTAGTCCGTTCGCCAGGCTGCCACGGCCACCCTGGCCTGATGCAGGGTCTCGAACCAGCATTCGTTCAGATGTTCGTCACGGAACTTGCCGTTGAAGCTCTCGATGTAGCCGTTCTGCATGGGACGCCCAGGCTGGATCAGGATGTGGCGAATTCCATGAGCCTGCGCCCATGCCATGAAGGCCCGGCTGGTGAACTCCGGACCGTTGTCGGTGCGCACTGCCTGTGGGTACCCACGAAACAGCGCAGCCTGATCCAGAGCGCGGGTGACGTACTGGCCTGAGATGCCGAAGTCCACCACGATATCCACACTCTCGTGGCTGAAATCGTCCGCCACCATACGCCCAATCGCCTCGCGCCTGGCCTGTGGGGCTAGCGCTTTACCCCCAGAACGCTCTTGAGCGCGTGCATGTCCAGGTGAGCCTCGGCCAGCAGTCGTTTGAGCTTGGCGTTCTCAGATTCGAGCTCGCGCAGGCGCTGTGCTTCAGAGACCTGCATGCCGCCGAACTTGGCGCGCCACTTGTAGAACGTCGCGTCGCTGAAACCGCCGTTGCGGCACAGCTCCTTGATCGGCATGCCGGCCTCGGCCTGCTTGAGGAAACCAATGATCTGTTCCTCGCTGAATCTGCTCTTCTTCATGTCCGTCATTCTCCTGGTGGTTGACGGACTTCACTGAACTTCAGACTGCTACGGCTGGTGGGGGGCAGGTCATCAAACTGTTCCCCAACCTCTACTTCTGACTGGCTCAGGAAATCGAGGGGACTTCAATTGGAACCAACTGCAGCCCAATCACCGCAAATCGCAGCTTTGCTGAAACAAACATCTGCGGGTGCATCTACTTTGGGGCAACCCCGTTCGAGAAGTCCGTGGGGGGACGCGGAAGGGGGTCGTCATAGACGACGCCCCTTTACCTGGACCCCGACTATTGCCAGCTGGCTGCAAGGACTGGGCTCAGCTGCTGGTGCTCGCTGGATAAACTATTCTGGCCCATAGGCGGAGGCTGAAACGCCGCCATTGCCTGAACGAGCGCATCCACCTTGGTTGCTGTAAGCGCTTTGCCATCAGCAAGCTTCATGGTCTCGATCTTAGAGCTGCTACCGGAGTACCAGTTTTTGATGGTAACCATGTCGCCGGTTCCGATGATCTGAATGTTCAGATCCACGCTTGCTTTGGAGAACCACAACTGATTGGACGCAATGCCCTCTCCAAACGCGAGCGCATCCGAACCCGCCGACTCCACAATGGAATCGGCCGAGTCACCGCGGTTGAACTCGTAGCGATCATCGCCGCTGCCACCAGCAAGCGTATCTCTACCTGCGCCACCATTGAGGGTGTTGGCCCCAAAGGTTCCGACAATCGAATCATCAAAATCACTGCCAACCACGTTTTCAATGCTGGTCAGAGTGTCGATCTCCCCGGTTGCCAGGTTCTTGGCCATGCCCTGAGACAGGTCGATATTGAAACCGGGTCCGCTGATCATCTCAAGGCTCATATCGTCGATAGCAAAGTCATTGGAGTCAACCGCAGTCTCAAGATCCCTTAGAGCAAAAGCGAGGTTTTCGGAGGACGTCGCCTTAAAGCTGATGGTCATCAGCTGCCAGCCTTGTGCACCACCCACGTCCACTAGGGTTCCCACAGCCGACGTACCCAGGTGGGCCTGCAGCCGAGCAGGCTTTGCCCCCCCAGCAGAGTTCACTGCGAAAGTCAGTTGATAGGTTGCATCCTTTATCAGCGTCACGCTTTGTTTCCAGAAGGCTTTGCTGGCGGCACTGGCACCGTCGACCATCAGGAACTGGTCTGACCCGCCGTTTCGACCAGTGCGGGTTGTAAATCCCCAATCAGGTGCTTGCGAGGTAAGACCGGCCTGGCCCGCGCCGGTAACTTGCTGAGCCTGCAGTACATAGTCGGATGTCCAGCCTGCCATGTCAGAGAATGTTTGGGTGAGCAGCGGAGATCCTCGACCACCAAAATTCGCCGTATCGAACCCATCGCCACCATGCAGGGCATCCTTGCCCAAGCCTCCCATCAACGTGTCGTTGCCTTGTCCACCGTTGATCGAATCGTCGCCTGCCCCACCGGAAAGCAGATTTGCGACGCCATCGCCGAACAGTGTGTCGTTGAGAGCTGTGCCTACTACGTTCTCCACCTGCAGCACGGTATCGAACACGGCCTCACCAAGACCTCCGTACTTCCACACCTTACCGCGGGTTAGGTCGGCAACGATGCCCGAGCCGTTTCGCTCTGCGCTACGGCCAGACAGATCTGTCACACTGTAGTCGAGGGTGTCGACTCCCGCCCCTCCATTGATTTCATCGTTGACGCTCTCTATGTCCTGCAGGATGTGATCATCGCCTGCTTCCCCGTCGACAACATCCCATCCCAAACCACCAACGAGAAGATCCCGGCCATTTCCCCCGTAAAGATAGTCGTTTCCAGCGCCGCCCTCCAGCACATCGTCCCCGTCGCGGCCCGAAAGCCTGTCCACGCCAGCGCCTCCGTTGAACACATTGCCGACTGCGTTGCCGGCGATAGCATCATTCAACGAGGTACCGATAATGTTTTCGATGTTTAGAAGATCGTCGGCGCCTTCCACGGACAACCTGTGGTATTTTTTCACGTGACCTTTTGACAGGGCCAGATCTGCCACGATGCCCGTCATTCCCAGGACCCCTTGCCGAGGCCCATAGAAGGTGGTCAAGCTGTAGTCCACGGTGTCCACACCGACTCCACCATCGATGGTGTCACTGACGAATTTGATCTCCTGAACAGGCGTGTCGTCGACGTATTCGATGTCCTGGAGAAGGATGTCATCGCCTTCGCCAGCATTGATGCTGTCCCTGTCAGCACCACCAGTGAGCAGATCGTCTCCGACGCCTCCGAGCAGGGTGTCCGAACCATCGCCACCATACAGGGTGTCCGCACCGCTTCCCCCGCGCAGGTCATCGTCACCATTTCCCCCTGAGAGCATATTGTCCTGACTGTCGCCCCCGATCGTGTCATTCAAATGGCTACCAACTACGAACTCAATACTCGAGATTCTGTCCACAGCGGATTCAAGTTTTTTGACTGTGCCAGCAGCGAGGTCCACATTGACACCCTTTGCCAAGCCTTTACCCAGCTGCGAGAGTGAAGTAACGCTGTAGTCCAACGTGTCGACACCAGCGCCGCCATCCAGGAGGTCTACATCACTGGAATTCAGGTCTTGCAGAATGAGATCTTCGCCAGCGCCGCCTTCAAGGGTGTCAGACCCTTCTTCTCCGGCCAGGATGTCGTTACCGTCGTCGCCTCGAATGACGTCATTGCCTAGACCACCCTGGAGCAGGTTGTCAGCACTGCTACCCGTGATCGTGTCTCCGAGAGAGCTGCCGACCAGGTTCTCAAATCCAACAAGCTTGTCGACATATCCGTTGGACTTCTTCACAGTTTGCTTCATGGAGTCGGACAGATTGGCTTCAATGCCGAAGCTGCGCACGTTAGTCAGAGTGATGTTGTCCAAGCCGTAGTCAGCGCCGCCCTGCCCTGCATTCAAATCCCTCAGCTCAATTGAGCTGGGGCCGGAGTTGGCCGCCTTAAACGAGAACAGCACCGTTCTGGTCCCCGTTGCAGCGCTGACCGCAGAAGGACTACCGACCGCTTGGCCATCGATGAAGAGTTGGAACTTTGCGGGCGTAGCTGCGCCCGACTGCACCTCGAAACTTAGGGTAAAAGACTCACCCTTAGCCAGAACGGCCTGCTGACGCCAGATGGCACTCTGCCTCCACAACTCGAGTTTTTCGGAGGCATGCGGCTTACCTGAGACAACAAAGAACAAGTCAGACGTAGCCGTCATCCCCATCATCTTGAAGGATCCGGCGACATTGCCCTCTTCGACATAGGCGTAGTCCGTCTCGAATGGAGTGGACCTATCAAATGTCTGCTTGAACACAGTTCCGAACGTGCTGATGCTGTAGTCCACTGTGTCGGTGCCAGCGCCTCCATCGAGGGTGTCATTTACTCCCTCAACATCCTGCATGAAGTTGTCATTGCCCTCGCCCCCTTTGCTGCTATCTGCTCCGTGACCCGCCATCAATGTGTCGTCGCCCGTACCTCCGTCCAGTAGGTCGTCTCCACGACCACCACCAAGCACATCATCGCCACCACTCCCGCTCAGGAAGTCCGCGCCATCACCTCCGAAAAATGCGTTGTCTTCGTTGCTACCTCTGATGTCATCATCGAGTGAAGTCCCAACGATGTTCTCAATGCCAATCAGCTCATCCACGGCCGTCGAATCAACCTTGCCGAACTTCTTGACCGTAACGACCGCGCTGGAAAGATCAACCTGGATGCCCTGTTGCTCCATTAGATCTCTCCTGCCATCAAACTGAGTCAGGCTGTCAGTCGACCGTGTCAATTCCATCTCCGCCGTTGATCACGTCCCTCACCCGTTCGATATTTTGAAGGATCTGATCATCGCCAGATCCTGCGTCGATGGTGTCGGAGCCTTGCCCCCCTCTCAAAATGTCCGCGCCGTCGCCTCCCAGTAGCACGTCATTGCCGGATTCACCTGTCAATACGTTGTTAGAACTATCGCCCTTCAGTACGTCGGCCCACTCAGTGCCGATCACGTTTTCGACCCCTTTCAAAACATCGATGCCGCCGTTCCCTTTGTCCACAGTGCCCGATACAAGGTCAATCTTGACGCCAGTAGTCCGTGCATTTTTGAGCACCATGTTGTCAAAGGCCAATCGGCTATTGACGTTGTTAACGTTGGCACTCCCCAACTCAATGAATTGAACACCAGATCTCTGTGCAGTGAAAGTGTAGGTGTGCCAGGTCCATGAACTTGGCGAGTTAACATTGATAGAATTCTTGACGACAGTGCCGTCAACATAGAGCTCAACAATTTCACTCTCGCCAGAACGTGCTTGGAAGCTGAAAGAATAAGTTTCTCCCTGGATCAACTCGATGCTTTGCTTCCAAAACGCGTCATTGGTCCCAGCGTCCTGTACATAAAGAAACGTGTCGCCATTTGCACCTGAACCTCCGCTCTTGATGCGATATCCATCCGTCACCTCATCCACAATCTGCACCTGTCCAGGCAGGAGACTAGTTAGCCAGTTATCTCCCTCTTTGCGCGCATATTCACTATCCCATGCGACAAACCCATCAAAACTTTGCGCGAACACGGTCCCAAACTGTGTAACGCTATAGTCGAGGGTGTCTGTGCCAGCGCCTCCATCAAGATTGTCGTTGGCGGCTTCCAGATCCTGAAAGAGGATGTCGTCGCCTTCTTCACCACAAAGCGTGTCCGCGCCTGATCCGCCCGAGAGAAGGTCGTTACCGGTGCCGCCGAGCACCGCGTCGTCCCCGACTTGGCCAAACAACAGGTCGTCTCCGCCGCCGCCTACAAGAGTGTCTTCGCCTTCACCGCCGGAAAAATGATTGCCGCGTTCATTGCCGGAGATGCTGTCAGACAACGACGTCCCAACGATGTTCTCGATTGAATTGGTCCAGTCGACGGGATTGCTGCCCTTCCTGACTGTTCCTACATCGTTCTCGCCAAGGGCCGCGACGATTCCAAGGCCACCCATCTTCGCCTCGGCAGCCTTGCCAATAGGGCCGCTGTAATCGACCGTATCAACCCCCTCACCCCCGTAAATGAAATCCGTGGCACTTTCAATCTCTTGAAGAATGTAGTCGTGCCCCGCCTCACCATAGATGCTGTCGGCCGCGGCACCACCCAGCAGAGTGTCACTGCCATCTCCACCGTGAAGCGTGTCCAGACCCGCACCCCCGGCCAACACGTTTGCGCCGTTCCCTCCGACGATTTTGTCGCTCTTCGAGGTGCCTGTAACGCTTTCAACACTAACGATACTTTGGTTCTTACCTCCTCCGAGGGACCCCATCTTCCCTTCCAAAAGATTTACATCCACGCCGTTAGGCGAGCTAAACAGGCTGAAATCCACGGTGTCAAAGTCTGCTCCGCCATCTACGCTATCGAAATAAAGCGAATCGATCACCAGCGAATCGTTACCATCCCCACCGTGTAATGAGTCAAGCCCTTCGCCACCCAAAAGAGTGTCGTTACCCCCACCCCCAAAAAGAGTGTCGTTACCAGCGTCGCCGGTGAAGATGTTTGACCAGCTGTTGCCCTGCATGTAGTCAGCGCCTCTCGCGCCGTGGATATTCTCGACGTTGATCAGCACGTCGGTGCGCACACGGTAGTCTGGCGCCGAAATCAACTCATAATCCCGGTACTCTGTAATAGTCTGATCCGTGCCGTAGACGACAGTCTGACTGTTGGAAACTTCTTGGTAATAGTTGGTACTGCCCGGCATCTTCTGCACCTCGAATCCGGTGGTTGTGGCAGTTACCACAATCTTCGAGTCCTCGGCGAGTGCGTAATAGCTTACGGCGTCCCAGCCCCCACCTCCGTCGAACTGCATCTTGCCAGTGTTTGCAATCACGACATCATCGCCATGGCCACCCTCGATCTGCAGCGTGATGTCGTGCAGTTGATCTCCATCTTTAATTTTGGTGACCACCTTAGAGAAGTCAATGGTCGTGTGTGCACTTCCATCGACAAAGCGCCAGTGCGCTCCCCCTTAATGTCCAACACGATCTTGTTGGCCTTCTTGCCTTGAGACACGGTGGTCCGTTCTTCCGAGCCCGGCGCGAGCAAGGGGCTAAGGAAGGAAATCAGCTGACGATCTTTGCCTAGCGGAGGTTCTCCAATTCGCACAGTGCCCTGTTCCATGGTGACCTCGATCGTGCTGTCAGCGATCACAAGCCCATCGACGAATCTATCAATGAAAACTTTCGCGGTATTAAAATCATCCGCGAAGTCGGTAATGGCTGCCAGTTCGTGGGCCGTGGGAGAAGTTTTAGTGGTCGTCAGTGCTACAACGCTGTCCACGGAGAAGGCTTCTTGCAACTTCTTCAATTGTTCAACCGTTGAAGGATCGTCAAGCACAATTTTGTATTGTGCGTCATGATTCGCCCCGAAGAATTCACGGCCCCCCCCCCTAGCCATGATCTTCTTGGCGTAATCTTCGGCGAGCTCCTCCAAGAGTTTTTGCTGGATGCTTTTTACAATCATCTGGATAAATCCAACCACGAAACCGACTATCGTACCCACAGGCCCGGCAGCCATACCCATGGCAGACATCACCGTAAGAGTTGTTGAACCCACTAGAGTCAACAGCGATTGACTACTCAGACTTCCACCATCAATCTTGACCTTGTCCAGGTACAAATCGCGTAGCAGTCCATCTCCTTCATACCCATATGCGCTCATTTTTTTATCAAGCTCGTCGAGGCGGTCGGCGTACTTGGATGTTTCGACGATCGCGCGCACTTCCATCGGAGAGAGCGCAAGCATGAGGGCTCCCAGCGTGGCACCAAGCGCGGGACCCACGATGCTTGCGCCGCTGCTGGCATTGCGCGCAAGATTTGCTGCCAACACATAGCTGGATATGCCCTGAATAATACCGCCCCCTAATTGCGTGCTCATTTCCGCGGCAATAACAGCCCTTTGTCCGCGTGTCAACGCACTATTTTTTAGGGATACACCTGTTGCGATCGCGCCCAAAAGCCCGTTGGCTACGCCAAACGCAGACCCTGCGACGTTGAACAAATTGAGGGAGTCATCACTCCAATTGCTTAATGTCCCAATGGCAGCAATTGTTTTGGTCAAGTTGGTCGCAAAACCTGCCGCACTACCAGCCACGGATACGGCGGCAACTCCAATGTCCGTCGTATTGTTTGAGTCGATTGCAAGAATCAGATTCTTGATGGATCCGCCCAAACCGACGATTGCGTTCAAAGTCAATCCCACGCCTGCCGTGGCACCTACCCACTGCCGCGCAAGCTTGACCTTGCTTCCGTATTCCGGATCAGTTTGCGCGGAAGGGGAATAACGAAAGGCATTTCCTACGTACAAAATAGACTCAAGACCTGCCCCGATAATTGCACGGGCAAGGTTTAACCGCCCCAGCTTCGTTTTGGCATCGCCGTCCGGCCCGTACATCCCTGGATGGTTTATCAGGTAGCCAATACCCAAGACCGCAGTGGACATCCAGTGATACTGGGAAATCAGCGTTGTTTGAGCTTCGTATTGAGACTGCAAATTCCGCTGGTATGCGCCCTGACTTTCGGTAAGCTTCCCGACCCCTTGTGTTGTCAAGCTCTTTTGATACACGCGATTGTTCAGCGCCCAATAGCGATAGACTGCACCGAGCATTCGATCTTCCACGTTGTACGCTGAATATGGACTCATCGGTTGGCGGAATTTTTCAAGTAATTTCCAAGCCGGGCTTTCAATTCCATAATCAGGATTGGAAGGAACGCCGCTCATTGGATCTGGCAAAGCAGGCATTTCACGCGTGTACCCCAGCGGCTGCTCCCACAGCTCAACCGAAAGTGAACTAATCGCTTGAATAGACATGCTTTGCCATTGCTGCTCGGAGAGCGTCTCGAGTACCTCCGAACTCAAAGAGCCAACTTTGCTTTCCAGAGCCGCCGTTTGAACACTGCTCATCCGCGCTACCTGCTCCACGGTAAACGCGCTGACTGCCTCAGGTCGTAAACCCATCAGTGCGAGAGGCGAGAAGCCAGCAACGGCATCAGGTGTAAGAGCAGCGATTTGTTCCTTGTCAATGCCCGCCGCCTGATCAAACGACAGGCTGGAGATTGCGGTCGCGGTTAGTGCAGCCCACTGCACATTGGTCATCTTCGAGATCGTCTCAGGCCGGATGCCATCCAGCACGGCGCCAAGTTGAGCGACCTGCCTGGTAGACATGACTTTGACTTGGCTGTCAGTGATTCCTGACGCTGCCCCCTTGGTGAGCCCGGCAATCGCAGGCAGGCTCAAGCTGACGAAGCGGGCTGTCGTGAGCCCTGCAATCTGAGCGGCGGTCAGCCCAGAGCCTGCTTGTTGGCTCAAGCCACCGAGCGCGGCCGCACTTAGAGCCCTGAACTGAACATCGCTGAGCGAGCCGACCTGCTCGGCCGATAAGCCTTTGCTCGCATCATCGGTAATGGCAGCCAAAGCAGTGGTGGAAAAGCCCGCGATAGCGGTGCCGAGATATTGAACCTGGGACGCGCTAAGCACCTTTGCTTGCTCCGCAGTCAGCAGCTTGGCGTCGTCAGCCTGAACACCTGCAAATGCCTCCTTTGGCAAAGCAGCAATAATCTTGGATCCTAGCTGATCAATCGTGTTGCTTGCGCCCTGCAACCATGAACTCATCTGATTGGCCGTAACGCCACTCCAGCTATTGGTCAAAGACAACAGTGTGGTCTTGCTCAACTTCCCAAACTCGGCCCCCGGTAGATTTGTCAGCTGAGCAGACTGAATCTCCTGCAGCATGGATGAAGAAAGCAGGGCAATAAACTGACCAGTCAACTCCGCAAATGCCGTGGGCAATATCATCCGCAACTTCTCGGCCGTCAGGGTAGACATCCTTGCAATTGAACTCGACAGACTATTGATAAGAATTCCGTTCAATCCTCCGAAAGCTTGAGTGCTGATGGCTCTGAGCTGGGCGGTGGAAAGCGCCTGAAAGCCGCTCAAAGCAAGACCATTAATTGCAGTTGCAGACAGAGCTCCTATCCATGTCTCGGACAATGACGCGACGGAATTGCGCGAAGTCCAGCTCTGCAGTTGCGAGCCGCTCATGCCCGATAGTTTTCCAACCGCAAAAATCGCATCCAAAGTCTGCTTGGAAAACTGACTGACCGCGCTCGCACTGATGTCCGACATCAAATGGGGAGCAGAAGACAAGGACAAAGAACTGGCAGGGGTGCGTAACCACTCGACCCACGCTGCTTGAGGAATCTGCGCATGTATCTCTGAAGCACTAGAAATCATGCGGGGCGTGAAATATGCCCACGCTTTACTAAGTGTCGCAGTCGTGCTGGCGTTTGCTTTAAGCCAACCCACGAGCTGGCTTTCACTCGCCGTCGAGAGACCTGAGCCCTGAACGTGTGTAGCGTACTCGTTGAGCTGAGCCACCGTCAGCTTGTTAAATTTTTCTTGAGAAGTTGTGTTGAGTTTAATCGATGCCATTGTTGTCTTGCCTTTTTCTAATTAACAATCAGGCGGCAATAGTCAATGCATTTTGCCAAATGCAACCATAAATTGGTTTCCCGATTAAAAATTAAACAGCTATACTCAGCCAAGCCAGTAAGCCCATGGCTCCAGCTTTGATTAACCGAATGGCGGGGTAACGAAATGCGTTATGTGCAACGCTGGGGCGCTAAGGCACTGCGCTTGGCGACCAAAAGTGGCATGGCACTAGTGGCATAGCACTGCCCAAGCCAGATACGTCGTCTTCTAGAAGCGAGACCAATGTGCTTTTCACACGGCGTGATGATCCCGTTAATAAGGCGTGAAATTTCAATGCTACAACGGCATGTTTACCGAAGTAAATATGAGAAATGACTTCTACTTGGAGTGTCACTTTTTCTCCTTACGCTACGATGCACACAGTAGGAGCCTCTCGTAGAACACGGTCACTTTTTCACTAAGTGACGAAAAACAAGAACGAATTGGCTCATGTCCACCTCGAAATTGGGGCATGTGGCCGAGCGCTATCTTCGGCTAAAAGGCTGAGGGCGCCGGCGATGCCAAGGCCCGCCTCGAACCTATATACAAGGCCTATGTGCAAGGTTTCCCTCCAGGCGTACAGGCCTGGCTCGCAACACCATTAAGAAGTACCTGCGGGCGGGCGATGAAGAGCCCCTTTACGCCAAGCGTGCGAGTTTTGGGCTGCTGCCGGTTTCATCGACACCTTGTTAAGGTGGAAGATGAAACCGGAGGTGGTTCATGGAGAGAAGAAGGACATTCAGCCGAGAGTTCAAGCTCGAGGCGGTCAAGCTGGTCAGCGAGCGTGGTGTGTCTGTGGCCCAGGCGGCCAAGGACCTGGACGTTCACGAGAACGTGCTGCGCAAGTGGGTGCGTGAGCTTCGGGATGAGCCCCAGGAGGCGTTCCCCGGCAATGGCAAGCAAAAGGCCCAGGATGCGGAGATAGCGCGGCTGCGCAAGGAAGTGGCCAAGCTCAAGATGGAGCGTGACATCCTGAAAAAAGCCGCGGCCTACTTCGCGAAGGAGTCGATATGAAGTTCGGCTTCGTGGCGAAACACCGAGGGGCCTGGCCGGTCAATCTGATGTGCGAGGCGCTCGGTGTCTCGCGGGGCGGCTTCTACGCCTGGCTCACGCGACCCAGGAGCTGGCGCAGCCTCAGCGATGAGGTCCTGGGCGCGCAGGTGCGTCAGAGCTTTGTGCGCAGTGACCGTACATACGGCGCCCGCCGCGTGTGGCACGACATGCTGGAGCAAGGTCAGACCTGTGGGCTGCACCGCATCGAGCGGCTCATGCGTGAGCAGGCGCTGCGAGCCAGACCCCGACGGCGTGGACTGCCCAAGGACCGAGGTGCGCGAAGTGCGGTGGCCGACAACGTGCTGGACCGCCAGTTCCAGGCTGATGGCCCGAACCAGAAGTGGGTGGCCGACTTCACCTATATCTGGACGGCCGAAGGCTGGCTATACGTGGCGGCGGTGCTGGACCTGTACTCGCGGCGCATCGTGGGCTGGTCGATGCAGGAGAGCATGACCTCGCAGCTCGTGGTGGACGCGCTCATGATGGCCGTGTGGCGCCGGGGCAAACCAGTGGCCCTGCTGCACCACTCGGACCAGGGCAGTCAGCCCGCATTCAACGAGTCGTCGCAACACTGCGTCTGCTGGTCGAGCGTATCAGCTCATTGAAGGCCTCTGCGGGCGTGTGCCAGTCGAGCGTCTTGCGTGGTCTCGTGTTCAAGGCCAGCGCCACTGCATGTAGATCGCTTGCTCGATGCGCGCTGAGGTCCGTGCCCTTTGGAAAGTATTGGCGCAACAGCCCGTTGGTGTTCTCGTTGGTGCCTCTCTGCCAAGGACTCTGTGGATCGCAGAAGTAGATCTGCAGGCCAGTGTGCATTGAGAGTTGCGCGTGTTGGGCCATCTCGGTGCCCTGGTCCCATGTAAGGGACTTCTTCAGCTGCTTCGGCAGCGAACTCATGGCTTTGGTGATCGCCTCTCTGACCGCCTCAGCGCCGTGACCAGCCAATGCGGGGCCGTGCTTGTCTCGTGGCTGCTGACGATGGCCAGGCAGAGGCGGCAGGTGCAGCAACATCGTGAAGCGCGTCGTCCTCTCAACCAGCGTTCCAATTGCCGAGCTATCCAGTCCAAGGATGAGATCACCTTCCCAGTGGCCAGGTACCGCTCGATCTTCAACGCTGGCCGGTCGCTCGCTGATCATGATCTCCGGGGTGACAAACGACTTCCCGCGACTGCGCTGCCCCCAGCTTTAGCAACACGCTGATCCAGAGTCCGGGGTTGTCATCGTAGTCGATGGATCGTGTTGCTCGATGCCGGCAGCATGCTGCCGGCATCGAGCGGCGAACACAGCCGGGGGCACGTAGCCAAGCGTGCTGTGCGGCCAGGTGGTGGTTGTAGTCGTCGCGCCAGTTGTCGATGACGCTGCGCATGTGCCCCAGGCTGGCAAACCAGTGCTGCGACAGGCACTCGTCGCGGAACCTGCTGTTGAAGCTCTCGATGTAGGCGTTTTGCACCGGCTTGCCCGGCTGGATGAATCGCAGCTCCACCTGGTTTCTCGCCGCCCAGTCCTGCATCGTGCGGCCAGCGAACTCCGGGCCGTTGTCGGTGCGCAGCACCTTGGGCAGGCCCCGCTCGGCCTTCACGGCATCGAGCACGCGCGTGACGTACAGCGCCGGGATCGACGTGTCGGCCGCGATCTGCACGGCTTCCTTCGTGCAGTCGTCCACCACCGTCAACGTCTTGACCTTGCGACCATTGGCCAGCTCGTCGAACACGAAGTCCATGCTCCATACCTCGTTGGGTTGCAGGGGTCGCAGCAGCGGCTGCCTGTGCGGCACCGGCAGCTTCTTGCGGCGGCGCTTGCGCACCATCAGGCCTTCCTCTCGGTAGATCCGGTAGGTGCGCTTGACGTTGATCGACCAGCCATCGTTGCGAAGGCGGCTGTGCAGCATTCGGTAGCCGTGGCGGCGGTGCTGGCCGGCCAACTCCTTCAGGCGCTCGCGCAAGGGCTCATTGCCGTCCTCGCGCGGCTGGTAACGCAGCACGCTCGTGCTGATGCCTACCAACCGGCATGCCTGCCGCTCGCTCAGGCCCTTGGCCTGCAGCTGCCGCACGCAATCGCGCTTCGCCGCCACGGCCATTACTTTCCCTTGAGCACCTCCCGCATCGCATCGATCTCCAGCATCGAGTTCGCCAGCAGCTTCTTGAGCTTCGTGTTCTCCGCCTCCAAGCCCTTCAGGCGCTGCGCGTCCGATACGTTCATCCCGCCGAACTTCGCCTTCCAGGCGTAGTAGCTCGGCTCACTGAATCCGTGTTTGCGACACAGGTCCTTGACCTTCATGCCCGCATCGGCCTCGCGCAGGAAGCCAATGATCTGCTCCTCGGTGAATCGCTTCTTCATCGTCCAATTTCCTCTCAGGGTGAATTGGACTCCAAACCGTCGTGTGGCTAAATTTTGGGGGCAGCGCACGACCCCTTACGCGCTCTCTGGGCACGCGCAGAGCACGGCCCGTACGCAGGCACGCCGTCAACTCACGCTGCAGCGCTCCGCGGCCCTGCACGTACAACGCTTGGTAGATCGCCTCGTGGCTGATGCGCATCGCAGTGTCCTCGGGGAAGTCGATTGGTAGCCTATTGGAGATCTGTTGAGGGCTCCAAGCGCGCGACCATCGGCGCGCCTGCCGACGCCCCTGCCGTCGACCGCTCCGTGGCACTTGCGGGCCGGCCATCGCTCGCCCGCCCGGCGTCAGCGATGTTTCCCGCAAGACGATCTTGCACGTACTTGCGAAGCGCCTGGTTGCCCGCCGGCTTGACCTGCCTCGGGCCTTCTGGCTGCACGATCAGCATGCCATTGCGCTGTATGAGAACGGTACTCCAGCTTGCCGCCCCGCGTCGCCGCGTTGCGCCGCAGCTCGCGCGAGATCGTTGAGGGGGCACGCCCAAGTTGACGGGCGATCTCCCGGACGCCCTCGCCGCAGGCACGCGCCAGCGCGATCTCCTCACGCTCGGCGAACGAACAGGGTCACGGCCGGTGGGCTGCGGCGCGGATGGTGCTAGATGCGAAGGTGGCATACCGCCGCATTGTCGGAACCACCGGGCACCAACGGCCATGGACACCCCGGCAAAGGCGGCCGCGTCCTCGCTGCTGAGCCCACGGGCGATTGCTTGCCAGAACGGCCATCGCGCTGCACGGTGCGGGACCGGAGGTCGTCCGGGCGAGCGCAACTTTGCGCGCAACGACGCGCTCTTCTTCCTCGTCTTCACATTCATCAACACCTCCAAATAGGACGTGTTGCAACGATGGGTTGAACTCACCCAGTACACCAGCGAGCACTTCCAGAAGTTGCTGGATGAACAGGGCATCACTTGCAGCATGAGCCGGGCCGGCGAGGTCTGGGACAACTCGGCCATGGAGAGCTTCTTCAGCTCGCTCAAGACCGAGCGCACGGCCAGGAAGGTGTACCGCACACGAGGGCAGGCCCGCTCAGACGTGTTCGATTACATCGAATGTTTCTACAACCCAACGCGCCGTCATTCGACGCTCGGCTATCTCAGTCCCGTACAGTTCGAGCAAGCTCAAGAAGCTTAGGCCGGTGTCAACGAGACCGGCAGCAGCCCACGTACCTCTAGTTTTGACCTGTCGCGGTTTTCCGGGAGAACGTCACCAAAGGACGTCTCTACATGAAGAAATCCAGATTCAGCAATGTCCGTGGCGTTCTGGCCTGCTTGGCGGAATCCGATACTTGCCAGGTTTTCAGCTGACATCTGCGCCACAGATATCTACGGCGCATCAGCTGGACTCATACTTCGTGGCTAAGCTCCAGCGGAAGCTCTGGCAGTGGGTATGCGCTGTATCCCACTTGCATAACGGCATCAAACTTCCCAAAGTATGGTTCACCGGTGATCGAATCGATCACTTCATAGCCATCTTCAGACAACGTAGTTCGGTCGTGAAGGCCGAACGGTGCGAATGCATGGATGAACGACACAACTGCGCTAGGGCCATCAAAGTTCACAACCCGGTATAGCTGCCCTTTGAGGTTTAGCAAGGCGATCTTCTCAGCGCGGACGGGAAATGGGTGGTGAGCATGCTTTTCCAGGAAACGTTGGATCTCTCTGTCAAAGGGAAGCCGTTCCACTCCGCACATCACTCGGCTACGGATCATATATTTCCTTGGTTGGCACCTTAGGGTGGCGAGCAGCGTCGCTCATGAAAGCGAAGCTGAAGCAAGGTGTGCAGAATAAAAGCCCGTTGGAGCACTAGACCTACCTGTGCTGACTTATGTGCCTTCCTAGAGCCGGACATGCTGACCCTTCACGACTTCCACCGGATAGCGGAGTCACCGCACACAGCAGCGCATTGAGTTTTCGTCTCTACTAGCGGGCAATGCCTTTGTCGACATCACAAAGTAGTGCGCCCGCAGGCGTCAGCGGTCGTATGTGGCTGCTCTGCGCACCGCAGCAGTACCGTCGACCATCCTCACACGTTTGTACCAGATCTCGTGCGCTTGTCGCTTTGGTTCCTTCAACTGATCCCTCTGCATAACATGCATCGGATCGACGTCTTCTTGCTCGACCTGATAAACACAACTCCATAGGTCAGCTCAGCGTGGTCGACATTTCATGTCTACATTCATTCAACGATGCGTATGAATGGATCACTGCCAGTTGGCAGCGATTGCTGAGGCGATCTGCTGCTCCTGCACAGGAGTGCACCGCTGACACTGCCCATGGGTGCAGGAGAGAACTGGCTCATGGCCTGCACCAGGCTCTCCACAGCGTTACCCGACAGCCTCTCGCCATTGCTCAACGTCATCATTTCGATCTTTGCGCTTGCATCCGCCCTGTACCAGCCCTTTATCATCACCCCGTTGTCCGTACCGATCACCTGCACACTCAGATCCTCTCCCGCACGACTGAACCACAGCTCATTCTTGGAGACATCTCCAAACGACAGCGTGTCCCATCCACCTGTGTCAGCGATCTGGTCAACGCCATCAAGGCGGTCGAACATGTATCGATCATCGCCCTCTCCGCCCTCCAGCGTGTCGTTGCCTTGGCCACCGCTCAGACTGTCATTGCCCAGGCCACCAACCAGCACGTCATCGCCATCCCGGCCTTCGAGCCAGTCATTGCCATTGCCCCCGATCAAGTGGTTGCTCTGCGCGTTGCCTCTGAGCTCGTCATCCAGCGCCGTGCCCACCACGTTCTCGATGTCCGAGACCGTGTCGAAGATGTTGTTGTTCAGGCCCCGGTATTTGTACACAGTCCCCGCAGCAAGATCCGCAGCGATGCCCGAGGCCCTGCGCTCCTCACTCATTCCGCTCAGGTCCGGACGGGTGTAGTCAACCGTGTCCGATCCGGCGCCGCCTGCCAGCGTGTCGTTCGCAATATCGATAGTCTGCACAAAGCGGTCGTCCCCGTCACCGCCATCCAACAGATCGGCTCCCAGACCCCCTTCAAGAACGTCGTCCCCGCCAGCTCCGTACAACCGGTCGTCGCCCATGCCACCCGAGAGCAGGTTGCCGCGCGCATCACCGGTCATCGTGTCATTCAACATGCTGCCGATCAGGTTCTCGATCCCGCTGAGGCGGTCAACACCTCTGCTATCCGTTTCACCAAACTTGTACACCTTGCCCTGACCCAGATCGGCCACAATGCCGCGGTAGCCCAGCCCACCGTCGCGCGCCTTGGCAAACGCCGTGACGTTGTAGTCCACCGTGTCCACGCCCTCTCCACCCTCCAGGGTGTCGCTCACGCGCTCGAGCTCCTGCAGGATCCGGTCATTGCCATCGCCACCGTCGACCATGTCAGCGCCATCGCCACCGAAGAGCTCGTCATCACCCCCCATGCCCAGCACCGTGTCGTTCCCGGCATGTCCTTTGAGCAGGTTGCTGCGGCCATCTCCTTTGAGGATGTCATTGACCACCGTGCCAATCGCATTCTCGATCTCCTGGAGCTGATGATTGACACCGTAGGACGGCACGCCAAGTGTGGACAGCCGCTCCACCACCATGCCCTGTGCCAGGTCCAGCACAATGGCAACACCCAGGCCGCGGGCACTGTAGTCCAGCGTGTCCGTCCCTTCACCGCCCCGCAGCGTACTGCTCGTCGTATCCAGCCCGTCTTGCTGGCGGACGATCAAATCGTCGCCCGCCTCGCCATTCACCTCGTCGCCGCCAGCGCCAAACACCAGCACATCATCGCCTTCACCACCCATGAGCTCATCGTGATTTGCTCCGCCATCAAGCGTATCCGCCCCTGCGCCGCCGTAGAGCCTATCGTTGCCCGCCATGCCCAACAGCAGGTTGTCCTGCGCATCGCCCTTGATCGTGTCACGCAGCACGGTGCCCACCACGTTCTCGATTCCGGAGAGCTTGTCGCGATACTCAGAGTTGCCCAGAAACTTCGTGGCCATCCCCCGCGCGAGATCCACGTAGACGCCTTCCTTGCGCTCAAGCAACTTCTTGATATAAGTTTCCTGGCGTTGGATAGACTCACGACCCATCTGCTCGATCGTCTCGCGCTCAACTACTGAGAGGCTGCGCTCGAATGCGTCAGAACTCAGCTGGTAGTCCGCCGTGTCGATCCCTGCACCGCCAAACAGCGTGTCTTCATGAACATCAAAGTCCTGCAGGATCCAGTCATCGCCGTCTCCTCCATCGACCCGATCCACACCATGTCCCCCGGCCAGGGTGTCATTGCCGGCGCCGCCGAACAGTCCATCGTCACCTTCGGCCCCGACGAGCATGTTGTCGGCACCGTCACCGGTGAGTGTGTCCGCTTTCGTCGAGCCCCACAGGTTCTCGATCTCGATCAACTCATCTGCTGCGCCGCTCTCCTGCAATGCCCGTCCAGTCTGGAGATTCGCATTGATCCCCCTGGCACCAGAACCTGAACCGCCAAAGCGCTGTCTGTAATCGACGGTGTCCACGCCTGCGCCACCGTACATCGTGTCGCCGCTCGCATCGGCGTCCTGCACGATCCAGTCATCGCCTTCATCACCCCACAGGCGATCCGCTCCCTTGCCGCCTTTGAGGGTGTCATTCCCAGCACCACCGCGAAGCACGTCATCTCCGTCGTAACCATCGAGCAGGTTGCCGACCGCATCACCCATGAGTGAATCACCGCCGGTGGTGCCCACAATGCCCTCGATTTCTTCCAGCCTGTCCTTGAAACCGTTGCCCTTGTCTACATCGAAAGTCTTGCCCAACCTCGACGGTGATACCTTTCGAGACCAGCGCGCTGTAGTCAACGGTATCCATGCCCTCGCCGCCATACAACGTATCGCGCGCCGCATCTCCATCCTGCACGATCCAGTCGTCGCCGTCTTCGCCACGCACCTCGTCAGCGCCTCGTCCACCATGTAGCGTATCGCTACCGCCGCCGCCCCTCAATACATCGCTGCCACCTTGACCGTACAAGGCGTTGTGAGCCGAGTCACCGATAAGCACATCCGCCTGAGCAGTCCCGATCACGTTCTCAATCTCATTGATCGTGTCGCGACATCCATTCCCTTTGTCCACGGTGCCAGTAGAGAGGTTTGCGACGATGCCCTTTGCAAGGGCATCGCTTGTTCGATAGTCAACCGTATCGCTTCCTTCTCCACCCACCAGTGTGTCATTGCCAACATCAAAATCCTGCAAGATGATGTCGTTGCCCGTACCCCCGCTGAGCCTGTCAGCACCCTGCCCACCGGCAAGCGTATCGCTTCCACCACCACCAAAGAGGATGTCGTCACCCTCCAACCCATACAACAAGTTGGCGCCCAACCCTCCTCGCAGCTCGTCATTGAGACGGGTGCCGACAACATCCTCGAACTCACTGACTGTGTCGCCGCCTTTGATTCCCTTGGATTCATTGCCATCAGTGAACTTCTTCACCTTGCCGCTCTCAAGGTCCACCATAACACCGGTGTTGGACCGCTCGCTTCCTAAGATGTTTGTCAAACTGTAGTCAAGCAAGTCCCTGCCCTGACCTCCAACCAAAGTGCTGTCGTGAGCATCGATTTCTTGAATGACGTGGTCATCGCCATTGCCCCCGAGCACCCAATCCGCGCCTTTGCCGCCATACAGGGTGTCGCTACCCATACCTCCATTTAGTGTGTCATCGCCGTCGCCGCCGAAGAGCGCGTCATTTCCCTCACCTCCATCAAGGAGATCGGAGCCCGCCAGACCCATCAAGATATTGGATTGTCCATCGCCGACGAGCCAGTCTGCAGCATTGGTGCCAACGGCGTTTTCGAAACCTAGAACGTGGTCAGATGAACTGGTTTCTACATAGTGCTTCCAAGCCAGCCCTTGGGCTAGACTGATACGCACCCCTAGTCCACTGTTTCTAACTTTCGTCAGATCAGTTAGTGAGTAGTTGATCGTATCGTTTCCGTTTCCACCATACAACGTGTCGGTGACCATGAGTTCGATGTCTTGGAAAACATAGTCGTCCCCGTCGCCACCCCTGACATCATCACTACCAGCCCCTCCCATCAAAGTGTCATCACCAGCATTTCCAATCAGCCTGTCGTTTCCGCCGCCCCCTGCAAGTGCGTTTCCTTCCTTGTTACCCTGAAGAACGTCGGCTCCTGAACTTCCAATAAACCTCTCCACGTCCTGCAGCTGATCGACGCGCACTAGTCCCGACTGACTCCAGCGTTCAGCACTAACAGACAGATAGCTGCTCGTCTCACTCTCTGTCTTCGTCTTTCCGACATATTCTGTTCCAGAAAGAATGATCTTTCTTACCTCTGCGGTCCCATTATCGTCTATGGACAGCTCTAATGAGCCACCAAGTGCCGCATAGCTGACCGTATCAGTCCCTGCTCCTCCTTTTACCGTCGCAGTACTATTGCCCATAAGCACCGAATCGTCTCCACCGCCGGCAGATAGCAGAACTTTGCTCTGAATTCGCTCCTTTGAGTAAAGCCAAACGTCGGTAACCAACTTCGTCAGATCAATTGATGACGCGGTGCCTCCGTCCTCGATCAACAGATCCCGGGAAATATTTGCAAAGAGACGCTCGTCGCGCCAGCTGCTCAATTGAAGTGTGGATGCCGACGAAATACTCACAGCTCCTCCCGTGCCATCGATATTGATAGCCCTCTCCTGCGCCAACAGATGTGCAACAACCAGCTTGCTGTTCCCTGGAATTTCGACGTCCTTAATACTTTGCACAGCAGAGATGTCTGCTTTGTGGACCAACTGTTGCGCATCGGCCGGGCGGCAAAGGCTGCGCAATTAATGTAGGAAGGCTACTCACGGATGCCGAGATCGACTGCGAGATTAGCGAACCGGCCACCAACTGTTTTGACAGCGCTTTGTCAATTGATACAAGCGCATCGGCCGCGCCTCGCCTAGCAAACAGGAGCTCCTTCCGCTCGGCGGCCAACGCGCCGAGATTCTCCTGTGTCAGCAATGATTTCTGCTCAGCGGTAAGTGCCTGAATGGCCTGCTGGCTCAGCAGTGCGAAACGGTCAGAAAGCCCCTTCAATTGAGGCGCCGTCAGGCTTTTGACTTGCTCCGACGTCAAAGATCCAATGATTTCGTCATTCAGTGTCAGGAACACTGCAAGAGACAGGTACTTGATGCCTTCCTGTGGAAGCGCAAGGATCTGATCTTTGGACAAAAGCATGCCTTGAGCAAAGGTCAGACTTTTCAGCACAGTCCCACTAAGCTGTCCAAACGCTTCGCTGCTGAGCAGCGCAATACGTGCGCCAAGGCTGTACACCTGCTCCACACTGAAGGACGGCGCCTGAGCCGCCGTAAAGCCGCCCACCACCGCATCGCTCAGGTTGATGATCACCGCATCGGTCAGCCACGTCTGGATCTGGTGTGCATTGAGCAGCCGGATCTGCTCCCTGGTGGCCCCGCCCCATTGCGCCAGATTGAGGCTCGCAGCCACCGAATCCGTCAGTCCGCTGAACGCCTGGGTCAGCTGACCCACCCGCTCTGGTTGCATGGACTGGAGTCGAGCCACACTCATTCCGGCCCCTGCATGCTTGCCCAGACCCTGAAGAACCTGGCTGCTCAATCCGGCAAACTGCGCATCGCCAAGTGCCGCAACCTGCTCTGCCGTGATCCCACCCCAGGCTGCGCGCATTCCATTGATGAAGGCAGCTCCAAGCTGGGCGAACTCCCCCGTGCTCAGGCGCTCGATCTGCGCACCTTGCACTTGTGCCAGCAGCTTCTCGGGAAGAGCGCTCATGAACTTGGCGGAAAGCCCTGCAAATGTCGATGGCGAAATCGCAAGCAATTTTGCTTGACTGAGTACCGCCATCTTTGCCGGATCTGTCGCCACCGACTCCACTAGCGCGGCCCGCAAGCCGCCAAACGTCTCCGTGCTCAAGTTCCTGAACTGGCTGACGGAAAGTGTCTGGAACTTCTCTAGGCTCAGTCCATTGATGACAGAAACAGACCACGTGGAGAACCACTCATCGGGCAACTCGGAAATTCTGGTATCACTCGCAATCAGCCAGGCTTGGAGCTGCTCACCACTGAGCTCCCCGAGTCGGCCCTCGCTATAAAGCGTCTGCATCGTTGACCGAGAGAAGGTTGCCACACCCGCCTCACTGATCGCGCTCAAGGTCCGCGTCTCTTCTGCAGAGTCAGAGTATTTGTTTGGCTCGGCGTTCAGCCATGACAGAAGCGCCTTCTCGCCCATCTTTGCATGCGCATCGCTGGCGTTACTCATCGCTTTGGACGAAATGTAGCCCAAGGCCGCATCAAGGGAGCTGGCCTGCGTTGCATTCGCTCGCAGCCATTCGCTCAATTGGATGTCTGTGGCCGTCGATAGTCTCACGCTGAGAACCATGTTGCTCGCTAGGGTGTTGAGCTTGGAGGCGCTGAGTTCGTTGAAATTTGCTTGCGAGAGCGACGACAGCGGCGTCAGCCCCGACATCACGTTGGAAAACCAATCCATTACCGTGCTCACCACAGGAATTTCGCTCAGCACGTTCGAGATCACGTTGGTCACGGGCGACATGAACGTTGTCACCGCAACCGCTGCCTTCACCACGGTCTGTTTGACCGCCTTTACCGCCTTGGCAATACTTGAGAACAACGACATAGTTAATCCTTCGCAATTTTCCCAGGGCGGGAACACCCTCATACAGTGGTCAGTTGGCTTCGCAGAAAAAAGTGGAAGCCACTTTTGAGTGATGCGAGTCTGCGTCAGGTCCGCAGCAGCCGGGGCGCGAAGACACCAGTTGCAGCAACAGCTCTACGATCTGCACTCCTCCGATCATTAACAACCCCTGTTCCAACCAAAAAAAGCGACGCAGATGTTTCCCAATGGACACACCAGTGCACTGGTACCTTGGCGGAGGCAATGGGAATGACACCTGGTATGGTGGGAATAGAAACGACCTCCTCGCCGCAGGCATGGGCGCTGACCGACTTGACGGTGGGGCGCGCGACGATTACATCCTGCAGGACATCGAAATGGTTAGCCACACCGTTTCCGGTGGTGCGGGGACTGACACGCTGGACTACAGCCACACTGATTACTAGGCATCGCGTGACGGCGAATTGAGGCACACGGGCATCGTCGCGAACTAAAGCATCGGCAACTGTGGTTCAGCATGTCTGGCGTCGATTTAAGTATGCATGTGATTGGTACTCGTGGGCTGCTGCCGGTTTCATCGACACCTTGTTAAGGTGGATGGACTGCTCCCGGTCTAGTAGACACCCCCACGCCTCAAGCCGAGGCGCGTTCAAACGCCTCGGGGCTGATGCCGCCCAGATGACTGTGGCGACGGGTACGGTTGTAGAACGCTTCGATGTAGTCGAAGACATCGGCGCGCGCCAGGTCCCGGGTCTTGTAGATGCGCTTCTGGACGCGCTCCTTTTTCAGACTGCTGAAGAAGGACTCGGCAACAGCATTGTCCCAGCAGTTGCCGCGCCGGCTCATGCTGGGTTCGAGGTTGTGGGCTGCACAGAAGCGCTTGAAGTCATCATTCCCATATTGACTGCCCTGGTCGCTGTGAACCAGGACGCGCCCTGCAGGCTTGCGGCGCCACACCGCCATCAACAGGGCATCGAGCGCCAGCTCCCTGCTCAGCGAGGCCTTCATGGACCAGCCCACTACCTTTACGAGCGTAGAGGTCCAACACCACCGCCAGATACAGCCAGCCCTGCCACGTCCGTATGTAGGTGATGTCGGTGACCCAGACCTTGTTGGGTGCGTCCACGGTGAACTCGCGCTGTAGATGGTTGGGCGCAATGATGGACGGCCTTCCCGCAATCGCGCGTGGCTTCTTGTATCCACGCACGGCCTTGATTTTGTGGCGCTGCATGAGCCGCTCCACACGATGCAGGCCGCAACTCTCTCCCGCTTCACGCAGGTCGCCAAAGACACGCCGAGCGCCATAAACGCCGTGACTGGCAGCGTAGGAATGCCGAATGAGCTCCAGCAGCCTGGCATCGTCCTTGGCCCGCTCGGACAGTGGGCACTGCAGCCAGGCATAGAAGCCCGCGCGTGCCACCTGTAGCACCCTGCACATCAGGGCCAGCGGATATTCATGGCGATGCTCGTTCATGAAGCGGTACTTCACTCGGGCTCCCTGGCAAAGTACCGCGCGGCTTTTTTTAGCAGGTCGCGCTCCTCTTCAACTCGGCGCATCTGGGCCCGCAGCCGAAGAATCTCGCTCTTGGCTTCGAGCAGCTCCTTGGACTGCTGCTCAGACTTGTCCGGCGACACCGCCTTGACCCACTTGTACAAGCTGTGCGCCGAGACGCCCAAACGGCCTGCAACATCGGGCACGGTATATCCGCGCTCGACAACCTGCTTGACTGCTTCTTCCTTGAATTCCGGTGTAAACCTCTGGGTGCTCATCGCACTCCCTCCTATGCTCAAAGGATAGGCGGGGTTTGTCTACCGGACTAGGGGCAGTCCAGTCTTGTGAGCACTGCTCTGAACTAGAACAATTCTCTTCTGTCCATCGTTCGCGAGCTAAGGAGGCTGATCTGGGAAACCTCAGAATGGTCCAGGTTGAGCACCAGCATGTGCTGAGCGGAAACGAGGTTACTTTCGATCCAGACACCAGGAAGATTTGCTCTTCTGAGCCGCCCCACGAGCTGCGAAGTTGGAAATACATCCGCACGACGCAGAGTGCCATCTGCGAGACAGGCGTCCAAGGTGGGTATCCGGCTCCCACATGGCAGCTGCAGCTTCTCCCGTATGAGTTGGGCAGGAGGATGTGAGCCCGTTAGCTCGAGCATGTTCAGGAACGCGATCTCACTTGAAGACCAAGCGTAGGCCACCTTGTCGCCAACTTCATGAAAACGACCTGCGACCGAGGAAGGCACCAATCGCTTGTAGCTGAATCCTTGCAAAGGGCGCACCAGGCGCCATGCATAACCGTTAATCACAGAATCCCTCCTCGTTCCCATGGGAGGGCCGCACTTCCCGCCGAGAGGCTTGAACCGCATGCGCGCTCGCTTTCTGCGGGGCCCGCCGAACGGTTAAGTCACGGCCCCCAGGAGATGAGTCTGCCCAGCACCATGCATCTCGTCTCATCACAGCTCGGAACCTTCTGCGATCGCCTGCAACATCTGCATAACTACGACTAGGCCGTCAGTACGCATTAAGGCCTTGGTCGGGCTTGAACGCAATCGAGGATGGTGCTCGTCGAGCCATGCCTGCGCGGAGGGCAAATCCCCAAATGCGTACATGGCCAGTTCCAAGACCTGCGCAGGTACATTGAATGGCAGCGCTTCCACGACTCCAGGAACAGACGATCCACGGCGTGCGCCGCGTGCCTTGCGTGGTCCAGACCCATTCCGGCGCGTCTCCTGTTCAACGTTGATCACCGGACCTTCCTTTAAGTGTTTGTCGAAAAATTCGGCGCCCTCGATGCCAACGAATGACGTGGTGCTGAAGCTCTCCGGAGCATTTGTCATGGCGCGACATCCACGACAAACCGAAGCTCTACGGTCTTGGCAGGAAAAAGGCTTCCCGTTAAAGGTCCATGTGATATTGCCGGTTTTTGGCGTGCTTCCCGCATTTTGGGCCAAGGTGCAATCCACGCTGCTATCAGCCAACGGGGTGTTCTTGACACAACTGGTCAATCCCGCCGGCAGCTCGCCCTCAAGGCTGGCGCTGCGGAAGGTGGTGTAAGCCGGGGTGTGGTCACTCAACTTCAGATTGCCCACAGGTGAATTGCCGTTGTTGGTGACCCTAATCCGATACTCGAGAGTAGACCCAGGCTTTGCTTGATTGTTCTTCTCCCATACCCCGCTCCCCACACCGCTGGAGTTGGCCATACGAACTTCCTTCTCGACGCTCACCAACGAGGACATGGCTGTGGTCGTGTGGGTAAGAACATACGTCTCAGCCACTTGAGTTGTGACGAACGTGAAGGTCGCCTCCACAGGCACGGAACGCGTTGTTGCATCTGGAGCGGCGGGTGCAATGTCCTGACGCATCAGCACACATATCACCTCGCCCTGAACCATGGCTTTCGAGCTCGGAAGCGGCTGCTGACCGGCCGGCGTGCCGGTGCATCCTTGGTCAAGGAAAAGAACTTCGTTCCATCCTGTCATAGGTGCAGAGTTCACCCCTGCCCCTGTCACGAAGGTCACGGTACCGCCAGTACCAGCTATGAACTTCTGTGCGTAAAAGACGGACCCGGCGGGCGCGCCCGACTGGTTCAAGGCACCCAAGGGCTCCAGTTTGCTGTGAGGGACAGCACCAAAGTTGAATATTAGCGCACCGCCGCTGGCGGGGGCGAGAAAACTGATCCGGTTCTGGTTGCGACTGAATGTCAAACTTAAAGCGTTCACAGTGGTCGGCGTTTCATCGGGCAGAGATATGCCTTCCATTGCCGCCCCTGCGCTCGCGCCGGTTGCCAGATGGCCCGTAGGTGGCGTTGCGACCACACACACCGGCATGCCACTTCGATCAGCAGGAACTGTCAGTTGCCAGCCGCCATCTGAGGCAGTCGTGGTCGCCACCAGATCGTTACTGCCGCAGTCGGTCAGCCGAACAGTCGCGCTACCCAGGCCGACCTCCCCGGCGCCTCGCAGTCCGTCGTTAGGCGTAACTGAGTTAACGCCTGCCGAGGGTGCCCCGCCATCATTGAAAAGCACGCCGGTGATCGTCGCTCCGCTTTGCTCTTCGAACGTACACACGATCGTCGAATGAGCGCGCAAGTTGGCCGCCGGCACCGTCAGTGTCGTCCCGCTCAACACACCGAAAGCCGTGGACCCGTTGCCACTGACCGATCCGTTTGTATCCTCACAGCTCGCCACAAGCGGCTTGTCCACAGGCCAATTGGCTGGTCGCTGCGTCTCATTGATCGACACTTGTACGCCAGCGGTCCCTGTCAGCGATGCGCTTTCGGCAGAAGTGCCCGCGGTCAGCACATTCACCGTCACCTGACTTGCAGACAGGCCAGTCAAGTCAAACACAAAATTGCCCGCTCCACTGCCTGTTAGCGTCTTGCGAACGACTTTGACAATTGGATCTAAGCTCAGAACCAACTGAACTTTGTTCCCCCCTGCGTGCTGCAACGTTCCCTTGTATCCAGGAGGAAGTCCGGAAATGGTGCCACTTGGCAGGACGCCTGAGAAACTCCCGTAAGTGAAGAGCGTGTAAGTCCCAACGCTCAGCGTGTTTCCTGCAGAGGCGTTGATGCTGATCTGTGTGTCCGCGGCAAGAGTGAGTGCGCCGACCACGCGTACGAGGTCGTTCTTGCTCCCACCTTCGATACCGGGCTCACCCAAATGGAATGTTACGAGGCTGTTGGACGCCAGCGTCAACTCGGCAGTGTCGAAAACGCCCACCGCATCAACAAGACCGACCTCAAGCTTGCTGGATGCACCGATGGTCACAGCGCCCGCGGTCCCGCTCCCTCCGAGAACGCCAGCACCAGCCCCCACGTTCAGCGCCCCGGTGAAGCCTACACCGGGGTTAAGCCACAACCCGCCGGGGCCGGTCTTTGTAACGGTTCCTAAGCCCTGCATAGCCGAGGTCAACTGCCCATTCAACGGCACCTCAATGGTGCTAGATTGGGAAATCGTGAGCGCAACAGCAAGGCTGCTGACACCGGTGCCCCTCAATGTCCCGCCTGCCAGATTGACAGGCTCACTTAGTCCCGCGATAGCACGCAATTCCAGCGTGCCACCTGGATTCACCACGGTGTCATGGGAGGAGTCGCCCAGGCCACCGAGGTGGCTAACGGCAAGCGTCCCTTCGTCAAGAGTGACCACGCCCATGTACGAAGAGTTGTCACTTGCCAGTACAACCGCCCCGGTGCCCCCGCCTCGCTTTGTAAGCGCGCCGCTGCCTGTCAGCGTAGTGCCGATCGTCACCTCATCGCTTCCTGTCGAAGTCCATGTCCGCCCTGCGGTCAGGTTCAATCCTCCGCTACCGGTGATTGCCAACGCACCGGTCGCCGCAAATGTCATGTTGCCGACTGCCACATTCTGGCTGACATCTACGATTCCGCCCGCACCCGTAAAACTCGCGCCCGCGTTTGGGACCCAAGGTGTCAAAGCTCCGCCGGATGGCAAAGTACACCATGTAGCGCCTCCGGTCCAGCTGCCAGACCCACCCAACGCGTTGCAGTTTGCGGACCCACTCCACACAAGTGGTCTGGATGCCAACGTCAGCGTAATTTGCTTGTTTGTCTGGTCGTGTTGAAGCGTGGCTTCCCATCCCGACGGAACGGTAATGTTTGCAGCAGTAGGAAACGCACCACTAAACGACCCCGTATATTGGAAGAGGTGATATGTGCCTTGCGCCAAGGACCCGCCCGTTGCAGCGCTGATGTTGATCTTGGTGCCTGCCGCGAGCTCGAGATCCGTGGCAGAAATCTGATCGTATTGTCCGTCGGCGTTGCTAAAAATGTGAAACTCAACTACCCCACCGGCGTTCACAGTGAGCTTCTTAGCCTGTAGCGTGCCAACGTGGGTGGCCGCTTCGGTTTGGCCTGGTGCCAGCTTTGCACCTGAAGCGACCGTGACGTTAATTGCCCCCGCTCCCACTGCGGCCAATGTACCCTCCTCCACAGTCAATGTGCCTGAGTAGTTCGATCTATCGACCGGCATCAGTTGAAGCGCACCCGTTCCCAACTTCCGAATTGAGTTCGCTCCAGACAAGGCACGCAATGAAGTCGGATGATTTACACGCAGAGTGGCGTCTCGGTCCACTCTCACGAGGGAAGCAATAACGTTCGTCCCTTGCGCGTTAACACTCGAAAGTACAGTACCGCCATCGAGAACGATAGTACCGGGGTTGTTCTGGGTCAGCGCAGTTCGAAGTTCCAGCGTACCGCCCAGCTGGACGGTGGTGGTGCTTAACGTGGTACCGAGGGACGTCGAAGTTGAAACTGCCAGAGTGCCTCCACTCACGACCATCGATCCGCTGAACGAGCCGCCCGATGCGTTCAGCACAACGGTGCCCGGCCCCGCTTTTGTTAACGTGCCGGAGCCTTCAATCTGTGAATTAAATTGGACCTCATGACTCGACGACGAAGTCAGTGTGCTCTGCGATGATACTGAAAACCCATCTCCCGTAAAGGTCAAGGGCGACGTATTCGCAAACCTGAATTCGCGGAATTGCTGCGTGGCCATGGGCATCATTACAGTGCCACCTGGACCTTCAAAGACGGCGGAGGCACCATCTTTCCAGACTCTAGCGGTTCCACCTGACGCCTTCGTGCACCATGATGTGTTCGCCCATGCGCCCGTACCGCCCGTGGCACTGCAAGGGTTGCCGCCGCCAGGAGCCCAGTAGAAGATTGATTGGACAGAAACGCTCAACTTCTTGGTAGTAACGTCGTGAACCAACGTTGCCACCACGCCAGCGTTCGTGATCGCAGTTGGCAAAGTAATGTCCGAATCTAGGATGCCCCCAACGTAGTCGCCCGTGTACTTGAAAAGGGGAAATGTGCCTTCCTTCGTAATATCCAGCGCGAGTTTTGCACCCGCCTTAAGGGTAAGATTTCCGTCCACGACCACGTAGTCGTTAGCGGCGCTGCCTTCCGTGGTCTCGGGAACTTGGAGCGAAATCGTGCCCCCGCTCTCAACGGCGAGGTTCTTGGTGTAAAAAGTCGCATTGGTGTTTGCTGCAGTGGTCCCGGGGGAGAGCTTCGCGCCGGAGTTGATAATCAGGGAGACATTTGGAGCGGCCGTGCTGCTCTGAGAGCCACCTATCAGCTCGCCTTCTTTCAGATTTAGCGTACCTGCGTAGGTGGTACTAGAAGGGCTCAGCAACAGGATGCCTGTGCCCGTCTTGGTTACCTCGCCGCTTCCCGAAAGCGCTCCTGAAATGGTGAGCTGGGTGCCGGGCACAGAAATCTTGCTTTCTGTCCCAGTGATCGCCAATGCGTTAGTCAAAGTACTGCTGCCAGTGCTCGCAACCAAAGTACCATCACCACTCAGGGTGACGGGCTCAGCAATGCTAAGACTTCGTATATCAAGGGTGCCCGTTCCCATAATTGTCGTGCTACCAGCAGAGGTACCCAGCGCGGTCGAGCTCGTCTCGACTGCCAGCGTCCCTTCGCTGACGGTGATCGACCCCGCATAGGTACTACTGTTTCCGCTTAGCAGCAACGTGCCCCCCCCGGCCTTCGTCAGACTGCCGGCCCCACTAATGGGCGAGACGATCGTTACGACAGTTGACCCAGACGACGTCAAAGTGCGAGGAGCGGAAAAACTCAGTCCGCCCCCGGCAAGGGTCAGCGCGGTTGTAGGCGCAAACTCCATGTTGCCAACGGTATGTACTTGTGAAAGGCTCACCGATCCACCTACCCCGCGAAAACTCACATCCCTGCCGGCGTCCCACAGAACGTTAGTGCCACCCGAGCTTTTGTTGCACCAGTTGGAAGACGTGGTATTCCACGTACCCGCTCCACCCAAGCTGGTGCAAACGGAAGCGCTGTTAGTCCAGTACAGCGGACCTTGCTCCACAACCAGTGTGACCTTGTTACCCACCACTGCAATGGTGCCCTTGAGCCCGGCAGGTAATGTCAGATTCGGCGCCTCACTGGACGGTACGCTTGGAGCCGCACCGGAAAATGTAAACAAGGTGTATGTGCCAGTACTCAGGCTTCCGGAAACAGGTGCCACCACAATCTTGGTGTCCGTAGCCAGCTGCAGATTCCCATTGACCGTCACAAGATCATTGGTGCCACCCTCGCCGGGCCCACTCATCTGGAATGCAACGGTGCTTCCCGATTCGAGGGTCAGATTGTGAGCTCGGAAAGTACCTGCCGTGCTAAGTCCGCCGGGCTGCAGCGTTGTGCCGGTTTTCAGAACAGCGCTGCCATCGGGCAAGCCTAGACCACCCACCGTTCCCGCATCGACAGTCAGCGTCCCGCTGTAATTGCTGGACGCATGATTCAGCCAAAGCGATCCAGCGCCGGTTTTGCTAGTACTTACCGAACCGGAAAGAGCTCCCGAGATGGTCAAGCTGACTCCGCTCGCTGGCACGTCAAATTTCGCATTTGTTGCCGTTGGGTCTATAGAAACGGGTCCGGACCAAAAATTGGTGCCGCTGCTCGCGCTGAATGTAGCGCCCGCGCCTTTCAGCGCGAGCGGGCGTGCGGCTGTGCCTGCGTCGAGTGCAGAAAGGTCGAGCGCTGCACCGCCTTCAACGGTGAACTGTGCCGAATTACTGCCAAGCGCGGTCACCGTGCCCATAAGGCGCAGCGTCCCGCCAGAAACCGTGGCACTGTTATAAGTGCTAGCCAGTCTGATCAATTGAATGCCGCTATCCGTCTTGCGAATGGACCCCGCAGTCAGCGTGCCTTGATAATCTGCAAGGGGAACCACACCAGGAGTCAAAGCGGCACTTTGAACCGCTCCAAGCGTCAATGTGGCAGTACCACAGTTAACTGCACCCGCCCCCTCGATTGAGGCGAATCGGCAAGCCGTCATCCCGGAACCCATGTTATATGTTCTCGCAGCCGCGACAGACAGTGCTGTGCTGATTGGCCATCCTTCAGGACTGCTAGCACCGATTAATTCACCACCCGATATCACAATTTTTTTTGGACCAGGTGCATTGGTCGCACCTACTGATTTGTAGAGAATCCCGGTGCCTGTCTTTGTAAGAGTGAAGTCTCCAGACACTATATCGTCGAGGTACAACGCTCCCGTTGACTGCACGACGCTGTCTGCGCCAAGGGAGATGGGGCCAAGCGCTGATGAGGTTCCACTCGCCAAGAGCGTGCCCCCATCGAGCCTAATCGGCTCCGCTGCGAGTGAAACACTTGGCAGTTCGAGCGTGGCACCAGAGGCAATCACCGTCCCCATACTTGTTGCCCCTAGACCTGCGGAACTGGTCACACGAAGTGCGCCCTCTGTGACAGTGGTAAGACCTGAGTAATTGTTCGCACTTCCCGAAAGTACAACAGTGCCTGAACCCACCTTATGTAGTGGCCCACTGCCTGTAACTGTTCCAGAGAGCGTCAAAGACCCATTTGAACGAAGCTCACTGGCCGAGCCGGATAGATTAACAGTCCCACTGGTACTCGCGTTGCTTCCTGAGAGCGTCCCCGCCAACACAACAGGCTTTGAAATGGTTATAGACCTAAGGTCCAGCGTTGCTCCTTCCGCCACGTCTGCGCCGCTGCCGCTCATGGCATACGCGTTATCCAATGCCAGCGTACCATGCTGTACGACCGTCGTGCCTGGGTATGAGTTAACGTAGTTGGCGAGCGGCGCCAACACCAAGGTACCCAGGCCTCGTTTGAGCAGTCCCGAAGGACCACGCAACCTGCCTTTGATGGTAAAATTCGAATTAGAACCCACATGCAAATCAACTTCATTGGTGAAATAAAGTTCTTCGCCGGTGTTTGTGAGATCAATGAACTCCACATTGATGTTGGCATCTACTTCAATATTGTTTACATAACGTCGAATGTTGTCAGCGCCAACAATTTCCAGTTCAACTCGCGCATTTTTGGTGAAAACCGCCGTTCTATTTCCCGCGGACGCAAGTTTGCTCCAAGGCTGCCTTGAATTGCTTCCTGGTGCACACCAATAAGCGGTTTCCCAATTCCAGTTGTTGACATCCTGACTGGTGGAGTTGTAGATCCCGTTTGCACAGTTGGTAGTCCCAGGCGACCAATACCAATATTGTTGCTGTGCTTCAGCATCCACTTGGAAAAGCAAGGCAAAAACTGCACTCAATCCGATCAAGGGTGCACGCAAAACCCGACGAACTCTACGCGCCCTAAAGCGATCGATGTACAAGCGAAAAATCGCCCAAATTTTTTGAAATCGCACGTTGAAACTCAATTAGTTGCTAGCAATGGTGTCAGCGGCGGGCGCCGGCTAACGTATCCGACAGGGCATGGACATAGAGCGTAAACGGATGTGCCTGGACATCCAACGGCACACCTTTGGCTGAGCTCGTGCGCTCAAGTGGTTGGGAATCTATGCTCCAGGAGACATTGCAACCGCAGCTTTTACGCAGAGCATTTCTGAGCCCAACGGATCGCGGCAACCACAATGAATCTAATTGGTCTCTGTTAACGCCATGCCCCACGCTCAGCTGGACCTGAGAGCGCTTGTCTTGCTTGAGCTTGGCCCCAAGCCTTTCGATCCGCGCGCGACCGTAAGGCGCTAGTTCCTTGCCCTCGCCAAACAAAAGTTTGTCGCTCCAATGGAGTTCGCTGGTCAGCTCAAGGTCCAGTCGATCATCTTCCACTGAGGGGGGGGGGGGTATTTGCCGTCGTAGCCTCCATTTCGGGAGACTGTGATCGAGCCGGGGAAGCCAACGTTGCACGAGCCGATGCTGCGCCCAATCCGAAGTTGGATTCATCGAACTTCAACCGCACGCGCAGGTACCACCCGCGGTCGGTGAAGTTCGCACCTGCAAGTTCATGGTCGCGCAGGCCGCGGATGTTGTAGCCTGCAGACAGCCAGAGGCCTGGAACGACTTGATATCCAACTTCTACGCCGTAAGTTTGCTGCCGACCGCCATCGCGTGCGAACAGCATTCCTGCCTGGACACCTACATCCCAGTCCTTGTTGATGTCACGCGTGTAGCGCAGGTGCAGAAGCTGAGTGAGCGTGCTGCTGCGACTAATCTCATCTTCGACCCGATTCAGACGAACCGCATATCGGCCGGTCAACACTCGCCCACGAGCAGGGTTGTAGTTGAGAACGCCGGCAAAGAGATGGGTGTCATAGTCGCCTGGCAGCATCGCGCCGCTGCTGCCAAACAGCGCATAGGGGCTTACTGAGGTGCTGCCTGCAGCGATGTTTTCCTGACGATGCTCATATCGCAGCAACCCATTGACAACATCGGTGTCGGCCGGACGCCAGGCCAGGCCCAGCTGCTGCCGAGCAAGACGCCGCGAGCCTGCACTGACACTCTGCGTTCCAGTGTTCACAGCGCGAGCGAGCACCGACCAATCGTCATCGAGTCGGTAGGCTCCCGCGATGTTAAACAGCCATGAACCACCGTCTGCCGCATCGCGTTTTTCCATCGAAGTACTGGCGCGCCAGGAGCCGACGTTGTATTCCAGCCCCAGCGTGGCAGCGGTAGCATCACTGCCTGCGCCACTCATCTGTTTGGTGTGTTCAATGGAGCCGGTCGCACGAAGTGATTCGGTTATGGCAAAGCTGTTGCGCAAGCCAACACCATTGTTCACACCCTGAGTGCCAACGCGGTACTCGTTGAATACCCGTCCACCCTCCATGTAAGTGCTGTCGATGCCAAAGATGGAGGTGACTCGGCCACCCATTGTGCCGCTGGCTTCCTCGCCCGTCCCTCCGTAAAGGCTGGAGTCGAACTCGCGTCGACCGTAAACCCGGGTCGCCGCTGTGAGTGAGTAGCTGCCCCCGACGGCTACAGCGCGACGGTCACGGTCGTGCACGTCCTGTTCGACTTCCCCGAACACCTCGGCCGAAAGGAGCATAGGCGGGCGCACGGCAACCCGCGCACGCACCGTGGTCGCATCAACTGCATCGGAAGTCGCCCTTGCGGTCGTCGTCGACATCGAGCCTGCGGACTGGGTGCCGGGCACTGCGCCGTACTCAAAACTGCCAGCCTGGGTGCCCGCAGCATTGCCGTCACGCAAGCCGACTTCGACTGCAACGTTTTCACCCAGCTTTTTCTGCAAGGCTATCGATGCATTCCGGCTGCTGGTCTCGGCGCCTTCGAGCCCATTTTGGCCCTTGCTGTAGATCAATTCACCGCGCAGACGCGTACTCTCGTTGAGCGTCCACTCGGCGCGAGCTGCCCCCTCAGTACGGCCAGCGGTAACCGTCGCGCCTGGATTCTCGAACGCTGCGTCGGTCTTGGTGACCTCGGCGTCCAGCTTGAAGTTGCCCTCTGCATGCCGCAATTCCACCCGTTTGCCCTCACCCACTCCTGCGAAATCGGATTCCGTGCGCGCCACTTCTGCAGCGACGACGGTAGACTCGCCCACGCGACCCAACACTGTGACGGCTTGCAAACCCCGGCGGTTGTTTTCCGGGTTGTCGTCCTTAGCAGCAACCACACCCACTTGGACGCGTTCGCCCACCTTGAACTGTGCATCGACCCCAGCTGTCAGAAATTCTGGCCCCCCTTGGTCGACGTCATAGCTGACCCGCAGCGACTGTGGATTCAGATTGGGATCGAGCGAAGCCAGCGGACTGAGCAGCATCAGCCGACGCGTTAAAGGTTCCAGCGCGTAGTCGGTGTTGCGCACTAGTTGGCGGCTGCTAAGTACCATTTGAGGTTGTGTGCGACTGCGCACAACAAGCTCAACCTGCTCACTATTGGGCACAATGTCACCAACACCCGTGAGGAAGTAGAACGACAGTCCATTGGCAGGAAGCTCTTCAACTTGCTGCTTGCTCGACGTGTTACTTGCAAAGCTGGTTATCCGTGCTTTGTCCGTCTCGTACTGGTGCTTCACCCCATTGAGGGAGCGATTCACCTGACTCAAGCGGCGGACCTCTGCGCTGGAGCTGGTCACAAAGTCGCCATAGAGCAGGTAGGAGCGCTCCTTGTCGATACGCACATACAGCTTGCCCACGCTCTGCGCATCAAACCCCCGCACGGAGTCGTCGCCATAGACAGGATAGTACTCCTCGGGTCGGATGTCGCGGAATAAGCGATCCTTGGTTGTCTTGTCCGAGTCATAGGCTGCAGTCAGCAGGTAAGAGCCCTTGACTGCTCCCTTAAAATAGAACGCGCTTCTGCCAGAAGCTCTGCTACTGCCACGTTCACGCGCTAGGCCGCTGAGCTCAGCTTCGAAGGCACTGACATGTCCCTCCGCACCATCCGGCACGCCCCTACTGCTGCGAGAGAAACCCCCTCCACAATGCCAACGCCACTCATCGGCTGCAAATGGGGCAGAAGCGTAAAAGTCTTTTCTAGAACGATTGCACCTGCGGTCAAGCGCAGACGCAAAGGGCCTGGTTCAGCAGGAGGTGTGAGCTTGACGCGACCAACGCCACCTTCCACGAACATTTGCACGCCGGGCTCCGTCTCATTGAGATCGATGTCGTCAAAAGTGCCGCGATCCGCGTTCATCGTCACCGCTGTCCGTGCAGTCACAGGTACGCCAGCTTTGTCCGAAAGTTTGATGACGAACTCGATTGGGGTGAGCGGGTCGGCATAAACTACGTCAGACGCCGTGCCTATCTCTAGTTTGCTCAGGTCGTCGGGTGCGGTGACGTTCACCACCGCGGTCCCGCGTACGTTGCCCATCGAGTCCATGACGATGAGTTCCAAGCGGTTGCGGCCTGACTGAAGAGAGACGCCAATGTACTCCCACGCGGAGACGGATGTGCGCTCCAGCGAAACCTTCTTGCCAATCCGACGTTCGCTGAGTTCCGTACCGTTCACGTTGAGGCGCAGCTCTGCGCCTCGGGTGCCCTTTACACGAACGTTAAGACTTCGAGACAACAAGGTGTCACCTTCCTTGATATCCAGGAAACCGGGCTGACTGTCCAGGCCTGGCAGCAGCGCTTCGAGTTCAACCGGTGTGGCCAGAAGCAGCGGCCCTAGTAGCGATGCTGGGTTAGAGGTCAGCTCCTGCGTAGACATGCCACTCCCGGGCGCGCCGTTCTCGGCACGCGAGGGCAGAGCGATCAATGCATTGGAGGCGCCCATTCCACCTTGTTGTGCGGAAGAGGCGCTTCCCGGGCCAGCCACATTGCGGGTGGCCATGGTCGGAGAAAGTTTGGTCTTGACAGCAGTGTCGAGCTCAACGTTCGATTTGGCGCCAGCGCGGCGCACGTTGACTGCTTCCACCATCTCCCGTGCTTCGCAGTTCACAATGGGAAAGTTGGCCTTGGCCAACTCGCCCTTCTTGACGTCCACAAAGCGGCTGTCAGAACTGCCGGAGTTGCGGTTGTCCCATGCCTCCAGTTGGGCGCCTGCAGGCAGGCTGCGAGCATCAACCTTCATGACGTGTGTCACCGGCTTTAGCCCGTACAGGCTCCAGCGCCCTTGCCCATCGGTGATTACCGAGCTGCCGTTTTCCAGAAATAGGCGCACACCCGGCACACCTAGCTCGTTGTCACCGTCTTGTTCGCCGTTCCGGTTGCAGTCCAGCCAGACCTTGCCAAAGGCATATGCATCATCGGCAAACACGCCACCGCCCACCTTGATACTCCACGTGGCTTCATTAGAGGTAAGGCCGTTGCTCGTGGCCAGCGCGCGGTGAACGGCAGGCTCCGATGTGGACACACCAGGGCCTGCTTTCACGCGGTACTGAACGCTCACACTGGCGCCATTGGCCACGGTGTAAGCTGGAAAGGTAAAGAGAAGATTGCGTCCTGTAGCGATGCTCGAATCTGCTGTGCGGGCCCCTTTGAAAACAGCGCTGCCTGGTACAAGGGTGAATCCTATAGGAAGGGTGCCGCTGAATTGAATGCCGGTCAGGTCAAGCCCGCTGCGATTGGTGAGCGTGAGCTTGTAGTCAACGAAGTCGCCCAGCTCAATCTCCTTGCGGTTGGCACTAATCTCCAGAAAGATAGCGTTAGCGCGCGAAGTGGCCGGATCCAGGGGGATATGGTTGTGCAATACCTCACAGATGCTGTTATCCAACCGGTTGAGACCCGAGACCACCTGGCCGAAGTAGGAAGTCGGATCGCCACTTTGCGGAGCACCACTATTGGCTACCACTGGCGTGCACGCTGTATGCACGCCTGGCTGAGGCGCGATGGTCGTAGAAGGGCGGTAAAGACTACCTGCCGGCGGCTCAGCGATCAAACTGTAAGTACACAGGTCAGACACCGGAGGGGAGCGCCAGAAGAACTGGTACTCACCATCAACGCCCGTCTTCATACTTGCGCTGCCGTCAGCATAATAGGTGAAGGCACTGGAGGTGCCATTGAAAATGTCAGCCGGTGTGATGGGGGTGACGGCGCCATTCTGGCAGCTCATACGTCTCACGCGCACCACGGCTCCTTCAACGGGAGTTCGTTCCACCGAGTCGTATACGACGCCCTGAGGGTCGATCAGTAAGAGCAGGGACAACAACCCGTTAATACCCGACACTGTCTGATCTGCCGACGCGTCGTAAGACACCACCCAGACTTTGTTGTCGACGACCGCGCGCATCCCCTGCGCACGCGCCAGCGTCACCTTGACCGTGAAGCTGATCACTTCGGACTCACCTGAACCCAGGGATCCGCTTCCATCTGTCAATGAAAGCGCGTCGCGTACGGGAGCTCCGCTATTTGGGTCGACGATGTCATTGCAAGGGGCCGAGCCTGTGAATCTGGAATTGACCACTAGACGTCCGTTCCTGGCCACGGGCGCTGTGACGATCTGCCAATGCGTCACTGCGCCGTTGTTCTTTTGCCGCAAGGCACAGTCAAGATTGTCGAAGACTCGCACCGAATGGGCAGGTACCGCCCCGTTGTTTGTCGCTGTCACTGTGTAGTCGATCTCGAATTGATCCGTGCCGATACGCCGTGGCAAAGAAGCCACTTGCGACAGGCTGAGCAGTGGGGGAGCTCCAACCGCCGTGGAAGACGCCTGAGTGTCAGGACGACCTGATCCTGCGGGATCCGGTTCAGATCCATCGACGGAACGATCGGTAAGGTCTCCGCCCACGCCGCGAGAGGCCTGACCATTCGCATAGGTCAAGATCGTGCCTGAGCGGCCGACAAAATTGACCCGGATGCTGTACTCGACCAACACTTCACCACCCACCGGGAGAACTGCACCGTCAAGAAGCAGTTTGTCCGATCCGCTGCGGCCGGTGAAATCCGTCGAAGGGCTCACGTTAAACGCCGATGGCGAAGAGCTCACCACGCGAACACTACCTGCCACCACGCTATAGTGGCCTGCGGCAGGAGTTGGCGCAGCCGAGAACGAACCGAACGCATGTTGCATGTCACCTCCCTCAAGAAGATGACGGATTTGAGCCTGACGAACGGGAACGTGGCTGTAGTTGCGCAGAAGCGCCCGGAAGGTCACCACCGCCGTACCGTCGTTGACTCCTGCGGCACTGGTCTGCGGAACCATAGAGACCGCCTGAAGAGCCACACCAATGCGGCTGTCATCGACGGGCACCACAACTGCATTGCTGCGGGCAGAAACAGTGCCTGAGCTGTCCCTAAACTCTGCCTCGAATACGTTAATGACTTCACTGGGCCGATTTCCCGGCTCATCGGTCAGTTTCACGTCCAATCCCATTGAGACCACCTGATGCGGCGGTAATCCCGTGAGTCCAATTGCCACTTCCTCCGCCATCACATCCCCGTTGGTGCGGTAGCTGTAAGGCGGATCGCCAGGTAAGCGATACAACAGTTTTGGGCTGGGCCATGAGGAGCGCAATGATCCCGGCACCACACGGGTCCCAGCCGGCGTCACGTTGCGCAACAAGACAAGAGGAGTGGGAACGCCATCCACGATAACTTGCGAGGTCGATGGACCTGCCGTGGCTGTCGGCATGGCGGATTCACCGCCCGTGTTGGTCGCAGTCAGGTCCAACTGGATGACACTCGATCCGGGAAACAAAGTGCTATCTGCGTAGCGCACAGTCTGGCGCATTGAGATGGCTGCGCTCGCACCCGCCTGCACCAATGACATCTTGGTTGCAGTCTGGCTTTGGGAAGATGTGGTCGCCGTAAGAGACAGGCACGCCTGTCCAGAGGCGGGAGAAGGAACGTGGCCAACTGCGAGGAGGTTGGCGCTCGCGCCAGCTGCCAGGCTGATTACCGGGCTTCCCAAAGGAACGAACTCTCCTGCGTCTGGTACGCCATTGTTGTTCGCGTCGATAACGAGGCGAAGCCCGCTCAACGCATATGCAAAGCTACCGCTACAACCGCTGTTGTTCAACGCAAAACGGTAATCCGATTTCGTGTTCCCCGTGTTCGTGAGGACGTAGTTCGCCACCAGCTCAGCACCAGGCGCTGTGCGCACTTCCGTAGCGCCACTAACCGTGAGCGCCTCAACGCTGTCCACGATGACCCGCGTGACCTGCGACAGCGCAGTAATGGGCTGAACGATTCCCGCCATGCGGTAAGTAGCACGGGCCTGTGCATCGATGGCTGTGCCGGCGGGGACACCCGCTGAAGCCGTACCACAGGCCACCAGCAGCGTCAAAAGAATGGCCAGATACCTACTTGACCTTGCAACAAGGTCAAACGGGAACCTACTTGCGAATCGCATGAGGGCGCATCTCGCCGCATGGCGCGCTAAACAAACGGGTGTCACAAACATGGTCGAATCGCATTAGTTATTCCCAGTCCCTTTCCGAAAGCGCCATGTCCGGCGGCTTCGGAAAGGGGAGATGAGCGGCCTCACCTCCACCGATGACACCGCTGGTGTCATCGGATTGATCCCTGACGTCAGAGAATCACTGATTGACCTTCACCTGGAATTTCAAGGTGATGGTGCCGGTGGAGCTCAAAGCGTTGGCAGCGCCACCGCAGCGAACAACACCGGTTTCGGACTCATCCAGAGCGGCAACGGGATTCAACATGTTGGACGAGCAGGTGCCAGTGCCCGGCTGCAGCGTGGTGTGTGTAGGCACGATGTCCTTAAGCATCACATTCGCGACAGCTGCGGCGCCGTTGTTCGTCACCGTGGTCTCGTACCAAATGCACTGACCAGGCTTGACCTGCAAATTCGCCGATGAGGTCGGCGTGCCGGATGCGCTGCAAGCGGTATCCAGGGACTGGTGCTTGATAAGACTCAGTTGGCTGGTACTCACCGTCACTGCGTTGATGACGGTTTGGCTGCCGCAATTCGGCGTGCCGTCCGTGTCCTCGATCTTCAGTTCAAAGCTCGCACTAGCGCCATCCGACGCATTGCTCGGCGCAAACACGCGAACCAGCAACGGTTTGGATGCAGCCGAAACGAGGCCCCCAGCAATGGAGCCAGGAACCAGGCCGTCGGTCGCGTTGTAGCGCGCAATCAGCACGTCGCTGTTGTCGAACTGGTTCAGTGTGCCCTTGTCCTCATACACAACCATCGACCAACCGGCCGCGAGCGCAGCAGACGACATCCCGGGGGTCACGATCAGACCCGTGGAAGCGCCGCAGGACTGGCTACCAGTGTTGGTCATGGTATGCAGGAAATCAGCCGGATTGCCAGGACCAACCTGCTTCGTACCGCCAGTCGGGCCAAAGCTAAAGCTCTTGGTGGCCGCAGTGGAGACGGAAAGCGCCGTCTTGATGTAGTCACTTGCGATCGAACCGCCAAGGACCGAGTTCGCAGTACCACGCACGCGGAAGTAAATTTCCTGAGCAGCTGCAGCCGGGGCCGACACTGGCGGGGTCACGACCGCGATGGCACGGCGATACGATCCAGGATCAACAGTGATCTGCGTCAACTCGGCACCAGCAATCGACTGCACCACGCTGGTGTCATACGCGTAATACTTCACCGAGTAGCCAGCTGGCAGGTTGCCAGGGAAGGTGGTCGTCGTGCTGTGGCTGAAATCGAACGTCGCTGTGGCGCTGTCGTTGTTGCGAACGTACAAGTCAAACACTGCATGGCCAGCTGCCGCATTGGCGGCATCAGACGACGTGTAAGCCGTACCACCTGCGACGATCGAGAGCGTCTGTGACACGTTGCCCGTGCTCAGGTTGGCACCAGGACCAATATCAGCAGCCGTACCGGCCAGCGTGGAGGTCAAATCCACATAGCCTGCGACGACATCGGTGAGGCGCAAGAATGCGGTATCCGATTCGGTGCCATCACTCACGGAAGCCGCCGTCACCTTAACTTGGTAGTTCACGCCAGTGGCCACAGGGGTGTTAGCCGGCAGCTTAGCAAGCAGGTAGATCTTCTTGGTCGTGCTCTTGAGCATCGGACCCGTGTCGGTACCTGGGTTGCTAGGCGTGGAAACGCCCGTGGTGTTTTGCAGCGGCGAGAGCTTGTCACTATCCACCCAGCTGAACGTGGTTCCCGCGGGGAACGGCGTCGCGCCGGTGTTGTCGATAGTCAGCTCGAACGTATCCGTCGCGTTGCCCTGGTTTGCGATGTCGATCTCGAAAGCAACAACGCCACCTGGCATGCCGCGGGGCGTTACCACCACGTCCGTCAGACTTGCGGGATCGTCAATGCTTCCAATCTGTACGTCGCTGGTGGGCAGAATCGTGAAGGGCAACGCTGCGGCGGTGCTCATGGTGGCGCAACCCGTGCCATTACTGGCAGCCGCTAGATCAGCAACTGCGCAGGATAGCTGGCTGTATTTGTATTCACCGTTGTGCAGACCAAGAGCCGCACTGGTGTCCACCTTGACCTGGAAAGTGATGCTGCTTTCAATGTTTACAGCCACATCCTTGACCAACGCTTCGACAACGTTGCCAGTCACGTTGAAAAAAATCTTGTCAGCCGGTGCACTGTTGGGGGAGCCATCCTCGTTTGGCACCACTGAGCCAGCCCACCTGACGCTGCCTGGGACGTAAGCCAAACCGGCAGGAAGCTGCGCTCGCATGTAGACATTGCCAGCGGCCACGCCCGACTTGTATATCGTAGCTAAGTGTGTAGGTTGCAGTGGAGTCAACCTTACCGCTGTTGGGCGCTGCCGACAGCGTCGAATTGAATGCTGCAGCAGTCGACACATGGACCGTGTCCACGTCTTGTGAGCGTCTGACTCGCGTAGTCAATGGCCGTGTTGGCCGCGGTGACGCTGACGTTACCAGTACCGCTCCAAGGAGTAGGACTCGTCGGCGCATTCGCAGGGACCTTGTAGATCACCACGTAATGGAAGGTCGCGCCCGCCTCAATGGTGATAGGGGCGGTTGCGTACTCCGTTCCGTTGGAAACTGGGCCAACACCAGGGGTGGCCAGCAGCGACGGAGCACCGGTGTTAGCCTTTCCCTCACCTGGGAAGACGTCGATGCTGCTGAGATAAGGGGCGCTGCCGCTGCGCGGATCTTGCACCTTGATCACGAACTGATCAGCTCCATTGCCTTCGTTCTTGATGTAATGGGAAACCGTCACCTCAGACCCGGGAGCCGCATACGCGGTGCCATTGGGAGAGAGGGTGAACGCGCCGACCTGCTGCACCGTCGTTTCAACGAGGTTGGATTGCGCAGCTTTTGCCTCGCCATCCGCGTTGACAAACGTTGCAATGGCCTGCGATGTAATTTTTTCGCTGGCCTTTGGCGTCGACTGAGCCTGGGCGATGGAGCCGAACGGTGCCACCAGTTGCGATACCACCACGCATGACGCGGCCGCACGCAACGCCCAGCGCCTTGGGCGCGTGGAGAACGTACTCATAGAGAATCCTTAGAGGGTTTGTTAAATGCTGATCCGGACCACGTGAACGGGACCCGGGCAAGAAAAGCACGCCGCATTCAGCGCTGCGGAGTGGTATCGGCTGCGCCGGAAGGCGTCGCGGGAGACACAGAAGGCGCGGCAGAGTTGACACGCGCACGCAAAGTGACTGCGACGCTTCGACCAGCCGGCAAGGAGCCCACCTGCCAACGCAGGGAACGATAGTCGGAATACGGCAGTTCCACCTTCTTGCCGTTTTGCACACCCAACAGAGGTTCAGCACCAGCCGTGCCATCACGCGACACAGCGCGCACTGCGTGCTTGGGTTCAGATTTCGCGCTGCGAGGGAGGTACTCAGTCCCTCGGGCACCGGCAGGCTCGCCTCCAGATCCCGCACAGACTTATCTGAGGTGTTCGTGTAAACCGCGCGGTACTCAAGCACGTCGCCAGGCTTCACTGACGGCGCGTCCACAGTTTTCTCTTTCCCGGCTTCCACCACCACACGTGATTGCGTGAGAACGATCTTGACCGGGCCCTGCACCTCTTCCTCTGCAGCGTGGGCAGACGCGAGAAATGCGGTCGCGCACACGAGCGCCAGCGTCACAAGTTGATGGACAAAGCGCAAGCCACCACAACGGCGGGCCGGCATTGGAGAGTCGAGTTGGTACATCATTTGGTCCTTGAAGTTCAGCCTTGCACGTCCCGCTGAAGTCCCTTTCGATGGATCTTCTGACCAGTTGCCTCAATCACGCAGGCAGCAGCATCATTTCGGGGTGAGTAATGTTGCCGCTGGTGGTTACTTGACAGAAAAGAGATACACCAACACGACCTGTTACAGAACGAGCGCGCAGTTTTATGGAACGGGCGGAATTTGACCCGTCGCTCCATACGGCAATTGCGCCGCGGAAACAGCGTCAACGTGCCTCTTTTTCGATTTCCGCGGGAGGCAGAAGAAGGCCCATGATCCGCGCAGTGTCCCTGGATGGACGAGGCAAAGCGCACCGAGTCGTTCCGGCTGGCACGACTCCGCGGATATGGCGACAGCGGTGACTGGATGCTCTATTCGTCCGAGTGCGTGCTATCTAACCGGCAACACTTTCACGGTAGCAGGCCGTACGTCAGCGTACTGTCGCTCTCTCACTCCGACCCGTGGGGATTGGCACGCGCATCCGTCCTTTTGGTCAAACCCTGCAAGCCGTTCAGGGTGTCAGAGAGGTATACATCCAGACGCTGGCGACCGGCGACGCGCTCGACTCCGGGGCCCATAAACTCCATCACACGCGCCCTCGTCGAGGGCGGTTTCACGCGCAACGCGCGGGCGACTTCATGAGAAAACCTGCGCGCTAGGTAACGCTTGAGCACCCATGAGCCTCTCGCATCGAACGGAGCGATCCAGTCTACAAACCAAAGCCTGTCGCCACAGTTCCAGGAAACCAGGGGGATGGAGGAGGCGTCCAGCAGGTATGCCAGCTCCGCCTTCTTGTCCAAGAGCGCCCAAGTGCAGAACGCGAACGGGATGCCATCCCGGTGCGCAATCACATATTGATTCAGTTCAACCGGGAGAAGGAGGAGTGCTTTCGAAGATCGGCATTCCAAGTCCTATGCATCGGGGAGCTCATCCACAACCAGCTCATCATGCCCAAGGCACGGAACTTGTCTGTGCCTGCTCCACCATCCAAGAACTCTACCGGTGCATGGCTTCCCATCTCAAGACTCTCGGTCGACATAATCATCTCTCCCGCAAACTTTCAGTCCCAGCCCGTTCAATCGGGCTGAGCAAGTATTCGATTACCCGCCGTTGCCCCGTTTTAATCTCAGCAGTAAGACTCATGCCTGGCGAAATGCGCATCTGCTTGCCATCCACATCGATTGCGGCTCGATCAATCGTCAGCGTCACAGGGAAGATTGCGCCGCGCTTCTCGTCATTCACGGCGTCCGGTGTTACCCACTTCACCCTAGCGGGCACCGTTCCATAGCGCGTGTACGGAAACGTCTCCAGTTTGATGCTCGGCGCCCTGTCCTTCGTAGACATAACCGATGTCTTTGTTCTCCAGCGTCACCTCTGCGATGACTTCAGCGTCATCGGGCACGATCACCATCAAAGGCTGTGCCTCCGTCGCAACGCCGCCGGCCGTATGTACCGCCAGCTGCTGCACCACTCCACTCACGGGAGCTCTCAGATGCGTAAGCTTCTCCCTTTGTACTGCTTTGGCTTGATCCTGAGCCAATTGCTGAGCGGTGGTGTGTGCCTCTGCCAGCCGGCGCTGGAGCGAGTTGCGTGTCTCGGCTCTCCATGATTCCGCTGACCGGCGAGTTTCCGCGAGAGCCGACTGAGCCTCAATCATTCGCGATCGCTGAAGCGCGATATCGAGCTCGAGCTCCACTCGCTCACGCGTTTTGTCCTGGGTGGCATGACCAGAGGTAAAGCCGCGTTCGGCCAACCTCTTGAAGTCCTGTTCCCGTGTCTTCAACATCGGTAAGGTCGCCTCGAGCTTAGAGATAGTCTCGCGCACCGTCACGATTCCGGCCTGCCGGCGCTGAATCTGCGCCTCAAATTGAGCCTCTTTTGCACGCAGGTCCTGCCACTCCGTCGCAAGCTGGCTTTGAACCAATTCCCATCCCTCGACATCCCTTGGCGGGGGTCCCACTTTGGGAGCCCGCCCTGAAACGAGGCTCTTCAGCAAAGCTTCGGACCTCATGCTCTCGCTTAAAGCGAACGCAAGCCGCTCGTTCACATTGGAGCGATCTGCCGTAGCCATGGTCGGATCGAGCTCCACCAACAACTGGCCCGCTTTGACGCGGTCGCCATCGCGTACCAGAACCTGCTGGATAACGCTGGTCTCAAGCGCCTGAATCACCTTGGTGCGCTCGCTGACAATGATGCGGCCCGAAGCCACGGCCACTATGTCCACTTTCCCAAGGATGGACCAAGCCAGCGCGATGACGAACAAGACGATCAACGTCCAAGCCAGACGGCGGGGTGAAGGGTGTACCGGGGTTTCCTGAAGGCTCAATGCCGAGGGAAGAAATGCCGCCTCGTCCGCCAGCCTGGTTGGCCCGGCCAACTGATTTCGAACATCCCACGAGGCACGCAGGATTGCCCAGTATCGCCCGAGCAGCTCCATGAAAGGATGCCTTGGCCGCTCTAGATTTGGCGCCACCGAATCGCCCTTGGGAGCGACGTCGATCACGCCGTCGTCATTGGAGGACGCAGAATGATTCACGCTATGCCCCCCACCATGCTGATACCCGTCCTGCATGCGCCATAGACGTGCATACAGCCCCTGAGGCCGCCGAAGAAGAACATCATGACTCCCCTCTTCGAGAATTCGGCCCTTGTCCATCACAATGATCCGATCTGCATTGCGCACCGCGCTGAGTCGATGAGCAATGATCAGCACGGTGCGGCCTTGGCAGATCCGAGCCATGTTCTTCTGAATGATTGCCTCGCTCTCATAGTCGAGCGCGCTGGTAGCCTCATCAAAAATGAGGATTCTAGGATTGCTGAAGAGCGCTCTTGCGATTGCGATTCTCTGTCGCTGTCCGCCGGAAAGCCCACTGCCCTGCTCACCGACCACCGTGTCATAGCCTTCAGGCAACTCACTGATGAACTCGTGTGCACCCGCAAGCTCGGCCACTCTCACCACTGCTTCAATCGGCGCCGCAGGGTCTGCGATTGCGATGTTCTCGCGAACGCTGCGGTTGAACAACAGGTTTTCTTGCAGCACGACGCCGACCTGCCTGCGCAACTGGGCGGCATCAATCAAACTGATGTCAATCCCGTCGATAAGAAGTCGGCCCTGCTCGGGTACATAGAGACGCTGCACTAGCTTGGTCAGCGTGCTCTTGCCCGATCCCGACCGCCCCACGATGCCCAGCACCTCTCCAGCCCGCACATCCAGTTTCACCGCATGAAGTACAGGTGCCGCCTCTGGCCGATACCGAAACGTCACGTCGTCGAGCGCAATGCTGCCGCGCACGGATGGCAACTGCGCCGCGCTTGTCGGCGGTACTTCAGTTCGCGTGTTCAGGATGTCACCCAAGCGGGCCATCGAGATGCCCACCTGCTGGAATTCCGTCCATAGCTGGGCCATTCGCATGATAGGCTGAGCAACGCGCTGAGCAAACATGTTGAAGGCGATGAACTGACCGACTGTCAGCTGGTTATCCATGACCAGGTGCGCGCCCCACCACAATGTGGCCGCATTCACCAGCTTCCCGATCAGGTTGACGCCCTCATTGGCCCATCCTGCGAGATTCTGAGTTTTGAAGCTTGCCGACACGTAGGCCGCCAACTGGTTGTCCCAGCGCTGCGCGAAAGCCGGCTCAAGCGCTGAGGCCTTGACCGTCTGAATGCCGGTGACACTCTCCACCAGCATGGCCTGGTTCTCAGCACCCCTGGCAAACTTCACGTCGAGGCGCTGCCGGAGGATGGGGATCACCCCCAGGCTGAGGCCAAAATAAAGCGGCAGGCTGGCGAGAACTATCAGCGTCAGAGTAACGCTGTAAAAAAGCATGATTGCGATGAACACAATCGAAAACACCACGTCGAGAACGACGGTCAGGGCATTGCCTGTAAGGAAACCTCTGATGCTCTCAAGCTCACGCACGCGCGCGACGCTGTCGCCCACCCGGCGAGTCTGAAAGTATGCAAGTGGTAGCTGGATGAGGTGACGGAAGAGCCGGGCACCTAGCTCCACGTCAATGCGGCTCGTTGTGTGGCTGAAGACATACGCTCGCAAGCCACTGAGCACACTCTCGAACACCACGATCACCACCAGTCCGATGATTAACACGTCCAGTGTCGTCACTCCCCGGTGCACCAGAACCTTGTCCATCACCACCTGAAAGAACAGTGGACTGACCAGTGCGAACAGCTGCAGTATGAAGCTGATGAACAACACTTCGCTGAGCAGTTTGCGATGCTTGACCAGGCTTGGGATGAACCAGCTGAAGTCAAACTTGGCGAGCTCCCCCACCAAGCTGGCCCGACTCGTGATGAGAATGAGCGCGCCAGTCCACCGGGCACCAAAGGCTTCCACGGTGTCGATCACCGGACGCGCATTTTCCCCGTCTTGCACGAGAACTCGTTGACCATCACATTTTGCAAGCACCACCACGCTCCCATCTATCATGAGAGCAAGTGCTGGCAGCGGACTGAGCTCCAGACGATCGGTAGAGGTGTGAGTGAGCTTCGCCTTCAGGCCGAGTCTCCTTGCCCCCAGAAGCAGGTCCCGACTGCGTACAGGATCCCCTTCTGACAGGTTCAACTGATGCGCCAGTACCGCCGGATCGGCTGCGACCTGATGCAAACGTGCAATCATGCACAGCGCATTCAGCGCAATCTGCCCCGGCGATGCTTGAGTCATCTGCGTCCCATCTGGCGTCCTGCCTTTTGGCAGCACGCGGATTGTTCTACCTAAAGAACGGCCTTTTTGTGATCCTGAGCGGTACCCGCCTACGTGGCAGGCTCTGTCGGTCAAAGAAAACCCGCCCCATCGCTAGAGCGGGCAAAAACCGCACCCGTACTGGTGTGGGTGGTCCCCACCACTTCATTAGCGAGACAAGTATGTGAGGATTGCCGTTTCAACGGGCAAAATGGGAACGAATTGTCGTCTTGGCACCCTCAGACGCATCCTTTTTGACACCTATCGCACTGCGGCTGACCGCTTTTGCGTCAGCGCTGTCGCCGATCTGCTTAGCGGCGCAAGATCCTTTTTCAGACGGTCCCTTAGCTAGTGGTCTGCGACGATCGCTGACTGATTTGGCCCAAAGGCGATGGCCGATTCCATTAGCGCGCATGAGCGCACCCATCTTGTTGTGTTCCACTGAAAACTGACCCAGTGGGGGTGCGGATGAAATCTTGGACTACCAGGAGGTAGTTCATGCATTCGTACAAAGACAGAATTCGAGCGGTCCAGCTCTACATCAAGCTGGGCAAGCACATCAGGGCAACCATCCGTCACCTCGTTTACCCAACCAAGAATGCCCTGAAGAGCTGGCACCGTGAGTACGAACGACGTTCGGCTCTGCCTGAGGGCTATGGGCCGGCCTCCGAAGTACTCGCAGGATCAGAAGCAGGCGGCTACTGCGCACTACCTTGCGCATGATCGCTGCATTGCTGCAACGATGAGGGCATTGGGATACCCAGGCCGGGGTACGTTGACCGCCTGGATTCGCGACGCACTTCCTGAGAGCAGGAGAGTCGACGTTGGCACCGCCGGCCGGCGAAGATATTCCGAGACATTGAAACAGGCGGGCGTCATGGAGCTCTGCACGCGGCAGGAAGGTGCGCAAGCCGTGGCAGAAAAACTGGGCGTATGTAGGCCGACGCTGTACAACTGGAAGAACCAGCTACTCGGCCGCGAGGCGCCCGCATCCATGAAACGCCGGAACCCCTCACCACCATCACCTGAACGAGCGGATCTGGAGCAACAGCTCTAATCCCTGCACCGCGACATCCGGCAACTGCAGCTCGAACGCGATCTCTTGAAGAAGGCCAATGAACGGCTAAAAAGAGGCCTGGAGTTGGAGTTGACCCACTTCGGTGGACGGGTACTGGTTTGATTCTCAAACCGTTTAGGGTGGTGTCGCGACATCCACGACAACACCAAACAGGGCTTCGTTGCTCCTTTCAAAGTTCAGGGGTGAGAGGTAGCCCAGGCCGCTGTGGCGACGCCTGGAGTTGTGCGAGCCTTCAATCCAGGTACGACGCCTTCCTTGCTGGACCTGAAGGTATTCGTCCATCCCGAGTCGGCACTGAACAATCACCCCGGTTGTTTTTGTGGCATGCCGCCGGCCGGTCGCTGCGCCGGACACGCCTTGTTGCTCAATGCCGCGAATCGGCATACCTTCGTAGGTTGTCTCGGCCGCGCTGCAGCTTAGTTTCAATATTTATTGCGGTATCACATACGATTAGTTGAAGGGGCGGGCCATCTCACCCGACCGCGAACTAGTGCGGCAGTAAGTAAAGATTATTTGCATAATCTCTACCTCAAATCGTGCAGTCCGAATCCGCGTCAGACACCGATTCCAACCCCCCGACCCGAAAATCTCCAATGGCGACAAGCACTTACCCTGGCGTCCCCGCCGACTTCAAGTCGCGCCACAAGCCCAGCGTCGACCTGGTGGAGCGCCATGCCACCACCGCCAAATACCATGGAGGCGCCTCTTTCAAGTCCAAAGCCTCGGCCGCCAGCGCACGGCGACGACGCTGCGCAAGACCGCAGACGAGCTCAAAGACACCGTGAGCGCGGCCGATCTTCAGGCCCTGCAGCGGGCCGCCCAGGTGCTGGATCGGCAGGCCGAAGATCTGGGCGTGTTCGCGCGCTGGGCCGATCAATACAAGGTCTTCAGCGACCAGCGCCGGCTCGAGGAAGACACCGCGAGCGCGCAGGCGTTGGCCCAGGCACGTTGGGGCGATGACGCCGCGGCGCACCAGCTCGACCGACAACTCATGGACGAGTGCCACAGCCTCATCGGCGGCGAAAAACTCGGGTTGTTCGTCCTGAAAAACTACCCGCGTTTTGCCGACGTGAAGCCTCAGAACTTCATGCTGAGCGGGTACCGGTCCACACGCCTGGATGGGGCCGACGAGCGCACCAACACAGCCCACTGCATCATTTCCATCGACGCGCGCAGCAGCCGCTACGAGCGCGCCAGTGGCGAGTCCATGGCCATGATCGGGCGCGACATTTTTGATGCCTACGTCGCGCACCGCCGCGCCGAAAAGGCCAATCTCAAATGAGCCGTGCGCGCATCGGCCCCCACCACCTGGCGTATTTGCGCGCCGTCGCCGACGGCCTGGAGGTGCTGGCCTGCGCGCGCACCTACCTGGGCATCGAGGATCCGCGCGAGGCGCACATCGCCCACAACGAGCTCAGCGCCCAGCTGCGCCTGGCGGCCAAACAAGCCGGCGAGCGCCACCACCGGCTCATCGGCATTCGTATCCGCGAGAAGGCCCGCCAGGCACCCAGCCAGGCCAAGCGCCCTAGCCTGTCCGAGTTCATCGAGGCACGAGACCTGGACGGCTGGAGCGAGGCCGAACAACTTGAGTTGTACGAGGCCGAGTACCCGCCGACGCAGCAAACTTCAACCGCGCAGGCGCAGCTGCAGCGGCGCGAGCGCAGCCGCCAGCGCGTGGTTGAAATCCTTCGCCGCCTGGAAGTCGACGGGCGCACCACGGCGCAGCCGCGCCCGACCGATGAAGTCGATGCCTGGTTTGCGGATCACCTGGCGCAGCGCCTGGTGCGCGCGGGCTACGTCAACTTGCAGCAGCTGGCCGATCGTGTGCGGCAGGGTGGGCAGTGGTACAGCGGGATCACGGCCGTGGGCCGCACGAAGGCCGTTCACATTGCACAGCAGCTCGAAGCCATCCTGCCGGGCAGCACGCGCCGGCGCTCGATGGGCTTTGCGGCGCCGACGCAGGCGTTGATCGGTTCGCACGGAAGCCGCACGAAAGCGGTAGTGGATCGACCCGAAAACCGAGCCCAAATCCGACCTGGCAGCCAACCAGAGACCCCATCGGAAAACGCCCTGCTCCCGCCCTCTTCCGATTTGAACACCGCCTGGCGCGCGGACAACATCGGCGCCATCCGTACCGACCCGCAAGCGCTGGCCACCTGGGCAGAGGCCTGCGCGGGCTCGCAAGCCACCCGTAAATCCTACCTTCGCGAAGGCCGCCGGCTGCTGCTGTGGCTGCAGATCGAGCGTGCGGGACGCCGCCTGGCGGACTTCAAACTCGACGACGCCCAGGCCTACCGGACCTTTCTCGCGTATGTGCCAGAGGGATGGATTTCTCGCGCCAAGGCGTCTCCTGGCCAAGAAGGCTGGACGCCCTTTAAAGGGCAGCTGAGCGCCGCGAGCCAGCGGCAAGCGATGACCATCCTCGCGAGCTGGTTCGATTGGCTGTGCAACGCCGAGTACTTGCGCGCCAACCCGTGGAAGCTCGTGAAGAAGACCGGTCAGAGCACGGCTTCGACCCAAGACAGCCGTGCGCTCAACACCAAAGCGATATCACTCAAGGCCATGGGTGAGATCGGAGCCTTCATCGAGCGCCAGCCGCCCTCCCCTGCCCGCGCTCGTGCTCGGTTCGTGGTCGCCTTCCTGTCAACCACGGGCCTGCGCAGCGCCGAGCTGCTGGCCGCGAAGATCTCCGACATCCGGGTGGAGCCTGAAGGGGTTTTCTTGCGGGTGGTGAGCAAGGGAAAGAAAGCGCGCGACGTGATGCTGGTCGATGTGGCGCTCAACGTGCTAGACGACTATTTGGCCAGCCGCGGCCTGGAGAGTCTTGATGTTGCGCCTGGCAATGCTCCAGTGCTGGCCAGTCTGCCCGACCCGATGAAGCCGGTGAGCTACCAGACCCTTTACAAGACCACCCGCACCTGGCTCACTCGCGCAATAGCCAGCTCTGCCCTATCGGCAGCAGAGCAAAGCCGCCTGCCAGGCGCATCAGCACATTGGCTGCGGCACACCTTCGGGACGACCTCGGTGGCGCTGGGCACACCCTACGACGTTGTCCAGCAACAGCTCGGACACTCGCGCATCGATACCACGATGTCCATTTATAGTCGCGCGCCGCTGCAGCGTCGCGCTGCAGAGCTACAGCGGGCATGGGCGAAGGTTACTGAATAACCCCTCTTCCCCGACACCGAGTTCGTTCTGTCCAGAACCTGCCCGCCCCTGATCATTGGGCTCGTCGCCGCCAATGGCTGACCACAGCTTTGAAAGCTGGCAAAGCTCTCCAATTCATCTTGGCATAGGCAAAGAAAATCCGGCTGGTCCTGCCGAAGGTCAGGAGGGGTTGAACCGTTCAACCCCTCCTGCTCGGCAAATGATTCCCGCCGACACCATGAAGGTCGATGCCTCCTTGGCCAAAAAAAAAGGGGGTTGAACGGTTCAACCCCCTTTCCTATCTAGGTTCGACGCCCTACTTTGTCGCCTTTGGCAGTGTTGTGGCGATAAACGCATCAACCAGTTCGCTCAAGGCCTTCAACTGATCAGGCCCAACGACGGTTGCGGCGAACGAAACGGTCGCCCTCCCCTTTCCGTCAAGCGCGATCGAGGCAGCTTCCTTGCCGTTACGCTGGATGACGATCGGGGGGGGTTGAACCGTTCCACCCCCCTCACCTTCGGCAGCAAGCAGCATCTCGAGGACGTCTTTCGCTGACCGGTTAGCACCGAGAGCCTTCGCCATATTTGCCCGCGCGGACAAGTCCCGATAGATCGCGCTCCAGGGAGTCAGCCAGAGGCTTCGCCCAGCGAAATTGAAGATCGAGCGGCGATGCAAACGCATCTACAACCTCGCGTGGAAGCTTGGCCAACGAGATGGCCTTGCCCACCTGACCCAGGTCGACACCGACCTGTTCTGCAAGTTTGCGACTCGAGGGGAAAAGCCCCTTCTCCAGCGCACGCTGGTACATCATCCCCTGCTCCCAGGCGCTGAGATTTTTTCGGCTGCGGTTCTCCCTATCCATCTGCACGAAAAGATCGACTTCGCCGAGGTTGTCGATCACCGCAAGCACCGGCAGACCAAGTTCCAGGCATGCTCGGTGACGTCGGTGGCCGAAGACGATCTCGAACTCGTACTCACCCCCCGGCTTATTCACTCGGACCTTGATCGGCTGGACATTGCCGCCGGCTGAAGCGATCTCCTGCTCGAGCTCCAGGAAGTCCGCACCGGTGAAGTTGGCTTGGTCGCGATTGGCCCACGTACTCCAGCCGACCAACTTCGGGTCCAGGAGCCGCGTCGCCTTTGCGCCCTCCCACTGGTTCAGCTCGTCGCGAAGACGATCGTTCTCACGTTGCGCATCCGACTCGCGCGCCAGATGAACCATCAGAGCACCGGGGCCGGTGCGCGGCGTAGGAGCCGTTACTGGTGCCGGCGCCGGCGCAGAACCCGCAGGCCCGATCGCTGCCAAAGCGCGATCCCTGAGGTTTGGCTTCTTCTGAGACATGGACTCAGCCCTCCTTTTTGATGACCGCGGAGACAACGTCCGCGGAATGAGCCCAGACGCCTGCCACCTGCTGCTCGACATAGTCGACCAGGCTCTCATAGGCATCACGAGCGCGTTTGAGTGTCTTTGCTTGGACGGACGAAGGGCCGAGGTCGTAGACAGTACCGAACTCGGCGCTTGCGCTGGCAGCGACCGAGGTCTTCGGGATCTCGACCGGGATGACATGCCGGCCGTAAGCAGACCCAATCCACTGGCGAACCGCGACGCTTACCGCGTCGGCGCGATCGACGCGTGAGAGGACCACGTCAACGAAGGAAAACTTCTTGTCGTCGCCACCAGCCTTGAACAGCCCTCCGCACACTTCGGTGAAGAGGTTCCAAAATTGAGCCGAGCTGGCGAAGTCCAGCGCATTCGGTGGCAAAGGCATCACCACGCCATCTGCAGCGATCAGTGCGTTGATGGTGATGTAGGAGAGGGACGGGGGGGTGTCGATGATGATGATGTCGTACGCATCGCGCGCGGCAGTCAGACCGTCATCGAGCACACGCCAGAAAGCGAAGCCGCGCTCGGACTTCTGGCGCGATGGCAGCAAGAACTCAGCATTGAAGAGGAGGGGGGCAGCAGGCCACCAAGTCGATCCCATCCCAGTAAGTTTTCTGGATCGCTGGCATGACAGAGTCGGCATCGCCTGCGCAGAGCGGGAGGATGGTGTCTGTCTCTTCGACTTCGGTGTCGGGAAGCACGCCGAAAAGCGTGGTGAGTGAGCCTTGGGGGTCACAGTCGATTACCAGCACTTTATGGCCCCGCAGCGAGAGGCCTTGCGCCAGCGCTGCAGCGGTGGTCGTCTTCGACACGCCACCCTTGAAGTTGGCCACGGTGATCACCGCGCCAGGCGCTTTGGCAGCGTCCCTCAGGCTCTCTACGCGGAAGGACTTGATACATTCGCGGGCCTCGGCCAAAGTCCACTCGCGACGAGCGGGCTGTCGTCCTTTGTGCCCCCGGACAGATCACCCTTGCGCACCAGGTACTGCAGGCGGTTCTTGTCCACGCCACACAGCTCGGCTAGCTGCGTGCTGTTGTAGGTTGGCGCGCTTTTGCGTGCCTCAGGGGCGAGCATGGCGGTCCTCACCTGGCTGACCACGTGCAACGCGTTTGCACTAACGGCGTCAAGTTCTGAAATGCCGATTTCCGGAATAAGCGAGTGTGTTTTGTTCATTCAGCAACTTTATCAGGAAATCACTATTTTTCGGTGAATCTCACTGACGTGCTGAAAAGCAGAGCCAAGCATCCAAATGGGTGTTTCAAGCACCGCCACGCAAGCCACTTATCCACAACTGACTTGTTCAACTATTTCAAGGTCACCCGTCTTGAGGAAGTCTTGAGATAAGTCTTGAATACATTAAGGCTGTGGAAAACCTATATAAGTTATTGATTTATATAGGTTTTTTTTGATGATGTGTCCGGGCTATCCGTCTAACTGTCCGGGCTATCCGTCCAAGTGTCCGCTCCATACGTTCAAGTGTCCGGGCTGTCCGTCTTCGAGGGCATCAGCTAGAACGCGCCCACGCTGAGCAAGCGAAGTCGGGAAATCCTTGCCGATATCGGAAAAGAACGCCCTTTCTGGCCTTGTCCAGGCAACGTGGAACGCTGAAACTTCGCCAAGTGTCCGCGTTATCCGTCCACTGCAGAAAGGTGAATCGGGCCCAACTCGATTCAAGTGTCCGCGCTGTCCGTCCTTCGTGGGATACCCGGAGAAGGTTTTGAGGATATCATCTGTCCAGCTATGGCAAACATATCGGACACATTGGAAAACCGCCAGCGGTTGGAAACCACACTCACTAAGCCGAATGAGCTTCTGGTGATGGTGCCAATTGCCGGCAAGCTCAGCCCTGTCTCGCGCAAGCTCTTCAATGCGCTTCTACTTAACGGTGGCGATGTATATCGTCAGCGCTTGCAATCCGGGGCGCCAATGCTCGCTGAGGAGACGTTCGAAGCTAGGCTGAGTGATCTGGTCGCTCATCTGCCGGGCGATGCGTCGGACTGGTCTAGCAACGCGAGTGCACATCTGCTCGAAATGCTGCGCACCGAGGTTGTCTGGCAGTCCATTGACCGAAATTCGGACACTGCGGAGTGGGGCGCGATGAACTTGCTTTCAGAAGCGTCCATCATCAAGAAGGGAAGGGCGCTGCATGTGAGCTGGGCCTTTCCTCCACGTGTTCTCGGCGCCCTGAAGGACCCCGCGTTCTTCACCCGGCTCGATCTCGAGGTGCTCGGGGCTCTTCGCAGCTATGCCGCCATCGCTCTCTATGAGATCTGTTCGCGCTACAAGACGAACCCCACTGGCCTCACTTGCTCTCAACCACCCGACTGGTGGGTAGAAGCGTTGACCGCGCGAAGTGTGCGTTCCGCACCTCAGAAGTCCCGTGGAAAGAACAGCGCGCTTGCAGAGCAGGAGGCAAAGCCCAAGCGCGAGTGGCGCAAAGTGAAATCCGAGTCAGTTATCGATGCCATCGAAGAGATCAACACCAAAACGGACCTAGAGATCGAGTTGATCGAGAAGCGCGCAGGCAAGGCCGTCGCCGAGGTTCAGTTCGCGGTCCGCAGGAAGAGGAGGGCGCTGCCACCTGGTGAAGGCGTCCCGCCAGACATCCTTGAAAAAGCCACCGGTCTGGGCGTTTCCGTCTCTGACATCGCCACGATTGCCCGAGCAGTGCGCGGGGGCCATGATGTTCTCAGGGCAGCGATCACGAAGCTGGCGGACCGCGTGGCTCGTGAAGACCTGACCCCGCTCTCAAATGTCACGGCTTACTTGAAGACCATCCTCGGTGAGTTGGATGAGATCGTGGCAAGTGACCCCCAAACGTCGCCGACATCGATGCCTCGCGCAACGGAGCAATCATCCTTTCCCAAACTGCTGCATTCGATGTCCGAGACCAAGATCGTCGACGCCGTTGAGACACTGCAGTCGGTTGCACGGCGCCAAGTCGAAGCACTTCCTCGAGATGAACAGGTCGCGTTGGCCAAAGTAGCCTTTGAGCGCATGAAAAGAAAGGGGGATTGCGACAGCGTCAGTCGCGCAAGCGTTCGGGAAATACCTCGGCGGCGGGCCGCTTGCCGGTGTGCTGCTCGGTGAGATGACCAGGCGGCACCTTGAGGCCTCGACGCCGGCCCAGTTGATCGAACCATGAGAGTCACTGCCGCAGTGAAGATGGCAGTTCGGTGCAAATGCTCTTGGAGCAGGGCTTGAAGCTGCTCATCCGCAAGCGCGGACACGAGTCGATTTAGGTGATGCCGCGCTTTCGCTTCCGCGACGTCCCAGAAAGCCGCGATCGGCACGAAGAGGGCGCGACAGAAGGAAAAGCCACTGGCGCACCAGGCAATGCTGATGCTATGGCTAAGCGTGCTCGCTGATTCTCAAATTGCCGAATGCCCGGCCACCCAGGCGCGCGTGGGCGTGAACTGTTGCCAGTGCTCGATCTCGATCTCGCCGTCGCTGCTGAGGTCGGGCCAGTGCCCGGTGGCGGCACAGGCCTTGTAGACCGCGAGGCATTCCTGGAACTTCTTCGCACCGTTGGTGAGAAAGGAGTTAGTGGCAGATAGCGTGTGCACCGAAAACGGCTCGTTGCTTTCGGCAGCGATGAACACGAACGGCTTGGTGTCGCTCGTACCCTCGTATAGGGAGCGGCCAAGTGAATACATGAAGGCCTGCAGGTCGTAGTCGAATTTGACGGCATCGCGGCTGAACATGTTCACGCTGGCATGGCGAGTGGATTTCAGGTCGAACGCCATATCCGGGTGATAGATGTCGTGGCGCATACGCAGCCGCAGGCCGGTAGTGGGCTCAGTGAAATAGATGCTCACCTCGGTCATCGACTCCTCAATGAAGCGGCCCAGCGGGCGACCCTTGTAGGGTGTCTCACGCACCTTGTCGGCCAACTGCCGCGCCGCCGAGAACGTCGGCTCGTCCACCACCAGTTTGAGCGCGTTGGTTTCCACGAATTCGCGGTAGGCCTTGGTCGTGGGGTGGACTATCTCGGGGTACACAGCCACTTCCTGGCCCGCGAGATGGGGCTGCAAGAGAAGCAAATGCAGCAAGGTGCCGAAGTCCTTGGCGTCGCTGTCGCTGTGCGTGGCGGTCAGTGCAGTCTGGAAATGGGCGGGAGAGACGAGCAGGGGCTTGAGCAGCGAACAGCTGAGTGCGTCCCGGTCAGAGTGGTAGAGATGCGCTGGCAGATCTTTGAACAAAAGGCAGTCCTGCGCGAAGCCGGGCAGGGGGCGAGCCTCCTCGGTGGCCGCGGCAACAAGATCAAGAGCGGTGCTGAAATCGGTGAAGGTTTCCATGTGGCAAGGGTAGAAAGTCTTTTCACCATGAAAACACGGGAACCACGAAAGTCAAGCCGAAGCGCCGAGTACATGCTCACTCGTCCGAGCAGCCATGGGACTCAACTTCAGATTGAGATGCTCAAAAGGAAGCATCCGTAGCATGCGTGCAACTGGAGGTGGATTCGTACCTCCAGATTGCAAAACGACACGTGGAGAAAAGTACAACGGAGCACGCTCAACGAGACGATTCAGGCCCAAAAGGAGGGCTTGAATGGTCGCTGCCGCGTGATACCTTCAATGGGAGGAAAGCCCTAAATGAACGTACCCAGCAACGCACAGACAACAGGAATGCACACACACCCAGTTCTTGTCCAAGCCAAATGGCAAGTGGAGCTTGACTACGCCATCCGGCGCAACGATGACGCAGGCATGTGGGATGTGGTCGCGCGCCAGGATGACCAGGAGAAGGCGCAGGAGGCGATGGCCACGCTTGTCTCTCGACTTGCCTATCGGGTCGACGGTCGTGCGCGCTTCGCAGAGATGTTCTTGCTGCCCGTCATCGAACCCGCAGCGGGGGATGTGATCTCCAACGAGAAGAACTGGAAGGCGGCGAGCTTTGCCATTGGTGAGGCTTTGGACGGATGGCTTCCCAAGAAGGTAACCAAGACTGTCTTCAACGGCATTCGTCCCTTCGACTGGGTGGGAACCTGGCGACCTGAAGTCTTGCGCAGCCACTTGCACCGCACGCTGCCAGGCAACGACCAGGCCAAGCTGACAACAATTACCGAGGCGATCGACTATCCGGATTCGGCACCGCGCCTGGGCTTTCTGTGCATGGTGCTGATGAGTCAACTCGGCTGGCCGGCGCTGCCTGCCCCAAGCACCATCGCAGACAAACGCCTTCGCGACGTGGTGGGATTCGCGCTGCAGCACACGCAGCACTCGGCACCGCCATTGGTGCTCACGCCCGATAGAGTTCAGTTCGCCGTGGTGGATGGTGTATGCCTTTGGCTTTCAGAACTTGATCAAACGAACAAGATTCTTGGCTGGAGCGCTGCACCCATCGCTACTTCTGCCGATGTCATCAAGATCGCCTTGCGTCTCGACCGCGAGAAGGTGCCTCTTACCCAGTTCACGTTACGAAAACACCAGATTGGCTTGCGCGGTGTGAACGATGTTCTGCAGGTGCTGGCCTCGCTGGCGCCGGTCTTGGATGTGCCGTGCGACGGCAAGCAGCCACCCCGGGACCTCGGCAAGCGCCATTGACAGAGCAGGCTTTCGTGCTTTCATGGATCGAACCGATTCAGGAACCACCGAAGGCCCGTCCACATGAACCTCAAGACCATCGCCATCACCCCCTTCGCCCAAGGCATCATCAAGGTCGACTGCGAAGGCGGCGATGAACCCGGCACGATCCGGACTCGACCTGGGATGGTCGTCTGCGCGCGCCATCACGAAGCGAGCGAATCGGGGGCGGTGGCTCCTGCGCTTGCCAAGCACCCGATCCAGGACCGACTGATGGAGCGCGAGGCGAACCGGGAAGCCAACGCCATCGTGGAAGTGCCGGTGAAGATGTTTTTCAACAAGACCGACAACGCCATCACCGCGAACTACCGGGCCTATGACACCGGCACCGGCGCACCGCTGTGCACAGGTGATGGCAAGAATGCAAGGCGCCAGAGCGAGGCGGGCGACTCCACGCAGACCATCACCCAAGTGCCTTGTCCCGGGCCAGATCGCTGCGCGTTCGCCCAGGCGGCAAGCAACGCCTGCAGGCGGCAAGTAAAGATGGTCGTGCAGATTGACGGCCAGGACGATCTGCTCAGCGTCTTCGAAGTGCGGTCTTCCTCGATCAACAACTTTCGCACGCTCACCGCGCAACTGCGAATGATCGAGCTTCGCTTCGCTGGCCTGCGGCACGTCCCGCTGAAGCTGCAGATGTGGAAGGCGAGCAGTGTGGCCAGCAACTATCAGCCGTTCGATCTGCTGCGGCTTGCGATCAACGCCGCGAGTGACGCCGATGCAATGACATTGGTCAAGCAGGCCCGTGATGCTGCCAGCGCACAAGGCCTGATTGACGAGTTCGATGAAGTCTTTGCGGGCGCTGCGGGCGAGCAAGACCCGATTGAAACGCTGAGCGACGACTTCCAGCTGGTCAGCGACTTCTACGAACCCACACGTGTCACGCGGCGAGTGGCGCAGCGGCAGAGTGAATCAGCAACAACGACAGAGGCCGCGAAAGAGTCAGCGGGTAGCGTGATCGCGGATGCGGTGCGCCGCGCCAGCGAGAGCCGAGCAAAAACGAGCGAACCCGAAAGCGTCGAACCATGAGCCAAGCAAATATCACCCGTCTCGTCGTGGGCGAGGCGTTTACGTTGAACCTGGGCAAGGCTGTGGGACAGGGCACGAGCGCGTCCTGACCTCACCAAGACGCTGCAGTGGCGAGATGGAAAGTGGCAAGGCACCACAACGCTGTTGAGCCGCATCAGCCCGAAGAAGCACTCCAGGCTGCTGGTGCTCAAGGCACGCGGCACCAAGCCGGTAACGACCCGCGTCACTACCCTTGCATGCGCTGCGGTGGCGCTCGCGCTGGCTGGCATCGCGATTGGGGTGCTGTTGCGCCAGGAAGAGCCCGCCCAGGCATCGCTTTCCCCGCAAATCAACACGAGCCGGCGGCGTTGCCAGTGGTCAAGATGGGCGAAGGCGTGCGCACGCTGGACGAGCCGTTCCAGCCCAATGGGCAAGACAAGCTGCTGGTCATCCAGACCCACGAAGGGCCGGTGCCCCAAGCAAATAGCGCAGGCCTGCCGATCGGCGTGCCCGCGGCGGCTGCGCAGCCCGACCAGGTCGCGGCCTTGCCGATTGGGCTGCCCAAGTCCGAGCCATCGCCGTTGCCTTCAAACAAGCGAGCAGACCCAGTTGCGCAAAGCGCGAAGACACCGAGTAGCGAGCCCCCAAAGGCGACCAAGGAGGCAGCCAAGGCGTCCAACGAACCAAAGCCTCCAGCCGTGATCCTGGATGTGACGGAAGAGAGGGCTCACAAGCCAGGCGGGCCAGCAACCTCAGTGCCCCCGCAGGTGCCAAATCGGCGCCGCCCTCATTGGGCGATCCGAAGGCAGCGCCAGCGCAACAAAACCACTACAGGCAGGGGGCTGCTCAGCCCGATGGCACGCCGGACGGAAAGTCCGCTGTGTTCACCGACGCGGAAACTCGCCTGCCCAAGCAATTCAAGATTGGCGACAAGCTGCCCAGCGGCGACACGATCAAGAGCATCGATGTCAAGCAGGGCAAGGTCTTCGCCGGCGCGAAGGAGTGCAGCCTTGCGTAACCAGTCCAACAATGAAAGCATCGCGCCGGGTTCCAAGTACGAAGGAACGCTGGAGTGTGAAGGCGGCGTCGTCGTCGAAGGCATCGTCAGCGGCACGCTCTCGGTGAAGGGCGGCCCCCTGGTTCTCATGCCAGGTGGTGTTGCGCGCGGCATGCTCGCGTGCGACGGCGATGCCTATCTGTTCGGGACCATTGAGGCTGAGCCCGGTGGAGTGCGCGAGCGAGTCTGGACGCTTTCGGTGCGGTCTTCCTCACCGAGACCGTCAATGCAAAGGCCAATATCACGGCCGGCGCGTTCAAGACCTTCGAAGGTTCCGCGAGTGGATGGGCGCGTCGAAGAGGGTGAAGCGCGACTGAGTCGAGCGAGGGACCATGGCGTTGATCTCTCCGAGATGGATGAAGCAGGTGTTCGCGGACCGGGGGGTGATGACGACTTCAGTTGAGGCGTGCGCGGCGTACGCCGATAGCCTGGATGCGGATGTGGTGCAGCGCAGGCCCTATTCGCAAAGCTTCGGCGCATCGAAGGTGGCGTGAGAGAGCGCGGGGGAGATTGACTCGTTGCTCGCGCTCATCCGGTTAGCAAGCCATGCCAATCGAGTGACGAAAGACACGCTGCAAGCGCCCGCGCCCGCGCCGCGCGCTGTCAGCCAGGTCGGGAAAGCAATCCGGGCAGAGCGTGCAGGAGCGCAATCGAGAGAGCGGTCAGGACCATGGTGGTACGACGCTGGTGTGCATGCGGTTGGAAAAGGCGGCGTTCAAGATCGAGCTTGAACAGCGCAGGGAAGACCAACCCGATGGCGGGCAGTTCACGGTTCAGCTGGAGTTCCCGAGGCGAAGGGTGCACGCGCTTTCGACTGGGTCAACAAGATAGGGTTTCAGTTCACGCGGCGCGAGTTGCCACTGTTGGGCGCGATGCTGATGGGCTGCGCCGGGGATGCACTGACCTTCGCGAACCACGGACCAGAACAGGACAAACGACTGGAGTTGCGACAGCAGGGCGGTCGCTTGTTCGTGAAGTACGAAAGGGCGTGCGCGCCATTGCGATTGCCGTGGAGCCGGCCGATGTATACAGTGGTCGGTGATCGTGCTGACGGCGCTAAAGAATCAAACCGACCTTGACAGCGCGAGCATTCTTGAGATCCTGAAACGGACCGGTGCAATGCACGTTGCACCAACGAATAAACGAAAGACGTTATGAAGATCCATACCAAAACCAACATGGCCCGTGCATTTGCCGGTGCCGCAGTCATTGCCAGCGCGTTGCTCGCTGGATGCGAATTCCCTGGCAGTAGCACCCCGGCGCCGAGCATCGAACAAGTGAAGGCATGGCGCATGAAGAACGGGACACAGATGGCGCACAAGATCACCTCTTATGAGGTCACCGATCTCAGCTGTGCCAAGGCACCCAAGGAAGAGATCGAGCGGATCAAGGCTGGCTACAAGGCCCTCGGCAGCAATGCGGATGAGGCGATTTCGAGCTACGCGAAGTGCAGCTACACCATCAATGCAGAGTTTGAAGGCGTCACGGTCGGGTTCGTGACTGGCAAGAGCTACAAGGTCACCGGCTTTCGAATGACCGATGAAATGTGGCTGCTGGGTGCACTGAAGGGGCAAGGACCCGGAATGGCAAGGCAAACAAGGCGCGCCTGATGCCTTGCGAGCCCCTCGATAGCACGCACGCGTGAGTTGGATCGGCGTGAGTAGCCAGTTTCAGGAGACCTTTGATCCGGTTCCGAACGGGGTCATCAGGTGGTTGTTCCGTACCGGAGCACAAGGCACAGGCGGCGGATTGCAGATGACAGTGACGGCGCTTGTCGCCGCGGCTTTCATCGGGGCCGCGCTGAGCGCGCTGGCGTGGGGTCAGGGCCGGGCACCGGCAATGGCGGCGCTGCTGCCGCTGCTGCTCGCGCTGTGCCGTACCCGCGCGCAGGCATTCATGCTCGGCGCCGGGTATTCGCTGGCCATCATGCGCCATCCGCCCTCGTTCGTTATCGAGTGGCTGCGCGAAGGCGTGGCCTTCGGGGTGGCCAGCATCATCGTGTATGCAGCCATAGCAGGCGCAGTCTGGTCGCTGGGATGGAGCAGATCGGCAAAACCCTGGCGTATGGCCCTGGCAGTCGTGATTGCCTGGCTGGTGGCGTTGCTGCCGCCCGCAGCCGTCGTGTTGCCAATGCACCCGTTGATCGCTTGGGCCAGCATCCTTCCCGGATCGTCCTGGCTCGGAGTGGTGCTGTCTGTGGCCGTGCCCGCGAGCATGGTGTACTTGATCGCACGCCAGCAGCCCGCCCCGATGCAGCTGCTCGTCACCTTACTGGTGCTGAGCCTGGTGCTGGGAGCGATAGGGATCGCGCGCGATGGGAATTCGAACGGGGATGCAGTGGGCGTGGTGGGCGTGACAACCGAGTGGGGCGAACAGACGGCAGATGAGGCCATACGTCGCCGCATGGCGAGCATGGGGCAGCTTGCGCAGGATCTGACCGTGCAGGCCGGCCCGGACACCGTTGTGTGGCCTGCTGCAGCCGTGGGGACGTACAGCCCGGCGCTCTACCCCCAACTCGATGCAATGCTTCTTGACGGCTCGCAGGAGCGGTCAGACCCACGTCATCGGAATGCGCCTGCAAGGGCCGCATGGGCTGCAGGAGAACGCCCTGGTGGCCTTCTACCCCGATGGCAGGTCGGCGCGTGCCAAAGCGCGACAGACCGCACCTTGGAGCCAATGGAATCTTGGTCAGGCAGTGGAAAGCGTATCGGAGCACGCAGGGCGCGGCAATGTGCTGGCGCTGAGCCCTAAGGCGCGCGCGGCTGTGCTGTTCGGTCACGAGGAGTTTCAGCCCTGGCTGAGCCTGTTGAGCGAGGCGCGTGCGGCGGTCGAGGTGTACGTCGCGGTGGCCGATACCGCCGTAGGCGGTGAAGACGCCTCGGCAATCCAAAGCCGGCATTCCATGGCTATGGCCCAGCTTTTTGGACGGGCGTACGTCAGGGCAGAGAACCGCCCCCAGCCGGCGCCGCGCCCATCGTAGGTTGCGCGCGCCGGCGCGGCACCGCCAGCTCGGTGCGTGCTGAGCCAGGTCGATAGCGCCGCCTGGCCGGTGGTCCTAGAATGGCCGCAACCCCTCGCTTTTGTGAGGACCGCGCGCTTCGCGTGCGCAACAAACCAACCCTCTCTGGGATTCTTCGAGTCCCTTAGCGGGCCGTGGAATCCCTTTTTTTGGAGATTCCATGGAAGTTACCAATACCCCTGATGCGCAAAGCCGCCTCATCCCTGTGTCGCAGGTGATGGAGGGCTTCAACTATCGCCGCCGGTACAACCCGGAGAAGATGGCCAGCCTGCGGGAAAGCATCAAGGTGCAAGGACTGATCCAGCCCGTGGTGCTTCGACAGCTCGCCGACGACAGCTTCCAGCTGATCGCTGGCGGCCGCCGCTTCAAGGCGGTGGTGGCAGAGTTCGGCCCCGAAGCGAAGATCAAGGCCGAAGTGAAGGTCATGGCCGACGCCGAGGCGACGGCGGCCATGCTGGCGGAGAACAACGAGCGCGAGGATCCCTCGATCATCGAAGACGCCGAAGGCGCCTCTCGCATGCTCGGGTTGTGCAAGGGCGATCGACGAAGAAGCCGCACGCCGCCTGGGCTGGAGCCGCGCCAAGCTCGATCGCCGACTTGCGGTGATGAACGCAACGCAAGAGGTGCGTGACGCCTACCTGAATGACAAGATCATGGTGGGCCACGTCGAGATCCTGGCTGCCCTTCGCAAGGAGGTGCAGGAGCGGGTGATCGCTGCACTTCTCAAGGCGGACCAGAAAGGTCACGGTGGAGGAGCTCAAGGCCATGGCCGAGGTCTCCCTGCAGAGCCTGAATGCGGCCATTTTCGACCGCACCGAGTGCGGCTCCTGTCAGTGCAACACGGGCATGCAGCAAGCGATGTTCGAGACCTCGTTCAGTGGCTCACGCTGTGCACGAACGAGGAGTGTTACCAGGGCAAGACCGAGGCCGAGCTGCAAGCGCGCGCCAAGGCGTTGACCGAAACCTACCAGGTTGTGCGCATCGTGCGTCCGGGAGAGAACGCGACACTGGAGCCCCTGCGAGCCGATGGTACGAAGGGCGTCGGCGAAGCTCAAGCGAAAGCGTGCCGCACCTGTGGTGGGCTACTTCGGCGCGTGCGTTTCCGCAGTTCCGGACAAGCTGGGCCTCGTCTACAAGGACGTGCTGCTTCAACAACCTGCAACGACGAGAAGGTGACGGCCAACGCCAAAGCCCTCAAGGACGAGCAGGACGCAGCCAATGCCGCCCAAGAGCCGACAGCGAACCCGCAATCCAAGGAAGCCTCACAGGCGACCATTGCGAGCGCGGCGAAGCCCAAGGCCGGGAACTCGACGACGCAACCCAAGAAAGTGGTGGCAAGCGCCGAGCCCCGTGGCGCGGTGGAAGGAGGGACGCCGAGACCATCTGGCGTGCGGTGTTCAAACGAGCGGCTGAAAAGCTTCCCGTGCTTCAAAACCGAGCACTGCTCTGATGACCCTCGCGCTGCATCGCCCGTCCGACATGGACCGAATCGCAAGTAGCGGGGCCATCGAGAAGGCGCTGGGCATCAAGCTGAAGACCGAGACCAACACGCACGCGTTGTTGTCCTCGATCCTGGGCCTGGAGCAGAACGCGCTGGCAACGGCGCTGCAGCACCTGGCGGCCAACGTGAGTTCGAATGCGCCGATGAGCGACGTCACCGGCTACCTCAAGGCGCTGGACATCAAGATCGAGCAGTACTGGAAGCTCAACGAGACCTTCCTGGACATCCTGACCAAGACGGAAATCGATGCCGTGTGCAGCGAGATCGGACTGGCAGATGCCGCGGGTAAGCACTACGACCGGCTCAAGAACGGGCCGAAGAAGGACTTCGTCAAAGCCATGCTGGCCGTCGAAGGCTTCCAGTACGTGGGTGCCGTTCCGGCGCTGATGCGCTGGGGCAACTAAGTCCGCCTCACCAGAGGAAGTCTCAACAACAACTCCCGACGGGAACCCCTTCCCGTCGTGGGAAGGGGCCTGTCACATCTCTTTCGAGAAACGACATGAACCTTTTTCAACAATTTGCTCCCCTCGTTGCCGCTGGCGTGACGATCCAGATGAAACTCTCGGCGAACGGCCAGAACATGCAGCTGGACCTGATCCCGGTGGCCAAGGAAAACAAGGCAGGCATCACGCTCACGCCCAAGGCGCTGGTCGCTACTGCGGCCGAGCTGGATGCGCGAACTGCCGGCTTTCCTGGAGAGCTACCTGGCAACGCAGCTGACGATCAGCGGGCTGATCGAACAGTATCAGGCCGAACTCAAGGCAGCGAGACGCGGCCAAGGCTCTCGCCGATCAGGCGAAGGCAGCGGCGGCGGGCAAGACGGCAACCAAGCCGGGTGTCATTCCGAGCGCGCCGGCCAAGAAGCCGCGCGATATGAGCGCAGGGCTCATGACGGGTGACGATGACGAACAGGAAGACGGGGAAGCTGCCCGACCATCAGGTTCGACCCAAGAAGCCGGGCAACGGGTGGGCGCTGGTGGCGATGGTGTTGCCACCGCTACTTCCGGTTCGCTTGACGCATCGCTGTTGTGGGGGAGGTCGACCATGGAAGTGATCAACCTGACCCGTAAGTACCGCTACAACTCGCTGACGCTGCCGGACCCGAACGAGGCGATGACCCCGGATCAGGTTCGTCGAGTTCTCAACGCGACGCAGTTCCCCGAACTCAACAACGCGGTGATCGAGGGACCTGTGACCGAGAACGGTTTGGCCACCTGAGGAGTTCTCATTCGTGCCGCCGGCGCGAAGGGGCGCGAGGAGGTAACTGCCAGCCCCGCCCTGGAGGCCCGCGCGCTGATCGAGAAGGCGCTGTGTACCAGCGGCGCCGGCAACAGCGCTGCGCTGCCTCAAGCGAGGCTCGACGGCTCAGACGCAGTCGCCGGCCGACTCTCTGCTGTGCTCACTGCTTCCCAGCGGCGCGGCAAGGCGATCAGCACGCCTTCCAGTGCCTTCGGCATCTGGGGCTGATGAGCTGCAACCACGAGGCGTCCATGGTTCTTCCGATGGGCGTCTCATCTACAACCCGTTGACGTGAAAAAGTCGACATCCCGCCCTGGCCACAAGCCACGGCGGGTTTCTCTTGCCCTCGCCGCGGCGAATTGAGGACGTACCGGGGCCGGTGGTGAGCCACAAGCTTTGACGCGCGCTTCGCCCTCGGCGAGAGTGCGTTCCGGTCATCGCATCACGCGATCTCGTGCACCGGTTACCCGGCGCGCCATTACCAACCCATTGGGAACCAGCTTCCCGAATGGGGAAGTGGGGTTTCCCATACCTGGAGACCCCATGGAAACCTTGGAACTCGCTCCTACCCCGTCTGCGGTGCAGGGCTGTTTCGCACTTCCCGCGCTCTCCGAGGAAATCCCCTTCGCCTTGGAACAAGCGACAGAGCGCAAACGCGTTCTGGCCCGACTAGCGCTGGCGGGAGAAGCTGGCGGCCTTGCGCTGCCAGGCGGGATGATGCACACGTTGGAAGAAGTGGTGGCCCAGCAATGGTCCAGCTACACCGAAGCGCTCACCCCCCGCGCCGGAGAGGGAATGAAGGGCACGCCCACCTTTGTGGTGACCGACGAGCAACTTCAAGTTGTCATCGGGGCACGCCCGCGGACATCCTGACGGATCGCCTCAAACCCGTGGTAGATCCTCTGGAGGCAGCACTTCCCGGGCTCGGCCTGGTTCATCACCTCGGTGCTAGACCAGGTGCAGAGCAAAGGTCTGTTCTGCTACGACATGCCGATGGTGGCGTACCACCTCGATTACCGACTGACCGAACTCGACGAGTTCACGGATCAATGCTTCGCGCGGGCCGTTCTCATGGAGGAGGGCGATCACGACTACGAACCGGGCACGCCGGTGTCAGATGAGACCATGGAGGCGCTGCGCGAGCAGTACGTTCATTGGCCATCGGACATCCTGGCAGCGGTGGACGGCCACCAGCACCTACTGGGCACCGTTTCATACCGACCCGCACGCGACAAGCGTGCCAAGGGCACGCCCGTTTCACTGGCAAAGGTCAAGCACTGGCTTCGAGCCGATGCGCAGCATCCCCAGGCAGCGTGCGTGCACGCCGCCGTCGCTCTCAAAGCGGCGGTGAGCAAGAAGCGCAACGCTGCGGACTTCAACTTCTTCAGCAACGCCAACGGAAGCGAAGTCGAGTCGATCGGCGCGATGTGCTTCGTGGCGTGGGATGACCCGCACCTGCTGTGGGAAACCGCAAGCCATGCCGAGGAGCTGGCCTACAACGGTGGCGATGTCATGGAGGCATTCGCACGCAAGACCATACCCCTTGACAAAGGGCTGACCGATCAGCAACTCGCTGATCTGGTCACCGAGACCAAGGGTTTTCTCAACATGTGGCATCTGCTCGAAGAGCTGATGTTGCACCTTCCCGTCCACGGAGACGATGATGAAATTTGAAGCACAAAGCGTGGGGGATCAGTATCGGCTGGCCAGTGCGCTGCTCATCTACGAGTCGCGCGAGACGCGTCAGGCGTATGCAACCAAGCACCGTGTCGAGGTCATCAGCGGAAGCCCGATGATCCGCCCCGGCGCTCCCCTCACCGAGGGTGATTTCAAGGACCTGATCGGGGGGCTCAAACCCCAGGACAGGCCTGCGATTGAATGGAACGACCCGGCAATCCTTGCCAAGGGCTTAGGCCGGCTGATCTGGTGGACGCCGCCGCGCAAGCGAGCGATGTTTTTTCAGGCCAGTAGCCATAGCGTCGTGCAGTTCAGCGGAAGCGCAAGCTGCCCGACGCCGGGGCTGGTCTTCATGGCCGGCGAGCGCACGCTGCACGTGTTTGCCTTCAATGGCGACGTGGTACCGACCAAGCAGACCAAGCTCTACCAGGCCCCGTTCTTCAACGTGTGGTCCAGCGGGCAGGTTTGCGTGGGCAACGCCAAGGTGCCCGGGGAGGATCAGCGAACAGACCTTCAAGCCTGGGAGCGATTCTTCTTCGGGTCGCACTTCACGCACCCGAACTTCCGCGAGAAGGACCGGCTGACCCTCGGGGTGGAGCCGTGTGCGTTCTGGAAGAAGCAACTGAGTCGACCGAGCAAAGACCTTCCCCGAGAGGGTTCTGGTGGACATCAACCTCACGGTCAACGATCTGTTGGCACTTGATTTCTATGAGCGCCCGCATGACCGGGCCCGAGGAGAGTTCTGATGAACGACGTGGACAAGGCCATTCTTGAGGCCTTTCCCCTTGTGGCGACTCCAATACGCTGGAGCCTCTGCAAGCAAGAGACGATACGGGCATCCGGTTCCTGGCTTCATGCCAAGCACTGATGCGCGAGATCAGCCTGCCCTGGATTCGCCTTGTGCATCCGGTGGCGCAGTGCGCAGAAGGGTTTCGCCTGCCCTATGGGGAGGTACATCAGTCTGCGTCGGTTCTGTGTTCGAAAGTACCGGCTGTCCTGATTCGTCAGTTCGTTGCGGACGCGCGAGCGGCGCTGCCCAACGAGGTGGCCGCAGCCCTGATCTGGAACAGCGAGAGCGATGCCTGGCGCTACGAGGTGCGCAAGAGCTTGAGGGCAAATGCGAGCTTTGTGGCCTTCGAGGAGGTCCGGCTGGTCGACGATGAGCACTTGGTGCTCGACTTGCACAGTCATGGACTTCATGCGGCCTACTTCTCCAGTGTCGACGATCAAGACGACAGTGGCGCGATGAAGTTCAGCGCGGTTCTGGGCAACCTGGACCGAGACACGCCAAGCTCAGCCATCCGGTTGTGCATGGCAGGGCTGTACCTGCAAGCGTCGATGAACAAGGCCGGCGAGCTGGAGGTGCAATGGCTGAACCGAACCAAGATGCATGTCCTCAACGGAAAGCTCATGACGAACGCTGTGAACGTGCTCCTGGTGGGCGCGGGTGGAACGGGCAGTCGAATGCTTGAAAAACTCGTCGCGCTGCATCGAGCACTTCTCGCGAAGGGGCACCCTGCGGGCCTGGATGTGACGGTTGTGGACCCGGATACGGTATCCACGGCCAACATCGGGCGCCAGGCGTTCTACCCTGGCGATGTGGGGCGCTTCAAGAGCGATGTGCTGGTCAACCGGGCCAACATGGCGTTGGAGGGGGTGATCTGGAAGAGCGAGCCGGCAATTCTGTCGACGCGAGCCAGTCTGGACCGCTTCGACCTCGTTATCGGTGCCGTTGACAATCGAGCAGCGCGCCTTGCGATTCTGCGGGGCCTGGAGAACTGTGCGAGTGGCACCCGCTACTGGCTGGACACGGGTAACCGTGCCACCGATGGGCAGGTGGTTCTTGGGCAGGTCACCTCGCGTCGCAAGGTCAATGACGACATGATGCGCCTGCCGCATATCGCCGAGTTCTACCCGGACCTGATAGATGCGTCGGCCGAAGACAAGGACAACACACCTTCGTGTTCCCTTGCTGAAGCGCTTGAGAAACAGAGTCTATACATCGACCCCACCGTGTCGGACTTCGCAGCGAATCTTCTGTGGAAGCTCTTCACCGAGGGCCGTCTGGACACTCAGGGGGTCTTCATCAACCTCAACCGCATGATGGCGACACCTCTGCGGGTTGATCCTGAGGTCTGGGCGCGATTCGGCATCGTTCGCGATGGCAAGCGCAGAAAAGTCGAACAGCCATCGATGGTGGCCAAACGACGCAAGAAGCAACAGGTACAACAGGAACAACAGGAGGAGGCTGTGACGGCCTAACCTGGTGCACGCCAACAGGCGAATCAAAGAAAAGGCCCGAGCTCAGCTCGGGCCTTTTTCGTTGGCCAACACCTTCAGCTGCGCGCAACTGCTTGGGCGCTGTCAGCTTACCCTTGTGTGAGCGATGTGTCGGCCGGTTTGAGCATCCACGCGCTGTACCAGCCGTTACTGGGCACCTGGCCGTCCAGATAGTCGGTCCACCCTTTCTCGCGTGCGTTCTGCCGCGCCTCATCCATCGCTTCGAGGCTGTCAGCCTCGATGACGAGCATGCGGCAATCCCTACCTTCGTAGTTCATCTCAAGGGGACCGTGGATGCGGCGCATCAGTTGCCGGCGAGAATAAGAGCTTTGACGTCATCGTAGCGGTGCTTCACGGGAATGCGCGCCTCGGTGACCGTCATGTGAGGCTTGCCAGAGAACCACACTACGCACCGATTCTTGGCCCGCGTGAGGGCAACGTACATCAGGCGGCGCTCGGCCTCGTAGTTGGCCACGTGCGAGTCACTGTCTGCGGCGCTTGCATCGATCACATGCACAGTCTCAAACTCCAGGCCCTTGGAGCCGTGCATGGTCATGAGTACCAGGGGCACGCTGCCGAGATCACGGGATCTCGTGCTCACGAACTTGAGGCGGCTGGAGAGCGTGCCATTCAGGTCAGCTCAGGATGCGAGCGCAGATGTCGACCAGGTCGGCCGTTTGCTGTCGCGGCATCCAGCCACCGTAGAGGGCGCCCACCTCCAGAATCACCTCGCGAACCGATCCGCTGAGCCCGATATGTGAGGCTCGAAGCTGCTTTCGCCAGTACGAACAGCTGTTGGCCAACCCCTGCAGGGACTTGCGGTCGGCGGCGCTCGCGTGGTCAAGGTCGGGTACCACGCCATCCAGGAACGATGAAGCATTGCCATCCATGGAGCGCAACAGTTCGGCCTTGAGATCTTCGCTGATACCGTGGTACGGCAGAACACCGAGCACGCCAACGGGGGAGTTGTCCAGCAAGGTCTGCAGGAAGGACAGGTAGCCGGCGATGTTGGGATCGTCCCAAATGCTTTTGCCTATGCGCATGTACTCGACGCCGTTGGCGCGAAGTTCGAACTCCAGCAGGTCGAGCGAGCGGTTCTTGCGGGCGAGCACCACGGCGTTCTGGTGCTGTTGCGGTGTGGAGGAGACCAGGCCGGCAAGCTCAAGAGCCTGGCGTTCGGCGCTCGCGGTGTTGTACGCCCCGATGCTCCCCCCCTTGCCGCGGCGCGCCATCAGCGTCTTGTCCAAGCGGGACTTGTTGAGCCCCACCAGCATCACAGCGTGCGACAGGATCTCCGATCGGCAGCGGAAGTTGTCGCCGAGCTCGATGCGCTTGGCTCTAAACGTGTCCAAGAAGGACTTCATGCCGGCGTAGCCCAGAGCCTGGCGCCACTCGTAGATGGACTGATCGTCATCGCCCACAATGGTCACATTGCACCCAGCCTTGGCGTGCGCAAAGATCCAGTGCTTCTGCAGGTCATCGGTGTCCTGACCCTCATCGACGAGCAGGTCGGTGAAGGGCAGGGGCGGAATGGTGCCCGAGTGAACCCGCAGCGCACAGTCGCGCATGATCGAGTAAAGATCGGTGTGCCCGCTATCGCGAAGCCGAGTCGTGTAGCGGTCGATCACCCGTGTGACGGCCTCAGGGAGCGTCAGTACGGAGCGGTCAACCGCATACATGTAGGACTCGAACATCTGGCGCGCAAGCTTTTGCTCCTCCCCGGGAGGTATGAACGAGCCGATGGCGTCGTTGAGCAGAATGTTTTGCTGGGCGGGGCTCAACACCTTCTGGCGCGGCGTGTGGCGGAACAGGTGTTTGATCGCAATGCTGTGAAACGTCGAGATGATCAGACGATCTTCGCTGAAGGGGCGTCCACCGGCTTTCTGCTGGGCCGCGTCCAGGCGCCGGCGCATCTCGACCGCTCCCTCTTTGGTGAAGGTCACCATGATCAGGCGGCGATTGGGATCCGCAAGGATGCGCATCGCCTTGGCCACCGAGGTCGTTGTCTTCCCCGAGCCAGGCCCGGCGACGATCAGCAAATGCCCGTCATGGTCAATGGCTTGTTGCTGTTGAGGGGTGAAGGACATCGCAAAACCTCAGGAGGGAAGCACTGTGGGCAAAAAAAATGGGGCCGCGTTCTCCACGGCCCCAACAGAAATGGGTCAAAAGATTGGACGAAACAAGGTTGCCAGGTCGTCAGGGGGCGGGCGTCTCAGTGGCTGCGGATTTCTTGCGGCCCTTGCTCGCGGCAGTTGCAGCGACCGATGCGGCGGCAGCGTCGTCGATGAGTTGGGAGGCGTCGGTGGGGCCCAGCTCGAGCGCGCGGTCGGCATCGGCGCCGTCATTGGCCGATGCTGCGAACGCTGCGATCTCTTTGCCCTGTTCGGCGACGATCGCCGACATGGCTTCGTTCACCTTGCCGCCGGCGGCTTGTTCCTGGATGATGCGGTCCGCCTCTCGGTAGAGCTTGCTCACCTCAGTTTGCAGGATCGATCGGAAAGCGCGCACGGCCTTCTTGCAGATGAACTCGGCCTCGGATCGCTGCTGAGAATCGATCACGCCAAGCAGGTTGGCAGTGCCGGCCAGCAAGTTCACCCGGTCAAGGTCGCGCAGGAGCTGGAAGTAGGAGCGGGCATGGGCGGCGATCACCGGCACGGTCAGGGCCTGGGGATTCGGGAACAGTGAACTCTCCAGAGTTGCGCCGTTCTGTAGCAGCAGCTTCTCCAAACGATTGATCGTGTTGGTCATCAGGATGTTGATGTTGACCAGCTTCTTGGTGATCACCTCGTTGTAGCGCTCCAGGGTTTCGGCGTTGAAGCCACGCCAGCTGCGGTACTGGTACTCCAGGTACAGCTGCTTGGACAGGTAGGCGAAGTCCTTCCTGTAGAAGCGGACGGAAACGGGCGACTGCAGCTGCTCGTTGTCCAGAAAGACCACGGGGCTCTGGAAGGTGTGGGCGAAAGCGTTGCCGAAGACATCCAGGAGTGAACGCTGGCGCTTCGCAGAGACTTCGTTGAGGGCGGCCAGTTCGGCCGGGACTCGGGGCTTGGGACATGAGGGGCTCTCCAACTGGTTGAAAAATGTCGTAGCTGACTTTAGGTGTCGTAACGACTTCCAAGACCCCGGCCAACGAGCCCATATGGCCCCAAAGAACGTGGATTGGGTCCTTGAACCCGCGATTCGACGTGATAAGTTCACCGGCAGATGAACACCCAGTCGAAAACTCAGGCTGCCAAAAGAACGGCATTGGGCCTGTCATGGCTCCTATGGCCTGCCACCGGCGCCTCTGGGCGCTTGCATGGGTGGCGCTGCCTTGGGCGACCGGACTCTGCATTGCTTTTGCGTTCCTCGTTGGGATCAGTGAACAACGACGCCAGGCGTTCGGCTTTGCATGGGCCTACTACCTCGGGGCTCTGTGCTTCGTGCCGGTTGCAGCCTTGCAGCAGCAGCGCGGCCTGGGGCACACAACTGAGATGTTTGCCGCGTGGCTCCTGGGGTCGGCGGTGGCCGCAGGGCTGTGGGCACTCGCCCGGTCCATCGCAAAGGTCGCGCGGCGCACACCGCAATTCGCCTCGTGCTCGTCTGGTTCATCGCTCTCGCCACTCCGCTCGGTCTCATGGGGATGGCCCATCCGCTGTGGGGTTGCGTCGATTGCGCAGGGGACGGCTTCATGGGGGTCGTCACACTGGTTGTGGCGCCGGTGATGACCGCTGGGCTCGTCTTCTGCGATACGCAGGGAGCGAGATCGCCGCGAGCAAGGCGATGGCTGGTCCTGGAGTCGCCGCGCAGCCTGAGCATGCTCCTGTGCGTGATCCTGGTAGCCAAGGGGGCCGGCGATCACACGGCAGTGCCAACTCAGGCGGCGCGGGCGGTTGCGCTGAACAGTTATTGGGGCCAGCTCGGCGAGGCTGCAGCACTGCCGCTGGAGCAACGCCTGCAGAGGGTGCAAAACGCAGCCGGCCAACTTGCAGACCCGGGTGGGCAACCCGCCATCGCGGATCTGCTCATCACCGGCGTGGGCGCGTTCGGCGTGAAATCGCAGGCAGAGGCAGAGGCGTTCGCAAGAGAAGTCGCCGTCAAGCTCACGCTGGCGCAATTCCTGTGGGCCTGGGTATGCGCGTCAAAATCGACACACAAGGCGGCAGTTCAGCCGGTTCGGGCGATGCGGTACCGGCACTAGCGGTTGTGCGCAACGACCGGGAGCCGGTGCTGTTCTGTGCCCACGGATGGCGCAAACCGGATTTCGCTGGGGGCGGTGCTTCGTCTGAGCACGTTTGTGCCCGCGGGGAACACCTGATCCCCTACGGCGGGTCCCTGGCGCCGAAGCAGTCGATGCGCGTGCTGCTGGGTGAGGAGGTGTTGTTGGCTGGACTTCAGCTGGGAAGGCAGTTGGCGCGCCCCGCCGATGCAATGCTGCTGGCGACTTCCTCGGCAGAGTCCGGCGAGGGCCTGGGTCAGCGTGTACAGGCCAAGCACTTCAAGGCGGTGGCCATGCTCCTGAAGACGCCCCACCTGATGGCCGTGAACATGGTGAGCCAGGTTGATTGACCTGTCAGCGAGCAACGCCAACAATGGCATTGCTGTCTGGTTTCCAGTGGCGGTGCAGATGGGACACTTGAACCTTCCGATCAGTAACTGCGCTCGGGAGATCACTGAGGGCCGCTCCAAAGAGCAACAGAAAGATGACGGGGCGCGGAGCGCCTCGCGTGGCAGGGGCTTCGGCCCCTTGCTCATGCCCTCTAGGTAGAATTGACGCACGGGAAAGTCGTGACGGCTTGTGGATCGAGTCGTGACGTCTTCCTCGACGTAGTCGAAAAAGAACGGAGCTGCAAAGCTGCGTTGCGTGCCACCTGCACGCCATCAACTGATGTTCCTACTCCGGTGGGCTCATCGCATCACAACTTCCCAACTGGGCAATTCCTTTGCCCGTTGGGTGCGGATTGCTACTTGGGGCTTCCTTGTTTGGAGATCTCCATGAAAGCAGTTCTGCTGGTTGTCGCTGTGTCGCTGGTCGCTTACTTCGCCATTGGTACGGGTGCTACCGCATCCTCCAAGGTTCAGGATCGTCATTCTCAAATCGAGAAGATTCTGGATGAAGCTGGCAAATGATCAGCCGCGCACGCTGAGGAAAGGAAGGGCGTTGGCCCTTCCTTGTTCTCACCAATCTCCCCAACCTCAATCGCACCTCGCATGTCAGCGTGAGAACTGCTGAAGGCATTGGCCTGCGCCATTGCCATGAGCACTTCTCGATGCAAATCGAGTAGCGCTGGCCTTCGTGCCAGCAATCACCAAGCGGCGTTGCCGCACTCATCCACCCCGCCGGGACAAGCTCCCCGGTAGGGGCGCTTTCCGGCTAAAGAGCTGGAGGCTCGATGGACACACTCATCGCCGGCATCTGGGAGAAATCCTATGAGCGCCGCGGCGTATGACTCCACGCAGCAGTACCGACAGCTTCACCTGCCGATGTTCCTCAGCCACGAAATCGAGGCTGTTGAACAAGTCTGGAAGACGTATTCGGAACGCAAAGAAAAAGCACAGATGCGGGAAACGGCTAGGACCTTTCAGGTTCGAGCGCAGTCCGCAAAGCAGGGTCTTTTCGATGCGATCGATGACCGTCTACTGGACATGCCAATTGGAGGCACGAATGAAGGTAACGAGCTGAACTGTGACGTCGATCCCGTGAGGGCCGATGTCATTGAACAGATCGAAGCATTTCAGACGTCCGAAGAGTGGTCCGATGCCGCCATTGAGGAGCTTCACGAGGCAGTCTTGCACTACTCGCTGAAGTTACTCCAAGCGCGCGGCAACGGAGCAGAGAAGAAGGAGGTCCTGCAGTGGATCTTCGCTCCCAACACCATGGTTGCCTTCCTCCAGGACGATCGCATGCAGCCAGTCGAGGCAATCCTGCCTCAATCCGCAACACCTTTCTCATTCGAGCAGTGCTGCCGCATCTGCGGCTACAGCACTGAGCGTTTGCAGGACGGCTTAGTCCCCGTTCTCAAAGAGATTGGCCTTGGAAATGTCTTTAAGGAACTTTTCGATGGAAACCAATAACACCGCGATCCGAAAGTACAACGTGCGAACGACTTTCGGGTTGATGGAAGCACCTGAGCATGCCTGAAATCCCAGGCCTTGAGCCTGGCATGAAGGGTGTGCCGCCCAGCGATGCGACCTATGTCTTCGACGCGGATCGAATGCGCCAGCTCACGATGTTCTGGGTCGGCGGCTTCAAAGCGCTGCTGATCGAGGGCGACCCCGCAGCTGGAAAAACCTCGCTGGTCGAGCAGTGGCACGCTCGCTTGAACGTGCCGCTGTACAAGGTCCCGTGCTCGCCCACGACCGAGAGCTATCGCTTTATCGGTCAGCTGCTTCCGACCGAAGAAGGTCGATTGCAGTGGAAGGACGGACCTGTGGTGACGGCCTGTCGTGAGGGCACTTCGGTGCTCCTCGATGAGTACAACACGCTGGATCCGGGCGAAGCAACCGCGCTGAACATGCTGCTGGAAGGCTATTCGTGGACGATCCCGGAAACGGGTGAAACCATCAAACCGCATCCGCGCACGCGGTTTTTCGCGACGCAGAACGCGGTGGACAGCCGGGCCGCAGTCGCTGGACGAAACGTGCAGGACGTGGCCGACGATGATCCGGTTCTCCTACACGGAGGTCGATTACCTCAAGCCCGAGTTGGAAGAAGCCCTGGTGCTTCGCCACCTGCTCGCCGGCCGGGTCGATAAGGCCGTGGCCGAGCCGATCGCCAAGGTCTGCGTCCTGGTCGCCGGCGACAAGGTGCGCGAGGCTTTCCGGCCGCCGACGCTGCAGGCGTGGAACAAACCCCTGTTCCACCCGAGCGGTGTTGCGGTGGGCCAAGTACACGGTGATGTACCAGGGCGTCATGCGAAACGCAAGGTCGAAGCGGGCTGCACTTCGCAATCCGCCAGGCGGTGCGCATGAGCCCGGTCATGTCCAGAGCGGTCCGCGAGACCATCACGCTGGTACCGCCGGCTACGACGAGAACCTGGTCAGCTGAGGTCGAAGATGAGAGTCTGTCCTCCACGTATACACACACAGCGCGAAAGGGCAGTGGGGCTTCAGCGCAAGCGGCCCCGGAGGGTCTGGACGGCAGAGATCAAGCCCGGAAAGGCGTTGAAACTCGATCGCGTGGAGGCCATCACCCTCGGCTGGCCTCCTCCGACGAAACGTGTCCGCATGGGCTGACGTGCTGGGCAACGCGTACCAAGTACCTGGACCAGACGCTGACGCCGGAAGGCGACGTCTACGGAGAGTTCAGTGAGGTCCTCATCGTGACGCGCCGAGCCCGGACGGCAGCGAACTGGCGCCGATGGCGACCAAGTCGCTTTCAGACGACCTGAGCGCGCTGACGGCAGCCTGGGAAACGAAGCTGCAAATGGTCAGTGTGCTCAGTGGGCAAGCCGCAGTCTGGCTCAAACGCCAGGAACTTGCGAAACAGCATCTTCACCGCTGCATGCAACGCACCCAGCCTTCGCGCTGGTGCTTGCCGACTGGGCGATGGAGAACAAGCAACTCGTCCTCTGTCAAAAGGGAGCGGTGCCAACAACCAAACCGATGAACGACCCGCTGGCCTGGAAGAAATTCCTCAGCGAGTGGTTCAAAGAAGAAACGGTTCAACGCGCAATGGAACAGCTCAGTTGGTCGCTCCGCGACGCAATGCTGGCCCCAGTGATGCGCCAGCCGGAAAACATCAACGAATCAGGTGACGCCCAAGGATGGATTGCCGAGGCGGGCCTGGCAGCCTTTTAAGAGGAAGCAACATGCGAGATTTCATCAACTTGTTCGGCTACCTGCTGATGTCGCTCTTGCGAGCGGGCATCTGGGTACTGAGACCGATGGTAATCGCGATCGATTTGGCCGCCAGAAGGACGGCCAAAGGGATCAACATCAACACCGCTCCTTCGCAGAAGCCCGCACGAGTGCAGGTCGAAAACGAGGATGCGGGTCAGCTGCAGCCAATGCGCAATGTGCCGAGTTTGGGGCAGCCGCTCCAGTCGGCCGACTTCACGGTTGCAGACCGGATCATTTCGATTCGCCTGGAGCCCCCTGTGGGCGTTCTCAACCTGCGCGTGTACAAGGCGACGAAGACGGTCAAGCGCGACTTGATCATCAACGAGCCGCTGCTGCGCGCGATCATGAAGGGTCGCCGATTCACTTTCGCCGATGCCACCTTCGATCCGAAGGCTGACATCGAGGAAGTGAAGGAGGAAACGGTGCTATTGGCCGAGGAACTGATCAACCGGGTGGGTAACGCTCGGTTGAAAGGCCTCAAGCCAAGCAAGGAGCAACGCAAAGCGGAGATCAGCCAAAGCTCGTCGGCGCCGGCTGCAAAGGTTGTGGCGAAAGCCGAGACCAAGCAGAAGGCCAAGACGAATGCGGTTGCTCAAGCCCCAGCTGCGCCCGAAAGGGTCGCAGTGAAGGTGGATGCATCAAACGCTGTACGCGCGGCGCAAGGCGCAACGGAGAAGAAGCTGTTTACGCCTTTGCCAACGGTGGGCATTACCTACGTTGGAACGCTGTTGCAGGCGGGCTCTCATCGCGTGACGCCAAGAGATCGGGATGCCTACGAAGTCTTTCAGGCGGTCATCCTGCTGGAAAACGGCGCAGAGCTTCCTCTGCGCGGTGCTGAACTCTGAGCGAGAGCTGGAGGCAGCAGGATGCGAAGTTGGTAAGCGAGTGTCGATCACGCCCATGGGCAAGGTTCCCGTCTCGCTGGCCAACGGCGGCCAAGGAAGCAAGAACCTCTACAAAGTCGAGAACCTGAAGGTGAACTGATGATCGTGATCAATGTGCATGGCCGACTGGCTCATCAACCCGAGCTGAAAATTCTCGGGAATGGCGGCGCGGTGTGCGAGTTCCCGCCCTGCTGAGTTCTCGCTTCGCGAAGGGCGAAGAAGTCACCGAAGCGGTGACATTCTTCTGCTTCGACGGCGAGGCCGAGAAGTTCTGCGAAACGGCCGAGAAGGGGCAACTCATCTCGGCCAGCGGCACCCAGGAGACGTCGTCTTACACCGACGCCGCAGGGGTGAAAAAATCCTTCACCAAGTACCGGATGACCTGGCACGCCAAGGGTGCACGGCCTCGCAGCTCGCATCCTGTCGCACAAGGCTCGGACGGTACTGGCTCGCAGCGACCAACAAGTGATCGCTACGGCGCTGGCAGACAGGCAGCGGGCAACACGCGAATGAATGGAGCAGGCGCGAGCCGTTCTGGCTTCGCACAGGGGCAGCAGAGCACGCGGCCCCCGCAACAAGGCCGAGACGCAAGGCGCATCCCCACTCGCAAGAGCGGCGCGCCAGCCACCCCGGCGCGGGTGAATCCAGCTCCGGCAATGACGGCTTTGCCGATTTTGATGACGTGACTGGGTTCGTCTAAGCGAAATCAGCCCCTGGCCTGGGACACCCCCGGCTGGGGATGCTTTCGGAGTTAAACCCAACTTGGGGCTACTGGTCGGTGGCCTCGCAGGACCCTCGAAGAGGGGACTGTCTGAAGACAACCGCGTCTTTAGACAGTCATTACGGAGGAGGGTCGCTGGGCCGACGTGGGCCTACAACTTCCGAGACTGCCTATTTCAACCTGAGAAATCGTCTGTATCGATGTCGCGGCTACTGTGCAAGACACGCTCGACCCTGACGACAGATCCAATAATCCGGAAGAAAAGGATGTATCGCCCATGGGAGCACATGCGCAGGCCAGGAACAAGATCCTCGCGCGCTGTATAGCCACTAGGCATTTTGGTGATCTTCTCAGCCTGGTCGATCAATTCATCGACGAAGGTTTCGGCACGGCGCGGGTTGTCCTGCGACTGTAGTCGCCGATCTCTCGCAGATCAGCGACGGCCAGCGGCGAAAGCTCACACCGCACTTGACGGTGTGCCTTTGCTACCCCGATCCTTGTAGCGCGCTTTCAGCTCCGCACGAACCTCGGATAGTGGCCGCCCAGGACCACTGACGATACCGGCCTGAATTTCGGCCCGAAGGGATTCCAGCTTTGCCCGCTTGAAGACAGTCTGCTCTTCGAGCAAGCGCAACCCATCACGGATGACCTCGCTCGCGCTCTGGTAGCGGCCCGAGTCAATCTGTTGACGGACAAAGCCTTCGAAGTGATTTCCTAAAACGTAGCTGGATGGCATTGCAAAACCTCTGAGCCAAGACTATCAAAAATTGATAGTGCTTGCAACTTTGGCCAGGCTCCTTGCCGCCAAAAGCCTGCGCAAGTCCTCGCGCGAGAAGTTCGCCGCCGCGCTGTGCATTCGGCCAGCGCAGCTCGATCTGAGCTGACCGTTCTACGGTCTGGGTTCGATTGCGGGACGCAACCGCCCAAGTGTGCCAAATAGCACGTGCGAGGGTGGTGGGTGTGCGCGTGCATGGCGAACATCCCGTGCCTGCTCATGGCGTGGGCCAGGTCGATTGCGCTCACCGCCACCGCAGCATACAGTGCAAGGGTTCGGCATAGCCGTACGCAGGTCTTACCGCCTGCATTCATCATCACATCCCCGCGGGAATTCACTTCCCGCATGGGGTAAGTGGGTTCCCGCTCTACATGGAGCAACCCACATGAACGCGCAAGTCGTTCCCACCATCAAACAGGCGACCGCCACCGGTATCGTGTGCGTCACGCTGGACATCCACCTCTGGTCTGGCCGTAAGCGACTCCGAAAGGAGAACCTTCTGGCCAAGAACCCCGAGCTGGCGCATCTCCCCCCGGAGTCGCTGGCTACGCTGGGCTCGATCAAGATTGCGGACCCGGAAGACCTGGCACCGTTTCTCAAGTACAAGCGCGAGGCCGAAAAGCTGCTCAGGCTGCACGGACTGCCGCTTCTGGGCACCATCGGTATCCCCGAGGGAAAGGTCCATCTGGTCCACAGTGGTCTGCTCGAGATCAAGAAAAAGTTCGATGACCTGGCGCTGAAGCTGTACCAGGACTTCGATGCGCGTATCGGCCAGTGGCGCTCGCGTATCGACAACCAGGACTGGGAGCACTTGATCACGGACATTCCGACCCCGGAATACGTGGCTGGGCGGCGCCTTTCCTTCGGGTCCCGATCTCTGCCGCGTTAGCGCGCCCAGCAGCGATGAGTTCAGCGAGGTCAACCAGCAGTTCGGCAAGCAGATGACGGGCCTCAAAGGCGAGTTGTTTGCCTGAGGCAGCGGAAGAAGCCAAAACCCTGATGGAGAAATACCTGATGGGCAAGGACGCTCTACGGTGCCGTGCGCAAGCGCGAGAAGATCACGCAGAAGACGCTGGGCCCGCTCAAGCGAATCGGCGCGAAGTTCAAGAGCTTCAGCTTCTTGGACCCGACCGTGGAGCCGCTGGCACAGATCGTCGATCACGTGCTGGCATTGCTGCCGGATGAGGGCCCGATCGAGGGCGTGCACCTGATGCACGTCTGGACGTTGGCCAAGACCCTGTCGAACAACGCGTCGGCGCAACAGGCGGCATTGCTGGTCAGGGACACGGGCGGCGCAAACTGCACGCGTTCGAATCGATCCTGCGCACCGCACCCGAGCAAGTCGAGAGTCCCGCTCGAGGCCTTGATTGGCGTCAAGCCCGACAACACCCCCGTGGAGGAAATGCAAGTGGATGTCGATGCTTCTACGGATGCGTCGTCGCCTATGCAACCGAAGGGCGATGACGATGGCTTCCAGCCGGAGTTCGTCGGCCTGTTCTAACGCAATCCAACGACGTCCTGGCCTCGCGCCAGGGCGTTGGGAGCAAACATGCAAAACAACACCAACGTCGCAACGGCCAAGAAGGTCATTGCGGGTTTCGTGTCGCTCATCCTGGGACGTGCCACCACCATCATTTGGGGGCAGCACGTATCCATGCTGGCGAATGGAGACATCACTCTACCGACACCCACCACGGGTGAGGAATCACAGATCGCTGCGCTGACGCGCATGGCGGTACACGAGGCAGGACACGCGCTGCACACCGATGTGGGCTGCTTTGACCGTCTTTCGAACGAGCAACAGTGGGTGTTTAACCTGCTGGAAGACCCGCGAATGGAAAAGGAGCAGCGAAAGCTGTTCCCCGGTGCGGGCGTGATCCTTGCGCGAGGTTTCGATGACGCGCTGGACACGATTCTCAATGGGATCGACCTGCAGCGCGAGGAGGATCGCGCGAAGGTGCTGCAGATCGACGTCATCATTCGCGGTATGCGCGCCTTGTCGCCGTACGCAGCGATTGAGGAACGAGCGCAGTCCTTCGAGGCGCTTGCGGCACAAGTGGTCAGCGAGCATCAGCGAAAGGTCATCGACGCCGCGATTGCGGAACTGGCAACGCACACGTCCAGCATTGAGACCGAGGACCTGGCTGTGCGGCTTGAGCGCCAACTGCGCGATCAGCCGCCCGAGGAACAGATGCCACCCGAAGACGGGGGAATCAAGGCCAGGACCAAGAATCGGAACAGCAAAACCAAGGCGAGGCCCAAGAAGACCAGGAGAGCGGCGAGCATGGCCAGGCCCTCGAACCCCGCAGCGAATTGCAGCAGGGGGAAGATGGCGAAGGCGAGGGCGCCGACGACAACAACGATGCCCCGGGCGAAGACGGCCAATCGGCGGCGGGTACCCTGCAAGCAGAAGGCAAAACGACTGAAGCGCAGGATGGCGAAGGCAGCGAGCAACCCGATAGTGGCGAGGGCGCCAGTGGGCCAGAGGATGCATGCGGCTCCAAAGCCTCTGGCGGATCGTCAGGGAGCCACGAGGGCGAGGCGCCAGGGCAACCGGCAACGGAAGCGAGCGACTCGGTTGGCGAATCCGAGCCTGCAGGGGACAAACCCAACGGTGAGGCAGGCGAAGGCGGAGAATGCTGCGCGCAGCCCGACGCAGACCTGGACGCCAAGCAGGAGCAGCAGCCGCTGACCCTACCCAAGAGCAGCTACGACCTGGGAGAGATGCTCCGCGAGGCCTACGAAGGCTCAGCACGGCAAGATCCCGGAGCCGCAACAACAGATGCAGGAGGAGACGCGGGTGGACGAGCAAACGCTGCGTCTGCTTGCCGAAGCGATTGGCAGATGTCGGCGAGGACGGCCAAGACCTTGAGGAGCTGATGCAGGCTGCGATACAGCAGCTGGAGCGGACTGGCGTCGCAAAGCAATCGGGTGTCGCCAACGGAACACCAGGTGCTACGGCGCTCGCCGCTGCAGTTCCCCTGGGCGTAGTGTCCTGACGTTCGCTTGGACGGTGTGCAGTCGCGGCTGGTGCGCGTCTTGTTGCGAGAGCTTCAGGACAAGCGCCGTAGGCCTACGTCGTATGCCAGAGCTGGTGGCCAGGTGGCTGTCAATCGCTTCTGGCGTTTGAACTCACTCGGCGACACGAAAGTGTTTCGGGTGAAGGCAAAGCGCAACGGCGTGGATGCCGCGGTCAAGGTGCTGCTCGATCGCTCGGGAAGCATGGCGAAGGTGCTGCCAACGGCCGCAGAGGCAACGCTTGCGTTCAGCCTGGCGATGCAGCGACTCGGCAACGTCTCCACTTCGGTGGCGATGTTCCCGGCCCAGACCGATATCACCGAGTCACTGCAGACCTTTGGACAACCCGCCCAGCAGGCAGTGCGGCGCTGCGCCAACCTGGTCGCGACCGGGGGCACGCCCCTGGGGGCTGCAGTGGCGCGTGAGTTGCAAGACTTGCTGCGGCAGAAAAAGGAAAAGCACGTGCTGGTCGTCGTGACCGACGATGGTCCGGACGATCCTCATCTGCTGGCAAAGGCCCTTGAAGAGGCCTACGAGAACGACGTCGAGGTAATTGGGGTGGGGATCGGATGTTGCATCCGAGCCTTCATTCCCAACTCGACGAGCATCAGCTGTACCGAACAGCTACCCGATGCGATGGAAGCCCTGTTTCGCGAAAAGCTCGCTCTGAGACTCGCGGCCTGAGGCTCATCAACTCCTTGCTCCCCGTATTAGGGGGGCTTTTTTCAGTCCTTGTCTCGAGGGCTGAAACAAGCCCTGGCGTTCGCGCCAGACGTGGTCAACGACATTGGACAGGGCGTTTCTGGCCCTGGAGAATTGGCATGTTTTCGCAGTTGCGAAGATCGCAGCCTTCTCGCTGCATTCAACCACCCACTGGGGCGAGCCTGTCCCTTGGGACGGTGCATGCCTCAGTTTCTTTGGAGATTGGGACGTGAACATCAAAGCAGAGGACCTCGTCTACGATCGCTGGCCGGACATCCTCACGGCAGCAGGCATGGATGCGAGTTTCTTCAGCCCGCGAAATTGGACCGTGCCCCTTCTGCGGAGGCACTGACCGGTTCCGATGGGCGAAGAAGAACGGCGGGCTGCGGGGTTCTGGAATCAGTGCACCGTGGTGGAAGCTACGCAAATGGCTTTCGAATGCTGATGGAACACATGGGATACGCATCGTTTCGCGAAGCGGCAGACCACGTACGAAGCTATTTCGGTGCAGGGGCACAGATCCAGGCCATTGCGCGCGAGGCGCGTGTGGCCAGGACCAACGACCTCTCGCCCGACCAAGCACAGCGCAACCTGCAGCGCATCCAGCGTTTCTGGAGCGAAGCGCGCGAGATCACCGCCGGCGACCCGGTCTCGCGCTACCTGAGCAACAGGGTGCCCGGTTTGGACGTGAAGCCGCAAATGCTGCGCTATCACCCGGGCCTGGAGTACTGGTCTCCACCGGAGACGGAGGGCGGCAGACCGGTTTCACTTGGCAAGTACCCAGCGATGCTTGCGCTCGCGCAAGACGCCAGGGGTGAGGTGGTGCAGCTGCACAAGACCTTCCTCACAATGGATGGTCACAAGGCAGCCGTACCGTTGGTCAAGAAGACCGACTATGGCCTGGGCATCAACTCCTTCGCCATTCGCATGATGCAGCCCGTGGGCGACACATTGGCGGTGTGCGAAGGCATCGAAACCGGACTTGCAGCAGCGATGCGGCCCGAGTGCCTGTATGGCCTTGCCTGAACGGCCCAGCGATGGCGCAGTTCGAGCTGCCCCAAGACCTCAAGGCGCAAATCCGGCGCCTGGTGATCTTTGCGGACCACGATGAGCGCAAGCGAGTCGGTGTCGTTGATGGAGTGCAGAAGTTTCGCCGCCCTGGCAGCTTCTACGGCGAGCAGCTCGCTCAGCGCATCCGCAAGGACGGCGTTCGGGTGCTCGTCATCAAGGCAGCATCGCAAGGCCAGGACATGGCCAACCAGTGGGCCGCGCAGTACGAGCGCGCCCACAGCCATTGCGAACGAAGAAGGAAGCCACCCGTCTACGGACGGGTGGCTTTTTCTATTCGCGCTTGCCAGAGCGCTCCGCCCCGATGGCTATGAGAAAGAACAGGTAGGCGCTGCTATCACGCGGGATGTTCTTGCCCGCCTTGAGTACGCACACCAACTGTGAGAAATGATGCATGCCTTCACCCAGGCCGTTCTCCACGAAATCCGAATCGCGGCGGTCTGCGGCCGCGATGGTTGGCTTCAAGACTAGGGTGTGCTTGCCATCGAAGCTGGAGAAACTTGCACGCAGCGGGCTTTGTGCCACGCAATTGCGTAAGTCGAAGCCGGCACTCGCGCCGATCAGGTAGATCTGATTGCGCGTCATGTTCATCGGATGGACGAGCACCTCGATCGTGATCAAGTAGTCGCCGCTCTGGACGCCGAAGCCCATGTCGCGGGTAGCGCGGAGGTAGTACAGCGAGTCGTCGGCGTCGACGGCAATGCTGCCGAGATCGTCCGGAAGTGAAAGTGCCAAGTCCGGACCTGAGCCAAGTGAGTGGACGAGCCGCGTGCTCGCCGGGAAACTACTGCCGTCAGCGTCCAGAAACCAGCCCATGGGCTTGCGGGTCAATTCCGAAATCTTCGCCAGCAGGTCCAGATCCGGGAGCGCCGTGGCGTTGAAGGCCAAGAACTCGCTGGTGACGCTCTCGTGAACGCCCAGCGAGACTGCCAATGCACGACTTCTGTCTCGCAAAGTCGGGGGAAACCCTAGCTCATCGAGAGAAATTCGCAATCGGGCCCTAAAGCGCTGCGGAAGGATGTCGATAGCAGACATGGAGGGGCATGCCTCGGGCGCGAGCCATGGCAGGATCAAATGTGAACGCAGGACCTTTGCTCAGCTCAGCATATCGGGGAGCGGGAGCGGAAACTTTAACGTGGACGGCACTGAGGGAGGATGAACTTGACGAATATACGACGAGAGAAGAAATGCTTACGGCCAAATTGAACTCGCAGCTCTTTGGCGACTGGCGTTTGCCCAACTACACACGCTCCATCATCGCCGAGAACTACAAGGCGCTGATGCGCCGTTGGCAGATCGCGCGCAGTACTGCAGACATGGACGCCCGTGTAGTAGCCCGTTGGTTTCCCGAGCAGGATGCGCTTCTGGAGCTGCTCGCGGTCCTGAGCGAAGAGGAAGTGCTTCGCATCGCGGACACCAGGGCGCCTCTGTTCACCATGGTGCTGCACGAGGGGCTGAAGCCGTCCACGGCGGCGGCGCTGGTTCAGCCAGGCGAACTTGAGGTCGCCAATCTGCAAGAGGCCTTCATGGCGCTTTCCGTCCGGCTCGATGCATTGCGCACCTCACACGAACAGGGCTGTGTGCTCTTTGACCTGGGTTCGGCAGAGGCAAACTATCTCGCTCGCATGGCTCCCCATGATCTTTGGGATCTGGCGGCAAACCCTGCTCTGGTGCTGCTCCCTGCAGCCGCCGACAAATTTTTCACCGTGGCCGCCTCGCGCGACATGAGTTCTGCCAAACGCACCATGTACATGGGAATGTCCAAGCGTTCGAAAGCCGGCGTGCTCTGACTCCCTATCAAAGCTCTACAACCACAAGCAAGCATCATGGATAAGTTCACCGGTCGCGCACTCGTAACCTCTGGAAACCGCAAGGTTTTGTTCGAAGACCCTGCTTGGGATGATCGCTTCGACGTTCTCATGGAGCTGACCACCCGAACGAAGCTCATCTACGAATTGACCGGCACCAACGTGCACGAGCCGCGCCTGAAGGAAGAGATGAATCGGCGCTTGGCTGCCCGCGGCGTTACGGTGAGTCTGGCCGCGCGGGACCATCGAAGGCTGCGTCCTCAGAACGCTTCCTGGAAACAGCGGCCGAGCGCTATGAGGCAGCCTACCTGATGGCACTGCACTTTGGAGCGCGCGGCGCGGGTGAGCATGCAGAGGTTGAAACGAACTACGCGCGCGCGGTGGACAAGCGCATCGAAGTCTATGCAAAGTACAGAAGCGATGTCGCGCCCTGTGGCGGGGAGCACCGCATCACGTTCGAGACCTACTGCCTGCTTATCAACGGCATCAAGGCCGGCGATATCGAGGTGCGGCATTGCGGGACATGCAAAACCAAGCATCCAGTGAGCCGCCTGCACATCGGCCCGGCGGCCTGCCCGGCGTGCGTCACGCAGGATTTGCGCGTTTCAGAGGCAGAAAGTGAGATCGGAGCGCGAATCGCCGCCTTCAGGGCCTCGCGCGTGAACATGCGCCGCGTCGGCTGATCCCGCTCTACGGGCACTTTTGGGGTTGTAGGCTGGGGTCGGCCTTGGGGTGTTGGGTAGAAAAATACCTGGATGCTCCAAAAGTGGATTTCCATATTGAGGCGTGCTGCGCCGCCCGCAATCAGCGGTACCCAGCGCGCAAGCCAGCAAGGAAGTGGCGCACGCAATTCGAGCGCCGCACGGCCGGCGAACGTCGCTCAGCCGCCTGCGTACCCTCCGGTTGATCGGGGGCTCGCCATTGCGACGCCTGAGGGAATCCTGAGCGCAAATGAAGCCCTACTGGGGCGCTTGCGGCTTCATGCGGCCAGTGACGCCGCCATTTTTGAGCAGAGATTCGAGCAGCCGCTGCTGAGACTGGCTGAACAGGTCAATGTCCTCCCTGCAACTGCAACCGCTCTCTTCTCTGGCGAGGGTGGGTTGTTTCGCGCCGCCATCGAAATGGGTTTCTACAGCTACCAGGCGGGGGATGGCCGAATCTTCACCGGCGCGGAAACCGTCGAGCGCCGCCATGCACTGGAGGGCCGCTGGCGCTACGTCTGCTTCCTCGCAGGCATCCTGTATCCGCTGGGAAAGTCGCTGGACACAATCGTCATCACCAGCGAGGAAGGCGCGACATGGCGCCGGCATTTCGGCAGCCTCACCAAGTGGGCGGCAGGCAGCAACGTGCAGCGGATCTTTGCGACGTGGCCCAATGTGGATGAGTCGCTGCGGGAGATTGGTCCTTCAACCCACACGTCCGCCTTGATCGCATCGATCGTTGGTGCGGAGAACCTGCAATGGCTGGAAGACGGTTCGCCGGAACTGGTGAAGACCTTGTATGAGATCTCATCGGGCAGTGCGACGCAGGCGCGCAACTGTCTGGATGTCATCGAGACCATCTGGGAGCGTATCTCCCGGCGAGAGGAAGCACGACGACCGCAGGCGTACGGGCGCCAGATCGTTGGCACGCACATGGGCCCATACTTGGTGGGCGCCATTCGCGAGCTGCTTGGATCGGCGGGCTGGAAGATCAACGGGGAGAAGGTCAAGGCGGATCAATCCGGTCTGTGACCTCGTCTGGCCAGATGCGATCGAGGACATTGCGCGTTTTGGTGTCCAGCAGGGGTACCCGGGCTGGCCAGCCAGCCCCATCACCATTGCAGAGTTGCTCAAGGCGTCACAGGTGGTGACCCAAGGCGGGGAAGAGAGCCTCGGCATGGTTGAGGTTGTCGCTGGCGATGGTGAGATCCTCATGGCACTGAGGCTTCGGAATCCGCTGTCTGTTCTTGAAGACTTCGATGCGGACGACTATGTCGAGCAGGCACCCAAAACACTTGACGCCATCGTGGCGGCCGATCCGCTGGCACGCGCCGAGGTAACAGCCGGGGCGGCGAAGCAAGTACAAATTCGCCGTGGCGAAGCACAACTTGCGCCCCTGGAGCCCGAGGCCGATCCCGAGTCGACACCGAACTCGCCTGCAGAGGCCACAGAGCTGCGACAGTCGAACGACCAGGACGCCCAGGTTGGAGCGCACCTAGCGACGATTTCCGAGGGCCCAGAGCTCGCGAAGCCGACCGTGGGAAGCGGAGTCCCCCAAATGCTTCACGAGGAAGAGCCTTTGGCCGCAGCAGCGGCTGCGCCCATTCGCGAGGCAGCTGAGGTTCGGTACAGCGACCTGGTGCCGCAGGAAGTTCAGAAGGACATCAAGAAGCGGCTGCATATCGAGTTGCTTGGCAAGGTCATGAAGGCCTGGCGTGACCGTGGAGAGGCCAGCAAGTCGATGCGCATGACGGACAGCGGCGCGGCCATCACGGTGGAAAAACTCGCCACGCTCGTGCGCGATGTGCCTGCTTGGGTGGGCGAAATGGCTGCAGCCGGTCTGATCTACAGCCCCCCGGCCACGCCGGGGCTGAAGGTAATCAAGGTCGCTATTCCGGAGGGGTCTAAGCCCAAGGAAGCGGTCGTGCTCTCGCGGTTCGCTGTGAAGAAATTGGGGCTTTGACATGGCAGAGAAGAAGCGTTTTGAGCAACTGCTGCGCCCGGTCTACGAGGCCCGAGCGGCTGTTGCTTGGGCAGTCGCCTGCATTTGGATGGCAGGCGTCAGCATCGCCCTTGAAGCACCGAAGCCGGCGCTGGTGGCGTGTACGCTGCTCGCCCTGTGCATGACCGGCCTGCGATTTATTTCTGCCAACCGCCTGCTCAAGTACAAGCTTTCGCTGCTTGGCCAGCCCACAGTGGTGATGCCCGCGACCAGGCTGCAGCGCTCCATGTCCAAGTTGGGAAACAATCTCTGGTTGGGTTGGGGCTATCGCTGGGAGCCACGCCACACACAGCGAGCCTACGAGATCATGAAGCGCGACCTGGTGGACGTGTACCCGCCGCCGTGGTGGCTCAAGTGGCGCGGGGACAAGCGCGAGCCCCTCAAGTCCAAGGGACTGCCGTGGATTCATGGCCTGGACATGGGGGAGAAAGACGTCGTTCTCCCCTTCGAATCGCTCAAGGGGCACTGCGCCATCATCGCCACTACCGGTGCGATCAAGACCCGTCTTGCGGCGCTGGTGATTTTCCAGCTGGCCATGCGCGGCGATTGCGTGATCGTGATCGACCCCAAGGGCGACAAGGACCTGCGCGAGATCTGTCGGCAGGCAGCCCTGCTTTCGGGCAAGCCTGAGCGCTTCCTGATGCTGCACCCGGCATTCGCCAGTGAGTCGGTGCGTTTGGACCTCATCAAGAACTGGGATCGCGTCTCCCAGGTGGCCTCGCGGATCACCATGGTTCTGGACAGCCAGGAGAGCCGACAACTTCAAAGAGTTCTGCTGGATGGCGGTGCACCGGATCACGAACGCCATGAAGTATGTCGGTCGCCGGGTGTCCATCTATACGCTGAAGACGGCGATGGAATCGCGCACGGCGGTCGAGGCACTGACCGAGCAAGCGCTAAAGAAGTTCTTCGAGGTCGATTGCCCGGGGCTGCATGAGGCATTGGGAGAAGCAGATCAATGCACTGGCCTCCGCCGGCGGAAAGCCGCAAAAGGGCGCCATCGAGACCAGCTCGCCAGAACTGGCGGCAATGATCAAGGTGTTCCAAGAGCAGGTGCCAGAGGACGAGGAACAGGCCAAGCTGACGGGCTTGCCTATCAAGCCGGAAGAACTGCGCGGCCTCATCGCCATTCTCGAAGCAAACAGAGAGTGGTTCGGCAAGATGATCGTGTCGATCACGCCAATGCTCACCAAGCTCACGACGGATGACCTCAAAGGGCTGCTGTCGCCCGACTACGACGACATCAACGACCAGCGACCCATCATGGATGGCAAGCGCATCGTCGAGGGCAACCACATTCTGTACATCGGCACAGACACGTTGGCTGACGAGTCTGTCGGCCGAGCAATCTCGACCATGGCTCTGGCCGAACTCTCCGCGGTGGCAGCCGAGATCTACAACCACGGCACCGCAGCCGATACGGGCGAAGAGCCCCGTCGTGTGCATGTGGTGATCGACGAATGGGGCGATGCAGTGTGCGCGCCGGTCATCCAGCAGGCCAACAAGGGCCGCGGCGCTGGCTTCTTCATCTGGGCGCTGGGACAGACCTTCAGCGACTTGGTGGACAAGTTCCAAGGCAACACGGCGCGCGCCAAGCGCTTCATTGGAAACATGAACAACATGATCGTGGGTGCCACCCAAGACCCCGACACGATGGCGCTCATCACCGAGAAACTGGGCGAGACAACGATCACGGTTCGCGGCCAGTCCACCGGCATTGGCTCAAAGACCGAGGACGTGGGGCTCGAGTTTTCCGCGAATTCAAGCACCTCGATTTCCGAGAAGGACAAAGAGATCTTTCCGCGCTCGCTGTTGCCGAGCCTGCAGGACCTCCACTACATCGGGTTCTTCAACCGTGGCGAACTGTCAAGGGCCGAATCCCCGTGATCGTCGAAGACAAGAAGTATCGAAAGAAATGACCACTATCGTCACCCTCAATGCGGCACGGGCGCGCAGTCCGCAGCAAGTCCTCAAGAACGACGCCACCGTGTATTGGCCTGTCAGCGAGCTGCACCAGTCAGACCAGGACGAGTGGATCACGAACGCCGTCAAGGGCACCCCCGAAGAGGCCTTTGCGCAGGTGATCTGGGCGCACCACCCGAACCTCAAGGAAGCGACCCGCAAGCTGGCCGAGTACATCGGACCGCGCTGGCCAGCCCAGGATGGTCGCTCGCTGCTGGCCGTGTGCGTCTCGGAAGCACTACGTCGTTCGAACGACGCCGTGAAGAATGGTGAGGCATTCCTGGGTCGAATCGTGGGCGTCTATCTCTACGGTCTGACCGAACACGCTGCCGATGTCGCGCGCCTTTCCATCACGGGCATGGATCTGGATGGCATCACCCATCGGTGGACGCCGTTCTCGGAGCCGCTTGCGACCTGGGCCAAGCGCCTGGGTGTGGATACCGTGTGTGTCGAGTTCGCCAGCCCCGCTCCGAGCGAGGGGACCATCGCCGGAATCCGAACCCACATGGTGACCCACCTGTCCAACCCGACCGACACGGGCTATCTGCTTCGTCATGCGGCACACGGCTGAACGCGGCATTCACCTATGAATAACTCCCAGCACCTTGGTTTCTGGTTTGTCCTAGCAATCCTGGGATTCATGCTCTCACCCCTGCTGAGGTCCGGCGAGAGCATGGAGCGCTTCGTGACCGGGGAAATCCAGCAGACAAGGCACGCGATGGGCAAGCGTGCGGCCGACATGGTGGTCGGCTTTGCAAACTCGATCTTCGAGGGCACGCCGCTGATGGTGGTGGCCGGCGCTGCCAAAACCGCCTCGCTCTCGGACGATGACAAGAAGCTCAGCCGCAAGGTCGCAGGCCCAGGGGGCGCAATGATGGGCAACCTCTTCAACAGCTACATGCAGGGCCTGGTACTGCAGTCCTACATCGTGGCCATGCGAATGGCCATCGTGCTGATCTGGCTGGCCTTTCTGGCGCCGCTCTTCGTTGCGGCGGTCTATGACGGCCTGATGCTGCGCAACGTCAAGATGAGCGAATTCGGCTCCCTGCGGCCAGGCGACGTTCACGCTTGCCGGGATGGTGGTGATCCCTGTGATCGCGCTGCCGGTGCTGTACCTGGTGCTGCCATTCAGCTTGTCGCCTTTGCTGGCTCCGGCCTGGGCCGCGTTCGTTGCGATGCCGTTGTCCATTCTGGTTTCCAACTCGCAGCCCATCTTCGGGCGCTGAGGGTGCGTGTCCCTGTTCAACGGCCCCATTTGGGGATGTTGGGCGGGGAGCGAAACGCAAACCGCAGACAAGAATTCCTGCATGAGTTCAGGAGTCTTTGTTGGTGCGGATGGTCGGGGAACGCGCGGCGGCTACAGCCAAAGCGTGCTGAACCAGATCAAGGACACACTTCACATGCTGCGACCGTATTTCGAGGACGAAGAAGTCAACGAAATCATGGTAAACGGGCCCGACGACGTGTTTATCTCACGCCGGGGCAAGGAACTGCGCGTACCGGTGAGCTTGAGCGCCGGCACGATCAAGACCGCAATCACCCTGATCGCCGCGACGGTGGCCAAGGAAGTTGGCGAGAAATCGAACAATCGGATCCTGTCTGCCCCGCTGCCAGGCTTTCGTGTCGAGGCAATCCTGCCGCCCATTGCGGTCAAGGGACCTTCGATGTGTATCCGACGCCATGCAGCGCGCGTCTTCACCATCGAGGAGTATGTCGCCTCAGGAACCATCTCTGAGAAGTACGCGACCCTGCTGGCCAACGCCATCGCAGCGCGAGAAACCTTCTTGGTGGTGGGCGGCACTGCATCTGGCAAGACCACGCTGCTGAACACTGCCCTCTCCATGATTCCCGACGATGAGCGCCTGTTCGTCATCGAGAACGTGCCGGAGCTGAAGATCTCGAGCAACAACCATGTCCGCATCGAGTGCGATGAGGACCAGGGCGTTACGCCGCGCAAGGCCGTGCGCACAGCAATGCGCTATGCACCCAAGCGTGTGGTGCTGGGCGAGTTACGGGGGCCGGAGGCCTACGACTGGCTTGACGCTGCCAACACCGGGCACCCTGGCTCGGCTGCAACGATTCACGCCAACAGCGCGCCCAAGGCGCTTCCCGCGCTTGGAGAACCTGCTCCTGATGGCCAACATGGGTGTGCCCTACGACCCTTTGCGCGCAGCCATCGCCGACACCGTCGATTGGATGTTCTTCATCTACCGCGATGGCAGCAAGCGGTCGGTCTCACAGGTCAGCCGCCTGCACGGATTCGACCGCGCCAAAGGCGAATACGAGATCGAAAACTTTTGAAGCCGGGCACCTCGCCTGCATCAATCACCCCCCCCTTTGTCAACCCAGAGAGTCACACCATGAACTTTGCCAATTCCTTCCAACTGTTCGCCTCGCCCTTCATGAACCGCCGCGCAAACCCGGGCCAATTGCCCATTCTGTTTGCAGCGATCCTGCTCATGCTGGCCGCTTTCATGCCCGTCGAAGCTTTCGCTCAGGGTTCGGGTATCACTGTGCCATTCATCCAGGACTTCGGTTGCAGCATCGTCGCCTGGCTGAAGGGTCCACTTGCAATCGTGATCTTCGTGATCGTGGTGGTCGTGACGTTGGTCTTCGGCATGATCTCCAAGATGGATTGGGGCAAGATCATCACGGTCTGCATCATCTTCGGTGTGATCCTTGGCATGGGCTCCATCCTGGCCAACAGCGGCTACATCAACAACATCGCTGGCATGAGCGCCTGCCTGCAGTAAGTCGTGGCGTCGCGGACCAGTTCCTTCCACATCTCGCTCCACCGGCCCAAGCTGATCATGGGGGTGGAGAAGGGGAGTTTCGCAGGCATCGTCTTCATCGGTGTGTTTGCTCTGGTGGCGAAGATGTATTGGGCATACCCAATCCTGGCAATCCTCTACATGATCGCGCGGTGGGTGACCAAGAAGGATGACCAGTTCATGGCCATCCTGCTTCACTACCTCAACGAAGACCACGTCTACGACGCAACGCCTCCGGCCGAGCGACTTCAACAATCGCCCGCGAGGCTGGGCAAGGGATTGCCCCGTTGAACACACGCGCGGCTAGGTCCGCGCGTGCCTCATTTCACCTTCCCCTGTCGCATTGCCATGCTCTCATTCGAAGACCTCTTCACCAAGCCGCGCAAGGCCGCGAAAAGTTTCGCTGAACTCCTGCCATGGTTCGGGCAGGTTACGCCTGGTCTGGTGCTTTGCCAGGATGGCTCGCTCCTGGCGGGGTTTGCCTTCGCCGGTGAGGACGTCGAGGGCAAGGAAAACTTCGAAGTTGACCAGCGCATTAACCAGCTGCAGATCGCCTTGCGCGCGCTCACCGATCGCGTGACCCTCTGGGAGCATTCAGGAGCGTCGATTCACGGACGGCTACAACTTCGCCGAATTCGCCAGCCCGGTGGCGCGACTCATCGACGAGCAGTGGGGCGCGGCCTGCAAGGTGCAACGCAACGCAGTGATTCGGCAGCACATCTACCTGTCGTACAACTTCCCGAACAAGTCGGAGCGATTCTTCGAAGCCCTAACGGCCGAGATTCAAGAGCACGACGGGCAGGTCCTCAAGGCCACGGCTAGCCTCATCAAGCGCCGTTTCACCGAGAAGGGGGCCATCGCACAGGTGCGTGGTCAGCTCGCCGAGATGGCCTCGGAATTCGAGAAAGCGATTGCCTCGTTCGCCGGGGTAGTGCAAAACAACTTGGGATTTCGCCGGATGGAAGGCGCGGAGTTCCTGGGGAACTCTATTCCCGCGCCAACCTGGCATCGCCTCGTGGACCTGTCGCCTCGGTGGGAGATACCCCATTCCTGAACACCATCCTGGCGGCAGACACCATCGAGCGGCGCAATGACCAGTTGATGTTCAAAGGGCCCACCAAGGCCACCTATGTGGCAGCCCTGTCTACCACTGGAACGCCAAGGGAAGCGTACTCCAACGACGTTGATCGACTGATGGGAGCCGACTGCGAATATGTGCTGGTGCAGTGCTTTCGCTTTCTGGACCGCATGGTGGCCGAGAAGGCAATCCAAGACGCGGAGATGTTCTACCGCTCCGAGGTCAAGTCGGTCGTTACGCGTGTGTTCGAAAGGCTGTTCGACCAGGTCAGTGAGAAGGTCAACACCGGCAACCTGCATCTGGCCCAAGACGCACAGGATGCGCTGGTCGAGCTCACCACCGAGGATCTGACCTACGGCTACTACAACATGACCCTCTTGGCGCTTGGCGACACGCAACGTCAAGCCGAGGTTGCGGCAGACCAACTGGCGGGCTCGCTGCGCAGCAGTGGCTTCACAATCGTCCGCGAACGCCAGGGGATGATGTCGGCCTACCTGACCAGCCTCCCCGGAAACTCCAACGCGACTTTGCGTTGGAAACTGGCGTCCTCAGCGAACATTGCCGATTTGGCGCCTATCCGCACTATCACGCGCGGCGAAGAATGCTACCCTTTGTTCTCGCGCGTGCTGGGCCGCGAGGTTCCACCGCTGTGCAGGTTCCTAACGCCCTACGGCGTGTCCTATGACTTCAACCCCCATGAGGGCGATCTTGGACACACGGCAATCATCGGCGGCTCGGGCTCGGGCAAGACCTCGCTGATGACCCTGCTCATTGCTCAGTTTCAGAAGTACACGCCCGCTCAGACGTACATCTTCGACAAGGACTACAGCCTGATGATGGGCGCGGTTCTGATGGGGGGGCAAGCACATCGACTCAGGCCCGAAGGGGCGCGACCGCGGCATGAACCCGGTCAAGGTCATGATGCAGAACAAGGACGACATGCGCCTGCGACAGTGGATCGAGGTGCTGATCACGGCGGGCGGAAGCGATATCTCGCCAACCGAGAGTGCGACCATCTTCTCGGCAATCCAGGGCCTGCGCCGAAGCCCGGAGTCGGCTTGGCGTCTCTCGGCGGTCTACGCGCTAATTGCCGGCGAGAACCGTGACCTGGCAGCAAAACTGGCTCCGTATGTGGGACCGGTCGGACTCCGATGATGACTACGGCGCGGGCCCATACGCCAACTACTTCGACAACGACGAAGATAACTTCAAGCTGACCCACATGGTTTGCATGGAGTGCGGCGGCATCCTGGAGACGCCCCAGCTGGCCAGCCCATTCATGGACTACGCTTTCTACTGCATCGAGCGCAGTCTGAACGGCACCACGCCCACGCTGATCTACGTGGAAGAAGCCTGGTACATGCTGTCCAACCCCGTCTTCGCGCAGAAGATGGAAGACTGGTTGCGAACATTCCGCAAGAAGCGCGCCTTTGTCATGTTCGCCACGCAAGCACTCGACGAGATCGCGCGCCTTCCCAACATTGGGAGTTTTGTGACCAACATCCCCACGCAGATCTTCCTGCCTGCGGTGAAGTCGTCCGTGCATGAGCAAGCCGAGTTGTTCCGTTCCGTGTTTGGTACCACTGATGCGCAAATGGAGTTGCTGGCCGGTGCGATCCCCAAGCGCGACTACCTGCTGGTTCGGCCTACCGTGACGCGACTCGTCAACACGAAGATGCCGCACGCCGTGATCGCGATCAACGAAGCCACGACGCTGGAAGCCAAGCGCGAGCAGCTCGCCATGTATGCGGCTTCTCGTGAAGCCAACTGGGAAATGAAATTTTTGAAGGAGGTCCTCAATGCCCAAGCGTAAATCCATCATCCAAGCCGCAGTTGTCTCAGTCGCGTTGGCATCACCCATGTCAGCGATGGCCTGGGTGCCCTTCGGAGTTCACGCAGATCATGAACAATATTCAACTGCTTTTCGTGGCTGCGGACTCGGCGAAGTCGGCGAAGGCAGAGGTCTCCGCGCTTGCCGTCCAGAACAAGCAGTACGCGATCGATATCGCGAACAACGCCAAGTACGAGATTGATGCCTCACAACGCTTCG
>NZ_JBYJZJ010000003.1:0-6658 GCF_057732415.1 Thainema salinarum CENA647
AAGGTTCTATTCCAAAGAGACTTAATGACGCTAGACCCGCTGTAAACATTCATGGCGATTTAAAGGCGAAGCCCTCCGAGAAGGGGGCTTGATCACAGCTTGTGCAGAGCGATGATCGACACCCACAAGCTCTTGGAAATCTGCCGCGCCGCTTTTGCGACGTGGCTTTGGGTGCTCTAAAAAGAGCAGGTTTAGAACACCATCCGATAAGAGGCGTAGAGCCACCAGGCTGGTGCGCCTCCCTGTGTGGTGGCGTTAACGGTGGTGGACACCCGGCCTGGACCCACGGGTAGGTCCACCCCCAAGCCTAGGCGTGCCCAGCTCCGGCGTGGAGCATCCGTGCCCTGAACTTCAAAGTCAGACAACCCGATAACCTGGCCGCTGGCCGTCGTTGGTGCCCGAGAGCCTGGGCGGTAACCACCCTCCAGCCGACCCGTAAGTCTCACATCGCCTGGCAATGTCCACGCACTGTCCAGCCCGATGCGCAGCACTGCGTCCTTGTCCTCGCGCATCCCAGCTGGCCGCAGTTCCACCGCTTTCGCTGTAGGCATCCATTTTCGTGCGGCTGGCCGTGTAACTTGTATACGGCGTGAACCCGACCCCCTTCCAGTTCCACAAATCCTTCCAGTCCAGCCGCACCAATACCGCTGTAGTACTGACATCGGTCTGCCCTACCGATGTGTCTGGAGTGCCCGCGTTCAAGTACGCGCGGCGCACGCGCATTGAGCCTTCGTTGTAGTAGGCCGAGAGCGTAGCGTACATCCCAGGCAATGCTTGCCAGGTGAGCTCAGGGAGAAGGTAGATGCCGTCCTGCCGGGCATTGCCTCCAAGATCCAGTGCACTGCTGCCGCGGGTGGTCCCCAATGCCAAGCGAGCCTGCAGGCGGGACGACAGTCCTCGTCCTAGGCTTAACTCACCCGACTGCTGGCGGCTGTCCACTCCATCGCGATCAGTACGGCCCCGAGTCCCCGGCCGCTGCTCGCACGCTGCTTTGCCCATCCGCCAACACCGTCTCCATTGGTCTGCCGTGCGCTCCGTGCATTACCATGTCTGCGTCACGCAGCGGCAGCATGGTTGTGTTAACTGCATTGGCCAGACTTGCCCCAGACTGGGCGGCATCGGTCAGCCCGCGGACCCGCCCCCAGAGTTCGATCCCCTCCATCTGAGCCTGAATCGTCGTCGTCAGGTGTCGGTGTCACCACCGCGACGCGTGCGATGAACGCGCTGCCGTCGTCGAGTTGGCCCACGACCACCGAACCATCTGCGTTAACCGCTTTGGCAGCTCTCGTACGCACCGACGGATCCACGGTGACACCATTTGCGGCCAGCCACTCTTCCACCGATTGCATGCCCGTGGCGTGAGTCCAGCGGAACGCGGAGAGTTCCGTGCTGTTGGGGCGAGGGTCTCGTGCTTCGCCGACCACCACACTGCCATCGGCATTCACGGCTCTTGCATAAGAGATCCCTCCACCATGCAACCAGCCCAGAGGCTCATTTCGTTGGTCGTCGACGACCACCGGAATGCTTGAATGCGAACGTCATCTACTGCATAGCCGACGATGATGTCACCGGAAGCATTCACACCCAGTAGCATATGAGTCTCTAAAGCCTACCAAAACGCCAAGGTCTTCCGCCACGTAGGTATCTTCGGTCCATCGAAATGCACGCCAACGGTTGTCGCAGAGACTGCTGCACCAACCACAACGTCTCCAGCTGCGTTGACCCCCGCCGCTAAAACGTTCCCACCCAAACTTAGGCCGTCTCATTCGACATACTACCTGACTGTTCCGTCCAGCGGAACGAACGCAGTACTACCCCCGCTCATCTGGATGCCGACGACCACGTCACCACTGGCGTTAACAGCGGTGGCCCACGACGGGTCCCCCGTTGCCCACCAAGGCGCTCTAGAACACCATTGTTCCAGCGCACTGCCTTCAGACCGAGGCCCTGATCGACTATGCGCCCACCACGACATCGCCCAATGCGTTGATAGCCATCGCAGTAGACTTCACAGCGCCGAGTGCTTCCGTCACTCCATTCTTTTGCTGGAAAGCTTGGGACTGAGCCTCAAAATCAATCGAATTAAAGATGATTATGTTGCCTTCAGCATTCACACCGGTTGCGATGCTCTGCGCGCCGCCCAAGTCAATTTGGTCGTATTGCGCCATCGCAGGCAGCGCGGCAGATAGCGCCATCAGAGCGATGCGACGGAAGGTCTTTGGCGGGGGAGAGCAAGTGCAAGCTTCATTGCAGTGTGGAGTTGGGTGTACAAGGGGGGCCGCCACGCACCTATCGGCATGTGGGATGAGAGCTGAGGTAGGTGCCTCACTACACATGAGCTGCAAATTGTGAGAGATGAGGCGTGTACAGTTTGAAAGCGTTGGCAAGGATCCGCATCCTGAAGTAATGAGCTGCAGGTGGCTGGGAGCGAACTGCGCCATCAGTGGAATGAAAAACGGCTGAGGATGGGCCGAGCGAAGGTCAGTCGAGCCAGGTTTACACCCTGCAGCGCAGGATCACCTGCGTGAACAGGTTGCTCAGCCGCAGGGAGATGATGCATCTCGGCGCTGTTCTCCCTGCTCCGGTGCTAAGCAGTCACCCACGAGATGCTCCGTGCGGATGAGAAGGCCACGCAGCTTAACCAACCACTCGCTGTCTGAAGGACACTTTCCAACTTGAACCGTATAGGTGAAATTTGCTTGGACTTCTTGATGGAATGCTTGTGCTCCCAGTTGTCCTGCAGCGCCTATAAGGGAGTGCATCAGTCTTTTTGCCTCGTGGATGTTGTTCGCGTCCACGTGAGCGACCAGCTCTTCCAACTGCGAGCGCATCACGTCAAACGCTTGAGCGATGTCAAGGGCGCTGATGCCGATGTCGCGCATAGCGTTCAGCTGCGATGTATTCAGAATCTCTACTGGATTCGTTGTGGCCGATGCATCTTCCGCTGACCCATTCTCGCTTACGCGAGAATCGAGCGATAGCACGTGAATCAGTCTCTCAAATAGTGTCAAGGGTTCGATTGGCTTGAGAAGAAACTCATTCACTCCGCATAGCAGTGATCGGGCGCGGCTCTCAGGATCACTGTGTGCGCTCATCGCTATCACGGGGATGAGGCCCGCTGGCAGCGACAGTGAGCGGATGGCCCGCGTCAAACCTAAGCCGTCAAGTCCTTGCATCTGCATATCGGTGATGACCACGTCCACTGTTCTCAGCTGACGCAACCGTTCGAACGCAATGTGACCATCGCTGGCTTCGATGACATCAACGCCGCGGCTTCGCAGCATTGCGCATATATGCTTTCGATTGAATGCATCATCGTCGACCAACATTACTTTCTTACCTGAAAGCCACGTTGATGCTGCCCAAGTTCTAGTACGCTGCTCCGCGGCAACTTGCGCATCGCAAAGCGCTTCAATCAGCTCCAGTGCGCTGCAACCCTTCGGAAGGAAAGCGTCCACACCGATGCTTTCCAAGCGCAGTCGCGCGAAGTATGGCGCTTCGGACGAGTGCACTACGATCGCCATCTGTTCGTGCCCAGAGGCGTCACCGCGCCGCACGCGGGTAGCGGTCTCATACCCATCCACCAAGGGCATGCTCAAGTCCAGCAGCAATGCGTCATAGTGTTGGGAGCGCAGCATTTGCAGTGCAATCTGACCATCTTCGGCTTCGTCGATCTCTGCGCGCAGTGGTTTCAGCATGTTGAGCACAGATTCTCTAACCCTGGATGAATCCTCTGCCACAAGAATCCGTTTGCCGGAGAAGAGGGACCGTGCCCTTTTCATAACTACTTCCCTGTGCGCAGCAAGCTCAGCGGCGGGAACCAATGGAAATCGCATAACGAAGCGCGTGAACTTGCCCTCGATGGACTCGCACGTGATATCTCCACCAAACGCGAGCATGGTGCGCTTGCAAAAGGAAAGCCCAAGGCCTGTACCACCCGGCTTGCCTATACTGTGGAATGCTTCGAATGCTCGTGCAAGAACTTCTGGACTCATACCTGGACCGGTGTCTTCAACGGTAACCGAGTAGGAATCCACGGTGATGTCGACACGCGCTTGAGGGTACTGACCAAAGTAGAACAGCGCGTTTTTCAATAGATTGAAGATCACGAATACATAACGTGCCTCATCGCCGCGAAACACAAAGTCGCAAGTTTCGTGAAGCGTCACGCGCTCCCTCTCGCCTTGGTTTTGATATGTGAACTCTTCGATGGCCTTTCGGACTACGGCCGCAGCTGAGAGGTAGCGGAGCTGGCTGGGATCGGGAGGTCGCTCACTCACCTCGTCCAAAATCATGTCGATGAGCTGCATGCCGCGGGCGATCGCGAACTTGCTTTTGGCCATTTGTCGAAAGACCGCTTCGAGGTCGTCTGCTCGTATAAGGCGGTCCGCTTCGTCGTAGGCTGGCCGAGGCAAGTGCTGACCGATGCTCCCTAGCCTGTAGCGGATCTGGCTCAGTGGATTCTTCAGTTCGTGCGCAATTGAGCCCGTCAGCGCACGCATGGTCTGGATCTTCTCCTGCGCCAATAAACCCTTGAGGTTGCTCCGACTAAAAATCAATCCGCCAATTAGCGTGTAGACGAGCAGGTGGAGGTGAACAGAAAAGAAGATGGCGTGGTCGTGTTCCGAAAAGTTGGGGACCGTACACCAGGCAACGCAAGCGGCTAACAGAACACCGAGACCAACGTTGGCAATCACGAGGATAGGCTGGGAAAACACCACCACCACGAAGAACACCATCGTGACCTCCAGCATGGAGCGTAGTACAGAGTAATTGCTGCTAAACAGCTGCAGTGTCGCGAAGAATGGAAGGGAATACAGTACAACTGCAAACCAGTACCAAGGGAGGTATTTTTGTAGCGAGCGTGGCCAGAATTTGTTTGTCAGCAGCCCAATACAGGACGCTGCACCCGCAGCCCTCAGCCACACGTTCTCGTTTTCCAGCGGAGAGATTTGCGTCCAGAAGAAGCCGTAAAAGCTATGGGCGATCAAACCAATCGCCCCGATCGCCACCATGCTGTAGAGGAGCGTTTTGCGTTCTCCCTCAGTAGCCGGTCAAATCCGTAACAGGCCTTGGAGCAGCAGGTTCATGTTTGCCAACGCGCACTCGTCCACGAACGTACACGCTGCCACAGACATGCCTGCACTACCCATCAGGAACATTGCGCGGTCCTCCGACTTCAATCGGCCTTCGGCACGAGCCTGAGCAAGTGCCGCGGGAATGGACGCAGAAACCACGTTGCCCGTGCGCGGGTACAGGTGGTAGATTTTCTCTCCAAACCCATACTGCGCACCAATGTCGTCCCATGCAGTGCTAGAGAACGTGTGGGTGAAGATCGATCTGTACGTTCTCTCCGGCGCCGCCAGCTTCTTCGAGCCGTTGAGGAAACACTCTTTGGAACGTCTCCTGTGCAGGTCTCTTCCCCCCATCGGCCGTAAAATCTTCCAACGCCGAGCTTTCCCACTGTCTGCGTCGGATCGCAGAAGTCCTCGAACCCGTGTACTGGAATCGTGCATAGGTCTGCAAGGTTGGGTTCCGAATGGAAATGCATGCTGAAGTTGCCCGGGTCCTGGGGCTTTAAAAGTGTTGCGGTGGCGACTTCGCCGATCGTGTAAGAGGGCAGCGCGTAGTTGAGTTGATCGGGATGCTCAAGCGCAAAGTTTGCAGGGAAGAGCGGCCCCCCCGCCGTCATGTTGAACTCTGCATTCACGATCATGGCATTGCGGTACGAGCGGGTCTTAAACAAGCTGTCCACAAGGGACAATGCGCGCGTCCAGCTCATGCAGGCGTCAATGACGTCGAAGCATTCTGCGCGCGAGATGCCAAGGGACTTCGCAACCATGTAGCTGTTCGCCGGCTCTCGAAAGCCGCCTCCAATACCGACGTAGATCAGCAGGTCAATGTCAGAACGGCCGCAATCCAGTGCCGGCTGCTCAGTGCGGAGCTCACCGCCTGATGCCGAAATGGTCGATAGGACGCTCGTTTGCACGCTGCCAGTTCCTGGTTACCAATCCACTGCGGTCCAACAGTGTCTTGATCACTCGCGACGTCGCGGAGATGTTTCCAGAAAATTCTGTAGAGTGGAACCGGATAAGGTCCACCACCTCTTCGTTGCCAGACCGCCCTGCTCGGGTAGCTCGCAGCGACTTTCTCAATGATCATGTACTGATACTCCCTGTTGAACCTGCTTTTGGCTAAGCGGGGGAGTCGCATGTTCGCCGCTACTCAAGTGGTACTGTCATGCAGTATTTTTCTCCCCACGTCGAGCATCTCGACGCGTTGCGGTTCCATTGCGCGCGAAAGGTACGAACCCACGGTTTTTGTGATCGGGTTACTGGAGGGAGGGAATCGGCTGGCCTTGCCAAGCAGCTTTTTCTCCATGACTCCAGCCTCGGACGCTGCCATGATGTGCGCCGGCAAACGTGTGCAGGAACTGGAGTTCCCAACGTCAAAAACGCTTCAAAAGAAGCGCGCGAGTGATGGCTCCGGGGAGCAGGTCGGGCTCACAATTGGCGGAGGTCAGAAGAAGCACAGCGAGTGGAGCACTTCATCAGTGCAGCCGTACCTACATAAGTTCTGAAGCAGGTGGCACGATCTCGCTTCAGTTCAAACGCGGTACGTCGTCTTCAAAGGGATAGTTTTGCGGCTGCCACGCTCC
>NZ_JBYJZJ010000004.1:0-14933 GCF_057732415.1 Thainema salinarum CENA647
AATCGTTGTGTCGATCCCTTCAGCGGTAGCGGGACTACGGCAGTGACCTGTCGGATGCTCGGCTTGAAGTCAGTTAGTGTTGAGGTAAATCCCTTTCTGGCCGACCTTATTCGAGCAAAGCTGATGCCGCTTTCGGCTGCTGATTTTTGCGCGAGGTACGAACGACTTATAAATACTCTGACGCCTCGCAAGATTGATGATGCTGCAATCCCCGGCATGCCATTAACGCTGAAGAAACCAGGCGTAAACGGCAAGTTTGTTTTTAGCTCCGACGTGTACCGCACTGCTCGCGCTATCTTGCGTCGATCGAGATCGATGGAAGAAGATCAGGCTAGGTTATTACGGGTGCTTCTCGGGAGCGTCCTCGTCCCGAAATAGCAACGTGACAATCAACGGCAAAGGGAGGCAGTATAGAAAGACTAGAGCGCGTGTGCAGAAATCCGGTGCTGATCTCATTGCAAGCCTAGATGAGGCCGTAGATGAAGCAGCAGCAGACCTTACAAGATTTTCCGGTCTCCCCAAAGGTGCACATCGGGTACTGCGTGGGGACGCTCGTACAGAACTGTCGCGTGTGACGGAAGCTGACGTCGCGATATCTTCTCCACCGTATTCCCAACTCCTTCGATTACACGGACGTCTGCAATCTCGAACTCTGGATGTTCCAGGCTGTCCGAGTTCGATCTGAACACAATACTGCCTTGCGGCAGCAAACCTTTCGTTCGCACGTACAGATCAAGTGGAAGACGACGACGCGGCTCGCTTCGTCAGAACGAGCATCGAAGCCGTTGTTGTGGCTCTGTCGCGCAAGCGGGGCGAGCTATGGAACAGAAATATCCCGGAGATGATCAGATTTTACTTCGATGATCTATGCATGGTCTTTCGGCATCTTGGTCGTATCCTCAAGCTCGGACACCATGTGGTTGTGGCAATTGGAGACAGTCAGTATGCTGGCGTCCATATCGACGTGGGTGGGATCTTGGTCGAGTGTGCAGCCCCGTTGGGCTTTCGCTTGACGAAAAAGGGCAAAATTCGATCAATGCGAAATAGCTCGCAGCACGGAGGAACTTTTGAACTTTCAGAGCACTGTCTGGTCTTCGAGCGCGTCTGAGGCTGCAGTGTGAAGGATATCAAACGTGGCCACTGAAGCGCCTGCGAGGAAATTCGCGCTCCCGACCATTTGCCGGGTCGCCCTCGAGAATTTCGATTTGTATTCGCTGCAGCCAAACGTCGAGATTTGCGTTGAACGCAATGTGTTCTGCCTGATTGGCGCCAACGGACTTGGAAAATCGACCTTCCTCAATACACTCAATTTTGGGATCACGGGCGCCGTGCCTGATCCCAATCGCAAATTTCAGTCGGCGCCGGATTATTATGAGGACGCCTCGCGTTCCAATCGGACTGAAGACTATTTCGGTGGGCGTATATCCGACCTTTCGGCACGTGCATGATTGATTGGTTCTCATCTCTCCCGAACGCACGTTACGCACCCTCGGAGATGGCGCGTCGAGCATTTATCGCTACTGGCTGGCTGCAGGTTTCCATAGGCGAGCGGTGTGATCCCGCCAAAATTGCCGACATGGCGCGCCGTTCGCTGGGTAATGCCATGCCTGGTCGCCGAGGTGAGGCGATGGAAGAGCCTGACACTCTCTGATGCGGGCGAGGCCGCCGCGCCGACAGTCTTCTAGCGCAAATTCGTGGCGTGTCGAGCTTTCCTTTGCACACTGACGGCGCCCACTTGGCCGAGCCGCCGCGCTTCATTGTTCTGGCTTGTGCGGATCCCGGCTTGTCCCCCGTGCCAACAGTGCTCGTCCGCTTTCAGGACCTGGAAATTGGAAGCCACGCGGGAAAGTATCTTGTCCGCGATGGTCGGAAATCGTTTTATTCGAGCGTATGCGATGGGGCGCGGCCATTTGTGCGGTTTGATCAGGGATGCATGGAAGCTATCGATAATGATGCGCGGCATCGTTGCTAATGCAATTATCCGCCGCGGAGCAGGGAAGCTGACGGCTATTCACTGGCGGGCGGGCGATGTGCTGGTTATTGACAACTGGCGAGTGCTGCATGGGCGCGGACTGGCGAAGACAGCGGCATCTCCTACCAGGCTGATGCTGCGTGTGAGCGTCCGATGAAGAACGAGAAATCATCCGCACTGCAGAAGCAGACTTGCGCCTGCATTATCATTCGATGCGTTGCTCGGAAAGTCCAAGGTCTATATTGGGCGGGCGCTGGCGGCCAAAGGCCGAAAATGGATGGGGGAATACCAGCTTTGGGCGTCTTTGGCGCTGGAGCTTGTCGGCAAAGCTGCGCTGGCGTCGGTTCACCCGTGTTCTGGTAGCCGATCCACAAAGTTATGTGTCCATATTTGCTGCTGCGGGGATGAATGTCGGCGCGAGATGTCTGAGACAATCATTGCGAAGACTTTGTTTGAACGCTTGACGCATATCACGAAGCGGTTTGACAAGAAGACGCAGGAATTTTGTGAGAACATGAGCTTGAAGCGCAACGCCGAGCTTCATTCGGGCGAAGCGCCGTTCGAGGCGTCGCTTCCAGCGTCCTGTGGGAAGGACGTTTTCTGGCACACGGCTGAAATTATTCTCGAGACATGCGGCCACACCATTGAATCATGGTTGGGTGCAGAAGCCAAGCGAAAGTCACCAAGGAAGCTGCTTGAAGAATATGTCCATGCCCTAGAAGAGGCAGCGAAAGTTCGGGTGGAGACCGCGGCGGAAAAATTCGCGAGCTGGCCCAAGAAGGTTCGCGAGGAGGCGCATGCAAAAGCGGCCGCGTTATCCAAATGGGACATGCACCGCAGTTTCCGTCTGGTCGCTGATGAAATCTGGGAGACAGAATGCCCAGCCTGCAAGGCCAAGGCATTTCTCGCGGGTACCAAATACAACGAGGAGGCTTCCGAGGAAGAAAGCAATGATTACGAAGAAGAGATGGTCGATGTTTTCTATATTGCGGAAGAATTCGAGTGCCCGTCGTGCCATCTGCATCTGGACAACCGTGATGCCATAGCTGCTGCTGGAATTGACGTAGATCATACCGAAACCGAGACGCGTCAGCGCGAGTATGAGCCTGACTATGGCAATGACTGACGCCGCCGCGCTGCTAATCTCGGCTGTTGGTTTCCTCGGACACGTCACTTTTTGGGTTGTCTATCCCAGATATGCGCGCTTTCCGCATCGACGAAGGTGTAATCGACCTCGGAATTATTTCGCTTCTTGTAGCGCGCAAGCTCTCCGTCAATCTCCTCAATCTTCGCCGTGGGTTTGTGTAGGCAGAAATAGAGATGCTCAATCTCGGAATTGAATAATGCGTCATAAACATGGGCATCATTTGGGTCCGCCGAATGCCCGTAGACAAAGAAATTACCCGAACTTTCGCCGAGCTGGTCATGGCAATGACGCAGATACGGAATGGAATTGATGCGGGCAAGCTTGGCGGTGGACGTGCCTTCGGCGACATAGATCGGGAGGCGCTTGTCCTGCGTGATTGTCCGGGCGATCGCATCAATGATCCCGTTTTCGCCCATCAGCCTTTTTTCTACGTCACCGACGGAAGTTTGAAATAGATGCAGTCCGCCGTGGAGATTATAGACGTTACAGTTGGCTTCTGGGTGGAACGGTCCGCGGAAGCCGTTCTCTTCGGCGCCGAGGCCAAAGCCGTCGCTGAACGGACAATCCTTATCTAGGACAACCCAGTACAGCAGCAGATCGTAGTTGAAAGTGAAGACTGTTGCGAAGTCCTTGAGGAAATCGATGCAGCTTGGAATAACATCAGCGATGTCTTCCCGATGTCCAGGATGAGTATTCCTTACGGCCTTCACGAGAGCTTGACGAACCCGATCCGCGTCCGCGACGAGTTGCGCGGAGTGTTTGTCGTTCTTGTAGGCGTGCGCGACGACGGCGGCATGCTCAAGTGCGTGAACAACTCTTTCGAAATCGACGGTATCCAACGCCTTGAAGAGGGCCAAGGCCGGATCGTCTTCCTTTAAGCCCGCCGCAGCGAGCAGTGAGCCGTAGCTGAAATACTTGATTGAAAAGCCGTTTCCGATGAGCAGCGTTCTCTCGCTGTCCTCGGTGCGCTTGAGCGCTTCCTCGTAAGGGACAACATCAGGCATACAGTTCTGCCTTTTTTGGGATGGTCAGCGCCATGAAATCTTGCCGCGGCGGACGGATGGCGACGCGTGTTGGATGAAGCTTCTACACTGCTATCGGATAGCCTCCACCTATTTTCCGACCTAGGGAGTATCGATAATAATAATTGGGGAGCCAACCAGACCTGCATTGCAGTGCGTGTGGTGCGACGATAGCCGCGTTCATCAAAAGAAATAACAGCATGAAAAATTACAAAAACCAATGAAAGTTTACGACCGAATTTCCGTTCAAAAAGGCGGCATCGTGTTGCGATGCGATGACGATTTGTTCGAAGGGGCGGGACGGTGCTGCTATCCTCCATTTTACCATCTCTCAGCGAAACCCAGCAAGGCGCGTTGCGCCGGCCAATCGGCGGGTAACTTCGCCATAAGCCGCATCAATCGTTTGGTGCTAAGCTGCGGTGGCTGCCGGCCATTGACGATTGCGGTGACGATTTCGGGGGCGAGCCAGCGCAGGCGAAGGACGACATATAGATAGTTCGATGTAATCTGTTCTTGGCAGGCAATTTCGCGAACCGTAAGAGATGGGTCATTGCAAAGCCGCCTCTGAACGTCATAGGCGCGGGCGAGGACTCGCAGAAGTCCCATGTCGGGCTCCCTATTGTCATCCGTATCTTCGACCAGCAGTTTCATTTGCTCGCCTACACGAGTCAGTTGGACGGGGGTTGTCAGCGTCAGGACGGGGTCGGATGGGCCAATCGCATGGGCACATGGCAGTTCCATATGATTTGAATCGAGCAGTGTAGTCAGTCGAGCTAGCGAGATATCGATGTTGACGCTCGTGGCTTCGATTTCCACTCGGGGAACCAGTGACTGGACAAATGGTCGATGTTTCTCCGGCGCCTGACCCAGTTCCTTTGCGAACTGGTGCCCTCGCGCGATCAAATGTCGATGTCCGATCCGGTCGCGATCTCTCTCGTCAATGGCACCGAGCAGTTCTCCGCGGTTGGATAGGAATTTGCGGATCCGCTCAATAACAACATTTTCGACGTCGCCGGCAGGGATACGTCGGCGCGTGGAATGGGCATTCCTACTGCCTTTCACGAGGGAGGTCAGACACATAATAGCGATATCGCGTGCCCTTCTTGATCGACCAGGTTGGCGTGAGCCGTTCTCCGGCCTCGTCGAAGAGTAGGCCGGTCAGCAAGCTTGGCGCCCTGGTGTTGACGCCGGCCGCCCGTTCGACGCGGTTCTCTGCTAGCACAGTCTGAACGGCGTCCCAGAGCGGCTTGTCTATGATTGCCGCATGTTCGCCCGGGTAGGCATTGCCCTTGTGCTTTGCATCGCCGCGATAGGTCTGGTTCTGAAGCAGAAGATAAAGTGCTCCCTGCGAAAAGCTCTGGTTGCCGCGCACGGTGCCGTCGTGCCGGACACGGCGTTTGCTTTTGATGCCTGTGGCGTCAAGCTCCGCTTGAAGAGCCCGGACCGATTTGAGCCGAAGGTAGCGCCGGTAAATATCCACGACCGTCCGCGCCTCGGCTTTATTCACGACAAGCTTGCGGTCTTTCACGTCGTAGCCGAGCGGGACGATACCTCCCATCCAGATGCCCTTTTTTCTGGAGGCGGCGACCTTGTCGCGAACCCGTTCCCCGATCAGTTCCCGCTCGAACTGAGCGAAGGATAGCAGGATGTTTAATGTCAGCCGCCCCATGCTGGTGGTAGTATTGAATTGTTGAGTAATCGAGACAAACGAGACGCCACGGCGGTCGAAAACTTCGACCAGTTTGGCGAAATCCGAGAGCGCGCGGGTCAGTCGGTCGACTTTATAGACCACGACCACATCGATCCGCCCGGCCTCAATGTCCGCCAGCAGCCGTTTCAGGGCAGGCCGCTCCAGCGAACCACCGGAATATCCGCCGTCGTCATATGTGGTCGGAAGGAGTGTCCAGCCCTCGTGCTTTTGCGACTGCACAAAGGCGGCACAGGCCTCGCGTTGGGCATCGAGAGAGTTGAAGTCCTGTTCCAAACCCTCTTCCGTGGATTTGCGGGTGTAAACGGCGCAGCGGGATCGTTTGACGGGCCGGCGCAAAGACTGGCGGGCGTCAGCCATTGTCGCCTCCGCTTACCGGTTTCGTTCCCTTTGCATGAAGACCGAAGAAGCGAGGCCCGGACCAATGAGATCCTGTGATCTCTTTGGCGATTTGGGAGAGGGACGAATAGGTCGTTCCGCCATACTCGAACCCATTCTCGGTGACGGTCACAGTATGGGTGCGACCGTGCCATTGGCGGATAAGGCGGGCACCGGGTTTCAAAGCGAGATTTGGCGAAGGCCCAACTCGCCCTGTTGTCCGCAAGGTCTGGGCCAGTGTCTGCAGCTTGCGCAGTGTCGCCTTGCCGAGTCCGCCGTGATCCATTTCCTGGCGCCGGTAGGCGATACCGAGGACCAAGAAGATCTTGACTGAGCTTGGGTGGCTCGCTCTTATAAAGACGTCGCCATTCGCGACGCAGATCGTCCAGGCTCTCGCGTGCCTGAACGACCTGCGATGGTTGCGAGGCCGGCGTCGTCGCATGGACGGTTCGCCGAGCCATGGTCACGCCGCTCGACGGTTAGGTTTCGTGGCTTTAGACTTGGGTTTATCCGGAGTCTTAGGTTTATCCGGCTTGTTCGGGGCAATCCGGTACACCCGATCTTGATCTTTGGCCTTCTGCGATTCTAGTGGCAGACCTAGCTTCTTGCGCACAATGCCGGCTAAGAAGCCGCGCACAGAATGCTGCTGCCAACTTGTCGCCTTCATGATCGCCGCAATCGTTGCGCCCTCCGGTTGGCGCAACATCTCTATAACATCAGACTGCTTGGAATTCGCACGCTGCTTTGACGAGATCGCCTCATTTGGGGCGGTAGCTTTGCTTGGCGTCTTCGGGGCCGGCACCCCCTGCTTGGTTTTGGGGGTCGCTATACACTTGTTCATCTTGAACTCCTCTTGCCGATGAACGGTCATGCCGTCACCACCGAAGCCCCGCGAATGCCCGAAGGCGAAGACGGGGCGAGGAGTTCATGCATCGGACGTCAGGCCTAATGCATCCGATCAATCATGCTGGCAGAATCCTGAAGGCGTATTCAGTCATACTGAACTCCTCGACGTGGTGCGCATTTCGATGATCTCTTTATATTGCGGATACGGCGGCCCTGGCGATACCGGCAGTGTGGTCCAGCTTTTGCGCATCTCTCGGCCATAGAAACCCAGTCCATCGATAGTCTCTTGGTCACCACACACGCTCTGTCCCGAAGCGAAGTCGAGCGAATAGTGAGCAATCTTGTGGCTCATTTCAACAATGGCGGATCACTTTCGGAAACCCCGATCACGAGCCTAGCTCCGGCAAAAACCGCCGCGCATCCTAGACAGGCGGAGCCGTTCCCGAGTAGACGGCATCCCCTTTGGAAAGGAACCATCATGGCCAAGATGTCTAAAACCCAACTGATTGATGCAGTCGCGGAAGTCAGCCAGTTGCAAAAGAACGATGTTAAAACGTTGCTCGAAGCCCTCACTGAGGTTGGTTACAAGGAATTGAGGAGATCTGGGGAGTTTACGCTCCCGGGTTTCGCGAAGTTTTCGGTTGTCAACAAGCCCGCGACAGAGGCGCGTACCGGCATCAATCCATTTACGAAAGAGCCGATGGAATTCCAGGCGAAGCCCGCAAGCAAAACCGTGAAGGCGGCTCCCTTGAAGGTCGCAAAAGACGCCGTCTGATATTAGACTGCAGTGTTTGTTCAAGGAGGGCCGTATGCCAAGTGGTAGAGTTAAGTGGTTCAACGGGACCAAGGGTTTCGGGTTCATTCAGCCAGATGACGGCGGCAAGGATGTATTTGTGCACGTTTCTGCGGTGGAAAAGGCTGGGATGAGAGGACTGAACGAAGGTCAGAAGGTCCAATACGACATCGTCGCCAGTCGCGGCAAAGAGTCTGCGGAAAACCTCAGGGGCTGATCCGAGAAGCCCGACTTAGACCGGCTTCTAATATTTCAAAGAGCGGCGCGGACGGAGCGCACCGAGATCTCCACTGATTGCGGCGTTCCAAGCGGTATCGGTTTGCTTGCCGGGTTGGAGGTTGAGCGCAGTGGTCCCCTATCACACGTGACTGAATCTCGCGGCTGTGGGGATTGCCAGGGTAAGCCGATGGTCACTCGCAATGAACGCTTGGCTGAGTTCAAAACGGAAGGCTCGCCGCTCGCCGGCAAGACTATGGAAGTGTTATGTGAGGACAAGTCCGGTACGTAGCCGCGCGGCCTTCTGTTGCGTCATCCGTTCCAGAATTTTCTGACCGCACGCGTCGTGTTCTTCCGCAGCCGGCATCCGATCCCTGGCGGTCCTAACCGACGAGGTTGGGGAGATTCATGGATACTGTCGAAGTGTTCGCTTTTTGTTCTATCAGATGCAAACTGGCTTTCCAAGGGGGATTGTCGAACAAGCGAACTCCGGGCTCAACATCTTGCAGCCCCGAAGCCGGAACGGCTGTTGAGCCCACCTGAGGCTTTGCCTCCGAGGAACAAAGACAAAGGAAAAGCCAGTCAGGCGGTGAGGTGGCCGCACCGCTTCATGAACCACGTCCAGGCGAAACCGAAAGCCAGCCCCATTACGCCGAAAATGGCGATGTTAACGGGGGCTGCGCTCCGCCAGACCATGAATCCGGCCCAGAAGACGGCCATACAGACAGAGATGAGGATGATTTTCATTCGCGCCTCCTGACTGTTTGTCGGAGGCGGACTGAATTCAGGTTCGAATGTCTGAAAGCTTCACATACCAGTCCGCGTACGGCGTGGCCTTCACAAGATACCGATTGAAGTCCGGCCCCTTCCACCAGGCGGGGCCACGCTCCCCCAGAGATCGTTTGGCCTTATCGACCCCATCTCGATCACGCTCTCGTCTGGCCCTCATCAAATCGCGAACGAGCTTTTGTCGCTTGGTCTCGGAAAGGTTAGGGTTGGTCGTCCGCCACAGCCGACCTCGCACAACGAAATATCTTCCATCTGGGGTGACCGGGTATTGCATGATGCGGATAACGTCTGCGGTTATCCGGGGTTTCCCTGTGCAATGCGCGACCGGTTTCGTCCGAAGTTATACAATGACTTTGCACGCCATTTCACTTAAGCGATACGAAACGCTCCGTAGGCTTTGGCCACTTCCATCTCGCGATGCGCCCGCGGAAACCAAGACGGGTGCGGAGAAGGCTTGATGACCGACAAGCTCGAACTCGATATTCCCGTCCTTCTACCCGAGGTGCCCGACGCGGCCGATGCCTGTGTCGGCCGCCTCGTCTCGACGCTGAGCGCGAAACCCGGTGTCGAGCGCGTGCATGTCCTCGCCGCCGATGGCGACGCGCCGCCAAAGCTCTGCATCCATTTCGATAGCGGGGCGCTGCCGCTGCCGCGCGTGCGGGAGATGGTGCGCGCGGCCGGCGCAGAGATCAGCGGGCGACATGGCCATGCAACATGGCAGGTCGAGGGCATCGGCCACGAACGCCGCGCCCGCACCGTCAGCGAAACCCTGTGCCGGGTGCCAGGCGTGCTGCAGGCCGACGCCAGCGCCTCGGGCAGTCGTCCGCGTCGAATATGACACGGAGCACGTCAACGAGGCGACGATCGTCGCGGCTCTGGGCAAGCTCAAGGTCAAGCTCGGGAAGCGGACCGGCTCGGGTCATGAAGACGATCACGCCGGACACGATCACGGCCTCCGCAAACATGCCGGGCACTATCACGAGCCTGGTGGCCATTCCCGCACGGAAAAGCATGAGCCGGGTGATGGACACGATCACGCGCACGCGCACTTCCTTGGCCCCAACACCGAGCTCATTTTCGCACTGACCTGCGGTGCATTGCTTGCGATCGGCTTCGCTATCGAAAGGCTGGTTGCGGGCGCGCCGGACTGGCTGCCGACCACCCTATATGTCGGCGCCTATGTTTTCGGCGGCTTCTTCACGCTGCGCGAGGCGATCGACAATCTGAAGCTCAGGAAGTTCGAGATCGACACGCTGATGCTCGTCGCGGCCGCCGGCGCCGCGGCGCTGGGCGCCTGGGCGGAAGGTGCGCTGCTGCTGTTCCTGTTCAGCCTCGGCCATGCGCTCGAGCATTATGCGATGGGACGCGCCAAGCGCGCGATCGAAGCGCTGGCCGAACTCGCGCCCGACAAAGCGACGGTACGCCGTGACGGCCAGACCACGGAGATTCCCGTCGAGGAGCTGGTGGTCGGCGATGTCGCGATCATCCGCCCCAACGAACGCCTGCCCGCAGATGGCTTTGTCATCAACGGGTCGAGCGCGATCAACCAGGCCCCCGTCACCGGCGAGAGCATCCCCGTCGACAAGGAACCGGTCGCCGATGTTGGGGCGGCGCGCGCGAAGCCCGATGCGGTCCAGGCCACGTCGCGGGTCTTCGCCGGCACGATCAATGGCGGTGGCGCGATCGAGATCGAGGTGACGCGGCGTTCCAACGAAACCGCGCTCGCCAAGGTCGTGAAGATGGTGAGCGAGGCCGAGACGCAGAAGTCGCCCACGCAGCGCTTCACCGATCGATTTGAGCGCGTCTTCGTGCCCGCGGTGCTGGCCCTCTCGTTCATCCTCCTCTTCGCCTGGGTGGTGGTCGACGAGCCGTTCCGCGACAGTTTCTATCGCGCGATGGCGGTGCTGGTCGCCGCCAGCCCGTGCGCGCTGGCGATTGCCACCCCCAGCGCGGTCCTGTCGGGGGTCGCGCGGGCCGCTCGCGGCGGGGTGCTGGTGAAGGGCGGTGCGCCGCTTGAAAACCTCGGCTCGCTGAAGGCGATCGCGTTCGACAAGACCGGCACGCTGACCGAAGGTCGACCGCGCATCACCGATGTCGTGCCCGTCAACGGCGCAAGCGAGGAGGATACTGTTCACTCTCGCCGTCGCGGTCGAAGCTTTGAGCGATCACCCGCTGGCACAGGCGATCGTCAAGGATGGGCGCGAGCGCCTGGGCGGTCGGGAGCTGCCGAGCGCGACCGATCTCGAAGAGCCTGACCGGACGTGGCGTCACCGCGACCTTCGATGGCGAGACCGTGTGGATCGGCAAGGCCGAGATGTTCGGCGTGGAGGGTATCCCTACGCTGAACGCCGCGGCGACCGATGCCATAGCTACCCTGCGGGAGGGTGGCCGTACGACGATGGTTGTGCGCAAGGGCGACCGGGACATCGGCGCGATCGGCCTGATGGACACGCCGCGCGAGGCGGCCAAGGTTGCGCTCAAGCGTCTCCGCGACATGGGCATCACCCGTATGATCATGATCTCGGGCGATCATCAGAAGGTTGCCGACGCCATCGCCAAGGAGGTCGGGCTCGACGAGGCATGGGGCGATCTGATGCCGGAGGACAAGGTCGCCTCGATCAAGAAGCTCGCCGGCGAGGATAAGGTCGCGATGGTCGGCGATGGCGTCAACGACGCGCCGGCGATGGCGTCGGCGACGGTCGGCATCGCAATGGGCGCAGCCGGATCGGACGTTGCACTGGAGACCGCAGACGTCGCGCTAATGGCCGACGATCTCGCGCATCTGCCGTTCGCGGTGGGCTTGAGCCGCCACACCCGCGGCATCATCCGGCAGAATGTGTTTGTCAGCCTCGGCGTTGTGGCGTTCCTGGTGCCCGCGACGACCCTTGGCCTCGGCATCGGTCCTGCGGTGGCGATGCACGAAGGCTCGACGCTGCTGGTCGTCTTCAACGCCCTTCGCCTACTCGCCTACCGCGATCCGGCAACACAAGCGTCATGACGGCGGATCGCTACGACGCATTGATCGTCGGCGGCGGACCGGCGGGCCTGACGGCCGCGATCTATCTTGCCCGCTATCACCGCCGCGTCGTCGTGGTCGACGACGGGCACAGCCGCGCAAAATGGATACCACTCTCCCATAATCACGCCGGATTTCCGGACGGGATCGCGGGCGACGAGCTACTGCGGCGGATGCGCGAACAGGCGGAACGATACGGCGCCACGATCCTGACGGACCGCATCGAAACGGTCAGAGGCAACGCCGATTCACTTGAAGCGCGAGGGTCCGCCGTGACGATCTGGGCGCGCACCATTCTGATCGCAACTGGTGTCGAGAATCGCCGTCCTGCGCTCGATGCGGACACGCATCGGGACGCCCTTCAGCGGGGAATGCTGCGCTATTGCCCGATCTGCGATGCTCACGAGGCGACCGGGCAGGCGATCGGGGTGATCGGCGCGAATACGCACGGCGTTGCCGAGGCGCTGTTCCTGCGCACGTTCTCGGACCGGATCACGCTTGTCGCGCAAGAGGCGATCGACCTTGATGCCGACGATCGCGCGGCACTCGCAACGGCCGGGATAGCGGTTGCACCGAGCCCCCTGGCCCGGATGGACTTTTCGAGCGATCTGGTCTCGCTCCACCTGACCGACAACAGCGAGTTGCACTTCGACACGATCTATCCTGCGCTCGGGTCGGACAGCAACAACGAGCTCGCGCGGCAGCTCGGCCTCGAGCTGAGCGACGATCGCTGCATCGTCGTCGATGCCAAGCAGCGTACCAGCGTCGCCGGCGTCTACGCGGCCGGCGATATCGTCATGTCGCTCGATCAGATCAGTGTCGCGATGGGCCACGCGGCGATAGCGGCGACGGCTCTCCATAATGACCTCCGCAACCGCGACGGCGAAGGTACTGCGGCATGAAATGCTGGACGCTTGCGGAAAGAAAGCGGCCTTGACGGCCGAGGGGGCGGCAACGCTTTGTCGTCTGCTGGCTGTAGCCGATGTCGCGGTCATCTCGGGCGGTGACTGGCGTCGAGTCCGACCGGCAAGTCGCCTCGCGCCTGCCGGTTGACGCCGCGCGCGAGAGGCAGTGGCTGATGCCGACCACCGGCACGAAGCTCTACCGCTTCGTCGACGATGCGTGGCGCACGATCTATGCCGAACTGTTCGACGCCGCGGAAAAGGCGAGCATCCGGGCGGCGTTCGACCGTGCGCCGTCGGAATTGGGGGCTCGCTCACTAGGAGAGAGCTGATCGAGGATCGGGGAAGGCAGATTGCCTTTTCCGGCCTGAGCCAGGACGCGACTCTAGAAGTGGAAGAACGATAGGACCGGATTGCGCCGAGCGGCACCGGAGATCCAGAAGACGCTTCGGACGGCTGTACCAGTCGAGCACGACAGCCAGATAGACGAAGCCGCATGCCATCGGTATGTAAGTGATGTGCATCGCCCACGAGGCGCGCCGCTGGGGAGTCTTTAGCAAGCGTCACGCGACAGCGGGTACAGAAATCGCTCAGCAGAACTGGCAATGAGTGGTTTCAACGGACGAATCGTCGGTCGTCGATGAGGCTACAATAACCGCGAAGCAACGGGCTGTGCGCATGGGCACCATGAACGATCCCGGTGACCACCAAGATCGCGGACATGAACGCGGTGAGCCATCCGCGCATGGGCGGGTTAAGTCCTAGTGACTAAGTTCCTATCCATGCCAGCGCAAAAACGGGGGAATCGACATGGTCGTCATACTTGGCATTTGGAAACGAAAGCAGCTCGTGAAGATAGACGGCAAGAGCAAAAACAGTCGAGTCAACTTGGTCATCGTGCTTGGAATTTGGAAAGGAAATCAACTCCTTTAAATATGGGTCGAGCCAGTCAGCCGCTTTTGGAAACAGAACAAAACAACCTTCGATTTTTGCGGCCTGTGACCGCAAGCACATGATTTTATCACCATCCAGAGAACCCGCGGGTGTTCCGCGATGGTGTCAGCGCGGCGTTGATCGGGGACGTCGGCCTGCCAGTTCACATGCCCGAATTGCTCTGAAATGCGAGCGCCGACAGATTGCACGAATTCTCGGATGCGGGGCAGCGGTAAGACACGAGGGTCGTAGTGTATGCAAAGCTGAGCGCGCGCCTTGACCCGACATTCGGATGTGGGCGGATTCAACGCCCTCCCGTTTTGAGACTTGGCTGATCAGCCTCGACGCATGCGTCTGCAGTGGAGGTCACGTTAGGCAAAACCAGCGTAATTTCCAATCTCAGTTTCCTAATCATGATGCTTCGCATCCTAGGCGGTAACTCTGGTGATAACGGCGGCCGCGAACAAATATCTCCGGGGTCCGCAAACGACCGGTTCTTATTGCAGCGCGCCGCAGCTAGTCCGCCAGGAGTGGTACTATTTCAAATCGCCCCGGCAATCTTCAGTATGATTGCTAATGCTATAGACGCTGCGAATACGCGGAACATCCAAATGAGGATTACGTTCGGAATGTCTCGGCTATTTTCCATTACGAATCTCGCGTCGAGCCATAGCTCGAAAGGGCGCTCACCGATCAGCCGCTTCGCTTTAACATTTGCGTCACGTCCCGTTAAGTCTCTTTCAGCATTACGTATAGGCGCTCCACACCGTCTGCGAAGTCACTTTTGGGCTGCTTCGCACAGAACGCCCGCATGAACTCGGCTTGGGCGCCTAGAGGGAAAGTGTGAGGTGTCAAATCGATGCCATCGTCCACACCGACAGGTCGACCAACCATGATTCCGCTCATATACCCCTGCATCCACGCAAGGTAGTTCTTTTCCGCATCGGGATCTGACGCTATCTCGGTTGTAAAGTGCGCGCAGCTTGTCGCGCCGATGCCGACTATCTTCACCGGTACTTTGTTTTGGGCGGCGACTTGTACGGCGGCCATCACAATTCCCGCGCTGAGAAGCAAAGTTGGACGATAGTGCTCTTCGGTATTTTCATTTGGTCATCGCCTATGGGATGGCTTCTTTAGTCCGAGGTCATCGTAAACTTGCCCGAGGTTCCTAGGTGCTGATGAGTTCTCGTAACAGGACGCAATTAACCTTC
>NZ_JBYJZJ010000005.1:0-17113 GCF_057732415.1 Thainema salinarum CENA647
TTCAGTTACGTATTGCTAAGGTTAATTGCGTCCTGTTACGAGAACTCATCAGCACCTATAGATAAGCAATGGTGCAGCTCGACCCGGAAATCCTGAACTATGTCTTGGAGCTGATGGCAAGGCTAGGGTTGTTTTCATTGGCTGTCGCCATCTCTCCCTTCGTTGGTCGATGGCTGCTTAATCTAATCAAGCGGGGCCTGAAGCTGCTGGAACGCCGCAACCTTATCGATAGTCACATCGCTTATGAAAAGCTAATTCGCACCTATCGAACATCCCTTACGCTGATTGGGGCGTTTTTATTCATTGCTGTTGCCCTGAATCCGCTGATCCAGTATGAAGACCTCTATAGTTTTTTCGGGCGTTTTTGTTTACACCACGCTATCTATCGGTCTGGCTTGGTTCGCGTTGAGGCTGGCTCGGCAGTTTATCCATCAAGCGGTGATCAGCCTGGTCAATCGCTGGTTTGGGGAAGTCAATGAAGTCGTCTTGATTGTTGAGACTCTTGTCTATGTGCTGATTGTTGTGTTGGCGATCATCATTTTTGCAGATCGGTCTACGGGTCAATCTGGTTGCGCTGGCCGCGAGCGTTGGTCTGAGCAGCGTTGCGATCGCATTTGCGGCTCAGCAAACCCTTGAGCGACTGTTTGGCACATTGGAACTGTATCTGGATCGTCCATATGTCTCCGGTGAGTATATTCGCGTCAACTTCAATCCCTATGGTGAAGATGTCTATGGTTTAGTGGAAGCCATCGGTTTACGCTCCACCAAAATTCGGATTGTGGCCCAAAATACGATGATGATTGTGCCGAATTCGACAATGGCTAGTAAAAACATCGAAAATGTCAGTCGCGGTAAAAAGACGATGGCCATGTTGTGTCTCGACTTTTCCAGGCCGCTGCGGCTTGATGAGCAGGCATTGGTGACGCGGACGATTGAGCAGGAAAGCCGACTGTTCTGGGGGTTTGATAAGACCAGTACGCGAGTTCAATATGGCACGACTGATGATGTGGAAAATCCGGCAACGCGGGCGCGGGTGTTTTTCTTTATTTCCAGCCCGTCCCAGAATTCTTTAGAATTGCGAAAACGACTCCTTGAGTTGGCAAATTCTGCAATCGCGCAAAAGTTAGCGGCTCAAAACCTGAACTTTGTGGTTCCAGAACCGACCGTCTACATTGATTCCCCCATGACGCTTTGATGCCTAATGTGATATCAAATCCGTGTATAAGAACCCATTCATTTTCCGCAAAATGCTTGTGGAGCAAGCATTTTGCGGAAAATGAATGATGGGGTTTCAACCGGATTTCATATTAGTACCTAGTATGAGTGCCCAGTATAAATCCCAACCATCGCTGTTTGCTGACGATCATGAATACTCCACCTCCGTCTGAACCCAGTTTCAATCAGCCCAATGCCCAAAACCGAGACGATATCCTGATCAGCCTCCAAGAGCAGCAGCACAATCTCAAGCTTAGTGTGGAGGAACTCCAGAAGCGCACTAATCAAATGCGGGGGTTAGTGCAAACGCTGATTACTGGGCTCGTGATTTCGGTTGTGCTGGCGATCGGGATTACCGGATGGTTTGCTTACCGCTTACTGGTGCAGGAGCAGATTGTCCAGCGAGAGACGACGCAGGCGGCTGAAGCGAATGCCGAATTGCTAGAACAGTTGGAGACAGTTGAGACTCAGCTACAGCGCCAGCAGGAGCAGCTAAAAACTTTGCGAGATACGGTTCCAGATGAGCTGGCTACGCTAAATGATACGATTCAATCCCAGCAGCGGCGGTTAGAACTGCTGCAAGACCAAATTCAGCAAATGGAAACCCCAGCAGACGCTCCAGAGGAAGATAGTTGATGTTTGGGAATTTTCGATAGGCTACTCCCCTATATTCATTTTTCTCTCTTTGAACGATGACGCGCTCCCTTGACGACTGCACCAATCACCGCTACGGCTGGTGCTTCAAACCCAGTTTCCTCTACCTGCTGCACGATTGAGCCAAGCGTGCCCAGTAGCTCCTGCTGATCGGGACGGGTGCCCCAGCGAATTAGCGCAATTGGCGTATCGGTGGCGAGGCCAGCGTTAATCAGCTCCTCAGTGATGTGGGGCAGATTGTGGACGCCCATGTAGACCACAATCGTTTCCGAACCATGTGCGATCGCACTCCAGTTGACTTGTGGACGATATTTACCAGCGGACTCATGCCCAGTGACAAAGGTAACGGAAGAACTGTAGGAACGATGGGTTACGGGAATGCCGATATAGGCAGGAGCTGCAATCCCAGCCGTGATTCCTGGTACCACTTCGACGGGCACTCCAGCCTGCACCAAATCTTCCATTTCTTCGCCGCCCCGGCCAAACACAAAGGGATCGCCCCCCTTCAACCGCACGACAATAGCATTGGACTGAGCTTTTTCAATTAAGATTTGCGTCGTGGTTGCTTGCGGTAAAGAATGCCGACCCCGTCGCTTGCCTGCGTGAATCTGTTCGGCATTCGGGTTAATCATCGCCAAAATTTCGGGGCTGACCAGCGCATCGTAGACAACGACATCGGCATGCTCCAGTAGCGTTTTGCCCTTCAAGGTGAATAACCCTGGATCGCCAGGGCCAGCACCAACTAAGTAAACTTTGCCGAGGGGGGTGGATGAACTCATACAGGATACGAATGGCCTACGAATTGCAGAATAATCAAGAAAGTTGTTTTTGAAGCCGGAGTTGCACTAGATGCGATCGCATCGCACGTTAAAGCGACTGATCGAACAAGCACACTATTCTAACCTTTCATCCAACCTCTAGTGTATTGAACATAGATGCATTCAAATGTAAATACAGACACGGCAGCCAAGCTGAATAACAGGACATGCTGACAGTGGGTGAATGGCTTGCCATAGTCCTAACGTTAGGAAAAACAGATCTTAATTTTGGTTAACATAGATACAAAATAGCCGATATTATGCGATTTTTGCATGTCTGGTATGGACTAATCGCATTTAGCGCGAATGGTGACCGCAAATTGCGCACCGATCAGGCAGAGATCGCGGATTTACGTGGATTTGCAACGTAGACGATACGGCGCTAAAACGATGGCATTGGCTAGACTGCTTGTGTCGTCAAATGTCGTCGTTTACGTTGTCTCATGGGACTTCTCCTCTACTCGCTGATTGCCCTGCTGCCCATTGCGACGGTCTTTTTGCTGTTAGTTGTGGCGCGGCGACCAGCGGGGCAAGCCATGCCCATTGCTTATTTGGTAACCGTTGTTATTGCGCTACTGATCTGGCAAGTTCCGCTTGTCGAAGTGGCCGCCGCCAGTATTCAGGGATTAGTGGCCGCCGCTGAAATTCTCTACATTGTGTTTGGCGCTATCCTGCTGCTGAATACGCTGCAAGAATCCGGTGCGATCGCATCTATTCGCCAGAGTCTGCTAGGTATCTCCCGCGATCGGCGGGTGCAGGTATTAATCATTGCCTGGCTGTTTGGCAGCTTTATCGAAGGCGCATCCGGCTTCGGGACGCCTGCGGTGATCACCGTGCCGCTGCTAGTGGCGATTGGCTTTCCGGCAATGGCTGCTGTGATGGCTGCTTTGATTATCCAAAGTACGCCCTCCACCTTTGGCGCAGTCGGCACACCGATCATTATTGGTATTGATACCGGATTACAAGGTGTACCCACCGTTGAGCAGCAGCTTGGCGATTTGGGACTCACTCAGCCGCAGTATCTAGAGGCGATTAGCCAATGGGCTGGCCTGTTTCACGGCATCATCGGCACCTTTTTGCCCCTGGTGCTAGTCATGGTGATTACGGCAGGATTTGGGGTACGGCAGTCTTGGCGAGACGGTTTAGCCGCCTGGAAATTTGCCCTGTTTGCGGGGCTGGCGTTTACGATTCCCTACACGCTGACGGCGGTCTTCCTGGGGCCGGAATTCCCGACTCTGATTGGTGGTCTGGTTGGACTCGGCATCGTCATTCCCAGCGCCAAGCGGGGGTTTCTTGTGCCCAAGCAAACCTGGGATTTTCCACCGCCCGATCAATGGTCAGATAGCTGGTCGAATCAAGCAGAATTACCCAATGAACAACCTCATAAACTGTTAAATCAACAATCAGCAGAAACATCTCAATCGAGCTGTGATGTCCGGTTTCAGCTAGCTCCCACATCCGAACGCCGACCTCAAACGATGCCTGCTCTACTGGCCTGGTTGCCCTACATCTTGCTTGGCGCAATTTTGATGTTGACTCGGTTTGAATTTTTGCCCATTCGAGACTGGCTCCAAGCTGCCACACTGAGCTGGAGCAACGTTCTAGGCACGGACGTGACAGTTTCCACTAGGCCGCTCTATCTGCCGCCAACTGTGTTTCTGATCGTAGTGGCAATTACCTTTTTCATCCACCGGATGAAGCTAGCCTCAATGCAGCGAGCCGTGGGGCTAGCGGTACCGATGCTGCAAAAGACGACCTTGGCTTTGGGAGCCGCAGTGCTGATGGCGCGAGTCTTCATCAATACAGGCGTGAATGAGTCGGGCTTAGTCAGTATGCCCTTGACTCTCGCAGACGGCATGGCTGCATTAGCGGGTCAGCTCTGGCCGCTGTTTGCTCCCTGTGTTGGCTTAGTAGGTTCCTTCGTTGCGGGCAGCGTCACTGTCAGCAACCTGATGTTTTCCCTGTTTCAGTTTGGAGTAGCGCTCCAGATTGGCGTGTCCACTGCCGTTGTGCTGGGACTACAGTGCGTTGGAGCATCGGCAGGCAACATCATCTGTGTCTCCAATATCGTGGCGGCAGAGGCAACGGTTGGCCTGATCGGTCGCGAAGGCTTACTGATTCGGCGGCTGTTGTTGCCTACGTTGTATTACATTGTCCTGGCGGGAATTCTGGGATTGTTGGCTCTGCAATTCACGATATAAAGCCAAACATTGGTAAACCCATATGAATATCAATCGGGCAACGCTCCGAAAAGTGCTGATTGGCGAATTCACCTGGAAGCGATGGGTGCGATCGCTGTTGTTCATCTACACGTTTTTTGCGCTTTACGTCTATTTTCGGGCCGACAGCATGATTTTTCTGCCCCAGCCCGCCAGCTACTCGGATACGGAAGAGATTCTGAAAGTCCCTGTCAATGAGACAGAAGAGATTTCGGCAGTTTATTTACCAAACGCACAAGCCACCTATACGCTGCTCTATATTCACGGCAACGCGGAAGACTTGGGCCACATTCGTCCCATTCTCGATCAACTGCATAGCTGGGGCTTCAGCGTCTTTGCCTACGACTATCGGGGATATGGCACCAGTGATGGCAAACCCGATGAGCGTCGCGCCTATCAGGATGCGGATGCTGCTTACACCTACCTGACGCAACAACTCAACATTCCATCGGAGCAAATTATCGTCTACGGTCGCTCTGTGGGTGGTGGGTCAGCAACGGAACTCGCGACTCGATATCCCACAGCCGGATTAATCCTAGAAAGTACCTTTACTTCGGCGTTTCGCGTTGTTGTACCTTTTCCTCTACTGCCATTCGATAAGTTTGCCAATCTGCGCAAGTTGGATGACGTTGATCAGCCCGTTCTGATTATGCACGGAGAGGTCGATCAAACCATCCCCTTTAAGCATGGTCAAACGCTCTATGAATCGGCTCCACAGCCCAAAGCTTTTCTCTGGATTGCAGAGGCTGGGCACGACGATTTTGCCTGGGTTGCAGGCGATCAGCTTAAGCAAGCGCTGATGTCGTTTCAAGAGCTGATCGAAATGCAGGATTGAATAATTTTCAGCCACCGTAGGATGCATTAGCCGTAATGCATCCTACAAGATATGGGTATTATTAGTTTCCTACTTCTTAAAAGATCTTTTGAATAACAATTAATATTTATTAATCTACTACCTTAAAAGGTATTTTTCTCTTCAAGAAACTTTTGGTAAAAAAAATATACAAAGAAATAAGGTGATTAAGTATAAACTTGATCTTGAAAATTGTAATTTAATCTGACTGCCAGGTTTTAGAGTCAAGATCGCTAGAAGGCGATTGACATAAGCTTTTCACGGAAATATGACTTTGGATCTCGATGATGAAACTCATATTACAAGATGAGTAGAAAAAACGTTGTTTTATATCTTGGTGAAGCTATAGGAGACATTAATTCTACTCGCGTTTTAGAGATCTATTAAATTCGTTTTTGATTGTCAATCTCTGCTAAATGATACGTTCAAAATTAGCTTAAACATATCGATGTTCCCCAAAGGTGAATCCTGAGAATTCGCGTAAGTTTACATATCTTTCAAAACCAATTATCTTGGTAGCTAGTCTCGTACGTTGCCCAAACAGCAAAAGAGCGCTTTTGTCGGCGAAATTGTCTCTTGAGAGATTAATTTGCGCGACGCAGCTACGAGTAGGGCTAGAGTTTTGAGTGCGGTTTAATCAGACCAATTGAGATGCGCTATGTGTGTTCCGTTAGTGCAAATTCCTTCTATCGTCCATAGCTTCTCGCCGCTCATTTCTACGTCCTTATGAATCGACTTGTTACAGCTTGGACGGGTGCCAGTCTGGGTGTTCGTCTTGGAATCGCGTTTGGCAGTATTACTATCCTGCTGTCCGCCATCTTAGGTCGGATCTCCGGCAACTTAGCTGAAGAGCAAATCAAGCAGGATATTGGTCAGGATTTGACCCAAATTGCTCAGCAGATGGCAGGTAGTTTAGATCAGAATCTATTTGAGCGATATCGCGAAATTCAGATTATTGCAGGATTAGAACCGTTTCGTAATCCGCAAACTCCCGATGCCGAGATACAGGCTATTCTTGATACGTTGCAGCGTACTTATTCAATCTATGCCTGGATTGGCTTTGCAGATCAGCAGGGTACTGTACAAGCCAGCACGCAAGGAATTCTAGAAGGCGTTAGCGTTGCCCAGAGAGATTGGTTTGTGCAAGCTCAGGAACAGCCGTTTGTGGGGGATGTGCATGAAGCCGTACTGCTGGCGGAACTGCTGCCCAATCCCACCGAGACTCCGCTGCGATTTGTTGATGTGGCCAGCCCGGTGCGCGATGCTGACGGCAACTTTCAGGGCGTACTGGGGGCTCACCTGAGCTGGGCTTGGGCTGAAGACGTGAAGACGACGCTGCTCAATATGCCAGATGCTGAAGACAAGGACATTTTGGTTGTCGATCAGTTTGGCACGGTGTTACTTGGGTCGGAGCGGTGGCAAGGACAAACGCTGGAACTGGAAAGCCTGCGTCTAGCGGGTGTTGCAGATTCGGGCTACACGGTTGAACGCTGGCCAGATGGCAACACCTATCTGGTTGGTTTTGTTGAGAGCCAGGGATACCTGACCTATTCTGGCTTGGGCTGGACGATTTTAGTGTATGAGCCTGCAGCCATCGCATTTAGTCCGGCTCGGACGCTGTATTGGCAAATTCTGATTGGTGGCGTGGTGCTGGGTAGTGGCTTTGCGGTCATTGGCTGGTTGGCGGCTAGTCTGATCACCAAACCACTGCTGAAGATTGCGATCGCAGCCGATCAAATCCGAGCAGGCAACCGTCAAGCCAAACTGCCCAAAACGAGCGGACGGAGCGAAATTACTCGCTTATCCCGCGCGTTAAATCAACTGCTGACGAATCTCCTCAATCAAGAACAAGAACTCCAAATCGCCAATGCCAATCTGGAAGCCCAGCTCGAAACCCTGCGGCAGACGGAACAGTCTCTACAGCGCGATCGCAAACAGCTCCAGCAAATTGTGGACGGCATCGAAGATCCCCTGCTGCTGCGCGAGATCAACACTGGCAAAATGATTTTTTGCAATGCAGGGTATAAGCGGCTGTATAGCGATCCAGATACAGACTACACAACTCCAGACACGTGGCTACAGTATGTGCATCCCAATGATCGAGACTGGGTGGCGCAAAAGATTGACCTTGAGGTTCAAGGTATTTCGTTTATCAATGAGGAGTATCGAACTGTCGATGTCAATGGTAGCGTCCGCTGGATTTGGGATCGCTCTTTCCCAATTCGAGATGAGACGGGAAGGGTGTATCGCTATGTCGTGATCAAGCGAGACATTACCGATCTGAAACGCTCGCATGAGATGCTGCAAAGCCTGATGGAGGGCACAGCAGCCGTCACGGGCCGAGCATTTTTTGAAAAGCTGGTGCAGTATTTAGCGGTTGCCTTGGATGCCGATTACGTCTTTGTGGCCGAGCGGATTGGAGCTGAGCCATCTAGATCTCAACCATCAGACTCTGAGCAAGCTGGAGAACGATTACAGACCATCGCGTTTTGGGCGCAAGGGCGGCTCCGACCCAATATTGCCTATCGTCCCGATAACACGCCCTGTGCGGTTGTGCTGCGAGAGGGCAGATACTGCTGTAATCATCAGGTATCCCAGGTGTTTGCGGATAATCTTTACCTGCCGCAGCTAGAAGCCGAAAGCTACGCGGGGGTAGCCCTGATCAACGCTGCCGGAGACGTGTTAGGAACACTCAGCGCAATTAGTAAAAAGCCATTGTGCGATCGCGCTGACTACATGACGATTTTGCAGATTTTTGCCAACCGAGCAACGGCTGAATTGGAGCGGCGATATTCCCAAATTGCTCTTCAAGAAAGCGAAACTCGCTTTCGCTTACTGGCCGAAAACGTCAAAGACTTAGTCTGTCTGCACGATGTATCCGGTCGATTTCTCTATCTCAGCCCGTCCTGTCAGTCCCTCCTTGGATTTGAGCCGGGTGAGCTGATTAGCAGTCATCCCTATCGCTACTGCCATCCTGATGATCGCGCATTGGTGCGGCTACAGCTCAAGCACTCGGCCAGCGGCGATCGTTCCGATCCTCTGGTTTATCGATGCCGCCAAAAGGACGGCAGCTATATCTGGCTAGAAACCTTGATTAAGGTCATTCCAGCTTCTGCCAATGCTCCGGCCTACATCCAAACCAGTTCCCGCAACATCACCGACAAAGTTTTGGCCCAGCAGCAGCTTGAGCACGGTGCCACCCACGACAGCCTGACCGGACTGCCGAATCGAGCTTTGCTGCTAGAGCGGCTGGATCTGGCCATTGAGCGGGCAAAGCGCCATGCCGATTTTTACTTTGCGGTGCTGTTCGTTGATTTAGATCGGTTCAAGATTATCAACGACAGCTTGGGCCATTCGATGGGTGATCAGCTATTGCGGATTGTGGCCCAGAAGCTAGAGCAGATGACGCGCGACATTGATTTGTCGGCACGGATTGGTAGCGATGAATTTGTCCTGCTGCTGGAAGACATTGAGGGCTTGAAGACGGCAGTGCAAGCGGCTGAGCAAATTGTGACTGAATTCAAAACGGCGATACCGCTGGCTCAGCAAAATGTGGTGATTGGCGCGAGCGTGGGCATTGTCTTGGGCACGGCTGAACATACAGACGGACTTGACCTGCTCCGGAATGCCGATATCGCTATGTATTCAGCCAAGCATCCAGGCGGATCGCGCTACGCCATTTTCAATCAGGAAATGTATGGGCAAGCACTCCAGCGGCTGGAATTGGAGCATGAGCTACGGCAGGCGTTAGAGCGAGAGGAATTTACACTCCGCTATCAGCCCATTATGACCCTTTCGACTGGCAAGCTAGCTGGCTTTGAGGCACTCGTTCGCTGGCAGCATCCCAAAAAAGGGTTTATTTCCCCAGTCGACTTTATCCCGATTGCCGAAGATACGGGTCTAATTGTGCAACTCGGAGCCTGGGTTTTACGGGAAGCCTGTCGTCAAATGGCGCAGTGGCAGGCCCAGTTTCCGGCAGCGGCAGACCTCAAGATCAGCGTCAATCTGTCGATGAAGCAGCTCAAGGAACCCGAACTGGTGGCTCAAGTAGAGCAGATTTTGCAGGAAACGGGGCTAGCGGGACGCTGTCTAGCCTTGGAAATCACCGAAAGCATGTTTATGGAAGACATTAAAGCGATTAACCAGCGACTGCAAACGCTGAACAGCCTTGCGATTCAAATTAGTATTGATGATTTTGGTACTGGGTTTTCGTCTTTGAGCTATCTGCATTCTCTGTCGGTTGATAATCTCAAGATTGACCGCTCGTTTGTCAGCAATCTATTCAAGAGTCAGCGCAATCTCAGCATTGCCAAAACGATTGTTCGACTGTCGCGCCAGCTTGGTCTAAAAGCGATTGCAGAAGGGATCGAAACACCAGAACAGCTCCAGCAGCTCAAATCATTTGGCTGCGACATGGGCCAAGGCTATTTATTCAACGCCCCTGTAACTTGCGAAGTAGCCGAAACGCTGATCGCTGAAATACATAACGCATCTCATGTTGAGGGCTGCACTGACAGCGGAACAAATGATTGAGTAGCATGTCTGTAATACCTAAACGTTATAAAAGCGGTGACTATGGATCTTCTCATTGCGTCCGTGTTGGCAAGTGCGATCGCACCTGCACCATCTGAACTGCCTGCACCATCTGCATCATCCAATCAACCTGTCGAAACGATAACCGTTGAATCTCTTGGGTCCATTCCCCGCCGCTCTGCGGCGTAAGATCTAAGAATGAGTGAGTACATCCACAAGAGTCATAACGTAACAGTTTTGCTATACCACTTAGTGTTTCCAGCAAAGTATCGACGGGTTGTGTTTGATGAGCAAGTAGATGCGGTTCTGCGAGAGGTCTGCCTCGAAATCGAGAAACGCTACGAGGTGAAGTTTGTCGAAATTGGAGTGGACAAAGACCATGTCCATTTTCTAGTGCAGTCCGTGCCGACCTATAGTGTGACCAAACTGGTAACGATGCTGAAAAGTTTAACTGCACGAGAAGTCTTCAAACGATGCCCTCAAGTGAAGCAGAAACTTTGGGGAGGCGAGTTTTGGAGTGATGGATATTTTGCGAGTACAGTAGGCCGCCACGGGGATGAAGGAATGATCGCCAAATATGTTCAAGCCCAAGGCAAAGATTACCTCAAATTGCATCGGGATAATCAACTTGCTCTTTTTTGATTCTGATACCCCGTCCGCTTGCGGCGGGGTATTTCATTCAGCCGAATCAACTGAAACCACCACTCCTGACACTACATCCCAACGATCTGAACCGACCGTTAATCCCAGCCGAGTCACCTGTCCTCCAGGCCAATTTGCCTCAGCCTTTTCCGATGTGTATCCCACCGATTGGGCTTATCAAGCTGTCAACAACTTAGCCAGCACACCACAACAGTGCTTTGATCTGCCGAATCAAGCATCCGGTGATTTTCCCAATGATTGGACACTGTAAACAACGGTCACTTGAGCAATTGGGCACTATAAGCGATCGCAGTTTTTGGAATTTCTCTAAACCTTTGCGAATCTGTATTTCATCAGCTTGTAGAAGGATAAGGACACCTATCCTTCTTGCACATGAAAAGTCTGAGCCGATACCGTTTTTCTAAACTGTGGCTATAGATTAATTTTTAGCACTCAGTCCTCAGTTCTCAGCCCTCAGCCCTAAACTCATTTGTAGCGCTGATGTATAAAACTGGTATTTAAGGACTTGTGCAAGATGGATTTAGTTTGTGGGTAGTTTAAACACAGGCCGCAATTCTCTCACTATTCTTTATCCGGTGATACCGATGAGCCAACGATCTCAAGCCGACGCGATTATTCGTTCCCATGTGCTGTGGGCAATGGGTGGTGGACTGATCCCGATTCCGCTGGTTGATTTTGCCGCTGTCACCGCCATTCAACTGGAAATGCTTCAGCAGCTTGCCCAGCTTTACGGCGTCAACTACAACCGCAGTATGGGTAAAGCCTTTGTCTCTGCCCTCACGGGTACGACGCTGGCTCGCATTGGTGCAAGCTTCATCAAGGCGATTCCGGGCGTTGGCACCTTGATCGGTGGAGCCTCGATGGCCATTACATCTGGAGCCTCTACCTATGCGGTTGGCCAGGTCGCCATCAGCCACTTTTCCAGCGGTGGTTCGCTCAGCAACTTTGTGGAAGAACAGGTGCAGTCGGCGTATGAATCGGCATTTGAGCGCGGCAAGAGCTATGTGTCTGATCTAGAGAACGAACAGGGCGATCAGGCTGCCGATATTTATCAAGCGCTGGCCAAACTCGGTCAGTTGCGAGATCAAGGCATTTTAACTGAAGAAGAGTTTTTGACGAAGAAACAGGAGCTTTTATCTCGCTTGTAACAGTCACAAGTTGCGCTAAACTTCAAAGTAGGCAGATTTCCATCGTGGAGTGATCTGCCTACTCTCATCTTTTTTTAAATGTGTCTAAGAAAACAATGTACAAATTATTTGTTTTATTTTTTAGCTCGAACATACAGTACTTTATTCACTTCTTTGACCTCAAAAATATCTTTCATCTCCTTTACTAAAAGAGAAAGCTTTTTGAATCCATAAGTACGAGAATCAAAATCAGGTTGAAGCTTATTTAAATAGCTACCAAAAGTTCCAAGATTTGCCCATCCATCATCATCACCTGACTGCTCCAAAGCATCCAAAACAAACTGTTTTGGGAAAGCTATTTGTGAACTAGAAGAGTTGTTCTGAGAAGAGTGGATTAAAGAATTCTGTAGCTCATTTGTTTTTTCTGAAATATGTAAATTTTCGCAAGCTGAAGGGCGTAGCAATTCTGTAAAAATAAATTTATGGCAAGCATTCCTGAAAGATTCCGGCGTTTTTTGTTCTCCAAATCCTAGTATAGTGAGACCTTCTTCTCTAATACGCATCGCGAGACCAGTGAAGTCACTATCGCTTGTAACTAAACAAAATCCATCAAATTTTCGTGTATATAACAAATCCATAGCATCAATAATTAGTGTGCTATCTGTTGCATTCTTTCCAGTAGTATACGCAAACTGTTGGACAGGCTTAATTGCATGTTTCTGTAACACTTTTTTCCAAGATGAACTTGCTTGAGTGGTGAAATCCCCATATATGCGTTTAACAGTTGCTTCCCCAAAACGTGCAATTTCAGCAAGAAGTCCTTCAATTACAGCAGCTTGAGCATTATCAGCGTCGATTAAAACGGCTAAGCGAAGTGTAGGTTCTTCGGACTCAATCTTCGCTACCAGCCTAGGAGATGTCATATCTTGCCTCTTTTATTAGCACTTAGAGTTTACACACTTAGAGTGCCCTCAGATTATTCGCAGTTCATCACAAACAAGGTTTTAGACTAAATACTCTTAGAAATTAAGTGCATTTACAACCTGTTCATCCGATAAACCTTCAGCAGCACTTTGGTGGGCAATGAATGACTGCTGGCGATTTCACTTTAGTTTTTGTCAATCCCAAAGTGATTAGCAAATAACTCAATCACTGCCGCATCCGCTTTCCCCTTCTCCAATGGTGCCTGAACCTTCTCACCTAGCTAGCCAATCATCACATCTTTAGACGAAGACGGTACAATTTTGTCCTAAATTTTCCCATTTGTGTCTCTTGAGCGAAGTCAACTCAACACCAAAGCACTGTGTCTGGATAGCGCAAGTTAATCTAGTCTGTGCTGCTGCGAGTTGAAAACGTAAACGCTGGCTATGCATCATCTGATCTTCTAACTTCAGTAGATCACAAACTAACGGAAGAATAGGCATTTCATACCAAAACAATATGAAGCCAAGCATTTTCATGAGCTGAAAGCATTGAATCACAAGCTTTCCAGGCTTTAAGTTATGCTCATCTTCATGGCGGATTGGTATCAGCCAACTTCATTCTCCAATTGCCTTGAAGATGGCCAAGGCTGAATAAGTAGCTCAGCTCCCAGAGAGCTTATTCAATAGGGCTTTCAAGAGTTTCCTCCATTTTGTGAGATGACTGCTAGGCAAGGCTTTCAAAGATCTTTGTGATTTACTAAACTTAGTAATAATGGCATCTCACGTTGTTTCCACTCTTATTTTATGGATCACGCCAGAATCGTGGGAGTCGAAAAGTTTGACTGGGAATAACCTCATGTGCCATTGCACTTAGTTCCTAAACTCTCCACTGTACAGAATAGACAGAAAGCTCTGCTGGCAACTGTTCTTAGTTTTGGTTTTACCATGATGGGCTGTAGTTTGAGTGGATTTGAGAGCGCACAAGGATTACAAATGGGTAAAGCCGCTAAACCACTCTTTGCTCAAAAATAGGAAGAAGACTGAGAAAAACCCTTGGAACAATGGCGGCAAGAGCTCAACATTTCACTTGTTCATCCCCGAAATCAGTAACACCTAATTTATACCGTCTATAGCAAAGAGAGGCACTTTGGCCCCGCATTGCGGCAGCAAAATGCCTCTATGAATTGACAACGGAAGTAAAAGCTGGGAGCCCCCTTGCCTGAGGAAGAGGAGTTCGGAGTAAGGGCTAAAGCTGTGCCATCAAACAAACGTTGTCTACGACTGCTCTGGCGCAGCGGGCTGAGAGCTTTGCACAATCTGATCAATTTCAGCTCGCGCCTCGTCAAATTCAGACTGCTGACCTGCCACCAAAATGTTGTAGTAGGCATCAGGACTGTCTACTCCAGTTGCCAATACAGCCACGGGATAGCCAGAAAATTTGCCTCGGCCTTCATACTGAACAGCAGTCAGGCCGCTGATAGCCGTCAAGCTGGTAGGGTTCACGGTGCCTTCGCTGCCAGTCATGGCTTTCGCTGCACTGACGACTCCTCCATTGAGCACTGAAGGATCAACCAGTTCCAGGCCATTCACTTTTGGAAATGCCTGAATCGCGATTTGCAGATCTCCCCGCCGATTCTGAAGTTTCAGCACCATGTTCTGCGAAACATCACCGTCGTTGAGCTGAGCAGTTTCCCAGCTATCCGAAACCGTGATTTGAACTGAACCGTCTTGGCTAACCATTGCAACGGGTTCTACCGTTTGCGTTTCAGCCTGGACATCACCTGCAGATCCCCCTGGCTGGGACAGTGACGTACAGCCACTAACAGCAAACGAAAAACCTAACAGAGCTGCAACCAGAAATTGAGATTTCATGATTTACCTCGCAAATTGAGAGTGGTGAATGACAAATAATTAGAAGCTGATAATTGATAAGCTGACTGCCGAGTTTTAGCTAAGGGGAATCACAGTTGCATTTTGCGGACTAGCGTTCTTACCTCTCAGTGCAAAATCACGATGCACTTTGATGCAGTGTGACAATGTAGTTTTGTGAAGCGAGTCAAGCAATAACTTGTTCAATATCTCATTCAATAGCGCATTTGCTGATCGCCCGAAACCACTAATTTTACTGCGATCGCAAATCCTAGCATCGTCACTGACATCGCCACTGACATCGTCAACAGATGTGCGATCGCTAGCGATGAATTAAGACACAATCTTGCCCTTGGTGGGTGATTTTCAATCCCGGTTGCCGGAAATTCCCCCGTTCACCTCGAAGAAAGAACTAGAGTGGTTGCGATAGCGTAAACACATACGGAAAGCAATCGGCTCAAATTGTACAAAGTCCGGTTAAAACCCAATGGTTTATTTTTTGTAAAAGGCTAGCTCAGCCCGTCTTTCACAAAAAACTAAATCAAAAAATAAATTGGGTTCTTGTACACGGACTTAATATTACTTGTCCTTCTCATCGGGATTCAGATCTTATGGTAAGCCCCCAAAAATCCGCATCGGCCTCAGACAACGCACCAAACAATACTACTGACAACGCTCAAACCCCCGTTTCCCCGGCTCAGGGCACGAATACCACTCCATCAGCTCCCGCCGAGTCTCCAGCTCGTCCCAGTTCTGGTTCGCATACCAGGATGACTGAAGTTGCATCACGCTATGAATGGGACGCAACGCCAGAATATCCAACGGTTCAGGATGCCCTTGCTATTGTGACGAAACTGCCGGACAGCAGCGAAGTTGTCGGTTATCCGGTTCTATCCAGTCCCGATGCTGAGATCAAGCTGTTCCAGGTCAAAATTAGCGGCGATCCGTTTGTGCAAACTGACCTAGCTCGCCTCATCCGTCCCGGTGACATTGCGATCGCAGTTTGCGGCTACTATCCCGATCTGCATGAGAACGAAATTCCCCACAAGCGCAACATCGGTCACGCAGGTCTAGCGGTCGGTGTTGAGAAAGACGGCAAAGCGGGCGTGATGACGATTAACAATCCGCAGGGCTATTTCAGTGGTGGCTTTAATAACTCTGGCTACGGCAGCTTCTTCTTTGAAAAAATCGAGTTTCCCGCCGAACTGAGTGACGCGGAAAAGCAAGCCTACTGCAAGAACATCCTGACCATGACTGCGATCGCAAATAGCTATATCCCATTTGCGGAAGAAAATTTCAACGGTCAAGACCCGCTCGGTATCCACAACGTAGACAAAATCAAGCAGGCGGGTGAAAAGCTGATTCTGGCAGTTTACGGTGATGAAGCGGCAATTGAATGGCTGAAGCGCAGCGAGAACACAGCTTATTGTGCTGAACTGGTCAGTGCTGGCATCAACATCGGCACCAACACCATCCTCAACAAAGCCTACATTAATCAGCTTCAGCAGCGCCTTGGCGCAGACCGCTATCCGAATCTGTACGAAGTCGTGCGCGAGAAGATTGAATCCGGCGCAGTTCTACAGAACAACGGCAATCCCAACGCAAAGTACATCCCCTTGACGATGGTCGATGAGAGCGTTGACCTCAAGCCAATTACCGAACGCTGTCCCAATGCCGACCAATCCGGTACAGGCTTAGCGTTCATGTACTATGACTTTACCGACATCGCCTACGCTTCTATCCGCGATACCTATCCACGCCGGGATCTAGCTGGCTTGACCGGAGATGAACTAGCAGCGGGCAAGGAATACAATGCCAAGGTTGCCCAGGTGCAGATCCATGCCTTCAAGGAAGCGGCTAAGAAGTTTAAGGAACTGGCCGGAGTCAGCCCCCAGGTAGCAGCCGCATTTGATCAGTATGTTGAAGGTGCGGTCATTCCTGCTCTGAGCAAGGTGTATCCGTCCCAAGCGGAACGCGATGCAGTCATGGCTGAACTGGTGGAGCAAGGACGGCAGTTTACGCCCACTGGCCCCGATGGTGAAGGCATGTTTATTCCGCCGGATCTCTATCTGCGACCCACAACAGGCTGGGCCAAAGTGAAAAACATTGGTGTTGCTTTCTTCCCTGATAATGTGAAGCGGATTGGGTAATACTGATTCGCCAAATTAAAACTACACATAATCTCGGTAGACAAGGGGCTTAAGCCCCTTGTTCTGTAGCCCAATTTTGAAGAAACATA
>NZ_JBYJZJ010000006.1:0-7312 GCF_057732415.1 Thainema salinarum CENA647
TTCAGTTACGTATTGCTAAGGTTAATTGCGTCCTGTACGAGAACTCATCAGCACCTTCGCCGCGTGCTGGAGGCCGGCAGGTTGGGCGAGACATACAACGTGGGCGGCTGGAACGAGAAGCCGAACATCGAGATCGTGCACACCATCTGTGCCCTGCTCGATGAGCTGCGCCCGCGCGCGGACGGCGCCTCGTACACCACGCAGATCACCCACGTGAAAGACCGCCCCGGTCACGACCGGCGCTATGCCATCGACGCCCGCAAGCTGGAAGCGGAACTCGGCTGGAAACCCGCCGAGACCTTCGAGACCGGCATCCGCAAGACGGTGCAGTGGTATCTGGACCACGCCGAATGGGTGTCGAATGTGCAGAGTGGGGCGTATCAGGCAGTGGGTGCAGACGCAGTACGAACATTGACAAGAAACTTCTGCCCCTCCTAAACCGAGTTCACACGACCGATTCCATGTCGCCGCCGAAAACCTACATGCCTCTTGCCGACTTACACGCCGCGCCATCGGACGACGACACGCTGAACCTGCTCGACCTTTTGGTTGTGGTTGCGGAGAACTTGCGGCTGCTTCTTTCGGGGCCCATCTTGATCGGGCTGATTGCCTGGGGCGTCACCTTTCTCCTGCCACCCCGCTATGAGAGCGAATCCTGGTTGCAGCTTGATGACAAGATCGCTGAAGCTTCCGTGGCTTACTTCACTTCGGCTGACGTCCTTGTTCCTTTGCTGGCCCAGGCACCGTGGATTCCTGAGCGGGATTCGGATCCTGAAGACGCCTTGGAGAGGTTGCGAAAAGATATCCACGCCAGCTACAGCAAGGCAGATCGACTGGTGAAGGTTCGCGTGGAAGCGCCCACGCCCGAGCAGGCGCGGCAGCTGAATACCGCATTGGTCGAGGCCTTTCGCCTATTCAGCCTACCCAGGGGCAAGGAGTTGGAACAGCTGCAGCAGCAGGCGGAGTTCGCTCGAACGTCCTTGAAGGAGCTAGGCATCGTTCTGGAGCGGATCGGTCAGAACATGGACAAGGTTACGCCGGGTACCGAAGGCGACAATGTGGCCCGTGCCTACATCAACCTTTTCGAGCAGCGCATGCTTCGTGAAAAGACGTTGCAAGACCTTAATCGCAAGCTCACGGGCTTCGGCGCCGAGGCCTTCGCCCAGTCGCCCGGCCTTCCCACGAAGCCCTCCAAGCCGCAGAAGTCCTTCATTGCCGTGACAACCGGATTGGTGGGTGCATTGGCCTTGATCCTTTTCGTGTTTTTCCGACAGGGCTGGCGTCAGGCGGCTCGTCACAGCGACTCGGCCGACAAGATTCAGCGTATCCGCCAAAGCATTGGCATCCGGAATTCCTGACGTGGACCTTGCACGCCGCGCGCCCCTTCTTCTGCTGGGAAAAAACGGTCAGGTTGGCTGGGAGCTTCAACGCAGCCTGGCGCCACTGGGCCCATTGATTGCTTTGGACCGCCGCGATGGAGGCGACCTTGCGCAGCCCGACAGCTTGCGTGAGGCTATCTTGCGTTTACGCCCCTCCGTCATCGTGAACGCGGCGGCGCACACGGCAGTGGACAAGGCGGAGACAGAGGCTGATCTCGCCCACACGATCAACGCCATCGCTCCGGGTGAGCTGGCTCAGGCGGCCCGTGAAGTGGACGCGCTGCTGGTGCACTTTTCGACCGACTACGTTTTTGATGGCAGCGGTCAAGCGCCGCGCGCTGAAGATGCTCCCACCAATCCCCTGAGCGTGTATGGCAGAAGCAAGCTCGAAGGCGAGCAACGCATACAAGCCGCCGGCGGACGCCACCTGATCTTTCGCACCAGCTGGGTGTACGCGGCGCGAGAGGACACTTTCCGAAAGACCATGCTCCGTCTCGCACAGGATCGCGAACAGCTTAAGGTCATCGCCGACCAGATCGGGGCGCCCACCGGGGCGGAATTGATCGCCGACGTAACTGCCCACGCCATCCGGCACGCGTACCCGCAACCTGACAGCCAGGGCATTTTCCACCTCGCGGCTGAGGGAGAAACTTCGTGGCATGGCTATGCGCAGTTCGTGCTGGAAACCGCCCGCGAACTCGCACCAGATCTGAGGCTCAAGGTGCGAGAAGTGATGCCCATCCCGACCACCGAGTACCCAACTCCCGCGCGCCGTCCACACAATTCCCGCCTGAACACAAACCGCTTACGGCAGGCGTTCGGACTTGACCTGCCCAAGTGGCAGCATGGTGTACGGCGCATGCTTGCCGAAATCCTTAACACCACAGCACAACCATGACCCAACGCAAAGGCATCATCCTGGCCGGTGGCTCCGGTACCCGCCTTCATCCGGCCACACTCGCACTGAGCAAGCAACTGCTACCGGTCTATGACAAGCCGATGATCTACTACCCGCTCACCACGCTGATGCTTTCCGGCATTCGCGAGGTGCTGATCATCAGCACGCCACAAGACACACCGCGCTTCACCCAGCTACTGGGCGATGGAAGTGCGTGGGGCATGAGCTTTCAATACGCGGTGCAACCGAGCCCAGATGGCCTTGCGCAGGCATTTCTCATTGGCGAGGCGTTTCTCAACGGCGCTCCAAGTGCCCTCGTGCTGGGCGACAACATTTACTACGGCCACGATTTCGCCGTGCTGTTGACGAAGCCGACCGCCAAGCCTCGGGTGCGACAGTGTTCGCCTACCACGTGACCGATCCGGAACGTTTTGGCGTTGTGAGCTTCGACCAACTGGGCAAGGCCATCAGCATCGAGGAGAAACCGGCACAGCCCAGAGCAACTACGCCGTGACCGGCCTTTACTTCTACGACGACCAGGTGGTGGACATCGCCAAGGCGGTGAAGCCCAGCGCTCGCGGCGAACTGGAAATCACCGCAGTCAACCAGGCGTACCTCGAAAAGGGCCAGCTCAATGTCCAGATCATGAAACGCGGCTATGCCTGGCTCGATACAGGAACGCACGACAGCCTGCTGGACGCCGGTCAGTTCATCGCCACGCTGGAAAACCGGCAGGGCCTCAAGATCGCGTGCCCTGAGGAAATCGCTTGGCGACAGGGATGGATCGACGACGCGGCGCTGGAAACCATGGCGCGATCACTCCACAAGACAGGCTACGGGCAGTATCTGCTGCGCTTGCTCAACGACGCGGTGCTGTGATGAAAGTAACGCCCACCCACATCCCGGACGTACTCGTGATCGAACCCAGGGTATTCGGCGATGCACGGGGATTCTTCCTCGAAAGCTTCAACCAGGCCGCTTTCCAGGCCGCCACCGGTCTCGATGTGAATTTCGTGCAGGACAACCACAGCCGCAGCGCCCGCGGAGTCCTGCGCGGCCTGCACTATCAGTTGCAACAGCCCCAGGGCAAACTGGTGCGCGTGGTGCGGGGCAGTGTGTTCGATGTCGCGGTCGATGTGCGCAAGGCATCACCGACCTTCGGACAATGGACGCGGGTCTTGAACTGAGTGAGGACGACCATCGGCAGTTCTGGGTACCGCCGGGGTTTGCCCGCGGTTCTCTCGTGCTGAGCGAATCGGCTGACTTTCTCTACAAGACCACCGACTACTACGCGCCGCAGCACGAGCGCTGCATCGCGTGGAACGACCCGGCCATCGGCATCGACTGGCCGGACGCGGGAACGCCGCCACTGCTCTCTGCCAAGGATAAGGACGCCCGCGCCTGCAAAAGGCCGAGGTCTTCGTGCGTCTGTTGGGCGGCTCTAAGCCGACCTAGTCACTCGTGCGGATCACCAGCAATGTCCTCTGGAGCGCGCTAGGTACAGGTCTCCCTGCTGGCAGCCCTGGTCTCCGTGCCGCCCTTGTTGGCGGCGATGGGTGTCGCTCGATTCGGCATCCTGTCGCTCGCCTGGGTAGGTGGTCGGCTACTTCAGCCTCTTCGACCTCGGGTTGGGCGTGCGATGACCCAACTCATCGCTAAGAAGGTCGGCAGTGGTGAGAGCGACCAGATTCCTGTGATCGCACGCAGTGGAATGATGTGCATGGTCGGACTGGGAGTCGTGGGAGGGCTCTTCGTGGCGCTTCTCTCGCCCTGGCTCGTAGAGACAACTGTCGATCCCGGACCATCTCCGCGCCGAAACCCTGCAGGCGTTTTACCTACTGGCACTCTCTATTCCACTGGTCATCGTCACCACTGGACTGAGAGGAATCCTGGAGAGGTCGACACAGGTTTGACGTTGCTCAACCTGGTCAAGGCGCCCCTCGGCGCCCTGACCCACCCTCAGGGCCTCTGGCCGCCCTGCCTTTTTCGAGCGAACTGCCCCTGATTGTGGCCACGCTGGTCGCAGGCCGTCTCCTATCCTGTATCGCCTACGCGGTAATCTGCGCGAGACCCTCACCCGGAGCTGCTGCGCAAATCTTCTGTACAACTACAACAAGTACGTCAGTTGCTTTCTTTCGGTGGCTGGATGACCCTGAGCAACTTGGCTGGCCCGCTTTTGCTCTACTTGGGGCGTATCGCGCTAGCCACGCCCTGTGTCTGCCGAGGCAGTGGCGTATTTTTCGACACCCTATGACATGGTCATCAGCCTGCTGTTGATCCCTGGCATCTACATCGGTGTCTTATTCCCTTTGTTTTCGGAGGCGGTTCCAACGTGGCAACACAACTCGGTGTCCCAGGATTCGGTATCGGCGGTGGCTGAAGATCACTTTCTGGACGATGCTACCCCTGTCGCTGATCACCATTGTGGTCGCGCAGCCGGCCCTTGCACTCTGGGTTGGCAACGATTTCGCTCGGACATAGCTACCGCGTCATGCAATTGCTCGCGGTGGGCGTGTTCATAAATAGCTTTGGTTACATATCGCAAGGATTGATTCAATCCTGATGGCCGACCAGATCTGACGGCGAAACTGCACGTGGCGGAACTTATACTCTACGTCCCCTATATGTGGTTCCTCATTGATCGATACGAAATCGTTGGCGCGGCCATCGCATGGAGCATCAGGGTCACCATCAGCACGATCGTGCTTTCCCTCATTGCCAGCGCATGCCTCAATCGATCTATCTCGAAAAGATAATGGAAACAACGTCATGAACATCAAGGAAATAGTGTCAAACGAGTTGATCGAGGACACCTCGGCAGTCTGGCGTTTGAAGACCCACGAAACATTTGGCTATTCCGATGGAACGGGATCCGAGCGCTATCTCCATGAAGTTTTCTCGAGTGTCAACGATCTGAGCTGCCGCTCTCCTGAGTTGGAGGCTTTCATCGAGGACTGGCCCAGCGAATACCACCTGACCAGCAAACGCTCCCAACTGTTGTCGGGCTTCAGCTTTGACCGAAGACTTCGCGTGCTGGAGGTGGGTTGCGGTTGTGGCGCCATTTCAAGGCACCTAGGCGAGAATTTCGATCAGGTTATTTCTGTCGAGGGCAATATCAATAGAGCCCGACTCGCTAAAGCCAGAACTCGTGATCTGCCATCGGTCTCTGTCGTCTGCGCACCATTTCAGAAGCTGCAATTCATTCAGAAATTTGATATTATTTTCTGCATTGGCGTATTTGAGTATTCCGCGGCATTCATTGATGGGGCAGACCCGTACGATGCAGCCTTGAAATACTTTCAGGACATGCTGTCTCCAAACGGAATCCTGATCATTGCCATTGAAAACCAATTTGGATTGAAATATTTCAACGGCGCACGAGAAGACCATCTTGGAATCCCATTCGAAGGGCTAGAGGGTTATCACAAGGATGCCTCAGTGGCCCGCACGTTCGGCAAGCGAGAACTGGAAGACCGCATCGGAAAATATTTCCCGAGAGATGGAGTTCTTCTATCCATTTCCGGACTACAAAATACCCGACTGCGGACTTTCTGCCGAATTTCTCGCATCCAGCCTCGCGGGTGAGATGATCTCCCAGATACCGTCCAGCGACTACTCTGGCAAACGATACGACCTGTGGGACGAAGGGTCAGCCGCACTCGAATTGAGTCGAAACCGCATGCTGGAATTTTTTTCAAATTCCTTCCTGATCGTGGCATCGAAAGGAGTCGCCAGCGGCGTCTCCTTCGGACAACTCGGCATTCATTACGCATCCGGTCGGCGAAGGCCTTTCGCGACACAGACCCGCATCGTGAAGACGGGGGGCGCTATCTCCGTCGAGAAGCGCCTGCTGAACAGAGAGATCCCCAGCGATGACCGACTCACCCTCGTGGAAACCGACAGTCCATGGATTGACACCCCGTCGGTGTTCACGCAAGTGCACCAGCTTGCCCAGTCCCGGCGCTCCACGCTGGAGCAAGTGCTCGCGCCCGCCATGAACTGGAAAGATTCGCTCACGCGCGAGGCACAGACTACCGATGGCGTGCTCTGGCTCGGAATGGCAGCCATGTCGACAGCATCTGGTCCAACGCCTACAACAGCGGCGAGCAGTGCAAGATCATTGACCGTGAGTGGATATGGAAGGACAACATCCCACTTGAATGTGTTGGTCATCCGTGCAATCTACGACTTTCTGACCAAGATGGAGATATCCGGTCATAGCGGCCCCCAGCACTCGCTGGAGCAAGTGGTCGTTCGCTCATCCGACGCATGGCGGCGGCGATGCGTGTCGATTTGAGCGATTCGGATTTTGAGCGGTTCATCCAGCTGGAAAGCCAACTCGCATTCCTCGCGACCGGTTCCGATCCGCGCAAGCAGATCATGTTCATCAAATGGTTCCTGCTACATCGCCCTTCCCGGCGCCAATTCCGCCTGAATGCCCCGATCGTGCGGAGCCTGTCTTCGAGAATCGCCGCCCGACTGTCGAATCTGAGAGTGACCGCCCATCATGCCGATCTCCCGCGCCACAGCCACAGCGCCTTCGACAGCGATCGCGTCGGGCACAGGCAATGCTGGCGATCGCACCCTGCTGCCCCCCCTCTCCCTGAGAGCCTTTGACAGAGCTCTCTTGGTCCTCGTCCTCCTGGAATTGCTGCTGGGCGGCAATGGCTACCTGACAGAAGTGAACGGCAGCATCCGCGTGCGAGTGCTTCTCTTTTTGTGCTGCATGGCATCCGTGGCCTGTCATTTCGCTTTGCGACCCCGTACCTCAATGCCCAAAGAGATCTGGCTGCTCACCACGCTGTTCATCGGCGTTTCCTGCATTGGCGCTCTGATCGGCGTGGGCAACGGCAACCGCGCTGATTTCATTTTGGCCGAGTTGAAGGCATTGATGTACTTTCCAATGCTTCTGTTTTTTGCAATTGCCATCAAGGACCAGAGAGACCTTCAGCTTGTGGTCCGACTGATTGTGGTAAGGTGCTGATGAAGCTCCTGGTAAAACAGGACGCAATTAACCTTAGCAATACGTAACTGA
>NZ_JBYJZJ010000007.1:0-5656 GCF_057732415.1 Thainema salinarum CENA647
GCCTTCCGTACTACCCTGACACAATCAATCTGAAGACAAATGTGCGGCCCAGGAATGGCAATGCGGAGACCATATCTTGAGTTACAACCAAGCGACCATCCACTAGCCGTCCACTATCATCATGGCATGAGCGCTCAAGAAGCTCAGAAGATCGCAGAAAGAGGCTATGCATGGACGCAGCTAACAATTCATTCAAGCCGAACCCGCTTCGCGGGTCGGCTTAACTCAGGTGTTAGGCAGCAGATGAAGATTACGTGCCTCTTAGCAACACTTCTCCTCTTGGCCTCGCCTGTCGTTGCGTCTTTGGCTCGCGACCGGGAGAAGGATGAGCTTCGTCCGGAGCTGGCGACCTTCTTGGCATCGGTGAAGCCAGAGGAGACGCGCACCATCACGCTGCATACCTACTGGGGGGCAAGGCAAGAAGGAGACAAATTGGTCCTTGGGTCAAAGAGTTGCGAGCACAACGACTACGAACCCGGGAAAGAGGTTTTGTACCTACCTCATGGAGCACAGCTCTACTGAGTTCGCCGGCTACAACGCCAAGCGCATTCTTAACTGTCTCTCGCCCAAGCCACAAATCGCCGAGAACTTGCAAATCCGCAAAGCGGTCCTTCTCGACTTCATACGGCTCGCCAAACAGAGGAGCGCTAGTAGATCTCGAAGTTATGCGGGATAAGGAGCCCGGAGAGATGGTGCTTCGTCTTCAGGCAGATGGTTACTAAGCTGCTGCCTAACAATTCATTCAAGCCGAACCCGCTTCGCGGGTCGGCTTAATTCAGGTGTTATGCGTGGGTAGGTGTGTTGGTGTTGTCGGCTTCGGTGATGCGTCGACTCCTCCTGCACCGACTGGCTTCGGCGTTGATCGGTCGCTGAGGCACCGGATTTTCTGGTGTTTCTCGGCTTCGCTTCACTCGGCTTCGGACACACGGCGCTCGCGCCGCTCGGCACAAGGATGGCTCATGACCTTCGGATTGGCGGCGCTACCGACTTCGGCCCTTGCTGGCCTCGACATGCTCCGTGCCTTCGGATGCTTTGCCCGTGCCGCCCACTCTTCCCGCCCCGTTGCGGGCTGCCGGCTTCGGGTTTACCTTGGCGCGCATAACAGTTCGTCCAAGCCGAACCCGCTTCGCGGGTCGGCTTAACTCAGGTGTTAGCACCTGTATCGGGGTACGCATGCTCTTGAAGCACATAGTTGTCCTGGGTCTCGCGCTCGCTGCTACATCACCTGTCGCAGCTTCCGCTGCAATCACTTTCGCCAGTCGATGCGGCCAAGCTGTTCGGTGAGAGCTTGCGTAATGCTTCAGCGGTCGAGTTCTTTTTCCTTTCAAGGACTGAAGAGTGGAGCTACAGCCCATCAGAGGTGGTAAAGAACTCCACAGTTCGTGCGTACCGGGCTTGCGGCGGCAATTGCGAGAACTTTATGGCACCCGTACTTTCGCACTTGCGGAGCGCCAAGCCTTCAAGGTGTTCTCCTGGCCAGCAAGATGCAGTCATTTTTGGCCGAGGCGCTTGGGCGCTTCTGTACAGTAATCAGGGGCATCAGATCCAGATTGGCTCTCATTGCTACTGGAGCGAAACGGGCATTAGAGAAGTGGTCGCAGGTGACAGCATGTTGTTTGGCGGTTAGTGCCCCAGCAGGTGCTAACAATTCATTCAAGCCGAACCCGCTTGCGCCGGGTCGGCTTAACTCAGGTGTTAGACCTGCCATGAGAACAATTTGCAACTTGGTAGTTCTCTTTCTTGGCATCACGCTTGGCGCATGGGCTGCTGCCGCGCCACTCCCGACCTGTTCTTCTGGGCTTAGTCCTGCATCGACGGTTCCACCAAAACTGCCGCCCCGGCTGCACAACGAGTTCTCTGGCAAAGCCCAAGTCTCGTTTGTCATTAGCTCCGCTGGTCAAGTGCAGTCACCCGTTATCGTCTCAACGGAGTGGCATCCTGTCGGTCGTAGCGCCGGTCAACCCATCGGATACAACGAGGCCATTCTTTCTGCCGTTGCCAAATGGCGCTATCCGCGCAGACAGCATGCCTGCCTCCATCAGAGTTCCGGTAGAGTTTCAAGTAGGCGGGGCTGGCCCCACGGCTGGCAGGTCTAACAATTCATTCAAGCCGAACCCGCTTCGCGGGTCGGCTTAACTCAGGTGTTATGCGTGGGTAGGTGTGTTGGTGTTGTCGGCTTCGGTGGCGCGTACCACTTCCTCTAGCGTCGTTGGCTTCGGCGCTGATCGGTCGCTGACGCACCGGATTTGCTGATGTTTCCCTGCTTCGCTTCACTCGGCTCCGGATACACGGCGCTCGCGCCGCTCGGCACAAGGATGGCTTCATGACGTTCGGATTGGCGGCGCTGTTGGCTTCGGTCTTTGCTGGCCTCGACCTGTTCCGTGCCTTCGGATGCTTTGTCCGTGTCCCCCACTCTTCCCGCCCCGTTGCGGGCTGCCGGCTTCGGGTTTACCTTGGCGCGCATAACAGTTCGTTCAAGCCGAACCCGCTTCGCGGGTCGGCTTAACTCAGGTGTTAGCCCCCATGCGAGCAATCATTGCGTTCCTACTTTTAGTTGCCTTTTCTCCTGGAGCTTCTGCCAAGTGCGCGGCGCAACTATTCCTTGTTACAGGGGTGGCTCTTGACTCTGATGGTGCCCCTGTGTCCGGCGCCTTGGTCGGAGCATCATGGATTGACCACTCCGTACCGGGTGGGCCAGCCATGTCTTTGACCGATCGCAACGGGAAATACTCGATACCGATCTGGTTCGACACTTACTCTGGGCACTCGCTTCTATGGGGCGACGAGTGCGATGAAACGCTTAGCCAAGTTTCAGTTTCCGCCTACACCAGCACTGAGTACTCTTTACCATTGCTCGTTCCTATCAGTAACGCACAACAAGTCACTGTCCCCGCTCTCAAGATTGAGTATCCGATTCGCCGTGAGCCAATTTGGTAGATCGTGTGTGGGGGCTAACAATTCATTCAAGCCGAACCCGCTTCGCGGGTCGGCTTAACTCAGGTGTTATGCCGCATGTCAAATAACCCATACCGAGCGCCAAGCTCATCGTTTCCCCAGAGCACGCTGATTCAGCGCAACCACACGCGCTCGCTTTGGATGGGCGCTGTCCTTGCCCAACTGGCGACACCCATCGCAGCCGTTCCTTTAGCTGTATTCCTTGATCCGCCCCCCTACAGTGGCTTCATCGATGCGTTGATCTTTTCCCCGTTTGTCGCCATTGCTTCGATCATATGGGGGTATCTAGGCACTATTTTTATTGGCCTACCTACAGCTCTGCTTCTGCAGAGGTTGGGGCATCTTTCTGCATTGCTGCTCTGTACTGCGTCGCTACCACTGGGCGTGGCATTCTGGCTAATCCTGCGCTGGTTCTCGCCGGATCCATTTCAGTTGCGGCAAAGTCTTGCGGAGGCTTTCGTCTTCGCTGGGACCTCACTTACCGTGGCAGTTGCGTTCTGTCTTGCTAGCGGCATAACAATTCGTTCAAGCCGAACCCCAATCGCTACGCGTTTGGGGTCGGCTTAACTCAGGTGTTAGGCGCGTCTCGATGAAGTACCGCTCGAATCTCGACAGGGTTCCAGACCGACTACTCCACGAATGTGGGTTTTGCCACAAGCGTGGGCTGCGACCCGGTCTCGTGGAGCTTGAGTTCCCGCACGACCAGGGTGCAAGGGATTGCTTTCACCGCTTTGCGCCGGAGCTATCACTTGATGAGATGGGACTCTGTAGTGAGTGCCAAGAGGTGCTTGCGAACTCCTCGGTTCGTCGCACCTAACAATTCATTCAAGCCGAAGCCGCTTCGCGGCTCGGCTTAATTCAGGCGTTAGGCCTCGTCCAAACCATTCTATGAATACGCCCAAAGTCGGAAAGATCTACATCTTTGTGCGCAAGCACGGTGACGGCTTTGAGCACACCGAATTCGTCCGCGATGAAGATAGCGCGGGCTTTGCAGCTGACGGGAGCTATCATGTTCATGAGAATCATCCCGGCGCATGGCGGGATGCGCTGGCGGCACTGGTAGGGCTTGGCTTTCTCGAGCTCAGCGAGGCTAAGGCTTCAGGGCTCGTGCCGTCGAGCTGGGAGCCCTCACGGGAAACCTTAGTACTAAAACATGGCCAAGCAGCGATTGCCCGCGAGGCCTAACAATTCATTCAAGCCGAACCCGCTTCGCGGGTCGGCTTAATTCCGGTGTTATGCGTGGGTTGGTGTGTTGGTGTTGTCGGCTTCGGTGATGCAGCCACTTCCGCTGCATCTCTGGCTTCGGCGTTGATCGGTCGCTGATGCGTCCGGATTAGCTCGACGTTTCCCGGCTTCGCTTCACTCGGCTTCGGACGCATCGACGTTCGCGCCGCTCGGCAAAGGATGGCTTCATGACGTTCGGATTTGCGGCGCTCTCGGCTTCGGCCTTTGCTGGCCTCGACCTGCTCCGTGCTGGCGGAGGCTTTGTCCGTGCTCCCTGGTCTCCCGACCCCGTTGCGGGCCGCTGGCTTCGGGTTTACCTTGGCGCGCATAACAGTTCGTTCAAGCCGAACCCGCTTCGCGGGTCGGCTTAACTCAGGTGTTAGCCGTGGTGTGGTTATGCACTATCGCTCAAGGACAAGATCCCTAAGAGCGCGAGTTCCGTCCTGCGATCCAGCATCTTGGATGAGGCCATTCAGAGAGCCGGGATAGATGCGGAGATTGATCTGCACCAGATCCACTCTAGGATTCTATTTGACGCCTTCTTTTGGCCGCCCAGACCAAATGTTCCTCATGAGCGTTTCCTGGTCCGCGCCGGCTCCATCCCAAACGCTCAGGCACGAGCTGCTCGCGAGCACATTGAGCTAATCGTGATTCCAGGTTTCATTTCATGGGCTACCGAGTATCTTGCGGCTGCCGATCAACTCAACTGCGCGCCGCAGCAATCAGGAGTTCACCTGCGAGCTTCCTGCTCACACACCTAACAATTCATTCAAGCCGAACCCGCTTCGCGGGTCGGCTTAATTCAGGTGTTAGGCCTCATGGAGCAATCGATGACAGTTCAAGACAATCCCACGATCTTCAAGGCTCTATCCATAGTCTTTCTTCTCGGCGCTGATCTCAAGCCTATTCGTGTACTTCTTCTTACCACGACTGCTAGCTGAGCCAGGCCAGGCTTACTACAACCCTGGTTGGGTGCCGATGCTCGGTCTCTGCCTAGGCTTGGTGTCTGTAGTGACGGTGCCTTTCGCTTAGGCGATGGTTTTACCGATCGTCGCGACTGCGGCCTAACAATTCATTCAAGCCGAACCCGCTTCGCGGGTCGGCTTAATTCCGGCGTTATGCGTGGGTAGGTGTGTTGGTGTTGTCGGCTTCGGTGATGCGTCGACTCCTCCTGCACCACTGGCTTCGGCGTTGATCGGTCGCTGAGGCACCGGATTTTCTGATGTTTCTCGGCTTCGCTTCACTCGGCTTCGGACACACGGCGCTCGCGCCGCTCGGCACAAGGATGGCTCATGACCTTCGGATTGGCGGCGCTACCGACTTCGGCCCTTGCTGGCCTCGACATGCTCCGTGCCTTCGGATGCTTTGCCCGTGCCGCCCACTCTTCCCGCCCCGTTGCGGGCTGCCGGCTTCGGGTTTACCTTGGCGCGCATAGGTGCTGATGAGTTCTCGTAACAGGACGCAATTAACCTTAGCA
>NZ_JBYJZJ010000008.1:0-17017 GCF_057732415.1 Thainema salinarum CENA647
CACCTGAGTCACTTCAGTACCCAGACCGTTCATGATCGAGGCAAATTCACAGCCGATGTAGCCACCGCCCAGAATCACAATCCGCTTGGGTTGCTTTTTGAGGTGGAAGATATCGTCGGAGGTCATGGCATGTTCAATGCCTTTGATATGCGGCTTCACCGGATAGCCCACCGACGGCGATTGACCTTGTCGGCAGTGACCTTTTCATCGCCCACTTCTAGGGTGTGTTCGTCGATAAATTTCGCCCGTGCCGGAAAGAGCTTCACATTGGATTTATCCAACATACTCTGATAGATGCCGTTGAGCCGAATCACTTCGTTGTTGACGGCGGTAATCATTTTGTGCCAATCAAGCTGGCTCTTCACTTCTGCTCCAGCCGTAGCCCTGAGCATCTTCAAATAAGCTAAGGGAAATGGGAGGCATAGACCATCAGTTTTTTGGGAACACAACCGCGATTAACGCAGGTGCCACCCAGGCGATTGTATTCGGCGACGCCCACTTTGGCTCCGTATTCGGCAGCGCGTCGGGCTGTTGCAATTCCGCCAGAACCACCACCAATTACAAATAAATCAAAGTCGTAACTCACAAATGCCTCCTTTTGCATTAACCATTGCGTTGATCAACACGGCGGCCTTGCCAATTCGGGGCTGAATTGCGAGATAGGAGCAGTGCCTCACCTCGCAATTTAGACTTAAAATCAGCAATCCCACACGGCTGTTTTGATCACGCTATCGCTATCATCAGCCTAACGTTTTCCTGATTATTTCGCGTCCCGAGTTTGGTGACATGGACGTGATGTTGTGCTAACTCGCTTTCTCGGCGGCGTTTACCCAAACGGTCATGTTTTTCAGCGTTAATGGCCCAAACTGGGTCGCAAGCGCAACATCAGCGGCGTCACGACCATATGCGATTGCAATTCGATTTCCCTTTGGATCTTTCTGGGTCGCATCAAAGGTGTACCAGCGGTGGCCGACATAGGCTTCAAACCAGGCGTGCAGATCCATCGGCTCTAGTTCATGCAGATAGCCCACCACCATGCGAGCCGGAATGCTGAGGTTACGACAGAGCGAGATGCCCAGATGTGTAAAGTCGCGACACACTCCCACTCGCTGTTCAACCGTATCTAAGACGGTTGTGGATGTATCACTCGTGCCGTACTGATATTCAATATTGGTCTGAATCCATTGACGAATCGCTTCCACCTGCGCGTAACCGGGCTGAGCCTCGGCGGTGATTTCAAGCGCCAAATCGCCGACCTGCTCGGGCAAACAGTAGCGGCTGGGCAGCAGATATTGCAGCAAACCTGTCGGTAAATCTTGCACTTCGATGAAGGGTGCGGTGGGGTCTACGTCGATGCGATCGTCTGGTTTCCACATAGGCTTCGGTATGAATTCGAAACTCGCCTTCTGGAACGACCAAACGCTGACATAGGTTGCCGTAGCTATCGGTGTATTCTTCCACAAACACCATCGGCTGCAAGTCATATTCTTCGCGCACCACCCACTGACCCTGACCACTACGAGGACGCAGCATGAGGATGACTGGCGTAGGAGCATCGGCTTCATAAATTAGTTCACAGCCTGCGTTGAGTCTCATGTTTTTCCTTCATTCACTGGGACGATACGCTACAGCGGCGGCACTAGAAAGTCTGTAAACAACCTTACATTGAAACTATTAGTGGCGATCATCGCGAATTAGGGTTGTACTGTCGGGTAGTCCAAAATGAGTTGGGTCAACTCTAGAACGGCTACGCATTCTGTTCAGAATATCGGACATTGTACTAAGCTGGTTGGCCTGCAATGTTTGAGGTGGATTAGGCTGAGTTGCTTGCTGCAACAGATCAATTACTGCCTCATTCACAGTCAGTCGTCGATCAGCAGCGAAACTTTGAAGTCGTTCGTAAAGCTCATCAGGCAAGTTTTCAATCTGAAGAATAGCCATTGCGATCGCAGAACTGCTAGAAGGTTATATTCCAAGTCTAATGGAATCGATTAAGGTGGGCGATGCCCACCCTACAGGATAGATATCTATTGAATTTTGCCGATTTCGCGACCGACGGCTTCAATTTTGTCGTAGTTGGCGTTTTCGGTTTCGATGAATTGCTCTGCGCCGAAGAGTTCTAAGATTTCCTGATGCTCTGGATTGCTGGGATCAAGATTGAGTAGCGCCTGCTGTACTTTTTCCGTAAAGCCTTCACCGTAGCGCTCTTCGACTTCTGGGCTGATCACCCAGTGATAGTCGTAATAAGTGGGCGTGCGCCACAGCACCTCTACGCGATTGCGGTTGACGGCACCTTCTGCTAAGCGGGATTCCCAGACCTGCTCATTCAGGAAGCCTGTCTCGTAGCTGCCTGCTTCCACTAGCTTAATCGTCGTGTCGTGATTACCGGAAAAGCCAACTTCACCGTTCAAATCCGACAGTTCAACACCCGCTTCTTTCATAAAATACTGCGGCATCAGGCGACCAGAGGTAGACGATTCGCTGCCAAAGGTGAGGCTGCGCCCTTTGAGCTGTTCTAGACCGCTGGCATCTTCAAACGGTGCTAAATTAGCGCTGGTGTTGGCAATCAAAACGCTGCGGAAATTCTCGTCGATGTCCCGCTGTGCGATCGCAGTTGCTCCATCCACCTGTAACCGCGCCTGCACCCCGGTTAGACCGCCGAACCACACCATGTCGAGGTCGCCCACTTTAAACGCAGTCACGGCAGCAGCATAGTCAGTGACAGGCTGATACTCAACCGGAACGCCTAACTCTTGCTCTAGATAGTCGGTCAGCGCCCCATAAAGCCGCTGGAGTTCTTCGGGATCTTGGTCAGGAATAGCCCCTGTTACGAACGGTTCCACATTCTCGGTATTTTCAGAAGCCGAATCACTTGCCGTACTGTCGCCTGGGGTGGCGGAATTTTGGGTATCTGGTGAACAGGCGGCCAGAGGCAACATGAGAGCAGCCAAACCTGTAACCAGCGAACGTTTAAGTCGAAGCACCATTGAATTTTACCTGGGAAACAACTAATAGAAATCCTCTCATTCTGCACCCAAACAACCGCTTCGGGTTCTCAAAGTGCAAGGTGCAAGACGTGAGAATCTACACTATAAGAATAGAGCCATTGCTAGCACCTCAAGCTATGACGACTGTTCTGAACTTAGAACCGCTTACTCGCAGCCTGTCACGGGAACAGTTTGTGCAACTTTGCCACAGTAATCCTGACCTACAGCTTGAGCGTTCAGCCCAAGGAGAATTAGTGATTGTGAGCCCAGTCGGCGGCATCAGCGGTAATCAAGAAGCGGATTTGATTACGAAGGTTGGTATTTGGAATGTCGAAACTCAGTTGGGCTATGTGTTTAGCTCATCAACGATCTTTAGTTTGCCGAATGGGGGGGATCGCTCTCCAGATGTAGCGTGGGTTGCCAAGCTGCGCTGGGAAGCGCTGACACCAGAAGCACAAAGCGCTTTTCCGCCGATTTGTCCAGACTTTGTGATTGAACTGCGATCGCGCAGTGATCGATTGCTGCCGCTGCAAGCCAAAATTCAGGAGTATCTCGCTAGCGGATTGCGATTGGGATGGCTGATCAATCCACAAGATCGGCAAGTGGAAATCTATCGTCCTGAGCAAGAGGTTGAGGTGATTCAGTTACCTGCAAAGCTATCGGGTGAAACGGTGCTGCCAGGTTTTGAGTTGAGTCTTTGAACAGGGGGGTAATGCGATCGCACGTCTCAGATTTCGTAGATCGCTGGCTGATTTAATCATTTCTGCAACAATTCTAGCGTTGCCAGAGACCCGGCTTTTCTAAGAAGCCGAATCTTCTGGCACCCGTGGTTCAGCCAAATGGGAGCCGAGTGCAGCATTATTCTGGCTGATGAATCTTGATTAAACCGATGCCCGTTGGCGGCGGGTGACTTGGTGCGGCTCAATTTGGGTGACAGCTTCTTCAAAGGGACGTACCCGCAGCCGCTGCTGATGGACATTGAACTGATAGACCTGATTTTGGTCGAGATCTAGAGCTGTGAGCCAACCGCTCTTGGGATGATAGGCTCCGGTATCAATATCGAGCCAGCCAATGCCTTGGACAATCTGCCCTGGCTTAACTTGGGGCAGCGTGAACGTAATCGTATGTCCCGTAATAATCAGCTTATCGGTGAAGTAGGGACGGGGACTGCTGTGAAAGCGATCGCGGATCCAGCAGAGTTCTTGGCTGGTTTGTTTTTCAATCGGCAAATCGGGATGTAGCCCAGCATGAACTAACCATACATCCCCCAAATCGATGAATAGGGGCAGTTGGCGAATCCAAGCTAAGTGGTCAAACAGCCGCTCAATGTCGCCATAGCTCGTCAGGGTTGACTGACCACCGCTAAACAACCAGCCCTGTAAGGCGGGCATATGTACCTGGCCATTCGGAAACGCATCTAGTAAAAGCTGCTCGTGATTGCCCAATACGCACTGGTGAGGACTTTGGCGAACAAAATCAACGACCTGGGCACTCTGAGGGCCGCGATCGATCAGGTCGCCAACAAAAAATATTTCATGGTCAGAGTCCGGTGAAACTGCCTCCAGCAGTCGCATAAGACCGTCGTAGTGACCATGTACATCACCTATAAAAATGCGTCGGCGCGTCTCAGTCATCCAAAATTTCCTGCTATGTGAAGCTGCTTTAGGGGATGAAACGTTAGTGCTGCAAGGGTAAATACATCACTATGAATTCGAACGTTTTGATGGACAAACCACCACTATCTCCATATTGCCCATCAAGCTGACAAATGCACCTTTTTCAGGTGCGCCTTTTATGAAAGGACACATTTTACTTCTTTAAAAAGAAGTTTACGTTAGTACTGTCTTGATTATGCCCTGCTATCGGCATATCATTGGGCCAGCTGAACTCAAATGTATTAAATATTACATAAGTTTTCTGAAATATAAAAAACTTATTAAGATGAATCTGCTTGCATGAAAAGATGTTGAACTTGCGTTTATCGAGTCCACGATCGGCGAAAGCTAAACCAGGTTTCTCGTAGCTCTCGTCGCCAGTTGGCGTGGTCACGTCGCGCTTGCCACTGCTGTGCCAATTGCGACAAAAGCGAACCCCAGGTAAAGGGCAAGTCGGGGATCTGTGCCATCTGAGCAACCGTTATTCCCTGCCGCATAGCCAGCGCGATCGCAGTTACAGCCTCCTGTGCGTCAATGCCAATCACATGCAGTCCCAACACGAATCCGCGCCGATGGGTAATGAGCTTCACCATGCCGATCGAGGGCTGCGATCGCACCTGTTCCCGCTCCGCTAAAGATTGGCAAAAGACCCAAACGTCTTCTCCGTAGCGCTGGCGGGCCTGCTGTTCTGTTAAGCCAACGCGCACCAAGGCTGGACGAGTTGCGATCGCATAGGGAATACCCCAGTAGTTTACGGAATGGTTGGAGAAGAACAGCGCATTCCGCACCGCCAGTTCCGCTTCATACTGAGCGACATGGGGTAGCATATAGCCTCCCAACGCTGCCCCACAGGCATAAATACGGCGATGGGTTGTGCGTAGCTGCGGACTCACCACCAGGCGATGATGGCGGCGTCGCAGCTTCATAATCGGCGCAATGCCACTAAAGTCCGGCCTTTGCCCTGCTGCCACGATTAGGATATCGGCTTGAAGAGTGGTGGCCGTGTCTAAGTTGGGCACTGTCTGAACCGCTTGAGTAGCCAAGAGATGGGTGGATTCTGGCCTGCCATGAGCTGATTTGTCAGCAGCCAATCCGCCAGTTGTCATTTGAGCTAGCCAATCGGGATGTAAGTTGACCTGCACCTGTGGCTGCTCTGTTTGAATAGGCTGGGCCGGGTGAATAGACTGAACAGCTGTCATTGGCATTATCTGAATGCCATCTGCTTCCAGCCACGCCTGATAAGCTTGGGCAATTTCCCGATCTTCCCGATGCAGGATGGGCAACTGTGAGGTCAATAGTGTGACTTGACTGCCTAAATTCACGAAAGCCTGTGCTAGTTCTAATCCGCTCGGATCATCGCCCAGGATAATCACGGATTGGGGATGAGACTGCTGCATCAACTGAGGCAGCGTATCCAGCGTCAGATGGGGCACCGTGGCTAAACCGGGCACATCTGGAATGAATGCCTGTCCACCATCCGCAATTAAGTATGCCCGCGATCGCAAGACACGCCCCTGATCGGGTGAACGGAGAAGAGGAACGGGATCGTCACTTTGACTAGCCTGAATGGCGGCAGGACTGTGGTTGACCAGCACCGAAAGGCGGGGCGATGGCACAAACTCCGGTACACCCGTGATGATGTCTACTCCGGTGGCGATAAGGGAAGCGTGCGATCGCAACTCCATCAGCGAGTCAACGGTCGTGCGTAACTGCTGCTGCATCCAGTTATACTCTGGCGCTTGATGAAACCGCTGACTGGCTGAGACGAACGCTGGTCGATACAGTTCTGCCTCAATCATTTGAACATGCGGCTCAATCAGTGCCACGCGTGCGTCTAGTGCAGCTGCCACCTGCGCGGCATGGCGTTCCGGCCAAGGTGCCCCCTAAAATCACCAAGTCGTAGTCCACCATGCTGGTTGCTTATGACTCCCCTGAATGATTGTTATCTTGGTTCGACAGATTGGCTTGACTATTATGCAGCGTTTCATTGAGTCCTGGCGGTGCATTGCGGAAAAGCAGCGTATAAATTTCGGTTGGCATATCTACCTCTGCTCGCTGCAACGCTTCTTTTACGGCTTGGGCAACTGCCGATGTTGTTCCTAAAAATTCACCCCGACGCGAATCAACCCAGAAGCGAATCTCTAAATTGACGGTGCTAGCCGCTAGTTCTTGCACCAGCACTTCAATTGGGCTGTTGGGCGTGCGACCACTAACGCTCCGTACCGCCTGCTCAATGACGCGCTTCGCAGTTGAAATATCAGCATCGTAATCAATACCAACCGTGATGGCACTGCGGCGCTGGGTTGAAGCCGTGTTGTTAATGATGCTAGCCTGAAACACTTCCTGATTTGGGATATAAACCAAGCGGCCATCGTAGGTTTGCATGGTGGTGGCCCGCAGTTGAATCTGAGTAATCGTGCCTTCATAATCTTTAATCACCACCTGATCCCCTAATCGAAATGGCCGCGCTGCTAGCAAAATGACGCCCGAGATATAGTTACTCAATACATCTTTGAGACTAAAACCAATGGCAACGCTGGTCAGTCCCAATGCTCCCAGGAGTGCTCCAAGATTCAATCCGAGTAAACCGAGGGCAATGACGGAACCAACGACCCAAACCGCACCATACCCCAGTCGGCCAATCAATACCTCGGTACTGTGATCCCCCTCTGTCTTTTGCGCCCAAGTGAAAGCACCATAGCGAACAATACTGGCGATGATCCAAGTCAAGAGCACAACAATCAGTGCTCCAATTAAGGCGGGCAAGCGGTCAATTGTATCTTGTAAGAGCGATCGCAATGTTGTCTGCAGCCGTTGAGCCACGTCAATTGCTAAGGGTGGCCGATCAAAGGCTTCGGTTAGCTGTTCGGCCCATCGCTGCGCCAGTTCCTCAACCGAAACGCCAAAATCCTCTGCATCCTGCTGCGTTACCGTCATAATCACTCGATTACGAAGCCGCAGGGTGGCCGTCTGCCCATTTGCCTGCAACTGCACCTCTACAGCCCCTGGATTCTCAGATTGCGCCAGAATGCTGGCGATTCGTCGGTTAATAATTGCCGTGCGAGCTTGAGCGTCAATCGTCGCTAATCCACCCACTTGGAATAGGGGGCGTCCTCGTACCTCCACATCGGCAAAGTATACCCCCTCTCTGGATTCACCCTCTGCTGGGGCTGATCCCGCTGGAGCCGTTAAGGCAGGCGCTAATGCATCACCACCTGTGGCTGGGGCAGCATCTTGAGCGATGACGTTTGGGGATATAACGCAGAGTAGGGCTGATAAAACTGCGATCGCACAATAGAATTTCAGCGAAGCAAAATGGGAAACGAAATGTCGGTGAGCCAGAAACACCTTTTAGGACTTGAGTGACAACAAAATCGGTTCTTAAATTTAATCAGATTATTGGAAAGATAAACAACTAAAATAAGCGACTAAAATCAAATTCTAGCGCAGAAAAAACCAGCTCAACTGCAAATTTGAGCACTAACTACAACAGCATTTTGTCTCAAAAGTGCGATTAGCTTAAGCTAAAGTCAGAAAATAAAAATAGAAATTCATGCACCTACTCAGTGCATGATTAAAAAAAGCTAATTTGTTGATGGCTTGGATGATAGAGTGCCTTGATGATTAAAAAATGATGAATCTCAGAACTATTCTTAAGCTGCAATTTCTAAGTTGCAATCAAAATAGTATTCGAAATTAACTTATCTTCTTGATCTTGGTTTTCAAAAACATCCAGTGCCCAAGAGAAGATCTCTCAGGCACTGGACTGAAGATTGAAAGAAAAAGTCAATCAAGCGTAGCTAAATTAGCTTTTACTTATTTTTCATGTTTTCTTTTACGTCTTCTTTAGCGTGTCGTGCAGAGGCTTCAGTCTGCTTGGCTTTACCTGCTGCTTTATCTTCTGGGTCGCCAGTTACTTTACCGACAGCCTCTTGTGCTTTACCTTCAACGTTTTTAGCGGTAGCTTTCATTCTTTCTTCATTAGACATAATAAATTGCCTCTTTGATTTCTCTACTTCCTAGATTAGTCGTTACGTGTTGAGTGCAACATCCACCATCTGATGGATCAGGTTGGATACATAGTTAGAAACTCTGTTGATGGATGAAGGATTTGATTTCCAGTGAAAAGCTAAATTAGTATCGACTGGACTAATTGCCCAGTCTGCTCTTATAAAGGTCAAGTAAGTACAATATTTTATTTGTTTTGGAAAGTTAAATTCGCAATAACAGCAGTAATACAATTCTGTTAAGCAGATCATTGAATCAGCTAGCTCCCTTTGCCCCTGCATCAGCTCTAGATAATTCGAGATTAATTCGAGATGCTAGTTTTCTGCGTTAGTGGAGCGACTAGTTTATTGACTTAATTTAATTAAGTGAGGCATTAAATTTATGCTTTGGCATGAGGTACAAGTTATTTTTGGGAAGCCGCACGGAGCGCGGCTTCCCAAAAATAACTCCCCCTTGATTAGCGCAAGAAGCGCTATAAGCAGATTTCGGATATTCTACAGGCAGAGGCTGGCGACGTAATGATGGTGACGCTAATGATTTAGCGTAAATGTGGGAATGAGCAAATCAAAAGAATTGAGATCGCAGTATTATCCACGAAGTGCCAAAATTAGATTGCGTATGCGACACTGCTGTCATGCTGTATGACGTTTCCACCATAGTGCAAGGATATGCTCAGGGCTACTTCCTAATGGCGGATGAGCAGGGCAAAAATCTCAGTTGGTACTCCAGCCGTCAGCGCACGCTCATTCCACTGGATCATCGTTTCCGCTATCCCAAGTCCCTGCGCCGAGTTCTAAACCAAGATCGATTCAGTGTCGCCGTTAATCGGGACTACGAAGGGGTACTGGCTGGCTGTGCCAATCGTGATACGACCTGGATCTCAGATGAACTTAAAGAAATTTATCGTGAGCTGTACCGCACGGGGTGGAGCTGCAGCTTTGAAACCTGGCAAGGAGATCACCTGGCAGGTGGCATTTTGGGAATTGTGATCGGGGGAGCCTTCGTCGGTGAATCAATGTTTTACAACATTCCCGAAGGTTCTAAGGTGGCAATGGTTAAGTTGGTCGAACGATTGCGCGATCGCAACTTTCTCCTATTCGATGCTCAAATGATGAATCCTCATCTAGCGCGATTCGGAGCCTATGTTGTAGATGATAATGACTACCAAGCACTGCTCAGCCGCGCCATTCGCCGCACCTGTCACTTAGATTAGACTTTATTGGAAATAAAGTTTTTGGGGTTGGAAATTGTTTTGTAGCGCGGCGAAGCCGCGCTACAAAACAATTTCCGATAAAGTCTATTGAAAACCAGATTAAAACAAAAATAAAAACTGAATGTGCGGCAGGCTCACGCCGTGAGCCTGCCGCACATTCAGTTTTTGTAAAGATTTAGCGGAGTGAAAATCGGCGAACGGCAAACAGGCTGCCGATCAAGCCGACGAAGCTGCCCAAGCCCAAAAGCGAAATTGGTAAGAGAATCATATGCTCCGGCTGTGTTTGTAGACCGTTTGCTAAAAATCTGACGAAATCGGGCTGATCCGTCAAAATTTGATTGATGATTCGCTGTATACCCAAGATCAAGCCCCAGGAAAGGGCTGCACCCACGATACCAAACGTAATCCCTTGCAGGATAAACGGTAAATAAATCCAGCTATTGGTTGCTCCAACCAGCTGCATCACCTCAATTTCGCGCCGCCGCGCCATCACGATCAGACGAATCGTGGTGGTAATAACTGCGATCGCAGTACAGCTCAGCACCGTCGTCACGAGTAAGCTAACCAAACTTAGTCCTTCATTCAACTGACTAATCCGCTCAACGGCTTCTGAGACGTAGAGAACTTCATCCACCCCTTGAATCTGGCGCAGTTTATCGGCCAGGGAAGGAACTTCTTCGGAGGAACGGGCTTTCACCTTCAGCTCATCCACCAGCGGATTACCGTTTAGGTGTTCCGTCACCCCTTCAATATCAGAGATGCCCATCTCGGCAACAAGCTGGTTCCAGGCCAGTTCTTTGGAAACTGGCTCAATCACAGTGGCTTCTGGAAACGTATCAATCATAGGCACAAGCGTATCGGCCTGCACACCGGATTCCAGATAAACCGAAACCTCTAACTGGCTACCAAATTGGTTTAGCAAGCCTTCCAGTTGCCAGGAGGTCTGTAAACTGGTGCCAAACAGAAACAGCAGTACTGTTGTGGTACTGATTGCTGCCCAGTTCATCCAGCCGCCACGCTGTAGTCCTAAAAACGTTTCGCGCAGCAGGTAATCAAATTTGGTCAGCCACTTGAACATACTTCAATCCTTCGTGAACCTGACATATGGTTATAGCGCTCTTTGAGGGGTCTGATACGTTCTGATTCGTAATTTTTCAGGTGTAGCTTACCGATCATGAAACCGAAAGCCAACTGAATCCAAGGATTGTTAACATAAGAATGAAGTCTGTCATTTGCCGTCATACCCGCTATATCTATGACATCTGTAGTCCAAGTCGAAAAAAAGAAGCTCAAGCAACCGCCATTAGAAATTCATCATTTAGGTGATCGCGTGCTGCGGCAGCCTGCTAAGCGCGTTTCAAAAATTGATGATGAACTGCGCACCCTGGTTCGGGACATGCTCCAAACCATGTACAGTGCCGATGGCATCGGTTTAGCTGCTCCCCAAGTTGGTGTGCAGAAGCAGCTTATTGTCATCGATTGCGAGCCTGATGATCCGCTCAATCCGCCCCTAGTTCTCATCAATCCCAGCATCAAGAAATCTAGCCAAGAGCTTTGTACGGGCCAAGAAGGCTGCCTCAGCATTCCGGGTGTCTATCTTGACGTTGTTCGGCCTGAGACCATTGTTGTGTCTTACAAAGACGAAAACGGTCGTCCCCAGAAAATTAAGGCCTCCGGTTTACTGGCTCGCGTGATTCAGCATGAAATGGATCACCTAACTGGCGTCATGTTCGTTGATCGGGTAGATAATGAACTCGCTCTCACTCAAGAGCTAGACAAGTACGGCTTTTCTAAGAGCGACGTACAAAAGGTTCAGTAGGTGTTCAGCGGGTTGCGACACTCTGGCATGTACGAACAAGATGTATGACTAATCTCAAGTCTGGTTGAAAACCCATCATTTATTTTTTGCGAAACGTTTGCTCCGCGAACGTTTCACAAAAAATAAGATCGGCTTCTTATACGCAGACTTGATACGCATTATGTGAGGTCTAAATAGGTTGAGTAGCAGACTGTTCAAAAGTCAGCACATCAATTCCAAAACGCTGACGCAACAGAATCCACAAGGTATGGCTTGCCATTTTAGCGGCAACATGGACACATAGCCCCGCAACCTTCTTCCTGAGCAAGCGTTCCAGGTTGCGTCCGGTATTTTGGACTTCATTGAACACGCCTTCGATGCGTTCGCGAAACTGCCCTAAGAGCCGACTGAAGGCAGGTGGAAGCTGCTGGTGTTGATTGGTTCGCAGGGGGGTAAAGACCCGATTGCCCGTGGTTGTGTACAGCTCATCTTGCCAATCTCCGCCAATAAAGCCCTTGTCGCCCAAAATGTCACATCCGTGGATAAAACACAACACGGCCTCAGCCGCCGCTCGCTCATCCGTATGGGCAGGCACTAAGGCATACACCAACGGCACTCCCGCCAAGGTACTGAGCACCACCAGTTTGTAGCCAAAGTAGTAGAGGTTGCGACTGGCACACCAGCCATAACTGGCACTCCCTGCAAAATCGCTGTGCCGCTTGCTCCGTTTGTATCCCACCACTGGCACAGGTTTAGTATCCAGGAGTAAGGTGCGTTCAAAATGCGCTCCCATCTCTTTGAGCCAAGAGCGCCGCAATTCTTCTAGCAACCCCTCCAGCCTGCGGACTCGACGGTTAAACTGGCTTTGCTTGAGCAGTTTAGGAAATAAACTCAGGTGGTTTGCCCGGATAAAGCCTAAAAACTGCTGTTCGCCAGGGTAGGGAAAATAGTCCATTGCCAGCAACAGGGTCAGTATTTCGCTATCACTGAAGCTCGGTTGCAACACAGGCACTGACGAGACGGGGGGAACCAAATGCCTGCCGTGTTGTTGATACCAATCATCCACCAGCACGTAAATGATCGTGAGTAACGTGGGAGCTTCTACCATGTTCATAGGGAGATTTCAAGAGTTGGTGTAGGTACCTCTATCTTGATATCTCCTTCTTTTTGGCGCTACCGCACCTCACATAATGCGTTTGATATAAACCTCAACAGGGTTAAGACGTGAGTTGAGTGTAGTCAAAATCTACGTCTTGATGATTAATCAAATCCTAGCCTTTCCTCAAGGTAAGGCTAGGATTTATGCTGTATTGTGTTCTGCGTTGAAATTTCGTTTAAATTTTCGTTTAGAGAGCGAGTATAAACCGTGACTCCAAAAAGTGGTGCGTTTTTAGGTCTGTCCTGCGTATCTGCGATTGCAGCTATTGGTTCCATTTTTGAACTCTTTTCTGGTATGCCAGATTTGGGCACTCCAGTCACCAGCGCCATCCTAGCGCTCAGTGTACCGTTGGCTGTCTTTGCATTTTATCTAGCAGTGAAAGACGCGAAAGCTAATCAGCAATAGTCAATCGTTCAGTTGTTGAGCCGTAAACTGTTCCAGCGCATGATTGCTGAGCCAGCCACTACCTTGACGGATTATGCGATCGGAGTTGAGAGTCTGCTGTTCGCACTGCTTTTGCTGCGCTTTGGTCGCGTTGAGGAGTTTTGGTCAGCCGCGTTTTGCAGCGTTAGTTTTGCGGCTTTCTGCGGCGGCACCTATCACGGCTTTGACAAGATGCTGCCCCAAGCCAGCTTAGACTATCTCTGGCGGGGAGTTGTGCTGGCCTTAGCGAGCGCCAGTTTTTGGACGGTTGTCGCTGCCGCTTGGAAAAGTGTCCCTACTTGGCGATGGGGACTAATGGGCTTGGCAGTGCTGAAGCTGGTGTTGGCCCTGGCGCTAAATCAAACAAAATCAGATTTTATTGTGAGTGTGATCGACTACCTCAGTGGATTAGCGATCGCACTTGCCCTGTATATTTGGCAATCTCGCAAACGCTATCTGGCCGGACTGGGTTGGATCATGTCTGGTATCACAACGTCTGGCATTGCCGGGGCTGCCCTGATCGTTCCTTGGCCGCAGTGGATTCACTTCAGTGCTGAGGCTGGATATCATCTGATTCAAATGGTGGGCCTCTATTTTCTTTATCAAGGGATTTGGCGGAACGCTCAGTATCGCTGATTGTCCAAAATATTGTCCAAAATATTGTTCAAAATTCGGATGTATCAGTTTCCGCAACGTCCTACGATTTCACCTATTTTTCAAAGAAGATACATATAGTTTCAGATAAGTAGCTGCATGTAAATAAATGCATATCTAAAAAACCGGGGGAGCGCCCCGCCGGGGCGCTCCCCCGGTTTTTTAGATGCGTTTATTTGTGCCGACCTACTTAGAACAGGTTTACGAAAAGCCTGCCTGATTCGCTGAAGTTACGCAAGCGCAGTCCAGTCCTCAATCATTTCAGACTCATCGTCTCAGGAAAGAGGTTTGGGCTTCGGACAGTTAACCCCCGCTGAGTTTTGGGCATTGTCAATCAACCTGCCATCCGATGGCTGATTTTCGGCTGGCCATAATATCAAGTCGGTGTATAAGACCCCAATTTATTTTTGCGAAACCTTTGCAGAGCAAAGGTTTCGCAAAAAATAAATTATGGGTTCTCAACCAGACTTGAATATAAACTCTACTGCCCAATCTCCGCATCTTGAATAACAGAACAGAATTGGCTATCCATGAAAATCAATGCACTGGCCCCCTCTTTAATGGCTGCGGCTCTACTGCTGACAACGCTCAGCGCCTGTGGTCAAGACTCCCAGCAGCCCCTCCCATCTGATTCCTCTGTAACGGATTCAACCAATGTCGCTACTGCTCCCGTTTTGGATTGGCAGACGATTTTAGGAGATACCTCCACTCCAGCCAACTGGCAGGTTGAACCCTGTGATGTGCCGACCCTGCTGTGCGTCAAAGCCAATGGTGAACAGGTTGGCACCGTTGAGCGGTTTATCACACCCGTGTCAGAACTAAATGTACCGCTCAATGGCTCAGCCGATGTCCTGCTGCGGAGCTGGGTAGAGAATCACTATGAAACCATTCAGCAAGACCGCGAAACGGGTGACAACACCCTGACCTTTACAACGCAACCGCCTACGGATATCTCAGTCGGGAGCCTGCCGGGATTGCGCTACGGCTTCACGACCACGCAGGCGGACGGCACACTGTTCGATCGCACGTTGGGCTATGTCGCAACCGATGGTGAGTTTTTCTATGTATTCTCGACCAGCGTGATCAATGGCGATCCGACAGGCGGATTTTCGAGCGACACTGCTCTGACCGAATTTGAACCTCACTTCGCTGCAATTGTTGAAGGTCTGAACCTATGAATCGTGCATTTTATGTGAGTCGTCCTCTCATCGGACTGATGCTGTTTGGTTCAGGACTGTTTACGCCTGTGGCGGATGCTGTGCCGTCTGTTTCTGCAAAATCGGAACAGACAGCACAGGAGCAGGTGAGATCGCAACTTTCTGCACAACTACCAGTCCTAGAAGCCCAAGCTCCCACCATTGCTCAGGCTAACACCGTTGATCTGAGCGCTTTACAAAATCATCTGGCAGTTGAAGATTGGCAAGCCGCAGATGCTGAAACGCGCCGCATTCTCAAACCCTGGGTTGATCCCAGCACCAGCTTGTCGAGTACGCCAGTGGCGAGAAACATTCCGCCGGACGTGCTGCGAGAGATTGATCAGCTCTGGTTACAAGCCAGTCGTGGACGATTTGGCTTCAGTGTTCAGCGGTCAATTTGGCAGGAGGCGAAAGCCCAACATCCTGATGATCCGAGTGCGGCTGCCGATACCTTTGGCAAATGGGTGGGCTGGCGGCGGCCTGTGCCTGATGGCAACAACTTTGTCGCACCTGACTGGTTTACTGAACCGGAACTGAATTATTCGCTCGATGCCCCAGTCGGTCATCTCCCTTGGCCAGGGCCAGAGTGGCAGTCGATTTCAAATATGCTGAATGTGCAAAGCTGCGGCAGCTGCATGATCGACGCGATGGATCTCCAGGGTGCGCTATTTAACCGCTACATTCCTGTTCTGCTTGACTATGCAACGACCGTCCTGAGCAATCCCTCCGTTACAACCGGAGGATCATGGCAACAGCCGGATCTTGCCCGCTCAATCGATCTGCGATCGCTGTATCCAGATAATTCCTGCCCCATTCGCACCCAAGCTTCTGCCATCAGTCCCGACAGCAAAATCATTGCCATCAGTAGCTACAGCTATGAGCGAGCCTGTGGTGGCGACTCCAATAACAGCACCTTGGCACTCTGGAATGCGGAACGGGGCAACCGGATTATCACCTTGGTAAGGGGACAGGCAACAGAAGCGTTTTCGGCTCCCAATCTAAATCAGGAGCCTGAAACGGAAGGAACTCGCATCGTTGGTGATGTCGTCAATGCCGTGGCCTTCACCCCTGATAGCCGTTTAGTAGTCGCCGGATTGTCGAATGGCAACATCCAGATCTGGACAACCGATAAGGGTGAAGCCGTACGTACTCTAAGTGGACATCGTTATGCCGTACGTGCGATCGCAATTAGCGCTGACGGGCGAACCTTAGCTAGCGCTAGTTCTGATCAGACGATTCGCATCTGGAATCTACAAACGGGGCAATTGTTACGCACCATTGATCAGATTCATGCGGCTGATGGCGTCGTTCATACGTTACAAATTAGTCCCAATGGACAGCGGGTTGCCGTTGCTACTGCAAACAATACCCTTCAGCTTTTGAATACTCAAAATGGCAATTGGGAGAGGACGTTTGTTATTCGGGCAACCAATCTTTACTCACCGCTGCCGATTGTCTTCAGTCCTGATGGTCGAATCGTCGCAACAGCGGATATAGACAACAGCGTCAAACTTTGGAATGCCACCACTGGCGCACGAATCATCACGCTGAGAGGTCATGCCGAAACCGTCCAGCATTTGGCATTTAGTCCCGATAGCCAACGTCTCGCCAGCAGCGACAGCAAAACGGCTCGCCTGTGGAACTTGCAAACCTATCAGCCGATCCATGCCTTGGATTTAATTCAGTCAGCAGGCCACCCGATCATGCCCGACAACCTGGGCTACGTCAGCTTTAGCCCTAATGGGCAGATCTTGGCTACAAGTTCACTGCTGCTGCTGCTGGTGCATAGCGAACCGATTCCCGGTCAAGGTTTGGCACTTTGCGGACGCCAACACCGGGCAGAAGTGATTGCCCATATCCATGACGTTGCCCAGTTTCAGTTCAGTCCCAATGGTCAATACCTGATGGCCAACGGCCAAACTAT
>NZ_JBYJZJ010000009.1:0-34528 GCF_057732415.1 Thainema salinarum CENA647
TCTAGTTCCAACTTATTTTGTGTCAGCGTTCCTGAGCAATGGTCTTCTGCCATTCAACGATGAGGCAATCAGCCAATTGCGAACCCAGTTGTCGTGATAGCGGAAGCCGTTGAGTTGCTCAAAGGGGCATAAGCACCCGCCCATTGCTTTGCGAGTCTTGCGACAAAAGGGATGGAAGTTCCAGAGTAAGGCCATCGAGCGCACCGACTGTTCCGCCGAGTCCCAGAATCCATGAAAATCTTGCATGGCATACAAGATGCGGTCAAGATAGTTCATCGGACGGTCAACCTGATTGCTGGTGCGATAGGCGTCAGGGAAGTCAAAGGCGCGTTGGAAGACGTGAGATTTGTCGTTGAGGCGTCGCAAGCGAGCGTCAATGGCCTGGGGCAACGCGTGGGTGTTCACCCACTCCAGCAACCGACGCAACCGTTGAGCAAAGTGACGTTTGCTCTGGCCCCGATACAGATGCCAAAGCTTGTCGGCTAGTTGCTGACCCAGGACTGGTTTAGAGCGGCACCCATCGCGAATTTTAATCACCTCATGCAGGAAGCACAGAATCCAGACCAGGCCAGGGAATAGCTCCTCCCAAGCGGCTCGGGTGGCCTCCCAACCATCAGTCGTCACCGTCTCGGGCGCATAGTCGGGAACATGATGGGCAGCTTCCTGCTGGAATACCCCATAGGCTGCGGTTAATCCATCCTGACCCGCATTGGCACTGAGACTGGCTCCCAGGACGCACCCTTGCGCCGCTGTCACTGCCAGATAGACTCGCTGCCCGTGCCAATCACAATGCTTCTCATCGGCAACTAGATGGGGGGGAGCGCCGTTTCCCTTTTGAGGGTACTGCCCACAATCGAGGCTCGACCGAACGACTGACAGAGCCGATACCAGTGCATCTCAGAACGGCCCAGCACATAGGCAATCCCCTCATACGACAGGCCATGCTTTCTTAAATAGAGCGCTTTGTCGGCCATCTCCGCCGTCTCGCTCATGTACGGCATCACCAAATCGGGACGCAGTTGATAAGCCTCTCCGGTACTCGGCAGCAAAATCCGCCGGGTCTTGAGCTGTTGACGAGAGGACTCGACCCATCCGTGAAAGCGATAGCCTGCCTCAATCCCGTCGGGAAACAGTTCCGGGTGGGATGCGATCTGCTCGTTGAGATACTGGCGAAAGGCTTCCCGGTCTTCTACTAAGACCTCGTAGTCAAGGTCGTCTGCAATGGGCAGACAAATCGTTTTATCGCCTGCTGTGCCACGCTTGCGTCGTTGCTGAGCCATCGGCTTTGGCCTGCTGAACTCTCTGCCTCAATTCTACTCAACACAAACTTGGGTGGAACTAGACTTACCTCTCTTTATACATTTGGCAGCCAAATTCCCTTTTGGTCACTACGCCACAAAGATTTTGGAACGCCAGTTCAAGTTCCATCTCCTGCATTAACTAAGCACTATCCAGTCGAAGGCATAAGAGGCGAATGGCTAAATTTTTACGACAGAGATGATGTATTGGGCTATCCAATTCAGCATATCAATCCGCTGTATGAGCAGGCTGTTAAGGATGTAGAAGTCAAAATATTCAATCTCCTAAAGGGTTGGAATCTTTTTTCGCACAATGAGTACTGGAAAAATAAGCAGGTAGTTCAGTCAATTGCCAACTCTATCGCTCACACGTTGCAAGCCATTCAGTAAAGGTATACACAGAGCAACTTTGTCTATACCTTAGAGTTGCGATCGCAACTCTCAACCGAACTGATCGCAACTCCCAATTGTGCGATCGCAATTCCAAACCAGCCAAAAAAAGGGGGCAAACGCCCCCAAACAGCTACGGCAGCAACCGCAGCCGAGAACCACGAGAGACAGGCCCCAACCGCACCGCACCAACGGGGACAGAACAGGGAACCGAAACGGCAAACCGACCAGGCCCAGACGACACCGAACGAACGAGAACGGAATAGCCAACCACCGCCGACCACCGAACCGCGAAGTCAGACGGCAACGAGGCAAACCACACCTCAGCAACGAAGCCCGTGAACGACCTGTCCGACTCCCGCCAGAAACACTCAACCGCGCCAAACTCAGCGGCCAAACCAGCAACGAACTCAAACGGAACTGAATTCATGACAAAAACCAAAAACAACAGGGTTTTTGTCCCACTTTCCGATCTGCTCTCTTTAAACCGATAACGTCCAGTGGCAAGGGCTGGGAAATGCGACCAACGGGAGCCAATATAAAACTGCGAAGCAACCACACGCCCAGCTTGTAGGGATGGCGGCAAACTCGCGTCAAGGCTTCACTCTCACCGATAGCCTTTATGAGTTTGGCCGACAGACCCACCCTTGCCACGGGTTATTCAAGTGGGATAATTGAATGCCCTGTGGTTGGTTTCTCCCACAGGTAGCTGAACAGTACGGGGGGTTTGGGGGGAACGACCAAGGCCACCTCGACCGCGACGGGTGGCCCATCCTGAAGTTGCGATCGCAACTTTGCCACAGTAGAGCTGACACGATTATCCGAATCTGCAATCGCAACTCTCAATTCAAACTAAAAATCCCTCTGGCCTTTGGCTGGAGGGATTTGTCTTATGTCCTGTCCAACCGTCTTACGAGACAATAGGACGAGTAAAATTGATTCGTGTCTTATGTCCTGTCCTATTGTCTCATAGGACAATAGGACAAATCTAAAATCTTATGTCTTGCGTCCTGTCCAACTGTCTTACAGGACAATAAGACAGTTGAATTTAGTCGCCATTGAAGCCGGAGATTGCGCCCAAGGATTGTAGGTTTTCCAGTCGCTTACCGCAGGCCATCGGCACCTGTAGATCCATCATCCGGGCCAGCTTGCCGATAGTGGTCACTGTGTAAACTGAGGCTTGCTGAAGAGTGAGCAGAATCTCATACAGTTGGCGCTGACCGATGGATAGTGATCCGGCATAGGTCGGATCGACAGAAAGATATGAGGAGTCTTCCAGCGCTCCCTTAGAAGAGTCGCCACACAGCACCAGTTTCATCTGAGCGATTTCATCTGCGATCGCAGGTTCGAGCAGACTGTCCTCATAGGCTGCGTCGTGTTCATAGTCCAGATCTAATTGATCGAGATGATTTTCCCGACTGTACATGGGGCTTAGCAGGTATTCGTGTTGTTTTCACTCTAGCCTATTCAGCATTAAATTACATACATTTGTACTATAAACACAGTTGCTTGCCTGCTTAACTGATTAATCAACTAATCGATTAATCAGTTAAGCAGCTAACCGTTTTGTCGCTTAACCCACTGCTCCAGCAGCTCCGTTACCAGATCAGAGAAGTCACCTTCTGTATCCACTAGCAACCGCTTCACATCCTTGTTCAGTTCCTTCGGGATATATGCCCCGACCTGGATGTAATTCGGATCAGAACGCTTTCCAGTCGCCTTCCGTTGCCGCCGTTTCGGTTCTGGTTCAGGTTGAGGTGTCTTTGCCTTCTGTCGCTGCTGGGCTAACTTGTCAAACATGCTTGCTGGATCAGCCATTGTTCTCGATCTCCTTCCCTAATGATTCATACTCACCCCAGGCAATCCGACCAAAGCGATCGCCTGTCTGATACACGGGCACCCCGGCTAAGGCTGCTTTCTCATAAGCGGTTAAGCGCCTAATCATTTGATTAAACACTGGAATGCTTAAGCGGTTAAGCGTTTCTCTAGCTTGTTCAGCAGTGGCTTTCTTGCGGCTATCCACCATCGTCAGCACCACACCATAGGAGTTGAGGTTTTGCAGGTTATCGACGGTGGCCAACAGTGCCTCTAAAGCCAGGGCATCAGGAGTGGTAGGCAAGACTAATAGATCGCAGCCTTCCGCCAGCGCCTCTAGTTCGTCTTCGTCAGGGTGAGCCTCAGTGTCTACGATGACATGTTCTTTTCCGCGAGATACCTTAGCCGCTGCCATTAGATCACAAACCTGAAACGGCAGAGTGCCCCGTTTAGACCAGGACAGGGAAGAACGGTTAGGGTCGCCATCGACGAGCAACGTTTTTTCAGATTGTCGGGCAAAGTAGCAGGCTAGATGAATCGCGGTAGTCGTTTTGCCCACTCCGCCTTTGAAGCCAGCAACGGTAATAATCATTTGCTTACCCAGTTAAGTGCTTAAGCGATTAATCAGATAGACAACAGAACAAAGAACTTCCTGTCTGAAAGGATTCTAGCGCTTGATCAGTAAATCGATTAAGCACTTAAGCAATTAAGCAGCTAAGTGGCATTAGAAAAGAGACAGAATTGAGCTTTCATAGCGGCACATTTAACTGATTCTCTAGGGTTGCTTACAGTCTTCATAATCAAAATCCGGCCACCATAAGAGCTAGTTTATTTTGACTTAGACAACCCAAATAATAGTTCATTTATTCTAATAAACTTGCAGCCTTCAGTTATAAAGACACATGGATATGGAGCATTTCTTGTCGCGAAGCTGGTTTCAGGAATAGAATGGCTGCCTTGTGTATGTAAAAGTGACATCTAAAAGCTGTCATTTATATGTTCATTCAAATGTCAATATTATTGACATTTGATGCTTTATTGCTATACTAGTAGTTTAGGACATGTAAATATAGAGATAGAGGTGGCATATGCTACTTGCAAAGATAAGGCGAGAGCCTATACATGATTGTGAGTAGGCCATCCATAAGAAAAGATCTAATCTGAACAAACCTATATCGAAGAATAGTCCTATGCACAAAGGTAGTTATCGGAGGTAAAGAATGGTATCTACTCCACAAAGAATCGTTGAGCGGAATTGTACGGCTAATGCGAAGCCTAAGCAGTTCACGGTCCGTTTAACTCAGGAAGAGTTAGATATCCTCAAAAATTTGGCGGATTCGCAGAATATTACCGCTACTTCTGCATTAAGAAAAGCAATTGCAACAGAGCAATATCTCAAGCAAAAGAGAGCTGAGGGTGGAACGATCCTGATCCAGGAAAAAGACGGAACGCTAAAAGAAGTGGTCTTCCGCTAAGATATCTCAATGCTTATGTCTCTCAGTTCATACGAATCGAAGGCTCTTGTACTATATGTGCAAGAGCCTTCTTACATTGACACAGGAGACTTACGCTCATGTCATGGACAATAACAATAGAAATATACGACAGACAGAGTATCTATATTGAATTAGAAGACTCTGATATACGTATGCTAGAAGAAATAGCTGATGAGTCGTATGGAGGTGATATTGAACAAGCTCTCAAACAGTCAATCAGAAATATGTATAGTATTCTATCGCTTCAAATTTCAGGCAAAAAACTTGTTCTATGTGAACCAGACGGAACTTATCGAGAATTTGATTGTTAACATACATCATACGACAAGTTGAAATTCCATCCTCACCATGACACAAGAAGAATTCCTGGACGACGAAGGCATATCAGAGGAAGGTCCCGCTGATTTAGATGAGGCAACTAGAACAGAGGAGCGAAAAGAGATCTCAGAAGCAGAGGCAGCACGCTCTATTGAAACTAATCCTATAGAAAAAAAGCAAGAGGAGACTAGAGGAATTCTTGCCCAAAGCTTAACTATACTATTGGCTGCAACATCGTCTGCAATAGTTGGTTACTCAGTATTCTATAGCAACGATAAAGACACCTCGGAAAGTCTGCTAACGCTGGTTTGGACTTCTCAAGTTGGCTTAGTAGGAGGTGCTCTTGGATTCTACTTTGGACAAAACTCAAGTAAGTAAAATAGATATGCTGCTAGATATAAAAATCAAGTTGATAACGCTAGTATTTTCATTTCTCAAGGAGCATTCTAATTTTGTGTCCCAGATGATTTCTGCTTTTGCAAAATTAGTGGTTTTCTTGCTACCTACATTATGTATTACCTTTTATATTCAGGCTCAAAAGTACTCTGGTAAGAAGGAAAGCTAAGCACCAACGGAATATATCAGCTTTTTCTTAATGACGCTGTATGAGTCAGTCAACAAATCTCCTCACAACTTTAGAGATCGCAAGTCAGCAGAAACAGCCTGACATGCTTGACCGCTATCGCCAGCTCGACGAAATTGCAGAGAAGGGTTGGGAGCTGCCGACGCATGAGATAGCCGAAATTCTGGGGCTGAAGACACTGAACGGCACAGAGTTTGAGCGACACGGGTTCAAGTTTATCCGCTGTGGTAAGGTTGGCTCTCAGAGTGCCTGGAAGGTGGAGAAGCTTTGATTGGTAAACCCCAACAGGCAAAAACTTCGTAATTGCCGAACCCATACGACTGTCGAATATTAGCCCTAACTTCTACTAAGTGATGTCAGGGCAACTTGGCAGCAGGCAAATAGTTATGGGGCAAAACTATGCAGCTTGAACAGGTTCAGCAAATTCTCAGGCAGTCACCAACGGTGCTAATTGGGTTCATTCTGGGATCTACACTGATGTACGTTCTGGGTTCCGTTCCTAACTTCATTGAGGTAAGTTGGGGACCAAAAGGCAGTTATATCAGGATTGACAGTCGTACGGAATTTCTGTGTGACTCGGCAATCGCAGATAGCTCTCAGTAGAGTCAGGCTAAAACGGCGGATAGGAGCCTACACCATAGAGTGTAGGCTCTTTTCTTATATTCCATAATCGAGTTGCAATCGCAACTTCCATGCCGCATCAATGGCAGCATCATAGAGATATTCAGCGTCAGCCAATAACCCACAGGTAAAGTATGTTCAAGCGCTTTCTGTTTCTCACTATGTCCTTAACTGTCACTGTTGTTGCACTTCCAGCATCTGCGGATCTCGTTCTTCCTGGCAGGTGTCACATGGGCGTTTGTTGGGATCAGAACTATATGGGCAAAACCCTTGTTGAGGAAGGAGCTAGTGGAGATCTGTATTCAGTCGAGCTGGCGACTCGTTTTTGGGAGATAGATGAGAATCCACCAGTTATGTTTGACGAACCCAAAACAACATACGTCTACTGCTCCACAACTCAGCCAGCTTATGTTTTTCAATTAGAAGGTCAATATTATGCACATCTGCTGAATCCTGGCGGTGACTCGTATGGTTACAACGTCAGCGATTATCCGGTCTACTGGGCGACCTGTCATAACTTTGTCGGGCCAGATTTCTTCTCTGATGAGATGACCAGTCGGGCTGTTCAACTGGGATATCCGCTTGATTTACCTTCTGAGCAGATTGAGCTGACCAACGTGCGCGACATTATGGAGTGAGTTTTTTCGCTCCATCTGATTCAACTGTTTCCTTTGTTACAGGATGCTTGATAAGGAATCGTGGCTCAAAGTAGAGATAGCAATCTTTCCAGCCTTCACCGGGAATCAGAATTTTAGTCCTGTATCCACTACTAACCAAATCCTTCAATGCCGCTTGTCCAAAGCGATAGCTATTGATGAAGGCCGTTAGAGTTACCTCAAACCAATCCTTCAGCATGTCAATCTGAATTTTTTTAGGCTGCCCTATGTAAGGCACTTCAAGTACAGTTCCTTTGGCAAGGAACTCCTCATCAATCACGTCAACTTGCCAGCGCTGGTTACAGGGTAGTCTAGGCACTTCAGTTGCTTCAGTTGATTGTGATTCCGCTCTGGCCAGCTCTCCCTCGATTGCCCTGCGACAAATCTCTGACCAGTTCAGATTTGCCTTATTCATCCGGGTTTTCAGTTCTTCGCTTACGTAAATATTGACGCTTGCCATCGATGATCTCTTAACTAATGTGCCTACATTTATCAGCATATGGTTCAAATGCTATATGCGCATACTTATAAGCGTAGTCAGAATCGACGCTATACCGCTATATCTAGGCATCAAGACTTGGTGAAGCTGGGTCTGATTTGTGACCTGATTTTGCGATCGCAACGTTGTGATCGGTCGAGATTATAGTAGTCAAAATAATAAACGCTGCCACGGAGGACAGCGTTTACCTTGATTGTGTCTTAGTCGTATTTGACAGGTTTGCTCAATTCATCAAGATTGCCACTCATTTGATTGGGGCTATCTGGTGAGTTGGGTGAGTTCAGATTGTCATAGGGCTGGCCTTCGAGAAAAACTTCTATGTTATTCCACTTGATTGTGGCTCTGCCTGCATACCTAGCCCTCACAGCTAAGGCAATCAATCCTGTTGAGGCTCCCGTAACAATCAGCATTACAAAAACCTTGAACAAAAAACGGGTGCTCAGGTTATCATCGTCGTGTTTTGGAGGCATAGCCTTTTTAGTCTCCTTAAAAAACAAATGGCTAATGGCGTGGTTGCATAGGACTTCGAGTTGGTAGCTCTCCTATGGTTTCCACGCCTTAGTTTTGACCCACTGGCCTGACGCTCGTAGGTTTACCGTTCTGCATACGGATACCTGCGATCGCAATGAAATGTCAAGCTTTTTAGTAATTAGTTACTACCTTGACGAGGTTGACCTACTATACAAAATGTTTGGGCACTAGAAAGAGACTTGCCCATTTGTTTTTTATATAGCCTCTACCAACCTTCACTACAATCTGTAGGGTCTTTGCTGGTGATGCAGCCGATCTATAACGCTAGTGGTGGTTTTGGACTATACAAATAAAACACCGCACTCAGCAAAATGCAAGGTGACTTCAGAAAGAGACGCATTTATAAACAAGGATCGTTGTACACCACCTAAACTTTTGTCTAGGAGCTGGCTCAAAACTGCTGATTAGTCTAGCTTTTGGGGGTTTTAGTTTTGGAGCAGGAAGTTTACTTTCTACCTTTGCTACTTAGGGAGCTAAGAAGAAAAGCCCCCGGTACCGCAGCGCGGATCATAGATTGAGCATTTAGTTGTTGCGATCGCAAGTATCCCTGGCATAACCATGTCAGTTGCTCGGCTAGTTGAAACCTTCCTTATCTATCTTCCTCAACCATCCTGCGACAGCACCAAAACCTTCACCTGCCGTTCCAACTGAGCCAGACGGCGATTCATCTTCTCCACTGAATCCGGTTCCGTCTTGCCCAGGTAGGCCGCAACTGCTTCCCTGACTAACTCACTCTCAGTCTTGCCCGTGGCCTCTGAAATCTGCTTAAGTTGAGTCTTATAGGACTCTGGCACCCGACCCGCTACATGGGATAAACGCATCACTGATCACTCCGTTAACGTGGTTAACCCATCTGCGGTTGTAGCTGGGTTATTTTCTATATGCTCAAAAATGGTGAATCAGGTAAACAGTGTTAACCCTGACCAAGCAATAATTCTGAGCCATTACTGATTCTCAAGAATAGGGGTGTGTTTCTCAACAAGAACACTGGTTTTTGAGGCGAATCGCTGAAACTACTGAAATCTCGATAGAATTGACTTGCTAAATTGTATAAAAGAGCAAATCAGCAGTAATGCCCAAACATGAGCGTCACGGACAAGCGGAAACATGGACTGAGGATCAGTTTCAGCAGGTGATCGCAGAACTGAGTCCAAAGATGCGGGCGATATTTTCCATCTGCTTCTACACAGGTTGCCGAGTCAGTGAAGCGCGACAGCTTAAGGCCGAGGATGTGGTGGGCAGTTCGATTGTGCTGCGAAAGGACACGACCAAAACGAAGCGCACCCGATCCGTACCGATGCACCCCCAGCTCCAGCAGATTCTGGATGAGGCGCATCTGCCAAAGTCTGGCTATCTATTCCCCGGTCGCAAGGGCGGCTGTATTACCCGTCAGGCTTGTGATGCCGCTTTACGGCAAGCTTGCGATCGCATCGGTCTACGTGGCTTTAGTACCCACAGCAATCGGCGCACCTGGGCGACCAAATTGGATAAGGCCGGAGTGAGGCTGAAGACGATTCAAGATCTCGGCGGCTGGACTTCAATGGCGGCACTACAGCGCTATTTGGAGGTGTCGGACGAGGAGAAGGTAGATGCGATCGCAAAGTTGTGAATCTGCGCTAGAAAACGCCATTTACTCAATATCAAGACGCCTTTGGGCTGAATGATTCAATAGGCTTGCCTATCCTCACGAGCAATGGCCCATGTCACGATATGCACGCTATTTCTACTAAGTAACAGAGCACTTAATACCTAGTGCTCACATTGGGTATCACAGTAATCATCTGGGAGGTATGGCCTATGGATTAGGGTGTTGGCAAGGGAACTGTACGCAGGGTAATGCCATTGGTGGCGCACTGGCTGATTCATATGTGCAGTTGCGGTCGTCATTGTGTTTAATCTCCTTCTTCTTTGCTCTTAAGGGTTTGTCTACAGACAAGCCCTTTTTTTGTAGTTCTAACAGCCAATACTTTAGCCATATATGTCACACATCGGAGCAAACTTCTACGTTTATATGTAACCCAATAAAGAGGTGTAACTGCATAAGGTTAAAGTTTCCAAGCCAGTTAGCGGCTTTACAAAAATCAGATATATGGAGGTGAGCAAGCATAGTTTAATCTCATTTAGAGAAAAGCCTGCTCTGACGAGCAGGCTTTTCAAGCCTTGACGATGCAGGTTTCACACATTACTCAAGGTTCTGTAATGATTTGCCTAAATTTACATGTCACAATCTTGCATCTATCACGACTAATCAACGTAAGCGCACAAAACCTACATAAAGAGGAATGAGTTATGCCGTCTACTCAATATGCAATTGACCAAGTGCCAGATCAAAACTTAGCTACCAATAAAGGCACTGATAATATCTTAGACTTTGATGATCGAGCAGCAGACAACCGATATTCACCACTAGCGCGATTACTAAAACTAGATATAGCATTTTCCTCGTCACGACTTAAACTGAATCTTCTATTTCTTTTGGAAGATCTCACTGCAAAATTGCTAAGGCAAGATGAGATATCGAGTTATTTTTCACCTCAATATATAACGCGTCTTAGATCAGCAGCTTTAATTGAATTGACCAATTATTTCCGTAACAAAGGAAACGAATTCATCAAATTTAACCAAATCAAAATGAATCGTTTCAGACGTTTAAGTAAGTTAGCAATAAATATAGCAAATCCTACAAGGAAAGCACATATTTTCCAAAGTGAAAATGCCCCAGTAACTGCAATAGCAGTAGATACAGACTCAATCAGGTTTCAACAGATTAGCAGGTCAACAAGAGTGGTGCATAGCCCACCACGACAGTCTTACAACGAGGTAAAGTATGACTACGCATAAGCAACGTACTAAGATCCAGGTTCTGAAAGACGAATTTCTAAAAGATGTAAGTCTATTACTAGAACCATCAAATCCAAAAGGAAAAGCTTTCCTAAATTATTTAGAGCGGACAGGAAAGCAATTAAAGATTCGTGACTTAGATCCTAAAGAGGTCTTAAGTGAAGCCGCAATGCGGGGACTTAATTATATAGGTGATACCTCTCAAGCAATTGAAAATACTCAAGCATGGTTGAGTAAAGTTTGTACTTTCATCATGCTCGACATGATGAAGGACGAAAAAAAAATAGGCTATTAAAGGCCAAAAACGAAAGAGCAGAGAAGGCTAGAAGTGAAGTCATTGAGGCGGAATCTGATCCTCTAAGAATGCTTGAGTTAGAGGAAAATAGTGCAGAAGTCAAGCAGCTAATTAGCGCTCTTTCCGTAAATGATCAAAGAATACTTGATTTTAGATTCTATCAAGGCTTATCTTACAAAGAAATTCAGATTCGACATCTGAACGATTTTGGGGAACATGTAAAAGTTCCAGCTTTGAGACAGCGGGAATCAAGAGCCATACAAAGATTACAAAAGATTTGCCCACAAATTAATCAATGAAGATATAAGTATAGTTCCTGATGTTTCAAGTTAATAAATGTGCAATATTATTGTACGATGATTCATGCGTAGGTTATAGATTAGTTTCAACATTTTTCCTCCTACGTGAAGATGGTTCAAAATACTGAAAGTTGCATTATTTATTAACTTAAAAACAATGAATTATACACATCAAGAAGGAGATTTAGTTCAAATGTCAAAATATGCTTTGTTAGAGAGCGAAAACCTTAATCATCTAACACAGTCACAAAAAATGGAGCTTTTTCGATTACGGCTTTCTATCGAACAAATTTCTCTATTGGATCATTATTATGAATTAATCAATCTCGACACAATTTCTAATGATGAGGCTAATGAATTGGCTTCAATCTGGGAACAAGCAGAAACAGACGAGAAATTGACAGAAGCTTTGACAGTGCTAGATAGTCAACCAGTGAATTGCCTTCAAGGTGAGACACCATTCGCTGAAGATCTAAACTTACGAGCATCATTGAGTGAGTATGTTCCTGTTGTAGCGGAGATGAAGCTAAAGCACTCACACACTAATCGTGAAGATATTGATCCAACAGAACCTTATGCAGTGATACTGTGTCCTGATGGTTCCGGATTCATTCAAAAACCTATTCCTGAAGGAGGTATTGGACTCGAAGAAATTGGAGAAGCAATCTGTGGGAAGTGTAATACTCCCCTTTCAGGACATCGAATTGTGTTCAGACGAGGTGCAATAGCAGCAGGGGCCTAATACATAAAATTCAGAGGAGGAACAAAAATCAACTAGAGTATCCCTGCTTTCTTCTTAAGGAAAGCAGGGATATTTATTAAAAAATCAATAATGAATTCATCCTGTCACAAGTTTAATTATATTTCTACTAAATATAGAATCAATCACACTAGGAAGAATGCCAATTTTTAACTTCTAAACCCGCAAAATTATCTATTCATATTTCAATCATTTAGTTACTCATAAGTAACAAAAGAGGGATAAAGGAATGTTTGGTTTATTTAATCAAAATACTACACCCAAGCAAGACCAATCTTCCGATAAAAAAATTGTTGTTCTCAGAGACGTTTCAAAAGTTGGTGCTAGGTGCCGAGCTCGTATTAACGGAACTTATTGGGATATCAAGTCAACAACACCCAATCACAGTTTCGTCTCTGAGGAATCAGCTAGGATTGCTAGGCGTGAAGAACTAACCCTATTTCTTGAGCCAGTTCAAGGCTAGATATTGCGATTTTCATTCAATCTGCGATCGCAACTCCCAAACTGAGCACACTAAAACCAATGCATAGAGTTCTATGCACCCTGATGTAGCTCGCCACGATGCACTTATCCGGCGAGCATTTTTTATGGCTCAATGACACCACCTCATAAAATTGCGGCCTTAGCGTAGGTTCTTGCTCCATTACTACTCAATCCCCATCGTTGACCCACCATCTCAACTGGGCACACTGGAGCTATCAGCATGTTCTTGACCTAGACACCAACAACCATGAGCCGTAAATACTGTTTGCTATCTGCCCTACTCCTAGTGATAAATAGCTCAGCGATGAATCTGACTGTGCCTTCAGCAGAAGCGGCTCAGGCCACACAGATTAACGGTGAAAAGCAAAGTTCTGGTGCTCCGAGCATTCTGCGTAACGCTACACCTATGAATGTTTCAGGAGGCGTAGCTCGTCGTTCTGGGTCTGTTGGAGCAGGCTATGAAATCTACAGTTTTGAGGCAGAGGCTGGAGACGTAGTAACTATCGATGTCGATGTCACCCGGATTTTGCAGGGGACAGAATATGCTGACGATGACTCTCAACTGTTTCTATTTGACAGTCAAGGTCGTCTCATCGCTGAGAATGATGATGAAAGAGAGGGAGTATTTCAATCTAAAATTGTCAACTTCCGAATTCCACGTGATGGAACTTACTTTATTGGAGTCTCAACTTTTGACAACAACCCCAACTTAAATTCTTCTGGAGTGATAACGAGCTGGGGAAACAACGGATCTAGCAGATTTGAATATGACCTGATAGTCCAAGGCATTTCCCAAACAGTTTCAGGAACATCTAGGGTTACTCCAGCAGATAGAGATCCGGAATGCATAGCTGCACTTAATGCTGCAAAGGCACGACTACAGAGAGGCAATAACGCATCAATAAGAGAATACATATTTGAGATGCGTCCTGAAAATCAGGGTAGAGGCTATCCTAGCGACAAACCATACGTAGCTAACTTTGCGGTTTCAGGCAGATCTAGCGATGACATTATGCGTTCTCCCCAACTCTTAACCTCAGTTAGTCGAGACTTCTTAGCAAGCTGCCAATCATCTAGTCTTGTCATAATCGGCATCGATCGGACTGACGAGGCAAGATACTTTGGTCTAGTGAGAGGTGAAGTTATTGAATTTGAATGCTTGGAGCCTAGCCGTTATAACTCTGGCCCTGCCCCTTGGGGATACTTCACTTGTATTTAGACTCATCAATAGGAACCGATAACCTTCCTATTGCTCAACGTCCTGCACCCAGTCCGGTGCAGCATTCATCAGGATTGATAGAAACTCTGAAACCACTTCATCCGGTCGCCGCATACAGTCCTGAGCAGTGAAGCGCACCGTCGGCACACCGAAGCGCAACAGCACGCGATCACGGGCATAGTCTCGAATAGTCTGCGCTTGCTCCAGGTGATGCTGCCCATCCACTTCTAGAATCATGCAGCGGCCTTGATAGAACACCATGAAATCAGCTTCGACTCGGCCTGTGAGCTGACCGTCGCTGACGATGGTATCTCTTAGCCCAACACGTCCACGGGCATTAGCGAAGAATAGGATTTGGGCCTTATCGAGCGCTTGAGCAATCCGCAGTTCTGCTTCCGATCTCAGATACAGCCCACCCCATTCATGAACAGGGTTTTGCGGCTGGGAACTAGATAGGGTAAGAGATGTCCCCGTGAGAATCATCTCAATCTGAATCTTCAGATCTTCCACACAGAACAAGCGCCACTGATGCTGAGTGCCGTGTCCGTTGGGCTGGCCAGCATAGGCAATATGTAAGACGGTCGAAGGTTCCCAGTAGAAGCCTGGTCGGGTTTTGGTGTAGAGCTTTTGAGATAGGTTTTTTCTGTACTGCCTCTTCTTCCTGGCATCCACGTTTTGGTAACTGGGAGCCATCGCAACGACCACATCTAGTAGCTGCTTAGTCGATAGCTCAAAACAGCAGGGCAGCTTGCCGCCACTGGGCACTATTGCAGTTTCAGGTTCAGTCTCAGCGCCACTCATACAGCCATCCAAGCCAGTCCCTCTTAGGATGCCCACCAGGAGTTGAGTCGATGAAGATTAGTGGCTGGAGATGTGCGATCGCAGTTTGGTTGTGGTGCTGGGGATGTGCGATCTCAACTTTGAGCTAGAAAGTGTTGTCCCAAACACCAGATTTTTTGCACTTAAAAGTGTAAGTGCTGAAGGCTACAGTCCTTAAGAATAGAGAGTTACAGCACTTATAAAAGGACCACTTGTGTCGAAGTGGCCCCATCATATTGTGTCTTTAGTGGATGAAACTTATGCGCCGTCTCCCAAGCCCTTTTCTACACCTTTGCGTTGTATCTTTGCTTGCCATCGGACTAGCCGTGGTCTACAACGACAGCTTTCTACTGTTCGAATTCGGAGGAAGCCGAATGGTAATAGATGGTCGCCAACAACAAGAACAAACCGTTCAATAAATGAACCCAGTAAACGCATGTGAGCCCTTCGTTCACATGCGTTTTAATGGCGACTCCAGCGAAAACAGCAACTGAACAGCCTTCCTATTTTTAGAACAGGCTGAACTAGATGAATATAAACTTGCTCAAGAAATATAGGCGTAGTTTTCTTTCAAGTGAATTCTGCAACGCGAGTGTTCAAATAGGGAAACGATGACGCTTCCCCTTCTATGCCCAAATACTCTCGCATCTTGGCTTGCTGATCCAAAATAGAATGCAGATCGTCATCAGAAAGAGCTTCTAGATCAATCTTTTGAATTAAAGAATCCAGTAGTGGATCTTGGAGAGCAAGTTCCAAGATATAGGCTATGCGCTCTTCCTGTAGTGGGTTGAGTATCAATAAATAAGATAAGCGCTGATACTCTTCAGCAAGAGCTTTTCGATAATTATCTGTGATCTCCATAAACGTAGACATGATTGTTGCTCCCTATATGTGAAGCTAGCTGGGGTCGATGGTTTCGACCCAGCTACCTTCAAGTACGGATTAAGGGATGACTTACCCTCTTTCCATTGAGTTGTAATGCTTACGTAGACGCTTAAAGGCACGTTGACCACGTTTACGAACTGCTTCCAACTCTACTTGCTCGCCATCGCGGGAGAGAGCCTGCGCTACATCTCGCCAGGATAGTTCATCGAGCCAACGTAGTTTTAGAACTGCTTGGTCATCTGGCTGGAGTTTGGGAAGTGCTACTTGAAGCAGTTGCCGAACCGCTTCTGTAGAGTTTTCTAGTGTTTCAGTTGTTGTTTCAGTTTCGGCGAGATACGTCTCCAATAAAGGAGAGTCAGCCTTCGTTTTCTCTTGATGTCGTGCCATCTCACGGATGACGTTGTAGGCCGTTGCTTTAATCCAAGCCAGGGGATGATGTATCTCCTGACCAGTTGCGACTAACTTCGACCCACGTAAATAGCATTCGTTTACAACAGCAAACTCATCACAGTCCAAATGGAACTGTCTGATTTTGCTACGAATGAAACCCAGAGTTGCAAGGCAGTTAGAGTTCCTACTTGAGGCTAGTTCACTGATGGCAGCATCGAACTTCTGTTGTGCAACCGTAGCTGTCATTTGGGGCTGCTGCATGGTTCATCTCCTTATGGTGACATGGGCCCCACCTCCTTCATTGATATGGCTTACATCATTTGGTAATTCGAAGATCAACTGACCTGTCTAGCCTCGGTCACGGGCGTATTTATGCCGTTTGGCAAAACCACAGTAGTGGCTTTTCTAATTTCAAGATCAAGACTCTATCAAGTGGCTATTCAGTTGTTAATTTGGAGGCTTACTCAGAATCCTCATTTTTGGATCTCCTTAAATGGAAACAGTTGTAGGCTGTCGAACCAGATCCATATGGAGAATGACCTCCTATTGCATCTGGCTGTTCATCCCTACACCTCTATGTGATCGGTTTCTGGAAAATGGGACAGCCTTTGAAAAAATTTTTTGAACAATCTCTCAAAACCCCACTGGCTTCGTGAGAAAGCAGACATCAAAAAGCCCGCAGCCTTTTTTGGATAAGGCTACGGGCGTAGAGCGATGTGGGTATTGATTCTATGAAGTTGCGATCGCAGTTTGGTTACTGGGCGGCTCCAGAGAAAATCGGGCACTCTAGAGCAAAATTCTGGAGCATAGCCCCATGCCAACATTTAGAGAAATTGCGATCGCAACTTGCATCCCATTACTAGCCGCTGGATTAAACCTAGCCACAGGCGGCAGTCTATCGGCTCAGGAGCAACCAGAACCGGAGTGTGACCCATCCTATCCAGGGGTTTGCATCGCACCACCAGAACCCGATCTAGATTGCAACGATATCGAGTTTCGCAATTTCAGAGTTGAAGGCGACGATCCACACAATTTTGATGAGGACAGCGACGGGATTGGCTGTGAAAGGCGTAATAATCATCCAATAGTAGATGTGGGGCCTCCCAGTAATAGCACTAGTCATCCAAACCATCGCTAACCCCGTTCAACATCACACCGAATCATCACGCCAGCCGCAGTTCTGACAATCCCAGTAAACACCATCATTCGGCACTGAGATCGGCATTTCACACTCAGGGCAGCGCCCCGTAAACATTGGATGCCAATCCAGCAGCTCCCACTTCTGCTGCAACGTCAACCGCTGTTCTGGCTGCAAAACTAACTCGCCGTTGTAATAAGCGGCTCCTTCCGGCTGCCACTGCTCCTCTGGTTGCCACTCTGGATCTTGCTCGTAATCTGGGCAGAAGTTGCCGTCAACGCCACTGGGATGAATCGCACAGATTAGGTGCGGATCATGGGCATAGTTGAAACAGCGATCGCAGTGTGGAAGTTTAGGCATAACGAAGCGACCAAAATTTCTCCATATCTAAGCGCTGTTACATTTAGCAATATTTACAGCACATTTGAACTAAATTGCCTCTCAAGGAGTATGGCACCGATTCATGCAAAAATGGGCCACTTCTCCTGAAAAGCTATCCAGCAGGCCATTACAGCACTTCTACCATTTGCGATCGCACTTTCATGAGAGCGGCAAATCTGAGATCGCAACTCCACCCATGACCAAGCTCACCTCGACGGGTGCAGTACATCACTAAACTGAGCCTGAAATACTGAGGAGTGGGCCTGAATCCCTATATAGACAAGTTCAAAACCCCTACTGCTCAAGCGTTCAACCATCGTCCCTCTGCTCAAACTCTCTACTGCCTACTGCGCTTCCTATACTCTCCTAAGCCTGGTCTTCGGATCGGGCTTTTTAGTTGGGAGTTGGGAAGTTGCGATCGCAAATGTAAAGCGCTCAGACATCAAGAAGCGAATCCAACCTCTCCATATCTAAGCGCTATTACATTTAACAGTCAGAAATACAATTGAACTAAATTTCGTCCCTGTTTCGCTACTTTAGGGCTTAATATCTAGCGGGGCAGTATGTAGGCTCCGCAATTTACAGAACGCCAATCACTACCAACTTGTACTCTTGGAACATCGACACGACAATATGACGGGGAACCTTGTACGCGATTAACGGTGATGTCTACAGGTCCTATCCACCACCAGTTACTAGCAGAAATAGTGACATTAGCCAAACGTCGTCCTCCTGGTCCCCTGCCACTCCAAGTCACTCTATTCCCAGCTTGATTTTTGCCAGTAATAGTGATGCTAGTCGCAGACTCAAGAGTTGTTATCCGTAGTTGCTGGCCATTAGTACCTGCATGACTCGGTAAAACAGAGCTAGTAAATGCAAGAACACCTAAAGCAAATGCTGAACCTAAAATCTTGGATGAACGCTTTAAGTCAACCATCGCAACTCCTTTTGATAAGTTTAGTAATTTGTCATAAAACAAGGCTTTCCAGCTTATACCTCTTCCGAAATCAAGCTGGGTTGCCATAGCCACCAAAACGCCTAGCATCAATGCGGCCAGCACATTTGCTAGAGCAAATTTAGAGCTTGATTGGCTGCAATTATCCATATAAGAATAGAAACGTATATTCAAGCTTCTATATCTCAGATAAATGATTTATCAATCAAACATCATTCTATTTTCTGCTTATAAAAAATTGCTTAGCCACCGTATAAATACGGCTCTGCCAAAATCATTTCAAAGGTTATCTAATAATTCATAAAAGGTGAATTAAAACAGCTAATTTATAAAGAACCATTAGTTCATTTTTGGTGAACCAATGGTTCTTTTTTATGGTGCATAAATATCTAGTAAATACTGTTGAACTAAAGCTTTGCGATCGCACTCCAAACTCCCCCACCTACTGCTTCCGATAATCCCAAGGTTTCACCATGCCAGGAGTGCCCCACACGCCTAGCCGCTGTGATTCGGCCACCTCACCTGCTCTAGCAATCACACTCCCGTTTGGGCAACCCGTCACGTACTGGTCATAAACATAGGCCATCCCATCGGCCACCATCTGAGAGTTGAGGTGAATCTCGCCGCCGTCGTCGGTGGGAACGTAGAGTTCAGCCACGGTTCGACCGTAGCGATCCGTTTCCACGGCAGCAACCATGATTGCACCATGCCCCTGGTCAATGAGCGATCGCAAATGATCTCGGCTCTCGATGCCCATCTGCTGATCCTTCTCCGGTGCATCAATGCCACATAAGCGGATTTTGAGTTCTTCACGCGCATCTTTAACGCGCAGGGTGTCGCCGTCATAGATTGACCCCGGCACGACTATGTACTGCTCAGACAGGATGGTTCGAGTCAGCTCATCACCAGCAGGCTTGGGTATTCCAGTTGCGCCAGTCAGACCAAACTGCTTAATCGCCCACGATCCGCCCACTAGGATCAACACGGCTAGAACTGGCAATACGCCCCTTTTTACCTGCATGACAAAGCACCTCTAACTCTCTGATAGTTTGCCCTTGCTGGATCTCTAACTCTCGATAGCGCGCCTCCAGATCTTCGGTACGCTGCCACACACCGAGCATAGTTGTGGTGCTACCCGCTCCGGTGCGATAGCTAGCCTCCATCACTGCCTCTCGATTGACCTGCGTTTCAATCTGGCTCTGTAGCGTCTCCAGAAGACGAGCAGCCGCTTCATACTCTAGAACCAAGTCGATCACCTCTCTCGCTAACCCTTCGGCCACTTCTTCTCGCCGTCGAATCAGGTCAGCAGACTGAATTTCTAGATTTGCGATCGCAAGTCGATTTCGCTGCACATCGCCACCACCGAAGATGTTCTGCACCAGGCGCAGCGGATCGAGCGTGATGTAATCCGTCCACTGTCGCGCCTCGGCATAATCAATCCGATCATCGGTCAGCTCTAGCCGCTGATTAATCGCTTCAATCTCACTGCTGTTGCGGATCGCTTGGGCTGTCAGTTGCGTTAGGCACATCTCCGAACTCTCCAGACAGGGGAGCGCCATCGCGGACGAGCAAAGTAAGCTCCACAGACAGGGAACCATCAGGATTTTGACCCACCCATTTAACCTGGCGGACACGCCCTGCGTAGGGACTACGGACAACTGAAAGAGATGCGATCGCATTTTCGACCTCGTTTAGCCGAAGCTGAGTTTGTGAAAGTTGATAGTCCCTGTCCCGCAGCCGCTGTTCATAGTTGGCCCACTGCTGCTGATACTCCAGCGCATCTCGGTTGAGAGAGCTAACGGCCTGAGCTGAAACAACCGAGTGCTGATATTCAGCAGTGCTGCGTTTACCGACCGCAAGCTGATAATCGCGCACGGCTGCGGTGTGTTGCTGTTGCAGCTCAGCTAACTTAACCTGCTCATGTTCCATTACCAGCGGGTCAAGGCTGGCCAGTTGAGTAAGGTAAGCGATTTCTTGTTGTTTAAGTGCGATCGCAGATTCGGCCTGTTCGACAACAGCCTGAGCCTTTTCAATCGCGGCATTCTCTTCTAGATAGGTCGGCTCCAAAATTGCGGGTGCAGCTGCGGGTGGTAGCGGTGGAGAAATAGTCGAAGTCTCCAGCTTTTGCACCGTCAGCGTGAGCTGCTGTTGTTGCGCTTCTAGCCGCTGACGTTCGCGTGAGCGATCGGCAATCAGTTGACCCGCTTCTACCCGATCACCCATCTTCACTTTCAAATCTTCGGGGTCAGCGACTGAAACCTGCACTGTGAGACGTTTAGGGCTGTCACTCAATTCAGTCTGTGGCACTGGTTCGATTACGTCCGGCGCTGGGGGTTGTTGGGCTATAGCAACAGATGCGATCGCAACTGCCGCTAAGACGTAGGGAATTAGCCCTTTCATAGATGCACTCACCTGAGATCCTTATCAGAGAGTGCCCATTAAAACGCTCTAGAAATCCAGGAAGTGGCTCAAACCTTTATCGCTGCGAACCCTTACCCGTCCGTAAAAAGACTGATTCCCTTGCGATCACAAGTAGTTGAAGGGTCGGAAGCAAGGAATTAGAATAGGAAGGGAGAATATCAACTCTAGCCTTAGGTCAGCTAGAGCAGTAGTGTCAGACAGCACTGCTGGCCCCCCAACCTTTAAAGATATTCGGCAGAAAATGGTGTGAGGCGTCTTGTTTCTGACTAGCACCACACAGGGAGTTCAGTGTACGCTCTAGTTTTTGAGGAGAAGTTTTACCGTATAACAAACTAGCTACGATACAACGACAACACTAGCTCTCCCCTAGCCATAGCAAGTATTTGAGTTGGATCGTTGAATTAATACCCTTAGCGAGGTTCCACATCACGTGGGATGTAAATCAACTCGCTGATTGTAGCGGCCATTGTGAGATGGCTGTTTAATTCAACGACTCCAATAAACAAAATCAGGATTCGGATCGAATTAAGGCGATCAGCGATTTCAATTTGCATACCGCTGGAAGTGGCCTCTGTATGGGTAACTTGTACATCCTTACAGGAGGCAAATAATGTTTTGGAAAAAACCAAAAGGTGAGGATTCGAATCTTGACCCAAATGACGACTCTGTGACTATCACAATTACACTCCCTAACAAGTTGGTGGAATCCTTAGCAGGAAGACTACCTGACTTGCTGATTAAAGTTGTTATTCCGTTATTAGTTGGCCTGACTGTCGGAGGAGCAGGTGCATGGTTGCGCCAACAACCATGCAAATTTGCCCCTCCGACATGTGAGGTATCGGAACCTCTCGATTCAAATCAGTAACTCAACCGCACATTCATAGCAATACAAAGCCTGGACAGTTGTCTGGGCTTTTCCTATTTGTTGAATTACCTTTCATGCACTTCGATCTTATCCTGCCTACCAGAAAGAGACATATAGGTTAGAACACCATCACCGACAAACTCCCCGTCACCCATTGATCCGATAGCTGAATCGTAGCTAGCTCCAGTGAATGCAAATCAAATGTCATCCTATCCGCTGTGAGCGTTGCCGTTTGATACTGCCGTCCAGGTGGCTGGAGTGTGATGCCTTCGGGATAATCGACTGTCAGTGTTCCAGATAGATAAACCTTCCTCCCCGCAGTTGCGATCGCAAGTTGCTGAAACTTCTCGGTCGGGTTCTCATCACTGAAACTGACCGTCTCTCGGCTCACCTGCATCGGTTCCCCTGTGCGCGTCTTCAAAGACTCTGGGATGATGTTCTCGCCCGTCAAATAGATGCCGCTGCCGTCGGTGACGATGAACTCGTTACCCTGGGCTTTGAGAATCAGGTATTCCCCATCGGCACGACTCCGATCATCTGCCCACACGCCTTTGATGTCGGCATAGACAGCTTTATCTGCATTGGCGTTGTAAGTTGCGATCGCAGTATCACGCAGGCCCAAATTACTCCCGACCGACTGAGCCACACCGCCAGTGCCTGCCAGTTGAATTCCCAACAACAGCAGCACGACAGCAGCGACCAGTACCCAATACTCACCTGTGCTGCCCGTCTTCAATCTCCGATTTGGATTGCTGACACTGATCGCCCAAGCTGGAACAGGCCAAAAGAGCTGTACCCCTTGGCGAGTGAAGCAGTCTGGGGGTTTTTGCATAACCCCTCGAAAAGGTATATTCCACAAAGAGACATCTGAGTCTCAATCTAGTGATTGCGCAACTTTCGTACCCTCCAGATAGCGATACACACTGGCCTTCGAGAGGTTGTAATCCTTCATCAGGGTTTTGATGAGCACGCCCTGCGCTCGCTTCTGTCGCAGTTCCAAACACTGCTGCTCAGTCAAATGCTTATCCCGACCCAGCTTAACACCACGGGCTTTGGCATTCTGGATGCCATCGATTTGACGTTCAGCCCGGATTTCGGTCTCAAATTGGGCAATGGCCCCCAGCATATTAAAGAGCAGCCGTCCGGTAGCATCGCCGGTGTGAATGTTCTGGTCAAGCACCTGGAGATTGACCTGCTTTCGGTCTAACTGCTTAGCCAATTGACAGAGATGAAGCGTGGAGCGCGCCAGCCGGTCTAAGCGGGTCACCACCAGCGTATCGCCTTCCCTAACATATTCGAGACAAGCTTTCAGTCGAGGCCGCTTGCTGGAAGAACCACTCCGCTTCTCTTGGAAGATCTTGTCGCAATGCTTCAGCTTATCGAGTTGCACATCGAGACTTTGTCCCACAGAGCTGACCCGCGCATAGCCGACGACAGCCATGATCGCCCCCAAAGGTTTCATTAGGTCTAAGACCTTTTGAGAATCGAATAATGAGACATGGATTGAGACATTAATATGGGCCTGTCTCAAAAGGTCTACTTTCTGAGACTATTGTAAACGACGCAACGCCCCAGCGAGATCGCTAATTCCTATGGCAGAGCAGATAGCGGCTCCTACTCAAAAACGTCTGCAAATCTTGGGTGATGACGAGATTACCGACCTCTATGGATTGCCTCACTTCACCCCTGAAGAGCAAAGCGAGTACTTCGCGCTATCGTCTAGAGACGCTACCGCCATCGAGCAGCTGCATAGCATCAAGTCCCGGATATACGCCATTCTACAACTGGGCTATTTCAAGGCTCGCCATCTCTTTTTTGTCTTCAAATTTTCAGCTGTCGCTGCCGATGTTCGATATATTCAGGCACGCTACTTCCCAACCTTCCATCTGACTGAGTTTGAACTGACGAAGGTCACGCGACTGAAGCACCAGCGCATTATCCTTGAACTCTGCAACTACCGCACCTGTGCTGAGGCGGAGCGTCAAGCACTGATGCGCAAAGCTCAACAGGCTGCCAGGGTTTGTGGCAAGCCCATCTACATCTTTCGCGAGCTAGTGCGTTATCTCGAAGAGCAATGCCTTGTCGCACCTGGATATAGTTTTATGCAGGATGTAGTGGGTCAGGCCATTGCCTATGAGCAAGGCCGATTGGTTGCCGTGGTGAAACAGCATCTGACAGTCGCTAATACTGAAGCCTTAAACCGGATGATAGATGATGCACCAGGGCTGTACGAAATCACTCAGCTGAAACGAGAACCCAAAGATTTCAGCCTCGGTGAGGTGAAGCGTGAGATTCGTCGCAGCGATCAGATTCAGCCACTCTATCGCTTGGCCCAGAACCTACTGCCCGCACTGGAGATTTCCCGCGAGAGCATCAAGTACTATGCGTCACTGGTGACTTATTACTCTGTCTTCCGGCTCAAGCAACTGACTGAGGGTACGGTGTATGTGTATCTGCTGTGCTTTGTTTACCATCGCTACCAGCGGGCACACGACAATCTGATCAACAGCCTGATATACAACGTCAGACGGTATGTTGAAGAGAGCAAAATAGCGGCTAAAGAACAGGTGTATGAGTATCGGGTTGAGGGTAACCAAAACCTGCAAAAAGCCAGTCAGATCCTCAAGCTTTTTACCGACGACACCATTGCCGAAACCACTCCCTTTCAGGTAGTTCGGACAAGAGCCTTTGAGATCCTAGAGCGTCAGAAATTAGCCTTCGTGGCTGAGCACATTGCCACTCAAGCCAGCTTCGATGAGACGGCTTTTCAATGGGAGCATGTAGATACTTTGGCGCGACAGTTCAAATGCAATCTGCGGCCTATCCTACACGCGATTGAGTTTGCCAGTGCTTCGGGGTATGCCCCTGTGTTGAAGGCGCTTGCGTTCTTGAAAGCAGCGGCGCAAAAAGGGCGACCCTTGAGTCAATATCGCCTAGACTCGTTTCCAACCCAGTTCATTCCAGACTCAACCAAACGCTATCTCTATGCCTCAGCAGAAGTCGGTGGTCATCTACTACCAAACCGCTACGAGTTTCTGGTTTACCGACTGCTGCGAAACGGTTTGGAATCTGGCGATATTTTCTGCCGCGACAGTGTTCGCTTCCGCAGTTTCGAGGATGACCTACTCAGCAGGCAGCAGTGGCAGGCAAAGACTGAGCTGATTACAGCAACTGGGCTAACGATCCTCAAGCAACCGATTCAAGCGCATTTGGCAGCGCTCGAACAGCAGTTGGAGGCTCAACTGGCGCAGGTGAATCAACGCTTGAGTGCTGGTGAGAATCCACATTTTGAGATCAAAAAGCGGGGGGCAACCATCCGGTGGACGCTTCAGTCACCCGGCATTCGCGAGTCAATCAACCATCGGATGTTCAGTACGCTGAAGCACGCCAACCTCAGCAGCGTCGTGCATTTCGCCAATCAGCACTGTCAGTTTAGCGAAGCCTTTGAACACCGATTGGGACGTTACGTCAAACAAAAATCAGACGACAGCGTGCTGATCGCCTGCCTGATTGCTTGGGGCACCAATATGGGGCTGGGTCGCATGGGCGAGACCTCGGATATCAGCTATCACGCCCTGGCAAACGCATCCGATAACTTCCTCCGCCCAGAAACGCTCAGAAAGGCTAACGATCTCGTCAGCAATGCCATTGCTGAACTCCCTATTTTTCGGCACTACGATATTGACGGAACCCTTCACTCCAGCAGCGATGGACAAAAGTTCGAAAGCCAGATTCAGACCATCAATGCCCGTCATTCACCCAAGTATTTTGGGTTGAAAAAGGGCGTCGTTTCCTACACCCTGGTGGCCAACCATGTGCCGGTCAATGCCAGAATCATCGGCGCGAATGAGCACGAGAGCCATTATGTGTTCGACCTGCTGTTCAACAACACGACTGAGGTTCAGCCCACAGTTCATTCCACCGATACGCATGGTACCAACGAGGTCAATTTCGCCATCTTGCACCTATTCGGCTATCAGTTCGCCCCGCGCTACCGGGATATCCATGACAAGGTCACCCATGCGCTCTATGGGTTCAAACATCCCAGTCAGTATAGAGATGCCCTGCTCAGGCCGATTCGCAAGATCAATACTCAGCTCATTGTGGCCGAGTGGGACAACATCCAGCGCATTATGGTGTCATTGGCTCTGAAGACCACCACTCAGAGCATCCTTGTTAGCAAGCTGAGTGCCTATGCTCGCAGGAATAAGACCCGGCGAGCGCTATGGGAGTACGACAACATCATCAAAAGCCTCTATCTTCTGGATTATGTCGATTCGGTTCCCCTGCGTCAGAATGTCCAGCGGGCGCTGAACCGGGGCGAAAGCTATCATCAATTGCGCAGAGCCGTTTCCTACGCCAATTTCGGTAAGCTTCGCTTTAAGACCGAGTATGAGCAGCAGATATGGGGAGATTGCGCTCGCTTGCTGACCAACTGCATCATCTACTACAACGCCTCTATCCTGTCCGACCTATTGACTCACAGCGATAGCTGCGGTGACGCGGCTAGGGTGGCCCTGCTCAGCCAGGTGTCGCCAGTCGCGTGGCAGCACATCAATTTCTATGGTCGCTATGAGTTCAATAGGCAGCCTGAAACCATTGATATGGAAGCGATTATTCAACAGTTGATACGGCTGCCGCTTGAGTGAGATGAGCGAGTCTCATTGTGGAATATACCTTTTCGGGGGGTTATGCAAAAAACCCCAGTCTGAGAAGCAGGAGAACAGATGCCCCACGGGAACCGCTGCGGCTACCTGCCAGTTGCCAAAGTAGATGCCAATAGGTAAGGCGATAGTTGCGATCGCAGCCGTGGCGACTAGGCTATGGGTGATGCTCCGGTGCGGAAAGCGATCCTCAATCCAACTGCTGATCGGATAGCACACCTGACCAATCACGCTGGTTGTGGTGTCCAGGTCGGGCAGTTGTGAACCCAAAACGGCCAATGCCAACGGTAACGGGTCAGCGGTACTGAAGAGAAGGGATACGCCTGCGGTTGCGATCGCGGCGTGAGTGATAGCCATCATGGGCATTCAGGGGAAAGTCTTCTAATCAGAGTGCCCGTTCAGCGGCTAAAAGCAAGAACCCTCCCACAGGTGAATGCAGGAGGGACGGAATCACGGAAAGCAACCTGATTCCAAGCTTTATAGGTGAACAAATCCCCCAAGCGTCAACCTGGGGGAAGGAGTGGAGCGGGATGGAAAAGGATTAGCTATCTAAGTTCTGATCACGAGCATCTTCAAAGCGATCAGACAGGCTATTGAGCGTCTGGATACGTTCTTGCTTGAAACGGTCATTCAAGCCTTTGTTGAGAACATCTTCGCGAGACTCTTCAAAACGGTCTGACAGACTATTGAGGGTTTGAATCCGTTCAGCTTTGAAGCGGTCGTTGAGACCTTTGTTGAGAACTTGATCGCGAGACTCTTCAAAACGGTCGGTCAACTGGTTGAGGGTTTCGATGCGTTCTTGCTCAAAGCGCTCATTGAGTTTGGTTTGGGGAGTCAGTTCAGCCGCACCAGCAGCGGGAGCAACAACAGCAGCAGCAATAGCGAGGATGGAGAGATTAGCGAGTAGAGATTTCATCAGTGGGGCCTCCTTGGGCGGAATCAAGCGGTTTGCTTTCCTTTGTTGATTCCTATAGTGGAGGGCCAGCCTGAACCTGCTCTGAGTCGGATCTGAAGTTGACTTAAGGGTTGGATGAGAAGTCTGAGAAGGGTTTTCATCCAGAACTCAGAAACCGATACTGATTGCGATCGCAGATCGACTGCATCTTTAGATTCCGCTCTCCCTTAACCTGCACATACCGCAAACAATCTCTGATACACAGCAAGGCAACCTGTTTGGGTTTTCCGTTTAGCTGGTTGAGATTGTCCCAGAATCCGGCCTCATCACCATTCAGGAAATACTCTAAGCAGACTGTCACTGTCTCCAGTACACGCTCTCGTTGCCAGCACCAGAGAGTTTGTAGGTGTGGCTTCATTAAACGCCTTGATATTTCGCCGTTCGTCACTGCCCTAACCGCTTCCTAGCACCTCTGACACTTCCTAACTGTTTTAGCGTCATTCCGGCCACCAGCGTTACACCACCGAAGATATAGAGTGACTTGTTACCCGTGCCCATGCCGACAAAGCGGACGATGCCAAAGGCCATCAGACAGGCAACGATGACGGGCATGATCACGATGTATTGAGTGTGTTCTGGCTTCTGATGTTTGATGCCTAACTTGCGCTGCCGGACAACCTTCTTCGCCAACATTGGGTTTCGTCCGGCCAGCGGTTGCAGTTCGGCCAGTTCTGCGCGGGAAAGCTGCAATCCTTGGCGCTGTGCTTCCTGCTCCATTACCTGACGAATGGCGGCATCACTGGGCAGCTCCAGCTCAATCTCCAGCAGGTTGAGAAAAATATCTCGGCCAGGGTTCACGGGCGAGAACATGACGACGCGACACCCATTTGCGATCGCATCTTCCAACCAATAGCGAATCGAAGCCGAAAGCCGTTTAGCCTCCGGCAAAATCAGCAGCGTCTGAGCGCCGATGTTATCCAGCAGCTCATCTTTCTGATCGTCTACATTGAGCGGTTTACCTTCGCCGTTCTCAGTGGGGATATCCAGCGCCTGAGCCATCCGTTTGTAGAACAGTTTGGCGCTGCCCTTATAAATTGCGATCGCACAATCGAACGTTCCAGCAAAGTGATCCTCAACGGCCTGGGGCAAGTCGGCACCACTGCCAGCTTCCCCCAGAACCAAAACATTGCAACCCTGCCGAACCGCTTCACAGATGCGGGCAAATTCCGGCGAGTCTACGCTACGTCTGCCTGTTGCTTCTGCCGCCACTGGTTGAGGACTGCTAGCGCCACCTGTTGTGGCCGCAATTTTGGGTCAGTCGCTGCCCTCACGCTCTGAACCTTGGCTTTCACATGCTCCGGTAGATCGTCAAAGGTAAGCTGATCTGCGATCGCAGCTATCACCTGCTCCTTCATCGTCATCCGCGAACCCGCTAACTCTGCCGCTGCCTCAATCAGCGATTCGATATCAAACTGCTCAGCCTCGGCTTCTGGCTCAGCAAATGTCGGCTCATTCTGACAGCCCATCTCAGAGCCAACGGTGGTGGCCAGCTCACCGGGAATGTCAAAGCCGTCACGCTTGCCCGTTTCGTTCACATGGTCGCGCAACATAACTAATAGCTCAAACTGCTCTGGATCGAGGTAACACTTACCATCAGAATCCCGCTTTGCCTTGATGCCTAAAAACTTTAGATCCTCATAGTAAGCATCCTTTTTTAAACCTAGTTGTTCCATTGCCTGCTCAGGCCGAATCTGGGTAGCGACTTCCGAATTCTGGTTGGTCATAGCTTTAAAAAAATCTCTGTGTATCCACATAATATGGATTTTGCAGGAATTTTTCGTACCAGTACCCCTACCGAATTCTGGTTCAAGTTTCGGTGAAGCCAGAAAAGCGATTTTCATTTTCGGTTACAACTTTTTAACACCGAAACTATTGCAAATTGCGGCGTTTGTATGAGACAAAAAGCTTAAATTCCTGAGTTCGGTTTGTCTAATCCATCGGTAAATCTATGGGATTAAACCAAGTTCTCATCTCACAGCGAAGGGTAGCCAGGTCGAGATCGTTCAACGTGGCCAGTGTTTGTTCTGGTCTGCCGAATCGTTCCAGCGCTTCAGCCGGAGTCATACCGAGCCGCTGACAATGCACCGAAATTTCAGAAATTAGGTCGCTGAGGTCGCGACAGGGAATTGAATCCTGACTAGAGTTTTGTTTTGTTTTGTTACGAGTTTTCTTCTCTTCGTTGCTGGTAAACCCACGTCTCAGGGCTGCGCTGATAAAGGCTTGAGGGTTACGAACAGTTTCTTGCTGTTCTAGATAGGCTGCGACAGCAGCCTGAATACGTCTCTGTGCCTCTTCAGGGTGCTTGTTTTGGATTTTTTGAACTATCCCACGTAAAGCAGCGTTTATTTGTACTCCAGTGCCCTCAGAGATGGTTTGGCACAACGAATCAACGTTTACCATTCCTTCCTGTTTTTCCACAGGCTGTACGCCTTCAGTACCAGTTCTGTTTTCTTTAAAGTTTGAACAGATCTGTTCTGGTAGATTTGCAGATTGATCAAAAAGTCGCTCAAAGCCTTGTGCTGTAAAGTTTTCGGTGGTGGTGTCTGTAGGCACCAGTGGTGCGCCCATGCACCAAGTGGTGTCTGTAGGCACCACTTCAGCCTCTAACTGGTGTCTGTAGGCACCACTGGTGTCTGTAGGCACCACTTGATCCACTTCAGGGTGGTGCGTGGAGGCACCACTGGTGCGTGGAGGCACCACTTCAAAATGCGATCGCACTTTCACCTTGACCTTGAGCAGTTCTAAATTGATGTATCCTTTCTGGTCTAGGACTTTCAGCGCTCTTGAGACGGTTGTATGGGCGACACCTAACTCTCTGGCTAGCTCTCGAACTCCAATTTCTAGTTCTTTATCTCCGAACGGATCGAGCGTCTTGAGGTGATACAGGATACGGATCTCAGCGGGGCGTAAATTCTCCCAAACCTCTTGCCATTCTTCGGTTGTGAGCCTGTAATGGATCTTCTGAGGTAGTTGAATCGGCGTTGTAAGTGTCATGATGATTCCTAGTTATTTTCGTGTGGACCCAGTTAGCGCTGGGTCTTTTTCTTTAGGGGGCTGGTCTTCCGAAAGACCAAAACACACAACAGAATGCGATCGCAGTTGCTGATATGCCACATGAATTCATCGATAACGTTGAATAAAGGCAATAGCCTCTGCTTCAGGAACCAGGTAGATGCGATTGACTAAATAGGCTCTAAGCTCTGGCTGATGCGGATGGCGGCCTGTAATCTTTCGAAGAACCCACTTTTCGGAACGTTTCAGTTCTGTAGCGATCTCAGCAACTGTGTAGTATCCAGGCAAAGCATTATGGTGCTTCTCGCTCGACACTCGACCATTCGATGACCACACGGCCACCTAAAACCTCAATAACATCGGCTAGGTTTGCGTATTGTCTGCTCTCAGGGTGCTCAAACGTCTGACTGACACGGGTTGTTATGTCCGAGGCTCTTCGACCCTGCTTATCCGCGATCGCCTTTGCGACCTGATATCTAGTCATGCCCAATTCATCGAGCCTTTTCAACAAAATTTCTTGCATTGTGACAATTTGCTTCTCCGGCGAATATTGCATCTCAGTGGCATTGCATTTTAATGGAATTGCATTTTAATGGAATATCCTAAAAAATCTGCCACCGCAAGAAATGCGATCGCAACGTTACAAACCAGATCGCAGCTTTACAATAAAGATCGGTTTTCTTGACGAAAACCAAAATCAACTAATTTGAGTCTGGCTCTCGGTTGGGGGTCAGGCTTTTTTCGTCATGCCAGTGAACAACGATTTCGCCGCCCATCGCCTCAATCACTTCCTGCACACTAGACCAGCGCCGTCCCTGTGGGTCATCAAAGACTTTGGCAACCGTCGCATTCAGATCAGTCACCTTCTTAGGTGGGTTACGGGATTCTGCAATCTTCTTGGAAATCTCGTACATCGTAGTGTCGAGCTTCTCAAGCCTTTTCTTTAGAACATCAGACAGCATTGTGATCGTCATACAAAATACAGCGTGATCATCATAGTTACTTTCAACTGATCGAGCTGTCGTAGCGTCGCTCTCTCCGCGCTCATGACTATTATCACTACGCTTCGCTTCGTGAGGATCGTCATGGGCGCTCCGTTCGCTGGGTGTGGGAGAGGAGAGAGAGATAAGAAAGGGTAGGGGTAGAACAGGTTAGCGCCAGTCGGTTGTCTCCGTCCGGCGCTGGTGCTGTTACTCCTCCTCGTCTATTTCAGGTGCTTCTATGTCGCCTTCACCCTCGCACTGATCGCATTCTTCAGTTTCGGGGCCAATGATATATTCACCATTTACGCCACCTCGCGTTCCTCCAACAATGACGTAACCGTAGCCGTTACACTTGCCGCATTCTGTTTTCATGGTGGCTCCTACTTGTACATGTAGAGGCCCAAGCCAAATTTTGCAGCACATCGGCGGAACGCCATCGACTCAGCGTTGCTGGATGGGTCGCCATAGGCAATCTCGGCGATCTCGCCCTCGTCGGTGATGCGCTTCAGTTCCTCAGTTCCGGTTGCCTCTCGCAAAATCAACCCGTCTGCGGTTGGAACAGTCAAACGTCCAACTAGGAAGAGCCGATCCTCGGTCGTGTGCATGGTCACAATCTGCCACTGCCAACCAGGGCAATACTTATCCAGCACCGATACGACGGTGTACCAGGGGACAAAATCGATCCGCTTGCCTTTGAGAGTTTTCGATTTCAGCAACTGCTGAGGGAGTGGCCGTTTCAATGCAGTTTGCATTTCCAGCAGTGTGGAAGTTGCGATCGCATCGGGTGGCGTTGGCGCTTTCGGTTTAGTTCCATTCGTTTGCATGGTTCGTCTGGGGGAGCTGTGCTCCCCCCTCCTCTAGAATTCGTCGTGGTGTACAGGGTTCGGATCGTCGTAACCGCCAATCAGGTAAGAATCTGACGGAATAGACCAAACCAAATTCGGCTCAATCACTGCCAGTTCCCGCAAGACCTGCTTAGCTCCGTGTCGCTTCACCATTTCGCGGAGTTCTAGAGCATCAAAACCCCATTCTGCTGCCTGTTCATCGGCTTGCCGCTGTCGGCGTTCTTGGTCGCGTTGTAAATCGTGTTCAAACATGTCAAAAACCAAAATCAACTAAGTTGGGCAGTTTCAAGCCATGCCCAGGGCAACGGATTAAGATGCGATCGCAGTTTCTAGATCAGCGCTGCCAAGATGCTGCATTACTGCATAAACATGCTTGCAACGCGGGATGTCATCTAAGAACATTTCCTGGTTCCGATAGTCTTCACATTCACACCAAAAAATAGAGCGTTTTGCTGATACTTCATAGCGGCTGTTTTTGCTTTCGTTCCTGACAGTAAATAAGCCTTCATGAAACAGATTAGGAGTAACAGTTAAAGCCCTTGCCTGAGCAATCCGGTGTTCTTTGAAATGCTTGTGAAACAAGGACTTTGACATGAAGAATGGACGCTTACCAGGCAGATAAACCCAGATTGAATTTTTATAGACGCGCAGCTCTTTTACTTGACGATAAATCAAGCCCAAAATGCGACTAGCAGCGGCTTTTGAGTAAACCAAATTATCAGCATCAACCATGAACAAAAACCAAAATCAACTAACAAAATTATATGGTGATCGCACTATAAAAACAAGTACTTTTGCACTATAATTAAGTTAGTTGAATTTGATTTTTGTATGAAGAGAAACTGCATTTTTGAACTGGATTTAGGCACGAATCAATTTCGTTTGCGCGTGCGAAATAGTGCCCAAGCTGGACTCGCTGAACAGTGGCTAAAAGGCTTTGGAGTAGAAGCCGAATTCAAATATCGAGAATTTTGGTATCAGGCAGAATTCCGCAATCTGCCGATTCAAGCATTTGAAAAACTACAAGAACGATCTGCGAAAGGGTTTTGAGTTTTGGCGCTGCCGCCTGCGGCGGCCAGCAGCAACCTCCCGGTTCTTCTCCTCCGGGGGTGGTGGGTGGGGGAGAGGGGTGGGCTAGTGGGAAGCAAGAAATTTCAAAAAACTCTGGCGCTTGGGTGGCCAGGGCGGATTGGGTCAGCAGCCTGTATCGCTTCACAGACAGACTCAAGCCCTGGCCGGGTTGTACTAGGAGATGACTAGCTTTCGTTCCTCACCAATACCCAAGCGCCCATACGCTGTTAACTGAGGCGTAACCGATGGTGTGGGAAGTACAGGATTTGTGGAAGTGCATCGAAGTTGCGATCGCGACTTCAATGCACCTCTAGGAACTACAGATTTATTTAGACAAAGCTTTCCTGTTTCTGTAATTTTCTCTAGAAGCAGTAATAAGTTATGCGTCTGAATAATCTCTAGCCTTGAATATCACCCGTGTGGGTACTGACCAAAATTCTCTGACATATCAACCTAAACAATAGGCTGATTCGCCACACTTACTTTGGAGTTGAATATCGCTATGTCTAACAAGATTGCGATCGCGGTCATTCATGGCATCGGAAAGACTGACAAAGAATTTGCTGATCCAGCAAGTAAAAACTTTGTGAGTGGCATATCTCCAAGAATCTGTAAGGCTGTCGCTGAAGCACTTTCACTATCAGTTGACGAAATTGAAAAGCGCTTAGTATTTAAAGCCGTATATTGGGCTGACATCATACAAGACCTTGAAAATGAGCTATTTTGCCGCCTCAACATTGAAAGAAAGACAAACCCAGTATTTAAATTGCGAGACTTTGTTTTCCATTCACTGGCAGATAGTATTGCTTATCAGCCGTTGGTTTCACAGAGTGAGCGGAATATCTACAATGAAATCCATCAATGTTTCGACAACACGCTAAAATCGCTTGCTGCTGAAGCTGGGGACTCTGCGCCCTTATTTGTCATCGCACATAGCATGGGATCTGCAATCGCCACCAATTTCATCTGGGACGCACAAAATGGGCATTCAGACACTGCGACAAAGCCAACTGCTCTAGAACGCGGCGAAACACTTACCT
>NZ_JBYJZJ010000010.1:0-41966 GCF_057732415.1 Thainema salinarum CENA647
CTCCACAGTAGGGGTAGAGAAGAATGGGAAAAGGCGCGATCGCATCCTCCCTAAAGAGCACACGATCGCGCCTTCCGCTCAATCCTGTGGCGGGCTACGGTTTATAAATCACTGTTGATGGCGGTGCGCTATCACTGGAAAATGACGCTTCCAGTTCTCCCCGTTTGGGTTTCGGCATGAACCAGCGACCAAACCGCGCATAGAGCGCCGGAATCACCAGCAGCGTCAGGGCGGTGGAGGTGAACAAGCCCCCCAGCACCACGATCGCTAATGGCTGGAGGATTTCGTTACCCGCGCCGCTGGCGATCGCCAGCGGCAGCATTCCCAGCGCGGAGGTCAGGGCCGTCATTAGAATGGCGTTCACCCGCTCTAGGGAACCGTGGAACACCGCTTTCTTCAGGGGCAGCCCCTCAGCGAATTTGGCGTTGTAGTTGTCTACCAGCAGCAGGCCGTTGCGGACGGCAACCCCAAACAGGGTAATGAAGCCAATGAGGGAGGCCACCGACATCACCCCGCCCGTCAGCAAGATGGAGACAATGCCGCCCACCAGGGCCAGGGGCAGGTTGATCATGATTGCCGCCGTCGCAGGCAGTGACTTGACGGAGAAGAACATCAACACCGCGATCGCGATCGCCGCCACGATGCTGTACACCAGCAGGTTGTTCGTCGCGTTTTGCTCCGCCTCAAACTGGCCGCCGTACTGAATGAAGTACCCGTTGGGCAGTTGCACATTCTCCCGAATCTGGGCCTGAATGTCGCCGACGACGCTGCCCAGATCGCGATCGGCGACGTTGGCCGACACCACAATCAGGCGCGACACATCTTCCCGGTTCACTACGTTCGCCCCCCTGCCCTTCGGTCAGCGGGTGAGACGCTACGCCTTATTGAGCGTTCCCATTGGCGCGATCGCCACAGCCTTTGTCTGGGATGGCCAGGTCAGCCGCTTCGAGGGGGCTGTACTGGTGGGGTTCTACATTCTCTATGTAGCGGTGATCTGGATCGTTGAACGGCATCCGCCTACCCTGGGAGAAACCGAGGAAATTGAAGAGGCAGAAGCCAAACTGGCCCACGGTCAAATCGCTGATTCCCGTCGAGTCAGTCAGGACTTGCTGCTGGTGCTAGCTGGACTCGTAGCAATGGCGATTGGGGCGACGCTATTGGTAGAAGCGGTGCGCCAGATCAGTAGTGTCGAGGCAACCCAGACCAAGCTGGGACTGACCCTGGTGGGGTTTGCAACGGCCTTTGAACTGGTGGTGCTGGCCTGGTCATCGGCACGACGAGGCATTTCTGAAGCCGTGGTCGCCGGTGTAGTGGGCTCGTTTGCCTACAACGTCACCATGACCCTGGGGATGGCGGCGGTGATTCGTCCGCTGCAGGTGCTGGACGCGGCTCATTTGCATCTCCCCTTGCTGCTCATGATGGCTGCTCTGCTCCTGGTCATTGGTCTAGCCTTGCCACAAAGGGAATTGAATCGCATTACGGGCAGTATTTTGTTGGTTACTTATCCGGTGGTGGTGGTTATTTTCCTCCTTTAGGCAATCTCCTCGGTCTGCGTGTAGGCAAAACCAAATTTCAGCCACCTCATTAAAAGCAAAAAGGCAAAATATACAGGCTACCGCTAATTATGAAAGGATTATGAAACAAAGATACAATCTAGTAAGCTGGAGATTATGAAATAATTATGAAAAGCAATGAATTGGCATGGACAGCGGCGATCGCTACTTGGGGCAGGACTTTTAGGTGTCGGCACCTGGTTGGGGCAGCGATTTAGCCAGACCGATTTAGCCCAAACGAGTGCGTCCACCATTTCGGCTGCGATGCACCAGGGAATGACCACTTTAGGCGAGGTCGATTACCACCAGAATGGCTTTAATCCCCATACATTACTAACCCAATGGGATGGTGGTGAGGTGTCGCAGTTGCCGACAGGGCAACGGCTACGGGAATACACTATTACAGCCATTGAGCGAGAGATCGAGGTGGCTCCTGGGGTCATGTATCCCGCCTGGACTTATAACGGCCAGGTACCAGGGCCGACGATTCGCGCGACCGAGGGCGATCGCATTCGGATTCGCTTTACCAATCGGGGCTCGCATCTGCACACCCTGCATTTTCATGGCATCCACGGCGCTAAGCAGGATGGTATTCCTGGCATTTTAGAGGCGGCACCGGGGCAAACGGTAACCTATGAATTTGACGCGAAGCCCTTTGGCTGTCACCTCTATCACTGTCATTCCGTGCCGTTTAAGCGCCACCTGCATAAGGGTTTATATGGCGCATTCATTGTCGATCCAGACCCGTCGCGGCATCCAGAGCAGGTAGAAATGGCGCGATCGCGGGTTTTGGGTACGCCAGAAAACCAGCGCTGGCAAGAGTTCCTGATGGTGATGAACGGCTTCGATACCAATTTTGATGAGGAAAACGAAGTCTATGCGGTCAACACCATTCCCCATGCCTATATGAAGCAGCCCATTCAGGTGCAGCGCGATCGCCCCATTCGCATTTATTTAATTAACGTCACTGAGTTCGACCCAATCAACTCCTTTCATCTGCACGCTAACTTTTTCGACTACTACGACCACGGCACTACCTTGACTCCAACTTTGCGCATGGTCGATACGGTGATGCTGTGCCAGGGGCAACGGGGAATCATCGAGTGCTCCTTTGCAGACTTTGCTCCCGGCATCTATATGTTTCATGCCCATCAGGCTGAATTCGCCGAACTTGGTTGGATGAGTGCGTTTGAGGTGGTGGCATGAAAATCTTCTCAAAGACGTTCCCCTGGCGCTGGGTTTTACCCCCAGTGCTGCTAGGCGGACTGCTGGCCCTGCTGCTAACGGTCAATCCAGCGCGCTTGCTCAATGTCAATGCTCCGCCGCTGGAATCCCTCACCGTTGAGCGTACCGTTCTCAACCAGGACGGCATTACACTCCAGGTGCGGGCTGAAGGATCAGAGCCCATAAACCTAGCTCAAGTGCAAGTCGATGGCGCGTACTGGGCTTTCACCCAGCATCCCTCCGGTACGATTCCACGACTGGCAACGGCAACCGTCCAAATTCCCTACCCCTGGGTCGAGGGAGAAGCCCATCACCTTACGTTGCTTACAAACACAGGCATCACATTTGCTCACACGGTTGACGTGGCCCTGCCCACCCCTGAATTCTCCCTAGCAACCCTGCTGAGCTACGGTTGGCTGGGGCTTTATGTGGGGCTGATACCTGTCGGGTTGGGCATGTTGTGCTATCCCTATTTGCGAGTGTTGGGGCAGCGGGGACTGGCATTCGTGCTGACCCTGACGCTGGGAATGCTAGCATTTCTCCTAGTCGATACTTTGCAAGAGGGGCTGGAACTGGCCGCGAGAGCTGCGATCGCATTTCAAGGTCAAGCGCTAGTCTGGTTGTCTGCAACGGTTGCATTTTTGACCTTACTGGCTGTGGGTCGTCGCCAGGGCAAGGCTCCTGAAGGTACCGCCCTATCTACCTACATGGCGCTGGGCATTGGTTTGCACAATCTGGGGGAGGGGTTAGCCATTGGTACTGCCTTTGCCCTGGGCGAGCTGGCATTGGGCTCGTTTCTAGTGATTGGCTTCACGCTCCACAACCTGACGGAAGGCTTGGGGATTATCGTACCCCTACTGAAGCAAAAATTACGCTGGCCAACTTTCGTCATGCTGGCGGCCCTGGCAGGACTACCCGCTGTAGTGGGTCTTTGGATCGGAGCCTTTGCGTTTTCGCCCCATTGGGCCGCCCTGTTTCTCGGAATTGGTGCGGGCTCCATTCTGCAAGTTATTGTCGAAGTGGGCAGCTACCTGCAACGACAATTGCGCCAGTCAGCTCTTTTGGGATGGTCAGGGTTAAGCTTAATCGGTTTCACCACTGGACTCCTGGTCATGTACAGCACCGCCCTACTCGTGAAGTTTTAGCTCCCAATCAACGACCGCCCTGACTCTGATGATTGGCCCCCTGCTAAAGCTACCGATTTTGGTTCTGGTGTCCCAGGGACTCTTACGGCTCTGGCCTCAGACTTCACCGTAAACCTTCGAGCACATAGCCAGGAGCGCTGCTGCTTCAACAGCATGAACTGAAATGAATCAGCGAAAGCGGTCTGAGGAGCAATCTTCCGGGTGATGGATGTCTCCTGGTGGGATGTCGGTGAAGATTAACCTTTCTGGCGGGAACCCAAAGTTGACCTCAGCGGCTTGCAACCCGCAGATCTTTTCTGAGAATTAGGCAGTCATGAATAGCCAACTCATCCAAGTTATTGGCTTGGCACTCCTACCAGCGATCGGCAACTTTGGGGGAGGCGTGCTGGCAGAATGGCTACGCCCATCCAAAAGAACCTTGAACTATGCCCTCCACGCTGCTGCCGGGATTGTCATCGCAGTGATAGCCGTGGAGGTAATGCCCGAGGCATTGCAGGACACATCCACCTGGTTACTGGCACTGGCGTTTTTGCTGGGCGGACTCGCCTATTTGATGGTCAAAGGCCGGATTGAGCGATGGCAGCAGAAGCAACCGGAGGGGGCTGGGGCCGGGGCCTGGATGGTTTATGTGGCTGTCGCCACCGACCTGGTGGGAGATGGCCTGTTGATTGGCAGCGGCTCTGCGGTGTCGAGTAGTTTGGCCCTGGTGCTGGCCCTGGGGCAGGTGCTAGCCGACATTCCCGAAGGCTTTGCAGTCAATGCCAATTTTCGCAACAAGGGAGTGGGTCGAGCCAGAAGGCTGCTGATCTCGGCCTCTTTTGTCATTCCGGTGGTGGGTACCGCTCTGATTGCCTATTTCGGCCTGCGGGGACAGGCCGAGTCTCTCCAGATGGCCGCATTAGTCTTTGTGGCGGGGCTCTATACCCTGGCGGCAGTGGAGGATATGTTGGAGGAAGCCCACGAGTCGAACGAAGACACCCAATGGTCAGCGATTAGTTTTCTGGTGGGGTTTGCCCTTTTTTTGCTGGTTTCAGGCGGGTTAGGCTAGCTGGAGACACTTTGACCTAAAGCTCTTGTTGCACGTACTGCAAGATACTGGAAGCGATCGCCCCTAAACCTAACACCATCTGAACAAGCTTTCAGGTGGTAATGATTCTCAGTATTATAGGAGGAATGCTGAGAGCAAATGATTCATGGCTAAGTCCCGTCCCGCTAAAGAACCGCCGATGCACAATACCGATGCTCCGGCGTGTGAAGAGTCCCTGGTGCATTTGGAGAATGTGCGGCTGGTGCAGTCTCTGGTGCTGGAGACGGACAGAGCTCAGCGCATGGCGGAGTTTTTCAGTGCCCTGGCTGACCCCCACCGCCTGAAGCTGCTCTCGGCCCTGGCCCAGCAGGAACTGTGCGTCTGCGATCTGGCGGCGGCGGTGAAAATGGGGGAGTCAGCCGTATCCCATCAGTTGCGGGTGCTGCGATCGCAGCGTCTGGTCACCTATCGTCGCCAGGGCCGCAACGTCTACTACGGCTTGGCAGACGACCACATCATGTCTCTCTATCGAGAAGTGGCCGCGCACCTGGATGAGTGAGAGTCAGCCCACCGCCGATACTGCCATTACCCCCCACACCACATCAAACCGGACTCGCTGGGTACGGTCGATGCAAAACCCCGCAGCCTGGAACAGCCCACGCAGCTCCGCCTCGGTGTAGCACTGCTGATAGGCCGGGTCCAGGCGTTTAAGTACCCAGTCGCACACCCGGCACAGCAGAAAATCCTTACTCCAGTCCAGTATCACCACAGTGCCCCCCGGTTTTAGCACCCGCTTCATTTCCTGGAGAGCCACCCCCGGTTGAGGAAAGTAGTGAAAGGCATTGGCCGATACCACTACCTCAAAAGACTGGTCGGGGAATGGTAGCTGCGAGGCGGTCGCCTGGTGAAAGCTCACGTTCTTATAGCCGGACAGTTTTTGTCGAGCCTTCGACAGCATTTGCTCTGAAAGATCAACGCCAACAATAACCTGAGCCGGATTGTCGTTGAGTAGCAATCGCTCCAGTTCCCCTGTGCCACAAGCGACATCCAGTACCGCAGCAGTGGGCGGAATGTCGGCCCAAGCTTTGAAGAAGGCCAGGGTGTTGGCAATGTACCGACCCCAGCGCCAGTCATAGATTTGTGCTAGCTGGTTGTACTGTTCTTGAATGGTCGATTCATGGGGATGCATAGGGCAACAGTTCGCGGGAAGATCTGAGGGCAGGGCTCTAGGTTCAAGCTAGCACTTGGAGGGCCTGTTGCTGTCTCCCCACTGCAACACAGTCGCAATGGCACACAAAAAGACTACACCTGCAACGCCAGCCAGGGGGTTTTGATTAATTCCCGTAACCCAGTCGGGTACTACCTGGGTGTAGCGGGCTAAGTCTCCCACCCCCACCAGGTAGTAGCCCCACACCAACCCCCCATGCAAACCAATAGCCATCCCCAGGCGACCCCGGGTGCGCTGGCGTGCCCATCCTAGGGTCAACCCTAACAACAAAAGTCCTGGAAAACTCGGCAGCTCGTTTACAATAGCCTGCCAGGGCTTGATGAAATGGAGCGCAGCGTAGACAACACTGCTAGCCCACAGCGCCCTTGAACAACCCCAGTCATAGCGCAACTCATCCCATAACCAGCCTCGAAACACAAGTTCCTCAGCCAGACCAACCCCTAACCCCACCAGCAATCCTTCATGCAAGATACGCCAGACGTTTGGGGGAAATGTCTGCCACTCCAGCCAGCCCAGCCAGCCTTCCAGCCAAAAGAGTAAGCCTAAACTCACTAGCCCCAGCGTGGTCCCCGCGCATAGTTCTCGTCCATTTTGAACAGATTTAACCAGTCCGTGGGCTTGCAGAGGATTGGGAATCCGGTGAACTTGTTTACCCCACACCTGGAGCCATGCAACAAAAAGACCGTACAACAAAATCAGCGGCACCACACTTAGCGATGTCGTGGTGCCCAACCATACGTATAGCGGCAGCGCAATCGGCAGCCAGAACAACGCCAAAACCACCAGAAAGCCCAGCACCCGAATTAGAGCCGCAGCGCCAGACAATTGAGCCACAATCCGATAAAGCTGATTAATCTGTTTGCTGGGTTTCATACCTCGCTCTCACTAGCTGGGTTTTTACACATCGCTTTCACTACCAGGTCCAGCCCAACTGAGTTGCCATTGTCCCACTTGTGGCAGACCAATCACTATCATGTATCATCTGAATAGTATTTCAGATGTTCAGTCAGTATTGCAGGGGACTTCAAATGGCAGACTCCCACTCCCACGGCGCTCATGCCCACAAATCCACTGGGTGCTGCTGCGGCAACGAATTATCCCCCCGTCCGACAGTGACGACTCCGCCAGTAGAAACTCAGGGTGGGTGCTGCGGTCACGACCACGGGCACACCCACGATCGCGACAATTTTGACCTGCGGAAGGAGCTAACGCCGATTGTCATTGCGGCGGTGCTGTTTCTGATCGGATTCATTTTTAACGAACCGCTGCACAATACTCCCTTCGCCATCGCTGAGTATGCTGTCCTAATACCGGCTTATCTGATCAGCGGCTGGGGGGTGCTCACCACCGCCGGACGCAACATTGTGCGAGGGCGCATCTTTGATGAGAATTTTTTGATGACCATCGCGACATTGGGGGCGATCGCCATCCACGAAATTCCCGAAGCGGTGGCGGTGATGCTGTTCTTCCAGGTGGGGGAACTGTTTCAGGGCTATTCTGTGGGGCGATCGCGCCGCTCCATCAAGGCCCTGCTGGAGGTGCGCCCCGATACCGCCAACCTGAAGGTGGATGGAGACGTGCGGGAAGTATCGCCAGAATCTGTCAGCGTCGGCGATTTAATTCTGGTGCGCCCCGGCGAAAAGGTGCCCCTGGATGGTGACATTCTGGAGGGCAAGTCCCTGGTGGATACCTCCGCCCTGACGGGGGAATCGGTGCCCCGCACGGTGAATACTGGAGACACCGTGCTGGCGGGCATGATCAACCAGTCGGGTGCCCTCACAGTGCAGGTCACGAAACCCTTCGCCGAGTCATCCATTTCCCGCATTCTGGAACTGGTGGAAAACGCCAGCAGCAAAAAAGCCGACACCGAAAAATTTATTACCCGCTTTGCCCGCTACTACACCCCGGTGGTGGTGTTTCTGTCCCTGGCGGTGGCCATTCTGCCGCCGCTGCTGTTGCCAGGGGCGACCCAGGCCGTATGGCAACTACCGAGCGCTGGTGCTGCTGGTCATTTCCTGCCCCTGCGGGCTGGTGATTAGCATTCCCCTAGGCTACTTTGGCGGCGTCGGGGGGGCAGCTAAGCGCGGCATTCTGGTGAAAGGATCGACGTTTCTGGATGCCCTGACCCAGGTGAAAACGGTAGTCTTCGACAAAACGGGTACCCTCACCCAGGGCAATTTCCGCGTGACGAATGTCGTCACCCACAACGGTTTGAGCCAGCCTCAACTGCTGGAGTTGGCCGCCCAGGTCGAATCGCAGTCTAACCATCCGGTGGCTCAATCCATTCGCCAAGCTTACGGTCAGTCTATCGATACCTCTGGGGTGGAGGACTATGAAGAAATTTCGGGCCACGGCATTCGGGCTCAGGTAAATGGCCGTACCGTGCTGGCCGGGAACGATCGCCTACTGCACCGAGAGAATATCCCCCACGATGTCTGCAGCGTAGACGGCACGGTTGCCCACGTTGCCGTGGATGGCACCTATAGTGGACGCATCCTGATTGCCGATGAGCTGAAGGAAGATGCAGCTGAGGCGATTTGCGCTCTCCATGCTCAGGGAATTCAGACGGCGATGCTGACTGGGGATAGCCAATCGGTAGCGGATAGTATTGCCCGCAAACTGGGTTTAGACCAGTATCGGGCTGAACTGCTGCCAGAGGACAAAGTCGATGCACTAGAGGAATTCCTCAATCGTGCGAATCGGGGCAAGGTCGCCTTTGTCGGCGATGGCATTAACGATGCCCCGGTTATTGCCCGCGCTGATGTAGGGATGGCCATGGGCGGCCTGGGGTCTGATGCGGCGATTGAAACCGCCGATGTGGTGATCATGACCGATGCTCCGTCGAAAGTGGCCGAAGCCATTCAGATTGCCCACAAAACGCTGCGCGTGGTCTGGCAGAACATCATTTTTGCCATGGTAATTAAGGCTGTCTTCATTGCCCTGGGGGCGATTGGGGTTGCCACCCTCTGGGAAGCGGTGTTTGCCGATGTAGGCGTAGCGCTGCTCGCCATCCTGAATGCTGGGCGGATTATCCGCAATCCACGATAGATGGATGAGCGTTAGCTACCAACACCCACCATATCCACCGTGATGGGTGCCGCCGTGATGCCAGAGCAGTATGTTACTGGCGATTTCTGGAGAGTTCAAAACAGTTGAGTTGTCGTGACTCCACGAGATCGCTGGAGTGAGCAGTACCAGTCCGGTTGCCAGAGCGGTACTAATCAAAGAAGTCCGTTTCATCAGAACCCCCTTATTACTGAGTATTTATACTCTGATCCTAGCTCTCTGATTTTGGCTCAGCCCTACCCGTTACAGGATTTCACACTCCTCGCTGTATTTAGGAGCATCTCCCAAAACATGGCTGCTACCATCCAAATCTTGTTGGGCACGTTGGCCTTCAGCCTGATTCACATCCTCATTCCGACCCACTGGGTGCCGTTGGTCGCCATCGGCAAGGCCGAAGCCTGGTCTCGCCAGGAGACCCTGTGGACGACCGCCATCACCGGGTTAACACACACGATCAGCACCCTGCTACTGGGTATCGTGGTCGGCCTGCTGAGCTATCACCTGTCCGACCACTACGAAGCCCTCACCCAGTTGCTCACGCCGCTGGTGCTAGTGGGGCTGGGCGCGTTTTATCTCAGTCAGGGGCAGGGGCAGGCTGACACAACCCATGACCATGCCATGCTCGAACCAGTTGCCCGCCAGCCCGACCGGAGCAAGTGGGCCGTGATCCTACCGTTGGTCACGGCGATGTTTTTCTCCCCCTGCCTGGAGGTCGGCGCGTTTTATTTATCCGCTGGTAGCCTCGGCTGGCTGGAAATTGCCCTGGTTTCTGCCGTATATCTCGGGGTGACGGTGCTGGGCATGGTGCTGATGGTGAACTGGGGCTGGTGCCAGACCGAACAGCTTTCTACTGCTGGCCACTCCCTGGGACGGTTCGATGGTCATACATTAACCGGGGCGATTTTGATCGCTTTGGGTTGTTTCAATGTTGTTTATCAGGTGTTAGGAAATGCCGCGTCGTAAAAAGGAAAGTCCCTGGATTTACCGCTATACCCGCCCCCTGCTGGCCGGGTTAGCTACCATCGGGGCTGTCGTTACTGCTTACTTAACGATCAGTAAGCTCACAGGCAGTTCCACCGCCTGCCCCACTAAAGGCTGTGATATTGTCCTCTCCAGCCCCTACGCCACGGTGTTCGGGCAGCCCCTGGCACTGTTCGGCTTCCTGGCTTATGTAGGCATGATAGTGCTGGCGATCGCGCCTCTCCTCCTAAGAGGATCTGAGCAGAAAGAGCTACGCACCAAAATCACCACCTGGACCCAACCGCTGCTCCTGATTGGTGGCACCGCCATGATGGTCTTCAGCGGCTACCTGATGTATCTGCTCACAGCAGAAATCCAGGCCGCCTGTCTGTACTGCATTGGGTCAGCGCTCCTATCAACCGCACTGTTTGTGCTGGCCCTAATTGGGCAAGACTGGTCGGATCGCTCACAACCGCTGTTTATCGGCCTCATCACCGCCGTGGTGATTTTCGTTAGTACCCTGGGCGTTTACGCTAACGTCAACAATTCCACCACGGCAACCGGATCTGATGGGCAACCCACCATTGAAATCACGACCCAGTCTGGCCCTGCCGAAATTGCCCTGGCTCAACACTTAGCAGACACTGGCGCAATCTTTTACGGAGCCTGGTGGTGCCCCCACTGTCATGACCAGAAGCAGCTCTTTGGGAAAGAAGCGGCCCAAATCATCAACTATGTCGAATGCTCCCAAGCCGACGGGCAGGGCCAAACCCCTGAATGCCAGGAAGCAGGCATTACGGGCTATCCCACCTGGGAAATTAATGGCGAACGACTATCGGGAACTCAATCCCTGGAAGAGTTAGCCCAACTTACAGGTTATGACGGCCCGATGAATTTCCAAAATTCGATTTAGTAAAGGATAAACATTGAAACGCATGGATAAGGTATTGAGTCCGCTCGGTTTGGTCATGGGGGGCCTTTTGGTTTTCGCATCCCCGGTTTTAGCCCACACCCCTGGGCAATCGCTGAGTGATCAGGCTCGACTAAATGAACTGACCGACTTATTAGAGTCTGGAGAAGAGCTAGTTGAGTCAGGCAGTCTGGCAGAAGCGCTATCCCGGTATCAGCACGCCGTCAGTTTGGATAGCGAAAATCCAAAAATCTTCTCTGCCATCGGCTACTTGCAGGCCCGTCAGGGCAATTTTCAAGAATCCATTGCTGCGTTCCAAACAGCCCTTGAATTAGATCCAAAAAATTTACCGTTTCTCTTCGGCTTAGCCTATGCCCAAAGCCAACTCAGTGACTACGAGGCGACCGCAAACACCTATCGTCAGATTCTTCGCTTACAAGCCGATAATTTAGAAGCGCAGATGGGTTTGGGGGCGATGTTGTTTCAACTGGAAGCCTTTGAGGAGGCATCAGAGGTTTATGCCAATATTCTGGAAGCCAATCCAGAGAACCTGCAAGCGGCTGAGTCATTAGGGCTGCTCCTGCTTCAACAGGGAAAAGTTGACGCCGCTATTACAGCCTTAGAACAGGCTGCTGAACTTGCTCCTCAAACCAGCCAAATCCAAATGAATTTAGGCATTGCCTATCTCAAAGCAGGAAATACAGATGCTGGACTTGCTGTGTTAGAAGCAGCTGCTCAGGTCGATCTTCTCAATGCAGATTTGCGGCTGCAAATTGGTGCTGTCCTTTGGCAGCAGGGCTATCGAGAGGCTGCATTACAGCGCTATCGGGAAGTTACTCGTTTGCAACCTGATTCAGTGATTGCTCGCGATGCGATCGCAGATCTCTACTTCGAGCAGCAAAATTTAATGATGACTATCGTGGCTCACCGGGAACTGTTGGAGTTAGACCCAGATCATGCTTCCGGCTACTACCATCTTGGTATTGCCTTAGATGCATGGGGTCACACTCCAGAAGCTGTTGAGGCTTTACAAAAAGCAAAATTTTTATTCTTGGCACAAGAAAATATTAAAGATGCAAAGGTGGTCAACACTTTACTCCAGGAACTAAATTCTACATAGCCTGGTCAGATCGAAAAGCTTAAGAGAAAAAATCTCACCTGAAGAAGAGGGTAGGATTCAAGCTAGTAGGGAGAGTGAAAAAAGTGGGGGAATGGCTGAAAATTCATTCTGGATCAGCACACGAAAAAATGCTCCGGCAACTAGCCGGAGCATCATCAAACTCATTTGTGTATGGGATAGCGCCTACGGATGACTATAAATCACACCATCCTTGAAGCCTTGAAACTCCGCTTTAAGCTGCTGATGCTCCAACGATTGCTGCTCTGCCATCCATCGTGATCGCTCTTGCTGGAGTAGTGCGTCAACCTGAGATTGGGTTAGGGTGGGCTCTTGCGGCTTCGTTTTGAATGACTGAATGAGCAGAAGTAGCGCTACAAAAAAGCAGGTTGCTGAGATCGCAGCTCTCAACGTATCCAAATTGATGCCAGATTTTGGAACGGTAAACACTCCGACTTGTTCATGTGGCTCTATCAGTTCAGCTTGAATCGGCTGCGACGATCGCGCCAGCGGCTGCACTGCAACAACTGGAGTAGAGGTGGGCAGTTGCTTCTGATTGCCGTCGAGATTGATGTTGATATTGATAGGGTTCATAATGTCCTCGTCTCTGTTACTGGAGATAGGGCAGGGGCTACTTTTGCGGGTTCCCCTGCCTGCTAACTACTGACTCGTTAATTTGATAATGATGGCTGCGATCGCAAGCCCGATAATCAGTTCACACATGGGATAGTCCTCAGTGGTTTACGGCAGCCAGCCACATGCCAGCCATTAATGCAGGGATGAGTAACAGGGCAGAATATCCACTCATGCCAACTGCGATCGCACATCCGACCGGGATAATCGCAACCAGCAGTCCATAAAGTAGGGTGCGACCGATGAACCGCAGTCGCTCGTCGAGCCGAACGATGGCGATGTGTTCACCCAAATAACGGCTCATGGCTTCATCACTGGCCTGCGTCAGGCAAAAGCCTTTGTAGTTCTGATCGAGCCGCTGCGAGTAACTAGACTCAGCCACATCGAACTGAAGATCGGCCATGTGCTCACCAATTGCGATCGCAAGGGTTGGGTCGAACTTGTCAGGGATTTGCTCAATGTCGTTATTCATCAGCTTCACCCTCGTCTGGAGCGGTGATGTAGGCGCTGCGGATACTGCCTGCTTTAACCGCCATTCCGTTGAACAGTGTCGCCATCATGTAGTTAGTGCGCTTCACCAGCTGCTGGCCCCGTTCTTTGAACCGCACCTCCATTCCGTGTTCAGCCGCATCAAAGGCAGCATCAACTAATTCAGTTCCACCCTGGACAAGCTGAGCGGGTTCAAACTGTTCAACGTCTACGTTCACATTTGGGTTCTCAGTCTGGACGGCTGGAGGGCGATACGGCTTTGATGTGGTCTGCGATCGCGCCATCTTGCCAGCGCTGGAGGTATCGACGGAACGGGCTAGGCTGGCCTGCTGGTCTGCGGTCTTAGCGGGTTTGTTGTCGTTCGTGGTCATGGATCAAAGTCTCCTATGCGACGGTGCTAGATACATTGATGGTTTCTTGCTGGATACGGCGCTGGTTGCGCTTGATGAGCATTTCCTCGATCCCGGCGTTGCAGTCTTCCTGCGAGCCACCGGCTAACGTGACAACTGCCCAGATCTCCTCATCCGTGCTGTTGTTGATGAAGTCGAGGATTTCACTCGTCAAGACCTGATATCGTCCCCTGGCATACTGCACATGGCGAAACATGGCGACGCAGTACAGAGTTCTAACCTGCGTCTCGGTGAGCAGTGAGAAGGAGTGACGGTCAGGCCAGAGGGCGTTACAGTCACGGCTCAATTGGTGCTGAGATGCCCCCAGCATTTGCGCTACTTCAACCTGCCGGAATCCCTCTACAAGGTTGGTCGGCTGGGGGACTCGCGTTGTCGCTGGTCTTCTGTGTCTAGGCATGGAATTCAATCTCCGTAAGGCTTTTGCAACGTTTCGATTTTTATCGCAAGTCAATCGGCTTTTGGGGGAGAAATTGCAACGATTAGAACGTATGCTTCAGGTTTGCAACGATACTTCCCTTTGACTTGCAATTCAGAATGGTTCCGACAAAGCTCGAAACAGGCTTTTAGGTTGAGGTTCAGCGACTTATCGCAACTCTCGACTTGCTATAGCAACTCAATCAGGGAAATTGCCGCTGTCGCCAAAATCGGTATTGGGGGAATGATTTTCAGGGTGTTCTTGAATAGTCAGCTCTAGAAGCTCCTTCGTTATCTCTAGAAACTCCTGTTGTGCGGCTGCCCATCCCTCATCACCTTCAGTCACGTTCCAGACGCGACTAATGATGTAGGTGGGCGATCTCCCCTTGTTGCGTAACTCACAGATGCGATCGCGTTTCTGCTCTCGCGTGAGTTTGGCGATTTTTGGAAAGCACCATTCTTTCAGGTCACTGATGGAGGTGTCATAGGCTTGCAATCGCACGGGCTCCTCTCCACCGCGACGGGCCAGCATGTCACCTTTACCGAGCAGCCGTTCACAGCCTGCCTGCTGGATGACCAGCTCAGAGTCTTTATCCCGCTGGAGCAACAGGCCAATCCTATGGCCGATTTTGGCATCGACCTGGCGATGGATGGTTTTGCGATCGGGCGCTTGGGTGCAGAACAGAATCAGCCAGCCAAAGGTAGCCGCAACGGACATGACGTCTGATAAACGTTTCACCTGTGTGGGTTTACCGTCGATGACCATGCTCTCTTTCCGCATATCAGGGAAGCCGATGTGGGACTCATCGAGAATCCACACCTTGTAGTCAGCTTTGGTGACGCCTTCAAGATGGTTAAAGTCCTCAATGTTGGACACTCCCTGATAGGCGAATAGGCTGCGACGGTTTTCAATGTCCTGCTCGACCCACTGGAGCTGGAGTTCTGCGTCCTCCTCTGAATGTCCGACCAGTCGGTTAGCCGTCGATGGCCATTCCGCCAGATAGGGAGAGTTTTTAAGCGGGTTCAGTTCTGTGCCTTTGCCGTCGAAGACGAGGAACTGAATGTGACGGTACGAGTAGTTTTTGGCGGCAAAGCCGATCATCTGTCGAATCAGATTGGTCTTACCCGCCACACGGGGCAGACCACCGATTAGAACGGCCTCCATCTGTTTACCGTCGAGGTGGATGTAATGACGAATCTCTTTCAGGTCAACGCCCAAAAATAGTGACGGTCGTTTGGGGACTGGGATCTCGTCGATTTCCTCTGCCAGCTTTCGCAGCTCCCGATCGGGACGGGCCAGTGATAGGGATAAGAACCCATGCTCGTTATCCGACATCGGCAGTTTGGGCAGGTGCAAACTGGCCTGGACAATCGACGGAGTTCGATCAATGGCTTCCGGTAATTTCTTGGGATCTCGCATCTCCAGAATGAACTGGATAAACGATGGGCCTTTGAAACAGGTCACGTAGTCAGTGTAGTAATTCGCCTTGTGAATTGCCTTCAGCGTCGCCTGCAAAAGTCCGTGCACGGTTGGATCGTCGGGCGGATTCGGTATCCGTGGCTCAGAGGTATCGTTCTCCCGTGACACGGCTTGAGCGGGTAACGCTTCCGGTTGTGGAGTGCTCAACGCTTTTAGTTCAGCCACGTCAATGCCGAGAATTGCCGCGATTTCATCATCACCCTTTTCTTCAGCTCGTAGGTTTTCGACAACTTGAGCTATTTTCAGCATCTCAGAACTGGCCAGCAGCTGCCGCTGGAGTTCTTCCTGCTCTCGAACCGCGCGCAGTCGTAGTTCATGATTGAGCTGGCGCAACAGTTCCCGCTCATCTTTTTCGGCTAACTTACTGGTTTGGTATGCCTTACCAAAACCTGCGATCGCAATCATGATGCCAGCCATCTTCGACCAGCTATCCGGTGCATAAATGGCCGCAATTTGAGCACGATTCGTGATCGCCCAATGCGGCAACCGCTGACCAGCCGGGGTGACGACGGTTGGATCAAGCCGTCCCCAGGAAGCAATTAGCAGACCAAATACGCCTGCCGCTTGATAGATCAAGATGGATTGTCGGTGGATTGAGAAGTCCATTGTTGTAAGTACGCTTGCCACGCAGCGTCATAGGCTTTTTCGGATTGGGATTGCTGCGACTCGACCTGAGGTTGCTGCTGCGCTTTGGGCCGTCGAGCATTGAAGAACACTCGAAATAGCCCAGCACTGAGCACAAACCCAATCGCAACAATGGCGACTTTTCCTAATGCCGTCCCCTGGTGATAGAACAGGCCCAGCAGTAAATCCCAACTGGCCAGCAGCGTCGCGATGATGACGCCAAAAGCGGTGATACCCACCAACGTGAACAGGTTGGGATGACCTGCGATCGCAACGTAGAAACAGGCCAGCAATCCGGCTCCAGCCAGAATCAGGTAGATAAACGCGAAGTCAGGCAGGAGCCGAGCTAAGAACGTCAAGAACATCCAACTGCCGACCAGCAGACCAAACATCGAACCCGCTCGGTTAATGGTGTGAAAGTTCCAAGTGGGAACTTCAGGGTGAGGAGCGACTGCGATCGCAGATTCTTGCAGCGCTCGAAGCCGCTCTAGTTCAGGATTATGTTGCTCTGCATACATAAGCAACTCCCTATGCAACCAAATTCAGAATACGCTGGAATGGGCCTGGAGCTTTGCTCGTGTTGGGCGTATAGTCATCAGCTCGGATGTAGTGCTTAAGGGCAATTTCTTCCTGTTTTTGCAGCTCTTTAGCAGCAGCCTTCTGCCGAGCATCGTCGAGCTTCATCTGGGTCTCCTTGCCCGCGCTAGTGCCCATCTGCTGGAGCTTTGAGGCTTGGAGCTGTCGAGCCTGTTGTGCTTTTAACTGATACTTGGTCGTGAGCGTATCGCGTTCCATCTGACCTTGTTCTGCGATCGCACTTAAGCCCAACTGGGTGGCATGAGCAGTAGTTTGCAAGCCTTGCATGTACTGGCCCGTTTGCAGCTGGGCACGGCTGACCAGGTTATCGACCGCTTTTGCACCTTCTAATCCCTTAGCAAGCAGGTCAGTACGCAGTTCTTCAATCGTCACCTTGCTCTTAATCACGTCCTCGCTAGCCGTCTTGTATTGTTTGGCCAGCACAACCTGCTGACGGAGATCCTTAGCCAGTTGGGACTGGGCACGAACCTCAGACGGGGTAAGGCGACCAAGCTTATTGGTATCAACGCGAAATTCATCATTGACGCGAGCTGCGCCACCCGATGAAACGCCAGTTTGTCCGACTCTCCAATTCATCTGCGGAGGGCTACCTGTTGCGAGTGCCATAAATCCTGTTCCTCATGTTGCGATTTGTAGCGATAGACGCAAGATCTGCAAAAGCTGCAAATCTGTTCGAGCAAATGCTAACATATCGCTAAGCGATTGCATAGCGATAACTTAGTTTCACTAGATTTAAACTATGTAGCGCTTATTGATGGCTTATGATTGAGGCGAGCCAGTATGAGAGAAGAAGATCCAGTGAGTAAGAAGACGCTGGTTACATTGCCAGACGCTGTTTATGACGAACTCAAGGAATGGGCAGACCAGCAAGGGAGGCCACTAGCCAACCTTTGTTCTTATTTGCTTGAAAAGTCGTTAGAGCAGGCTAAAAAGGATAAAGATTTTGAGCCATTGTCCAGCTCTGATAAGAAGTGAGGCGCGATCGCAGATGCCAGAAGCAAGCCGAGATTACATACAGAGTTCGATTGAGATGTTCGATTCGCGCATTCAGGTGATGGATCGCCACATGGAATCCCTCACCGAAAAAGTTGAAGCGTTAACCGAGCAAGTCGGCAAATTGTCCGAGCACACCATCGAGACACAAAACATCATGCGCCAGCAAGGTGATCGCATGGACAGAGCAATGGATCGGATGGATGCGACGCTGAACCGGATTGAAACGTTGATTCAGCAGCAAGGTCAACAGCAGGTCGCGCTGATGCAACAACTTGACTCGACGATAAAACAGCAGGGTCAACAGCAGCATCAGTTAATGCTGCAACAACTTTCGATTATTCAAGCTCTGATTACAGGACGATTAAATGGAGAAGCGGTTTAGCGATCGCAGCCGTTGCGAGTTCCGATCGCACTTAATATTTATCCAGCCGATACCGCTACAATGATCGGCTATACAGGCTTTGACCGATTCCGACAGGAGGTGATGAAGATGTGAAACTAACCCAGAAAGTCAAAACCCCCGATTGCGCGAACAACCGAGGGATTTAAAGACTTTCGTTTTATTTGGAAATTAAACCGGGAACCTAACTACTTGCTTTGGACGGCGACAAGTTAGGACTCCATAGAGTTGTGCGCTCTTCGCGCATCTGTGTTTATGCTAGCACAGGTTTTTGCGGAATCAACATTTTTTGCGCATAACTCTCTAACGCTTACCACCACAAGCGTAGAGAGCTTTTAAATGCTCTCTGTTTTCCTCCCTCTACAGTTTTAGGAAATAGAGAACTATGAATGACACCCCCCCTTCATCGTCCCGCTCAAACCGTGTTCAACCTTCATCACAAGCCGTCTTACCCGCCGATGCCAACGGTCAGTGGCTGTGCCAGACCTTTAACTATTCCTGGTGTTTTCTATACGCCGATGCCGTTGACCCCACCAGCAAGATCAACTGGGAAACCATTTCACGCTATCCCCTACGCCCCAGAGCACTCTGGGAGAGATGGAGCGATCCAGAGCAGCTAATCGGCGTCCGCTTTGATCACACCACCCACTATGGACTGCTCGATATCGATCAAGGTAGCAGCTACCTCAACCTCGACTCCATCACCGAGATCAAAATCGCCCTCGAAACCATCGGCATCTGCCGCATCCTCCCCACCCAATCCAGCTGGAGCGGCGGCCTCCACCTGTACCTGCCCCTACCCGAAGCCGTCAACACCTTCAACCTGGCCTGTGCGCTCAAATACTGCCTCGAAGCGCACGGATTTGAACTCAAAGCCGGACAGCTGGAAATCCTGCCCAACATCAAAACCTGGGGCAATCATCATCAAGGCCAATTCACCCACTACCAAGGCCATCGTCTGCCCCTGCAACCCAACAGCGGCTCCCTGCTCCTCGACGCCGACCTGAACCCCCAACCCTACGGCGACTCGCTCAGCCAACTGCGCCATCAATGGGAACAAACCGCCCACTGCCAAGACATCGATCTGCTCACCAGCGCCCTCAGCAAAGGCCGCCAGCATCAGAGCAAACGCCAGCGCAAGCGTAGCGCCACCCGAACCAAGCTCAGCGAATGGCAAGCCGACCTCGAAAGCGAAATCCGAGACGGCTGGAGCGGCCCCAGCCAAACCAATGCCCTCTTAAAAGCAATCGGCTGCTACGGCGTCGTCTTTGAAGGACTGAGCGGAGACGAACTCGCCGACTACATCGAACGCACTGCCACCAGCCGCCCCGGCTACGAGCGCTGGTGTCGCCATCAACACGAAATCAAAATCCGTGCCCGCGCCTGGGCTCGCGCCGCCGAAAACTACTACTGGCCCATTGGCCATCACCCCAAACGAACCCACACCCTCCATCACCTCGACGGCCAAAACAACATCCTCAACTTCAACGACCAACGTGCCCAAGACGCCCAGGAGCGCATCCAAAACGCCGTCACCACCCTCAGCCAAAGTCATCAACTGCCCGAGAGCGTCACCGCCCGAGCCGCCCTCCTCACCCAGCAGGCCAACACCAGTCGAAAAACCCTCTACAAACCCGACAACCTTCCCCTATGGCATCCCCATCATCAACCTGACAGCGATCCCCCAACCGAAGAAACAGCCGACCGAATCAATCTTCCCTCCCAAAGGTGTAAACCACCCGAGCCCATAAGCGATTCAGCCATTTTAGAGTCCCCAGCTAACCCAACCCCTGAACCGCCAGAACAACCGAATATCAAGAAATTACACACCAATCCCCAAAATATGAAATGTAGAGAGCCCTCAGATGAAGCTTCTCCGAACAAAGAAAATTTATCTCCGGAAAAAGGGGGGGATGCAAGGGGGGGAGATTGTCGTTTTCCACAGGCTGTGCGGTTGGATTGGACGGATGAGATTGCCTTGATTCAGGTGCACTTGAGATTGCTGCGATGGACACCTGCTGAAATCAAACAGCAGATCGCCAACTGGTTCAACGGTAAGCAGCTATCGCAGTTGCTAGATAGCGAACTAGAAGCACTGCTGTCGTTTCTTCAGTGCCGGTTACAGGAGTAGGTCAAGATCATCTGCTGGATGTCATTGTGGCCAGACTAGGTGCAATCTCAGAAGTAGCTAATAACAGTATCAACCTCTCAACTAGGACACAGTTTTATCTGTTCTAGCTCCTTTTGGTAAAAGCTTCTTGGAACCAAGCAAGAATGGCACTTTGCATACCTTAAACCAAATTTTGATGGGTCTCTTTGATTGCCTTTTCCATTAGCTTTAATCTTAGGCAATTTTTCTTCTGCTTATATTTCACTTTCTACTCCCAAATAGTTATCTATTTGGGAGTAGAAAGTGATGTCTATATTGTCCATGAAACCGTGCTGTTTACTAAACTTAATATTTAGTACATAAGGTGTGAATAAGCAGTTTTTACCCTCTATTGACTTTTCCTAGTACTGGATCTAACTTCTTTCTATGCCTGTGACACATTTAGTTTTGTCGTTTAGCTTAGTGAGTATTTCAGGTGGCAGTAAATTCTCCAGAACTCATTTCAGTTCGTTTGGATAAGGATAATTTTCAGAAGCTTCAGCTTGCTAGATGTAGCAGAGCACCTAATCGTAATCGTTTAATTAATCATGCTATTGCAGAGTATTTTAGGAGGCATGAAGATTTGATAGATGCTAAGAAAACCCCAGCTCAATAGGTGCGCTAACACCTTGAACTGAGGTTTTCTCGTTCTATGTATATCTGAATATGGTTCCGCAGCTTAGGAAACCATATTCAGGCTAATGTGCCACGTTAACGTGGCATGAATTTGCTATGGATATTTTAACCTCTGAATTGTGGTTTGACCAGAGGATCAATTCAACGATCCGTGTTTGTTTTTTAGCCGCACAGCTTGAGGAGGGAGATGTATGACTGACTATTTCCCTTCCCGGATTTCGTATGTTCAGACATTCTCTGAATCAATTCAGGTTCAAAGAGATCTGTTGGATTGGATTGAGGAAGAACGTATTAAAAGCGCAATCTCCAAGTCATTGTGGGATGCCAATATTGAGTTTTTACATGGCGACATGGCGCAAGAATACTTGCTCGGCGATAAGCTGGCTAGTTTTGGAGGCCATAGCGATCAATACGCCACAAAGCCAGTGCGAGATTTGCTGAAGCGCTATGAAAATCTGCGTGATGGCATTTGGGCTTTTCGTGGCGAGGGTGTACCCTACTGTAAGCCGATTAACCCACGTCCAGACTGGAAGAAGCCTGGGAAATTGATTAAGTATGAAACAGCACCCGGCGCGATCGCCTCTCCTATCCTCCCTGTAATCGACGAGGAAACAGCAGCGCGTTACGATGTCGAACCTAGTGATTACTGGCATGGGGTGCTGAGAACCAATCGGCCCTTAGTGATTACCGAGGGGCTGAAAAAAGCGCTTGCACTAATTGCTCATGGTATTCCTGCGATCGCAATTCGAGGTATTACCCAATGGCATCTAAAAGGAAGTCTAGAGCTACATCCTGAGATCGCCCAGTTTGTCACCAAAGGGAGGCCAATCTACATCATCTTTGACCAAGATACTAAGCCTAAAACGATTGCCAATGTGCATAAGCAAATTCGCAAGCTAGGCAACGTATTAAATGAGAAAGGCTGTAAGGTTTTCGTCCCGGTATGGTCAGCTAGTGAAGGTAAGGGCATTGATGATTGCTTGTATACACAAGGCGACAATGCTCAATCTTGGCTGGATGGGGTGCTGAAAACCGCTCTCACTTTGAAGCAGTACAAGCGCAATGGGCAGATTATCGCGGCGCTAAATACCATCAAGCGCTATAACTCGCTTTCATTTCCTATCAAGAGAAATACCGAAGGCAGGTATATACCAGAGTTGCCAACCCTTACCCCAGATGCAATCCATGTTGTCACGGCAAACATGAACAGCGGTAAAACTGTTCGAATTGGTGCTGATTGGGTACAGGCTGCTCTAGATGATGGCTGGTGTGTTTTGGGGTTGGCTCCCCTCAATGCACTAGGCCAGCAAACTGCAAAGGATTGGGGCATTGAACATATTCACAATCAAGGCACAAGAGCCAGCGAACAACGCCAGTTCTGGGAAGCTGTACGTAAACGACCTGCGGTTATTCTGTGTCCTGACTCAATTGGCAAAATTCCACAGTGGTTTTGGCAGAAGCCTGTGCTGTTGGTGATCGATGAAGCCAACCAAGTTACTCAGCACATCGCACAAGGCGATACACTCAAATCGCGGTACTCTCCGGTTTTAGAGGCCATCAAGAGCGTTGCAAAACATGCGATCACAAGTGGTGGAGCGATCGTCCTCAGTGAAGATGGCATTCCCGATCGCTGCGTTAAGTTCTGGCAAGCTGTCAGTGGTGCGACAGCCGTTCGATGTTTTCGGCATCAGAAACAGGGTATCCCTTGGGAAGTGACGGTATATGATGGCCATCATTCAGGCTTTAGAGGAGTTTTACTGGCTCAGATTCAAAGGGGCGAAAAGATTCTATTTGTAACTTCATCTCAGCGTGAAGCCAAGCGACTAGAGCACATCGTTAACGAGCAATGCCAAGTTCTAGACACTGAAACTGACGACGGCCCACGACGCAGCGTAAGAGTTGCTCGCATTGATTCAGAAACTAATGAGGGGGGAACCTACAAGCTCTTTTTCGAGAATCCTGATCAATGGCTCCAGCTCAATCAGCCTGATGTGTTGATTCTCTCTCCCAGTGCAAAATCAGGAGTGAGTATTGAAGGGGGAATATCGGCTGATGATGCCTACTTCTCTCAGGTGTGGGGATACTTTCCTTCACTGGCCACTGACACCCACATGCAGCTACTGGGGCGTTACCGTCCACCCGTTCCACGTCACGTTTTCGTGCCCCCTTTCATCCTGGGAAATGCTGACGAGGAACAGTACTCCGTTCATGCAGCCAGAAAGCGATTAAAAAGCAATGTTGAAACGGTCGCCAAAGTGCTTGGAGTGGCTGATGAGAAACGTGAGCTATCCAAGATTGAATTGGCTGTGATAGATTACCTTGCAGAATCGGCTGTGGTATCTGGTAGCCAGAAAGCGATCGCGAGCGTGGCATTAATTGATCAGCTTGAATTGGCTGGCCATATCGTGAGCCTTGTTAAGGTTGCTAGTAATCAAGCTATCTCCGAAATCTGGAAACAGGCCCAAGAGGATATTTGGCAGGATGAAGCGCTAGAGATTGCCCAGGCTCAAATCGAAGATGGGCATACTCCAGACTGGGCACATCGCACCCTCGACTCGATGGAGGCCACCCGAACTGATCGCATCCTTGCCCATAAAGTACTATGGCGTGATGAGTTCCCTGGTGTGCTATTCGATAACCAAGATGAAGTATACAAGGCCATCAGCAAAGATTACGGTATGATGCGGCGTGGCGTGTTGCTACAGGCACGAGCCCAAAATCTGAATGCTGTACGAGAAAGCGATCGCATAGCTACCGAGCAAATCCTGAGCGGTAAAGTGCGAGCTGGCCACCGGCTGCCCAGAAACTACATCAAAGCCGCAATGATTGATCATCTGGGTGTGTTGACGTTGCTGGATGGCAAATCCTACAGCAACAGCGACCAGCGGTGTGTCTCGATCAAGAAAAAAGCCCTGCACTTTGCTAACGAGATTCGCTACTGGTTACGGCTCCAAATCAAGCCGTCTCAAACCCCAGTGGAAATTTGCAACAAACTACTCCGCAAGCTGGGATTGAAGGCTGAAGCCATCGCCCGACCGGGCAGACGTGGCGAACAGAACGACCGGATTTGGGCTATCCCAGATTTACAAAACCCACTCAGAATACGATTACTGCAAGCCGCTTCCAATAAGCTTTCTGGTTCCGTATCCACGATTTGTAATAAAGGGAAGAATACTATACAAATTATGGATACCAGTAGCCCCCAGCCCCAGAGCACCGCGAGTGAAGGAAGAGAAATCGGCTCCAATATAGTAGGGGGGCTGGCTGAATATGGCATTTCTCTTCCCTATCAAGTTGGCTATTCACAGCCATCGAAAGTGAATCGCAACAGTTGAGCATCCATGCCTACGGCTTTCAGCAGGACTCTGTTGCCGTCAGTGAACTGGATGTGGTGGAATGATCCCATTCGTGAGTTCTCCGAACAAACTCTGCGCTGATTGTATCGATCTGTTCAATCGGCTTTATGGCCATAGGTACAGTATGAAATTGCTGTTGATAGCGCAGTGGGTATTGCAAAATTTCGCAGGTTGCAAAGTGAATCAACTAACCCCCGTTTTGGCAGTTCTACAGCCGTTGCAAGAGGATGAAAAGAGTAATGCTTAGTTGGGTAAAAAAGCAAAGGTAGTGGCATATAGGTCATGATTTTTCGTCGTGTGGGCGGTGCCCACACGACGAAAAATCATGACCTTTTGAAGACTGTTGAAATAGAATGCCTAACATCAGGTGCTGAACGACTATTCGGTGTGTTGTTCAGTCTTGATTATTTTGGCTTTTCAATTGTTTAGCCTCCTTCTTCCATCTCCGCACCGTATCAGCAGAAACGCCTAGCGCTCGTTCAATCTGAGTTGCCGTTTGTCCGTTAGCTAACAGTTGTAAACAGTGCTCTCGGAATTCCAGAGAATAGATTTTCTGACGACCGCCACCAAAGATTTTGGGTCGCTTCACACCAGCGCGTTTGAGCCAAGAGTTAATTTTTTTCGCTGGAATTCCGGTGACCGTAGCAACGGTCTGGCATGAGTTACCCTCTAGATAAAGGTCAATACAGCGTTGTTTATCTTCCTCTGAATAGGAATGGACAGTTTTAGGACGATAACAACCCGCTTGAGCTACCCAGTCCGAAACCACATCAGCAGGAATGCGGGTTTGCGCTTCCACTGCTTGGGGGGTAAGTCCACTGTTGTACAGTGCTAAGCAGCGGTGCTTCTCCTCAGCAGAGTAATCGGCACAGCCGCCAATGAGGCCAGCGTCTCGTAGCCAGCGCCGAATATCCTTGAGATTGTTACCTGATATCCATCGAATCTCTGCGACTGAGTAGCCATTGGCGTATAGCTCACAGTAGCGCTGCCGATCTTCGTCTGATACGAGTTGTGCGGGCTGAGGAGGAATGAGCTTTGGTACGCAAGCGGGCTTTTCCTCAGGAGAAACGTGTTCCTGCATCTGCTTAACCAGAAGTCGATAACTGGGACAGGTGATACACGCCAAGCGCGTTCCAGGATTCTCGCACTGACAAACCGGAACCCAATCTGGAAGTGCCTTTGCCTTTAAAGCCAAAAACTGATCAGCAGCGGCTTCAAAACTAGAAAAAACTGAAGATGGTGCCATCGGAATTTCTCCTGAGGAAACGTCAGTCATTAATCAAACTTTCAAATCGATTGAGACGATCTCGCGATCGCAGATATTCACTTTTTGGATCAGCTTGTCGTAGAACAGTTCACGCTCTTGATACGTTCGGGTATGCCAGAAGCCAAGGTCACGAGCCTGGGGATGAGAGATAATCTCTGCCGCAGTGGCCTTCTCAAAATTCAGCAGTTCGACATCCCGGCTGCGCTGCTCAATACTCATTTGAATTTCGTGCTGAGCCCGCTTAAGGGCTTCGCTAGGAGCTGCTTTTAGTGCTGCTTCAATAGCGGCTAGCTGTTGTCGGAGTTCTCGTAACTCCTTCGATTCAGTTGGCTGATCTGATGGAAGATCTTGAATTTGGGCAAGTTGTAGAGCGTGTTTGAAGAGTTGGACGGCGATCGCTTCATCAATGATTTCGACCCGGACGCACTTGCGATTAGAGCAACCGACCGTTGAGTTGCGGCAGCCGTAGTAGCGATAGCTTTTGTTCCGCTTAAGAACCATCTTGTGACCACAGCGATCGCAGTAGACGAGGCCCGTCAGATTGAATTTTGTGTCGGGCGTCCCAACCTTGCGGGAATTGGCCTGAAGGGTCAGCTCAATTTCATGGAACTCGGCTTCAGTCAGTAAAGCGTTATCGAGATGGGTATTGTGATGCATCTCCCATTGCTCGACAGGAACTTTGCGTTTGCTGGGAGCATGCTTGCAATAGGCAGTATGGCCTCGTAGGACAGGATTCCTTATCCACTCGATTAAGCTACTCCCTGAACTCCAAAGCAGTAACTCGTCGGCCAATACTAAATTGGTACGTTTTCGTCGTTGTGGTCGGCTAGACTCGGCTGACGAGGATTGATACGAGTTATCTCGACTAACGTTGATAAAAGCTTTGCATTCAAGTCCATAGCGTTGATATAGCAGTCGGAGTGTTGTGCGTGGTCGCCGCACAGCCTGAAATGTTTGGATCGCATCGCGAGCAATATCGGAGCGGCTGAGACTCATGAGTGGATGAGGTGGTGGTTTTTGCCAATCTCTGGGGTCTGGGCTGAAATCTTGATAGTCGTCAGGTCGCTGTTCTAATAAGCAGATAATGGGTTCTGTGTCTAATACGTAACGATCGTCCTGAATCGCGTAGCCGAACGGTGCTCGCGTCCAAGCTACTTTTCGCTTGCGCCGGTAGCTATGTCCCCGCTTAACGCGCTCACGTAGCATCCGTCGTTCATGCACCGCGAAAATAGCTTGCATATCGGCGCTCAGTTCTCCAGAAGCCGTTGATAAATCGACTTCTCCTTGGTCGAGCAGATAGAGTCGAATTTGATTGCTTCTCAACGTTTCCTTAAAGCTTAAATACAGCAATTCATTGCGAGTGAGCCGATCCCATCGAGTTGCAATAATTAGCTCAACATTGCCTTTTTCAACTTCATCCATCATGCGAATAAAATTCGGTCGAGTCGTGCTATTACCCGAGTCAACATCAAAAAAAAGTTGGTCACATCCATAGGATATTAAGCGGTCTCGTTGTTGTTCTGCCGCGTGTTGATTTTCCTCTTGCTCACGGCTTGAAACTCTGCCATAGGCGATGGTTTGGCCTTTCGGTGGTAATTTCATTGGTTGTCTCCAAATTCTGAATGGCTAATTTTGTCTGTTGTTGAAGAGACACAGATTAAATCAGCTTTCTAGTTATTAGTTTGATAACTATCATAGCTGATATTTGTGCAATATTTATTCAGATAAAGCTTGCACATTTTTAATCAATAAACTATTTTTTTGTATTGCTTATTTCACGATTAAAGTCTGCATGAGCTTGACGAATATTTCTGTTGGTTTAGCTGATTGATATCCGGTTGAATGGAATAAAAAATGCTGTATGATGCCGACAAATTGGCTCATTGCTGTAGCAATGAACTGGAATCATTTAGGCTTAATCCAAACAACTGTTGTCTCTGCCAGTTTCCGGCATGGCAAGTAGATTGGAAGAAAATGTACTAAATATGTCGAAATATTAAGCGAACTGCCAGCCCAGGTATCCCTGTGGAGAAACAGCGCCTTGGATCGGTTTCCAGGTGCTTCTCCTGTCTTGCAGCTCGGTTTCAGGATCAAGTTGGTCTACTGATGGCTGACATTTATACTGAGGCTTTCCATGCAGCCAAAATATGGATTCCCAATAAGCGGGTGTGGCCTGCTTGATGGCTTGAATATAGGTTGACCATTCTGAATCCAGCTTGCGCTGTTCTAAGGCTTGTAGAGCAAGGATGAGTTGACCGTACAGTCCCTGTTGTTCAAAATACTGGGTTTGTTCTTCTACTTGAATTTTGTAGGGTTTGCGGTGGATGCGGCGTTTGATTGGTGATGTGTAGGTTGGGGATTGCCGCTTATCTAGCCAGGGAGATTGATCTAATAGGGGTGCGATGGTTGTAATTTCGTCTCGTTCTTCATGTACAGTTCGCGGTTGAAGCCGATCGCAGTTGTTGACGGTATATTCCCAGTCTTCTTGGAAGCGTTCTGTTTGCATTTCGACGAAGAATTGAAAGTGATCGTCAAAGCTGTGCTTCTCTGGTAGATTGGGTAGCCGATCGCGAAGCTCATCAAATCCGGCTGCGATGAGTTGTATTGTCTTATGGCTGACATCGACGAAGTGTTTGATGCGTTCAAATTCTCCGTCAGATAGATTGTTCTGAAGTAAATGTTGATCGTCGTCGTGGAGGGGGTTGGGATCGAGTGGGTAGAGCTGTTGTGCGAGGAGCAGACCTCTGGCTTGGTAGAAGTAGTGTGAGATTTTTAGCCAGTAAGCCTGGTCTAGGCTCTTGGGAATGACGTTTGCGTTAAGCGGAATTTGTCCGATCGCACTTGCGACCTGATGAAATTGGCGTCCGGCTGGTGTATCGGGGATATAGATTTCAATGTAGGGAATCCAGTGCCGCTCAATGCCGAGCCGAATGTCATCGAGAGCGGCTGTGGCGAACCAATCCTGAAGCTGTTGCTGAACAATGGGAGATTGAACCCGGAGTGGGCGAGGCAAATTGAGGAGAGCTTTCGGTACTAAAATCAGCGGCAAGGCTTGCCAGTTCTTCATTCGTAGAGCTGGATTGTTGGCCCACAGGATGATTTGTTCTTTGGTCAGGGTGGCGGGGTTTGATGTGAGAGGGGAGTGGATGTCAGCCATCGATGGATTGAGAGGTTCTGGATACTAAATGTTAGCGCTCTAGCTTGAATTTTGCTGAAGGATTCTAGGCTCATGTCCAAAGAACGTGCAAACGATTTTGAAGTGCCCTTGTTTAGGCGGCTTCAGATCTGGATTTCACATTGTCTGAACATGAGCCAAAAATCCTTCAAAAGCACTGGGCAAATCAACATTGCAAGTCTCAAAATAAAATAATTATGGTTTTTTTGCATAACCCCTCGAAAAGGTATATTCCACAAAGAGACATCTGAGTCTCAATCTGGTGATTGCGCAACTTTCGTACCCTCCAGATATGAGAGTGAAAGAAGTGGGGGGAACGCCTGACCATTCATTCTGGATCGGTAGAGGGCTGTTAATGGAAGTCATGGTGTTGACAAATACTTTTAGGCGCAGATTAACTGCGGACGCTGGCAGCTAGTCACCTGTTCAACAATAGCCTTTATTACACGAAGCGTTGCGCTGTCTCTGTCCACAAAACTGGACAGCTTAGCGTCTTTTTTGGTTCGGTTGCTATACATAGGCCTATTCGTGTTATTGTTCCCTATGAGCAGCAAAATGACATGAATACAGGCAGCCGGATCAGGCGCTGTTTATTTTGTACTCTTGTCTGTCTAAGTGCGATCGCTATCGTCTTCCAGCTCCTTAAGCGCGGTATTCATCTCAATTTCTAGCTGTTCTGGAGTTGGCAAATTATTTTGCAGCGATGGAGGGAGATCGCTACTGAGCTGATAGGTCGCCACACCGATTGGATTATGAACAGAGCCTAGAGCAAACTCCACTACCGTTTTTCGTTTGGAGCGGCACAACACAATCCCAATTGTTGGATTATCCATCTCGGTACGCAACATCGTATTGACGGCCTCAACATAGAAATTCATCTTTCCGGAGTATTCCGGCTCAAATTCGCCCATCTTGAGGTCAATCACGACATAACAGTGAAGCCGAGTGTGATAGTTAGCCTAAGTAGGGTGATCACTCACCCTACTCGGCTCCAGAACCGTACATGACCCTTTCGACTCATACGGCTCCTCAGTGATCCGGTGTTTGTCATACACACCTTTGCCATGAATGGAATCATGACAATGCCCATGTAGGAGCGCTAAGTTTGAGGCGCGATTGTTGTGGTGATTACCATCGAGATGATGAATTTCCAGAACATCCTCTAGCCTGAAATAACGTCTACAGTAATGGCATCGTCCGTGTTGCACTTTGAGCAACTTGGCCACTCTACGCGGCAACATTGGATGTCGTCCTAGGCGAGTACTCCAGTAAATTTGGTCTCCATCAAACGGACTGCGGCAGCCTTGCACTTTGATATGACGTCGGATTGGATGATCCGTATGTCGAATCAAGAAGGAACCTTCCGGGGTCATGAACCGCCAGTTATCCAATCCATTGCGGCGGAAATACTTGCGGATGACCCAGACGTTGCTCTTGTGTGGGTGTCGCCGTTTTGCCCATCGCCACAGCTTGAGAAACAGCAGATGACCCAGTGCCTCAAAGGTTTTCCGAGAGACCGCCGTTTGGTAGTACTGTGCCCACCCACGAATCAGGGTAGACAGAGACCAAATCACTGTGTCTTGCGGAGCATGTCTGAGGGTTCTGAGTCGAGTCTTCAACTCATGCAAATGCCTGAGAACCGCTTCTTTACTCGGTTTAATGAGCGTAACGTGACCCAGGTGCTGACCGGAACGCGGAGCTTTCATGCAGTGGTGTTTCCCCACTCGGTACTGCCGAATGTGGAATCCGAGGAAATTGAATCCGGGCGGTTGCCCTGCATGTGACTCCAACGTATGTCCAATCCGCGTTTTACTGGGCTTTAGGTTTAGTCCAATTTGACTCAGCCATGTTTCAATCAACTCTTGGCATCGTTGAACCACGCTCAAATCCTGATGTAGAACAACAAAATCGTCGCAGTATCGAATGATCTGGAGATTTTTATAGAAGACAAGCTTCTGTCCCCGAACGTCTGGATACGTTAGGGCTTTGATGTCTGTTTCTAATCCATGTAGCGCTACGTTTGCCAACAGTGGCGATAATATACCGCCTTGCGGGGTTCCACTCGGCGTTGGCTGAAAGTGGGATCCATCGAGGACACCTGCTTTGAGCCAGGCTCGAATGCTGCGGCGCAACTTGGGAAAGGTTTTGAGTTTATCCAGTAATGCCGAGTGATCAATTTCGTCGAAGCAATGGGTGATGTCGGCGTCTAAGACGTACTTAGCTTTATAGCGAACAGCATAGTAAATTGCTTCCACTGCATCATGGCAGGAGCGCCCGGGCCGAAAGCCATAACTATTTGGCTCGAATTTGGCTTCCCATTCTGGCTCTAATGCCAGTTTCACTAAGGCTTGCTGTGCCCGGTCGGCTATGGTTGGAATGCCCAACGGGCGTTTTTCTGCCTTTCCCGGCTTGTCTATCCAGACTCGCCGAGTAGGTAGAGGCTTTTGATTCAGCTTTAGCTTCGCGACCAGACTCAGCCGTTGCCGAGGAGTCAGGGCAGTTTGCCCATCTATCCCTGGCGTTTTCTTGCCTCGGTTGTCTTGGGTTACCTTTCGTACGGCCAAACATTTAGCCGACCAGGACTTCAAAAGTAGTCGTTGTAGCCGATGGACGAGTTGGATATCGCCACGGGTTGAGGCTTGGTAAATCCGTTTTTGCAGCTTAAACACTTTCCGCTCTAGCTTGCGCCAGGGGATGGTGTTCCATTCATACCTCAGCAATGCTTGGCTCATGACTTTTGACTGCGACTTACAGCTTTACCGTCCAGATCACCGAACCTCCGTCAGCCTATCCTCCAGCTTTCCTGGAGGCATTTGCTTCTGAGGTTATCCCTTCCCCACTTGGGTATATAGCTGACTACCCACTTGGAAGACATTCCAAGAACCCAGGTGGGGTTACTCCGTTCCGCTCTTCCGTTTGCCGCTGAATTTAGGTTCCTGCTTTCCACCGGGCTACTATCGGAGTATCACTAGCGTCCTGTTCAATACGCTAGCCCGCCTGTTCACCATTCCCTTTTGGGACGCAGCTTGTCAGCCTCTTTAGCTGCCTCGGACCATTACGGTGGGTCTATCACAGGTTTCTCGCGTAACCATATCCAGCTCTGCTCGATGGGGTTCCGGATGAGGCTTCCAGTTACCACCTTTTATCCCATGCGCTTCACCAGTTTGAGGGTCAGTCGCTCCGGTGTGGGATACGCTGTCACTCTGATACCGAGAGGGGTGGAATTGCACCACCACGAAAGAGTAGTTAAATGATTTAAGCCCTCACAGGAGATGCTCGAATCATTTGACCTCCACCCAATCTACGGAGATTGGTTTTGAGGTCAACGGGTCGCACAAAAAGCAAGTCCACCCGATATTCTTTATCTTCGACCACGAGCGGATACTGGCTGCCCAAAAAGGCAAAGCCAACGCCCAACTCCATCAGAAAAGCCTGGATATGCAGCAGCAAACCGCGCTCTAAATCGCGTTCCTGAGACGCTTCTGAAATAGTCAAAAACTCAAAATTATACGGATTTTTTAGTAATTTATGGCTCAAGTCCGACTGCTCTGGCGGTAACGTGCGCTCAAAATTGGTAATCGCACCACCTTGGCGCTGAAATAGATTACTCTCAATCTGGATTTCGAGGATGTTGCGACTCCATCCATTCTCAATAGTTTTCTGCGCATACCAAAGCCGCTGTTCTCGGTCGCTGAGCTTGTTCAGCAAAGACTGATTATGCCCCCAAGGAATTTGTGCTACGGTGCATAGCACAATTTGCTCATCGGGATAAGCTTCAGCAAACGCCCGCATATATTTGAGATTCCGAGGCGAAAATCCGCTCATATCCGGGAATTCTCGTCTCAGATCCTTTGAGATGCGATCGATGACTTTCGCTCCCCACCCCTGCTGCTGCTGACGCAAGAGAATATCCTGACCAATCTGCCAGTACAAAAACATAATCTCTTGGTTTACAGCAACTGCTGCTTTGATGCGAGCAGTTTGAATACGCTTCTTCAAACCGTTGAGCAGGTCAATGTAGTTTTCCTCTTCAGGAAACAAGGTTGGAGAATTCGGCATCAATCAAACCTGACCCATCTTTTTGAGCTGACTGTATAAGCGCCGCAGCTTTCCGGCTTCCTTTCGTTGCAGTAGACGTTCGGTAGCCTCTTGCAAGACGGCGGCTTTAAATTCAGGACTGCGATCGCAGATGAGGTAGCAGGCTTCCAAAAAAGTTTCAATCGTTATGTCTTCTTGGTTGCAGAGCTCCTGCATCGCTTCATCAATAGATTCTTCCAGCCGAATATTACGGCGTTGGGCCACTTTTGGCATTTGATCAAGCTGTTCTTCCAACTCCATGATGGGTTGCTGAGTGGCTGGTGAAGAAGCCTGTACGGTTTCGTCGTTGGAATCTGGTGCCCCTGTTGCAGGAGCTGAATTGTCTTTTTCTTGCGCGGTTAGCGAAGTGTCGCGTTGCACAGTGGGCCGCTGGCTTCGGTTTTTTATGCGGGCTAACATATCGCTCATACAGATCTCCCAAGCAGCTTTTGAAGACGGTGTGACAAAACCTCAAATGGATATTCCAAGCCCGGCATTCCTAAGTCTGATAAAGTAACACCTTTGCTGATTGCCTGTTTATATCGTTCTGATTCTCGAATAGACGGCAGCACTAAGTTTGCTCCGACTTCATTGGTCATGGCTTCAATGCACATCCGGCTTTCCTGAGTCTGGTTTGCGCCTACCCAGCGATCCCGAAATGGAATAATGCCCAGCAGGTCTGCCTGTGAAGCTCCAATCTCCCGTAACTCGTTAACTGCATCGACAGTACGGACTAGAGATCCATATCCTTTGACGGTGGCTTCACACGGAATCAAAATCTGATCTGCTGCACCAATTACAGATTTACAAATTTGGCTGCGCTGAGGCGGACAGTCAATCAGGCAAATATCAAATGAACCATGTGCAGGTTCAATCCGCTTCCGCAACAGCATGGCACCGACACCACTATTGCTGAGGTAGTCTTGAACACTGTCCAAACCATCATCCGAAGGAATCAAAAATAAATTTTCTGATTGTGTAGAATAAATTCCTTCCTCTAGAGAAACCTTACCTTTGAATACCTCCAGCAGTGTTGGAGCATCAGGAGCTACGTCGTGCCCCAAAAACGTTGTTAGGTTGCTTTGTGGATCAGCATCAATGGCAAGTACCGTATAGCCATTGCGTGCTAAGTATTTTCCTAGCAGAACAGAAGTAGTTGATTTACCCTGCCCTCCAGACAGACTCATGCATGCAACTGTAAGCATCTTTAGCTACTTAAGTCTTTATATCGTGAAGTCATAAAATAATAACTTTAATATGCAATTAGTTCAACAAATAAATGTTTACTCACCTAAACATATAAATGCCTAATTGTGTAATTACACAATTAGGCATTTATATGTTTAGGTTTTTATATTAATAAGCTAAATATAGTCCACTCGACTCCGTCGGATTGGCGGCTAGATAGTGGGCTGTCGTATTCAAACTGCTGTGCCCCAACGTTTGCTGCACCAAATCAATCGGCACTCCCCGCCGCACCGCATGGGTTGCATGAGTATGCCGCAGCATGTGCGGTGTCAGCTTTTCAATGCCAATCAATTTCCCAGTTCGCATCACCACGCGGCTCACGGTATCCCGGTTCATCGCCCCACCTCGCTCCGTGATAAACACTGGCTGCTTCGGTGGCTTCTCATCCGATAGCACAGCCAGCTTCTGCCACATCTTGACGCCGATTCTAATCCAGCGGTCTTTGTTGCCCTTCCCCCTAATATGAACGATTGCCCCCTCTTCCTGGGCTTGAATGTGCTGCCAACAGAGATTCACCGCTTCACTGACGCGACAGCCCGTATGTAGCAAAAACTGAATCAATGCCTCATCTCGCTGCTGGCATCTCGACTGCGGTGACGTTGCCGCCGCCTGAATCAGCTTCAGCGCCTGCGTTTCCGTCAGTACCCAGTCACTAAACTGCGGATTTACCTTCAGCCGCTTCACATCCACGGGATTGGTAAAGATGCCCGTCACCGCGCGCCGCTTTGGCTTCGCTGCCCAGTTATAGAGACTCGATAAGGCTGCAACTCGCCGATTCACCGTCGCCGCTGATAGCTCACCGAGTTCTGCTAGCTGCTTGAGCTGAACCACATAGGCATCAACTGCGATCGCATCGGCGTCTGCTAATGACTTATCCCCATACTCCAGCGACAGAAACGCCCGAAACTGATTCAAATCCCGATCATAAGCTTCTCGCGTATGAACCGAGTTTTCGCCTTTCTCCCGCAGAAACTCCTCCACCAGTTGCTCATCATCCCACTGCTGATCCGGGTTCACCCTCATCGGTGCCGACTCCACCAGCAGCTGCATCAGCATCGCCCTGTCTGATGGTGAAAGATGGTTAAGTAGATGGGATGTGTGGGGTGTACTTTGAGGTGCGATCGCAGATCTATTCGATAACTCGGTCGGCTCAAACATAAAATGATTCTCCTGCGGCTACAACTGGCTCTACAAATGGAAGACTCAGCTGCTGATACTCAATCGGTTGAGTAATGGTCAGATTAGAAATAGTAATGCCCAATAGTCGCACCTTCGCTCCCGGTTGCACATTCTCTAGCAGTAATGCTTTTGCCGTTTGATAGATCCGGGCTGCGTCCCGAAACGGAGTCGTTTGGGTACAGCTGCGCGTCATCTGCTGATAATCGGCATACTTGACCTTCAGCGTTAACGTATAGCCATAGCGCTGATGCCTCATTAACCGTTGCTCGACCTGATGGGCAATCTCATCCAGCTCGTGACACATCTGCTCCAGCTCACTCAGGTCTTCAAAGAACGACTGCTCCGCTCCAACTGATTTGCGGATGCGATTAGGATTGACGGGTCGATGATCCTGCCCCCGTGCCACCTGATAGTAGAAGCGGCCCACCTTGCCAAAGTGGCGTACCAGAGACTCTTCCGGCCACTGCTTCAAATCCGCTCCGGTATGGATACCTAGCACCTGCATCTTTTGAGCCGTCACTTGACCAATCCCATAGAACTGACGGATCGGAAGTGCTTCCACAAACGATGCCGCTTGCTCCGGTGGAATCAGCGATAACCCATCGGGCTTATCTAAATCGGATGCAATCTTGGCTAGGAATTTATTAACTGACACTCCCGCTGATGCCGTTAGCCGAGTTTCGCGCAGAATATCTCGCTTGATCTGTCGTGCGATCGCCATTGCCGACACGCAGTCGATTTTATTTTGTGTCACATCCAGATAGGCTTCATCCAGCGACAACGGCTCAATCAGATCGGTGTAGCGATGAAATACCTCCCGGATCTGCTGAGACACCTGACGATACACCTCAAAGCGAGGTTGGACAAAAATCAAATGGGGGCAGCGCTGCACTGCAATCCGAGACGGCAAAGCAGAATGAACGCCATAGCGACGTGCTTCATAACTCGCGGCGGCAACGGCTCCCCGCTGCTCGGGTCGTCCGCCCACTGCAATCGGGCGACCGCGATAGGCCGGATGGTCGCGCTGCTCAATGGAGGCAAAAAACGCATCCATATCTACATGAATAATTTTGCGAATCGGCTCCATACCCCGATCTCAACTGATGAAGCGGTGCCTCAGCTTAGCAGATGCCAAGCTCCCATTATTTTAGTTGATTTGTACTGAGATACAGTTGCGTTTGCCCAATGAACCGATTGAGTATCTCCCATCTAGGCCAATGCGGTTGCGATCAAGGCCGATATAGTTTGTCTGAATAACGTAGTGTAACTTTTAGCGTAATTTGCAACTAGCCGCGATTGTTGCAAAAGACATTTGTTTCTTATAGGTGCCCCCTCAAGTACTCAAAATACCGCACGCATAATCCCTGTTATGCCGAGTGTTTAGGGTGAGAATGGTGAGTCTTAAGTTTGATCTCACGGAAAGTTGCTTAAGACGCAAGTTGATAGAACAACTTAGACCAGTTGACGCGATGACTACCTTGATTGCACCAGTAAGTTATGCTCTTGGATATACTTGTCGAGTTAAGTCTTGAAAATTAGCAGTTTCGGCACTACTTCAAAACAAGATTTGAAGATGCTTTGTCATATCTGCTGATATCGCTTGGTGAATATCTCTTGCAGACTTATAATCTGTTTCTCGACCCTCTACTAGCTTTTCTAAAATTCTTTTGACCTCATTTTCTCTATCTTTGTCATCGAGCGATAAGAAGGCACCTGTTTTCTCGTCAGCCCTCTTTTCTTTCTTCACACCCTCTAATCTTCTTGCGGCTTGTCGTTGATTGTCTACTCTTTGTATAACAACGGCAATTTGAGACTTGGAATCTGAAGTGGCAGTAGTTTTGAGATAGTTATAAGTTGCTTCATAAAATCGATGAATATATTTTGCTGCTTTTGTAAGCATTTCGATTGAGTTTTCATTATCTGAGATATAGCTATTCATGACATGAATAACTCTTCCATAATGTTCAACCATACTGGCTTTATTTTCAGAGGCTGTGAGCTGTAAGCCCCTCGACTTTAGTACTATCTCTTCGTTTAATCGTGCTTTACGTAACCTTTGTTGTGGATCTTGTTGTGGATCGAGTGAGCCTAATTCTCTATGGAGTGGATGATCCGGAGAAATTTCGTCATTCCATTTGTGCATACGCTGCATGTTGCCGATTACCTGAGCAACGGCTCCACGGGTATACATTGCCTCATTAGCGTACAGATTTGCATATTCTAGTGATTGAATATAATCCCTGTAAGCATTCAAATCTTCTGGATTGTTTTGATACTTCTGTCGATAAAGAAGTACTCGACTTGAGATATCGGCAAATTTTTGGGTTTCCTCATGTAAGCGCTTGTTTTCATTTTTGTCTTTTGCGGCATTCACCATCATCTCTTTGCGCTCTTGAGACATATACTCGGCAGCTTCATATAACATCCATGTTTTTTTTGCTTTGGGCATACCGATCGCTTTCCAAGGTTGCCAATGTTTCAGCTCTTTCTGTAGCTCAGGAATTTTCCCAAATTTCATCATGCTCCATTGAAAATCGCTCAGATCTAGACGGACGTGAGCCCAGGCACTAACCAACTGGCTCTCATTAACGCCGGGATCATCCTTGAAGTTTGGATTATCTCGCCAGATCTCTCCTTTTGTATCTCTTAGAAATGGCCGATTCTTTACCGCCATGTTTTGTTCTCTATCAGGTACAAAGGAGGCGGGGTAGAAATTTACATCATACAAATATGCCAGGGCTGCTCCAGCTTTCCCTTCGGCGGTATTTTTCTGATACCAATCATTTAGAAATTGTGGTGCTAAATCAGTGCCGCTTCCTGATAATGCGCAGTCTATGTCTGAAGTTGGCTCTGTGCTGCCGTCTTTGCCATACTCTAAATCGTTTAATGCAGGTTCGGTAGTTTTAACATATGAAACCGCGTCCTTAACGATTTGCTGTCTTCTTTCATGGATTAGATTGAGACCTTCGCCTGGTCGTCCCCAGCTCAAGCCCTGACCTTTTTTATAAACCTTTTTGATGAGTTGATCCCATCCCCATCCGGTTTCAACAAAGGAGAGTGAAAAAAAGTGGGGGGAAGCCTGACATTGATTCTGGATCAGCAGGGGGCTGTCAACGGAAGTCACAGTGTTAATCAAAGACTTTTCAGGAGCAGATTAACTGCCGAATCGTGCAACTAATCCAACTGTTTTACACGGTTCTACAGAAACCGCTGAACGAGAATATAAGGGGTTCAGACCATAACTGATCAGCGATGTAGGCCAATCCCAGTCCATTGCCTCAGAAGCGTAACGTTCTGTATCACTTTAGCCCCTGGTTTCTTCTCCAAGTTGCACCTCTCAGCTCAAGCCGCTGGTTTCGCTAATTCTGGATACCATCGCTCAAAGGTGGCTCGCCAGTCTCCATCGAGGACGCGCGTCCTGACTTGCAAGAGCAAATGCGCCCCTTTCGGTGTCCATCTCATCTGCTGCTTTTTCACCATCCGCTTGCTGATCACCTGGTTGACGGTAGACTCAACAAATCCAGTTGAGATCCGTTCGTCGTTCCGATAGCGCTCGCCATAGTTGGCAATGAACGATTGGTTGTTGGAAATATAGGTCTCAAACTCCTCAGCTTTTTTCAATAGCTTGGTTTGCTCAAGGCTCATCTCGTCCATATAGAGCGAGGAGGTCAGCGACTCAATCTCTTGCAATGCTCGAAAAACGTTGCCATGCCAAAGATACCACTTGATGCTGTCTAAGGTTTCGGCAATCTCTTCGCTCAGCCAGTCTGCCGGGTAGTTGACACCTTTAGCCATCTGCTTCATCACGGTAATGCGCATGGTGATATGGAACCAATCCAGGAGATGTTCGGCTTGGGGATTGAGATACAGCTGTAGATCTCGCACGGTGTCACCACCATCAGAGAGGAAGGTAACCTGCTGATTCATCTGCATTCCCTGTGACTTCAACATTTCAAATAGCCGTCGTTTGGGCTTCTGGTCGTAGCTGTTGACCAAGCCAAAGCACTTGGAGGTTCCGTCATCAGCAAAGCTCTTGCCGGTGATCACTTCAAAGCAGCGGGATGGTTGCTTCGCTTGAGCGCTAATCGCACGGACGTAGCCGCCATCCATTCCCACCGTCAGGGGCATATTGGGTCTGGGCAGGGCGGCCCAGTCGTATTCACAACCGTCCACAAACATAAATTGTTCATCACCAAGCTCAGCTTCCAGTCGCTCGGCTATCTGTTGGGTGTGGTTACGTACGGTCGCAGCATTGAGTTGTTCATCGACTGGCAAGACTTCGGCTAACAGCTTGGCGCTTTGGCCGTAGGACATCTGTGCGGCAAACGTGGACTCCAGATAGAGTCGCTCCGGCGACGTGCGCTCTGTCAGCAGGTTGGCCAGTGGACTGAAGCTCTGAGTCTCATGAGGTTGGCAGTCACAGTGAAAGAGCCGAGTATTGTGCAGGTAAAGTTTGCCGAAGAGGCTACGATAGACCAGCTGGCGTTGATCTTTAATGCGGTGCAGTTGTTGACAGTGGGGGCAAACCTGTTGCTGTTGATGATAGGCCGCGACCTGATGCTCAACCAGGTGGATTTGGAGAGTATGGAGCAGTGTTTTGGCTTCAGCTAGTGTCAATCCAAAGGTGGCTGGCGAAAGCGTATCACGCTCTAGGTGGGCAATCTCCTGCATAACGGGTGCCCCATCGCTCTGATCATCGAACACCAGTTGAACTCGAATACCCATATCCTATTTCCTCAGCGAACAACCAATCTCGCTCTCCATCGGCGTGTTGCTGAAGCCGACGATTGACAGCACGGCGATCAAAGTGTTCGAGGCTGAACCACGTCTGAAGCCGACAGATTTCGTCATCAGCGATCGCACAATGTCTCTGCACCGCCCTCGCGGATATCGGCCAAAACCTCTAGGGCGTAGCCGACTGAATAATGTTGCCGCTTAGCTAAAAAGGCCCAAGAGCCACCGCAATCTTCTGGTGGGGCAGAGCGTTTTCCGGCAATGCAGACGGGCACGATTAGGGGATGCGCGGGATACTGGATGGCTTCAACCCGCAGCTGATGCTGCCAGCAATCAGTGAAGTCATAGTCATAGCGGAATTTCTCTCGCTCCCTTAGTTGCAAATCTTTCAACTGGATGGTGTTGGGATCGTCACTGAAGCTAATCCCGCCTGAGTGATAAACACCGTACGATTTACCGTGAATGATGAAGCGATTCAGGTGGGCATCGCTCCAGCCCATGACAATTTGTAGAATGTAGTGCAGGTCTGCAATTGTACTGTCACCGCTCACGAGCAAGCGCCGCCAAATCATTGGGCTGATGTCCAGGAGAACAACTTTGAGCTGGTAGACAGCAGGCACTAAAGGTTGGTTCATCGTCCTATGCTATCGCCTGCGCGGCGAAGCGAATCAATTTCAGCGTTCCCCCACTTTTTTTCACTCTCCTCCACAGTAGCAGGGCTGATTTATTGAAGGAAGGAAAATAGACGGGGGATATCGTGAGCTAAATGCCGCAGTCCTTTGGTGATGGAAGCAAATCCAGCTTGGCGAAACAGATTGACCGCAATCGTTCGCACAATCGCAAAATTGGTCGGTGCATGACCATCACACAAAGGGGCGTGATCTTCATGAAGCACGACATCCTTCGGCCAATGCAATCGATTCTCAATGTGCCAATGAGACCGAATGTGCTGAGCAAACCCTGTGGCATCCAACTGGAGTGAACTGATATAGAACATCGTCTGGCAGTAAGGCTGGTTGTCACGAGTTCCGACTCGTTCGACTCGAACCATGCGCTCGACTCCAACCCAACCGGGGTCAATGCCTGCAGTCACGTCCAAGACACTGACGGTACGACTTGTTTGGCGCTCACGCGTTCGTTCAACCTGGCAATCTGAACTGGTGGGTAACGATTGCGCAAACTGGGTTCGCAGATGCTCAAACAGCTTAGGTTGATTCGGCTTGACGGCCATCAGGTAGTCATTGCCACTGGCAATGATCTGCTCAACGGTTTTTTTGAGTGTGCAACGCATCAAAACTGAAGCAAACTCCTTCGAATTGCAAGACCTCTAACAAGGTCTGCACGGTGACAATCTCACTTTGCTGTTGGTTTCGCATCGATTGGAGTCCAACCACGACCCCTTGTTGCACACTGAAGGCAGAGACGACACTGACGAAGTCTTGATAACGTTGGTCATAGTCTGTGACGGTTGCCTTGATACTCTTGCCATCGGTGGCCAGTTGTTCTCCGGTTTGGGGCGCAAATGCCGTTGTTGCCCAGTCATTGAAGGCTTGACTCAGGTGTTCAAAGTTGGTTCGCACGATCACCTTGCGGATCGTTGAGTAGGCGGGCAGTCGGGTGTGAGGTAGCTCTAAACGCTCCAGCAACACCGTTTGATGCCGTTCGACGAAATCTTCAATCGCTCGGTAACCCAAGCACCCACTCATCGTTGCCATGATGATCAAAAGCAGCACGACCCACAAGGGATATCGCGGTTGAGTTCGAAAGTCTGGAATTTGCTTGAGATGGCTGATGAGGCTCATGGTTTAGTTGTTGTGCAAGAATGGTTACCTATCTCATTATCTTTTTTCTCTCATCAATAAATCAGCCCTG
>NZ_JBYJZJ010000011.1:0-2183 GCF_057732415.1 Thainema salinarum CENA647
CTCATCCGTGTCGGCTGTAGTCACTTCCCAGGCCCCAACACGGCCAAATCCCATCCCGTTAGTTTTGGACGGATTCCAACGGTTAGCCATCACAGCATGGATATGTGGAGCGAACACACCGTGATTTCTAAACCGTTCCTCTTGTGGCTCGATGACGTACAGGAACCGATTAGGAATGCCGAGACGTTTGTAGAGTCGTGCCAGCTCCTCAAATATCCGTTTGACGATATCAGGCCACTGCTCCAGCAGTCGTTTGTGATCGTCTTCAGAAATGGGAGTCCCGTCCTGGTAGTGAGTAGGGATAGTGACTGTCCAGAAGACGAGAGCAAACTTGAGGGTTTTGGTGAGATGAAACAGGTGTACCATTCCATCCTCAATCAGTTCTTTGCCCAGTTTGGTCAGGCCGTGACTCCCTCGGTTGGAGCGATTGAGAGGGAGATTTTTCTGCTCAGAGTCCTGTTGCGAGAGATAAGACCCCTCTATAAACCCATTGGGCTGGACTGAGTAAATCGTCGCTTTGCCGCTCAGAGAGCGTATTCTAAGCTTCTTATGAGTTGTTCGGTCTGATTTGTTATTTTCCTGGCTAGGCTGCCTTGCAGCCTGTGGATGCCCTACAATGGCGTTCATATGAGCCTCGCTCCGTTACAGCGAAGGCTCTGTTTTTATGCCAAGTACCTACCACCAGCAGCATAGAGCAGAGTTTGAATTTCGATATTGAGTTGTAGAAATCGACAACTAATCAGTTAGGCTAAAGTCAAGTTTGTTTTTTGTGGCTCTGGTTGCTGGTGGATTCTCTTGGAGGAGGGTTCTTGGCTACAGAGTCCTTTTTTTTGGAAATTAAACTTAGGTTACAGCATCAGAAACCTATTGAGATTATTCCGACACAATCAAAAGCAAAATCGCTGTTTTGTTGCATAAGAATGCAAAGCACAACTGAAAATTGCCAGCACAACATTTGCTTCATTCCTATCAGAAGCCGAAATAGGCACTAGGTAAATATGCCCTGTACTTATATACGACCCTAGGGGTCCGGTGGTAGCACGTTGTCTTTAGAGACGACCCTAGGGGTCCGGTGATAAGACATGGAGTGGAACGCTCGCCGCTGGGCATGTTCCTGGGGGGGAGGATTCCAAATAGCATCCTGTCCAAGTTGCGATTGCATCTCCCCCCCAGGAACAGCCGGGGATTATAGCTGGAGGTGGCTGTCAACGACTTTCGCGGCATATCCTCACTCGCTTCGCTCGTTCCGGTATTCCACGATTCGTTGACAGCCGGAAGTCACTACACGAACTGCGTTCGTGAAATATTGCTGATTATGAATCAGACATAATCGAACAATCTATCTTCCTATTAAATAACCTTGTCAACAAGATTTCGACAGTTTCTTTTCTAGACCTATGGCGGCTAAAAGCGTACCGTGCAGCCTCTAATATTTCTTGCTCTGAGAAACAGTCTATATTACAGCTTTGAATAGCCTCTTCATCGCTCATTTTTTCATTGAGCATATTAACTCGAAACTTGTCACTCATAGACTGAACTTTTTCTTTAAGAGGCTCAGGAATTCTAACTTGAGTCGTTTCATACGGTGCTTTCCGGCCTCTACCTAGGTTTTTAGCTATTGCCATAAAAGCTTGTCAACAAGATACTTCACTTCAATAATAAGCTTGTCAACAAGATTATGCAACTAACTCTAATCCGCTGGCAACGGGCACAATATTTCTATCAAAGTTCAGAATCGCTTCTATTCCGGCTTCAACATCGCTAAGTCGGTACACACTTACCGTCATCGCCACAGGTGCATCACACTCTTCTGGCTGGATAAAGTAGAAATCTCTAAACAGCGGCCTGTCATGCTCGAACTGGAACTCAAAGGACTCTCGCCTGAGTCCCTCAGCTATCTCTCCGAAGCTCGTTTCTCCCAGGTCGTAAGTCTGAACAGAGTCTCTGACTGTTTGCCGTGTCGTGCGATCGCATCCATACCAGTTCCTCGGCAGGTAGTCTGTCCATCCAGCCTCAGCTATCTCACCGAGCATCTTAGACCCCTTGCTGATGTAGCGGCCAAGTTTTCCTAGCTTGCTCAGGTAGAAGAACAATCCTTTGAACCCCTTCACTGCGTCAAGTTGGCACGCAGAACGGCAATCTACTGGCTTCTCAAGGACGTTGGTGAAAACTCTCTCTACTAT
>NZ_JBYJZJ010000012.1:0-26759 GCF_057732415.1 Thainema salinarum CENA647
CGAACCTGAACCGTTGCAGTTTTACGCTTCATACCCTCAACGTCATAAATCCTTTCGGTCTTGCACTCCTGCTAAATGACCAAGCTCACCTCGATGGGTGCGGCACATCACCCAACTGAGCCTGAAATGCTCAAGAGTGGGCCTGAATCCCTTTTATAGACAAAGCCCCCTTACATTTCAGGAATCAAGCCAATGACTCTCTCCTACCTCGGCCAGTCTTACACCATGCCCCAAATTGAAATCGGCAACCTAGAAACCGTTGAACGCTCTGGCCTGTATCGCGGTGTGGCCTATCGATTCACTCAGAAATCTGCTCAACGGCGTGAAACGGCACGGCTTCGCTATCGTGGCGTAGACTATCAGCGCTAATCCTTCTCTCCTGCTCCCTCCGACAATACTCTCCTCCTGTTAGCCTGATCTCAAAGATCAGGCTTTTTATTTAGTCGCTGGGGAGTTGCGATCGCAACTTGTATTCCGTGAGCCTTCACTGGCTTAGTTCAACCTGAAAAGCTACTGGCTCAAATTGCCATCCAGATATAAATGTAGAGCCTCCCAATCGCTCGACAGTCTCAATCACTACCCTTCTTCAGTTTCATAACACAGGCAGGGCATTATCCAGAGGGTGTCGCATCGGGAGTTGCTGGGAGCTGAACCTGTTGGAACAGGAAACAATAAACCAAAGGCAAATTGATGGTTATGAACAAACGCTTTATGCAATCAAGCTTTTTAATAATCGCAGCGGAGTTGGTATACAGCAGGAAACTCAATGGGTTCAATGTTCTATCCAAGAGCCATTTGTCGCTGTTGAAGATACCGAAAGGGGAATAGCGCGTGTTGAGCAAGCTCGCAGTGAGAAAGTTTGGGGATAGACTTATCGTGTCCGTTTCTTTAGGGTGAACCACGGAACACTCGATAACCTAAAACACTGTTTACCCGTTGATGGCGTCCCTCTCCAGATTTGTCGGGAACTATTACATCCAATTCTAAAAAGCGTATATTGGGCACATCGTCCCTATCTAGCGTGAGCTCATAAACTTGAAATCCGTTGCGATCTACTCTTAATGCATTGGTTGCATTGGTCTCTAGATTTACCCGTTCCGTAACTCCTAGCGCGGAATCATAGCCAGTCAACTGTATAAAGAATCGGTCACCTGTCAGAACGCGCAGATGTACTCTGACAGAAATGGAAGAGGCATCGTTAGGGTTAAATTCATACGGGATTGGACACCTCAACTTTCTATGTTCTGTTTGTGCATCATTCTGCCAGCCTGACTGAGGACTACTTAAATAGAGACCATTGGGACGACTGTCAGTATCAAAATCTTCTGCCGTTAGCGGAGTACACATAGAAGCCGGGTAGAACATTTCTGTACTGGCTTGTGCTTGTCTAGGTAAATTCGTCAGCGGCAAAATTGCACAACATATAAGTAAAGTAATTCGCTTCATAGACACTGATAAACTCCATCGTCCTGCTCGCAATCTTGTTTTGAAGATTAAGTAGGTCGAGTGTAGACACCATCTATTAACCGTCGCATTACCTCTAAGGGTGCTTTTCATTAATCGTGCGATCGCAACTCCACCCCATGACCAAGTTCACCTCAGCCTGGTCTTCGTGCTTGGGCTTTTTAGTTGGTAAGGTGAGATCGCACCTTACCGATCTGCTCAAATGATCGTCCAGATGATGATTCATCGTTGTTCCGTTCATTCGTGTTGCTTTTGTTTTACTTGGTTAAAGTGACACGAACAAATTGGCGAAATGGAAAATGAGATCGCACTCTCGACCTATCCGTTCTCTCCTTCAGCTACCCCGCTATGATTGAGCAAGCCCCCCCTTATGACTCTCCTGCTCCCAATGACTGCTGCCGATCTGCCCGCCCTGATTCATCTGCATGGCGTTGTCGAACGCCTCACCTTCCATGCTGATGACACCGGCTATACCGTCGCTCGCCTCAACGTCACCAGCGAACCCGAGCTGATTACCATTGTCGGCACCTTCGCCCATATCGAACCCGGCCAAACCCTCAAGCTGTTCGGCTTCTGGCGCGAGCATCCCAAATACGGCAGCCAATTCCAAGTCAAACACTACCAGGAAACCAAACCCGCTACCCTCACGGGCATTGAAAAGTACCTGGGCAGCGGCTTAATCAAAGGCGTTGGCCCCGTCACCGCTCGCCGCATCGTCAATCACTTTGGCCTAGAAACGCTGGATGTAATTGAACAGGATATCCAGCGACTGATTGAAGTGCCCGGCATTGCGCGCAAACGGATTGAGCTGATTCAAGCCGCCTGGATCGAACAGCAGGCCATCAAAGAGGTGATGCTGTTCCTGCAAGGTCACGGTGTCTCCACCACCTATGCCGTCAAAATCTACAAAACCTATGGCAACGATGCCATCGCTGTCGTCACTCATAACCCCTATCGCCTCGCCACCGATGTCTACGGCATTGGCTTTGTCACCGCCGATGCAATTGCCCGTAACCTGGGCATTGCCCCCAACTCCGAATTCCGCTACCGAGCGGGACTAGTCCATGTCCTGAGTGAAGCCGCTGACCAAGGCCACTGCTATCTGCCCAAAGCTGAACTGGTGCAGACAGCCATGAAGCGGCTCACGATTGAGGATCATCAGCCCCATCCCGAAGTCTTAGACCCGCTGATTGAGCAGATGGCCAGCGAGCAAGAGCTGATCCTGCATCATCATGACGAGCAAGCCTGCTGCTACAAACCCGCCTTCTACGCCGCCGAGCAACACCTGGCCCAGCAGATGCAGCTGCTCCTCTCGCACCCCGTAGCAGTCGATGTAGCCCGCGTCCAGCGCTGGATTCAGCGCGTCATTGACACCACGGGTCTGCCCCTCTCCCTGGAACAACAGCAGGCTGTGGAGATGGCCGCTAGCCAACGGGTGCTGATTTTGACCGGCGGCCCCGGCTGCGGCAAAACCTTCACCACCCGCACCATCGTCGCCCTCTGGAAAGCAATGGGAAAACGTCTACTGCTGGCGGCTCCCACCGGACGAGCCGCCCAGCGCCTGAGTGAGATGACCGGCAAAGAGGCTAAAACCATTCACCGCCTCTTGGAATTTGACCCCAGCCACCTGAGCTTTCAGCGACATGAAGCCAATCCGCTCGAAACCGATGCCGTCGTAATTGATGAAGCCTCCATGCTGGATCTATTTTTGGCCAATGCCTTGCTCAAAGCCATTCCAGCCCAGGCTCACTTACTGCTGGTAGGCGATATCGACCAGCTGCCCAGCGTTGGCCCCGGTAATGTGCTGCGCGATCTGATCGACTCCGGCTGCATTCCCGTGGTGCGACTGACGCAGGTATTTCGGCAGGCTCAGGCCAGTCAGATTGTCGTCAATGCCCACCGAATTAACCACGGCGACTTTCCTCAGCTCGAATCAGTGTCTCCCCGACCCCGTAGCGACTGCCTGTGGCTCGGAGCACCGGAACCCGAACCCGGCATCCAAGGCATGAAAGATCTAATCCAGGAGCTGATTCCGACATTAGGCTTCAATCCCGTCCGCGATGTGCAAGTCCTCTGTCCCTCCCGCCGGGGAACGATGGGTACCCGCAATCTGAATCAAGTGCTGCAAACCTGGTTGAATCCGGCTCATCCCCAAACCGCTGAGCTGAATCGCGGCAGTCAAATCCTGCGGGTGGGCGATCGGGTGTTGCAGCAGGTGAATGACTATGAGCGAGATGTCTTCAATGGCGACTTAGGCACCGTTGTCGAGATTGATGCCGAGGAGCAGGCGGTCACGGTGCAGTATGACCAGCGGTGGGTCACCTATGACGCAGCCGATTTAAATGAACTGACCTTAGCCTGGGCAGTCACCATTCATAAATCGCAAGGCAGCGAATATCCAGTAGTAATTCTGCCGCTGTTTACGCAGCACTACCTGATGCTGACCCGTAACTTGCTCTATACCGGACTCACCCGCGCCAAGCAATTAGCCATCATTGTGGGCCCCAAGAAAGCGGTTGCGATTTCAGTCGGACAGGTGCGCGATCGCCAGCGATATACGCTGCTAGACTGGCGCATCAAAGCTACATTTCCGAGTATCAGTTGTGATAATCTGTGATGTCCTAAAAAATGACAACAACGGCATCCAGACTGGCAGCGCTGAGTGATTTCCTGCATGAGTTGAGACTAGCTAGAGTGCTGCAAATGCGCAGAAAAGCCCTCTACCGTTAAAAGTTTAGGAAATATCAATAACCGAGTTGGATGCCGTTAGTTGGATGTGAAACAGATTCAATCGGAAATCGATACTGACCTCCTTTAATTAAGCAATTGAATTGTTCCTTGAACAAGGAGTTTTTTAGCTCCTTGCTAATAGACTACCCCGTTGATGCTGGGGATTCCGCAGAGTGGATACCAAAGTTTACGATCCCGGATGCAGGCAGATGGTTCATCTTACCTTGAGCAGGTAATGCGATCGCAGAGGTGGGCCATTCTAAGAGGGGGGGGATGCCCAACTGTTGCGTACTTATTCGTGTTCTCTTTATAGCAACTTATTAAAGTAACACGAATAAGTACGCAAACACGAACCTGGCTCTTTGTAGCACTCAACAATAAAAAGTGCCCACCACGTGGAATCAGCATGGTTGATATATCTGGGTTAATGGCACTGAAATCTGTTGCTTGAAAACGTAGTGTAATTTTTAGTGTAATTATCAACTAGCATTAACTACTGCCAATAATCGGGTTCTGTTATGCATATCCAAATTCATCATTCGTCTTGATCCATACATCAACGAGGATCGAAGACGGCAAGCAGTTGGGAACCTGCTGAAAGCGCTGTAGATACTCCGCTACCTCACCGCGGCTTTCAGGTTCTCATAAGGTTGGAGATTAAGCCATGCTGAACAGGGAAGATGGCTGAGCAATATATCGTTTGCCGCAAAATCGCATGGTGCGCCAGTTGGGAGTCTTCAGCGGCTGAATTTGGAACTAATAGTGCTTTGTTGTAGTGGGAACACCGTGATAGGTGCTAGGAAGTTTTTGCTAGCGATAATGATGGACAAGATTCGGATGCGTTGTAGTAAACTTGGCCTCGATGCGTAAGTTGTAGGGTGGGACTCTTGTGCTGGTGATGAGTTTAGTGTCTTGCTGGGAGTGAGAGCACACTACTGAATCACATGGAGCACACACTTGCGCAAACGTAATTGCTCCTAACTCCATCATCTAATTAGACTGACGAACAACACTGTTGCTGTATGCCAACCTCTCCCTCTCTGTTTCCTGAAGAAGAAAACTACGCTGCCTTTTTGAGTGACCTGAAGACGCGCATCCGTCAGGCGCAGATTAAAGCCGCGCTGGCTGTCAATCGCGAGCTTGTGTTACTTTACTGGCACATTGGTCAGGATATCCTCCAACGACAGCAACAACAGAGTTGGGGGAGCAAAGTCATTGACCGTCTGGCCAAGGATCTGAAGCGAGAGTTTCCCGATATGAAAGGATTCTCCCCTCGCAACCTGAAATATATGCGGGCATTTGCTGAAGCGTATCCGGACGAACAAATTATGCAACAGCTTGTTGCACAAATTCCCTGGGGGCACAATGTTCGTCTGCTCGATCAGGTCAAAGACCCGCAGGCGCGATTGTGGTATGTTCAGCAAACGCTCCAAAATGGCTGGAGCCGCAATATTTTGGAGATGCAGATCGAGACGGGACTGTATGAGCGCCAAGGCGAAGCCATTACCAATTTTGAGCGAACTTTGCCACCTGAGCGCTCCGACCTCAGCCGCCAGATCCTAAGAGACCCCTACAATTTTTCGTTCTTAACTTTGGATGCAGCTGCTCAAGAACGGGACTTGGAGCGTGCTTTAGTTGAGCGGATACGTGATTTCTTGCTAGAGCTGGGTGTTGGGTTTGCATTTGTCGGCAGTCAGTATCGTCTTGATGTGGAGGGTGACGAGTATTTCATTGACTTGTTGCTCTATCATCTGAAGCTGCACTGCTATGTCGTAATTGACCTGAAGATGACAGAATTTAAACCCGAATATGCTGGCAAGATGAACTTCTATGTCACTGCAGTGAACCGATTACTGCGAGACGAACGTGATGATTCCACGATTGGAATTGTTCTCTGTCGCTCAAAAAAACGCACGGTGGTAGAGTTTGCGCTGGAAACGGTTCAAAATCCCATTGGTGTTTCGACCTACAAACTACGGGAAGAACTACCACCCACATTGCGAGATCGGCTTCCTTCAGCAGAACAGTTGGAAGTGGAATTGGAGACAGCCATTCAAGAAATTGAAGCTCAGATTTCTACTAATACGACTGAGACCATTGATTGAGCCTGTTTAGTCCAATCCGTTTACCCGTATGGTTGATAAGGACACTAAGATGCTGTTCCAACTCTGATATTTTGCCGTACTATTGGGACATCTATTTGGATGAGCGTACCTATTATTCCGGAATAATAAGCGAGTCTCGACGACAAAAATATGAATAAAAATCAGATCCGAGTCGCTTTGATGAGTAACGCTGGAGGGTCAGGTAAAACCACTCTTGCGGTCAATGTTGGCTACGAACTTTTGTTGGCAGGTTTCTCGGTCTGCCTATTTGGACTTGACCCCAACGCATCACTGAAGGCATTTGTTGGTTTGGGGGGCGAGAATCCAGGCCCAGATGAAAAAATTGACTGCATTCTCGAAGATGACTTTAACGGAAATTGGCCCCTCTATAACTGCTGGCAAAAAGATAGGATGCAAGTTCTGCTGGGAGATGAGTCCTTGAGTGAGCTGATTGAACGGCTTTCGACGGCTGATCGAAAAACGGAAATCTTAAAGGATCGGTTGGAAGATTATCCCCTTCCCCATGATTATCTGATCTTTGACTGCCCTGGAACGATCGATCTAGCCCATAAAATGGCACTTACGGCTGCCAACTTCGTTGTCATTCCCATTCAACCCGACTCCAAAGACATGATGAGCGCGGCAACATTGCTAGCTTGGGTGATGGAAAAGTCCGATAAACTTAGGCTTCGTCCGGCTCCAAGAATTCTGGGTGTTGTTCCGAATCGAGTCCAGGATCGAGCGTTACATCGAGATAATTTAGGTCTGACTGAGAAGCCTGCTGAGGATGGCTTTCCTACCTTACCGGCTTTGTTAAGCCAGATTGGAGTGCATTGCTTTAACTACATCAAGGATTCTGCTGAAGTAAGCAATGCCGCGGCTGCTGGGCTGCCCCTGCGGGCCCATCGACCCAGCCATAAAGCAAATCAGAACTTCAAAGAAATTGCCCAAGCCCTTATGGCTGTGCGGTAGAGCGTATAGGTAAGACAATGGCACAAAAACGTCAGGCAACTCAGCAGCCAATTTTGCAAAAGTTTCAACAGGTCGGGGTTGCCCAGATGGGGCAGCTTCAGCAGCGTGATGAAGAGATCGCTCAGCTTCGACAGCAGCTTGAAGATCTGCAAAACGCTCCTTCCTCTGCAGGCGGAGTTCCACATTATCCCATTCAGGATTTTGTTCCCCTCCGGCTGGGCGATGGGTTAACTCAGCCGCGTAAATATTTTGATCCGGCTGCACTCGAAAAGCTACAACGATCCATTGCCAAGGTGGGTGTCAGAGAACCGTTGCTGGTGCGACGTGGAGCGGACGGTAAGCTTGAAATCGTCTCGGGTGAAAGCCGCTGGCGATGTGGTAAAACCTTGAAGTTAGAGACATTACCCGCGATTGAAAGTGACCTCAATGATGAACAGGCACTTGAAATTGCGCTGATCTCTAACCTGATTCGCGAGAACCTAAATCTTGTTGAAGAGACAGATAGTATCATTGCGCTAATCGGCCTTAAGTTTAAGCTAGACACCGAAAGCCTGTCTCAGGCTCTGATTCGCATTAAGAATCTGCGCCGCGCTCGTCGTCTGGATGATGAACAAGTTGTCGAGGAAATGAGTGACTATTATTCCGGAATAATAACCCTGGATGTTCTCTCACAACTGGATCGAATCTTTGCTCAGTTTGGTCTGACGCTGGAAAGTTTCGTGACCAATCGACTGATTGCTGTGCAAAAGATGCCTGGGCAGTTGTTAGATGCTGTTCGAGAAGGGCGAGTCGCTTTTTCTAAAGCAGATGTGATTCGTCGCTCTAATTTGCCATTAGACGTTCAGGCTGACTTGCTGCGAGAAGCCGAGGCAGGTCTGGCTAAACGTGCGCTAATAGAGCGTGTTAAAGAGCTAAAGCAGGCTAACTTTGATGATAGTTGTGGCGCTGATATGGATCCCCCACAGCAATTTCGTCGATCTGCTCAACAGCTTTATAGTAAGAATGCATGGAATCGTATTCAAGCAGATTCAAAGCTGAAGAAGAAGTTTCAACGCTTGCAGGCATTAGCGAATGAACTCATTGAGGCGCTGCAGGAACAGGACTAGTCAGCTAGAACTCTTGCCCATCGGGCAGATTGATGACGCCAGTTGTTGGTTGCGTTGGTTGTCCTGTGCTGTAGCTATCAACCTCTTCGTCCTCTGGCGGCATGGGCAGTAACCGATCTGCCTCCTGAAGCCGGATACGAATTTGTTCCTCCATATTGAGATCAGGTCTGCGGTTCTGCGCTCGTCGAATCATGCGATCGCGGATGGTCTCCCACAGCCCTTCGCACTCTTTCTTGAGCTGGATGTCGGTTTTAGGAATTGGCATCCGGTCGTAGTGGATTGGCCACTGGTTGTAAGCCGGATTGATGTAGAGGCATTCCCCGACTCCAAATCGCATGACCTCATCTGGTGTGATGAGCTTCTTGGTACGGATCTGCTCCGATACAGAGCGATTGCGTCCCCAATCATCTCCTCGGCTGCGACTATAGGAACGGGTTCGGTAGGTAACTTCTGTTTCCCCCATCTCATCGCTGTATCGTTGGGCAGTTTGAACATCTCCTGGATTAAACCAGAAGCGGGTACTACAGGCTGATAAGAGTGCCTTGGCTTGCTCTTGCCCATAGGTTTCAACAATCTGCGGAAAGGACTGGAAGCCAAAGATGCCCGTGAAGCCCTTAGAGCGATGTTGATTGGGCCAGCTTGGAGCTTGAGGCATGTAGATAGTCGGAAACTCATCCGCACTGAAAATCAACGGAGCCTGGCGCTGTATGGAACAATTCAGATTCACGACCACATTGATGATGGCAGCTAACAGCGGATTAATCACATCTTGCCGGAAAATGTCAGACTGGAAGACCAAGATTTCCCGACGTTCGAGGATGGCTGAAACGTTGGTACTGCCCAGCAGCGATCGCAAGAGATCGGGTGACATAAATCGAGTCAGGACATCGCTGGCGGTAGCGAGAATACCTGAAGCGGTTTTCTCGCTGGCTCCCGTGCTCATAAACTGAGCAAAATTGACTTGAACAAAGTAAGGCAGCCGTTCTTCTTTGGCTGCATAAGATAGTCGCTTGACCAAGTTGGGCAACTGCACGACGCAGAACGCCATCGCTAAATCTGGATACTGAGTAGACTTAGCAAACTGAAGCAAGGCTTGAATCAGGCGTTGCCCCGCAGGCCCAAAGAACGCATCCGCTTTACCGCCCCCACGAGTCAGATTGCGATGAAACACTTCGGCTAGTACCCCAGCGGTTGTGCTGTCGTTGGCATCTTTTACGAAATCCAACGGATTGATGATGCAGCTATAGGGCCTTCCCGGTGCAAAGACCTGGACATTGTACTGATACCGAGCGGCCAAAGTGGCCAGATAGCTGAGCTGTCCTCCTTTGCCATATTCATCCGCTTTGTAGTCGTAGAGCAGAATGGGATGGCCTTGCTCCACCGCCGAAGCAACCATTGGATCAATCACTGAAAATGTCTTGCCCGATCCGGCCTTGCCGATGACCACTGAACTACGATTTGCCTCTGGAACATAGACTGTCGATGGTTGTCCAGTAATAGTTGTTGCTAGCCCTGCCATCCAGCCATTGTGTAACCAGTTGGGTGGTGAACCACACCAAAGTACGACGTCATCTGCATCATCATTTTTGAGCTGTCGGTAGGCTGTGTTGCTCGCTTTCAATTTGTCTCCTCGTCCCGCAAACCGTCCAGACGTGAGATGAGTCTTACGAGGAGTCAGCGCAATCAGAATATAAACCCCAATCACCAGCCCCATCATCAGCAGTCCTCGAGGCGACCAGAGGATATCGGTAATCACCTGCCACGCTTCGATCAAGGGCTCGGTAAACGCATTAGCCAATAGCATCAAATTAGATCCTCGACTTCTACCTGACTATTTAAGGGTTGAGACTCTGGCACCTCGTCAGCCGCGCCCTCAATATTGGCCTCAATACCAAGTTCTGCCAAAGATGTCAGAACCGCCATATCGATCTGGAGCTGATTGGCTGCGGTTCTCAGTGGCAGGCCATTGCGAGCCATTGTAATCGCCTGCCGCACTGCAAAGACAATCGGATCATCGGATGGCGTATAGTTCTCTTCAATAGCAACGGTCAATCCCTGCTCAATATCCTCTAGGGTGGCTTCACCTGCCTCAGTGCGGACTACGTTGGAGCGAATAGTTTCTGCATTGAGGGCTTGCATCTCTCTAACCTCTACAGCTGGTGCGATCGCAATGCCGCTCGATTCATGTTGCTCAGGAAAGCGATCTGAACTTCGGTAGAGGTCAAACAGATACGTGTAGGTCTTGCCCGTCGCATCTACGGTCGTTACGACTAGGTTGGGAATGGCCGCAGTATACGTTCCATCGATGTGGAGAGCCTGAATCGGGCGCAGAATGATTGTGCGAGCAGCTCCACTATCGATTGGAGCGTTGGTGTCATAGACAATCCGAGATAGGTCGCTGAGCTGTATGTAAGTGATCACCTCGCCCGTGCTAGAGAAGTCAATCACACTGTTGCGACCGGGATAGAGCATCACTGGCGAAGCATAATTCCTGGCTCGTTCTTGCGACACAACGCTGGTGGCTGGGATGGCTTCGTTCGGATTGGGTATGGGGATATCCGGTAGAGAACTCAATTGCTGAGCTTGAGCTTTGCTACCAGCCGCTGTCAAAACGATGCCGCTTAGGAGCAGCCAGGGAATGAATTGAAAGGCACGCATTATCGAATCACCTCCAGCAGTCCATTCGCAAAAATTGAAACCTCTTGTCCTTCTGGAACAAATAGGTAGGGAGAGGATGACGTTTGGTTTTGCCCCTCAATGCGGTTTATCACCCGCTCACTCACTGGTGTGAAAAAGCCGTCTAACGCAGCGGCGACCACGTTATCATCCTGACCACTCGTGACAGTTGTGCTTGTACTGGTTGTCGTATTCCCTCCAGCTTCTGAGGTGGCGGTGGTAACGGCATCGGGCGCGTTCAATACCGCCCCGATATTGCCCAGTGCCGATAGTGTACCGACTAGCAGATCCTCCCTAAAATCACGGCTACCATCGTCATCTTTGACCTGTGCCACAAGGGGTCTATTATCCTCCCCGCGAACCATCAGTACGCCTGGCTCAACAGTTTCCTGTCTGACTTGATTCTCGGCATCTCGATATACAACCGCTACCACCTGCTGCCGTAAAATGTTGGCGTCTAAAATCTCCGTGAGCTGAGTAATCAGTACTGTGCCTGCTTCAAGGGCAACTTGACCGTTAATATCCATCAGTGGTTCTGATAACTCAATCGCAAACCGCCCTTGAGCAGACAGTTCTCCGCCAGCATAAACTACCGGAACGATAACCTCTCCTGTCGTTGAAGTCCCGATGGCCACTTGATGACGGCGAGTGACTTCTGTCCTTCCTGTACCACCTTCCTCCGCTGCTGTGATCGGACGCTGCTGAATAATGCCTTGTGCTCCCGGTGTTAAGGAGGAAACTAGCACATCTCGATTAGGGTTTTGTTGCTGCTGGCTGGCCATTTGGAGGGCGGACGTGTTCTCTCTAGTGTCTCCATCGATTGGTAATGGAATCGGGGCATCGCCTATCGTATCTGTTGGAAGTGATAAGGATGCGGATTGTTGATCAGCCTCTGATCTGTTTAGTGTTGCCTGAGTCCAATTTGCTTCTGATGCGTCGATTGCAGGTTCCGATTCCAGAGCCACTTCCGCGCCCGCTGCTCCAGCGGTCGATAGTCGTGTCCATTGCTCCAGTGGATCGACCGTGTCTTCGGATGGCCGTGACGAGATTGGGGTTGGTGATGCTGCCACTGGTTCTCTAGGCGGAGAAGCAATAGGCCGAGCGGGTGCTGGTATGGGTGCGGGTGTTGGTTGCGATCGCACAACTCGTGTTGGTGTCGTAGGAGGTGGCTCAGATGTCTCCGTCGAGGATTCCTCTGCCTCTGGTGTGGGCTGTTGCGGTGTTTCTGCTAGCCGTTGCCGAGGTTGCGATCGCTCCTGCTCAACTAGGGCCAGCTCTGCCCGCATCTGGTCATCAGCGCCATAGCTAGCAGCGGATTCTGACGGGAGGGGGCGTTCATTGCCCTGCTCTTGAGCCTGTTGGCTGTTTCCAGTAAAAAAGCCGGAGAATATCCAAATCACAATTACGATCACGCCCAACGCACTCGTAACTAATCCCAATCTGGAGAGGGGTGAGTTTTCCACGCCCCGCTCCCTAGCTGTGCTGGGGCCATCAATCAGTTCATCTGTTGTGACAAGTTCATCATCATAATCGGTGTCTACTCCGGCAAACTGAGCCCGCTCCTCATAGGAAATATCGTCCTCTGTGCTGCCGTTTTGCTGGTGTTCGGCTTGTGCCGTTGCAGGTTCAACCGGAGCCGTTTCGATCCGACTGCCAGTGAATTCGGTCTCCTCGTTTGCTAAAGAGGACAGATTGGGGGTTTGATCATGTTGCTCCATCTAATCCACCTCCAGAGGTTCAACTTTGACAATGACTAGGCCGTTGGCCAGCAGGTCATACATCTGCTTGCGCCAAGCCAAGGGTTCTAGGTCATCAAACACCGGCTCGACGGGCGGAATAGCCTGCATCGTGATGGTTCGATTCATCGGAATCTCTGCGACCTCCTGATTTCGGTCACGCTCAATACGCGTTGCCACAATATCTACTTCCCAAAGCCCCTCACCGACCTGGCGAGGATCAGAGACTGCAAAGAAGCGTACAGACGATTTGATGCGTCCCTGCAGGACGCCGGGAGAGATTTTCTCAGTACCCATCAGCCGCAGAAATTCCTGTCGGAACCCTTTATCCATGAGGTATGACGCTAGATAAACTTCTGTGGGAATCTTTTGCGTAGTACCTTCAATGGCATAGCCCTGATCCTCAGCATTAGAGCCTGGAATCTGGTTATCCCACTCAAATGTGAGCTGCATCCAGCGCACTGCCGTGTTCTTAATCACTTCCGCCTCACGATGAGTAACATTAAATTCCGTTGCTTTGGCCGTGGTGCCATCTGATTGCTGCACATAGATACTGTCTCGTTGTGCCAGTGCTCGATTGTTGAAGAGCAAGAAGAGATTGGCAAAGACGCTGACGAGTAGACCGATGCCCAGTATGCCCATGACGATGATGAGCGAATTTTCGCTTTTGATCGGCAGATATACCGGCTGCTCTGGTGCCGAGATATCGGTGCCATTCATCTCCGTTTCTTCCCCTTCCGCCTGCATGGTGGTGAATTGGGAATCATCCTGCTGGTTGCGAACCAATCCTTTTAACTGCTGCATCATTTTGATTTGAGAACTGCAAATTTTGCGGCGGTCGAAAGCCCCCCTGTAACGGTGCTAGCAATGCTGTTGGCCCGACGACTAATTGCTGAGAACAAGGACGTGGCACTCCAGGTAGCCAGTGCGGTGACTAGACCGGGTGCAAAGATTGAGATAAAGAGCAGAAACCCTAGATTTTGGGAAACTTCTAGTGCTCCACCCTGCGTATTGGCTAACACTGCCGCGACAATGCCAACGAGCAGGTTGTAGCCAATCTGAAGACCAATCAGGCCGACGAAGCCTGAGAGCCAGGCCCAGATGGGCCGACCAGCGACAGGCAAAATAGAAAGTGCCAGCGCGATCGGAGCGAGTACCGCTGCAATCAGTAAGGCCGCTTCCACGATGTTGACAAAGGCCCACTGAAGTCCGTACAAGATTGTCTGGATAATCGGTAGCAACCGATCCTGCAGCACGCTAGCAAAAGCCCCGCTGAAGTCTCCTTGAAGTGTGCCGGTGCCAACCTCAACTAAATCACCGATGGCAGAGATGCCGGTTCGGTTAATCGCCGATTCGGCAAACGCTTCCAGCGGACCGAAACTAATATTGCCGTTTTGGGCTTCTAAAGCTTGATAGATGGCTTGCACCTCTTCCGCCTTACTGTCCCAACACTCCAGAAAAGGATCACCCGTTAATCCCTCACATTCGCTATAAACCTGCTTGATGCGCTGAACTCCTAGGTTATTCAGTCCAAACTGGGTGATGGCATCCTGAAGGGTATATCCCACAATTTGCTGGGAGAGAAGTCCAGTTGTCAGGCGATAACCTACGGCCCGGAGCACTAAAACTGACTCCGATAAAAGTCTGCCGTTGTTGCCCAGAAACAGCAGCACCACTAGCGGAAAGGTAAAAAGTTCGACCACTGTACCGAGATAGCGCGATTTCATAATCTCGTTGCCGAAGCGAACGAACATATACAGGAAGCAGAGCGCCAGGATACCCCGAGAAAACTGCACAATGGTTTGCCAGAACGGGGAATCGGCTCGGATCAGATCAATCCAGGTTTCATTCCAGGACGCGATCGTGTCCTCGCTTAATTGGAGTGCTCCCTGAATGACATCGGCGGCAGCTTCCGATCCCTGCTGAGCCAGGATCAGAGCGTGGGTTAGCTCACTCATGGGTTACACTCCTCCTGGATTGATGCCCACTCCTGGCATGATGATCTGACCGCCCTGGACAATGCTTCTGGAGTAAGCCGCTGCCGTTTCCCGGCGGTCTTGAATCCGGTCGCCTTGTAGCTCTCTAACTGCATCGACGAGCATCTTATTTCTTAGTGCATCATCCCGTGCTCGGAGCTGGTGTCCCACGCTGTCGAGGGTGCTGGTTTGCTGCTGCGCTGCCAGTTGTGCACTCAGATTTCGCAGAATGTTCTGAGAAACATCCTGTTCTTCAGAGTCAGTGGCTAACTCTTGAGAGGTCTTGAGCGCGACCTTGGCGGCTTCGGCATTCTCTCGAAGCTTTTGCTGCCCAGCCTGGGTGAGAGCTGTCTGATCAGCCACTTCATCAGTCATCTGTCGGTCGAATTGAGTAACGAGGTCGCGCTTGATGACTGGAGATCCGCTGCCGCCGGTTTTGGTGGCTGCGACCTCTTCAAATGCGGAGGGTTGAGCATTTTCAATTTCCTGCTCAATCTGTTTGGGGTCGGGTAAACCCAGTGCGCCAGTGGAAATTTCGATGGTATTGCTGTTCTTCTTCACACTGCCAGAATTGGCAAGACCGCCGAGGGGATCTTCAACCATATCGAGCAGGTCGAGGTTGAGTAGGTCAAATAATCGGTTGATATCAAAAATGGACGTAATCGTTTGTTCTAGCGAGGCAAAAGCATCCTGTACTGCTCCCACGGCGTCAAGCGTATCTTTTACCTCGCCAATCGTGCCGTTTTCGTCCAGGAGGTCGCCCGTCGTCTCCTCAATGGTGCTCCCAATGTTGCTGAGCTGATCCTGAATAGCGGTATCCACATCGCGAGTCACAGTTTCAATATCCGCCGCTGCCTCTTCTATGTCATTCAATTCTCCATCCCCGGTATCGATATCCTCTAAGTCAAGGTCATTGACTGGGCTATCGGCGTTGGGATTAAAGGGAGGTGTAGCCTGGGCATAGACGGCCTTTCCCATGCTGGCGCTCAGGAGTAAAGCTGCCGTCAGCGTCACAGTGAGTTGTTGATATCGATGTCGAATCATACTGTCCTCGTCTTTACTAAATTGCTCACGTTGCCCATATCTGGATCTACAGCTTGAGTGCGACGCCGGGCTTGCGGTGATGCTTGAATGTCCTCAAAACTGATCACCCCGCGCATGGCTTGAACATACTGACCCGTAAAGTCTTTTAGCCCCTCTAGATAGCCGCGAGTAGTTGGTGGATAGAAGGCCATCACCCGGCTGCGGGCGAGCTGTTCGGCTTCGCTATTTGCCAGGGCCGCCAGCATCAGTGGGTTGGCGTAGTACCGGGTTCGCCAGAAGCGCCCTTGCTCTTCTATCAGCCAACGAGTAAATAAATCGGCTTTGCTACCCTTAAAGCGTTCGGTGGCGTTGTATTTGATGACATTGGCGGGATAGTCTAATGCCTGCATATAGGCGTTACAGCCTGCATGGGTAGTTTTGCCAGTAATGGTGATGCTGATATTGGCTAAAATCTTGGCTGAAGCACTACACTCGACGATCGCATCTAGGTCTTGCGCTAAAATCACCGCGCTGATTCCTTCCTTTCGCCCGGTGGCAAAGGTTTCCCCCACGATGTCAGCAAAGCCTCGTTTACTCAGCAAGACCGACAGCTCATCTCCGACAAACAGGGAACGGTTATGAGCCAAAGCATTGCGCAGTGCTGCCATTTGTGCGGAGAGCGCCATGATGTAGGAATTACTTTCGTTGGTTAGCCCCGACAGCGCGTAAAACGTGATCAGGGGCTCTGGATTTACCGAACTGGGTCGTCCAATGGCATCACCGATATTTGGATCAACTAGCTTGGCTCCTACCTGGGCCACAATCTGGTTAATTGCTTGTGCGTCTATGTCTTCATAGCTTTTGAGGTCAAGCTGCTCTCGTGAGCAAAACTTCAAAAAATCATGAAGCGTGGGCATCTTCTGCCAGGCATCCGACTGCCAGCCTTGCTCGATCGCCTCGTTGTAGCGTTCGGTAATTTCAGGATCAGAAAAAAAGACATCTAGCGTCCGCAGAACGATGCTGTTGACCCGCTCTAGCAACTGCTGGTCATTAATCTGTCCCATTGCGATCGCAACAATGGCCTGCCGCACAAAATCCTTCCACCGCTTGAACCGTTGTAGCTGGTCATCCGGCTCTAGATTAAGCAAATTGGGTGGCTCCAGCAGATTGAGTCGTTCGTGCAGGATATCGACATAGGCTCCGTACTTGCCGAGGGATTGCACAGCCGTCTGAAAAGTTGAGTCACCGCCGCTACTGAGGTCAATCCCGACGACCGGAATATTTTGAGCCAGGGCATCTTCGATAAACCGCCAGCCAAGTACAGACTTACCCGAGCCGGTAGTGCCCGTGATCAGCACCCGCCCCGTGCCGCTGAACAGATCCACATAGAGCGGCTTTCCCCCTTCTTCGGTCAGAAACTCCACGCCCCGCTGTTGGATGTTTTTAGGACAGGTTAGCGGTAGGAAGCCAGCGACGGTTTCAGTATCTAGAACAACGCGTCGCTCAGAAAAGGCGTTGTAGCGCGTCAGCAGCGGAAATGTATTAATCGGTAGGGTCTCTAACCACACCCGCCAGCAGACATCATTTTCAACGACGGCTTCGGCGGCTCCAAATGAGTTACAGAGCTGTGCGATCGCTTCATCACAAGCCCGCTCCGTTTTCCGCCAGACAATGAATGTACAGGCTACCAGCAGGGGGCGTTGTCCCTCATAAATTTTTATTAGAGCTTGCTCTGCCTGTTGTCGCTGGAGACTGGCCGATACGTCTTGACCTGTTCCGTACACGGCTGCTCGTTGAGCCTCAAAATAGCTTTGGCGGTTCATTTTCTCCAGCTCATCCTGGGTAGACCAGGCTTCTTTGTGAGTGACCTCTACCACGCATTCGGTGTCCCGAATCCAAGCTTGAGAGAGTCGATCCCAAATCCATTTGAGCTGCTGCCGGGTATTGCGCCATAGCTCTGGAGGAGCTTCAATGACGGCGACCTTTCCGACCAGACCATTAACGTACACGTAGCCGTGTTGTCGCTTATGCTTGGGGCAGGAAGACTGACCGCGATCGCCTTGTAGCAGTAGTGTTACCAGGTCTTTTTGACCGGAAGGTGGAATCCGCTGCCGAATGCCATCGTCGGTAGACTGCACTCGAATGTACTGAGTCAGCTGAGGAGCCTTACGCTGATTGAAGCGGTACCAGAGCCATTCCCAAAGTTCCTGGGCATCCATCGGTTCAATATTGAGCCGAGCTTTGGTTTCTAAAATATTGCGCCAGTTGATATAGCCGCTGTCGTGAATCTGGCGAATAAGCTTCAGATAAAATCGCTGAAAGTGGATGGCTTCTGTACCTGCAATCTTGCGAACACGCTGATCAATCAGTTTTTTGGCCTGGAGAACTGCTTTGCCGATAGCGTCTGTTCCCTGTTCGTTGGCGTGGGCCGTAGACCAGGTGGCCCATACCGTTTGTGACCAAACCTGCCGTGCCCCCTTTTCAGTTAGCTCTTGGGTGCGGACTTCCTCATCCAGCAGCATGACGGCAACTGAGGGCATCTGGGTGGTCCGCGAGAGAGTACGCAGCTCCGATTTACGGGTTTTAATAGACGACCGGCAGTCAGTATGGAACCGTAGACGTTCCCCCTCTAGAATTTCCGACATTCCTTGCTGAATCGATGCGATCGCATCTTCAACTTCTGAGCGATACAGCTGGGGGTGTAAGCCCTGTAACTTGAACGGAATTTCTGCTGACCATTGATCCTTGCCTGCATCATAGAGCAGGAGACAAGCAAACTTGTGCCCACTCAATTCCACCTCCACGATGGAGTGTAGGTGAGTCAGATCTTGGAAGGAAGCAAACTGCTTTTCACCCGCTTGGGTCTCTCGCTTAATTTTTTTGTCTCGTTTTAGAAAATTGCGAAATTTTTGCCACATGACTGCATCTTCGTGAGCACGAAAAAATAGGGTTTCACCGTTTGTCCAGTCCCAACCGGGAGGCTGTGCCCAGCTTTTGATGAACTGATAGGTTTTGCGTCCGGTGAGGAGCCACCAGGTGCCATTCAGCCAGAACCAAATCAGTAACCAGGCCATAAAGGAGACAGCTAGAAGCATCTTGAACAGAAAGAAGCTCATGCCACCAATGGCGACCCAGGGCAACAATTGTTCAGCGGGAATCGGACCAATTCGGGCTCGTTCCCCTAGCAACTTGTTGACGCGGATCGGATCTCTGTCTACGTCGAGAGTCATGATTCAAATGCAAGTTAACAGAACGTTTCTATCCACCAGCACTGGCTCCGCCGCCGCCAATAATCAGGGTGGAAATCACCTCAACACCGATAACGAACGCTATCCCAATTGCGAGCAGGTTGGCGATTGGTTGCCAGTCTCCGCCTCGCGTTGCCTGGGTAAAGACAATCACCACGCCAATCAGGAAGGCTAGAACAATCAGGATTCGGAAAATATTGAAGATCGTTGTGATGGTTTCTGGAGAAATTGAGGTGCCGCCAGTGTTGTTGATGGCATCATTGACTGACTGCTCTAGGTTGTTGAACATTTGGGCCAAGACGGGGTCAGTTGACCCCATCCCAACTAGGGCGGAAATGGCAATTACAATGCTGGCCAGATGCCAGCCTTGAATTGGCAAACCCAGACCCGCAACGGACTGAGCACTGCGGTTGATTAGTCCAAATGCGATCGCAATCGTGCCGATCATAATTGCGGTCATCAAGACTGCCGGACTGGCGAACACCATATAGCCTGTAATAGCTGCCAGTGTGGCAATTAGTCTGACTTCATTACGATGTAGACTAACTATTTTCCAGAGCAGTTGAAATCGGATCACGTTAGGCTTGCGTTGGTTGCGTTTAACGAAGGTCATTCGGGTACCTCTTAACTGCGTCTTGTTTTGAACTGTGTTGAAAAGTCTGTTCCCTACAATTCCAGCTCTCGTTGCCGGGATGGTTGAGGCTGAACTCCCAAAATGATGCCTTGAGAGTCTGCTTCAGGTGATGGCTCCCAGTTTGGAGTTAATACCGGTTCACGTTGGTTGAGCAGCTCGTTGCTGTGTTGATTGGGAATGTTGTTGTGGGCCACGAAGACGTTGTTCTCCCGGCTAATTGTGGCGTTGAAGACAATATCGTCACTATTGGCGTCACGCCCCGTTACCTCCTGCCTGCTGTCAGGCTGTCGTTTAATGTTGAAGCGATAGCGGAAGCCAGAGACTCGACTGCTCCAGTCGATTTGGCCGTGATCGCTCTCAAACTCGCCAGATGCCAGAGATTGCAGGGCGCTGACAATTTGCTGCCCCTGTTTGTACTGGCTGTATGCCTCAACGGATTGAGGCAATTGGGTGATCGTTTCGGCCTGTTCGGGCTGTAATTCGTTAATTTGACCTTCCCAGTTGCTATCGACGGGCTTAACGGCTTCAAAGACGGTGCCGTAGTCGGCATCGGTAATCGTAAGTCGAGCATCTTGCTGTTGAAACCCTTCCCTGGTCAGCGTAACCACGCCCGCAGAGCTGATGAAGGTGCTGGGTTCGGTCTCGCCTCTAAATTGAGTCCTCGCCTGGATGAACTGCTCCAGTGATTGGGCGATATCAGCCCCCTGAGCGAGTGTGGGTTCTGGCATCTGAGTGATCTCGGCCACCGCTTCTTCTAGCGTGCCGAGACGCTTATCCAATTGAGCAATGGCTTTATCCATCTGGTCGAGTTGTTTGCCTGTGGGGGCAGTCGGATCCAGTTCGATCGGTTCTGCTGCTTCTAACTCAACCCCGAGCTGCTTTCCAATCGTCATTAACCGCGCATTCGCGAGATTGAGGCTTTGTGCGGCGGGCGAATCAGCAACATCAATGCTAGGAGTGTTCTCTGGCGATTTGATTGCCGATTGGTTCTCTCGCTGAGAGCGGTTTATCTGGTGGGCTTGTTTAACCAGGGTATTTTCCAGAGCCGTAGTGCGATCGCCAATTTCTTCTAGCTTCTTGACCTGTTCGATAGCGTGTTTACCTTCGGCTTTGGCTCTAGCCTGCGCAATTTGCTGGGAAAAAGCTTCGCCTATCTCAACGGCAGCACCAGCGGTTGCGATCGCACCGCCGATAAACGTCAGGCCATCGACCTCATCGGAGTCCCGCATCATGTGCTGACCCATTGAGTTCAGGCTACGAGCCGATCGCTGCCGCTGCTGCGATCCCGCCTGAGCTTCAGAGCTTTCCTGCATGATCTCCTGCATGGTCAGTCGGCGCTGCCGTTGCCGACTTTGTAGCAGCTTCTGATCCGGCTGTTGATTTGGCTTTGGTGATTGAGCTTGAGAGGAAGGCTGCTGATCGACCATCTGCTCTACCGAATTTAGTGAATAACGCCGTCCGAGTTGGCTGCCAGCCAAGTAGACACCATCTTTGGCAAAACTCCAGCCCCAATCATTCATCTGGGTTTCGATGCCCTGCTGCGATAGGATTTCGATAATGTCATCGGGTGATGTGGTTTGTGCGATCGCAGCATCAAGGGCAGATTGGAGCTGGCGTCTGATACTGGGTTCAGGAGGGTCCGAACGGGGATGATCTGCTGCGTGGTAGTGCGCTTGCTCAGCTGCGACCCGATGTATTTGCCCTGGTGTGTCTCGCCTAATGGCGGCTTCACTGGCTGGTCTAACTGAGTCGAGCTGGTAGCTAGCCTCTAGATGTCTCAGTACCCGATCGACTTTGCGATAATCCCAAGCGGTCGAATAAGTCTGTCCCAGTTCACCAACTCGGTTGATGACTAGATGTAGGTGAGATCGAGGGTGACCGTCTGGAAAGGTCGCATCGTGATGGAGCCATCCCACGGCTTGCCGATCGGCCAATCCCATTTCCCCTAAAAAGTCTTCAGTGAGACGGTACCAATCCCCGTCGCAAAGCTCATCCTTTGGGCTAGGAGAAATCGAGATGTGATAGCAAGGTTTTTCAACACGGACTCCCTGCTGGGCTGTGGATGCCATCGCCTGCGCAATCCAGTTAGCGTCATTGGTGACGGCGGCTCCAAAGTTGGCATAGACTTGCTGAGAACCAGCCCGACAAATGTATCGGGTTGTCTTCTGAAAATCGTTGCTTGTTGTAACGTTACCAATCATGGTTCAGTTGATTTACGTTTTTCATGAGCCTCTGATCCAGGAGAGGATTGCAAAGCCTTTTCGACTGTAGAGGCTCCAGTGCTCCATCAACAGCCGATCGAATTTCGTCTGGATCAACTTGCCGTCGGTAGCTGAGCGACTTGAGTCGCAATAGCCGGGCTGTAATCCGTCTGATCAGTACGATGAGTTGATGAAGTTCCTTTGCTTTCAGGCCCAATACTCTCAACATGCGAGATACGTTAGTGCCGATCGCACTGGCACTGGATTGAATGGTTGCCTTTTCGTCCGGCGTGACCCGAACCGGAATCCGATTGTTTCGCTTAACCACAGCATGGAATTGATCCAACTGTTTCGAAGCTAAGACGAAAGCGATTGGATTCCCATTTATCTAAAGTTGTAAAAAAGTGTGTGCCTTAAGCCCATTGCTTGACCGTTCTCGAAAAGGTATCAGGCACTACGCAAACCTCTTTTTTGCGGACATGTTTGGTCATAGGAGGACACGTTGGGGCATCAAAAATCGCATAACGGCAAGTTTGGTCATGAAGGGGCGCAATTTTGAGATATTCTGCCGCACTTTTAGTCCTATATCTTTGAAAAACTGTTTATTTTTGGTCTTAATCGGCCATAAAAGGCCATCAGCGGATACGATTTATCGAAAAAGGCCACAGTTGATCTCTAACGATTAGGTGTAAAAAAGCACCGATTCTGTGATACTTACCCATTGATGGATTTATCGAATATTGTAAGCTTGCATAGGATAGGGGCGATGACGTAAGCAAGTGAGATTCACATGGCAGCAAAGCTTATGATCTCTAGCGACCAAGGTTCCTCCGCCAGCAAGACGCTTTATCAGGTCAATAATGGGCGGACTGGGGTGATTGTGATGGAACCACAGATTCTGGCTCTGCCTCAATCCAGCATCGATATCTACAAGGCCAGCCGAGGAGCTTTGAATAATGCCTGGCCTGAGAATGATGCCTGGTTGTCATTTAAGAAGACAGCGGACGACTGCATTGTTCTAGGACACTTAGCCAAGCAGTTTCACGGTACGCCAAAACTGACGCAACTGAAGTTCGAACAGGGCGCAGCAAAGTTGATGGCCGTTATTGGGGCCATTATTCAGAAAGAAGGTCTGGATCGAGAAATTGAAGTGGCTGTCTCTACGCTGTTGCCCTTTGGAGAGTATACGAATCGCGAACAGTTGAAGGAGAAATTTAAAAAAGAGGCCAAAAATTATTATTTTCGGAATCAAAAAATAAATGTCTACACAGATGAATTTAAGTGCCTGCCCGAAGGTGCTGGATTTATAGCAGGCTATGCCAGAAAACATGGTGAAAACTGGTTTGCTCAGCGAAAGATTGTAGTTCTGATGTGTGGCCATCGAAATACCAGTTTGCTGGTGTTTGATAAGGGTAGCCTCACCCATGAAAGCCAAACGACTAGCCTAGGCTTTATCAGGTTGGTTGAGAGTGTGATGCAACGCTCTTCACTTGATAATGCTGAATTGCTCACCCAGGCCATTTACGGTATGGGATCTAGCATTACGTCGGATGATCCCAACTTGAGAATTTTATTGAAATCCTTTCATCCGGAGAACTTTGAGCGGGAATCTAAAGCATTGGTTGATGTCATTGAAAATGCTAGAGAGGAGTACTGGGCGTTGCTCACGAACTGGTTGGAAGCAGCGGTACCTAGGCAATTAGATGAAATGATTATCGCTGGCGGAGGGGCTTACTATCTCAAAAACAGACTTGACCAACTGTTTGCATGGGCTGAGCCTGCGTGGAATGCTGACGAGCGCTCTGAGGAACTGAGACAGTTGCTGTCTCACCACCCCGATAGTGAGTCTCTATTGGTCAGATTTCGTGATGTTTATGCCCTGCATTTCGCGATGTATCAAGAAGCGATTGCTGTTCATAAATAGGCGTATGAATGATGAGCCAGACCAGAAAAGATGACAGGCTAAAAATTCAGTTTCCTCGAATCCGTGCTCAAGAAGGTACTGCAATGGCTTATGTCATTGAATATCTTAGAAAGCATCCTATTGAACCCAAATTCTTGTTACAGGAATTTCTATATCACTCGTTTTTTGTTCGGGCTTTGAATTCGCTCATTCAATCAAAGGGTGAGCTGGATAAAAAAGAACATTTGGTTCAGGAAGGCTGGAAAAGTATTTGGCATCACTGGGGAACGATTGAATCTCTTGGGGTCCATTCCCCGCCGCTCTGCGGCGTAAGATCTAAGAATGAGTGAGTACATCCACAAGAGTCATAACGTAACAGTTTTGCTATACCACTTAGTGTTTCCAGCAAAGTATCGACGGGTTGTGTTTGATGAGCAAGTAGATGCGGTTCTGCGAGAGGTCTGCCTCGAAATCGAGAAACGCTACGAGGTGAAGTTTGTCGAAATTGGAGTGGACAAAGACCATGTCCATTTTCTAGTGCAGTCCGTGCCGACCTATAGTGTGACCAAACTGGTAACGATGCTGAAAAGTTTAACTGCACGAGAAGTCTTCAAACGATGCCCTCAAGTGAAGCAGAAACTTTGGGGAGGCGAGTTTTGGAGTGATGGATATTTTGCGAGTACAGTAGGCCGCCACGGGGATGAAGGAATGATCGCCAAATATGTTCAAGCCCAAGGCAAAGATTACCTCAAATTGCATCGGGATAATCAACTTGCTCTTTTTTGATTCTGATACCCCGTCCGCTTGCGGCGGGGTATTTCATTCGATTTGTGCAGCCTGTGGTATCTCTCCACAGGACGTGGTGAGCCGCTTAGGAGGAACGCCTCAAGCCGTCAAAACCCATGACAGCCATGGAAATGATTCATTGGCGGGGCTGAAGATTAGTGATTTTGCCTCTGTTGGGGAGGCCAGTTCTAATGGTCACGGCAACGGGTTTGAAACAGTAGAAGAGGCTGCCATCGGTGAGCTCGGTGACAGCGATCGAGAGCGAATGAACGACATTTCAGGCATGTTTGGAGCCTGAAATTTGGTTGGAACGGAGGTATCTCAATGAGTTCAAGTCAAGATTCGATTAGAACCATTTATATTGTCGGTGGACAGAAAGGCGGCGTTGGGAAAACGGCAATTTGCCAAGCTCTTTGTCAGTATTTGCTTGACGCAGAAACAAGAGGGAAAGATAGCTTCATGTTAATTGAAGCGGATGCCCAAATAGACGATGTTGGGCGAATGTATCGGGATCAGGTGGAGACTCAAACTATTACGATCTCCGACGATCCGGCGAAGCGCTCAAATCCTGATGTCATCTACGAAACTGCGGTTGTTAGCCATAAGGATGTAGTGGTTAACCTACCGTCTAATATCATCGATGTCTTTCAGGCATGGTTGGAAGATCTCAGCGTGGTGGAAAGCTTAAAGCAGCGCTTTGAAGGCAGAGTACGACTGCTCAAAATCTTTGTCAGTGATGGTTGCTGGGAGAGTATTCGCCAGCTTCAGAAAAGCGTTGAAATGCTGGGCAACTCAATTCCGCATATTTTAGTGCTGAATGAGGGGCGCGTCAGCGCGGCTGACTTTTCTTATCTGGAAGAGGAGGATATCTACCAGCACATCAAATCATCGCCCAATTTAATCGGGGTCTTTACATTTCCAGCGATGGAGCCGGGAACCCGCTACACCATCGATAAAAGCGGCCTGGGACTTCGAGGAGCACTGGAGCAAAGCGATCTCAACAGTAAATTCCTTGTAGCCCAGAGGATTCAGACGTTCATCCGTAATATTAGCGCAACGTTTGACGCCATTGAAGCAGCGGCAACCAACTGGTTCGATCAGCAAAAGGATTGGCGTACGCCAACCTCATCTAAGAAAAAGTCTTCTTCGAATGGACAAGGAAACGGTAAGTCGGGCGGAAAGAAGCAGCGTACCGAACCGGCTGGAGCTGGGGCGCAGTAGATAAATGGCAGCTGATACCACAACTATTTTAGAAGAGCTGCTGGGGCAGGTTGACGATAAGACTGAGGCCCAGATTCGGCGCATTGTCAGTGCTTTTGGTATTGATGAAAATGATGCTTTGTTTCTGCTACTGCTTTCAAATTCCAGCGTGCAGGTGTTGCTAGAGCAGGCTCCGAATCATTTTCGGCAAACCTTTGAATATGCACATCAAAAGGTGCTTGACTCCATCGATCAGTATGAGCAGGCAGCCCGTCGAGGAGTTGAACGGCAGGTGTCTGAGTCCGTTAAGGAACTGATGCAGAAGGTTGGTGCGCGTAAGGCGCAGGTGACGCTCAAATCGCTGATTGGCGCAGGAATAATCGCGCTGGGGCTAGTTGGTTTGGGGTTATTCAGTGGCTGGAGTTATGCACAGTGGCGACAGGCCCAGGTCGCTATGGCTCCTGGTGAACCGCGCCAGCTTACCCTCAATGAAGCTGAGGCTCTGGACTGGGCGACCAGCTCGGAAGGGCAGTATGCTCGCCAAATCTTGGAATGGAACGAAGACTTGCTTGGTGGTGAATGCCAGCAGCAGGTGAAAGAACTCGGCGTGACGATCCAGATGGGCACCCGCAAAGCGAAGTCTGGCTTTTGCTTGCTCTGGACGCAGCCACCCTCAGAGCGTGAGTTTTTCTCCTCTGAGTAATGACGTAACCCAAAGTTGAACTATGAGCCAGAGAACATTTAATTCCATTACCATCTGGCCCAAACTGCAACAGGAGCAAGAGTACATCGTTGCCTGTAAGTCGGCGGTGTGCGATCGCAACTTTGTCCTGGCGCAGCTCCTCCAGTTTATCGAGGGGCAGGGGTTGGCTCTTTACTACTGGAATATTGCGTTCAACTGTCTGCAGACGGTGACGCCTGGTACTGGCAGTCGGCAGGTGGATTTGCAGAATTCCGATCTGTTGCTGCCGAGCTGTGAAGCGGAAGGGACAATTGCTC
>NZ_JBYJZJ010000013.1:0-60232 GCF_057732415.1 Thainema salinarum CENA647
AGATGTAGGATTGAAGCTTTTGAGTGATGTACTATGAGCTCCTTCACTGCTGTCCTCTTTTTTGACTATTCATTTTATTCTTGATTGAATTATGGATTTTCTTATCTTTTAGACGGTAATGGATTTATAGATAAGGACGCGTGGGTAAGCATGGAGAGAGCATGAAGATAGAATATTTTTGCAGCTGAAAGGTTTGTACAGCAACGACTTTAGGGTGTTTGTTTTGAACTTGAGTAGCGATCTTGAGGATGTTCCCATGCTTGACACCAAAAGATAGGATAAGATAAATAGGGATAAAATAGGGCGAACAGGCAAGATAAGGATGATGGATAAGATAAAAATAGTATTGATGTCGTGTGCCACGATAATTGTCAAGATTGTGCCAGGATAATGGCCATAGGTGCTAGAAGTACGCTATATCAAGGGTTTCAGTTGATTGGTGTTGAATTAAGCGGGATCGTTAGGGTCGATTTTTGAAGGCTGAGGCTGAGGCTAAACCGTTTATATTACGAGAGTTTCGAGGTTTTGATGGCAAATAACGTGGCACGAGTTGGATGACAAAAAGCGTGGCACCGGAGCGAGGCTGGTAAAGAAGGGTGAAGAGGATGTGCTGCGGTTGATGAAGAGCATTTAACGTAGCGGCATCAAATTTCTAAGTGATGACAAATAACGTGGCACATGAGAGTAGCGAAAAAAGTGAACCTCTGGCCCTGCCGCAACTAGAGGCGCTGTCTTCTGAAGAACGCCGCCGCCTAGAGGTCATTCAACGTTTAGAGAGCCATCGGGGGCAATCCACGTATCGAGAGGCCGAGACCGAAGCGGCGGCCACCCTGAACCTGAGTGTGCGGAACATCAAGCGCTTAGTGCGTCAGTATCGCGATCGCGGTATCGCGGGCCTGAAACGCCAACCTCGGGCGGACGAAGGCCAATCGAAAGTGGATGAGCGCTGGCAGAAATTCATCCTGGAGACCTACCGCAAAGGCAACCGAGGCACCCGCCAAATGAGCCGCGCCCAAGTGGCCAAACAGGTGGAAAGCCACGCCGCCGAACTAGCCACCACTGATTATCCGAGCCGCCGCACGGTCTACCGCATCCTGTCCCCCATCATCGAACAACAAGAACAGAAACAGAAAAAGCGCTCGATTGGCTGGCAGGGCGAGCAGCTCCATCTGACTACCAAAGCCGGTATCGAGATTGCCGTTGAATATAGCAATCAGGTGTGGCAATGCGATCACACCCCTGCCGACATCTTTGTCGTCGATAGCCACGGTGACCCCCTTGGTCGCCCCACCCTGACCACCGTCATTGATACCTACTCCCGGTGCATCATGGGGATTTACCTGGGCCTGGAGCGTCCCAGTGCAGCTGTCACCGGGCTCGCTCTGCGCCACGCCATCCTGCCCAAACAGTACCAACGGGGCTACGAACCCCAAAATTTGTGGGAGAGCTACGGCGTTCCCCAATACCTCTATACCGATGCCGGTTCCGACTTCACCTCCGCCCACATTGACCAAGTGGCTAGCCGCTTCGGCATCGTCCTGTGCCTACGTCGCCGTCCTGCCGAAGGCGGTATCGTCGAACGGCCCTTTGGCACCCTCAACCGAGAATTCTTCGCCACCCTACCGGGCTATACTACCGCTGAAGCCAAGTCCCACCTGAAATCCATCAAAGCGGATGCCTGCCTAACCCTAGAGCAACTCGAGGGCTTGCTGATCCGCTACATCGTGGATAACTACAATCAGCAAATCGATGCCCGCGATCGCCAACAGCGCCGGATTGATCGATGGCGATCGGGCCAGATGGCCCGAGGCGTGCCTCCCGAGGAGCGCGAACTGGATTTACTGCTGATGCGCCAGAGTCGTCGTCGGGTTTACCAGGGCGGCTACCTGCGCTTTGCCAACCTGATTTATCGCGGTGAATACTTGGCTGGCTACGTCGGAGCTGAAGTGGTCTTGCGCTATGACCCCCGCGACATTACCACTGTTTTGGTCTACCAACCCCAGGGAGCCCACGATGTCTTTCTGACCCGTGCTCACGCCCAAAACCTGGAAACCGAACGCTTGTCGCTCGCCGAAGCCAAAGCGATCAGTCGGCGCTTGCGCGAGGCGCGTACCGAGATTACCAATCAGTCAATCCTCAGCGAAATCCGCGATTGCGTGCAGTTTATCGACGAGCTGCTGTCAGAACCCTCTCAGCCCTCTCAACCCCCTCCTGTCGAGTGCGACGACGCCACCACCTCTGCTGAGGAAACCAAACCTGAATCGTCCCAGACCCCTAAGCCCTTGCCTGCCATTCGAGTCTACGACTACGAGCAACTGCGTCAAGAGCATGGCCTTTAAGTGCTACCCAATGACTGACGTTCTATTCTGGAGCTTCTACCGATGTCTAAAACCCCTGATTCTGACCCCAGTGATGCCAATAACCTCAATATCGCCATTGCCGATACCAATGAACGCATTCGACAACTGGGTCGGCGTCGCGTCCTGGAATTGCCTCAGATGGTGGAATTTCATACCTGGCTAGACGGTAAACGGCTGGCCAGACAATCCTGCCGTGTTGTCGGTGAATCGCGGACGGGCAAGACGGTGAGCTGTGATACCTACCACCTCAAATCCAAAGTGACGCAGCGGCCAGGGGAAGCTCCCATCATTCCGGTGATGTACTGGCACTGCCGTGAGAATCTCTCTGTCAGTAGCCTGTTTGTCGGCCTGCTAGAGAGTCTTCAGTATCAAGCCACGCGAGGGCGCGTCCCCGAACTCCGTGAACGGGTTTACCACGTGCTCCGGAGTTGCCAGGTGGAGATGATTATCTTCGACGAAGCCCAACGGGTATCCGCTCAAGCGATGTCTGAAATCAGAGACATCTCAGACATTTTAGAAATTGCGGTGGTGTTGGTGGGCACCGATTGCCTCAATGCGGTCATCAATCGAGATGAACAAGTGCTCTATCGATTTTTATCGGCCTATCGCTTTGCTCGACTCGGAAGTGAAGAACTTCAGGAGATGACAGCCCTCTGGGAAGAACATGTTTTGCAACTACCGGAACCCTCGAATCTAGCTAACCCGAAAGCGCAGAGCTTGCTGCTCCAGGCCACACGCGGTTATATCGGTGTCCTGAATCAAATCCTCTGTGAAGCGGCGATTCTGAACCTTGCAACGGGGGCAAAAACGCATTGAGTTGCCCTTACTGAGACAGGTGGTGAAAGAATGCTCATTGGCGGTTAAGTAAGGACGAGGACTGATGCCGCTAATGAAAACCTCCTCACAGTCCTCAGTCGAGCCTTGGCTGTTTCAGGTCGAGCCCTACCCGCAGGAAAGCTTTAGCCACTTCCTGGGACGTTTTCGGCGAGCGAATCATCTCAGTAGTGCTCATCTGGCCGCGATGCTGGGAGTGCGATTCGATGTCGTCGCTTATTGGGAAAGCCCCTCTCGTCAGCGGCGACCCGACCCCTCCCAGCTGCAACAACTCTCGCAATTCACGGGTGTGGAGATTGCCCAACTCCAGTTAATGTGGTTATCATCCGACGTCCCGTTATGTTGGCCCACGCGGTTGTGTCCTGACTGCTACGCTGAGGCTCCCTGGCATCAACTCACCTGGCAACTGGCCGACCAACTCCATTGCGAAGTCCATCAGCGATTGCTCGTTATCGCAGTGTCCTCGCTGTCACCATGCCTTTCAACTGCCTAGTTATTGGGCAACAGGCCAGTGCGATTGCTGCCAGCTTGCGTTTGTACAGATGCGGTTTTACCAGGCCGCTGCCGAAACAACTTGAAGCTAAGGGGCCAATTTAATGGACCAGATCACCTCACGTCCTGCCACTGGCTCGTGAGTTTGTTGAAACTGTCGCTTTTGCTGCTTCAAGCGTTGTTCTTGTTCAATGATGTTACTTGGGTAATCCCACTTGCCGGGAGTTAGCCGACGAAAGATGAGAGCCTGCTGATGTTGGAATTGAGAAGCCTCTTGAGTCATGCAGGCATCAAAGAAAGCCGGTTTCAGGGCCTCAATTTGGGATTCGAGTTGAGCGAGTTGTCTTCGGAGGGCCACCATTTGGTCAATCACATCGCTAGGCTTAGCCGCTGTTGTGTTCATAGATGCACCAAAGCATTTCGTTGCTCATCATGATAGGGGTGAGGCAGAATCCCTCATCCCAGTCTGGTTATTCTGACCACTACTACAACACATTGAGATCGCTATGCCCTAACGGTTGAGATCGTGCTTTTGAATCAGTCTGTTGAGGCAGTCAGCACCAGGACCTTAGCGGAATAACCCAAGTGCGATCGCAGGACAGAGATCGCACTTGGTGTGATTATCTGTCCTGCCACGATAAATGCCCGAAAGAGTGTGTCACGATATTTGGGCTTATTCCAACATTAGGTGATGATCTAAGAAGCTGATCAGGAAGAGGATCGGAAGATTTTGAGCGTCGATTCGATGTGCGATCGTAACCTATGCAACCTCCCTCGCTGTTGATCAAGAGTGAGTTCGACTGTGGGTTATGGTATGAGTCTGCAATTCTATGCTGTGCGCCCTCTTATCTTATCTTATCTTATCTTATCTTATCTTATCTTATCTAATTGTTTGATTCGGACTTAACTTTAGAGACGCCGCGATTGCAGAGAATCCAGGCTATCCAATGAGTTCATGTTCTGAAGTAGAAGAGTGTATCCGCACGACTTTAGTTAGTTGCTACTAGTGGTGCGTCAACAAATAGATGACGGCCAGCTAAAGTAAGAAAAACACCTCTTACTTTCGGTCATGGTCAAGAAATACATCGTGGATTTGAGTGCTGAAGAACGGACTTACTTAGAACAGTTCGCGACAACGGGCCGTCGCGCGGCGGATCACATTACCCGTGCGCGCATTCTGCTCAAAGCCGACTGCAATCAACCCAACGGCAGTTGGTCAGATCAGGCGATTGCGACGGCCCTCGACGTCGGGGTTCGCACGGTCGAACGCGTCCGCCGTCGCTTTGTGGAGTTCGGGCTGGAGGCATCATTAGTGCGACGCACCGGGGGTGGACGGAAACAAAGCTGCTTGAATGGCGAACAAGAAGCCCATTTGATTGCCTTGGTCTGTAGTGAGGCTCCGGCGGGTCAGGCACGGTGGACATTGCGCTTGCTGGCAAGTCACATGGTGCAACTCGGCCATGTTGAGAGCGTGAGTCATGAAACCATTCGGCAAACGCTGAAAAAAACGAATTACAGCCTTGGAAACAAGACTGCTGGGTAATTCCGCCAGAACAGAATGCCGAATTTGTCTGCCAAATGGAATCCGTGCTGGAAGTTTACCAGCGCCGCTATCACCCTGACTTCCCCATCATCTGCCTTGACGAAGCGATGAAACAGCTCGTCAAAGAAACCGTCGCACCAGTGCCGGCACAACCGGGACAGCCACAGCGACAGGATTTTCAATATGAGCGCAACGGCACCGCCAATCTATTCATGTTATGTGAACCGATAGCGGGGTGGCGACACGTTGAGGTGACGCGACAGCGCACCGCTGTTGATTATGCTCATTTGCTCAAAGATGTTGTCGATTTGCATTATCCCGATGCCCTGCTCATCACGGTGGTGCAAGACAATCTCAACACCCATACACCCGCCTCTCTCTACAAAGCCTTTGAACCGGCCGAGGCGCGTCGCATTCTCAATCGCCTGGAATTTTGCTATACCCCTAAGCACGGCAGTTGGTTGAATATGGCCGAGATTGAGTTGAGCATTCTGGCTCGTCAATGTTTAGACCGACGCATCGCTGAATTTGAACCCCTGCAACGTGAAGTTTCAGCCTGGGTAGAGACCCGCAATCAGCAGCAAACGTGGATTGATTGGCGCTTCACCACCGAGGACGCACGCATTAAGTTGAAACGACTTTACCCGTCAATTAATTCTTGACTAACCACTAGAAGCTCTCTGGTTACCAACAAGCGTTAGAACCAATGATAGAAGCAGCCAAAGACTCCCATCGGCGATCTCATCCTCTGCCAAGAGCACACATTCTAGACAAATGTCATTCAATTGTCGACCTGCGATTGCCGATGTTGAGCGAAGCGATTAAATTGCTGAAGTCAGGAAGCTAAAAGAATATAGGCTTTGGTGATTTGAAGGCTGGAATGAGCTGATGACCTGTCAGAAGCCTGTTTTTGTGCAATGCTGATGTATCTCAAACGGGTTCTGAATTGGATGTAGGATTGAAGCTTTTGAGTGATGTACTATGAGCTCCTTCACTGCTGTCTTCTTTCTTTACCATTCATTTTATTCTTGATTGAATTATAGCCTTTCTTATCTTTTAAGTAATAATAAATTTATAGATAAGGATGTGTAGGTAAGCATGAAGATAGAATATTTTTGTAGCTGAAAGGCTTGCACAGTAACGTTTTTAGGGCGTTTGTTTTGAACACGAGTGGCGATCTTGAGAATGTTTCCATGCACACCAAAAGATAGGATAAGATGTTTAGAGATAAGAATAGACAGGATAAGTAAGATAAGGATAATGGATAAGATAAAAATAGTATCAGATACTATTTTTATCTTATCCATTATCCTTATCTTACTTATCCTGTCTATTCTTATCTCTAAACATCTTATCCTATCTTTTGGTGTGCATGGAAACATTCTCAAGATTGCCACTCGTGTTCAAAACAAACGCCCTAAAAACGTTACTGTGCAAGCCTTTCAGCTACAAAAATATTCTATCTTCATGCTTACCTACACATCCTTATCTATAAATTTATTATTACTTAAAAGATAAGAAAGGCTATAATTCAATCAAGAATAAAATGAATGGTAAAGAAAGAAGACAGCAGTGAAGGAGCTCATAGTACATCACTCAAAAGCTTCAATCCTACATCCAATTCAGAACCCGTTTGAGATACATCAGCATTGCACAAAAACAGGCTTCTGACAGGTCATCAGCTCATTCCAGCCTTCAAATCACCAAAGCCTATATTCTTTTAGCTTCCTGACTTCAGCAATTTGATCGCTTCGCTCAACATCGGCGATCGCAGGTCGACAATTGAATGACATTTGTCTAGAATGTGTGCTCTTGGCAGAGGATGAGATCGCCGATGGGAGTCTTTGGCTGCTTCTATCATTGGTTCTAACGCTTGTTGGTAACCAGAGAGCTTCTAGTGGTTAGTCAAGAATTAATTGACGGGTAAAGTCGTTTCAACTTAATGCGTGCGTCCTCGGTGGTGAAGCGCCAATCAATCCACGTTTGCTGCTGATTGCGGGTCTCTACCCAGGCTGAAACTTCACGTTGCAGGGGTTCAAATTCAGCGATGCGTCGGTCTAAACATTGACGAGCCAGAATGCTCAACTCAATCTCGGCCATATTCAACCAACTGCCGTGCTTAGGGGTATAGCAAAATTCCAGGCGATTGAGAATGCGACGCGCCTCGGCCGGTTCAAAGGCTTTGTAGAGAGAGGCGGGTGTATGGGTGTTGAGATTGTCTTGCACCACCGTGATGAGCAGGGCATCGGGATAATGCAGATCGACAACATCTTTGAGCAAATGAGCATAATCAACAGCGGTGCGCTGTCGCGTCACCTCAACGTGTCGCCACCCCGCTATCGGTTCACATAACATGAATAGATTGGCGGTGCCGTTGCGCTCATATTGAAAATCCTGTCGCTGTGGCTGTCCCGGTTGTGCCGGCACTGGTGCGACGGTTTCTTTGACGAGCTGTTTCATCGCTTCGTCAAGGCAGATGATGGGGAAGTCAGGGTGATAGCGGCGCTGGTAAACTTCCAGCACGGATTCCATTTGGCAGACAAATTCGGCATTCTGTTCTGGCGGAATTACCCAGCAGTCTTGTTTCCAAGGCTGTAATTCGTTTTTTTCAGCGTTTGCCGAATGGTTTCATGACTCACGCTCTCAACATGGCCGAGTTGCACCATGTGACTTGCCAGCAAGCGCAATGTCCACCGTGCCTGACCCGCCGGAGCCTCACTACAGACCAAGGCAATCAAATGGGCTTCTTGTTCGCCATTCAAGCAGCTTTGTTTCCGTCCACCCCCGGTGCGTCGCACTAATGATGCCTCCAGCCCGAACTCCACAAAGCGACGGCGGACGCGTTCGACCGTGCGAACCCCGACGTCGAGGGCCGTCGCAATCGCCTGATCTGACCAACTGCCGTTGGGTTGATTGCAGTCGGCTTTGAGCAGAATGCGCGCACGGGTAATGTGATCCGCCGCGCGACGGCCCGTTGTCGCGAACTGTTCTAAGTAAGTCCGTTCTTCAGCACTCAAATCCACGATGTATTTCTTGACCATGACCGAAAGTAAGAGGTGTTTTTCTTACTTTAGCTGGCCGTCATCTATTTGTTGACGCACCACTAGTAGCAACTAACTAAAGTCGTGCGGATACACTCTTCTACTTCAGAACATGAACTCATTGGATAGCCTGGATTCTCTGCGATTGCGGCGTCTCTAAAGTTAAGTCCGAATCAAACAATTAGATAAGATAAGATAAGATAAGATAAGATAAGATAAGATAAGAGGGCGCACAGCATAGAATTGCAGACTCATACCATAACCCACAGTCGAACTCACTCTTGATCAACAGCGAGGGAGGTTGCATAGGTTACGATCGCACATCGAATCGACGCTCAAAATCTTCCGATCCTCTTCCTGATCAGCTTCTTAGATCATCACCTAATGTTGGAATAAGCCCAAATATCGTGACACACTCTTTCGGGCATTTATCGTGGCAGGACAGATAATCACACCAAGTGCGATCTCTGTCCTGCGATCGCACTTGGGTTATTCCGCTAAGGTCCTGGTGCTGACTGCCTCAACAGACTGATTCAAAAGCACGATCTCAACCGTTAGGGCATAGCGATCTCAATGTGTTGTAGTAGTGGTCAGAATAACCAGACTGGGATGAGGGATTCTGCCTCACCCCTATCATGATGAGCAACGAAATGCTTTGGTGCATCTATGAACACAACAGCGGCTAAGCCTAGCGATGTGATTGACCAAATGGTGGCCCTCCGAAGACAACTCGCTCAACTCGAATCCCAAATTGAGGCCCTGAAACCGGCTTTCTTTGATGCCTGCATGACTCAAGAGGCTTCTCAATTCCAACATCAGCAGGCTCTCATCTTTCGTCGGCTAACTCCCGGCAAGTGGGATTACCCAAGTAACATCATTGAACAAGAACAACGCTTGAAGCAGCAAAAGCGACAGTTTCAACAAACTCACGAGCCAGTGGCAGGACGTGAGGTGATCTGGTCCATTAAATTGGCCCCTTAGCTTCAAGTTGTTTCGGCAGCGGCCTGGTAAAACCGCATCTGTACAAACGCAAGCTGGCAGCGATCGCACTGGCCTGTTGCCCAATAACTAGGCAGTTGAAAGGCATGGTGACAGCGAGGACACTGCGATAACAGCGATCGCTGATGGACTTCGCAATGGAGTTGGTCGGCCAGTTGCCAGGTGAGTTGATGCCAGGGAGCCTCAGCGTAGCAGTCAGGACACAACCGCGTGGGCCAACATAACGGGACGTCGGATGATAACCACATTAACTGGAGTTGGGCGATCTCCACACCCGTGAATTGCGAGAGTTGTTGCAGCTGGGAGGGGTCGGGTCGCCGCTGACGAGAGGGGCTTTCCCAATAAGCGACGACATGAGATCGCACTCCCAGCATCGCGGCCAGATGAGCACTACTGAGATGATTCGCTCGCCGAAAACGTCCCAGGAAGTGGCTAAAGCTTTCCTGCGGGTAGGGCTCGACCTGAAACAGCCAAGGCTCGACTGAGGACTGTGAGGAGGTTTTCATTAGCGGCATCAGTCCTCGTCCTTACTTAACCGCCAATGAGCATTCTTTCACCACCTGTCTCAGTAAGGGCAACTCAATGCGTTTTTGCCCCCGTTGCAAGGTCCGAATCGCCGCTTCACAGAGGATTTGATTCAGGACACCGATATAACCGCGTGTGGCCTGGAGCAGCAAGCTCTGCGCTTTCGGGTTAGCTAGATTCGAGGGTTCCGGTAGTTGCAAAACATGTTCTTCCCAGAGGGCTGTCATCTCCTGAAGTTCTTCACTTCCGAGTCGAGCAAAGCGATAGGCCGATAAAAATCGATAGAGCACTTGTTCATCTCGATTGATGACCGCATTGAGGCGATTGGTGCCCACCAACACCACCGCAATTTCTAAAATGTCTGAGATGTCTCTGATTTCAGACATCGCTTGAGCGGATACCCGTTGGGCTTCGTCGAAGATAATCATCTCCACCTGGCAACTCCGGAGCACGTGGTAAACCCGTTCACGGAGTTCGGGGACGCGCCCTCGCGTGGCTTGATACTGAAGACTCTCTAGCAGGCCGACAAACAGGCTACTGACAGAGAGATTCTCACGGCAGTGCCAGTACATCACCGGAATGATGGGAGCTTCCCCTGGCCGCTGCGTCACTTTGGATTTGAGGTGGTAGGTATCACAGCTCACCGTCTTGCCCGTCCGCGATTCACCGACAACACGGCAGGATTGTCTGGCCAGCCGTTTACCGTCTAGCCAGGTATGAAATTCCACCATCTGAGGCAATTCCAGGACGCGACGCCGACCCAGTTGTCGAATGCGTTCATTGGTATCGGCAATGGCGATATTGAGGTTATTGGCATCACTGGGGTCAGAATCAGGGGTTTTAGACATCGGTAGAAGCTCCAGAATAGAACGTCAGTCATTGGGTAGCACTTAAAGGCCATGCTCTTGACGCAGTTGCTCGTAGTCGTAGACTCGAATGGCAGGCAAGGGCTTAGGGGTCTGGGACGATTCAGGTTTGGTTTCCTCAGCAGAGGTGGTGGCGTCGTCGCACTCGACAGGAGGGGGTTGAGAGGGCTGAGAGGGTTCTGACAGCAGCTCGTCGATAAACTGCACGCGATCGCGGATTTCGCTGAGGATTGACTGATTGGTAATCTCGGTACGCGCCTCGCGCAAGCGCCGACTGATCGCTTTGGCTTCGGCGAGCGACAAGCGTTCGGTTTCCAGGTTTTGGGCGTGAGCACGGGTCAGAAAGACATCGTGGGCTCCCTGGGGTTGGTAGACCAAAACAGTGGTAATGTCGCGGGGGTCATAGCGCAAGACCACTTCAGCTCCGACGTAGCCAGCCAAGTATTCACCGCGATAAATCAGGTTGGCAAAGCGCAGGTAGCCGCCCTGGTAAACCCGACGACGACTCTGGCGCATCAGCAGTAAATCCAGTTCGCGCTCCTCGGGAGGCACGCCTCGGGCCATCTGGCCCGATCGCCATCGATCAATCCGGCGCTGTTGGCGATCGCGGGCATCGATTTGCTGATTGTAGTTATCCACGATGTAGCGGATCAGCAAGCCCTCGAGTTGCTCTAGGGTTAGGCAGGCATCCGCTTTGATGGATTTCAGGTGGGACTTGGCTTCAGCGGTAGTATAGCCCGGTAGGGTGGCGAAGAATTCTCGGTTGAGGGTGCCAAAGGGCCGTTCGACGATACCGCCTTCGGCAGGACGGCGACGTAGGCACAGGACGATGCCGAAGCGGCTAGCCACTTGGTCAATGTGGGCGGAGGTGAAGTCGGAACCGGCATCGGTATAGAGGTATTGGGGAACGCCGTAGCTCTCCCACAAATTTTGGGGTTCGTAGCCCCGTTGGTACTGTTTGGGCAGGATGGCGTGGCGCAGAGCGAGCCCGGTGACAGCTGCACTGGGACGCTCCAGGCCCAGGTAAATCCCCATGATGCACCGGGAGTAGGTATCAATGACGGTGGTCAGGGTGGGGCGACCAAGGGGGTCACCGTGGCTATCGACGACAAAGATGTCGGCAGGGGTGTGATCGCATTGCCACACCTGATTGCTATATTCAACGGCAATCTCGATACCGGCTTTGGTAGTCAGATGGAGCTGCTCGCCCTGCCAGCCAATCGAGCGCTTTTTCTGTTTCTGTTCTTGTTGTTCGATGATGGGGGACAGGATGCGGTAGACCGTGCGGCGGCTCGGATAATCAGTGGTGGCTAGTTCGGCGGCGTGGCTTTCCACCTGTTTGGCCACTTGGGCGCGGCTCATTTGGCGGGTGCCTCGGTTGCCTTTGCGGTAGGTCTCCAGGATGAATTTCTGCCAGCGCTCATCCACTTTCGATTGGCCTTCGTCCGCCCGAGGTTGGCGTTTCAGGCCCGCGATACCGCGATCGCGATACTGACGCACTAAGCGCTTGATGTTCCGCACACTCAGGTTCAGGGTGGCCGCCGCTTCGGTCTCGGCCTCTCGATACGTGGATTGCCCCCGATGGCTCTCTAAACGTTGAATGACCTCTAGGCGGCGGCGTTCTTCAGAAGACAGCGCCTCTAGTTGCGGCAGGGCCAGAGGTTCACTTTTTTCGCTACTCTCATGTGCCACGTTATTTGTCATCACTTAGAAATTTGATGCCGCTACGTTAAATGCTCTTCATCAACCGCAGCACATCCTCTTCACCCTTCTTTACCAGCCTCGCTCCGGTGCCACGCTTTTTGTCATCCAACTCGTGCCACGTTATTTGCCATCAAAACCTCGAAACTCTCGTAATATAAACGGTTTAGCCTCAGCCTCAGCCTTCAAAAATCGACCCTAACGATCCCGCTTAATTCAACACCAATCAACTGAAACCCTTGATATAGCGTACTTCTAGCACCTATGGCCATTATCCTGGCACAATCTTGACAATTATCGTGGCACACGACATCAATACTATTTTTATCTTATCCATCATCCTTATCTTGCCTGTTCGCCCTATTTTATCCCTATTTATCTTATCCTATCTTTTGGTGTCAAGCATGGGAACATCCTCAAGATCGCTACTCAAGTTCAAAACAAACACCCTAAAGTCGTTGCTGTACAAACCTTTCAGCTGCAAAAATATTCTATCTTCATGCTCTCTCCATGCTTACCCACGCGTCCTTATCTATAAATCCATTACCGTCTAAAAGATAAGAAAATCCATAATTCAATCAAGAATAAAATGAATAGTCAAAAAAGAGGACAGCAGTGAAGGAGCTCATAGTACATCACTCAAAAGCTTCAATCCTACATCTCGGCACTGGTCGGCTAAAAGGTGATAGAGTGTAGACCTTGCGTGGTCAGGAGTTCGTGGGTTGAGATGGGGCGATTACAATAGCCCATCGCCATCGCGGGTGTGGTATTGCCGCCGAGGCTCCAATGAGGCCGAACCCAGTTATGCAGCAAGCGCTGCACGTCCAACACCCGTTGCAGTGCGTCCACCGTCTTGGCATAGAGATTCTGCCGCCGTCGGTAGGCACTGGCTCGTCGTCGGATGGCTGCATTGTGTGCCTCGTTGTGGTTCGCATGCACTCCATTGACAGGACTCAGTGCTGTATAGGGATGCTCCGACTTCACCCATACAACCCGCCGCCTGCCTTGAGACCCCTTCACTTTCATCGCCACTTCTAAGCCAAATCTCCAAACCTTGCGGTGCGGGTAACTCGCAGGGGTCTCTGTACGCTTGAGCCAAACGCTGGCAAGTTTCCATAAGGCCAACCCATAGCGCCGCTCCCCATCGGTGAACCAGCGAATGAACCGGGCTGACTTCGCCCAACCCCACGCTGCTGCCGTCCCGGTTTCAAACAACTCCTTATCCTTGCGACCCGCTCGAGCTTCAACCCAGTAGCGGCTGTCTCGTTCGATGAAATGAATTGTCCAGCCTTCGCTCTCACCGGGGGGGAAGGTTCTGCCCTACACGGGTATAGACTTCATCGCCTTCGAGCGTCACATCCAACTCCGCTGGTGCAGGGGGCGACCAGTGGTCGATATGACCTGCCAACCGCCGCTCCCAATTGATGATGGTCGAATGAGACTTCGCGAATGAGCGCCCGGTGGCTCTCACTCCGAGTCCTTCACCCCGTACGTTGATGGCAGCGGCTACAATGGCTGGGGCAGTTCTTAAGCGAGCCATCGGCGTATGGGTGCGTTCGTTGAATCGTTTTCGGCACTGCCTGCATAAATATCGTTGTTGACGACTCCCATCCTTGAGGGTGGCTGTGCCATTCTTTACGGTTTGTTCACTCTGGCAGTGCGGACATCTCATCGCCTAAAACCAATGCATCACATCCATCTTAGCAATCACCCTCTAGACGACCAGTGCCGAGATGTCTTTGAACCAATGGGGTTTGACGCTTTTGGCATTCACCGCGAAAACTTTGTCATCAAACAAGGCATTCATCCCCAGCAGCTTACGGCTCAGAACGTCGAGCGATTCCGCGAAACTCAGTTAAAACACATTGGCAATCGCTTTGCCTGGAAGGCCGAAGTCCAAACCACTGATCCGGCTTATTACAAATGGACGCAAAGGACAGTGGAAATGAGTCTGGATAAAGCGCTCGCCCGCTAGATCTGGGCTATTCAGGGGGTTACAGGATCGACTAAAACGCAAACTCAACCCCCAGGCGAATGAAGAATCCTTCTAGGCTCAAATCGCCTTCATCTTGAGTGATCACGCCTGTGCCGGAGTTATCGACAAAGCGAGTGGTATCGGCAACGTTGAACCAGTTTTGCAGCTCATAGCCTGCGGCAAAAGTAAGGTTGGCATTGTCACCAATGCTCGGCTGCCACTGTAAACCAGCAGCAACTTCGACAACCGGAACAACTCGCTCATCTGCGCTCCGTTCTAGCGCCACGATTAAATCGGCTCCATTGTTGTCGGTTTCTTGCAGCCGGGAGTCAAAGTTCCCGACCAGTAAAGACCCTGCGGCCCGACCAAACAGGCTGACGTCACCACCGAAGTTAAGATGTGCTTCACCACCAGCCCGTAAGCCATAGCCCGTAAAGTCGCGAGCAATCTGAATTTCCGTGTTGGTGAAGTCGCGACCGCCGTAGCGAACCACATTGTCTTGATGGATATCAGCAAAGCGTAAGCCACCAAATAGCCTTGCATCTAAGCGATCGCTATCGGTCACAGCATAGCCCACTTCCACATCGGTGACAGCATGGTTTAAATCAATCTCAGAGCTAGCGGTGTCGGCGTTTTCGTTCTGTACCGGAGCAGCCAGCGTTGACAACAGAAATCCATTGGGGTCGCGCTCAACCGCTAGTGAGCCGGAACTGCTCAAGGTTGTATGGGTGACGCCGATATCGACGCGGCTGTCCGGTAGATGATAGTTGGCTCCAATGCGGATCGCAGTATCGCGATCATATTCCGGTGCAACGACTTCTCCACCAGCAAATAGGGCTGTACCTGGATCGACAATGGCGAAATCCTGGGGCTGACTGGTGTTGGGTTCCAAGAACAGCACTTCTGTAGAGATTTCAATACTTTGAGGTCGATCAACGCTGCGGTTAATAGCTGTCTCTGTATTGGGATCAGTCTGGGTAACACTAGGTCGATTAGCCGGGTCGTTGATCTGTTGCCGCAGGTTTTGTAGTTCCTGCTCTAGCTCTTGCTGCTGGCTTTCCAGCTCTTGCAGGCGCTGCTGTAGTTCTTCGTTGGTGGGTTCGGAGGCGATGGTGATGGGTTGGTTAGTGGTTGATGGGTTGATAGTTGATGGAGAAGTGGTTAATGGGTTAGTAGTTGATCGGCTGATGGTTGATGGATTAGTGGTTGATGGGTTGGATGGTTGGTTGGTGCCGTAGTTGGGTAGGGATGTGGTGGGAGTTGGGGCTGTGATTGGTTGGTTGGAATCTGCTTGATCGCTGCTTTCTGGAGAATCAGCTTGGCGGTTGCTGTGGCTGGTGGATTCGGTAGGAACGACGATGGCAGCGGGAACTTCAGTGACTGAAACAACAGTGACGGCGGAATTGCGATCGCGATTTCCATCCTCCGCTTCATTCTCCTCTACAGCCACGACTGCATCTACAGTGTTTGATGCTGTGTTGGGCTGATTAGCTGCTTCTACAACCGATTCAGTTACCTGATTGATGAGGTTGCTAGCGGCATCAACATCAGCCGTAACAACGGCTCTAGCCGATGGAATAGAACGTTCTGCTAAAGTCTGTTCCATCTGTTCTGGCTGAGCAATTTGAGCGTCTGGTTCGATTTGGACGACTGCGATCGCAACTGAAGACTGCTCATCACTTGCTTCTGCCGGATCTAGCGGTTGCTCGTTGGGGTTTTCATCAGTAAGGGGCAAAGGAGAAGCGGTTGCGGCAGCCTGAACCGTTAGCAGTGCGGCAAATGCGGCGGTGAATCCCAGCGTTGTCTCTATCTTTTTCATGGTTTCTAGTTTTTAATCTCCCCACAGTGTTTCGTCATATAAAGTCCGGTTGAAAACCCATAATTTATTTTTTGCGAAATGCTTGCGGAGCAAGCGTTTCACAAAAAATAAATTGGGTTTTTATACGCGGATTGATATCATTTGTCGGTAGGTCATGCCATCCCGGATATTGCAGCCACCTTGCGAAACTGGAACCCTGGGAGGCTATTTTGCCGCCGCGCGGCGGCAAAATAGTCCTTTGGTTTGGCTGCAAGATGGGAGTTTATGATCTTTTTTCTTCTCCGGTAGCGCTAATTCAGGATGGTTCCAAAAAGTTTACCGTTGAGGGCTGGTGTGTTTTGGAACTGCACGATTTCTCGCAGATAGCTCTGCATGGCTGGCGACAGTAGAGCGGCTAGATGGGCATCGATCACAGGTGCGATCGCAGTTTCATCCTGACGAGCCGGATTAGTGGTGCGAATCACATTTTGGCCGCTACCGCCGTTGAGCTGATCGGCTTCCTTACCGCCAAAGATAAAGTCGTTGCCGTTTTGACCAAAGATGGCGTCAATGTTGCTCAAGCCGAACAGGATATCGTTGTTGTTGCCGCCGCCGATCGCGTCTTGTCCCAGCGTTGTGCTACCGACTCCAGCTTGCCGATAGAGGTAGTCATAGGCTCGCGGCAGCAGATGACGGAAGTTATGGGCTTCGTCGCGGGTATCAAGATTGCCGTTTTGCAGCGCTAGCGACAGATCAACCTGATTGGCGACCCAGGGCAGGATAAAGGTTGCCGCATCACCCAGAATGAGATCATCGCCATTATCACCTCGTAGGGTGTCGTTACCCGCCGATAGGCTATTAGCCTGATTCTGCTGGTTGAAGTTGATGCCGAAGGTGTCCTGATGCAGGTCGCGGATGAAAGCATTAACGTCGGTGATTAACAGATCGAGACTCTGCTCCAACACCAGTCGCTGATTGGCATTGCGCGGTGCCGTGTTCACAATCGGCGCGAGAATAATACTATAGTCGCCCTCAATCAGGTCGTTACCGTTACCGCCATTGACGGTATCGTTGCCAACTACGAGATTATAGCCCCGCAGCGGCTGAATACGGCTGCTAAGCTGATCGCCAAAACCATAGTTCCAGAAAGTGTTGCGCTGATAGGGTAGTGGATCAACAATCGGTGCCAGCAGGAGCTGATCATCACCTGTAATCTTGTCGTCGCCGTCATCACCATTGATTACATCAAGGCCAATCCTGAGCGTATGGGGCTGATAGCCTGAACCGTTCACTGAAAGGCTAGTGCGTAGGCGATTGACCGATCTGCTAAAGTCTGTAATCACCTGCCGCAGTTGCGTTACCGTTTGACCCAGACTGCTCTGCAAGCTCAGTGACTGAGTTGAGAACGGCCCGATTGCGAAGCTATCATCGCCCACGATTGAATCTAGCCCGCTACCGCCAGAGATGGCGTCTTGACCAAAGGCAAAGGTGTGAGCAGATGTGCGATCGCGATAATCTAAGCCCAGTTCTAGATCCTGTAAGCCAATGCCCAACTGGTACACATCACGAGTCAGCCGATCCAGTTCTTGGTTAAATGCTCCATTGGTTGAGCGCAGCGGCACAGCATTGGTATAGTTATCACCCACGATGGTATCCTGACCATCTGCACCTTGAATCGTGTCATTGCCCGATAGCAGATCATAGTGCCCCGTCATATCTGGAATGACTGAAGCAAATACCGTTAGCTCTGTCCCGTTCAGTCGTCGCAAGTTGCCAATAGTTGGCACAGGTGAAGCATCCCGCGTCAGGGTTGGCATCAGCGCGATCGGCGAGAAGAGGCCCTGAATCATCTGCGGCGCAATCTGAAGATGGGGAAGGACAACCGTGCCGTAAGTCCCCAAGTTCAGGTCAACTCCAGTCGCTGCATTAATTAAATGGAAGCCGCGCTGCACAATGGGTTGCTGGGTGCTGAAGGCGGCCAGATTCAGGCCGTCATCTCCAATCAGGAAATCATCACCAGCTCCACCATTTACGCTGTCATTACCCGCATTGCCCTCAACATAGTCTTGACCGTTGCCGCCCTGCACTATGTCGTTGCCGCGCTGACCAAAGACCTGATCATTCCCGTCCCCGCCATCGACAATGTCGTTGTTGGCTAACTCCAAATCAATCCGCTGAATCGTGGAGTTGCTGACGCCACCTTGATTGGCTGCTCCAGTGAGTAACAGGATATCTGCGGCAATAGCTGCTTCGGGTAGCTGGGCACCTGAATTCGCTGTGCCAACGACTGTTCCGACATCGGTCAGAATCACATCACGGTGCCAGGAGCCGTCTGCATTGATTCGCGGTCGGCCATTGGCTAAGTAAGCACGGGTGATGATACCAACATCGCCCAGCATTGTATCCTGACCGGCATCGCCATTCATGGTGTCGTTACCGAGTTCACCATACATCTCATCATCGCCAGCCCCGCCTCGCATACTGTCGTTGCCGCGCTGACCATGCATGATGTCGTCGCCGGTGCTGCCCTGCATGACATCGTTGCCAAAGAACTGCGTAAAGCCCTGTACTGCCTCGGCATCGTCGAACCGAACAACATCCCGAATCACATCAGCAAAGGGAGCTGGATACCGCTGCCAGGTACCGTTGATGCCGGGGCGGCGCGTAATTTGGCCGTTGTCTCCCAGCATGACATCCGCTTCGCTACCACCATTCATTGTGTCACCTGCATCGGCTCCACCTTGGACATTGTGGCCGCCCAGCATATCATCCTCGCCACTGTTGCCGTAGAGGAAGTCGCTGCCCTGCTGACCTAGAATCGTGTCGTCGCCTTCATTACCGTAGATCAAATCGTTGCCGCCACCGTCACCTGCACCAGTGTGGATAGAGAGGTAGTTCTGTTCAGCAGGTAAAGCTTTATAGAGTGCTCCGTGGTCGCCCAGAATTAAATCATCAGCACGGGCCGGTAGCAGATGACTGCGATCGGTAATAGTGAGGCTGTCATCTAGATACCAGATCACGGTTTGACCTGTTTGACCATTGCGCCAAGCGAGATCAGCAGAACCATCTCCATTCAGATCGCCGCTGGCCTCCACTTGCCAGCTTAGATTTCTCACAGCAGAACTTAAATCGCCACTGTCGATCTGATCGAAGCCGTCCATAAACCAGACGCGATTGATGCCATTGATCCGATTCCGCCAGAGGATATCAGCCTTACCATCCTGATCAAAGTCGGCTACCGCTTCCACCTGCCAGTTAGATGGAGGAGCAACACTCAGCTGACTGCTATCTAATCGCGTAGCACCATCCATCAGCCAGATAGAGAGCTGATTTGTGGACAGATTCCGCCAGAGGATATCAGCGTTACCGTCTCCATCAAAGTCACCTGCGCCTTGAATTTGCCAGTTCAGCGCGACGGGGGGCAGCAGATTGCCGCTTACTCGGCTGGAGTAATTCATCAGCCAAATTGAGATTTGTCCTGTTTGCTCATTGCGCCAGAGCTGATCAACATGACCATCACCATTAAAATCAGCGGTTGCATCAAGCTGCCAGTCTGAACTTGAAACCGTTGGCTGTATCGCCGTGACAGCATTGATCATAGAATGACCTGCAATATCGGCACTACCAAGCGCGGCGGCAAATGAGTGACCATTGAAGGTATTGCGCCAGAGCAAGCCGACGTTAGCGGTCTGGTCAATGGTTGTAATTCCAGCCAGTTGCCAACCTTGATTAACCGGATTCAGAGAATTAGTGCTGCTTAGGTTGAAAGGCTGTGTAGCCGTTCGGGACAAGCTATTCATGAACCAGGCTGAGGCTGCACCGTTATTAGCATTGCGCCAGAGCAGCTCGTCTTTACCGTCACCATTGAGATCGCCAGCGGTCGCCAACTGCCAATCCAACGTCGGTGATGCGCTCAGTGGGCCACCGCTTTGTTGAGCCAAACCGTTCATGAACCAGGCTACGGTTGTACCGTTATTAGCATTGCGCCAGAGCAGCTCGTCTTTACCGTCGCCGTTGAGATCGCCAGCAGTCACCAACTGCCACTCCAGAGTCGGTGATGTGCTCAGTGGGCCACCGCTTTGTCGAATCAAGCCATTCATGAACCAGGCTACGGTTGCACCGTTATTAGCATTGCGCCAGAGCAGCTCGTCTTTACCATCGCCGTTGAGATCACCAATTGCATCTAGCTGCCAGTCGAGGTCAGGTGAGAGGCTGAGCGCACCACCACTTTGCCAAATTAAGCCATCCATCAGCCAAGCTGACGTTTGCCCAGTTGAGCTATTGCGCCAAATAATGTCGGTGTCGCCATCGCCATCAATGTCGCCAATGCCCTGCACTTGCCAGTTCCGATTCAACACCTGCACATTTGGACTATGGGCCTCGTGCTGACCGTTGGCACGACGAATTTGTATGGTAATTTGTCCGGTTGCGGTGTTCTGCCAGAGAGTATCTTCTAGTCCGTCCTGATTGAAGTCAGCGGCTCCCATCAGTGACCAGTTTAAGTCGGATAGATTGAGTGATCCATCACCAAAAATGCTGTCACTGTCCGTACCTCCAAAGATGTCATCTTGGTCGTCACCGCCAGCGATATAGTCCTGACCACCTTGAGTGGGATCGGTACTCTGAATAATGTCGAGCGTTGTGCGATCGCTATCAGCTCCGACTTGGCTATCTCCAGCGAAGGTGTAGTCCAAGCGACCGTGATCGCCGAGAATAATATCATGATCCTCGTCACCATGCAGCACGTCGTCACTGGCACCACCCAGGATAATGTCGGAGCCAGCGTTTCCGGAGATGGCATCGCGACCACCACTGGTCGGATCAGTAGTCTCAATCACATCGATTTGATTGTCAACCAGCAGGATTTGGCCGTTATCGCCTAGCAGAATGTCGTTCTGCTGATTGCCCATAATCGAGTCATCGCCTGCACCCCCAATGGCAATATCGTCCGCCTCATTGCCTTCAATTACATCGTTGCCGCCAATGGTTGGAGCAGTACTTGCAACCTGATCGAGAGTTGTCAAGTCACTATCGGCTGCGTAATCCAATCGGCCATTGTCGCCCAGCAGAATATCGCGATCGCGGTTTCCTTGAATCTGATCATCTCCAGCCCCACCCAGGGCAATATCGTCACCATTGCCACCTGCGATCGCATCGTTACCGCCAATATCCGGATCGGTGGTTTCAATGTGGCTGATCTGCCCATCGGTGAAGACAACCTGGCCGTTGTCACCCAAAAGGATATCGTCATCTTCATTGCCGCTGGTATGGTCGTCATCGGCCCCACCCAGCACGACATCTTGACCTGCGTTGCCCTGAATCGTGTCCTGTCCGCCAATGCTTGGATCAGTGGTGGTGATGCGATCAAGGGTGGTTAGATTGCCATCTTCCGCATAGTCCAGCAGGCCATTGTCACCCAGGATAATGTCATCCTCACTACCGCCCGTGATGTCGTCATCGGCTGCGCCACCTAGAATTCGATCAGCACCGCTGTCACCTGCGATCGCATCGTTGCCGCCGATATTTGGATCGGTGGTTTCAATTCGGCTAATTTGGCCATCCGTAAACAGAACTTGGCCATTGTCACCCAGGATAATGTCATCCTCACTGCCGCCCGTGATGTCGTCATCGGCTGCGCCACCTAGAATTCGATCAGCGCCACTGCCACCTGCGATCGCATCGTTGCCGCCGATATTTGGATCGGTGGTTTCAATTCGGCTAATTTGGCCATCCGTAAAGAGAATTTGGCCATTGTCGCCCAGCAGAATATCGTCGCCTGCATCACCGCTGATGTCGTCATCACTGGCTCCACCCAGGATAATATCGGCTTCACTGCCGCCACTGAGGGTATCAGTGCCGCCCACTGACGGATTCAGCGTGGTTACCTGCTGGAGTTGGGGTGTACCCGATACGTCTGTATAGATGAGCTGACCTTCATCACCCAGGATTAGATCCTCGCCTGCATCGCCTGTCACATCGTCGTTTCCGGCTCCGGCCAGAATCCGGTCGTTATCGTCGTTACCGGCAATTTCATCATTGCCACCAACGCCGCTGTCAATGGTTTCAACCTGTAGCAGTTGGCCAGAATTATTCAGCGTCACCTTGCCGTTGTCGCCCAGCAGGATATCGTCACCGATACCGCCCGCCATCCTGTCGTTGTCGTTGCCGCTGTCGCTGTCGGAACGGGCTGTCAGACTGGTTTCAACACCGCCATCCAGCACAACAATTTCACCGCCATCACCGAGGATGATGTCCGCTGCGCCGCTGGTCGCATCCAGCACCGTAATTTCGCGCGTGACTGGATCAATTGTGGCATTGTCACCTGCGATCGCATCGTCGCCTGCGCCGCCGTAGATGTAGTCTCGACCGTCTTCGGCATCGGCAATTGTACTACCGCCAATGATGTTGTCGTTGCCGCCTTCACCGTAGATGGTATCGTCGCCTGCACCGCCCTGTATGGTGTCATTGCCTGCGGGAAGCTGGGCTGTTGCGACTGGACGCGTACTGGGCGGGTTGAGCATGGCGTCACCGGAGAAATCGAAGCCTGCATACACCGGATCAGTTGCTACAGCTGGGAAGCTAGAGTCGCCGTAGATTTCGTCATTGCCTGCGTTGCCATCAATCTCGTCATTGCCTGCTCCGCCGCCAATCAGGTCATTGCCAGCCCCACCAAGAATCTCATCATCATCATCGTCGCCGTTGAGAATCAGCGCCAGCGTTGCAAAAGAGGCATCAATAATGTCATTACCACCCTGGCCATTGACGACCAGAATTGGATTAATCGGTAAATCAGGCGCACTGACGGTAATCGTGTCGTTATCGGCATCACCGTTGATGGTGGTGGCTCCAGCTACTGACTCAATCGTCATCGTGTCTTCGCCATCGTTGCCGTAGACCGTAGTCGAACCGCCGTGGGTGCCTTCAACCGTGAAGGTATCGCTGCCTGTTCCTAGGCGAATCGTTAGGTCTTCCAGCGTTTCGTAGCGGATACCAACCGTCATGCCTAGACCCGTAATCGTATTATCGGTCAGCGTTCCTATATTATTGGTGGCATCGCCCGAATCATCGACATTCAGAATGTCAAACCCGTCGTTACCGTTGATCACCAGTGGGCCACGATAGTCAACTCCGTCAATGTCGTTGACCGTTGGCACTGCCCCAATACCAACATTAAACGTGTCGTTGTCCTCATCACCATTAGCCGTGACGGACATGGTGGTGGGCGTACTGGCAACATTCAGTGTGTCATCCCCAGCTCTCAGGTTGAACAGCATGATTTCCAGACCGGAGTCGCCGCTGCCAGAATCATAGTTGAGCGTTGCTGTCATTGGCTCGCCAAAGGTGATCTGGGTATTCGTCAAGCCAATAATATCGGCATCATTAGTACCTTCAATAATTAAGCGATCGCGGTTGTAGGTTGGCCCCGTATCACGGATTTGCAGATCGCCTAAATTTGGCCCTGCATAGACAATGTAATCGTCGTCGCCGCGCTGTCCGTCTAGCGTCAGCAGATTGGTACCTGTGGCAAAGACTTCAAAAATATCGTCGCCGCGACCGCCCAAAATCCGTTCGATATTATTGGCGCTATGCTGTACCCGATTCGATAGGGTAGTGACGACCATTGACCCAAGCTCTAGCCGAATGTTCAGGTCAGTGGTGACTTCCAGCAGTCCTAGATTAACGGTGGAAAAGTCTAGGCGAGTGTTCTTCAGGTCATTGCGTAAGCCAGTCAGGATGCTGGTAAACTCGGAGAACTGCCAGGTGTCCTGAGTTCCACCCGTCGGCGTTTCCAGTACCGTATCTATGCCCCAGTTGCTAGCAAACAGATAGGTATCATTGTCGTCGCCACCGTCTAGCGTGTCATTCCCCAGGCCGCCTTCTAGGGTATCCTCACCCTGCTCACCGCGCAGGTTATCGCCATTGCCTTCGCCGCCCGAGAGATAGTCTTCTCCTGCGCCACCAAATAGATCATCTTGCCCCTGCTCACCAAACAGCAGGTCATTGCCGCCGTTGCCGTAGATGTCATCGTCACCTTCATTACCGCGAATGATGTCTCGATTAGAGCCGCCCCGCAGCGTATCCTGACCGATGCCACCTGAGAGTTCGGTCACGACCTGAACACCGCTCAAATCCAGAACGTCATTACCTTGCCCACCCTCAGCAATGATCTTGGTAATACCTGTAAACGTCTGTGAACCGAGATCAACACCGTTGACTGAGCCGGAGACGGTGATCGTACCGCCCGACTGAGTAACGGTAAAGTTCTCGTTACCATCTTCAATATTTCCATAGATGCGCTCACTGGCAAATCGCCCGGTATTCAGGCGCAGGACACCGTTGCCAATATCGGTTGCCAAGACGGGTTCCGGCTCACAGGTAAAGTCAAACTCAAGTAGCTCAAAATCTGCGATCGGGAAATCTTTGCGAGCTGCACCGAAAAACGCTTCTACAAAGGCATAGAAATCGAGAACGACATTGCCCGTGATATCAAAAATGCATTCATAATCGCCGTCCTCAATAAACTGAGCAATCTCGCTAATCCGAATCTTGCCGTCATCATTGGGATCATTCAGATTGAAGTTCGCGGTGCCTGTCAAACCGCCACCTACACCACCACCGGCAATGCCGATGTCTACTCCGCCCTCCGCAAAGATTCTGGCTCGCAGGACTGTTTCTGGCTTATCAAAGCCGTTGCTGTCGAGATCACCAAAGAAGAATCCATCAAAGACATCGGTAAAGTTATCGCTCTCAAAGAACTTGCGTAGTCCAAAGGTGTCGTAGCCAAAGTCATAGTCAAAAGCGGCTCCGATGCTACCACCCAAGGTGAACTTAATTACGCCCAGCACTCGGAACTCCTGTTCGTAAGGGAACGTGAAGTCGAATTCAGGCATGTCGTAGAAGAATAAGTCCGCATCCTGACCAAACAGCAGACCAATCACGGAACCCGGATCGGTCAGAATTGGGAACTTGATGCCACCGTTGGGCGCGTTATTAATTTGACTAATAAAACTTTGCGTTTTGCTAACTACTGCTGCATCATTGGCTCCACCTCCCGATTGCAGCGATGACGACGGATCAATGGCAGAGAAGCTCAAGCTGTTGAATTGGGAACTGAGCTGACTGGATGACGTACCGCGCAGATTGAGATTGAGGTTGCTACTGAAGCCTTCACCGACGACGAAATCGCCGAAGGGAATCACAACGCTACTATCATCTGGGACGGATGCCACTAAATCGACTAGGCTGCGGATCACCTGAACGGCTTCGATAAACTGACGCGCGGTTCTAGTTCCAACTTATTTTGTGTCAGCGTTCCTGAGCAATGGTCTTCTGCCATTCAACGATGAGGCAATCAGCCAATTGCGAACCCAGTTGTCGTGATAGCGGAAGCCGTTGAGTTGCTCAAAGGGGCATAAGCACCCGCCCATTGCTTTGCGAGTCTTGCGACAAAAGGGATGGAAGTTCCAGAGTAAGGCCATCGAGCGCACCGACTGTTCCGCCGAGTCCCAGAATCCATGAAAATCTTGCATGGCATACAAGATGCGGTCAAGATAGTTCATCGGACGGTCAACCTGATTGCTGGTGCGATAGGCGTCAGGGAAGTCAAAGGCGCGTTGGAAGACGTGAGATTTGTCGTTGAGGCGTCGCAAGCGAGCGTCAATGGCCTGGGGCAACGCGTGGGTGTTCACCCACTCCAGCAACCGACGCAACCGTTGAGCAAAGTGACGTTTGCTCTGGCCCCGATACAGATGCCAAAGCTTGTCGGCTAGTTGCTGACCCAGGACTGGTTTAGAGCGGCACCCATCGCGAATTTTAATCACCTCATGCAGGAAGCACAGAATCCAGACCAGGCCAGGGAATAGCTCCTCCCAAGCGGCTCGGGTGGCCTCCCAACCATCAGTCGTCACCGTCTCGGGCGCATAGTCGGGAACATGATGGGCAGCTTCCTGCTGGAATACCCCATAGGCTGCGGTTAATCCATCCTGACCCGCATTGGCACTGAGACTGGCTCCCAGGACGCACCCTTGCGCCGCTGTCACTGCCAGATAGACTCGCTGCCCGTGCCAATCACAATGCTTCTCATCGGCAACTAGATGGGGGGGAGCGCCGTTTCCCTTTTGAGGGTACTGCCCACAATCGAGGCTCGACCGAACGACTGACAGAGCCGATACCAGTGCATCTCAGAACGGCCCAGCACATAGGCAATCCCCTCATACGACAGGCCATGCTTTCTTAAATAGAGCGCTTTGTCGGCCATCTCCGCCGTCTCGCTCATGTACGGCATCACCAAATCGGGACGCAGTTGATAAGCCTCTCCGGTACTCGGCAGCAAAATCCGCCGGGTCTTGAGCTGTTGACGAGAGGACTCGACCCATCCGTGAAAGCGATAGCCTGCCTCAATCCCGTCGGGAAACAGTTCCGGGTGGGATGCGATCTGCTCGTTGAGATACTGGCGAAAGGCTTCCCGGTCTTCTACTAAGACCTCGTAGTCAAGGTCGTCTGCAATGGGCAGACAAATCGTTTTATCGCCTGCTGTGCCACGCTTGCGTCGTTGCTGAGCCATCGGCTTTGGCCTGCTGAACTCTCTGCCTCAATTCTACTCAACACAAACTTGGGTGGAACTAGACTTATTTATGTGTCTTATTCAGTCTTTGGTTGCCCCAAAGCTAGCTGCACCGTCATGGTTTTAACTCGTTCTGTTAGCCAGCGCTGAAATAGCCGATTTTCTAGATCTTTTTTCACGGCTCCCTCCAGAATGGCTGACTTAATGTGTTCAACTCGGAAGATGCACCAGCGATTATTTGCGATCGCAACTGGGCCAATCCATTGACCAATAGTTGCTGTATTGACCTGCTGTTCTAAACCATCGGGTAGCTGTTGTCTTCGAGTTGGGCCACGCAGTACCGATAAGTTAGAATCGTTGGCTTGAGAGGCTTGCACTAACTGATCGAAATTGGCAGTACCTGTCGTCAACTGTTGATGGCAGGTCTCTGCTTCAGCTTGATTAGCGGTAATCAAACAAGATAAATCAATGACATCTAAGTTTTGTTGCTGTTCAGTAAAATAAGTCTCTAAATCAGGTTCAGCAATTTTTGTTTTTAATTGATCAAGCTTAAGATTCAGTAATACTGACCGTTGAAACGATTCATAATTCATGCCCTGCTGCGCCAGCCATTTTTGAAAGGCTGCCATATCAGTGAGCTGTCGCTGGAGGCGGAAATCAATAATCGCTTGTTCAAACTGAGAAGCACTGACCTCTAAATCCTGGCGGGCTTGAATTTCCTGATAAATAACGTGCTGCCCAACAATTTCTTGCAGAAACGGCAGCAGCTTGCCCGACACCTGGAGGTACTGGAGTACCTGTCCAAGCGATAGGGTTTGGTCATCGATGTTGAGAAACGGTAGATTCTGAAGGTCAGACATGGTGGAGGAAGTCGGCATTTTGGATGTCCCAATACTGTTAGGCCGCAACAATCCGTAAATTTACGCAAATTGATAGCTACCTCCTCATACACCTGTCTTTCATCAAGTCAGGATGGATTTAAAGAATTTGCACGAAATTTAAAAGTGGAATTTTCGCCTCATCTCTTGCTTGTCTGGTCGGATAAGCTGCGAAAATTAGAAACCGCAAGGCTTTTGGCGGCATGTTTTTTATCAAGATACGTGCGATCGCAGTTTCAAAAACAAGTAAATCTCGCGGGGCGCTCAAATTCCTATCCCCGCCGCAAGCGGACGGGGCATTACGGAATTTGCCCTTCGGGACGCACTCCCGCGCTACCACTAACGTGGCAAGCCACGGGGAATTAGACCCACAGAGATTAAACTCAATGGATTGTAAAGTTAAGGTGTTACCGTGTTTGTTATGTTTCGCAATATACTCGATGTTATCTTGTGTGAAGATACGGTTACTTTTGATAAAGCCAACCGCTGAATAATCGCGTCACCCTCGGCATGACAACGTAGGTAATCAGAACGACCATGATGCCAGAGCTAATCAGCGATGCTAACCAGAATGGCAGCGCTTGTTGAAGAAATGGTGCGATTGTCCAGCCTAAGAGATTGAGCAAAGCATAGACCACAAGCCAGGTCAGCAGCGCCGTTTTATAGCGAGGTGGCGTTTTCAGCACCTGACCGGGAATGGAGAACCAGGCTTCAATGCCGCTGATCTGCTGGATCTGAGGATCTGACTCGACTAGGGGCTTGGCCTTGGCTACCCAATATTTGCGATCGCGGGAGGTCATCCAGTCTTTGAGATGGTCGTAACAGTCAAAGCGGAAGACAACGACGTATTCTGGCCGAATGCCCGGTTGCGGTCGAATCACGTTGGCTCCCATGTGTCCTGGATAAGCACTAGAGACTTTAGTGATGCCGCTGATCCAAGCTTCGTACTCTGCTTCCCGTCCAGGTTTTACCCGTTGAGCTATCACCACAGTCACGGGATCAGTCAGTTGATTAATCATTGCTGCTGTACCAGTTCTCCGAATTAGCATTACAGATGAGGCGAGTGCTGAACCGTATTGCCTCGCTTCTGACTCTTCACGCCTCATGCCAAAAAATATCCACGTTTACCCACTTCAATCCGCACAATATTGGCTGGCACGACGCCTCCAGGTGGTGGCAAAAACATGCCTCCGTTGGTGACAACATAAACGCTAGTTGCATCTTCAGCGCTGCGTCCAAAGGCAACAGCAGTGCTGCCAATTACGCCCTGCTCGGCTTGGGCAATGGTTGCGGTTGCTCCAGTTGGGCTGATGCGAAGAACACTGTTGTAAATATGAGTTGCGGCATAGAGATTGCCCTCCGTATCAAAGGCGAAGTCGTCAATATTCGTAGGCGTAACGAAAACAACAGGTTCTTCTGGCTGATTGTCGGCTGTAATCGGAATCTTCAGCAGCAGCATTTTCTCGGTATTTGACACATAGAGCGTATCGCCGAATCGCTTGATGCCATTGGCCGCAGGAAACGGATTGTCTGGGCTGCTGCGAGCTAGGAGGGGATGCTCCAGCCAAATCGAAACCTGACGAGTGGCCCAGTCGAACTGCCAAATACATCCTTTATAGGAATCTGCGGTGACGTATTGTTCAGCAGTTAAAGGCGTAATACCGTTGAGAAACATGGCTTCCGGCAGTGCAGCTAGCTGCTCAACTAACCCATCTAGACCGATGTACAAAATTACCGACTGCCCTGCGGCATCCCAGCCTGTCACAATCAGACCACCATCGGGAGCAAGGGCAATTCCGGTTACCTTGCCATCAGTGCTAGCTAAGATACTCTGTACGCCTGCTGGTGAAACTTGTAGGATTTGCCCCGCTTCATGGCTGGTAATAAATAAAGTGCCGTCAGCAGCTACAGCGAGGTTTTCTAAGAAGGTATTGGCTGGAAACGAGGCAACAATTTGATGCGTTGCTAGCTCAACGGGCGTCATAGCGTAGATGGGAGGCAAGCCTGCGGTTTGAGTCATGGGTTTACAGCTACTGATAGCTGTTAGCAATCTGTTATTCGCTAAGAATCATGCCTGGTTCAGGAGATTGTCTGCATTCCTGATAACAATCATTTGGAAATTTTTTGGAAGTTAAGTAGATGGTCAAAAGTAAAGGACGCTGTAGAGTGTGTTGAGCGCAGCGAAACGCACCATTAACAGAAAGTGCGATCGCACTTTCTATTGCATATGTTCAGCTCACCGGACGCCGCAACTACACGAAGATGTCGCCAATTGTTCGCGCATTTTATCCGGAAAGTCCCGATTTACTGTCGATCCAGAAGCGGTAAAAGTCCCGAAATATGCTGCGGTCATTATGTTCTACGGCATGTTTTTAGGTACGTTTACAGGTCGGGCATTGAAGCACTTTATTGGCAATCCGGATCAGGGACAAATTGTTGATTACTTTAATGCGCGAAAGGTAATCAATGGTTTGGATAAGGCGCGTCAAATTGAGGGCTGTGCCAAAGAGTTTGAGCAAGCTTTGTTTAAAGCTAGAGCATCGGTAATCGATTTTGCTCAAGGAGCATAAACATCACAATCCTTTAAAGGCTGAAGAGGCACTCTTGCCGTATGGCAGAGCGCCCCTTCAGCTTTTGAATTGAAGTTATCGCTCTTCAATGACTCTAGGCAGAGGAAATATTTTGTAGGATTGTAGTTGGAACTCCCCGAAATTGATTCATGAGCCGGATGAGCATCTGAAAACCTCGCGCCAGTTCGGGAATCGGAAACACGTCCAGCCAAGGTTGTAAACGATTTGAACTCACCCAAGGCAAGAGAATTAACCGTAGGTTATTGAGCCAGTTCTTCCATCCGTTGCCCATATTCCAATCTGAATGCTGCGTGAACGAAGACACCACAATCGAGTCATCCTGTTCCGGTGGAATCGCCCCCTGAGGACGCATCGGGGGGGTGTTTAAGGTGACCATCAAATAGGCACTCATCACGACTTCCCACCACTTTTCAATTACAGCATAGTCGGTGACGCGAAAGTCCGCCCAGCCCAGTTCATTTTTGCTTTGCTTGAGACCATATTCCACCCAATTTCTTAGACCATAGAGGTCTCCAACCTGGTGGTAAGAAATGTCCTTAACCCACGTCATCACCATCCAGGTTGACGCGCTAGGTAACGTTTGTGGATCCGTTGTCAATTCCCAGTAGCGCTGGGAACGACGTTGGCCATAAATAATCTCTCGAATGAAGCGAGTTTCACAACGACCATCACTCAATGTTCGCTGATACTGACGCCAGCGATTGCTTCTGACCCGTTGCTCTTTGGGCAAGAGCACCGCATGGTTTGAGCGAATAGCCAACACATACGGGAGCTCTAATTGATGTAATGTCCGCACAAAGCTGCTGCCGCTTTCTCCATAGGCACTATCGGCCAAAACAAGTTCAAACTGAAATCCCAATTCACAGAGTTCTTGAACCATTGCTGCCGCAATTTCGGGTTTGGTGTGATGAGAGTCTCCTGCTTTTAATCGCTCTTTCGGCTTGTAAATTCTAAAACTTAACGGGAAGGTCAAATTGTCAATTACCCCATAAGCATCCACCGAAACAATGCCGTTTTCGATCTTACCTAAGTTGCCGATGTACTGTCGTTTCACATAGTCGGTGGTCTGTCCCTTTTTGCGGTCGCCCGTTTCATCAATGACTAGGATCAATTTTTGTCCCCCTAAGAGACCTAAAATCAGCTCAATGCGTCGTTGCCTGAGGTCTTTAGCCTGCCAAGGTGAGCTGACTAAAAACTGTTGTAATGACTGAGCATTGGGTAGTCCTGTAACCTTAGCAATGGTTGGTAGCGACTTACGCTTGACTTCCGATATCATCCCGACATGCAGATGCTTAAAGGCTTCAAAGCTTCTGACTTCTGCAAACAAGTCTTGGTAATAGTCACAATATTCATCGATGAACCGGACGGTTGGCTTGGCTTGTCGGGGAGCTACCATTGATTCTCTCTACCATTCAGCCCTTTTACTCTAATTTATCTCTGCCTAGAGTCATTGAAGAGCGTTATAGCGGTGTGCAGATTGATTAAGCACAGTAGCACCCGTAGGTGAACCAGTGACGCACATCTTCTAAGGTGATCAGAGAAAGCCCCTGAGCGATCGCCTCATGCAAGGCTTGCGGAGTTCGTGCCTCAACGGCTCTCAAATACCCTTTCAACTTTGACCACAGGTTTTCAATCGGATTGAAATCTGGGGAATAAGGAGCCAGATAAATCACTCGTGCCCCCACGGCCTCAATGGCTTGCCTGACGCCGTCCACTTTATGGGCAGGCAAATTATCCATCACCACGACCGCTCCCGGCCATAGGAGTGGACAGAGAAGCGTTTCGATGAACCACAAAAACACATCGCCTGTCGTGCCACCCGTAAAGCTGAGGCCCTCAAGGAACCCAGCCTTGAGGCTCATGGCACCGAGGATCGTGAGGTTTTTGCCACGGCCTTTCGGTTGCTGGGCATAGGCCCGTTGACCTCGTTGAGCGCGCGCATACAGCAACACCATGGCCAAGTTAACTCCCGTTTCGTCAAGAAACACCAAATCTTCGACGGCTACATTCCGAATGCTTTGCCAGTAGTCATAGCGTTGCTGCTGTTTTGCTTCGCTATAGACCTCACTGGCCTTGAGACTTTTTTTTTCGCGTGATGCCCAGTTTGCTGAGGGTGCGACTGATGGTGCTACCGCTCACCTGGATGCCGGTTCGGGCGGCTAAGCGCTCAGCCAGTTGGGCCAACGTGGCATCATTATCCGCTTCTACTAGCTCCCGTAACACCTCATGGTGACTGGCTTGAAGCGTGGGTTGAGGGCCCGCCGACATAGGGTTTGGGGGCGATGCTTCCGGTAGCTCGATACTGTTTCACAAGCAGACGGACGCTATCTTGACTCACTTGAAAGCGCTTGGCTAATTGTCGAATGGATCCTTCACCTTGCTCGTAAAGGGTGACGATACGGTGACGTAAATCAGCGGAGTGGGGACGCATAGGCATGACCAAAGCAGTACAAACGAGCGTACTGCATAATTTTGCAAACCGCTATATATGTTTCTTCAAAATTGGGCTACAGAACAAGGGGCTTAAGCCCCTTGTCTACCGAGATTATGTGTAGTTTTAATTTGGCGAATCAGTATTACCCAATCCGCTTCACATTATCAGGGAAGAAAGCAACACCAATGTTTTTCACTTTGGCCCAGCCTGTTGTGGGTCGCAGATAGAGATCCGGCGGAATAAACATGCCTTCACCATCGGGGCCAGTGGGCGTAAACTGCCGTCCTTGCTCCACCAGTTCAGCCATGACTGCATCGCGTTCCGCTTGGGACGGATACACCTTGCTCAGAGCAGGAATGACCGCACCTTCAACATACTGATCAAATGCGGCTGCTACCTGGGGGCTGACTCCGGCCAGTTCCTTAAACTTCTTAGCCGCTTCCTTGAAGGCATGGATCTGCACCTGGGCAACCTTGGCATTGTATTCCTTGCCCGCTGCTAGTTCATCTCCGGTCAAGCCAGCTAGATCCCGGCGTGGATAGGTATCGCGGATAGAAGCGTAGGCGATGTCGGTAAAGTCATAGTACATGAACGCTAAGCCTGTACCGGATTGGTCGGCATTGGGACAGCGTTCGGTAATTGGCTTGAGGTCAACGCTCTCATCGACCATCGTCAAGGGGATGTACTTTGCGTTGGGATTGCCGTTGTTCTGTAGAACTGCGCCGGATTCAATCTTCTCGCGCACGACTTCGTACAGATTCGGATAGCGGTCTGCGCCAAGGCGCTGCTGAAGCTGATTAATGTAGGCTTTGTTGAGGATGGTGTTGGTGCCGATGTTGATGCCAGCACTGACCAGTTCAGCACAATAAGCTGTGTTCTCGCTGCGCTTCAGCCATTCAATTGCCGCTTCATCACCGTAAACTGCCAGAATCAGCTTTTCACCCGCCTGCTTGATTTTGTCTACGTTGTGGATACCGAGCGGGTCTTGACCGTTGAAATTTTCTTCCGCAAATGGGATATAGCTATTTGCGATCGCAGTCATGGTCAGGATGTTCTTGCAGTAGGCTTGCTTTTCCGCGTCACTCAGTTCGGCGGGAAACTCGATTTTTTCAAAGAAGAAGCTGCCGTAGCCAGAGTTATTAAAGCCACCACTGAAATAGCCCTGCGGATTGTTAATCGTCATCACGCCCGCTTTGCCGTCTTTCTCAACACCGACCGCTAGACCTGCGTGACCGATGTTGCGCTTGTGGGGAATTTCGTTCTCATGCAGATCGGGATAGTAGCCGCAAACTGCGATCGCAATGTCACCGGGACGGATGAGGCGAGCTAGGTCAGTTTGCACAAACGGATCGCCGCTAATTTTGACCTGGAACAGCTTGATCTCAGCATCGGGACTGGATAGAACCGGATAACCGACAACTTCGCTGCTGTCCGGCAGTTTCGTCACAATAGCAAGGGCATCCTGAACCGTTGGATATTCTGGCGTTGCGTCCCATTCATAGCGTGATGCAACTTCAGTCATCCTGGTATGCGAACCAGAACTGGGACGAGCTGGAGACTCGGCGGGAGCTGATGGAGTGGTATTCGTGCCCTGAGCCGGGGAAACGGGGGTTTGAGCGTTGTCAGTAGTATTGTTTGGTGCGTTGTCTGAGGCCGATGCGGATTTTTGGGGGCTTACCATAAGATCTGAATCCCGATGAGAAGGACAAGTAATATTAAGTCCGTGTACAAGAACCCAATTTATTTTTTGATTTAGTTTTTTGTGAAAGACGGGCTGAGCTAGCCTTTTACAAAAAATAAACCATTGGGTTTTAACCGGACTTTGTACAATTTGAGCCGATTGCTTTCCGTATGTGTTTACGCTATCGCAACCACTCTAGTTCTTTCTTCGAGGTGAACGGGGGAATTTCCGGCAACCGGGATTGAAAATCACCCACCAAGGGCAAGATTGTGTCTTAATTCATCGCTAGCGATCGCACATCTGTTGACGATGTCAGTGGCGATGTCAGTGACGATGCTAGGATTTGCGATCGCAGTAAAATTAGTGGTTTCGGGCGATCAGCAAATGCGCTATTGAATGAGATATTGAACAAGTTATTGCTTGACTCGCTTCACAAAACTACATTGTCACACTGCATCAAAGTGCATCGTGATTTTGCACTGAGAGGTAAGAACGCTAGTCCGCAAAATGCAACTGTGATTCCCCTTAGCTAAAACTCGGCAGTCAGCTTATCAATTATCAGCTTCTAATTATTTGTCATTCACCACTCTCAATTTGCGAGGTAAATCATGAAATCTCAATTTCTGGTTGCAGCTCTGTTAGGTTTTTCGTTTGCTGTTAGTGGCTGTACGTCACTGTCCCAGCCAGGGGGATCTGCAGGTGATGTCCAGGCTGAAACGCAAACGGTAGAACCCGTTGCAATGGTTAGCCAAGACGGTTCAGTTCAAATCACGGTTTCGGATAGCTGGGAAACTGCTCAGCTCAACGACGGTGATGTTTCGCAGAACATGGTGCTGAAACTTCAGAATCGGCGGGGAGATCTGCAAATCGCGATTCAGGCATTTCCAAAAGTGAATGGCCTGGAACTGGTTGATCCTTCAGTGCTCAATGGAGGAGTCGTCAGTGCAGCGAAAGCCATGACTGGCAGCGAAGGCACCGTGAACCCTACCAGCTTGACGGCTATCAGCGGCCTGACTGCTGTTCAGTATGAAGGCCGAGGCAAATTTTCTGGCTATCCCGTGGCTGTATTGGCAACTGGAGTAGACAGTCCTGATGCCTACTACAACATTTTGGTGGCAGGTCAGCAGTCTGAATTTGACGAGGCGCGAGCTGAAATTGATCAGATTGTGCAAAGCTCTCAGCCCGCTGCGCCAGAGCAGTCGTAGACAACGTTTGTTTGATGGCACAGCTTTAGCCCTTACTCCGAACTCCTCTTCCTCAGGCAAGGGGGCTCCCAGCTTTTACTTCCGTTGTCAATTCATAGAGGCATTTTGCTGCCGCAATGCGGGGCCAAAGTGCCTCTCTTTGCTATAGACGGTATAAATTAGGTGTTACTGATTTCGGGGATGAACAAGTGAAATGTTGAGCTCTTGCCGCCATTGTTCCAAGGGTTTTTCTCAGTCTTCTTCCTATTTTTGAGCAAAGAGTGGTTTAGCGGCTTTACCCATTTGTAATCCTTGTGCGCTCTCAAATCCACTCAAACTACAGCCCATCATGGTAAAACCAAAACTAAGAACAGTTGCCAGCAGAGCTTTCTGTCTATTCTGTACAGTGGAGAGTTTAGGAACTAAGTGCAATGGCACATGAGGTTATTCCCAGTCAAACTTTTCGACTCCCACGATTCTGGCGTGATCCATAAAATAAGAGTGGAAACAACGTGAGATGCCATTATTACTAAGTTTAGTAAATCACAAAGAATCTTTGAAAGCCTTGCCTAGCAGTCATCTCACAAAATGGAGGAAACTCTTGAAAGCCCTATTGAATAAGCTCTCTGGGAGCTGAGCTACTTATTCAGCCTTGGCCATCTTCAAGGCAATTGGAGAATGAAGTTGGCTGATACCAATCCGCCATGAAGATGAGCATAACTTAAAGCCTGGAAAGCTTGTGATTCAATGCTTTCAGCTCATGAAAATGCTTGGCTTCATATTGTTTTGGTATGAAATGCCTATTCTTCCGTTAGTTTGTGATCTACTGAAGTTAGAAGATCAGATGATGCATAGCCAGCGTTTACGTTTTCAACTCGCAGCAGCACAGACTAGATTAACTTGCGCTATCCAGACACAGTGCTTTGGTGTTGAGTTGACTTCGCTCAAGAGACACAAATGGGAAAATTTAGGACAAAATTGTACCGTCTTCGTCTAAAGATGTGATGATTGGCTAGCTAGGTGAGAAGGTTCAGGCACCATTGGAGAAGGGGAAAGCGGATGCGGCAGTGATTGAGTTATTTGCTAATCACTTTGGGATTGACAAAAACTAAAGTGAAATCGCCAGCAGTCATTCATTGCCCACCAAAGTGCTGCTGAAGGTTTATCGGATGAACAGGTTGTAAATGCACTTAATTTCTAAGAGTATTTAGTCTAAAACCTTGTTTGTGATGAACTGCGAATAATCTGAGGGCACTCTAAGTGTGTAAACTCTAAGTGCTAATAAAAGAGGCAAGATATGACATCTCCTAGGCTGGTAGCGAAGATTGAGTCCGAAGAACCTACACTTCGCTTAGCCGTTTTAATCGACGCTGATAATGCTCAAGCTGCTGTAATTGAAGGACTTCTTGCTGAAATTGCACGTTTTGGGGAAGCAACTGTTAAACGCATATATGGGGATTTCACCACTCAAGCAAGTTCATCTTGGAAAAAAGTGTTACAGAAACATGCAATTAAGCCTGTCCAACAGTTTGCGTATACTACTGGAAAGAATGCAACAGATAGCACACTAATTATTGATGCTATGGATTTGTTATATACACGAAAATTTGATGGATTTTGTTTAGTTACAAGCGATAGTGACTTCACTGGTCTCGCGATGCGTATTAGAGAAGAAGGTCTCACTATACTAGGATTTGGAGAACAAAAAACGCCGGAATCTTTCAGGAATGCTTGCCATAAATTTATTTTTACAGAATTGCTACGCCCTTCAGCTTGCGAAAATTTACATATTTCAGAAAAAACAAATGAGCTACAGAATTCTTTAATCCACTCTTCTCAGAACAACTCTTCTAGTTCACAAATAGCTTTCCCAAAACAGTTTGTTTTGGATGCTTTGGAGCAGTCAGGTGATGATGATGGATGGGCAAATCTTGGAACTTTTGGTAGCTATTTAAATAAGCTTCAACCTGATTTTGATTCTCGTACTTATGGATTCAAAAAGCTTTCTCTTTTAGTAAAGGAGATGAAAGATATTTTTGAGGTCAAAGAAGTGAATAAAGTACTGTATGTTCGAGCTAAAAAATAAAACAAATAATTTGTACATTGTTTTCTTAGACACATTTAAAAAAAGATGAGAGTAGGCAGATCACTCCACGATGGAAATCTGCCTACTTTGAAGTTTAGCGCAACTTGTGACTGTTACAAGCGAGATAAAAGCTCCTGTTTCTTCGTCAAAAACTCTTCTTCAGTTAAAATGCCTTGATCTCGCAACTGACCGAGTTTGGCCAGCGCTTGATAAATATCGGCAGCCTGATCGCCCTGTTCGTTCTCTAGATCAGACACATAGCTCTTGCCGCGCTCAAATGCCGATTCATACGCCGACTGCACCTGTTCTTCCACAAAGTTGCTGAGCGAACCACCGCTGGAAAAGTGGCTGATGGCGACCTGGCCAACCGCATAGGTAGAGGCTCCAGATGTAATGGCCATCGAGGCTCCACCGATCAAGGTGCCAACGCCCGGAATCGCCTTGATGAAGCTTGCACCAATGCGAGCCAGCGTCGTACCCGTGAGGGCAGAGACAAAGGCTTTACCCATACTGCGGTTGTAGTTGACGCCGTAAAGCTGGGCAAGCTGCTGAAGCATTTCCAGTTGAATGGCGGTGACAGCGGCAAAATCAACCAGCGGAATCGGGATCAGTCCACCACCCATTGCCCACAGCACATGGGAACGAATAATCGCGTCGGCTTGAGATCGTTGGCTCATCGGTATCACCGGATAAAGAATAGTGAGAGAATTGCGGCCTGTGTTTAAACTACCCACAAACTAAATCCATCTTGCACAAGTCCTTAAATACCAGTTTTATACATCAGCGCTACAAATGAGTTTAGGGCTGAGGGCTGAGAACTGAGGACTGAGTGCTAAAAATTAATCTATAGCCACAGTTTAGAAAAACGGTATCGGCTCAGACTTTTCATGTGCAAGAAGGATAGGTGTCCTTATCCTTCTACAAGCTGATGAAATACAGATTCGCAAAGGTTTAGAGAAATTCCAAAAACTGCGATCGCTTATAGTGCCCAATTGCTCAAGTGACCGTTGTTTACAGTGTCCAATCATTGGGAAAATCACCGGATGCTTGATTCGGCAGATCAAAGCACTGTTGTGGTGTGCTGGCTAAGTTGTTGACAGCTTGATAAGCCCAATCGGTGGGATACACATCGGAAAAGGCTGAGGCAAATTGGCCTGGAGGACAGGTGACTCGGCTGGGATTAACGGTCGGTTCAGATCGTTGGGATGTAGTGTCAGGAGTGGTGGTTTCAGTTGATTCGGCTGAATGAAATACCCCGCCGCAAGCGGACGGGGTATCAGAATCAAAAAAGAGCAAGTTGATTATCCCGATGCAATTTGAGGTAATCTTTGCCTTGGGCTTGAACATATTTGGCGATCATTCCTTCATCCCCGTGGCGGCCTACTGTACTCGCAAAATATCCATCACTCCAAAACTCGCCTCCCCAAAGTTTCTGCTTCACTTGAGGGCATCGTTTGAAGACTTCTCGTGCAGTTAAACTTTTCAGCATCGTTACCAGTTTGGTCACACTATAGGTCGGCACGGACTGCACTAGAAAATGGACATGGTCTTTGTCCACTCCAATTTCGACAAACTTCACCTCGTAGCGTTTCTCGATTTCGAGGCAGACCTCTCGCAGAACCGCATCTACTTGCTCATCAAACACAACCCGTCGATACTTTGCTGGAAACACTAAGTGGTATAGCAAAACTGTTACGTTATGACTCTTGTGGATGTACTCACTCATTCTTAGATCTTACGCCGCAGAGCGGCGGGGAATGGACCCCAAGAGATTCAACGGTTATCGTTTCGACAGGTTGATTGGATGATGCAGATGGTGCAGGCAGTTCAGATGGTGCAGGTGCGATCGCACTTGCCAACACGGACGCAATGAGAAGATCCATAGTCACCGCTTTTATAACGTTTAGGTATTACAGACATGCTACTCAATCATTTGTTCCGCTGTCAGTGCAGCCCTCAACATGAGATGCGTTATGTATTTCAGCGATCAGCGTTTCGGCTACTTCGCAAGTTACAGGGGCGTTGAATAAATAGCCTTGGCCCATGTCGCAGCCAAATGATTTGAGCTGCTGGAGCTGTTCTGGTGTTTCGATCCCTTCTGCAATCGCTTTTAGACCAAGCTGGCGCGACAGTCGAACAATCGTTTTGGCAATGCTGAGATTGCGCTGACTCTTGAATAGATTGCTGACAAACGAGCGGTCAATCTTGAGATTATCAACCGACAGAGAATGCAGATAGCTCAAAGACGAAAACCCAGTACCAAAATCATCAATACTAATTTGAATCGCAAGGCTGTTCAGCGTTTGCAGTCGCTGGTTAATCGCTTTAATGTCTTCCATAAACATGCTTTCGGTGATTTCCAAGGCTAGACAGCGTCCCGCTAGCCCCGTTTCCTGCAAAATCTGCTCTACTTGAGCCACCAGTTCGGGTTCCTTGAGCTGCTTCATCGACAGATTGACGCTGATCTTGAGGTCTGCCGCTGCCGGAAACTGGGCCTGCCACTGCGCCATTTGACGACAGGCTTCCCGTAAAACCCAGGCTCCGAGTTGCACAATTAGACCCGTATCTTCGGCAATCGGGATAAAGTCGACTGGGGAAATAAACCCTTTTTTGGGATGCTGCCAGCGAACGAGTGCCTCAAAGCCAGCTAGCTTGCCAGTCGAAAGGGTCATAATGGGCTGATAGCGGAGTGTAAATTCCTCTCGCTCTAACGCCTGCCGTAGCTCATGCTCCAATTCCAGCCGCTGGAGTGCTTGCCCATACATTTCCTGATTGAAAATGGCGTAGCGCGATCCGCCTGGATGCTTGGCTGAATACATAGCGATATCGGCATTCCGGAGCAGGTCAAGTCCGTCTGTATGTTCAGCCGTGCCCAAGACAATGCCCACGCTCGCGCCAATCACCACATTTTGCTGAGCCAGCGGTATCGCCGTTTTGAATTCAGTCACAATTTGCTCAGCCGCTTGCACTGCCGTCTTCAAGCCCTCAATGTCTTCCAGCAGCAGGACAAATTCATCGCTACCAATCCGTGCCGACAAATCAATGTCGCGCGTCATCTGCTCTAGCTTCTGGGCCACAATCCGCAATAGCTGATCACCCATCGAATGGCCCAAGCTGTCGTTGATAATCTTGAACCGATCTAAATCAACGAACAGCACCGCAAAGTAAAAATCGGCATGGCGCTTTGCCCGCTCAATGGCCAGATCCAGCCGCTCTAGCAGCAAAGCTCGATTCGGCAGTCCGGTCAGGCTGTCGTGGGTGGCACCGTGCTCAAGCTGCTGCTGGGCCAAAACTTTGTCGGTGATGTTGCGGGAACTGGTTTGGATGTAGGCCGGAGCATTGGCAGAAGCTGGAATGACCTTAATCAAGGTTTCTAGCCAGATATAGCTGCCGTCCTTTTGGCGGCATCGATAAACCAGAGGATCGGAACGATCGCCGCTGGCCGAGTGCTTGAGCTGTAGCCGCACCAATGCGCGATCATCAGGATGGCAGTAGCGATAGGGATGACTGCTAATCAGCTCACCCGGCTCAAATCCAAGGAGGGACTGACAGGACGGGCTGAGATAGAGAAATCGACCGGATACATCGTGCAGACAGACTAAGTCTTTGACGTTTTCGGCCAGTAAGCGAAAGCGAGTTTCGCTTTCTTGAAGAGCAATTTGGGAATATCGCCGCTCCAATTCAGCCGTTGCTCGGTTGGCAAAAATCTGCAAAATCGTCATGTCAGTCAGCGCGATCGCACAATGGCTTTTTACTAATTGCGCTGAGTGTTCCTAACACGTCTCCGGCAGCGTTGATCAGGGCTACCCCCGCGTAGCTTTCGGCTTCTAGCTGCGGCAGGTAAAGATTATCCGCAAACACCTGGGATACCTGATGATTACAGCAGTATCTGCCCTCTCGCAGCACAACCGCACAGGGCGTGTTATCGGGACGATAGGCAATATTGGGTCGGAGCCGCCCTTGCGCCCAAAACGCGATGGTCTGTAATCGTTCTCCAGCTTGCTCAGAGTCTGATGGTTGAGATCTAGATGGCTCAGCTCCAATCCGCTCGGCCACAAAGACGTAATCGGCATCCAAGGCAACCGCTAAATACTGCACCAGCTTTTCAAAAAATGCTCGGCCCGTGACGGCTGCTGTGCCCTCCATCAGGCTTTGCAGCATCTCATGCGAGCGTTTCAGATCGGTAATGTCTCGCTTGATCACGACATAGCGATACACCCTTCCCGTCTCATCTCGAATTGGGAAAGAGCGATCCCAAATCCAGCGGACGCTACCATTGACATCGACAGTTCGATACTCCTCATTGATAAACGAAATACCTTGAACCTCAAGGTCAATCTTTTGCGCCACCCAGTCTCGATCATTGGGATGCACATACTGTAGCCACGTGTCTGGAGTTGTGTAGTCTGTATCTGGATCGCTATACAGCCGCTTATACCCTGCATTGCAAAAAATCATTTTGCCAGTGTTGATCTCGCGCAGCAGCAGGGGATCTTCGATGCCGTCCACAATTTGCTGGAGCTGTTTGCGATCGCGCTGTAGAGACTGTTCCGTCTGCCGCAGGGTTTCGAGCTGGGCTTCCAGATTGGCATTGGCGATTTGGAGTTCTTGTTCTTGATTGAGGAGATTCGTCAGCAGTTGATTTAACGCGCGGGATAAGCGAGTAATTTCGCTCCGTCCGCTCGTTTTGGGCAGTTTGGCTTGACGGTTGCCTGCTCGGATTTGATCGGCTGCGATCGCAATCTTCAGCAGTGGTTTGGTGATCAGACTAGCCGCCAACCAGCCAATGACCGCAAAGCCACTACCCAGCACCACGCCACCAATCAGAATTTGCCAATACAGCGTCCGAGCCGGACTAAATGCGATGGCTGCAGGCTCATACACTAAAATCGTCCAGCCCAAGCCAGAATAGGTCAGGTATCCCTGGCTCTCAACAAAACCAACCAGATAGGTGTTGCCATCTGGCCAGCGTTCAACCGTGTAGCCCGAATCTGCAACACCCGCTAGACGCAGGCTTTCCAGTTCCAGCGTTTGTCCTTGCCACCGCTCCGACCCAAGTAACACCGTGCCAAACTGATCGACAACCAAAATGTCCTTGTCTTCAGCATCTGGCATATTGAGCAGCGTCGTCTTCACGTCTTCAGCCCAAGCCCAGCTCAGGTGAGCCCCCAGTACGCCCTGAAAGTTGCCGTCAGCATCGCGCACCGGGCTGGCCACATCAACAAATCGCAGCGGAGTCTCGGTGGGATTGGGCAGCAGTTCCGCCAGCAGTACGGCTTCATGCACATCCCCCACAAACGGCTGTTCCTGAGCTTGCACAAACCAATCTCTCTGGGCAACGCTAACGCCTTCTAGAATTCCTTGCGTGCTGGCTTGTACAGTACCCTGCTGATCTGCAAAGCCAATCCAGGCATAGATTGAATAAGTACGCTGCAACGTATCAAGAATAGCCTGTATCTCGGCATCGGGAGTTTGCGGATTACGAAACGGTTCTAATCCTGCAATAATCTGAATTTCGCGATATCGCTCAAATAGATTCTGATCTAAACTACCTGCCATCTGCTGAGCAATTTGGGTCAAATCCTGACCAATATCCTGCTTGATTTGCTCTTCAGCTAAGTTGCCGGAGATCCGACCTAAGATGGCGGACAGCAGGATAGTAATACTGCCAAACGCGATTCCAAGACGAACACCCAGACTGGCACCCGTCCAAGCTGTAACAAGTCGATTCATAAGGACGTAGAAATGAGCGGCGAGAAGCTATGGACGATAGAAGGAATTTGCACTAACGGAACACACATAGCGCATCTCAATTGGTCTGATTAAACCGCACTCAAAACTCTAGCCCTACTCGTAGCTGCGTCGCGCAAATTAATCTCTCAAGAGACAATTTCGCCGACAAAAGCGCTCTTTTGCTGTTTGGGCAACGTACGAGACTAGCTACCAAGATAATTGGTTTTGAAAGATATGTAAACTTACGCGAATTCTCAGGATTCACCTTTGGGGAACATCGATATGTTTAAGCTAATTTTGAACGTATCATTTAGCAGAGATTGACAATCAAAAACGAATTTAATAGATCTCTAAAACGCGAGTAGAATTAATGTCTCCTATAGCTTCACCAAGATATAAAACAACGTTTTTTCTACTCATCTTGTAATATGAGTTTCATCATCGAGATCCAAAGTCATATTTCCGTGAAAAGCTTATGTCAATCGCCTTCTAGCGATCTTGACTCTAAAACCTGGCAGTCAGATTAAATTACAATTTTCAAGATCAAGTTTATACTTAATCACCTTATTTCTTTGTATATTTTTTTTACCAAAAGTTTCTTGAAGAGAAAAATACCTTTTAAGGTAGTAGATTAATAAATATTAATTGTTATTCAAAAGATCTTTTAAGAAGTAGGAAACTAATAATACCCATATCTTGTAGGATGCATTACGGCTAATGCATCCTACGGTGGCTGAAAATTATTCAATCCTGCATTTCGATCAGCTCTTGAAACGACATCAGCGCTTGCTTAAGCTGATCGCCTGCAACCCAGGCAAAATCGTCGTGCCCAGCCTCTGCAATCCAGAGAAAAGCTTTGGGCTGTGGAGCCGATTCATAGAGCGTTTGACCATGCTTAAAGGGGATGGTTTGATCGACCTCTCCGTGCATAATCAGAACGGGCTGATCAACGTCATCCAACTTGCGCAGATTGGCAAACTTATCGAATGGCAGTAGAGGAAAAGGTACAACAACGCGAAACGCCGAAGTAAAGGTACTTTCTAGGATTAATCCGGCTGTGGGATATCGAGTCGCGAGTTCCGTTGCTGACCCACCACCCACAGAGCGACCGTAGACGATAATTTGCTCCGATGGAATGTTGAGTTGTTGCGTCAGGTAGGTGTAAGCAGCATCCGCATCCTGATAGGCGCGACGCTCATCGGGTTTGCCATCACTGGTGCCATATCCCCGATAGTCGTAGGCAAAGACGCTGAAGCCCCAGCTATGCAGTTGATCGAGAATGGGACGAATGTGGCCCAAGTCTTCCGCGTTGCCGTGAATATAGAGCAGCGTATAGGTGGCTTGTGCGTTTGGTAAATAAACTGCCGAAATCTCTTCTGTCTCATTGACAGGGACTTTCAGAATCTCTTCCGTATCCGAGTAGCTGGCGGGCTGGGGCAGAAAAATCATGCTGTCGGCCCGAAAATAGACGTAAAGCGCAAAAAACGTGTAGATGAACAACGGCGATCGCACCCATCGCTTCCAGGTGAATTCGCCAATCAGCACTTTTCGGAGCGTTGCCCGATTGATATTCATATGGGTTTACCAATGTTTGGCTTTATATCGTGAATTGCAGAGCCAACAATCCCAGAATTCCCGCCAGGACAATGTAATACAACGTAGGCAACAACAGCCGCCGAATCAGTAAGCCTTCGCGACCGATCAGGCCAACCGTTGCCTCTGCCGCCACGATATTGGAGACACAGATGATGTTGCCTGCCGATGCTCCAACGCACTGTAGTCCCAGCACAACGGCAGTGGACACGCCAATCTGGAGCGCTACTCCAAACTGAAACAGGGAAAACATCAGGTTGCTGACAGTGACGCTGCCCGCAACGAAGGAACCTACTAAGCCAACACAGGGAGCAAACAGCGGCCAGAGCTGACCCGCTAATGCAGCCATGCCGTCTGCGAGAGTCAAGGGCATACTGACTAAGCCCGACTCATTCACGCCTGTATTGATGAAGACTCGCGCCATCAGCACTGCGGCTCCCAAAGCCAAGGTCGTCTTTTGCAGCATCGGTACCGCTAGCCCCACGGCTCGCTGCATTGAGGCTGGCTTCATCCGGTGGATGAAAAAGGTAATTGCCACTACGATCAGAAACACAGTTGGCGGCAGATAGAGCGGCCTAGTGGAAACTGTCACGTCCGTGCCTAGAACGTTGCTCCAGCTCAGTGTGGCAGCTCGGAGCCAGTCTCGAATGGGCAAAAATTCAAACCGAGTCAACATCAAAATTGCGCCAAGCAAGATGTAGGGCAACCAGGCCAGTAGAGCAGGCATCGTTTGAGGTCGGCGTTCGGATGTGGGAGCTAGCTGAAACCGGACATCACAGCTCGATTGAGATGTTTCTGCTGATTGTTGATTTAACAGTTTATGAGGTTGTTCATTGGGTAATTCTGCTTGATTCGACCAGCTATCTGACCATTGATCGGGCGGTGGAAAATCCCAGGTTTGCTTGGGCACAAGAAACCCCCGCTTGGCGCTGGGAATGACGATGCCGAGTCCAACCAGACCACCAATCAGAGTCGGGAATTCCGGCCCCAGGAAGACCGCCGTCAGCGTGTAGGGAATCGTAAACGCCAGCCCCGCAAACAGGGCAAATTTCCAGGCGGCTAAACCGTCTCGCCAAGACTGCCGTACCCCAAATCCTGCCGTAATCACCATGACTAGCACCAGGGGCAAAAAGGTGCCGATGATGCCGTGAAACAGGCCAGCCCATTGGCTAATCGCCTCTAGATACTGCGGCTGAGTGAGTCCCAAATCGCCAAGCTGCTGCTCAACGGTGGGTACACCTTGTAATCCGGTATCAATACCAATAATGATCGGTGTGCCGACTGCGCCAAAGGTGGAGGGCGTACTTTGGATAATCAAAGCAGCCATCACAGCAGCCATTGCCAGAAAGCCAATCGCCACTAGCAGCGGCACGGTGATCACCGCAGGCGTCCCGAAGCCGGATGCGCCTTCGATAAAGCTGCCAAACAGCCAGGCAATGATTAATACCTGCACCCGCCGATCGCGGGAGATACCTAGCAGACTCTGGCGAATAGATGCGATCGCACCGGATTCTTGCAGCGTATTCAGCAGCAGGATAGCGCCAAACACAATGTAGAGAATTTCAGCGGCGGCCACTAATCCCTGAATACTGGCGGCGGCCACTTCGACAAGCGGAACTTGCCAGATCAGTAGCGCAATAACAACGGTTACCAAATAAGCAATGGGCATGGCTTGCCCCGCTGGTCGCCGCGCCACAACTAACAGCAAAAAGACCGTCGCAATGGGCAGCAGGGCAATCAGCGAGTAGAGGAGAAGTCCCATGAGACAACGTAAACGACGACATTTGACGACACAAGCAGTCTAGCCAATGCCATCGTTTTAGCGCCGTATCGTCTACGTTGCAAATCCACGTAAATCCGCGATCTCTGCCTGATCGGTGCGCAATTTGCGGTCACCATTCGCGCTAAATGCGATTAGTCCATACCAGACATGCAAAAATCGCATAATATCGGCTATTTTGTATCTATGTTAACCAAAATTAAGATCTGTTTTTCCTAACGTTAGGACTATGGCAAGCCATTCACCCACTGTCAGCATGTCCTGTTATTCAGCTTGGCTGCCGTGTCTGTATTTACATTTGAATGCATCTATGTTCAATACACTAGAGGTTGGATGAAAGGTTAGAATAGTGTGCTTGTTCGATCAGTCGCTTTAACGTGCGATGCGATCGCATCTAGTGCAACTCCGGCTTCAAAAACAACTTTCTTGATTATTCTGCAATTCGTAGGCCATTCGTATCCTGTATGAGTTCATCCACCCCCCTCGGCAAAGTTTACTTAGTTGGTGCTGGCCCTGGCGATCCAGGGTTATTCACCTTGAAGGGCAAAACGCTACTGGAGCATGCCGATGTCGTTGTCTACGATGCGCTGGTCAGCCCCGAAATTTTGGCGATGATTAACCCGAATGCCGAACAGATTCACGCAGGCAAGCGACGGGGTCGGCATTCTTTACCGCAAGCAACCACGACGCAAATCTTAATTGAAAAAGCTCAGTCCAATGCTATTGTCGTGCGGTTGAAGGGGGGCGATCCCTTTGTGTTTGGCCGGGGCGGCGAAGAAATGGAAGATTTGGTGCAGGCTGGAGTGCCCGTCGAAGTGGTACCAGGAATCACGGCTGGGATTGCAGCTCCTGCCTATATCGGCATTCCCGTAACCCATCGTTCCTACAGTTCTTCCGTTACCTTTGTCACTGGGCATGAGTCCGCTGGTAAATATCGTCCACAAGTCAACTGGAGTGCGATCGCACATGGTTCGGAAACGATTGTGGTCTACATGGGCGTCCACAATCTGCCCCACATCACTGAGGAGCTGATTAACGCTGGCCTCGCCACCGATACGCCAATTGCGCTAATTCGCTGGGGCACCCGTCCCGATCAGCAGGAGCTACGGGGCACGCTTGGCTCAATCGTGCAGCAGGTAGAGGAAACTGGGTTTGAAGCACCAGCCGTAGCGGTGATTGGTGCAGTCGTCAAGGGAGCGCGTCATCGTTCAAAGAGAGAAAAATGAATATAGGGGAGTAGCCTATCGAAAATTCCCAAACATCAACTATCTTCCTCTGGAGCGTCTGCTGGGGTTTCCATTTGCTGAATTTGGTCTTGCAGCAGTTCTAACCGCCGCTGCTGGGATTGAATCGTATCATTTAGCGTAGCCAGCTCATCTGGAACCGTATCTCGCAAAGTTTTTAGCTGCTCCTGCTGGCGCTGTAGCTGAGTCTCAACTGTCTCCAACTGTTCTAGCAATTCGGCATTCGCTTCAGCCGCCTGCGTCGTCTCTCGCTGGACAATCTGCTCCTGCACCAGTAAGCGGTAAGCAAACCATCCGGTAATCCCGATCGCCAGCACAACCGAAATCACGAGCCCAGTAATCAGCGTTTGCACTAACCCCCGCATTTGATTAGTGCGCTTCTGGAGTTCCTCCACACTAAGCTTGAGATTGTGCTGCTGCTCTTGGAGGCTGATCAGGATATCGTCTCGGTTTTGGGCATTGGGCTGATTGAAACTGGGTTCAGACGGAGGTGGAGTATTCATGATCGTCAGCAAACAGCGATGGTTGGGATTTATACTGGGCACTCATACTAGGTACTAATATGAAATCCGGTTGAAACCCCATCATTCATTTTCCGCAAAATGCTTGCTCCACAAGCATTTTGCGGAAAATGAATGGGTTCTTATACACGGATTTGATATCACATTAGGCATCAAAGCGTCATGGGGGAATCAATGTAGACGGTCGGTTCTGGAACCACAAAGTTCAGGTTTTGAGCCGCTAACTTTTGCGCAATCGCAGAATTTGCCAACTCAAGGAGTCGTTTTCGCAATTCTAAAGAATTCTGGGACGGGCTGGAAATAAAGAAAAACACCCGCGCCCGCGTTGCCGGATTTTCCACATCATCAGTCGTGCCATATTGAACTCGCGTACTGGTCTTATCAAACCCCCAGAACAGTCGGCTTTCCTGCTCAATCGTCCGCGTCACCAATGCCTGCTCATCAAGCCGCAGCGGCCTGGAAAAGTCGAGACACAACATGGCCATCGTCTTTTTACCGCGACTGACATTTTCGATGTTTTTACTAGCCATTGTCGAATTCGGCACAATCATCATCGTATTTTGGGCCACAATCCGAATTTTGGTGGAGCGTAAACCGATGGCTTCCACTAAACCATAGACATCTTCACCATAGGGATTGAAGTTGACGCGAATATACTCACCGGAGACATATGGACGATCCAGATACAGTTCCAATGTGCCAAACAGTCGCTCAAGGGTTTGCTGAGCCGCAAATACGATCGCAACGCCGCTCAGACCAACGCTCGCGGCCAGCGCAACCAGATTGACCCGTAGACCGATCGCAAAAATGATGATCGCCAACACAACAATCAGCACATAGACAAGAGTCTCAACAATCAAGACGACTTCATTGACTTCCCCAAACCAGCGATTGACCAGGCTGATCACCGCTTGATGGATAAACTGCCGAGCCAGCCTCAACGCGAACCAAGCCAGACCGATAGATAGCGTGGTGTAAACAAAAACGCCCAAAAAACTATAGAGGTCTTCATACTGGATGAGCAGATTAAGGGCAACAGCAATGAATAAAAACGCCCCAATCAGCGTAAGGGATGTTCGATAGGTGCGAATTAGCTTTTCATAAGCGATGTGACTATCGATAAGGTTGCGGCGTTCCAGCAGCTTCAGGCCCCGCTTGATTAGATTAAGCAGCCATCGACCAACGAAGGGAGAGATGGCGACAGCCAATGAAAACAACCCTAGCCTTGCCATCAGCTCCAAGACATAGTTCAGGATTTCCGGGTCGAGCTGCACCATTGCTTATCTATCGCGCCGAGCCTAAACATTCATCGGTTGATTGACGTCAATACTGCTTTCTTTAAGGTCAAAACTAACGTCGTACATCTGTCAGCTGCTTCATAATATTCTCCCGCGCCATTTCCAACAATCCTTTGCGTAGTTCCATTGACGTTGCGGTCGCGCCCAGAATAAAAAAGATCACCTGAGCCTGAACGTACGGTTGCCCCGATGGGCTACTGAGGGTTTCAAGATTGACCTGGGTTCAGCTGATGGTCGATGCCCAAAATATCGCGCGTGCTGTTCCAGACGGCAGTTGCTCAATTAAAGACCTTTTTGTTCTTCACTCGACATCGATCGGAAAAACGTCAGCGTCACCATAGAAATCACCCGCTGGGCGTTGGTTAAGTTCTCAATACTAACCTGAGCCAGGTTACTGTCGGGTACGACCATCAGTGTATTTTTACCAGACAAGCGAATTTTGGTTGCGATCGCCAGCCCGTAGACTCCGCTTTTACCCAGTGTCCGATCCGGCAGATGGATATGATCGCCAACGGTAAAGGGCCGATCAATATACAGCACGATGCTCCAGAGGATTTGCTCAATAATTTTCTGCGATCCAAATGCAGATCGCAAAGCCACCGACTCCCAGACTGGCAAATAATCCCACTAGGTTATATTGATGCGCCTGAGCAAAGCAGAACACCATCATCAGCACAATTACCGCTTTAGCAACGAACTTTCCTAGAGTCAGCAGTTCCGTGTTGATTTGGCTCCCGTCTTCTAGCGTTGCGCCCAACAGATAGGCATCGAATAATTTGTCAAACAGCTTGAATCCTAAAACAGCGGCACTGACGGCTAGCACAAAACTTAAGCCAATTTCCAGCCAAGCTAACCAGAGCGGAATTGGATAGGACAATACGACTAAATCGACCAGGGTGGTAATGACAACGATGGCTAACCAAATCCGATAGGGATACACAACTGTCCGAATCGCTTCTAACGGTTCCACTAGACCCCATTGCTGAGCGAGGGGCTGTGTCAGATGGAGCCACTTTGACCGCGATAGAGAAATGCTCCAAAGTACGGCGAGCAAGAGGATCAAACTCAGCAGCACCACCACAATGCTAATTAACACATCCGGTAAATCGAATGTCCAGACCAATGGCTTTTAGAAGACGTACTGATCATATTTCCCTCTTACGTGACTAACCGAGTTGCTGATGAATGCCTAGAAGTGCCCACGGAGACGCTCTAAAGCAACTCTAAAGCAACAGGATTGTGCTTGCCCTACAAATGCAATTATCCCCACTCCGCATCTGCAATCGCAGGCTACTGTGTCAGTGCGAAGTCAGTGCGGAATGAGCGCGGACTAGGATGTTATGGCGATCAGGTACACGAGTATGAATACAGATGCGAGATCGCACTTTATGAACCCATCAACACACTCAAACCCGTTGACGAGAATATTTGGATTGTAGACGGGCCAGTGGTCAGCATGGCCATGTACGGTACGACGATTCCCTTTTCCACCCGCATGACCATCGTGCGACTGGACAACAACGAGCTGTGGTGCCACTCTCCCACTGAACTGACGCCGGAGCTGAAGGCGCAGATCGACGCAATTGGTTCAGTCCGGCATCTGGTTTCGCCCCAATAAGATTCACTATGCCCACATTGGTGCGTGGGCAGAAGCCTATCCAAAAGCGACTGCTTGGGCATCAGCCTGGGGTGCGAGAGCGAGCTGCGCGGCAGAACATTGCCGTCTCGTTCGATGCTGACCTGACTGATGAACCGCCACCCCAGTGGGCTGAACAGCTCGACCAGCTTATCTTTCGCGGCAGTCGCTTTATGGATGAAGTCGTCTTTTTTCACCGTTCGAGCAACACGCTCATCCTGGCTGATTTGATTGAAAACTTTGAAGCCAGTAAAGTCGCTTACCCGTTTCGCTGGCTGATGAAGCTGTCAGGCAGCGTTGATCCAGACGGCAAAGCCCCAATTGATCTGCGTTTCACCTTCTGGGGCCGCAAGGCTCAAGCTCGTCAATGCTTGCAGCAAATCCTACAGTGGCAACCGGAAAGAGTGATCCTGGCTCACGGTCGCTGGTACGAGCAAAACGGCACGGCTGAACTGCGCCGTGCGTTTCGCTCGGCTTGCCTGAAACGCGCCCCGTTTCTCCTATCGCAGATAATCGCTTGACCTACAATAAAACTATCCAGAGATCTGCAGATCGCACATCACCATGCAAGCCAGCGACACTTCTGATCAATTCCAAACAACCGTCCTAGAGCAACTAGAGCGATTAACCACTGACGTTAATGGACTCAAAACAGATGTTGATGGACTCAAAACTGAAGTTGATGGCCTGAAACAGGAACTAGCCCAAACTAATATCCGAGTCGATACCTATCAGAAGGAGTCTACGCAGGTCGTCAATCTGGCCTTTGGCCTAATCGCTACTGCAACCTTAACCATCATTGTCAGCACCCTCGTCAAATAAGCCAACCTGCACGTTCTGATACCGATGCTCTAGATTATGGCTACACCTCAACACTCAGTACTGGGCGCTCGAAAGAGTAAGGCGAGAGTCAGGCATATTGATCACTCAGCTTGATCACTCAGCTTGATCACTCAGCACTGATCTCATCTGTAGCGTTCGGTTTGTAGAACTGGTCTTCATCAAAGCAGGTTTGGAAGAGAATCTTTAGATGGCTCGATTGGTCTGTGTAAAATTCAAGGGCGTGTTAGAGTTAGGGAAATCAAAGCTAGGTAGCGTACTGTTAGTTTGAGCGCCATGCGTCTGCTACCTGGGCGGTACCTACGCTGCGATTGAGAGGGACCCTAATGAGCAATTCTGCTTACTAAATACGATCAGGCTGTCGCTGCTTATCGCGACAGTTGCCGAGATCGCAACAATATCGAATTTCAGCAACCCCTTGAAGAATATTCTGATCTAATCGATAGCGTTATTTATCTCCGCACGAGTTTTTTTCAGTTGGCTACGTAGCTCGATATGACACGCGGCGGCGGCGGATGCTCGGTTTGAATTGTTTGAGAAGACTACCCATAGAAGCTGTTATCACTGATTTTTGATCCATATGCTTGCCAAACCCATGTATGCCAAAGAACTGCTGAGTCGTTATGCAGCAGGCCAGCGAGATTTTCGCAATCTCAATTTCATTGGCGCTAACTTACGAAACGTCAATTTGAGTGGTGCTGATTTGAGGGGCTCTAATTTCGCTAAAGCTAATTTATCTAACTCGAATCTTAGCCGCACCAACTTGACAGATGCCGGGTTTAACGGGTGCGATTTTAACGAACACAAACCTGACGCAAGCCAATCTTCAAAACGTAGACTTGAGCGGCGTTGATCTAAAGCAGGCTATGATTCAGAGGCGCTATTTTGTCTCAGAATATCCAATCGATTAGCCATTCATTGGGGTGCTCAAGTTTGTAGAGTTCCAAGAGACGAGTTTGCTACCGCAATGCGGCGGTAAACTTGTCGGGAGTCCTGCAAAAGGTAATAATTTTTGGGTGTGTGGGCAATGCCCACACACCCAAAGTTATGGCTTAAATACCGCTATCAACTTGTCTCTTATGATTCTTGATTGGCAAATGTATGGCACTACGCTTATAGGTTCATCCGAGATCCAAGCACTAGATGAATCATCCCTCCGGTTATCCCAAACGGTTAAGACGAGTTGGCTAACGCCGAGAACCGATAAGCAGGCAGACAAAAGAGGTCTCGACGGGCAAAAGTGCAATCGCACCTCAACTATCGATAAAAAAGAGCCGATCCAAACGGACTGGCTCTGGTTAAAATCAACGTGAATCAAGCTTTAGTGCATTCCCGCGTTTATCCAGCGCATCTGGCTTGTGATGAATTGCCAGCCGATCCAGTAGCGTTGCACTGGCTTCATTGAGGCCAATCAGGTCAACCGCAACGCCCCGCTTGCGGATGCGTAGGACAACCTTATCTACAGCATCCACTGCTGACTGATCCCAGAGGTGAGCGTGGGTGAGGTCGATTGTCGCCTGCTCCAGCTTTTCGCGGCAGTCGAACGAGTTGATGAAGTTCTCCACGGAAACGAAGAAAATTTGACCATTCACAAAGTAAGTTCGCGCCGTCTCATCCCCAGAGAGCTTGGAACCTACCGAGATCAGTGCTGCTATCTTGCGGCTGAAGAAGATGGCACTCAGCGCTACGCCTATAATCACACCAATGGCTAAGTTGTGAGTCACGATCGTAACCACAACCGTTGTCACCATGACCGCCGTTTCGCTTTTGGGCACAATCCGCACGTTGCGAATCGAAGCCCAGTTCTAAACGTGCTGATTGACACCATAATCATCGCTGCGACCAGTGCCGCCATTGGTACTTGAGCGCTCCAGTCGTTCAGCAGCAAAATGCCCAGCGGCCAGAACACCGGCATATCCTGCAATCGCACATCTACAACTCAAACCAACATCCAAAATCGCACATCCAAAATCACCATCCCAAACAGGCAATAGCTCAAATTGGTGCGAGCTGACTCAGATTAATATAAATCAACGATAAGTATAAACCACTATCAATAGTTGCCGGAACGCAAGGATTGTCGCCTGATAATCTAGCCACGATAAAACCTATTCATAGTTGTTTGTTCCAGATCCATTCCAGATTAGCGGATCACACTGATGAAACTGAACCAAAGTCGATGCAGTATATTCGTTTTTACAATCTGAGATCGCGCTGCTGATACATACAAAGCATATAAAAACGATGAGCATTACAGTTGACTACAAGGCAATTTCCCCTGAAGACTTTGAGCAGTTAAAAGACGATTACCAGGTAATGCAGTTGTTTTTCGAAGACGAACCACCGTTTAGTCTAGAAAAATCATGGCATGTTATTCACTATCTTTTAACTGACGATGCTGGGCTGAGACGATGAAGCATTCACTGATCCTCCCCTCGGCAGTGTCGTTATGGGTGGAACGCCGACTCAGTTTGAATGCACGTATGGCGTTAGGTGCGCTATCTGAAACCTGATGAAGTTGCTTTAGTTGCTGAAGCATTAAGCGAGATTTCTTTAGAAGCTCTTACAGCCAAATGTAGTGCTGAAAGCTTTAACGACGCAGGAATTTATCCTTTAGGACGTGGTGGCGATTGGGATGAAGAGGAGGTTGAGGCTGAAATTCAGTTTCTCCGCGTTTTGTATCCATCTTTGGTAGACTTCTTTCAAAAATCGGCGGCTGACAGCAACGTCGTGCTCATTGCTTGTATGTAATCAACTGAATCTATAGCCCTTTCAAAAACGCCAGCGGCTCACTCTTATTCTCTGCAAACCCGAGAATCGCTGGATCGCGGTATTCATACAGCAACTGCCCTTGACCATCAAATACAAACGTGGCTCCCCGCTGGGTGAGGTACTTGGCGTCGGGGACATAGGTTGACCAGTTGCCCAGCACCTCGGCCATGTTGCGTAAGCGCAGGGTGGCCAGTTCAAAGGGGCGCTGGAACCCCTTGCCGCCTGCGAACTTAAAGAAGGAACCTTTCATCGGCGGCAATTCACCCGTGCGGACAGCTTGGTCATCGGGGATGAGCTGTGGGAGCTTGCCGATCGCCCGTGTAGCCACGCAGGACTTCCTTGAGCGTTCCGGGGCTACCGATACCTGCACACATAAGCATCAGGGTTCAGCCACGCATTTTGCGGTGCTGAGAGTCCGGGCAGCTTGGTGGAGAGTCCTTCATACAGGTCGATCTGCTGGTGTAGTTCGGCCTTTGGGATCAACAAAAAGCTGATCAGTGGGAAAACCCGTGAACTGACAAAACCGCTGGCCAGATGTGCGATCGCCAATGCCAACGGCGCGAATGGTGATGCCCTGAGCCTTAATCCAGCTCGGCTTCTCGCTGGAGCCACCGGGCATATTCCAGGCTGTCGAAATCGCCGAACTGCGGCCAAATCAGAACCAGAATGCGACTGGCTGACTCGCAACCGCTGAGAATGGACTGCGTCTCGCCAGTGCTGACCCGTTCCCGCTGGGTTTGGTGAAGGGTTTCGTAGAGTGTCATGGAATGGATGGGTCAGGTGGGTGGATGAGTAGAGGGGTGGATGGGTGGATGGGTATCTTGGGTTATCTAGTCAAGAAACGTGGATAAGGTGGAAATTTTGGGGTCGGGACACTGGCAATGCCGTGTCCCTACGAAGTGGAACGGTTTACAGGTTATTTAATTCACAATTCTAAGGAATGTCATCTTATCTTCTGGTTATTTATTTGAGAAACGTTATCCTATCCTGCGGCGAATGAGTTCAAATAGGGCACGCAGGCCCATTGCTTCACCGCCTTCGGGGCGACCGGGTAGGCTACGCAGGTTCCAGGCCATGAAGTCAATGTGAATCCAAGGAGTTGATGGCTGCACAAACTCGCGCAGAAACAGGGCTGCCGTGATGGCTCCGCCGTAGGGATTCGTTGCCGATATTGCTGATATCGGCGATTTTGCTACTTAGCATTTCTCGGTAGGGTTCGTGCAGCGGCAGGGGCCAGAGTGGATCGTCTACCTGTAGTCCCACCTGTTCAAACTGCTCAGTGATGGCTGCATCGTTGCAGAAAAAGGCGGGCAGTTCTGTACCCAAGGCGACGCGGGCGGCTCCGGTGAGGGTAGCGCAATCGACCAGCAACTGGGGGGATTCGCTGCTGGCTTCCCAGAGGGCATCGGCCAGGACGAGGCGACCTTCGGCGTCGGTGTTGCCCACTTCAACGGTAATGCCCTTGCGGGATTGCAGTATATCGGAGGGGCGCATGGCGTTTTCGGCGATGCTGTTTTCGACGGCGGGAATCAGAAACGCGCAGCCGCACAGGCAGCTTCATCTGCATGATTAGCTTGGCTAGGCCGAGCGCCTGTGCGGCACCGCCCATATCTTTCTTCATCATCTTCATGCCAGCGGCGGGCTTGATATCTAGGCCACCCGTATCGAAGCAGACGCCTTTGCCGACGAGGGTGATTTTAGGCGCGTCAGTGCTGCCCCAGCGGATGTCAATTAGGCGAGGGGGTTGAGCATTGGCCTTACCAACGGCGTAAGGAGTGCATGGGGTATTGCTGATCGAGCAGGTTCTCACCCGTGATCACCTGAAACTCTGCGCCGTGGACTTTTTGCAGATCGCAGATGCGGCGTCCGCCAATTGGGCTGGCCCCATATCGTTGGCTGGGGTGTTAATCAAGTCCCGTACCAGGTATGTTGCTGCCGTAGCCGCTTCAATGTAGTCCTGATCTGCCGATTCGGGAGACGTGGCGGTTTGCCCGCTGGTTTGGAGCCGTTTTCTTTATATTTGAGAAACTGGTATTGGCCCAACTGCCAGCCCAGGCAGAGTTTCGTAGCCTCTTCTGCACTGACGATCATCAGCCAGATGGTAATCAGCGGGTGGCAAATTCGCTGCCAGATTGCCCAGTGTCCAGGTATCTAAGGCGTCACCACGCCCCGCTAATACCTGTTTAATTCCGCCATTGGCATCTGGAAGCAAACAAAACGTGCCAGGGTCAGCCTTAAATTGCGAAAGGTTAATCCAGGTTTGATGATCAGCAAAGTGTTTGCTCAGTTGACTGCTGATTAACGAGAACAATGGGAACAGAATTGGACACGGACATGATTGCTTTAAGGAACTAAAAAGGAACTAAAGGTGGCTAAGAGTCGCTAGCAGTCAGCATAACGTAATACTCATACCCTGTATCAAGTTCCCGAGGCGATATTTGCTACAGCAGGCGACGCCGAATTTCACTGACGATGTTGCGTACCGGCTGTCCGATCGCTACTGGTTTTGGAAAAGGTAATCTGATAGCGATTGTCCTGCTGGAAGACAATTTTGTAGTGGGTACCGTCTTCGATCAGCTCAAACCCCAGCGCACTGAGCGAATTACGAATGGATGACTTCATGCTGCGGTAGTCCCAAAAGAGATGGCGCAGCTCTCCGGCAATTTCGGCTCGACGGTCGGTGGGCTGATTGGCGTTTAGAATATCTTGCCGGATCTGCTGCCGCCGACTGTTTTCGAGCAGGTTGGGACTGTATGGATTCAAAATTTCGAGTATCAAATCTCGCTTTTCATTGTCATACAGATCGCGTTCACTAGAGCACAGCACAATTGCGGTTTCCAGGTTAGCGGCTGGTTGAGCCCGATTGATCTCTGTTCGCCCATACTGCTCATACTGCTCGTACTGGGCCTGAATCTGGATATCCTGTGCATCAATCTTCTGCTGTAACTGCTGGTTCAGGCTTTGCAGCCGAGTGAGTTCTGTCTCCTGGTTTTGAGCCTGCTGCTGGAGCGTCTCGTACTGCTGATGCAGCGCTTTATAGTCATCAGTTTGCGATCGCTCAATATACTCAAGCCAGCGTCGCTTTTCCGCCTCTAGCTGCCGAATCTGTGCTTCAGCGTCTGCTTTCTCACTCAGAGCTTGCTGAATGCTGCTTTCTAGCTGCTGAATCTGAGCTTCAAGCTCGGCTTTCTCGGCTAAGGCTTGCTGATACTGGTTTGTGACCTGCTCAACCCTAGCGTTGGCCTGGTCTAGTTCCTGTAGCGCTTGATCGCGCTGTGCTTGGATGACCTCTTTGGTGGCTTGCAGCTCAACTTGTTTGGCAGTCTTGGCCTGTATCAATTGGTGATGCTGCGTGGCTAATGTGGTGGCATAGTCCTCAACCTGCGCTTTTTCCTGGAGCGCCTGCTGGTAAGCCTGCCAGTTGCAGATCGCACTCCGCCTGCGCGAGTCGTAACCGATGATTGGCTCGCTCCAGCAGTCCAAACACGAGTAATCCTGCACCTAAACCTGCGATCGTAAGTGCTGTATAGGTAATGCTGCGTGGATCTAAGCCTGGATTGGGTTCGGCGCGGATGAGAAAGGCTGTCGTATCTCGTCGCCAATCCTGCAGCTCTTGCGCAAAAGAGGGCGAGGTACCCGATCTCGTTTCATTTAACCGATTGCCGCTGTAGCTGGCCCAAAAGCTGGCATAAATTAGGCCCAATGTGGCTCCGCCAGAAAGCAGCAAAATGCTGGCAGCACGAATGAGGGATCCTGTATTCTGGCCAGATCGCCAATTGTCCAGTCGTTGCCCTTCATTCATAAAGTTTCATGTGTGCAATTGCCCTGATTATCTCGACCTTGTCACAGGTCGTGCGCTCTTGCTGTGATCTTAGCAATTGACAATTGGAATCTCTGTGCTAGCAGGACGTGCTGAGGGGTTAACTCATTCCGGTGCTTCCACGACCTGCATGTGTCCGTGGTGATCGGCAACGAGACCGCTGCCGTCACGGAAGATATCGATCTCGACTTGGTCGCTGGCCCAGTCGGTGCGATCGCGCAGGGCTGGATTGAAAATGCGAATTTTCTGATTGGTGGATGCAATCGGCGTATTGGGATCTTCGATGGCCAGCGACTCGTCGTAGGGGCCGTCAATCAAGATATCGAGCTGGCTGAGTAAATCCTCGGCTCCGGCAGGTGCATAGTCGGACTGTAGACGCTCCAGCGTAAAGCCAGTGAAGCAGATGACGTTCAACCCGGCAGCTTTGACTCGCCGCGCGACTTCGGCCAGAGCTGGCGCTTGCCAAAACGGTTCGCCACCGGAAAACGTCACGCCTTCATGACGCGGATTGCTGAGAATCTTTTTGACCAGCGTATCAATCGACATAAGCTGGTTAATTTTCGAATGACTGAGATTCCGGGTTTAAGGTTGGGCACTCGCCCATGCAGCCCTGGCCCCAGACAGCGGCTCGACAACCTGGCCCGTTGACTTCCGATTCATCAACATAGCCCATCAGGTTCAGATACCCCTGCGAATTTCAACCAGGGAAAGATAGGGATTTGTTTGTGGTTTGGGTGATTGCGGCATGGGTCAAATCTCCTCAGCTTTGCCTATTTCTATCTTTGCTTGTTTACGGGGATGAAGGCAGGGGTTTTCACCTTTGTTTAACTTCTGCTGTTTAACTTCTGCCTATCTCCATAAACTTGGGTGGGACATTGGCAGCGGCATGGAGATACTGAAATTAAGCAGTGGCAATCGCTGTTTGCGATCGCTATTGCTCACAATGTATAAAACATACTGGTCAGTCTATAAATCTAAAAGCGCCTACCTTTTTCGAGACGATGTGCTCACCATTGCTCCATGACTCTTCGCAATCGCGTTTTTGATGCTGCTCAACGTTTGGCCCAAGACCAACCCCTACAACCAAATTAGCCTAACGGATATTGCCCGCGAAGCTGGGGTGAGCTGGCCAACGGCTCGCCGCTACATTGGCGACAAGCAGCAGCTCCGAGAATTTCTTAGCAAAGCCCAACCCAATGCTGAGCCACCGCTAGATACCCGCAGCCGTATTTTAGAATCGGCCAAGCAGGTGTTTGCTCAGTCGGGCTATGCGGGGGCAACGCTAGATGCAATCGCAGCCGATGCGGAACTGACGAAAGGTGCGGTCTACTGGCATTTTTCCAGTAAGAGCGATTTATTCTTGGCGCTGCTAGAAGACCAGCTCCAGTCTCCACTCAACGTTTCGGCGGATCGGGCGAAGGCGGCGTTTGACGAAAATGCCCC
>NZ_JBYJZJ010000014.1:0-1169 GCF_057732415.1 Thainema salinarum CENA647
ACGGGAGCAGGTCACTTTCTTGAGAGAAAAATTAGAGTAAGACTGTAGCGATATTTTGAGGGTGCTCTAATGACGCCAGCGGAACACCAAGAACTCTTACAGTGCAGTCAACGCATCGCGGAACTACTGTACCAGGAAGCCTGTGAGCAAAACCAGCCGATGGCAAATTTGGGAGCCATCGAATCAACGGTGCGCGCTCAAGTGCAAGAACACGTCACGCCAGTCATTGGGGAGTTTTTTGCCAAACCGTTACCGGCACCGACGAAGGATATCCCCGCCAACTAGAGAGCATTCTGGGCCGGTTATCCCTCAGTAGTGAACAGGCCAAACAACTCGGTGTCCGTCCCCGACAACAGGTCAGCCCTTATTTAGAGCTGTGCTGTCTGCGCCAAAGCGCAATTGTTTCTTATGCCCAAGCGGCGATTGAAGTAGAGGTGCAAACGGGACGACGGGTGAGTGCGAAAACGCAGCAGCGGTTGGAGGCGCGCCATGACTTCGAGCTGCCCACGAGTGAGGTCCCGGTTGAGCAAATGAGCCTGGATGGCGGCATGATTCGCTTGCGCACGCCGCTGGGGGAAGCGGCTGAGTGGCGCGAATATAAAGCCTTGAATTTGGGTGAGCAGCATCAGGGCATGGCCTGGTTCAAAGACAACGAACACCTGATTGAGTGGGCAAATGACCTCCCCTTAGCCCCGATAGTGGACTGCCTGGGCGATGGTCATGATGGGGTTTGGGGCATCTATGCCCAGATTGGCAACGACCACCAACGTCACGAAATCCTCGATTGGTTTCACCTGATGGAAAATTTGCATCAAGTCCAAGCCACTCCAGAAGCACTCGAAACCGCTCGCAGCTTTCTTTGGCAGGGACAAGTAGACGCTGCTATGAATGTGTTTGAGGTGAGCGAGTCGGAAGCAGCACGTCGCTTCTGTGGCTATCTAGAGCGGCATCGTGACCGCATCCCCAATTATCGTTACTACCAAGAAGAAGGGTGGCCGATTGGCTCGGGGGATGTTGAGTCCTGGGTGAAGCAAATTAACCAACGCACGAAGATCCCTGGCGCTGCCTGGAACGCTGAGCGGGTGCCGCAGGTTTTAGCGCATCGTTGTGCTTACCTCAACGGCAGGCTCTCACCTCAGAGATGTTTTTCTCTGTAGAAGGTGACCTAC
>NZ_JBYJZJ010000015.1:0-1040361 GCF_057732415.1 Thainema salinarum CENA647
CTCCCTGAGGCACTCTCCTCTCTCGTTCTTATCTAGAACCGCTATAAAATTAAGACAAGATAAGAAAAGAAAATGCCTCGTTCCATCCAAGCTCAGGGATTAAGCCCGATTGTCTTGCTCCCATGCGATCGCGCGTTGCAATGCTGCCTTATAAGCAACTGGTTCGCTGTATCCTAATTCTTGTCGAAAACGGTCTGTATCGATTGCCAGGTGATACTGCCACTGCAAATTCATCTGCAACTGGGATGGCAACTGATCTTTGGGCAGGATAACCGTCTCGCCGCTCCAGCCCACCAGCGCTGTGAGCTGCTGGATTCGTTCCCGTAAAACGGCAACAATGCGCTGGACATACCCACCAAACACCTGAAGCAAGTTTTGCGCCTGCTGTTGGGTAAAAGGAATAACGTCTAGAACAACATCGGGCGCAAATTGCTTAAATTCAGCCTCAAAATTGGATAACTCAGTGCGATCGCCATAGATATGCACAACGGAATCGAGTTCCTCGGCACGGATACGACCCCGATGAAAAACAGCAACTTGATGCCCCTGCATCATCAGGTAACGAGTCACATGTGAACCAACAAAACCAGTTGCGCCAATCGCAAGAACTTTCAAGATAGTCTCCTTTTAGATTGCTGGGGGTTTCCAGTCAAGAAATTTAATTTTTCTAGAAAAAGCCGCTTCGGAACGATGGGAAGACTTAGGTTAGGGCAGAGGGTTGCTGTTCAAGCTCTCTACAGAACTTACTGCTGCAGAGTATAGGATTGGGGAGGAAGACGATTCAGATGACCCAAGAACAAAGCATACAACAGCAACTAGAAGCGGCCCAAGCACAGATACAGCAACTGTCTCAACAGCTCGCTACTGAGCGCAATGCCGCTCACCAGACTCAGGCCCGGCTGCAAGGGCAGCTTGAGCAACAGCAGCAACAGATTGCCCAGCTCGAAGGCCAAACCAATCAACTGCAGCGCCAACCAACTGAACCACTTGTCGGGCAAGATCTCCAGCCCGTTGCCCAGGAAAATCGCCCGTTTCGACAGACCTTGGAGGCGCAAGAGGTCACCTATCGGCACCTGTTTGACTGCAATCCCCAGCCCATGTGGGTGTATGACCTGGAAACGCTACGGTTTCTAGCGGTCAATGATGCAGCGGTGGTCAAATATGGCTATTCCAGAGGGGAATTTTTGGCGATGACCATCGCCGACATTCGCCCTCCAGAAGACATGCCCCGACTGTTGGCAAATGTGGCTCAGGTTGACTCAGGGCTGGACTTGGCTGGCACCTGGCAGCATCGTCTGAAGGATGGTCAGATCATTCAAGTGGAGATTGTGTCCTATGCCCTAGAGTTTGAAGGGCGACGGGCTGAATTGGTGATGGCTCAGGATATCACCGACCGAATCCGAGCTGAGCAAGCGCTCCGTCAGGGTGAAGAACGTTATCGTCAACTCATTGAACTTTCGCCTTACCTGATCTGGAATGCCGATGCTGACGGACAGAATACCTATGCCAGTCCGCAAATGTGTCGATACATTGGCCTGCCAGCCGAACAGTTGCTCAATTTGGATTGGCAAAGGGTGATTCACCCAGATGATGCGGAGCGGGTTCATACCCGCTGGATGCAGTCCGTACAAAGCGGGATGGCCTACGAAACGGAGTATCGATTGCGTCGGGCCGATGGTGTTTATCGCTGGCATCTGGTGCAAGCCGTTTGTGTTCAGCCGGAACAGGACGGGCAATGGTTCGGCCTGTCTACCGATATCCACGATCGCAAGCAGGCCGAACTCAGTCTACAAGATTTAAATCGCACCCTGGAGCAGAAAGTTGCAGAGCGCACCGCAAAACTCCGGCAAAGCCAAGCTGAGCTACAGTCTGTTCTCAACCACTCTCCTGCCAAGATTTATGTCGAAAATTTGGACGGGCACTACATTTTTGTCAATCAAACGTTTCTGAATTTATTTGGCTATACGCCAGCAGAGATTCTTGGCAAGACAATTTATGAGGTTTTCCCGCCCGATATTGCCGATGCCTTTCGGGCAAATGATCGGTTACTGCTGGCCCAAGGAGGGGTGCAGCAGTTCGAGGAAATCGTGTGGGTTAATGGTGAGGAACGAGTATTTTTATCCAATAAGTTTTTACTACGAGATGACCAGGGTGAGGCTTATGCGCTCTGTGGGATGTCTACCGATATCACCGATCTGAAAGAAATTGAGTCTCGGCTCACACGACAATTAGCGGCGATTGAAGCTGCCGTTGATGGCATCGCCATTACGCAAAATAATGCGTTCCTATATTTGAACCGGGCCCATCTAGAACTGTTTGGCTATACCCAGGCCGAAGAACTGATTGGGCAGCCCTGGACAGTGCTTTATGGGCCGGCAGAACTGGCTCGCTTTGAACAGGAGATCATGCCGATACTGGCGCGTGATGGTGCCTGGAGCGGAGATGTCCTCGGAACCCGGCAGGATGGCAGCACCTTTGACCAATGGCTATCGCTGACGCTGACCGAGGATGAGTTGGTTATCTGTGTCTGCGAAGATATTAGCGATCGCAAAGCCGCTGAACGAGCGTTGCAGGCTTCCCAAGCTTTGCTGCAAACCGTTCTAGAGACGGTGCCCATTGCCATCTTTTGGAAAGATCGGAACGGAGTTTATCAAGGGGCAAACTCCAAAATTGAGCCCATATTTGGGGTCACGGCTACTGACCTGGTGAACCGAACCGATGCTGAGCTGATTTGGCCACCAGATGTGGTAGAGATCATTCAAGCCGAAGACCGCCAGATCATTGCTACGGGAGAAGCCTGTCTCAACATTGCTCAGCACCTGATCACGACCACGGGGGTTGAGCTTTGGTTAGAGATTAACAAAGTCCCGTTCTGCGATGCCGAGGGCAACATTATTGGCGTTTTGGGGACAGCGAAAGATATTAGCGATCGCAAACGACAAGCCTTGGCCCTAGAAGCCTATGCAAATGAGGTTGAAGATCTATACAACAATGCGCCCTGCGGCTACCATTCCTTAGATACTAGTGGACGAATTACCCGCATCAACAATACCGAACTGGTATGGCTGGGCTATCCGCGCGAAGCAGTGGTAGGTCAGCCCATCACTCAGTTCTTAACCCAAGCGAGCCGCGCTGTGTTTGCCGAACGTTGGGCCATGCTCAACCAGTCACGACAAACTAAAACCATGCAGTATCAGGTCACACTGCTAGGCAGCGATGGGGGTCACATCGAAGTCCTGTTTAGTGAACAGTTGCAAACAGATGCTCACGGCAATCGGATAGGCAGTCGTACCACTGTTGTTGATATTCGCCAGCGACTCAAAGCTGAAAGCATGTTACAGCGGCAATTTCAGCAAGAAGCGTTGCTGCGGCAAGTGACGGATCGGATTCGGCAATCCTTGGAGTTAACGACCGTTTTTAACACAGCCTGTAATGAAGTGCGTCAAACCCTTCAGGTCGATCGGGTTGCCATTTTTAAGTTTTATTCCGAAACAAGCTTCACGGATGGCGAGTTTATCGCCGAGTCGATGGTGGCTGATTACCCTTCGATCGTGTCTATCCCAGTGCATGACCACTGCTTTGGCGAAAACTTTGCTTCTCTCTATGTCCAGGGTCGCTACTATGCCACTGCCGATATTGAGTCGAGAGATCTCTCACCTTGCCACAGTGATATTCTGCGTCAGTTTCAGGTGCGGGCTAACTTGGTTGTGCCGCTCATCAGAGGAGATCGGCTGCTCTGGGGACTGCTCTGTGTCCATCAGTGCAGCGGCCCATACACATGGCGAACTTCAGACATTGAATTAACCCAACAGATTGCCCATCAGCTAGAGATCGCGATTAATCAGGCCAACCTGTATCGCCGTCTTCAGGTAGAGCTACAGGTGCGGCAGCAGGTTGAAGCCCAGATTATTCAACAGCTCCAGCAACAACGGACGTTCGCCATCCTGACCGAAACCATTCGTGCGTCGCTCGACATCGATCACATTTTAGCTACGGTAACTCAGCAGGTAAAAGATCTGTTGCGGTGCGACCGGGTGATTATTTTCCGCCTCTTCCCCGACGGTCACAGCCGCATTGTGGAAGAAGCTGTTGCCCCAGAGTTTGCCAGCCTCAAAGGTCAACAGTGGGACGATGAGGTGTGGTCACCAGACATTCTAGAGACCTACTGGCAGGGACAGCCTCGGATTGTACCCGACGTGATGAACGATGTCTGGACAGACTGCCTAGTGGACTATTCCCAAGCAGGTCACATTCAGTCCAAGATAGTGGCCCCCATTTTGCAAGAGGCTCATGGTCAAGAAAACCATCGTTGGGTGGCTTCCCATCACCACAATCAGCTGTGGGGCATTATTGTCGCTCATGCCTGCCGTGAACAGCGAATGTGGCAGGAGTCGGAAGCGGAACTGCTTCAGCAAATTGCTAACAAACTTGCGATCGCAATTCAGCAAGCTGGATTGTTTACCCAGCTGCAGCAAGAATTAAGCGAACGACAACAGATCCAACAAGATCTGATCGAAAGCAACCAAAGACTGGAAATTGCCAACCAAGAGCTAATGCGCGCGACTCGTCTCAAGGATGAGTTTTTAGCCAATATGAGCCATGAACTGCGCACCCCCCTCAATGCTATTTTGGGGATGGCTGAGGGGCTGCAAGATGAAGTATTTGGCCCGATTAGCGATCGGCAACAGAAGCCACTCAAAACCATTGAGCGCAGCGGCACCCACTTACTATCCTTGATCAACGACATTCTAGACGTGGCCAAAATCGAAGCGGGCCAGTTTGAACTGGATTACACCTCGGTCAATGTGAATTATCTCTGTCAGTCGAGCCTGTCCTTTGTTAAGCAGCAGGCCAACAAAAAACGACTCCGGCTGGAAACGCAAATGCCTAACGGCTTGCCGGATCTGTATGGAGATGAACGTCGCCTGCGCCAGGTACTGATCAATCTGTTAACCAACGCTGTGAAATTCACGCCTGAGACAGGATGTATCACCATCACAACCTCCTACAGGCCGCTCAATTCGGAGGGCGCATCCATTGAACGACGGCTGCTTCATCCCCAGGCAGCACCGTCAGCAACGACAGGTATCCTTTCAATTGCCGTTGCGGATACAGGCATTGGCATCAGTCCCGAACATGCTAAAAAGCTGTTTCAACCCTTTATGCAGGTCGATAGTGCCCTGAATCGGCAGCACGAGGGCACTGGATTAGGACTCGCTTTGGTGAAGCGCATTACTGAACTACACGGCGGCGAGGTTGAACTAAGCAGTGAAGTGGGAGTTGGCAGCTGCTTTACGTTGTGGCTGCCCGTGACGATGACAGCTTCAGAGCCATTCTCACACAGAGAAATAGCTCATTCTGGAGCGGCTGATCCGTCGGTAGATTCTGCGTCTGATTACCTGATCTTACTGGCCGAAGATAACGAAGCTAATATCAATACGACGACTGCCTACTTAAGCGCCAAGGGATATCAGCTGATCGTCGCTAGGAACGGTCATGAAGCTGTGCAACTGGCCAATTCTGCTGATCCCAATTTAATTGTGATGGATATTCAGATGCCCCAGCTTGATGGTCTGGAGGCGATCCGCCAAATTCGCCAAAATCCCAACCTGGCCACTGTTCCCATCGTGGCGCTGACGGCTTTGGCCATGCCCGACGATTGCGATCGCTGTTTGTCTGCCGGAGCCAATGAGTACATCAGCAAGCCAATTCGACTGAAACAGCTTCATCATGTCATTCAAACTTTACTGACAAAACCAGCGATGGCATAGGCGATAACCTTAAACTCAATCTTAGATTCTGTCCTCGCGCCTGACATTTCTCGCTTTCTTGTTCTTTTCAGTTGATATATGGCCCAAAACGTTCAAAACTCTCAAATGATTGTCGTTGGCTTAGGAGCCTCGGCTGGCGGCCTCAAAGCACTAGAGCAGTTTTTTGCCGCGATGCCCAGCGACAGTGGGGCTGCCTTTGTGGTCGTGCAGCATCTATCGCCCGACTTTGAGAGCCTAATGCAAGAGCTGCTGCAACCCCACACTAATATGACGGTTCAGCGGGTGATCGGCGGAATGACGCTACAGCCTAACCAGGTGTACCTGATACCGCCGGGACAAAATTTGGTGATTCAGTCCGGACGGCTATACCTGATGGATCAACCGCCAAGACCGCGATCGCAGATCAATCTGCCCATTGACCTGTTTTTTGCATCCCTGGCGAGCGACTGTGGCAAGCGGGCCGTTGGCATTGTGCTGTCAGGGGGAGGGGATGACGGCAGTCAGGGACTACAGGCCATTCGAACGGCAGGAGGGCTACCTTTAGTGCAAGACCCCGCTACCGCTGAGATTCCAGACATGCCCCATAATGCCCTCGACACAGGTGTCGTTGCCCGAGCCTTTCCGCCTGATGAGTTGGCTCGTTTGGTCTACGAATTTACCCAACAGGAAAGGCAGGGTTATTCTTTGGCGGGCAACCGTACAACTCCTATGATCGAGCCTCCGACCCTGCAGCAAATTCTAGACCTGCTAGAAGAATCGGAACATCTGGATTTTTCCTACTACAAAGCGTCCACCCTCAGCCGTCGCACCTACTTGCGCTGTTCCCTGGCGGGCTGCAACACCATCGAAGAATACCTTGACTATCTGCGCGACTCCGTTGAGGAGCGGCAGCAGCTCAAGCAGGATTATCTGATCAGCGTGACCCGCTTTTTTCGCGATCGCGAAGCCTGGCAGGATCTGGAATACAACATTTTGCCCAACCTACTGACCACTCTGAGCACAGCCAAGAACAGTACCTTTCGGGCCTGGGTAGCCGCCTGCGCCACTGGCGAAGAGGCTTACTCCCTGGCGATTCTGATCGACCACCTGATGGAACAAATAGGGCGTCGCTTACCGATCAAAATTTTTGCCACCGATGTGGATGCGGATGCCCTGCAGCAGGCCGCCCAGGGAGCCTACCCGGAAGGCATTGCCAACGATGTGCCCGAACTTCTATTACGCAAGTACTTTACCTGGCGCAATGGGCAGTTTCACGTGAAGCGCCGCATTCGGGAAGCCTTGATTTTTGCGCCCCACAATCTGACCAACAATCCCGGCTTTACGCAAATGCATCTGATTAGCTGCCGCAACATGCTGATCTACATGCGGCCCGACAGTCAACAGCAGGTACTGCAGACGCTCCATTTTTCCCTGGCCGCAAAGGGAATTCTGTTTTTAGGGGAATGCGAAAATCTGGGAGAACTGCAGGAAGAATTCGTACCCATCAACGAAAAGTGGAAGATCTTCCAGAAGCGGCGCAATATCAGGCTACCGTTCTTAGACCTGTCCGGTGCCGGACGGTTTACCCCAATTACAGTCACTCCCGCCCGTACAACCCGCTCTGAAGAAAAGCCAACGTCACCACTGAACCCACTAATTCAGCAGGCTCTAGTGAATGTTTATGCCAGTCGCCAGGCTACCTGTGTGCTGCTTGATGATCAGCAAAACCTGCTGCATGTGGTGGTGGATGCGGCCCGACTGCTGCAGGTTCCCCAAGGGGAAGTGACCCAGCAAATTACCGCCATGCTCCCTGCCGATCTTCGGATTCCGGTCAGCACGGCCCTCAGCCGCACCCGCCGCGACGGGGAACCCGTAACCTACTTGGGCATTCCCACACGAACAATCGCGAGCGATCGCACCCTACAGATTATCGCCACCTATACCGAAAGCAGCCCCAACGCCAATGGGTTTGCCACCCTAGTGCTCGAAGATAGCTATCCAAACTCACCCTCTCCGGCTCCGGCTGCCAGTGAACCATTCCAGCTCACTGAAGACACCAATCTGCGTATTGTCGAGCTGGAACATGAGCTGCAGCAGAGCCGCGAAAGTTTGCAGGCCACCATTGAAGAGCTGGAAACCATTAACGAAGAGCTGCAGGCCACCAATGAAGAACTGCTGGCCTCCAACGAAGAGCTACAGAGCACCAACGAAGAATTTCAGGCCCAAACTGAAGAACTCTATACGGTCAATGCCGAGTATCAGGCCAAAATCGCTGAGCTAACCGAACTTACTGCTGACTTCAACAACCTGCTCCAGAGCACCGACATCGGCGTCATTTTTCTCGACATGGAGCTGGGCATTCGCAAATTTACCGAAGCCGCTGCCGCCGCCGTCAATCTGGTGGATAGCGACATTGAGCGTCCCCTGGTGCACTTGACTCACAACCTGGAGGGCGTTAACCTGCTAGACCCCCTACAGCAGGTGCTCGACACCGAACGTCCGCTGGAACAGGAAGTCCGCCTCACAACGACCGGTGAAAACCTGCTGATGCGGGTCAATCCCTATCGTCAACAGCGGGGCAGAATGGATGGCCTGGTCATGACCTTCATCAACATTGATGAGCTAAAAGAAACGGAGCGCCAGCTTTCAGAGACTCTGGAGCTGCTGGAAACTACCTATGCCATGACTCCCGTTGGGCTGGGAATTGTTGACCACAGTCTATGCTTTGCCCGCATCAATCCAACCCTAGCGGAAATCAACGGTCTATCGGTAGATCAACACCTGGGTCGTCCCATTCCCGAAATTCTGCCGGATCTGGTCGATACGCTGCTCCCCATTTATCAGCAGGTCTTTGAAACCGGCGAGCCCCTTATGAACATCGAAATTACGGGCACTACCCCCGCTGCTCCCAACACTATTCGCCACTGGGTTGCCAGCTACTATCCGGTACCTGAAGGGGTGGGCGTTGTGGTTACAGAGGTAACCACCCTGAAGCAGGCCCAGCAGATTATCGTGGAAAACGAAGCCCGTCTCGATTACCTTTTGGGCTCATCCCCAGCCATCATTTTCACCTGTGCCCCCGCCGACAACTACCGCTGCTTATCCATCAGCGACAACGTTCAAGATGTTCTGGGTTATACGCCCGATGACTTTATCCAGAACCCTGATTTTTGGCTGAATCACCTCCACCCTGCTGATCTGAACCGGGTGCTGGCGGGGCTGCAGGCGTGGGATCAACAGACTCTTTATCAACATGAATATCGTCTACTCTGTGCAGACGGTGTTTACCGCTGGTTCGAGGCTCGCCTCAAAATGAGCTTCGCTCCTTTATCTACAGACGATTTGTCTACAGAAGAAATGATCTGTATTGGCTCTCTCATAGACATTACCGATCGCAAAATTGCCCAAAGTGCCCTGACTAAAAACGAGTCGCTGTTTCGCCTCACTCTCGACCAATCCAAACTGATGGTGTTTACCCAGGATCTGGATTTGGTTTACCAGTGGGTGTACAACCCCATTACTGGCTTCACCGAAGCCGACTTTCTCCACAAAACGGATCGAGCGATCTTTCCTGATACTGATCTGCAACGATTGATAGACGTGAAGCAGCAGGTGCTGACCAGCCAAACCCGGCAGACGATGCAGTTTCGACTCCAGCAAGAAGAGTGCGATCGCTATTTCAACCTCAAGCTGGAACCCCTCACCGATATGGAGGGCAACCTCTCTGGTATTGCCGGAGTCGCCTACGAAGTCACCGAAGAAAAGCAAAATGCCCTAGCCCTAGCCTATGCCAACGAGCAGGCCCAGGCCGCCAACCAAGCCAAGAGCAGCTTTCTTGCCGCAATGAGCCATGAGCTGCGTACTCCTCTCAATGCCATTCTGGGCATGACCGAAACGCTGCAGGAGGGTATTCTAGGGAATGTCACCGATCGTCAAGTCAATGCCCTGATCACCATTGAACAAAGCGGCACCCATCTGCTGAACCTGATCAACGACATTCTCGATCTGGCGAAGGTGGAAGCAGGGCAACTTGAGCCCAACTGGATCGTTGTGTCTGTATCCGACTTGTGCCACCGCAGCCTAGATTTGGTGACCCAGCAGGCCCAGAAAAAACAGATTGTCCTCCATCTCGATCTCGCTACCGATATCCCCGACCTGTGGGGTGATGCCCGCCGTCTGCGTCAGGTATTGGTCAATCTGCTTGATAATGCCGTGAAATTTACTCCTGAAGGGGGGCAGGTCACACTGGCCGCCCAAACTGCAGGCGAATGGATTCACCTCAGTGTTACCGATACTGGCATTGGCATTGCGGCAGCAGACATTCCCACCCTGTTCCAGCCCTTTACCCAAGTTGAAAGCGACCTCAGCCGCCAGTACGACGGCACCGGGTTAGGACTGGCTCTGGTCAAACAACTGGTCGAACTCCACGGGGGCGACATTCGCTGTACCAGTACTGTCGGTGTCGGGAGCTGCTTTACCGTGATGCTACCGGCTCAGCCGCTTGTAGTAGCTCAACCCCAAACTGACCTTGAGTACAACCAGGAGCCTGATGCCGTCTCATCACTGCCGCGGCCATCATCCTCTGCGGATAGCAGATCTGCCTTGGTCTTACTGGCCGAAGATAACGAAACCAACATCGAAACCACCACAAGCTACTTGGCAGCTAAAGGCTATCGGCTCATCGTTGCCCGTAATGGTGCAGACGCTGTAGCCATAACTCGCGCCGAAAAACCAGATCTGATTTTGATGGACATACAAATGCCCGGCATGGATGGTCTGGAGGCAATTCAGCAAATTCGCCAGGATCGTAATCGAAACCTTAAGAATATACCCATTATTGCGCTCACTGCACTAGCGATGCCAGGAGATCGAGAACGCTGTTTAATGGCCGGGGCGAATGAGTACATGAGCAAGCCCGTTAAGCTAAAGATACTGGCGGCTAGGGTTCAGGAATTATTGGTCTCATCATTTGACGATTCAGATTCTACAATTTGAAGACTTTTAGGATACTGCTAATATTCGCTATTACTGCTGTCTTATGAAGACTATCTCCATCCTGGTCATTGACGATGATCCTACAAATCTCGAAGTGGTCGAGACCATCCTGATTGCCCGTGAAGGTAGTTGGAACAGCGGCAGACCCTATCAAATTCATTACGCTAGCAGCGGCCAAATGGCTCTGGAGCAGCTCCCAACTTGTAGCCCCGACCTGATTTTGCTCGACGTGATGATGCCGGGCATGGACGGCATGGAGGTCTGCCAGCGCATTAAAGCCATGCCGGAGTGGCAGACAGTACCCATTATCGTGGTCACTGCGCTGACCCAAAAACAAGACATGGCCAGGTGCTTAGCTGTCGGAGCTGATGATTTTATCAGTAAGCCGCTCAACGGCATTGAACTGGCCGCCCGCGTTCAGTCCATGCTGCGAATTCGGCAGCAGCAGCGGCAGCTTGAAACCTTCAATGCCCATCTAGAAGCGACCGTCGAGCAGCGCACCGCAGAACTCCGCTGTCTGGTTGTGTGCGACACTCTGACGGGCTTGCCCAGCCGCAATGGCCTGCTCGAAATCCTGACCGAGAAACTAGAGGCTGGCGAAACTTCTTTGGTCCTGATCCACCTCGACTGTGACGATTTTCAACTGGTCAATAACTCGCTTGGCTACCAGGTTGGCAACCAGTTTCTGGTTGCGATCGCAGAGCGGTTACAGCAATACCTGCAACCGGGAGACCTGCTTGCCCGTGTCGGAGAAGATGAATTTTGCCTGCTGCGCCCTGGCGTTGACGCTTTTGGGGATGTTAACCCCCTGGTGGAGAGCTTAAAGCAGGGGTTCGAGCCGCCCTTTGTTGTAGGCGAACTGGAAATTTACGCCTCTGCCTGTATGGGCATTACCCTGGGCAGCAGCCAGCAGGGAGCAGAGGCACTGCTGCAATCGGCTGGCACAGCCACCTACCACGCCAAGAAGCGGGGCAAAGGCATCATTCAGAATTTTGACCAAGACATGCACCAGACCATTCTCAACCGCCTTACCCTCGAAAATGACCTGCAGCGGGCACTGGAGCGGCAAGAATTCACCACCTTCTACCAACCCATCGTAGACCTGCAAACTCAGCAGATAGAAGGGTTTGAAGCTCTCGTGCGGTGGCGGCATCCGGAGCGGGGCATGGTATCACCTGGAGAGTTTATTCCCTGTATGGAGGCAACTGGACTGGTAGTTCCTGTTGGGATGGTGGTGCTCCAGCAGGCTTGTGAACAACTACACCGCTGGCACCAGCAGGGTTATCTGCATCTGACGGTCAGCGTGAACCTATCGGTGCGCCAGTTCACCTGCCCCACCCTGGTTGCTGATATCGATCGCGTGTTGGCCGCAACTGGGGTAAATCCCACCTGCCTCAAACTCGAAATTACCGAAAGCGCCATTATGGATAATGCTGCCGCTGCGATCGCTGTGACGCGGGAACTGCGATCGCGGGGCATCCAAATCAGTATTGACGACTTCGGCACCGGCTATTCCTCCCTCGGATACCTGCATCAGTTTCCGATCAACACCCTCAAAATTGACCGTTCCTTTGTGGCCGCCATGGAGGTTAACGGCAGCGATTACCCCGTAGTCGAGACCATTGTTGCCCTCAGCCGCCAGCTCAAACTCTCCGTCATTGCTGAAGGCATCGAAACCCAGCAGCAGCTAGCACTGCTTCAATGTATGGGCTGTGAATATGGTCAAGGTTATTTATTTTCCCGACCGTTGCCCGCCGCCGAACTAGACAGTCCAATAGCACTGGCAAAGTTTGGCCAATAGGATATGAAGGTGGTACAGTCGCAACCATCGCCATCGCCAAAGCTACTACTGCTTTGGCAAGTGTGTTTTGAGGGGTAGAAGAATTTTGAAAATATTGCTCCGCAATATTTTCAAAATTCTTCTACCCCTCATCTTTACTTTGACAGACTACTACTGGCGTGTTTACGCTGAAGCCGATTACGAAGCACATTCATCTCTATCTTGACCACAGAAAAGATTTTCATATAATCAAGAAACGGAAATTAGAAAAGACAGCATGCCAACGACACAACCACTGGCTGAAAACTGGCTCTCTGCAGCTGAAAGCTGCGGCTCAACCAAGTGGCTGAGGCAGTTTATCCGCTACTATGTGGCCCAGCTACAGGCTGAGCGGATAACACCGGAGGCGTTGGCGAGTGAGTTGGAAGAAGAATTCGCATCCCGCAAGCTCAATACCCCAGCCCAGCAAAAAAACTACCGCTCCAACGTGGTTCAGGCAATTAAGGTGTTTGACCCCGACCATCCGGCTATCGATTTGGTTGGCCTTTCAACAGCACAGTATCGAATGCTGAATGACCAACAGCGGGAACGAATGGCCGATCGTCAGACTCGATTTATTACCAGTGAGGCGGCAGAGTCAATCGTCAAGCGAGCCAGCCAGTTGATCACAAGTACAGAGTGTGCGGAAATCGGAGCCGGATTGGCGGTACTCATCGGTCGGCGGATTAGTGAAATCCTGCTCTCCACGTTCTCGCTGAAATCGCCCTGGAGTCTGATGTTCAGCAAAATGGCAAAGAAGCCAGACACTCTGGATATCACGATTGAGATTCCGACGCTGGCACCTGCCCGAGTGGTTCTGGCTGCGATCGAGCGTTTGCAAACGGGTCTAAAAGTGAATCAGCTCCGACTCCAGGGAATGTCGTCTCGACAAGCGAAGCTGAGGGTGAATCAGCTCTACAGTGGCGCGATCGCAGCCAAGTGCAACGAGTGTTTTCGAGATCTCGTGCCGACTCGCAGCGACCGAGATAATCTCTATACGCATCTGTTTCGAGCGGTTTACGCCACCATTGCAGCCCACTGGTACTGTCCACCGTCTGTACCGGAACATCAGTTCAAGGCCGAAATTCAGGGACATTTCACGGTCACTCTAGATGGCAAAAAGCTGCCAACCTATGCGGCCCGCTCAAATTACGATGACTATGCCATTGGCAATGGTGACGGCAACCGCGACGGTCGATTGGGCATCAAATTAGGTCAGGTGCCGGATCTAGAGGTAATTGAGGTGTTCCGGCATCCTCTGAATAGTCCTACCGAGCAATCCGACAAGCCACCGACGGCAGCGGCAATCACCTCAGTTGCAGCGGAAAGCGCGACTAAGGCTGCAACTAAGGTCGTAACTGAAAGCGCAACTGACGGCGCAGAGGATAGCAGCTATGCCGATACTGCCGATACTGCTGCGGTCGAAAACAGCGATCGCGACAGGACTGCAGCACTCCAGACCAAACACTCACCCCAGGACGAACCCCACATGACTGAATCCGATACTCGCAAATCCACAACTAAGCGTGCCAATGTTTATGCCGATGACCTAGAGCGGATGATTGACCTGATGGCCCACCGAGGCATCACTGGCAGCACAGCCGATGTTTTCCATGCTTTGGTCAAAGAGTTTGAAGCGCAGACAGAACAGGGCGCGCGGCAGGACGCTAAGACGCTGGGAGAGGTGGCTCAGGCGATTAACTGGTTCACGTCAGAGATTGAAACACTCCGGCAGCAATATCACGCTCTGGAAGAAGAGCACAGGCGTCTGGTTGCTCAGCAGATAGAATCGGAACCGAAAGCAAATACGGAATCAGATAAGGTTGCAGAGCTGAAGGAGCACAATGCTCAGCTCGAAGATCAGAATGCCCAGCTCGAAGCCCGGAATGCCAAACTGGAGAGCGATCTACGGGAAACGCGATCGCAACTCAACGCCATCCAGGAGTTACTGGGTGGTGTGAGAAAAGGCAAGCAGCCCCAGGTCACGACACCAGAGTCTGCACCGACATCCGCGAAAGCCCCAGCAGCGCAATCGGCTGCTAGTCAGTCAAAATCAGTCGCAGACAAGGCTGCCCAGCAGGACGATGCTCATCCTGAGAAAATTCGCGATCGCGCCGATTCAACGGAGAAGATTGCCGATGTGATTGATGCCATCATCAAGTGGAATACGGCGCAGGAACGTTCTGAGCAGCGCCTACGTATCTCCTTTCCCTCGGTTCGGAGTCTGGCCGTATTGGTAGGAGCCAGTTATCTACCAGCTATTCGGGAAGTAATGAAAGATAAGGAAGCGGAAATCGATCAGATTCACGAGCGCTACACGATCGGCTCTCGTCACAACCGCAGCGTACTCGATAAGGATAAGGTACTACAAGCGATCGCGCGGGACTATCTCGGTATTCCCAACTGGCAAGAAGCAACCTATGTCAATTAACAGAGCCCGCTAACGGCCTAAAAGCAGAAGCCTTCTCTAGTAATCTGTCAAAGTAAAGATGAGGGGTAGAAGAATTTTGAAGAATTTTGCCGTAGCCATCCCCTCCAAGGATCTGAGAGTAAACCCCCCAAGTGTTTCCACTTGGGGGATAGTAGGCAGTGAGACTGTGCGCGGGAGCAGAGATTAGCTGTCTAGGTTCTGATTCCGGGCATCTTCGAACCGATCGTTTAGCTGGTTCAGTGTTTCAATCCGCTCTTGCTCAAAGCGATCAGACAGGCTGTTCAACGTTTGGATGCGTTCTTGCTTAAACCGATCATTCAACCCTTTATTCAACACATCATCACGAGACTCATCAAAGCGATCAGACAGGCTGTTCAACGTTTGAATCCGTTCTTGCTCAAAGCGATCAGAAAGGCTGTTCAACGTTTGAATCCGTTCTTGCTTGAAGCGATCATTTAACCCTTTGTTCAACACATCATCACGAGACTCATCGAAGCGATCAGACAAACTGTTGAGGGTTTCAATCCGTTCGTCATCAAAGCGATCCGTTAGCTTGGTAGGAGCGATCAGTTCAGCAGCACCAGCAGCGGGAGCAACGGGAGCAGGTCACTTTCTTGAGAGAAAAATTAGAGTAAGACTGTAGCGATATTTTGAGGGTGCTCTAATGACGCCAGCGGAACACCAAGAACTCTTACAGTGCAGTCAACGCATCGCGGAACTACTGTACCAGGAAGCCTGTGAGCAAAACCAGCCGATGGCAAATTTGGGAGCCATCGAATCAACGGTGCGCGCTCAAGTGCAAGAACACGTCACGCCAGTCATTGGGGAGTTTTTTGCCAAACCGTTACCGGCACCGACGAAGGATATCCCCGCCAACTAGAGAGCATTCTGGGCCGGTTATCCCTCAGTAGTGAACAGGCCAAACAACTCGGTGTCCGTCCCCGACAACAGGTCAGCCCTTATTTAGAGCTGTGCTGTCTGCGCCAAAGCGCAATTGTTTCTTATGCCCAAGCGGCGATTGAAGTAGAGGTGCAAACGGGACGACGGGTGAGTGCGAAAACGCAGCAGCGGTTGGAGGCGCGCCATGACTTCGAGCTGCCCACGAGTGAGGTCCCGGTTGAGCAAATGAGCCTGGATGGCGGCATGATTCGCTTGCGCACGCCGCTGGGGGAAGCGGCTGAGTGGCGCGAATATAAAGCCTTGAATTTGGGTGAGCAGCATCAGGGCATGGCCTGGTTCAAAGACAACGAACACCTGATTGAGTGGGCAAATGACCTCCCCTTAGCCCCGATAGTGGACTGCCTGGGCGATGGTCATGATGGGGTTTGGGGCATCTATGCCCAGATTGGCAACGACCACCAACGTCACGAAATCCTCGATTGGTTTCACCTGATGGAAAATTTGCATCAAGTCCAAGCCACTCCAGAAGCACTCGAAACCGCTCGCAGCTTTCTTTGGCAGGGACAAGTAGACGCTGCTATGAATGTGTTTGAGGTGAGCGAGTCGGAAGCAGCACGTCGCTTCTGTGGCTATCTAGAGCGGCATCGTGACCGCATCCCCAATTATCGTTACTACCAAGAAGAAGGGTGGCCGATTGGCTCGGGGGATGTTGAGTCCTGGGTGAAGCAAATTAACCAACGCACGAAGATCCCTGGCGCTGCCTGGAACGCTGAGCGGGTGCCGCAGGTTTTAGCGCATCGTTGTGCTTACCTCAACGGCAGGCTCTCACCTCAGAGATGTTTTTCTCTGTAGAAGGTGACCTACTCCCGGAGCAACAACGGCAGCAGAGATCGCAATGATGGAGAGATTGGCGAGTAGAGATTTCATGAGTGGGGCTCCTTTGTGGAATCAATGTGGTTTACTTTCCTTTGATTCCTATAGTGCGGGGCCAGCCTGAACCTGCTCTGAGTCGGGTCTGAGGTTGGCTTAAGGGTTAGATGAGAAGTCTGAAGGGCATTCTCAGGCAAAATTCAGGGAAGGAAGGGAAAAGATAGGGTTGCGATCGCAGCCTTATCCTTTTCTAACCCATTGAGTAATGAAGCGGTTTAGTATTTTATAGTACACATGTATGCAATTGAGAGCTGTTTAAGTTAGAGTGGAAAAACACAATATCCGCCAAGCATTATCAACCACTATGTATAAACGAGAAAATCATCTCGATCAGTTAGATCTTGATTATGAACACGACGCAGCCTACGAAGACAGCGCGATATCATCTGCGATCGCAAATGATATCGCTCAAATGAAACTGGTGCTGTGCGGCAATTCATCCAAAGGCCCGCTAGAAGACTGCTCTTATCTATCCATCGATCCCACCTATGCTGGCGCATTGTCCATCGGTCAGCGGCAACTGTATGAGATTCTGCTCACCCTGCAAGAAGCCTCCATCTATACGGTGACGACCGTCGGCAAGTTAGCCCAGATGATGGATCTACAGGTGCCGATGGCCTGCGGTAAGCGACTGGAAAATCTGCAATCCCTCGGCGCGATCGCTGGCTTCAACGGCGACTGAGCATCAATGTTTCGGCAAAAAGCGAAAAACTCACATCTTGCACCAAAACCCGAAGAGGTTGTTTTGCCGCCGCGATGCGGCGGCAAAACAACCTCTTCGGGTTTTCAAACTGCAAGGTGCAAGATGTGAGAAAAACAAATTATCCAGATGCCATTAGTAAAAAAAACTTTAAGCTCAACCCCGATTATGTTCTTTTCGAATAATATAAAGATAGAGATAAAATAACTTTTTCGGCTTTGAGATTGGGTTGGCCTATTCTAGGCTGATCACTCTAGGTTCCTAAAAAAGCCTTTTAGCTAACCATAAATCAGCTTGATTGAGATTTGTTTGGCAGCAATCAACGGGAATCTAACGCTACAGAGAAGCTGAAAATTAGTTCACTTTAATCGGCCTCAAAAGGGAGTAATTGAGGGTTTAAAGTATTGCAGAAGCATAATAAAGCTCGGCAACTTATTACGATATCCAGATGATCTGGATGGGTGATATTGATCGGGCCAAAATCGGTTTCTCCTATAGTTACCAGGGGCATCTTCTTGTCCTGAAATCTATCAGAGTCGATATGTTCGGATGATCGTTGAATCATTATCTGGATCATTGTCGCAGACTCAAGCATCTTGAACAGGATATTCTTAGAACTCTATTCATCCAGATTATTTTCACCAGGGAAATTCTGTCGCTCTTTATTCGCGATCGCAAATTCCTTGAGAATGAATTTCTAGATGAGACAAGCTCCGAAAACGCCGTTGTTTGGAGTACTGACCATGAAGAAATTCACCCCTATTAATTTAAAGGCAGCTTGCACAGTATCAACGGTAGTGTTGTTAGCCTTAGGCGTCAATGTGTTCAAACCTGCCGTTGCTCAAGTCACCGTTGATGATGACGGAGCATTTCGCATCGATCAGAATGCCTTCGATATCTTTTCCGGGCCTCTCGAAAACGATTCAAATATTCCGCTACCCGATGGCCCCGTCGAGAATCCGCAAGAAGGCCATGCCCAACCTGTGATTGACGGGCGATTAGCCCCCAATGCGATTAACATTGAGGCCGATACAAACTATATTCAGGGAGAATTACAGCGGCAAATCCCAGAATGCTTAGGGCAACAGGGTATTTGCCCGTTGAGACCCGAAGATTTTCGGCTGCCAAACCAATCATCGTTGCAGTTGAGGACTCGGTTTAATGTCTGCCGATGTCTAGGCAATCATCGCTACGGTGAAGGCATTGAGGTGAACGTATATGCACCAGATGGGACATTACGAGAATCGCAGCGGGTCTTTATCAGGGGCGATCTGGTTGAGTCTGATCCGGCAGGCAACCTACTCCCAAGCACAGACTCGATTGAGGTCGTCTACGGTGCCCGAGACCGAGTTGAACTGCGCGTGCTTAACCTTCGACCCGGCCCCAATGGCACAGTGACGGAGCATGAATCTGCCATCTATGCCAATATCAATGGCAGTCTAGCCGTGGAAGACTGGCAGAATGGGGGAGATCTTGATTTCAACGACGGGAACTATTTCGAAATTCATCATGGTACGGGCCAAGCCCACCTCCTAGGACAGGGACAATTCGAAAATATTGATGTCACAGTCACCACCGAGATCGTCGAAACGCCTCTAGACCCACTAGAGCGCCAAACCGTCACTCAGGTTGAGGATATAGTAATAGAGCGCCAGCAATTTACTGAAGTAGAAGAGACGCGAGATTACGGTGATATTGAGGTGCCGACTACGGACACCAACCTGCTGCCCCATGCCGCCGGACTCCGCACGGCCAATGGAGAGCAGCTAATCTATAATCAATACGCCGCTGCCGCTCAAGTTCGGCTGGGCACAGAGGGAGCTGTCCTAACTGGCCAACTGCCTCCCCTCAACAACAATCCTGCCGCTGCTCCAACCTTGCTGATCGGCACCGCCCGCCTGAACCCATTTGCCGATAATAACAACGCAGGTCTGACAGCCAGTGTGGGCATCACGCAGTTTCTCCACTCGACCCACGCAGATGCGATCGACATGTATGGCAACCGCATCGCAAATCCAGATCCAGATGGGCCGCGTCTCGTACAGCCCACTGGTTTGATAAATGACAGACATATAATTGGTTACGTACCCGCTACCCCTGACCAAGTGATTCCTGGAGTCTCCCTTGATTCTCCTAACGGCATTTTTGAGGTGCCGACCGATCAAGGCGTGATCATTACTCCTCCTGATCCGGCACTCGTAGGGCCAGGGGATGCAGCCTATACCGATAACGTCGGTGGTCTGATTATTGAGTGGAGCGATGGCACAGCCGAGTTTGTGCCGCAGTGGACGCAGGAAGGCTTTGCCACAGTGCCGATTACGTTGGCAGCAGGTCAAGCCAACCGCGTGATCTATGCCCTTGTGCCCCAACAAACAGGACAAAATCTGAGCTTAGGCCAAAGCTATGCGCTCCAATTCGCACCAGATGGAGACGAGGATCAGTATGTGATTGCTGATGGTGGGTTTAGAGTGATTTCGGCTGTGCATCATTCCCAAAACTTTGTGCTGGAAACCAATGGAGTTTGTGCCGTAGAAGATACGCTGCCAGGGCGCAATGCCGTTACGGCCTACTTCAACGGGATTCAAGGAATTTATCGTGAACAGGTTGGTGGGGAATGGGTGGCTACTGTTGACCTCACAGACCCCGCCAGCGCTGATGCCAGAGTCGGCAACGCCCTCTCGACTGAAGAACAAATCATTTCCGGCGATCCAGGACAGACAGGCTACTATGTGACCAATCGAGCTGGTGGATTGTATTTCAGAGGCTCACTCACCCTGGGCTTGGGCAATCAAGAAGATGTTGTCACGACCACCTCATCTACCTACGAGTCACAGGTTGAAACTCATACAGTCACCACCACGACCAATTTCTATCTAACTCCGAGAACTCAGTTAGATCAATACACGACGACAACAACTGACACGACTATCACAGACATTCAACGAGAAGGAGATGCCACCTTTGACGTTGGCATGGATGGGTTAATCTCCAATGTGGAAATCGTTCTTGATCCGGCTCAGATCGATGAACAGACAACAACAGAACAGGAGAGGGAATTCGACGGCACTGACATTGTTCAAAATCCTGAATTTCTGGCCAATAGAACCGTCGGTATTGATAGAACGATCATCCGTTGGCAGCCTACCCTCATCAATCGCCAGGTGGAAACTGGCACCGATACCTATCCCAACTTGTCGCCGCTCCTAGGAGAGCTGGCTTTGGGTGCTGTTCTCAACTTTGGCAATACGCCTTGGACACCCGCTGCCAATACTCTGCGGACTGAGCTGTTTGTGCGGGGAACGACAATCGGTCAATGCCATGACCAGGACGATATCGGATTGCGGGCTGAAGTTGTCTTCCATCCGTTTGGAGAGGAACAGCGACCAGCGTATGAATACGACATCAGCGGCAACTTGGTTCCTATTTTCCAAACTGAACCTGTTCGCGATCGCAACCAAGAGGCTGTGCATGAACTAGTCGAAACGGTCGATGGAGAACTGCTCCAAGTCCCCGTCAATCAATTCATATATGACGATAACGGCGAGCGCATTCCAGAAACCGTAGGTACAGGTAAAACACCAGGGCCAGGCATCTTCCTAAGCCTTGAAGAACTCTTGACCGATGACGATGGCCCCACCGTCGTTGGAGGCTTGCAGCTTACGTTTTAGCTCCGATGCAGACATCGCCCATTATGGCTTGAATTCGCCGCAGAGACAGCTGTTTTAGCCAAACCGCATGGTGGTAAAGACAAAGCGGAAAATAAAGATAGCGGCCAAGATCCAGGTAACAAGGGAAACTTCGCTGGTGCGACCGCTGACCAGCTTAGTGAAGGGGTAGAGAATCAGGCCAGCCGATAGACCTGCAGCAATCGAGAAGCCGAGTGGGATGAAAAAGATGGTGACAAAGGCTGGAATTGCTTCTGTCAAATCGCTCCAGCGGATATTAACAATCGCCGACATCATTAGCACGCCGACAATTAGCAGCGCCGGAGCTGTCGCAAAGGCCGGAATCGCTTCAAAAATCGGGACGAACAGCAGCGCTACTAAGAACATAATCGCGGCAACTACAGCGGTAAGACCAGTGCGGCCACCTTCCGCGACGCCAGAGGCCGATTCTGCAAAGGTGGTGACGGTGGAGGTGCCCATAATCGCGCCTGCTGTAGTTGCGATCGCATCGGCTGACAAAGCCTGATTGGCCCGTGGCAGTTCCCCATTTTCGTCAATGTAACCTGCCTGCGTACCAACTCCCATCAGCGTGCCGATGGTGTCAAACATGTCTACAAACAGGAAAACCAGCAGCACGGCCAGAAAGTCAATAATGTTGCCCGCATTAATGCCGCCCAAGCCCTGAAAGGCTGCACCAACCAAATTGCTGGGAAAGATTGGGACAGCAGCAATGCCGCTTGGGGGGGCAGCGACGCCAAAGATCCAGCCCAGGATGGCCGTTCCGGCAATGCCCCAGAGCAGTGCCCCTTTAATCCGGCGAATCATGAACATGACTGAGATGAAGATACCGAAGGTGGCCAGTAGGGTAGCAGGTTCGCGGAAGCTGCCGAATGTCGTTTTGGTCACCTCATTGGCGACAATCAGTCCAGCCCCGCCCGTTTCGGTGTTGCTGGCAAGGCCGATGTAGGCCAGAAACAAGCCGATACCAACGGTTGTCGAAACTTTGATGCAGTTGGGTACAGCCGTGATTAGATGGCGGCGAATGTCAGTCACCGTCAGGCCGATGAAGATCAGACCTTCAATCAAAACGCAGGCCAGCGCCACTCGCCAGTCAATCCCTAAACCGAGAACAACCGAGTAGGCAAAAAAGGCATTTGTGCCCATGCCGGGAGCCAGAACAAAGGGATATTTGGCATAAAGCCCCATAACCAGACTGCCGATCGCAGCGGTAATGCCTGTAACAACCACCAGTTCCCGAAACAGATCGCCCGATTCAGACAGAAACACCGCATCTGACATAATCAGCGGATGCACCACTAAAACATAGGCCATCGTCATGAACGTTGTGAGACCCGCCAGGATTTCGGTGCGGAAGCCTGTCTTGTAGTAGTTGAAATTGAAGTAGTTTGCGATCGCAGCTTGCCAGCCTGTATAGGGCGGAGGAGAGGGTGGCTTCTGTTGTGACTGTTGCAGCTCGATATCAATGTTGCTCTGGCTCATGGACGATCTCCATCGTAAAACGGAAAGAGGGTAGAGTGTTCTTGCAGGTTCGTCTTTTGGATTAGACAGAGAGCGAGTGAATAAATGGTGCTGAATCAGACAGTTTCTCTTGACTAAATAGCATTGATTTTGCAACAGCTACGAGGAAACCCAAGCCGTTTTATCAAACTGGCTCTCGAAGATCTTTATAATTTCTCCTGACAGTACAAATCCGGCTTAAATATTTTTGTGATTAGCAATACCGTTTTTCGCTCAAGTTGCAATCGCAGTTAGAAAAATAAGCCACTGATGCTTTAGCTACAGTCAGTTTTCTAATTGACCGTACAAATACGAGACAAGTAAATCCAGCTTATAAGCCTTGTACTACAGGCATTGCAGACGTTTTATAGAATGATGATTGGTTCTGACTGACAAATTTATCAGCAGCTCGATTCGCTTTTTAGCTACACAATAAAGATCCTTAAAATAAAATAAAAATGTTATGTCTGAACTTTGAATTCAGCCACAAAAACAAGTAATCTTTTACAGCTTGTAAAAGATTTATAAGTGGAACGCAGCGATTAAGCGGCGATTATAGAAATGTCTCGTCTAGGATTAACTGCAAGCGGTAGCTGCTGCAGAATTGGAAAAACTTAAAAAGGTTGGCGCAGATGATAATACTTCGGCAAATTGCTCTTAGTTTGTTGATTGGCTTCATGATGTTTGGGTGGGTGGTTCCTCACGCTCTGGCTCAACCCAGTCAAAGCAATCAGGCCATCCATCCATCTGCCAGCTTAGTTGCGCCCGATCCAGAAATGGAAATCAATATTTATCCCAAGCCGGATACGCGGACAGCGAGAGTTGGCTTTGGCCTCAGCGGCGACCCCGTGACCGTACTAGAGCAGGTTGGCAGCAACAGCGGTACAACCTGGAATCGGATTCAGTTTGAGGGAGCGACCGAGGCAGCAGGATGGGTGCAGCTTGATTACTTATCGCTTCAGTCTAGCGATCAGCAAGGGCAGAGTAATCCAGCAAGCGGGGGTTATTTGGGCAATCGTTCCTCGCAGCAGGCTCAGCAGTCGCGGCAGTCGTCGTTTCAGCGATATCGCCAACAAGATCAGCAGCGAAACTATTAACTCAAATTCTATCTGCCACCGTTACCGCCTTGAAGTCCGATCGCAATACCGATCGCAATACCTATGCCAAGTCCAATACCAATGTTGTCCGTTGCCACACCTATGGCAGTTCCGATACCTGCGCCCAAGCCAATACCGAGACCAAGATTCATCATCACAAGAGGGGAATAGAGCTTTAATGGATGCTGTTTGGATAATATCAATCGCTCATTCATGGTGTCCGGGAGCGATCGCGTCGAAGCTTAACCAGTACACCTAATACGCCAACCATAGCAGCAACTATTAACAAAGGCATCAAATTAAACTCAATTCCATTGCCGCTGGAGTCATTCTGCCAACGCACAAGCCACAGGACACCCTGGCCAATTTCAAATGAGGGTATACGTAGAAGCAGGAAAAGCAATGGCAGCGCCAGGAAAATGACAACCAATATTACAAACGCTACTGCGGTAAGACGTAACCACGTTTTCAGATTTTCCTTAAAGCGCGTCATCGGATTAGTATGGCTAACTTCTTCCTGTAGATTGCTTCCGGCAATGCTACTACACGGATCTGAGCAGCATAACACTCCCAATCACCCCCGCTAACAGCCTAGAACTCCAGCAGATAACCTCTCAACGGTCGGGTGCATTGGGGTTGTTTGTGCTGCGTCGCCTACTCGACTTTTAAGAACCGCCAACCTCAATCACTTCTCCTGGAGCAATGGTATTCAAAACGTTTCGAGCATCTGGTATCAGTGGAAGTAAGTCAGATAGCTTGTTGCTGGGTGCTACAAGAACGACGACTGCTACTCCAGCTTGCTGTAGATTTTGCTGATAGCGCAAGTTTTGATCGGTCGTCAGCAGGATCGTGAAACCCTCCTGGCTCATAAGCTTTAGCAATTCACCGTTCTTTTTCCCTGACCATCCCATTTCGACGACTGTGCGTATCTCGTAATCGGTAAGTTCACGCTTCAAAGGTCGTGGGGCACATTCGTCAAGCAGGATTCGCATAGGCTGTTAACATTTCCTTTGCTAATTCAAGGGCTGCGATCGCCTGTTCCCGACTGACACTGGGAAAATGGTCTAGAAATACTTCCAATGAATCACCAGCCTCAAGATAATCAAGTAAGGTTCTCATTGGCACACGAGTTCCAACAAAAACCGGAGTTCCCCCAGAATGTCAGGGTCGCTATGAACAACACGAGATGTCAATGCCATAACAAATACAGCCAAACGGCTACCAGCCTTTACGGTCATTATATCCTAAGATTATTTGGTCGATTCTGATATGAGGTTCAGACACAGATCGCCTCACTTAACTGCTCTGCCTATATCTTGCCGCGCACATTCTTCTACAATACCCAGTGCAGATGAAATCATATTTTGAAGATCAGAAGTTACTGAACCAGAATTAACAAAATCACACACCGCTTTGTTAACTACAGCGCTCTCAAATAGCTGATGAATTAAATTGATTATGAACAGGCCGCCCCAGCGGGGCGGCCTGTTCATAATCAATTTAAGATGGCTGTACCTGAGTAGCATGGGCAATTCTCGATTGCTGACTTTTTGAACAATATATAGACACAGCCGATAGCCAAACCAATATTTCGCTCAAATCATCAAACCATTCCTTTATTACATCCTTGCCCATCACACTTGTAAGAGTGCCACCCTCAATAACAAGACTTGATCGTTTATTTAGTGCCCTGACTAAATACCTGACTGTATTTGAATATGCCTCTACACGCTTATCACGTATCTATCTTGTATGCTCTTGTTTTGCTTATAGATAGGTTGTAATCAGTGTTCCAGCCATTCCAGCCACTGCACCAATTGCAGCACCAATTAAACCTGCTATTGTGGCATCCATAGCTCTTTTAGTTTCAATAGTATCTTAAAGAATTAAGCAAATACCTAACGAAATTCAATGCACACAACAAATGACCTAGATGCCCCAAGCAACGAATGAAGTATTGATCTGGAGAATTAAGCAGCACAACGGTCCGGTTGAGCGGCTACTGATAACCTTTGCTGCAACACCGATCGATTCTACCAGTCCGCTCCAACCGGGTTGTTATGGGGCGTTTTTTCCGAGCATTTAACGGCTTATCACTGAACTTGAATAACATCAAAAGTCCCCTGATTCTCAATGCGATAGAACAGGAAATCTGAATCGAGTGTGAGAATTTGCCGAAAACCCGTCCTCTCAGCTACCAGCACCAATGACGCATCAGCCAAGTCCATTGGCCGATCCTGATACTGCTCCATCAGATCTAGTAAACGGGGATAGTCTTGCTCTTGAATTTCGTAAACCACCAAAAGCTTATCTAAGAGCAGTTGCCCTAGCTGCTTTTGCATCGTCCACCCACCTCGATGAAGAGCTAAATACATAGCTTCTGTGAAACAAGACCAAGTTGTGAGAAGAGGTGAAGCAATCCGCCTTACAATATTTCGATAAGCCGAGTGTTTTGGCTGAGTACGATCAACTAGACAAAGCAAAACCCCTGCATCGCAAAGAATCACAGTTCTAGACCCTGCTGCCGATATTTAGATAGAAGGTGTTGCTGGTAGTCGCTAGCTGAGTCGGTTGACATGACTTCTAGATGGTCAACAGACTCGAACCACGTTGTCCATGCTTCAGCAAGTTCATCTTGGTGGTTATTAGCGACAGTGTTGTGCTGCCGCCGATGTATCAAAAAATCGATAAAGTCGTTGACTTGTTGGAGAAGCGAATCAGGCAGTTGCTGCAATTTAGCAATAGCAGTTTCACGAATCGTCATGATAGTAACCAACCAAAGAGTCCTTTACGTTTATTCTGAATTGATTCAATACGCTTGAGGAGTTGGCAGTATCTTTCTGCATTCCCCTGCAACTCGAAAAGTCGAATAGCTTCCTGATAATCTGGGACTGGATCTTGATAGTTATCTAATTGAGATTTCGTTAGGCCACGACCATTGTAGGCGTCAGGATCATCTAATTTGAGACGAATCGCTTCATCGAAATCTTTAAGCGCCCCTTGATAATCTGATAGTCGATATTTTGTCCATCCTCTTCCTTTATAAGCATTGACATAGTCTGACTGAAGACGGATAACCTCACTAAAATCTTTGAGTGCCCCTCGATAATCTTCCAACTCGTACTTCACCCACCCACGCCCGTTGTAAGCATTAGCATAGTCTGGTTGAAGGTGAATCGCTTTAGTAAAATCTGCAAACGCAGTCTGGTAATCTTTTAATCGATAATTTGACCAGCCGCAATTGCTATACCAACAGGCGCGTTCCGGCTGAAACTTCATCGCTTTCTTGAAGTCTTCGATTGCACTTTCATAGTCACCTGCTTCATACCTTGTCCATCCCCGTCCATCATAAGCATCAGGATCGTCTGATTTAAGACAAATTGCTTCATCAAAGTCAATGAGTGCACGTTGATAATCTGACAACCTATATCTGGCCCATCCTCGACCCTTATAAGCATTGGCATAGTCTGACTGAAGACGGATAACCTCACTAAAATTTTCAATCGCTCCTTGATAATCTTCAGCCTTATACTTGGCCCAACCACAAGCATTCCAAGCATGAGCGGCATTCGGTCGAAGACGAATATACTCAGTCAGGTCTAGAATCGCTTCCTGATAGATTTCTAATGTTTTTTTGGCATTTCCACGATAATAATAGGCATTAGTGTAATCAGGTTGAAGCCGTAAAGCTTCCGAATAATCTATAATTGCCCCTTGGTAATGCCCTATATCAGACTTTGCTAGTCCACGGACAAAGTATGCAAGGGCGTCTTCTGGCTTAAAACAAATATATTCAGTCAAATCCAAGATTGCGCCTTGATAATCTTCTATTGCGGCCTTTGCTTGCCCACGGGAGAAGTAAGCAGGGGCAAAATCAGGTACGAAACGAATGACTTCGCTATGATCCTCAATTTCACCCTGATTATCCCCGAATTTCCCTTTTGCGAGAGCCCGAAAAGCATACGCTCCAAAATGATTTGACTCGATGTCAATAACTTCATTGAAGTCTGTAATTGCCTTCTGGTAATCTCCTGTTTCATACTTCTCTTTTCCCCTTATATAAAAGTCTTCCGCGGTCAATGATTCTGTAGCAGTGGGAAGTTCCTTGATCTCCTGCTCAGACAAGGAAATGCCTAAATCAAGATGTTGATGCTCTAAGTTTTTAGGTTCCTTTTTTTTTGCGAACAGGACTGGAGTTAAATGTTCTGGAATACCCTGTAGCTGAATCGCATTACAGCCCAATTCATAGGCAAACTCAATTGATTCCCCAGATCCTAAAGCAGTATAGAAACCGACAGAGAATTCAATCGCTGCGCGATCGCCAATCGCTTGATTCATCCCAATCACGTAATCAATGTGTTGTGAGATCGCCTCAGCTTGAAACTCTGAATAGCAGGCATTCAGAACAACGCACTCTACATGATTAGAAAAAAGTTTGAATAGGTTGGCTAACGCATCTGAGTCAATCAGCTTAAGATTTCCTGCCACATCCTCAAAGGCCAAACCATCTTTCCCTGTACCATGACCTGTGAAATGAACGACCTGTGGCTTAAAGTCCAGCATCGCTTGTTGAATATCTCTGGTACGAGTGGCCCCAGTCGAGTTGATCGGTACTTTGCCATATCCGGCTAGACGGAGACGTTCCTTAATTTCTCTCTCTTCTTCTTGCAGGCGCAAGCTCGCTGTTCCCTCGGGGTTCGCAGCCAACACCAGAATTGATTTTGAGGTGATGCCATCATTCATGAGGATTAGGCAGGGCAGAGGGCAGATCGACTCTACTCAATTGTATGACAGACGGAGAATTCGTCTGTTAGCACCGCAAGAATGTTGAAACAGCATTCCCAAAGGTAGCTTTGAGCCGCATAACGTTCCTGGTCAGCGGTTGCCGATATTTTTGCAATCATCACAAGCGGCTTGGGTCAATCCGCTGCACCAGGGTTGTTATGCTGCCGCCGCAATATCAATAACCGACCAAATCCAGCTTTTCATGATGCAAAGTTGAGTATCTAAATCAATTTCTTGAAACAAGTAACTTGTTTGTCCTGTCTGCTTTACATCTCGGTTGCACTGGTCGATTTCCGCTAGTGAAGACTCGGTCAAAGCGGGGCAAACTGCCAGAGGCATCTCTGAAGCTCCAACGTACTGAGGCTGAAATCGTTGTGTTACAAAAGCAAGTGAGCTACCAGGAATAGCACTATTCAATTTTTCACGCTCAGGGATCTCTAGCTCGAAAAATCCTGGGGATAGAGCCTTTTGGGAAAGCCCTGTTGGGTCTTGAGATAAAAGCGAAATCCAATTTGGTGTTGTAGCAGTAATCTGACTCGCAACTTGGTTTATCCAGTCTAAGTTAGACTTACTACCCACGTAGAAAAACAATCCTGGGCTAATACAGTGGGCAGAGTGGAGAGAGAAATAAGCATCAATTCGATCAAAATGCTCAAGCCACTGGCGAATAGCTACACACTCAGGATAAGTATCTGTTGTGAAATGTCCCTCCAAATCTCGCTGATGATTGAGATTGAGTAGAGCTTGCAAGGTCACATTTGTCGGTAGATCATTGGCATTTCGAGACACAAAATCTGGATCTGCCACAGGCACAATACAAAACCGCACAGTTGGGGGCAGATTCTCTGTCAGCGTTTGAAGAATAGATATTGCAGTGAGTGGAGCGATCACTTCAGCAGCATGAAATCCAGCCACGGTCACAACTGTACGAGTTGACTGTTTATCTCCAACGCTCACTGCATAAATCGATCGCCCCTCGCCCGATACACCAATCTCCTCAACATTAGCCCCTAAAGCTTTTGTTTGCTGAATCAATGTATCTAGCTGTTTTAAATCAACCCATTCCATGACAGCACTCATGATCTTCATTTCCAAGGGTAGCAAGAGAACCTGACTGATTTGGAATTGTGTTCCAACCACACTTTCTAAAAGGCTGTCCTCACCGATAACCCAGGCAGCATAACTATTTATTAGAGTGAAACTTTCTGCCTAACACACCTATTCGGGTAATTAGGTGGAAATCCGTCAGCCTAACACGCTTATTTGGGTGATTAGGTTGACAAGTGTCTACCTAACACGCCTATTTAGGTGATTAGGCAGAAAAATTCAGTATAACTACCCCTACAACTTCAGGCTCACGCTGCTTAGAGTTTATTTATCATCCCTCAACATATATTCACTCTATGCAGCCACCTCAGCCTCGTCCAAAGAAACTACTTGACCAAATACGTGACACCTGACCAAATACGTGACACCATTCGTCTTAAACATTACTTCTACCGTACTGAACAAACCTATGTTTGTTGGAAGCGGAGTTGACTTTGTGGCAGTGAGTGCCATAGATTTACCCACACTAACGGCCACCAAACACCACTAGGGAACCAAACACATCACAGGTTGCCCCATTCGCAGACTGAGATGGATCGCGATTGAACGTAGGAGCGCCACCCAGAGAAATAACCTGCACTGCCGCTGCATCCTGCATAGCATCTTCCTTCTGCTCTTGACCCGACCAAACAAAGATAGAGCTGCCGTCGCTGGCTCCTGGATGAGCCCCCTGACCTGCGATCGCAGTATTGTGATCAAACACCGTATGGTTCAAGATTAGCCGACTGGACTTAAGAAAAATCGCGCCGCCAAAGCCTGCGCCGCCGCCGCCGTGACCGATTTCGCCATCACCACCGCCGAAGCCACCTTGTCCAGGAATGCCGGATTCACCCGCTTTTCCATCGTAACCACCCTGACCGCCGAAGCCACCGCCACCGCCGCCACCGCCAAAGCCACCATTACCGCCGTTGCCGCCATTGCCACCGTTAGCTACAGGGGCTACTGCATTACCACCATTGCCGCCATTCCCCGCGTTGCCAAAGCCACCAAAGCCGCCGCCGCCACCAAAGGCCACCGTTCCGATACTGCCCTCTTCTTCCCAGAGGCCAAAGCCACCGAAGATGCCGACCCCGCCATCGCCACCGTCGCCACCATTGCCGCCGCTACCGCCTTCAGCTCCACCGTTGCCGCCATTACCGCCGTTGCCCGCGTTGCCAAAGCCACCAAAGCCACCACCACCACCAAAGGCAATGCTGCCGATGCCGCCTACACCAATGCCGTTGACACCTGCGATCGCACCTCGATTAGCCCGCAGCTTTTTAGTCGTACCGCTAATCGAAAGCTGTCCTAGTGTACGTTCTGGAAGCGTCGAATTCTCAGGATTGGGCAGACTGATGCCGTTGAGACCTGCGATCGCGCCTCGATTGACTTTGAAAACTTTGCCATCGACATCAATTTGACCCGATACAGGACTCGCTTCAGCGTCCGGTACAGGCGCTAGACGCAAGCCCCCATCGCCACCTGCCGCACGATTATTAATCAACTGCACCTGGCTCAAGATAGCACTGCCATTTTCGATCAATAGTCCACCACCCAAACCTGCATCACCACCAGCGGTTCCTTTCCCATCGGCACCTTGGGCGAGGCCATCGGCAATCGTCAGATCTTGCACAACCACGTCACTATCTTTGACGTGCAAAACCCGAAACTGCTCATTACCGCTCAATGTGGCACCATGCCCAAACAGGTAAAGATTACTGGTCACAACAGGCAGGGGAGACTGTAAAACAATGGGTGCGTTTAGCTGACGCAGTTCAATCAGGTCATCTTCCGGCGTCCAGTTAGCCTCGGTAATGGCCCAGCGTAGGGAACCCGTGCCGCCATCTGCATGAGTCGTGACGGTCATTTGGCGCAGGACAGCTCCATACAAGCCAGTGAGAGGCAAGGACGTTGCCACAGTACCAACCGTTGATTCAAGCTGCCAGTCCCCATGCAGCAAGGGATCGCCGGACAGCGTGGTAGACGCAGCCAGATCGGCCTGAGTCAGTTGGTGCAGTTCAGCCAGCAACGTTTGTCCTTGAGCCGTTGCCCCCACCTCACAGCCGTAAAGGAAGATGTCGCCACCCGGAGCCAGAGCATGTTGCCAATTTGTGAAGAGATGGCGCTGGTTAGAGTCTTTGACAGAATCCGTATTTACAACCGTTTGACCCAGCTGAAACTGACCTGGCGCACCGTGGGAAATCACATGAACAGCCTGCAAGTTTCTGTAGTGCTGCAACTGGTGAGTCACTGAAGCGAGATCAATTTTGGCAGAGAGCACCCAGCCTTGCTGATGGGAATGAAGCTGGCTCAGAAAAAACTGCGGATTGTGAACCGATGAGTCAATCAAAACCAATTCCGTCGGTTGATTAAAATAGAGCACTAAAGCAACAATCAAACTACTAAGAATTCCAACTCCTATACAGCGATAGACTGACAAAATACGGATAAAGCGAGACTGCATAACCAGAGCGAGTACTTTCATTGCCTATTTGATCTGAATTCTGAGTATTCTCATATCAAGTCCGTGTATAAAAAACCAATTTGTTTTTGTGGAAGGCTTGTTTCGCAAACCTTCCACAAAAACAAATCATCAGGTTTTGGATCGAACTTATTTAATTCACAACCCCGAGCATAGTTATAGCGCTTAAATCGTGTGAGCCAAACATGTACACCAGCGTAGAAAGCACCAAATTGGTATCCATACAGCTAAATCGTATTCATCAATACAAAATTTTCACACCTGTATACTGTATACAAAACAAAGAGATCCTCAACATAAGCCCATGCTAGTCACACAACAGCCCGTCTTTCGTCAGTTTTGGTATCCGGTTATCCCCCTTCAGCAGCTAGAGGATGGCCCCAGGCATTTACGCTACTGGGAGAGCCACTGGTGCTTTGGCTCGATCAGAATGGGCAGCCTGCCGCCACTCGCGATCGCTGTTGTCATCGGACGGCCAAATTATCGTTAGGGCGCGTCGATCAGGGGCGGATTTGCTGTCCCTATCATGGTTGGGAGTTTGATGCCACGGGTGCCTGTGTCAAAGTGCCGCAGTTAGCGCCCGATAAGGCAATTCCCGCTACTTATCGAGTTGATGCCTATCACTGCACCGAGCGCTACGGCTACGTATGGGTTTGCTTGGAGGAACCAATTGCTGATATTCCCAATATTGCGGAAGCCGAGAACGAGAGCTATCGAACCATTCACGAGTTCTACGAGCCGTGGCAAACCGCTGGCCTGCGGGTGATGGAGAATGAGCTGGATTTGGCCCATCCTACGTTTGTACATACGGGCACATTCGGCAGCGAGGAGCATCCGGTGCCGGACTCGTTAGCCATTGACGATACGGACTATGGCATTCACGTCAGTGGACTGCTAGGCGTTGTCAATCCTGAGCAGCAGCAGCAAAATCTGAAGATGAGCGAAAAGCAAACCGTCCGCACCCTAGAAATGGACTGGTTTATGCCCTTCACGATTAAGCTCAAGATTATCTATCCCAATGGTTTGGAGCACATTGTTGTCAATACAATGACGCCCATTAGCGACTCCTGTTCTCAAATGGTGCAGTTTTGCGTCCGCAACGATACAGAAGCCGACACGCCTGCCCAAGATGTGATTGCCTTTGACCGAGCCGTCACCCTAGAGGATAAGCGAATTCTGGAGTCAACCGACTACGACGTGCCGCTCAGCCCCAGCCAGGAAGAGCACATGTTGACCGATCGTCCCGGCGTCATGATTCGCAAGAAAGTGGCAGCTTTATTACGAGAATACGGAGAAGTTGAGCAGACAAATCAGAAGCCGGATAAAACGCAATCTGTGAACTTTAAAGAAACATCATCTATCAAATCAATTTCAGTTTGATTCTGAGCAAATTCTGTATACACCAGGAAAGGAAGAAAATATAAAGATTAATTCTTAGTAACTAATTTGGCTTTATTTTCACAGCAAATTACGTACGATGCATGAGATTTAGTTACACCTTATTGAGCAGCTCAAACGCGAAGAGACATTGGGCTGACAGGACGTTATGACATCACCAGACAACGCAGGTTTCACTCAGTTAGAAGACCAAACGCTGGCCACCAAGCTAGCCAAATCGCCACTATTTTTGGTCGCTCCCTTCTTCTTTTTGGGGACAGCTATGGTGGCCATGAAATATATCATTCCCCATACGTCACCGATGTTTTTGGCGGCGTTTCGGCTTTTACCTGCGGGTGTCCTGATTCTGATTTTGGCAGCAGTGCTGAAGCTGCCCCAGCCCAAGACCTGGCAGGCGTGGCTCTGGATTGGTGTATTTGCCCTAGTGGATGGAGCCATGTTTCAGGGGCTACTGACAGCAGGTTTAGTCAACACGGGAGCTGGCATTGGAGCGGTGCTAATTGACGCGCAGCCGCTGGTGGTTGCGATTCTGGCTCGGCTACTGTTTGGAAATTTGATTGGCTTTTGGGGCTGGATCGGGTTAGCCATTGGTATCGCTGGCATTAGCCTGTGTGGACTGCCGGAAGCGTGGATTTACTCATTCATCGATAACGGTATACCCCTTGGGCAGATACTGAGTAGTGGAGAAAACTGGAGTTGGAGTGCGATCGCAAATAGCGGTGAGTTACTCATGTTGCTGGCAGCGCTTTCAATGTCGTTTGGCACCATCATCGTCGGCTACGTAAAGCGTTACGCTGACCCAATTGTGGCAACGGGCTGGCACATGATTTTAGGTGGCATTCCTCTCGTCGGCTTATCGCTACTGTGGGAAACCAACCAAACTGCTAACTTAATCACCGGGGATTGGATTGGTCTGCTATACGCCACGGTATTTGGCACAGCCCTTACCTACGGCATGTTCTTCTACTTAGCCGCAACGAGCAACATGACCAGCATCAGCGCTCTGATCTTTCTAACACCTGTGTTTACGCTGCTGTTCAGCAACGTTTTCTTGGGCGAGCAGCTTACTCAACTCCAGTGGATCGGCGTCCTGCTGACCCTAATCAGCGTATACCTGGTAAACCAGCGGGAGCAAGTGGCTCAGACTGCGACGAGTGTAGTCCAGCGCTTGGGCATCAAAAGATGGGGGCAAACACCTGCACCCAGGACAGAAGCAGTAGTTGGCTCCAATCCAGTCGATCCAGTCGGTTCTGAAGAATAATCAGTCTCCTACTGAGTGTCTACAGCTAGTTCAGAGTTTACTTTTCAGTTCTTTTTTGAGGGAATCCAATTATGTTTCGTCGCGTTTTCAGCTTGCTTGCAGTTCTGGTACTCAGCTTAGTCACTCTGCTCAGTGTTTCTGCCACTGCCCAGGCAGAGCAGCAAGAGAGCTATACCCAAACTCAACAGTCCCAACAGACCGACCAACAGGCAGACTACGCTCAAGATCAGACCTACTCAAGCGACTACAGCTACAGCAACAACCCATCCAATCAGGGCGACGCTCAGACTAAACAAGCAGCACAGAACGACGATCAAACTCAACAGCAGTCTTATCAAGCAGGTTAAATATACCTGCGCTGGGCTGTTTGCCTGACAAGACTCTTGCAACCCTTGTCCTATCAAGGTTGAGTATAACCCTACGGGCATGACTACACTAAAGCGCTAGTGAAATCGAACAAAACTGTGCTGGGGTTGGGTTTCGCGTTGCTCAACCCAACCTACTGAACACCTCAAGAGGCAATTTTGCCGCCGCGATGCGGCGGCAAAATCATCCTTGGGTTTTTCCAGTTTATGAGTACAAAGTATGAAACACTTATTAACTGGGTGGAACAAAGACAGTCAGACCATCCGATGAGCAGTTGAATTCCACTGGCGTTGTACCGATCATCTCGCCATCTAGAACCACTTTTTGCGGCGGATTGGTTTTCACTTTAATTTGAGCTGCCCGCAGACACAGAATATCCTCACGCTCAAACTTCTGTTTCACCAGCGCCGAGGCAAACAGGCTCGCCATCGCCCCCAAACCCTGCAATCGCGAGGTAGAAGCCGTTATCGTTACCTCCAGCAGGCCATCATTGGGTACCACCTCGCCAAATCCTTGGGCCAGAACGGACGTGGGAGGAGCCACATTTGCGATCGTAATAGCGGCTGCCTGGATCTCGGTAGTCTTACCGTCGATTTCAATTTCAGCATCAAACGCTTCCTGCTCTCGAAACTGCTGCACACCCGCCCAAAGATAGGCTAGGGGGCCAAAGCGATCTTTAAGCTCACGGCTAGCCCGATCAATGGTTTCCGCTTCAAAGCCGATTCCCGCCAGCAGAATCATCGGCGTTTGGTCGCAGAAGGCTGCATCAACCTTTTTGGTATTTCCCATCAGGATGGTTTCACAGGCACCATTGATATTGGTTGGAATCCCCAGCCCAACCGAGAACGCATTGGCCGTTCCTCTGGGAATCACGCCTAGCGGGATATCGGTGCCAATCAGAGCGCCCGCTACTTCGGACACAGTACCATCGCCACCGGAGGCAACGACCATGCTTACTGCCGCTTCTTCTGGATCATCGGCTTTGACAGACTTGAGGATTTCGGCAACAAGTTGAGCCGGACTGACATCCGGTTGAGTCTGCACAATTTCTAAGTTCAGTTGCGCTTGCAGCAGCTTACGAATGAGTGCTAGATCGGCATTGGGATTACCTTGACCAGAAACGGGATTAAAGATCAGATAGGCCGTCCGAGACTTGATGAGCGCCCGTACCAACAGTCGTGCCGTCGCTAGATTCGTGGCAAAGGGAATGTCGCGAATTTCACAGGTGCGCAACAGCGTTTCCATGTCGGGAATTTGGAGAGAATTGCAGTTACGCAAGCAAATGAGGCTCGCCACCTCCTCGGCAATGACTTGGGCTGCAAGCTGCACATACCCCCCTTCTACACCGGGCAGCAGCGACTCAACGTCCAACCCGGTATTGCTAATATATTGGGCGGTGGTGGCTGTAGCGACTAACCGAAAGCGAGAAAAGACAGCCCGATGCTGATAAACAAAGTCTGCTAGTTCTTCCTGTTTGCCGGATTGAGCTGTCAAAGCAATGGTGGTTGGCATTTAGGTTACACGTTGGGTTGATGAAGAAATCGGAGAATTAGAACGCTGATTGAGCCAATTCGGACGTAAGTGATGCTGACCACCCAAGCCGAACAGCCAGATAACAACAATTATCCAGTGCAGCAGCGCCGTTAGCCAAAGAGAGCCCGTTAGCCTATAGGTCGCCGTACAGGCTAATCCTAGTACGGTAGCATTAATCAAGAAGGGGGCTTGGAAAAACAGCGGTCGCCCAACTGGCAAGAGGGTGATGGCCAGCAGCGGATGATACAGGACAAATAGACCCAAGCTGAGTGCGGCCCAACCCATCCAGGTTATCGCAGTTACCACTTCGCTAGGATGGGGAATTAGCGCTACGCGAAAGACCAATTCCTCGACCAGAGCTGGAAAGAAAAAGCGTTTGACGATCGCCAGTATCGTGCGGATGGGAGATGCGATCGCAGCTTGTTCAATTTCAACGTTAAACAAGCCGGATTGAAAGCCAATTGGCAGTGCGATCGCGGCATAAGCAACGAGCATTGCCAGCCAGATCAGCCAGCTTTGCCAGGATAGAGGAGCCAAACTGCTATCTAGCAGCCGATCCAATACAACGCTAAGCACCGGGAGCTGACCCAACACGCCCGTCGGTGCTACAGGCTCAATGGTGGGATCAAGGCCGCCCACCTGATTGGTACGCAGAAACCACAGCGTTGCTCCATTTGCGAAAAAGATGCTGCTGATTTCGTCGTAGGCTGTGCGGGGCAGCATGGTTCGCCAACTGCGGATGGTGTTCTCAATCGTAAACTCGGTATTCAGATTGCCATCTGGATCAATACCCGTGATTCGCTGGGCGTTGCCGTCCCAGTCCTGCCGCACAACCCCCCGTGGCGCAAGGGCATTGGCCAAATCTTCGCCTAATGCAACGAGCTGGTAGAACCGTTCCGTATTCGGATCGTCGGGATGCTCATCTAACCAGGTTTTCAATTCTGGCGTAGACAGCGCTCGCTGTTTCAGCCGCTGTAGCGCAATGTAGAGCGCTTGGCTGGAATCTTGGACGCAGGACGAAGCAGGCGACACTGAGGCGACACCCGTTCCGTCTCCTGTGCGGTAGCGAGCAGCCAGTATCTGCGCTTGAATCAGCAGTTCATCCAACAAGGAGAGGGTCGTATTGCCTAACCGGAGGGGCATGGTCAGCAGGTCAGATTTAACCAGCACGTCCGAGATGGGGCGCGTTCCCATCCAGCCGCGTTGCAGATCCCCTGTATAGGCCGTCCAATCAAGAGAGCCAGAGACGATACCGTTGGGATTGTGGGCGTAAATTTGCTGGTAGATGATGTCTAGCACCAAATCTTGGCTGAGCGGATCGCGCACGACTCGACCAAAGCCATAGGCAAAATGCCCCGTCACCGTCCAACCGGGTGCGCCTTCACCATTTTCGCCGCCGATTCCCCCAAAGTTGTGAATGACCAGCGCCTGATCACCTTCTTGCCAATCCGCGATCGCAGTTTCCGCGTCATCCATATCTTGCCTATCTTGACGGGTGACTAGCACTGACTGCACCGTTCCTTTACGCTCCGGCGTTTTGCTCCAGTTGCCGCGTTTGACATAGCTCAGTCCTGCTTTCTTATCTACAATCACGTCTTGCGGCTGGAGTAAAAAGAGCGATCGCGGTTTGAGGCTCTGCACAGTGAAGACTCCAGCCTCGTCCAGTGCGCCATAAATATACCAGCCTTCCGTTCCGGCAGGCGACTGGTCAATCAGTTGGGATGTTGATAGGAACCGCCCATTCCCATCACGCGGCTGTTGCGGAATCCGAATTCGTTCTTCAGCACCATCAAATTGCTGTGTCGCTGAATTGTAGTGCCTAACCCAGAAGTATTCGCTGATGCAGGCTTCAACTCCAGAGCACACATCTACTTCAGCTTTTTGGGTGTCAGTTTTTTCTGCGGTTGTACTTTCTGCGGCTGTACTCTCTGCGGCTGTACTCTTTGCTTCTGTATTGGATTCTGAACTGGCTGCTGTATTGGTTGCTGTACTAGTTGCCGTAATGGATTGTTCCAACGACTCCACCGGATCAGGACGCAGAATTTGTACAAGTCCATAAAACCGCCCTGTCACCTGCACGGGTTCAAACAGAGTTTGCAGTACCGGCTGACCGCTACTGGTATCCAGCGTCACCCGATCGAGACGTACAATCAAATCATCTTGAGGACGTGATCCGGCCAGCGATTGCAGGGGGCCAACGTGGTCACGACCATCCAATCGGCTGGGAATAACATTGCCCCAGCTTTGGTATCGCTTGGCTCCCTCCGTCAGCCGGACATCGGTTGTCACCAAATCGACATAGGCCTGCACACCAGGCTGCTGGCTCCACTCTAGCCGCACTCTTTGGCCCACTAAATTCTCAGCTCCCGTAGGGGCATGATACACCTCTAGCCACACCCAATCGCGATCGCGCGGTTCTGCGCCAACGTCCGGCAAAATCAAGCGCCCCAACCAGTCAGCAGTAGGGCGATAGAGTTCGGGATTTGGAGTTTGCTGGATAGGGTAGTAACTGGGCTGGTTGAATGCGGCCTGCAGGCTGAGATCGTAGCTTGTCGGTCGATCAGTCGCTTGCCCAGGCTGAGTTGAACATACCAAAACTGCGATCGCGCTGATCAGCACTAATCGAACTAATCGCCACAATCGCAGATAGGATCGGTACCCTCGTTGCCTTGCTCCTAGCCTTGCTAATAATTGAAGTAAAACCATCGCTAACCAACCTCAATATTTTGGGTCGTATGGGGTGCAGATGTGCTAGTTGGGTACGTTGCGCACAGCTAGCGACAGCATGATAAACCAAAGCCCCGTCAGAATTAGGCTGATGCCCACCATCAAACTAATGATCCAAACCACTCCAGCCGCTAGCTTAAAGCAAATCAAAGTGCCCAGCACCAAGGAGACAAAACCGCTGAGCAGTGTCCATTGCCACCCATTCATCGGACGAATCTGAAACGCCAAAATAATCTCTAGGATGCCGTTAACTAAAACAGTCAGGCCAATGATCAGCCTTAGGGAAACTAGGCCACTGGCCAAGTTTGTAAGGATTAACAGGCCAATCACCGCATAAATCACAGAAACAACAAGCTTCATCCAGAAGCCTCGTTCCAGTTGATTTTGGATCGCCTGCACAGCCCGAAAGACGCCTGAAATCAGGAAGACCCAACCCAGGATAAATACAACTGCCACAGACGTAACGAGCGGCAGCAAAATTGCAAGCAATCCTGCCAAAATAATCAAAACTCCCAGCACGATAGACCAGGTTGTTGCCGCTCTTACTTTTTGATTTAGGTTGGCACTCATGCTCGATCTCGTAAACATATATTGACATATAGAAAGGAATGCAGCGAATTGTCTTAAGCCGCTCGACGCTATCACCCAACAATAGAGTAATGTTTCATACTTACAGAAAATATAAGGGATTTATAAGAGACATCCGTGGCAAACTGCGATCGCAGCTCAATTTGGCATTACAGATATAAAGCAGTTCGTTTCCGGCTGATCGCTTTGCTTTATTTTGCAGTTATTTTGCAGAAATTGCCCATTTTCAGTTCACTATAGCGCCATAGCGATAGCAGCATGAGACTTATGATGACTCGATCACGTCCACCTGAATAGCATACAGATGACAGGTATTTGGATCTTGTTTTAGTATTCTCACATATACTGCTTAGGAGGCGAGTCTAAGCTGTTCGAACTTAACTGTTGTGCGATCGCATTGCTGATTTTAAAACAGCATTTAAATTTAACGATCATTAACAAAAAATTAATTTATCTGGATATTGCCAGCTCAAATCATAGGATTTAACGCTAGCGATTAGCAGAGAAATTGTTTCAATTCACTCGACTTACCAACAGAAAATAGGCAATAAAATCATACAGATCACTCAGAATAGATTATTCAGATAAGGAGTTTAAGCGATGACACTTTTCAAGCGTTGTCTAGCAGAAGCCATTGGTACCTTTTGGCTAGTTTTAGGTGGTTGTGGCAGTGCCGTCCTAGCCGCGACGTTTACTTCAGTTAATGTGCAAATTAGTGAAAGTACCCTCTATCCTCTTGGATTGGGCTTTATCGGAGTCTCGCTGGCCTTTGGTTTAACCGTTCTCACAATGGCCTACGCAATTGGCCACATCTCCGGCTGTCATCTCAATCCGGCTGTATCCTTTGGCCTCTGGGCTTGCAAACGCTTCCCGTCGTCAGAGCTACTGCCATACATTCTTGCTCAGGTAATTGGCGCGATTGTTGGTGCTGGTGCAATTTACCTCATTGCCAGCGGTCAACCAGATTTTGTCTTGGGTGGTGCCAATCCGCTAGCCACTAATGGCTATGGTGCACATTCCCCTGGTGGATATTCCCTGATTGCCTGCTTCATCACCGAAGTCGTGATGACCTTCATGTTCCTGTTCATTATTTTGGGTGCCACAGATCGGCGTGCGCCAGCGGGGTTAGCACCAATCGCCATCGGTATGGGACTGACTTTGATTCACCTGATCAGTATTCCCGTAACGAATACATCTGTGAATCCAGCCCGGAGCACGGGACCAGCTATCTTCGCAGGAGCTGAACTGTTTAGCCAGGTTTGGCTATTCTGGCTAGCGCCAATTCTCGGCGCAATTCTGGCTGGCTTCCTGTACTCTGCCGTTTTTGAAGCACCTCTACATGAAGAGGAGCGTGCGAAAGAACTGGTGTAACCAGTCAGGTAGGTAGCATACTCAAATCTGGTACAAAAACTTAAAAGCCGGGGAATTTTCCCCGGTTTTTAGGAGACATGGCTAATCCTGAGACATCACTTTAGAATTTAGGAGAGATACACAAAATGTAGAATTTTAGGTTTCTAATGATGGCTATTTATTCTCGCTTCAACTTAGCCACCATTTTGTGTTTGCTCACGCTGACAAGCTGCGTTACCGATCAGCCAGATTTAATATCCAGCGACAATTCTGCGGCTCAATCTACTGAAACATCTACCCATTTATCTATCCACGAAGACGATTTATCAATATCAACCGCCCGTAGTCCCCTTTGGACTGGACAATGGCACAACTCAAGCTGGATGGAAGAGTGGCAGGTTCGTCAGGAAAAATCTTGGGGATTGGACAACCTTGAAGTCATTTCCGAACCGGGGGAACCCTTTGAGCACATCCTCAGAGTGTCCTATCCTGCTGGCTCCGCTAGTCCATCGGTATCGCGTCAAGCTGGAGTCCCGATTGGAGGGACACAGTTCTACGCCAATTTATCCATACCGCCTCAAACTGGGCTGCGGCTGAGCTACTACGTTCGCTTTTCAGATAATTTCGATTTTGTGAAGGGAGGCAAGCTACCAGGTTTATTTGGGGGAGACGGTGCTAGCGGTGGCGATATTCCTGACGGCACGGATGGCTTTTCCACTCGCATGATGTGGCGACGAAACGGCGATGGGGAAGTTTATGCCTATCTACCAACCAGTGAAGACTATGGCACGTCTATCGGGCGAGGCTCCTGGCGGTTTGTCCCAGGAACTTGGTACCGCATCGATCAGGCGGTGAGGCTGAATCAGCCCTCGCAAGCCGATGGTCAGATTCGAGTCTGGATTGATGGGGAACTGGTGATTGATCAGGCGGGACTGACGTTCCGCACGGTTGATTCACTTCAAATTGATGGCCTGTTCTTTTCAACCTTCTTCGGTGGCGGCGATGAATCCTGGGCAACGCCCCATGATGTCTATGCCGACTTCGCCAATTTTTCCGTTAGCCCTCTATAAGAACAGTAGGGACACGGCAATGCCGTGTCCGCGTTTAGCGTAGATACTCTGCAAGATCCCCCTATAGCCCTTCGGGTATGGCTTCGCCTAGAAAAAGGGGGCCTTGGAGCTAGCGTTGGCATAGCCCCTTTTTTAAGGGGGCGGCGACAGCGTGGGATCGAATAACTGCGCTAGATACATACAGGGCAATACTGTGTCTCTATAAATCGGACTGTTCCGGAACAACAACATGCTCCACTTTGACATCCTGAGTTTGTTCTAATACAAACGGTTGGCGGCGACCCGCATCAATTTCTAAATCGGTCAACGAGCTGTTGGTTACCTGTTCCAGCCAAATGCCATCAACTTCGGCAGATGAGGGCGAGTTCTTAGCCGATCGCAGCGAAAATCCGCGTAAATGAACCTGCTCTAGAGCCGTTGGCGAGGTTGCACTGTCTGACTGGTTCGGAGCAACTTGTAGGATAGCCCTTGCAGAAGATTGGTCAAGATTTGCTTGCAGTACCGTGCGATTGGGGCCTTCACCCGTTAACCTGACGTGACTGCGATGAATCTGAACGGGCTGCATCATATCGAGTTGACCAATCGGTAAGCGCAGTTCAACCGGAGTCTGAGATGGCAAATCATCAATGAGTGTCTGTAATGCAGCACCATCGTCTTGACCATCATTCGGCCACACTCCATGCTCAATCGCATCTATGACTTGAACTTCGCTGCTAGCTTGGGCAGTCTGACGATTCAAATGGAGACCAGCTAAATCCCAGGATGGATCGAGATAGCCAGCTAACCAGCACAGCAAGACACCAAACGTAAAATACTGAATAAAGAGCAGGAAGCGGGATGTGCCGAGCTTCATCACCCGTTCGATTCCTGTACCCGCAGCCGTGATACTTTGTGATCCACGATTTGTCCATTTCTGCTGAGCTAGATTCATCTGAGTCCAAATTTTCACCAAAGAACCGCCCCATTGCGAAAACAGCAGCAGCGGAAAATGAATTGGCTTTAGGACAGAACTACGGCCCAGGAAGATAAAGATTAAGACCAGTGGACGGCTAAAGAGAACCCAGCAGAGGACGATGCCTGCGGCTTGCCAATGTCCCTGCAAGATAGAAAGGATCAGGAAGCTGGGAGTAATCAGGCAAAACCAGAAGTTGGTGCGTTGATCAATTAGGCTATACCAAATAAACCAGCCTGTGGTTCTGGGACTAAGCGCGATCGCACGTCCGTTGTTGCGCAGCATGTTGCCGTACCAGCGGCGCATATTGTTGTAGGCGCGGGTAATTACAGAACCGGATAAGGTTTCAATCGAGTTGACGATGGCGTCTGGGACATAGAGCATGTCATACCGATGGCGCAGCAGCCAGTACCAGGTGCTTTTATCATCACCCGATAGGAACTGGAAGCGGCCCCACAGCCAATCATCCAGAAAGTCCTGCTCAAGCTGGGCGGCAAAGGAGGGCTGGAGCGCCGCTTCTGCTCTAAATAAGGAAAAGCGACCCGTCAAACACATAACCTTGTGAGACAGGGAATCGGAACACATCTGCATGTGGCGTTGGGCGAAGCGCAGATGGAACCACTCTGAGAACACGTACGAGCCTTGCACAATCGGCATTTCATCTGTTGTCAGTGCGCCCATCTTGGGAAAGAGACGAAAGAAGGGCAGACAGCGGCGCAGCGTACCCGCCATCAGCTCAGAATCCCCGTCCATCAAAGCGATTACGGTATCGGCAGGCAGATCGAGAGTTGCGAGTTCTCGCAGAGCATCGGCCATTGCCTTGCGCTTGCCATCCTTTTGGGTCATCAGAATCAAACGAATCGATTGCAGGCCCGGATCTTCACGCTCCAGAATGGCCTGAATTGCGGCATTCTCGTCGTCACTACTGCTATTGACTAAGACCGTAATTGGTTGAGCCAGGGTTTTCGCTTCATCTGCGATCGCACAAAAAACCCGCTCCGTAATCCAAGGTTTCTCTTTATAGGTCGGCACGAGAAAACACATGTGGGGCAGATCTTCAACGGGTACCTGATCGGCGAGGCGACGCCAACGGGGAAACACCCAGTGCATGTAGTAGCGGGCACGGCACATGCGGAACAGGAACCAAGACCAGCGCCAGATGCCGACTATACCCAGACCAACTAGACCCGTGATATTCCAAAATGCTAAATCTTTCGACTGCTGGAGAAGATGTAGGCCAATGAAGCCACAGAGAGAAAAGAAAAGGAAAAGAACCCAACCCAATATTACCGAAGGCGATCGCGGCGAGCTAAGGGCTGGTCGAGATGAAGAGACTGACATATATTTTTCCAGGAACTTAAAGGGTAGAAGCAGATTAGCGACCAATCAAGCGACTCAAAAATGCTGGCATGGATGACTGCGTGCCAAAGGTCAGGTTCACTGACTGGCCGAGGCCGCAGAACTGATGAGCCTGTTCTTGATCTGGCATCGGTGGAATATTGACGCGTACCCGAGCCAAAGGCTGATCCACCAGATCGGGCGAAACAGCCGGAATCAGAGCCTTTGATCGAGCCTGGGGTAAATCTCCCGCCCGGATGGCTGCGATCAGGTCAACATCACCCACCAGTGTCTCGGGATAGCCAGCAATCTGCATCCGCACGGGCTGATTGGCATCAATTTTTCTCGACTGCTCCAGGCTCATTAATGCTTCCACCCAAAGGTCGTTACAGTCCAAGACAGACAGCAAAGTGGTTGGGCGATTCACTTGCTCACCAACATCGTGATGGGTGCTATAAATCACGCCGTTAAACGGTGCCGTAACTTTAACCAGCGGCACCACGCTATTTTGCATCTGTAGCTGCTGCAACTGTTGCTGTTGGCCTTGCAGCTCTAACTCCAGGGTTTTGATATGGGCTGTCTGAGCTTGGATGTCTTGCAGCAACCGCCGCCGTTGCGATCGCAGATTCTGCGTATTGGACTGAAGCGGAGCCTGCTGATTCAGCGCATCACGAGTGACTTGAGCGACGTTCTTCTCTGAATTAGCCTGCTGCACAACCGACTGAGCCGAACGCCAATCAGCCTCTAGCTCATCAACCTGCTGCTGCGATACAGCACCTTCTGCTAATAGAAAACGAAAGCGTTCATATTCCGATCGGGCTGCCGCCTCTTGTGCGATCGCAGACTGTAGAGCTGCCCTAGAATGGTTCACATTTTCAGCCGCAATGGTGGTTGTAGCCGTTTGCAGCACCTCCGCTTGACGGTCTAACGTCTGGAGCTGCTCAGTTAGCAAACTGAGCGTTTGCTGAGCTGAAGCGAGTTGAGTAGCTGTGCTTTGATTCGCTTGCTGGGCTTGGGGTAATAAACTCTCGTTTTGATTGTCTAAAACAGGTTCGAGCTGCGCTAGAGTTTGCCCCGCTCGCACTCGGGCACCAGGGCTAGCATAGAAGTCTTTGATAATACCGTCAGCAGACGCTTGTACTCGCACAGTGCGACCATTGACTAAACCGTTCTCAACACTTAAATGAGCTAAACGATACGTAATTGAAGCAGCTCCAATTGCTACTGCGAATAAACCACATGAAACACAAAAACCACCGATTAGAAGGCGCTGTAATGGATGAGGACGAGGCTGTAAAGCAGATAATTTGTAGTCAACTTTTGGAGAAGAATGAATCGGTTTAACTGTAGAAGCTCTAGGTGGAGAATCAACCATCAATCTCAATCCTAAGAGTAAGGTTTACATCTAAAGTTCAGCTAGGTTCCCAATTCTGGTTAGAATCAGGATTCATCAAAAAATTGACACCAAACTCTGTGGCCACCCTTTAAGGCAACCCCAAACTGTCTTGAATTCCATCAATCCGCACCCTAAATCGGATTCAGAGAAAGCATTATCGCTATCACTTCGCCATGACTAATGCAGCACCAGAATCCTTGATATTGCGCTTTTGCACAATTCAAAATCCTGAGTTAAATCATGTTTATGCCTTTAATGACTAATCTCACAATGGCTAGTCTTAACTTTACTGAGAGCAACTCTTTGAATCAGTAACTCTACGGACTCTTTACATAAAATTCACTAGACACAAGCAATGACTTTGTAGCAATTTTATTTAAGCTATAGCCAAATTGCAGTTTTTCAGTAAAACTACTACTTTTGGAATATTTACTCTCAAAAAATTTTAATAGCAGCCTTCACAAGTTTCAAAAGCATAGGTTTTGATTGACATTCATCACTATAAAATCGCTCAAAAACCTTGTAGCTTGGTAGTAGTGATAAAACATGTAGCGCTACCGTCACGTCAGTCCTACAAAAATGCGAGGCGATGTCATCGCCTCGCAACTGTTGCTGGTCGTTTAGATTAAATTGCTTAACCCAATATAGGTATAACAAGCAAAACTAAGGGGTATATAAGAAATTTATATTCAGCTAATCAGCTTAACTGCACTATTTCAGTGCCTTTTATACACGATTTGTTGATGTAGCTCTATTCAATAGCGGGTGAACTAAATTGATTGTGAACAGGTCGCTCCATTGCATTGGGGCGGCCTGTTCACAATCAATTTAAGATTGCTGTACATGATTGCCTATGGTCTCTTAGCCATATTCAAGCTGGCGCTCGTGCAGTCAGCGGCAGTATTCCAATTGAGCAGCGCCGCCACCTGCGCTGGCAGAGCAATCGGATTAAACGGCTTCACGATTGCCCCTTTTACCCCCATCTCGTTTAACTGCTGGGAGCTAAACCACTTGGCTCTAGCGGTAATCAGTAAAATCGGTACAGAGGGGGCAATACGCTGCCGAATCTTGTGCATGAAGGACTGCGCATTCACTTCTAAAATGGGTGAATCCAGTAAGATCGCGTCCGGTTGCCGATTACCTAGCGTGGCCAGCCCAGACTCTAAGGAGGAAACAGAGAGTACATCCCATCCCCCCAGTTGACTCAGACAAACCTGAAGCACTGTTCGTACTGAAGACTCATGATCGATCAGTAGAATAAGTTTTTGTGCCATAGCCGTACAGCATAGGGGGGATAATCTGGCTAAGCGACTTGCATCTTACCTAGAAAATTTGTCAGTTAGCCCAGTCAACTCTTATCTTACGCTGGCTAGATAAAGCGTTTATAAGGAACTCATATAAACCTTACATGCAGTGATTCCCAGTCAGTAATTTTACCAGTTGAGGAGTGTGGCAACGTCTTGCCAGACCGTCATCGGGTTAAATGGTTTGGCAAGCACGCCATCGACGCCGAGTTGGTCAAACCGCTTGCGATCGCTGGGCAGTACTTTAGCCGTTAGCAAAATCACGGGAATGGTTTCGGTGCTGGGTTGCGATCGCAGTTTTTCAAAACACTGTAAGCCATCGATATTGGGCATCGAAACATCCAGCAAAATGGCATCCAGTCTTTCAGACTGGGCAATTTGCAGCCCTTCCATAGCCGAGGATGCCGTCAGTACATACCAACCCGCAAATTTTTCTAACGAGATTTTGACAATGGTATGAATATTGGGTTCATCATCAATGACAAGAATGCGCTTCGTCACACTTCGTTCCTCCAGCAAGGGATTGTAAAGCAAAAGATACTACCCTGGCCTACTTCACTCTCAATCCAAATTTGCCCGCCATGCTGCCGAATAATGGTCTGGCAAATCGTTAAGCCTAAACCTGTACCACCTTTTTGCTGCGCATCAGATACATCAATCTGCTGAAAGCGCTGAAAGATTATATCTCGTTTATCCACCGGAATTCCTCGCCCTTGGTCGCGGACTGAGAATTGCCAATAGGTCGCACTAGGGTTAGTCACATCAGGCATTGCCGCTGCCGCAGGGCCAGCCGTTAGCCAGACGGTGCTGCCAGGGTCGGAAAACTTGATGGCATTGCTCAGCAAATTGGTTAGGGTTTGCACAATCGCATCTGGCGCGGCATAGAGACTGGCTTCAACCTGCGAAACAGAGAGGGTGATGCTGTTGGCATCTGCGATCGCAGAGACGGCTCCAATAGCATCCTGGATAACCGCCGCAACTGAACACTTTTGCATGAGCAGTTCAACTTTGCCGGATTCCAGCCGCTCTAAATCTAAGATGTCATTGACTAAGCGCACCAGCCGCTCGCTATTGTTTGAGGCGATTTTCAGCATGGCTTGAATCTGATCCGGCTCATTATCCAGCACGCCCGATTCCAAAATACCGAGTGAGCCGCGAATTGCCGTCAGCGGGGTGCGCAGTTCATGACTGACGATGGAAATAAATTCGTCCTTCATCCGGTCAATCCGATCAGCGATCGCTGATGTCCAAGATATGAGTGACAAAATACAGCGGGCCATCGGCCTGATCGCGCACCACCGATGAACTCAGCAAGACTCGCACAATATGTCCTTGCTTATGGATATATCGCTTTTGAACTTGGTATTGCCGAATGTTACCCATGATTAACTGCTGCCGTCCGTCAAGGTCAGCTTTGAGATCATCGACATGGGTAATCTCTTGAAACGAAAGCTGGAGCAGTTCCGCTTCGGAATAGCCCAAAATTTGCTGCAGCTCGCGATTGACGCGCAGAAATCGCCCGGTCATCGGTGCCACCAGCGCCATGCCGATAGGAGCATTGTCAAAGGCTTTACGGAACCGATCTTCACTTTGCTTCAGTTCTTCCTCGGCCCGTTTGCGATCGCTAATATCGCGGAACATGAACAGCACCCGATCTCTTGGCATCGGCACACAGCGCACTTCTTCGTGCCAAGTTTCACCATCTTTTTCGACCTGCTGCTCATAGGTCTGCACGGTTCGGGTGGCCAGTGCGGTACGCAGCGCCAACATTTTGCGACGACTTATCTCAGGTGGGCCAACATCAAAAATCGTGATGTCGGAAATCGACTGGTCAACGGGGAATAGATCGCGCTTGGGCCGAAACGTAACCTGACCTAAAATCGTGCCGTCTATCGCCACAACGTACATCAGATCCGGCATGACCGACAAAATCGCCTGCTGCCGCGCATTTGTTTCCTGAAGTAAAAGTTCCGCCTGTTTGCGATCGCTAATATCACGAATCATAAACAGGACTCGATTGCCCAGCATTGGCACACAGCGCACTTCTTCATACCACGCGTTGCCGTCCCGCTCCACCTGCTGCTCATAGACATAGGTTATTCCAGATGTGAGTACCTGCTGGATGGCAGCCTGCTTCATGGCGATATTTTCGGGCGACCCGACACAGAAAATTGAGTCCTGGACTTTACCAGCCCCCGGCACAAACAGATCCAGTTGGGGGCGATGAGTCACTTTCTCCAACAGGATGCCATTCGCATCGACAACAAACATCAGATCAGGCAGGCCCGACAAAATCGCCTGCTGCCGCGCATTCGCCTCTTGCAGCGCCAGTTCAAACTGCTTGCGATCGCTAATGTCCGTAATGAGAGCATAAACTCCCCGTACCTTACCTTCGGCATCCAGATCCGGCACAAAAACCCCAAATAGATAACGCGGCTTTCCTGGCTGATCAGACAATTCATTTTCAAATGTTACCGTTTCGCCCGCTTGCGCTCGTTCAAGATAAGGGCGTACCACCTGATACGCATCTGTCCCAATGATCTCTTCCACCGTACAGCCCAGAATATCTTCCCTACGCAGGTCAAACCACTGTTCATAAACTCGATTGACAAACTGATAGCGCTGCGACGCATCAATGTAGGAAATACAGCCAGGCAGTGAATCGGTAATCAGCTGAAGGCGAGCCTCGCTTTCCTGCAAAGCCTGTTCCGTTCGTTTGCGATCGCTGATATCTGTTGAGATGGCCCAAAAGGTGCTAGGTAGACCCTGCTCATCCATGACCGGAAACAGGATGGACTGAAATGTTTTAACCTCGCCATTTACGACAAGTTCATCGTCTACTTGCAGCGGCAAACCGCTCTCTATGATCTGCTTTAAGCGGGCGTGAAACCGATCGACAACAGCGGCAGGATGAAGATCAGTAAATTTCTGACCTACAATATCGGCGGCTGAGCGATCAAGGAGAGCTGCGAAGGCCGGATTCACCTGCAAATAACGCCCTTCCGCATCAAACAAGCTGATAATCACTGGAGCGTTATTCAAAAACGTCTGCAACTGCTGAGTCGTGAATTGCAGCGCCAGTTCAGCTTGTTTACGCTCAGTGATATCTTCACCCAGACCGACATGGCGCACCACATTGCCCTGTTCATCTTGCACAGTTGAAATAGCCGCACGAATCCAGCGAATCGTACCGTCGGGACGCTGAATTCGATATTCGCGGTGGGTGCGTTGACCACTGAACTGCTGCTGAAGCGACTGTTGCACAATCGGTAAATCGTCTGGATGAATCGCCTCTAGCCAGGATTCTGGATCTTGATACAGGCTCTGGCAGCTTCGACCAAACAGGGTTTCATAGGCCGGACTGATATAGAGAAACTGACCTGAGTCGGCATCTCGCACCATAAAGACTTGGTTAATTGTTTCAGCAATTTGACGGAACCGCTCTTCACTGTCTTGGAGAGCCTGTTCAGCTCGTTTACGCGACGTGATGTCGTAGGTCAGAGCCAAAATTTGCTGAATATTGCCTTTACTATCTAGCAGCGGGGCATATTTAACGATGATGGTCAATGGTTCCCGATCCGGTAAGGTAATCGTACATTCCCCTGTTTGAATGGAGCGAGTTGCGATCGCAGTTTTCAGCAGCGGCAAATAGGCATCCGTCACCTCTGGCGAATACAGATCTTCATCTCGCTTACCGAGGTGATCCTCCAGAGTTAACCCACTCTGCTCAATGCCCTGGGCATTGACAAACTGAAACCGCCGTTCCGCATCGTAAAGCGCAAACACATCCGGCATTTGATCCACCGCAAACCGAAATCGCGCTTCTGATTGCAAAAAGGCTTCCGCTTGATGGGTCAGAGCCTGTTCCAGATCGCGCTGATAGCGCTCCTGTAGCTGAGTCGCCTTACGACGTTCAGTAATATCCTGAAACACATTGATAATATAAATCACCTGCCCCTGCTCATCCCAAATGGGAATGGTTTGCACCTCCAGCGGAATGCGCTGACCGTTGATTTCAATCTCAAAATCATCAGCCGTCACCGACTCTCCCTTTAGCGATCGCACAAACGGCAACTGATCTCTGGGATAAAGGGTTTGAGTACCAGCGACATAGACCGGAAACCTATCCAGGAGCTGATTAAACGACAACGTCAGTAACCCTTGATCCGGATTGTGCCCCAGTATCTGTTGCCCTACCCAATTCGTGTAGACTCGTTGCCCCGACGCATCTAGGACACTGACACCAATCGGTAAATCATCGAGCAGGCTGGCAAATTTTTCCTCGCTCGCCTGAGCCGTTTCAAAAAAGATGCTGAGCTGGTAAGCCATCCGCTGAAACTGCTCAGCTAACTGAGCCACTTCGCCAACGCCACCTATTGGAATTGTTGTATCAAACTGCCCACGTGCGATCGCATCTGCCGCCTGTTGTAACCGCCGAATCGGAGCCGCAATCCAGTGAGCCGTTAATAGACCCGTTCCCAACGCCAACCCAAAGGTCAACACACATAACCCAATCGTTCGGCGCTGATTCGCATGAATCTGAACCATAAAATCGGTTTCCGGCACCACCGTCACCACCAGCCAATCCAAGCCATACGCATCTTGATACGGAAACACGCAAAGATAATGCAGCTTACCTTGTTCGCGAAACGTGAGCTTTTGTGTGGACGTAATTGCGTTGAGATCACTAAAGGTAAAATTCAACTGCTGGGCAGCATGTTTAATGAGCGGATTTGAACTTTCAGATGCCGCCAATCGTTGAAACTGGATGATTCCTGGTTGATTCGCGGGTGCAGCATCATTGGATGTTTCTAACGGTTCAGATCTGGAGGTAAGATACTCCGGTTCTTCGGCTGAACTAGCTAGCAGTAAGCCATTCTTTTCTAAGATAAAGACCTGTCCAGTTTCACCCACTGAGAGCGTTTCCAGAAATTGATCCAAACGCTCAAAACTGAGATTGACGGAAAATACGCCCTGTAGCTGCTGGGTCGCGTCATATGCAGGCGCATAGGCATTGACGGCCAGCAGATTCGACCCCCCAATTTGAAACGGCTCGCTCCAGCCCGGTTGCTTAGTCTCAACCGCGCGACGATACCAGGGGCGCTCTCGCACATCAATGTTGTCAAGCGACCCTAGAAAACGTCCTAGATTCCCTTTTTGATCAATGGCATATAGATTTAAGCGGCTGGGCAGATTTGGATCCGACTGTCCAGCTTCAAACGGTAAGTCTGTGGATTGGAGCTGAGTCAGCCCGGCTTCAACTTCCGACGGCTCCACGTGATGAATGAGCCGAAAATCACCGTTGGGATTGCCAAAGTGAAAACTGGTAATGTCTGGATAGTGCCGATGCTGCAAGATCAGATAGCGATGAAGCTGGTCGAGATCATCGAGGCGAATTGCGCCAGATTCCAAAGCTGCAACACTTGCTTGATTAACCTGTTGTGCCCCTTGTAGATAACTATCGAGCTTTTGGGCAACGCGCGCACCCGTCTCTTTAACCAAATGATCCGCCAAATCTGCAACTGATTGCTGACCACTGCGGTAAGACAAATAACCAACTAAGCCAACTGCGCCGACTAGTTGAATCACAAAGGGCACCGTCAGCAATACTCGCAGCGGGATTTTGGCCAACCAGTTTTGTCTGTTCGATGAAAAATCAGGCGGTTTAGATGACTTAAATGACTGAAATAACTTGGATGGTTGGCTCATGATGCCATTGAAACCTGCTAGAGCGGGTAGAGGCAATAGGTATTGCGACCGCGTTTTTTTGCAGCATAGAGAGCTTGATCTGCGATCGCAATTAGATCATGCGGCGAATGGCGATCGGACGGTATAACTCCAGTAATCCCTAAACTTAGTGTGACATAGTCACTCACTGGAGAATCAGGATGACGAATCTTCAAATCTGCGATCGCAGCTCGAATCCGCTCGGCCACCTGTAGCGCACCATTCAAATTCGTCTCCGGTAAAATGACTGCAAATTCCTCTCCACCATAGCGAGCCACTAGATCTTGGCGCGACTGCACACAGTCCTGCAGCACACGGGCAATCTGCTGCAGGCACTGATCGCCCGCCACATGTCCATGCGCGTCGTTGTAGGCTTTGAACAAATCGACATCGGCCAAAATCAGCGAAACAAACATCTGCTGATGCTGACACTGCTGCCAAGTCTGAGCCAAAAATTCATCAAAATAGCGACGATTGGCCACCCGCGTTAAGGTGTCCTGTCGCGCCTGGTTGTACCACGTCTGAAGCTGCTGGTGCTGCAGCAGCTGCTGCTGCCGCTGATGGCGCGTTTTCTCGATTTGGCGCAGCACCCGCATCACAAAGTCTTTGGGCTCAACGGGCTTGCGAATAAAGTCATCTGCCCCTGCCGCAAATGCCTTCTGCAAGCGGTCTTCATCCGTATAGGCTGTGACAACCAGGATGGGCAAATTGCGATAGCGGGCATCCTGCCGCACCACCTGACACAGCTCCAAACCGTTAAATTGAGGCATTTCTAAATCCAACAGCAGCACCTCCGGCTGAATCTGCGTCAGCACCTGCCAGAACTGAGCCGGATTAGAGAGGGTAGTCAAGTTCAAGCGCTGGGGTTCAAGTAGCGCCGCCAGGGTGCTCAGCATGATGGAGTCATCATCCACTAATAAAACTTTGGCTCCCATCTGAGTAGCGGGCAGCGCCAGCAGAATCGCTTCAAATACCTCATCCAGCGTAGCTGACTTGAGAATATAGCCCCGTCCCCCCTTTTGCGTCACCAACATGCGATCGCGCAATTGATCCGTCTCGGCTAATGCCAACACTGGCAGATCCGGATAGCGCTCCGTGACCTGCTCCAGTAAGTCCAGTAATGCATGAGACATCCCCTCAATGTTCAAGCTCAACAGCAGAACACTGGGCACCTGGGCCTGCAACCGCTGCCACAAACCCGACTCATCCAGCACCACATCAACCTCAGCATTCCGCAGCAGCGCAATCTGCTGGAGCAGTTGAGTAAATGAATGATCATCATCCATCACGACAATCGATAGCTGGGACATCGGGAGAGCATCGACCGCAGCCTCCGGCATAGAAATCATCGGCGTTTCTGGGTCGCTCACTGTCGCTTGTTTTAAGTCAGCTAGCAGAGTAGTAATCGGATTAACCAGTTGCTGAATGGCTTGACGACGAGCCGTTGTATCCCCAACCTCATCTCTGCCCCCATCCGCTGAGCCAGCATTCAGCCACGCATCCAGCATTTGCTCAATTGTCCGCGCCAATTGCCCCGCTTTGGTATAGCCAAATGTGCCCAGTCCGCCCGCTAGTCGATGCGCCTGATCCCGAATCTGAGCCACAATTAAAACCAAAGCTGACCAAGAATCACTTGCATCTGATGCCTGATCTAGTGTCTGGTCTAATGCCGGGTCTGGCACCGGGTCAGCAAACTGATCCTCCTCTAGTTGGATTTGCAGCTGCTGGATGGCAGTCTCTAAGCTCTGCATCCGACTCGGCAGCGACGCCCGAAAATCCTGTATCGCTTGCTGCAGCAGTAGCAGTCCTTCTTGCTTGGCCTGGTCTGGGCTAGCCCCTGACTCTGATACTGGGCTGGATTGTGAACTAAATTCGGATTGATACAGAGCTGACTGGTTCAACGAAACAGATGGAACAGTTTGATTCAACGCATCAGCCCGCTGCCGTTCCGCTAATGAATCAGCCACTAGCGCATCTGCTGGTTCAGGTGATTGCGGCGCGGGAGTCGCTGGCGAAGACGGCGAATTCGCCGAACTGGCGGTGTCGCTCGTAGGTGAAGCAGCCGAATCAGCTTTCGAGGGTGGCGCTTTTAGCCGATAGCCCAAACGGTAGACCGTTTCGATCATTTCTTCCTCAATGCCTGCCGATCGCAGCCGTCGCCGTAGATCTTTAATTAAATTGGTGACAGCTGCATCCGTCGGTGAGTCATCAATTGACCAGAGCCGATCAATAATGTTGCTGCGGCTGAAAATGCGCTGGGGATGCCGCAAAAACAGTTCCAGCAGGCTATATTCTTTGGGGCTCAGTGCAATCGTTTGCTGACGATAGGTCGCTTGAATCAGCGTTAAATCGAGCTGTAGATCACCCCAACTGAGAATGAGCGATGACGTAGCCTCCTGACGCCGCAAGAGTGCCCGAATCCGCGCTAGCAACCGAGCGGGATCGCAGGGTTTGACGACATAATCATCTGCGCCCGCATCTAGCCCCATGACCACATCTTCATTGGTGCCTTTGCCCGTCAACATTAAAATTGGGGTCGTTCGTCCGTACTGTCGTAACGTGCGGCACACTTCAATACCATTCAGCTTGGGCAACAGGACATCAAGCAAGATCACGTCGTAATCCCGCTCAATCGCCAAATCCAGACCTGTTTGACCATCCGCCACCACATCTACAGCGTAGCGATGAGTGGTTAGCGTTGCGGATAGAAACTGTCCAATCTGCGCGTCATCCTCAACCAATAGAATCTTCATGAGGGAGTCACCTGATCGCCAAGGGTCAATCGTGCAGCAATCATAAATCATCGTTGCCAGTAATAAACGCCAAAGCTCTATTACTTTTCTCTTATTTTCACCTTATCTCTCAAATCTATGCTCTGCACAAATTGTGAATACAGGTTACGGCCTTGGGTTAACAACGATTACAGGTTAAGTGAGGTGGTTGCACAGTAGATGACAGCATGCCCCTCAACAGCAACTGGGGCTACACCATTGCAGCTCCAGTTTATCAATGCTTAAGGCTATTCGCTTAATACAGTAATCCTCACAGCTGGCACTCCACCAATCAGAAACCAGAAGAATTATTTGTCGCTGTATTATGGTAACAAATAACCTCTGCAAGATCAGTGTAAAATGCAAGTATCTAAATGGTTGTATGCAAAATCTAGGGCAACATTGGATAAATCAAAATCTAATCTTTGGCATTTGATTTATTCGGCCAATGCCCATCAACCAAACTGACCAAAACTGACTTAGATCAATCAAGCATTATCCACAGCTTATTTTTTAATATCTCTATTGGCGGCAAGCGTCGTTTAACTAACACTTACTCGTCAGCACGACACTACTCGGTTGATGGCATCCTCGGTATAAAAAGAAACAAGCGTTTCAACATCTACCCGATTGAACGCCTCAACCCATGCTTGGAGAATCGCTTTAGGATTTGTGGCCGACATATTGCACGATCAGGTAACGATTACGCCCCATCGTAGCTGATGAGTTTAACCAACTGATTTTCCAATTCAATTAGCGATATCTCCTCCTGCTTGTTTTCTCCTAATCGCCGCAGATTGAGCGTTTGCTGTTCGCTTCCCTGTTCGCCCACAATGGCGATGAGCGGGACGCGGCAGCGGGATAAATCGCGGATTTTCTTGCCGATTGTGCCATTGCGATCGCACATTTCAACTCGGATGCCGCGCTGTTTGAGTCGCTGGAAAATCGCTTCGGCCCAGTCTGCGGATTTATCCGAAATGGGCGCGACGGCAATTTGAGTGGGAGCCAACCAGAGCGGCAGAATTCCGTCATGGTGCTCCAGCAGAATACCGATCCAGCGTTCGAGGGAACCCAAAACCGCCTGGTGCAGAATAATTGGCTGCTCTAGCTCGCCTGCGGCATTGACAAACGAGAGGTCAAACAAACGCGGCATATTGAAATCGACCTGAAACGTACCGCACTGCCAAGAGCGACCAAGATGATCGTGCAGAGCAATTTCCAGCTTTGGCCCATAAAATGCGCCTTCCCCTGGAGCCAGCTCAAAGTCCATCTGGAGCAACTGCACCGCCTCAATTAAAATGTTCTCTGCTCGATCCCACAGTTCATCTGAACCCAAGCGCTGGGCAGGTCGCAGGGACACTTGTAGCGAAAATCGCTCATAGCCAAACGCCCCATAGACCCGCTGCACCATGCTCAGAAAGCGCTGAATTTCCTGGGGCACATCCCCCGGCTGGCAAAAAATATGGGCATCATCCTGGACAAACTGCCGCAGCCGCATACAGCCCGACAGCGTTCCCAATAGCTCATTGCGGTGACACATGCCAAACTCCATCAATCGCATGGGCAACTGCCGATAGCTGCGTTTATGGGCCTGAAAAATGGCGATATGAGCTGGACAGGACATCGGCTTCAGCGCATAGTCCGGTTCCGCCACAGCCACCGCCGCGTCCACCTCTGGTGCTTCAGATTCAGCACTGCCCACGACAAACATACCATTGCGGAACTTCTGCCAATGTTGCGATCGCAGCCACAGCGATCGGCTCAGGGCCACGGGCGATCGCACTTCGTCAAAGCCATGATGCTGATACTCTTGGCGCATGAAGTCTTCAACATTACGGAAAAGCTGCCAGCCCTGGGGATGCCAGAACACCATGCCGGGGCTGTGTTCTTCAAAGTGAAACAAATCCATATCTCTTGCGAAATCGCGATGGTCAGCCATTTGAGTTCTCCTTTAGTGGATGAATGAGTGGGTAAATTAACGAAATTAATGTGATATGAAGTCTTGTTGAAAACCCATGATTTATTTTTTATGAAACGTTTGCTCTGCAAACGTTTCATAAAAAATAAATCGGGTTCTTATACACAGACTTGATATGAGTCAATGGCAGGCTAATTTGAAATAACAAAAAACCCTCCAAGAGCACTTGGAGGGGCGAATTGAATGCGTTTTGGCAGCCGCAATCGTCACGTCCCTCCCGGCGTGGTAGTGGTAGTCGTCGTAGTGGTTGTAATTCTGAACATTGGTTTAGAAAGTAACATTACTCGGAAAGCCCTCACCCTAGCCCTCTCCCACGGGAGAGGGAACAAGAACAAAAAATTGATGATCGATCTCCGGCTCCCCTCTCCTGCGGGAGAGGGGCTGGGGGTGAGGGCCACGTATCTAAAACAAACAGCCCTCCCGATGGTGATCAGGAGGGCCGTTTCAACGGTAAGCTTGCAATTCTAGCGCAGCACCTACAGCCCTCCCGGATGGGTGGTTTGGGTCGTAGTGGTGGTAGTCAAATGAATTGACGGCTGCATAGTTGAAATAAACTGAGTGATAGCTCAATTAAAGCAAGTTTCAACGGGATGTCAAGTTCCTATGTCTCAGCCCCAGCCCGAATCTCAACCCTCACTGCTCAAAGCCGCCGATATTGAAGCAATTGGCGAGTTTGAATTTCATCATCCGCTAAATCCCAATTCCAAAGTGTATCTGCGATCGCTCAGTCGCGCCACCGGACTCAATCGGATCGGCGTTACCCTGGCTCGCATTCCTCCTGGTAAAGAATCGTTTATTTACCACGCCCACAGTAATGAAGAAGAATGGATTTATATCTTATCGGGTCGAGGCATTGCCGAGATTGACGAAGCGGAATATGAAGTTGCGGCAGGTGATTTTATGGGGTTTGGTCTGCCTCAAAAGCCGCACCATCTGCGGAATCCGTTTGATCAGGAGTTGGTGTATTTAGTCGGTGGCGAACAGGTCAAGGTTGATATTGGCACGTTTCCCCATCATGGCAAACGCGCGATCCGCGATGGGGAAACAGCGTACCTGATCGATGAGGCTAACTTGACGGACTTCTGGCAGGCTTAAGCTACCTAACCAGTTGCCATTTGATTAGCCCAAAGCCTTTTCAATCGCGGCTTTTAGGTCTGGATCATTGGGAGCCGTTTGGGGTTCAAAGCGAGCCACCACTTCGCCACTTCGACCGACAACAAACTTGCCAAAGTTCCAGGCAATATCGGGGCCTTCACCCACTAAGAACTGATACAAGGGGCTGCGGTTGGCACCGTTGACATCCTGCTTTTCCAGCAGCGTAAAGTCTACGTTGTACTTCGACTGGGTGAAATCCTTGATTTCTTCCGGTGTTCCTGGCTCCTGCTTGCCAAACTGGTTGCAGGGTACGCCGATAATTACCAAACCGCGATCGCGATATTCCTGATCTAACTCCACTAGGCCGCTATACTGCGGGGTCAGACCACACTGGCTGGCTACGTTAACGAACAGCACCACTTTATTCTCTAGAGTTTCCGGCGAAAGCGGCTGACCATCAAGAGTTGCCAAATTGCTGGGTAAAGGCATAGCAATAAAACGTTACACAACGTTTCTTATTATGGGCTAAGGAACGCAAATTTAATCAAGTGAAATCTTTGGGGTAGGGGCATGGCAATGCCATGCCCCTACGGGTGGACTCATGGACAGGGTGTTGGATTCACAATCCTAGGCGTTTACCAGAGACTCGACTCTGGTAGGGGCAAAAGCCATGTAGCCCTTCAGGCGTGGCTTCGCCCGCCTTTACTTAGGAACTCGGATTTAATAAGGTGAAATTTTTGGGGTAGGGACACGGCAATGCCGTGTCCCTACAAATGGAACGGTTTACAGGCTATTTAATCCATAGTTCTTAATGCCTGTTCTTATCTACTCTAGCGATTCATCCCAGTAGGCAGCCTCAATCTTGTGACCGTCCAAATCGCGAACGAAGCAGCCATAGTAAGGATCGCCGTAGTCAGGTCGAGCCCCAGGTTCACCATCGTCTGTAGCTCCGGCAGCTAACGCCGCATTATAAAAGGCCTGTACGGCTTCTTTGGTCGGTGCGATAAAACCAATGTGTGTGCCATTGCCAACAGAAGCCGTCTGACCGTCAAACGGCGTTTGAATCCAGAACTCAGGATAGACTTTGCCGTATGCGATCGCGCCTGGATGTTCCATTAAGCGCCGACAGCCCAATGTCGGCAAAACCTGATCATAAAAGGCAACGGCTCGCTCGAAGTCGTTAGTACCAAGCGAGATATGGGACAAAATGCTGGGGCTTTCTTCCATGATCCAACTGCTCCGTCAAAATGTTGTCCATACATCGCCAAATTATAGTTCAAGTGAACTATCTTGTTTTGACTTGTAATATTTTTTGATGGGCAGAGAGAGATAGAAGCATGTCTCTAGACTTGACCCGCCTGAGAGGTTTCAGAAGCGGCTACCCGTGTGGATTCCACGTTTGCGCGGCGGGCGCGGAACATACCGAATCGACAGAGTCCTGCGCCAAAGCCCAGTCGCATTAGCAGGATGGTTGGCACCTCGCGAGCTGACTTGACGAATCCCGGTAAGCCATAGCGCAGAAAACCTTGGGGACGCTCGATGCCTTGCCAAATTGTATCGATCCAAGACGGCAGCGTTTCCTGCGTCCAGTCGGCAGTTTCCACCTGACCTTCGACCAAACCCGTTTCCATCAGCCGCTCAGAGAAACCTTCAATGCTGGAAAAAGCCGGATGTGCCCACTGATCGAGCAGTTGCCGCATTACGATGCGCTCCCAGAAATTGAGCGGCTTGCGGCGATCGTCGCGCTGATTCCAGTCGGCCACAACCAAGATTCCACCTGGTTTCAGCACCCGCAGCAACTCCCGCGCAAAGACTGCTTTGTCCGGCATGTGTGGCCCCGCTTCGACCGACCAGACCACATCAAAACTGGCATCAGGAGACGACAGTGCCATCGCGTCATCAACCTGGAATTTGGCATCAACGCCTGTAGGTGTCAACTCCTGCGCCCGTTTGACCTGCTGAGGACTGATCGTCACGCCTGTGACAGAAAAACCGTAATCGCGAGCCAGGATACGGCTGCTACCACCGATACCGCAGCCCACATCCAGAACCGTCGTGCCTGCTGGGAGCTGATCTAAGCCGCCCCAGCGCGCCATTTCATGCACAAAATCAATCTTTGCTTGAATAAAATCTTTGGACTCTGGGGGGACACCGTAGTAGCCCAGGTGAATGTGCTCACCCCAGTAAAATTCTAGAATGCCGTCTTCTGTCCACTGGTCATAGGAATCCGCCACGGTATTGGACGACTGGTAGCGGCGAGCCGTGAGCAGATACGCAATGAATCCTATACCTGACAAGGTCAGGAGCAGTTTAAGGATGAACAACAGGTTCATGGGGACGCAGAGTTACATTTATTTACACCCGTTTATTGTATACTCACATCTTTCACCAAAACTCAAAGAAGTCATTTTGCTGCCTATTGCGGCGGCAAAATGACTTCTTTAAGAGCTTGATTAGCAAGGCGAAACTAGAGTCAATTACGCTTCAGCCTGGACGCGATCCTTGGGGAATAGATGCTTGAGCTGGATGGTGGCAAGAGTCGTTACCAGCGTGCCAACTGCGATCGCAACAATATACAGCCCGACATTTTCCACTGCATTGGGAATGGCCAGCACGAAGATGCCGCCGTGGGGGGCGCGCAGCGTACAGCCAAACAGCATCGATAATCCACCCGCGATCGCAGATCCGGCGATACAGGCGGGAATAATCCGCAGCGGATCGTTGGCGGCAAAGGGAATCGCGCCTTCGGTGATGAAGGAAATACCCAATACGGAAGCGACTTTGCCCGCCTCTTGCTCAGCCTGATTGAAATACTTTCTTGAAACAAAGGTCGCGAGCGCCAAACCTAGCGGCGGTGTCATGCCAGCCGCCATCACTGCCGCCATCGGCGCATAGATATCGGTGGCTAACAGGCCAACAGCAAAGGTGTAAGCGGCTTTATTGACGGGGCCACCCATATCGACCGCCATCATCGCACCCAGAATTAATCCCAACAGCACCGCATTGGTGCCGCTCAAGCCTTCGAGATAGGTTGCTAATCCTTCCATGATGAACCGCACGGGTGCGCCGAACACGTATACCAGCAGCAGTCCGACGATTAAGGTAGCTAGCAGAGGAATGACTAGTACGGGCTTTAAACCTTCAAAGTTGGCGGGTAGATTGACCTTATCGCGGATCAATTTAGCGACATAACCTGCTAAGAAACCGGAGAGAATGCCGCCCAGGAAGCCCATATTCAGGTTCGCAGCTAACAAACCGCCAACTAGACCGGGAGCCAGACCAGGCCGATCGGCAATGGAAAAGGCGATGTAGCCGGACAGGACGGGCACAATCAGCGTAAAGGCAGCCTCACCCCCAATCTGCATCAGCGCTGCACCAAAGGTGCCTTCTTCAGGATTAATGCCAAACACAAAGGACAAAGCAATGATTAAACCACCCGCCACAATCACGGGCAGCATGTACGACACACCCGTCAACAGGTGCTTATAAGGCCCAGAGCGCTTTTCTGATCGCTCAGCCTTGGCTCGCTGCACTTCGTCCATATAGCCCTGGCCACCCCCCTGACCGCTGCCGAGAACGGGAGCATCAAGGGCATTGACCACCACTTCGCTGGCATCATGAATGGCCGCCTTGGTCGAAGTTTGGTACACGGGCTTGCCGTTAAAGCGAGACAGATCCACATGGGTATCGGCGGCAATGATGACGGCATCGGCGCGGGCAATCTCGTCGTCAGTGAGCTGATTTTTCGCTCCCACTGAGCCTTGAGTTTCCACTTTGATGTCGTGACCAAGCTTTGCCGCTCCCTGCTTCAGAGCTTCAGCTGCCATAAAGGTATGAGCAATGCCCGTGGGACAGGAGGTAATCCCGACAAAGAACTTTTGGGTATCAGCAGGTGGTTCACTGGTTTCAACCGCTGGACTGGGAGCCGCAGTTTGCGGTACAGTACCTGCGCCTGTTTCCCGATTCGTCGTCCCATTCTCCGGCAGCGGATCGTAGGGATGGGGCGTTGTTCGCTCTAGATTCGGCAGTTGCTTCACCAGCGCCACCGCATTTTGAATCACCATTTCGGTGTTGCGGATCGCTTCACTGGTTGAAACAGCGTAGACAGGCTTCCCCTCAAAGCGATCGCGGTTAAGAAACTGGTCGGCTCCTACAATCACCACGTCGGCTTGCTGGATGTCCGCCTCGCTCAGTTCCGTCACGACGGTGCCTGTTTGAGCTTCGGCTTTCAGATCGTGACCCAGGGCAGCCGCCGTACGCTTGAGGGCTTCCGCTGCCATCTGAGTATGGGCTTCGCCAGCGGTACTGGCGGTAACGGCAACAATTTTAGTCATAAGATAGCAAGCAATAAATTTCGCAATTTCATGTAACAGGTTTATGTGACAGGGCGGACGGTAATGCGATCGCACATGTCCTGAATGGTCGATAACGGCGGCAGGCGCGGCCCAATCTGGCTGAGTGCCCCCATTGAATAGGCTGTGGCGAGAGCGGCGCAGTCCGCCAAGGACTTTCCGCTGATTAAGCCAGCAACGATGCCTGCTACCATTGCATCACCTGCTCCCACTGTGCTTTTTACCTCAATGGCAGGCGGTTGAGCATGGACGGCTTGTTTGTGATCGATAAACAGCGCACCCTCTGCCCCCATCGATACGACAACATAGGGAATACCGGACTGGATTAGCTCCCGCGCAGCGGCTACGATCTCTATGTGGCTGGAAAGAGAGACTCCTAGCAACTCTTCCAGCTCTGCCTGATTGGGCTTAATCAGATCTGGTTTGGCGGGTACCCCACAGCGCAGGGCATCACCGCTGGTATCCAGCACCACGCGCCGATCGAAGACTTTGACAGCGCCAATCAGCAGGTCATAGATGTCATTGGAAACGCCGCCCGGAACGCTGCCAGAGAAAACAAACCAGTCGCACTGCTGCGCTAGCGCATTGACCACATCCTGCAGGATCTGGATATCCTCTTCTCTCGGTTCCTGACCCGGATAATTAATATCAGTGACTTGTGCCTGGGCATCGTCCACAATCTTGATGTTGACGCGGGTTTCGCCAGGGATGCGAACAAAGTGATCGGCAATTCCCTTGTGCTGAAAGAGCTGGTGGAACAGCGCAACGTTGTCTTCGCCCAAGAAGCCGCTGACGCTGACATCATGGCCTGTATCGGCCAGGAACGAAGCCACATTCACCCCTTTACCGCCCGCATCGTCCTGCTTCCAGCTGACGCGATTCACCGCATTGGCCCGAAAATTAGCAATGGCCACCGTCTGGTCAATGGCTGGATTGAGGGTAATGGTTGCAATTCGCTGACTCATAGATCCCGCACCTCCGCTGCCATGCGGCAAGCCAATGCTTTCTTGGCTAATCGCCGCATCTGCTTCATCGACGTGCCTCGCAGCTTGGCCTTGATTTTAGGAATGCTGGGAATATCCATACTCAGTTCCTTCACGCCCAATCCCGCCAGAATCAATGCGCCCAGCGGATCGCCCGCCAGACCACCGCATACCCCAACCCATTTCCCGGCATCGGTTGCAGCCTGCACCGTTTGCCGAATGGCACGCAGCACTGCCGGATGGAGCGCATCTGCTTGCTTAGCGAGAGTGGGATGTCCCCGATCCATCGCCAGCAGGTATTGCGTTAGGTCATTGGTACCGACGGAGAAGAAATCCACTTCCTGGGCGAACTCTGCCGCCATCAGCACAGCCGTCGGCACTTCCACCATCATGCCAATTTCCACCGGAGGGGCATTCAGTTGCGATCGCACTGACTCCAGCACCGTCTTCGCCGCCCGAATATCCTCCAGCGTGGCAATCATCGGAAACATAATCCGGATATAGCCATTCTGAGCAGCCCGCAGGATGGCTCGCAGCTGGGTTTCAAACAGCTCCGTACGCTCCAGGCAGAGCCGTATCCCCCGAATGCCCAAGAAAGGATTGTCCTCGGCGGGCTGATTGAGGTACGGCACATGCTTGTCGCCGCCAATGTCCAGCGTTCGCACAATCAGCGGCAGGCCGTTCAACGCCTGGGTCATCTGGCACAGCGCATCGTACTGCTCGGTTTCGCTGGGCGGATTGGAACGGTTAAGGAACAAAAACTCGGTGCGCAACAGGCCCACTCCTTCGCCGCCTGCTTGAATCGCCTGAGCCGCTTCCGCTGGGCCACCAATATTGGCTACAACTTCAATTCGGTGTCCATCGGGGGTGAGAGCAGGCTGGAAGCGAGTCTGCTGCTCCACGTCGCGCAGCTTGGCCCGTTCGGACTCCGCCTGCCGCGCCTGCTCCAGATCTGCCTCTGTGGGTTGGGCGTAGAGTTGGCCACCATCGCCATCCAGAATGGCGGTTTGTCCGGTTGGTAAATCTAGAATCGCTCGCCCAGCTCCAGCAACCGCCGGAATATTGAGCGATCGCGCAATGATCGCCGTGTGGGACGTAGCCCCACCTGCCGCCGTACAGAAGCCGCGAATCGTTTCGGGGTCAAGTCCCGCCGTGTCGGAAGGCGTCAAATCATCGGCAATCAAAATTACTGGATAATCCGGCAGCTCTAGCCCCGCGTCATCCGAGGCCACCAGCCGCGCCAGCACCCGCTGGCCCACGTCCCGCACATCAGCCGCCCGCCCCGACAGCACTGGATCAGCCAGCGCTTCCAGTTCTTTGGCACGGGTTTCAATCGCCTGCTGCCATGCCCAAGCGGCGCTGTGATTGGGCGGAATTTGGTCAATCGCATTCTGGCGCAGTTCTGGATCGGCCAGAAATTCCTGATGGGCTTGAAAAATAGCGGCTTTAGCCTTGCCGGATCGAGCTTTGACGGCAGTATAGAGTTCAGCTAGATCCGCTTCCGCACTTGCGATCGCAGCTTTTAAACTGGCAATCTCTGCGTCTGTATCTGCCGCCGTTACTGAAAACTCTAGCTTGGCCCGATGAAACCGATAGAGCGGTGCGATCGCAAGTCCTGGTGAGGCCGCAACACCGCTAATCGCATCGCTGGCCAATTCCAGTGCCGGCAGTTCGACGGGTAATTCGGGAGCCGCTTCTTCCTCTTCTTCCAGTCCCTCTTCCACCGCTTCCTGTAATGCTGCCAGCGCTTCGGCGGCATCGTCGCCCTTCGCCATCACCCGCACAACGCTATCTTTGCCAACGCCCAGCTTCAGCAGCGACATCAGGCTTTTGCCGTTAGCCACCTGATCGCCGTACCGAACGCGCACTTCAGCCTCAAAGGATTTGGCTAAATCCGCAAACACGGTCGCCGGACGGGCGTGGAGTCCTGTAGGCGCATCAATGGTCAAATCAACATACTGGTCAAATCCAGCGGTATCGAGTCCGCCGCCACTGGCTGCTGCGCCTGACTGCGCCTCTGATGTTGCACCTGTCAGCCGATCAATAATCGCTTGGGGATTATCCGTTTCCACCAGCTGATTAACGGCAGCGGGATCATCCAGCACATGGGTCAAATTGGTCAAAATCTGCAAATGCTCGTCTGATTTAGCGGCAATTCCAACTACCAGCCGCACCGTTTCGCCCGGATTCCACTCCACGCCTGCGGGCAACTGCACCACAGAAATGCCCGTGGTCAGAATCATGTCGCGGTTTTTGGGCTGCCCGTGAGGAATAGCAATAGTGTTGCCCAGGTAGGTATTGGCCTGTTGTTCTCGGGCCAGCATGCTTTTGACATAGCCCGGTTGAATATGACCGTTTTCCACTAAAAGCTGACCCGCCTGACGAATAGCATCCTCTTTACTCTTAGCGGTCGCCTTCAAACGAATATTTGTTGGCTTTAAATTGACCATGCGAACGTCTCTCGCTGCGGTGAAGTTAAATTTTTATTAGCTCTAACGTTGTAGAACTCTGAGCCCAATTCCTCAACCCTCGAAAGAGAGATAAAATGAGCGATTTGTGGACTTCTGCTGACTTTTACTAATAAATTTTGTCAGCGAAACCAAAATAGCCATCGGCCTAAAACTCACATCTTGCACCTTGCATTTTGAGAACCCGAGGAGGTTATTTTGCCGCCGCATCGCGGCGGCAAAATAACCATTCTGGGTTTTGGTGCAAGATGTGAGTAAAACCAATAGCAACAGCAAAACAGATGGCGGGTTGAATTCGCGTCAGCAAACTCCGTCCGCCAGCCATTCAACTAGCATTAAATTTGAAGCAGAAAGCAGCCCAAAAACTTTGGATCTCCGGCATTCAGATTATTTTTGGCTCCAAACAAGCTATATGTTTATTGTTCAAGCAGCAGGACATGCTGTGAGCTAATCGTTATCTTTTCTTAGAAATCAATTAAAGAAAATTATTGTAAATCAACGAACGCTGCATTTTTGACGGCTTCCTGATAGAACTAGATATTCCTCTTGTTTGCGCCTATGGATCTGCACAGCATTCAAACCTATCGTCGGCCCCAAACACTGGCGGAAGTCAACGACTGGCAGTCAGGCTATAGCTGGCTAGCTGGCGGAACGTGGGTTTATACCGAGCCTCAACCCCAGCTCACTACGCTAATTGACATCACTCAATTGGGCTGGGCCGAGTTAGAGATTACGCCCGACGGTTTGACGATTGGTGCCACCTGTATTTTGAGCGATTTGCTGCGTCCCGCCTATCCTGTGGACTGGCCGGGAGTGCAAGTGCTGAAGCAAGCGGTTCTTGAACTGGCCTCCTTTAAAGTGCAGAATGTCGCTACCGTCGGTGGCAACCTCTGCTTGGCGATTCCGGCTGGAACGTTTGCTCCGGCAATGGTGCTGCTGAATGCGCGCTATGAGTTGGTGACGCCCGCAGGTAAGTCACGCTGGGTAGATGCGATCTCATTTCAAACCGGAATAAAGCAGACGCGGCTGCAACCGGGCGAACTGCTGCGGAAAATCGTTATTCCAGCCGAGAAGTTACAGTGGCAGGTGGACTATCAGCGGATTTGCGTCGCTTCAGCAGGATTAGCGGTTTCGATCGTGGCGACAGCCGTTCAACCTGTAACACAGCGGGTTCGAGTTGCCATTGGCGCTGCGATCGCAGTTCCCTGTCTACTGGAGTTTGACCACCTGCCGTCGGAGTCCGAGGTGTCAGAGGCATTGGACAACCATTTACCGCTAGAGCATTGTTTAAACGACAGCTTAGCCAGTGCAGCCTATCGACGGCATGTGACCCAGGTTCTGATTATGCGATCGCTGAGCATATCGGGACAAGGATCAAGCCATAATACGCTACCCTAAGGAGCGTGAATTTAATAAGGTGAAATCTTTGGGGTAGGGACACGGCAATGCCGTGTCCCTACGGATGGAATGATTGACAGGCTATTTAATTCACGCTCCTAAGTGATCTTGTCGGTGGACACGCCTAACGTTCACAGAAAATAATTTGGGGTCTTTCTAGTCAGATTTGGCATAAGTTGCTTCAGTTTTTCGGTTTTGAGGAAAAGATTTGACAGTCACAGGTGACGACAACGGGAAACGACGCGGCAAGCTAATCGTGTTTGAAGGCGGCGAGGGGGCGGGCAAAACCACTCAGCTAGCCCACACCCAAGCATGGTTACGCACCAGTGGAGTATTGGATAAACTGCGAACCGCTGGCGACATCACCGATATTCTCGTCACCCGCGAACCGGGCGGCACGGCGGTTGGTCAGCAAATCCGTCAGCTGCTGCTCCAGTCGGAACCGGGTAGCTTGACTGACCGGACTGAACTGCTGCTCTACGCCGCCGATCGGGCACAGCACGTCGAGGAGGAGTTACGGCCAGCACTCGAACAGGGACGACTAATTTTGTGCGATCGCTATACTGGATCAACGATTACGTATCAGGGCTATGGTCGAGGGTTTGACTTGGATTTGATTGATCAGCTTAATCAAATTGCCACGGCGGGACTGGCGAGCGATCTGACCCTTTGGCTCGATATTGACGTTGGACTGGGGCTAGCCCGCACTCGTCAGCGAGGTGCGGCAGACCGGATGGAGCAGAGTGATTCTGCATTTCATCAGCGGGTACGAAACGGATTTCAAGCTCTCGCCCAGGCTCAACCCGACCACATTTGCCGTATTGACGCGAGTCAGGCCGAAGATGATGTGGCACAAGCGATTCAAACTGTCCTGATGCAGCACCTATGCCAATGGTATCCCCCCCTTTCGAAGCCATAGTGGGTCAGCCGCAGGCGGTTGAACTCCTGACCCAGGCCGTGCAGCAGCGGCGGATTGCACCGGCTTACTTATTCGCCGGATCGGCAGGCATTGGCCGGAGCCGTACCGCTCTAGCTTTTTTGCGGCTGCTGTTAGCAAAATCAGGTACGGCAGATCCGTTTGCAACCTGCACCGATCCAATCTTGCAAAAGCGAATCCGCGATCGCAATCATCCCGATTTACTGTGGGTGGAACCAACTTATCTGCATCAGGGACGCCGCGTTTCCGTCTCCGAAGCGGCAGAACTGGGCGTAAAGCGTAAAGCCCCACCCCAAATTCGGCTAGAGCAAATTCGAGAGATCAGCCAGTTTCTCAGCCGTCCGCCTCTAGAAGCGGCTCGGGCTGTGGTGGTGATTGAACAGGCTGAAACCATGCGGGAAGCCGCTGCCAATGCTCTGCTCAAGACGCTGGAAGAACCGGGCCAAGCAACGCTGATTCTGCTCGCGCCCGATACCGATGCGCTCTTGCCCACGCTGGTTTCCCGCTGTCAGAAAATTCCGTTTTATCGGCTCAGCCAAGCGGAAATGGCGACCGTTCTTCAGCAAGCGGAGCATGCTGAAATTCTCAATTATCCCAATATTCTGGCGATTGCCCAGGGTAGTCCTGGGGCTGCGATCGCAAGTTGGCAGTATTTAGAAGCGGTTCCGGCTGAGCTGCTGCAAGCTCTCCAAACCCCACCTCAAACGCTCAAACAGGCGCTTACCCTAGCTCGTCAGGTGGATCAAACACTGGATGCCGAAGCCCAACTCTGGCTCATTGAATATCTCCAGCACCACTACTGGCGATCGCCTGCCCCCGATCGCGTCTATCAGCCTAGAGCTATCGTGCCCTGCTTGGATGCGTTAGAGAAAGCTCGTCGGTACCTATTGCAGTACGTCCAGCCTCGGCTAGTTTGGGAAGTGACACTTATACAGATCCAGCAGTCCATGACATAGCGTTAGGCTTAAGGAGGAGTGTGGAAGACTCAAGCTAGTATTTTGAGTAGGCTCATATATTGCACCTCATGTTGCACCTTAAACCAAAGCCTGAAGCGATAGTTTAGCTGCGTTATGCGTCAGCCAAATTAGCTTTCTGGGTTTTGGTGCAAGATGCAAGTAGACTCAGGTCTTGGGTGTACACAGGATATCCCTTTTCATTTTTGGTTTCTTCTATCTGTGCATCAGCGACCAGCGCCATCCAAGTTTGCTTCTATCGGTCAGAAACTGCCTTTACGAGCAGTTTTGATCATTCCCTTTGTAATGCAACTGGTCGGTACAGTGGGGCTGGTTGGTTATCTGTCGTTTCGGGCGGGGCAAAAAGCGGTTGATGAGCTAGTGAAGGAGCTACAGCGCGAGGTTGCCACCCATATTCAACAAGAAATCAAAGCCTACACAACGATTCCTCATGCGGTTAATCAAATCAATGCGACCACTCTGCTGCGCGGCGAGATTGATCTGGTGGCGGTCAAGGGTGAACAGTTCTTTGGCCAGCAGATTCGGTCGTTTCCCACGCTCAACTATACCTATTGCAGTACTGAAGCGGATGGTGCGTTTTTAGGAGCTGGGCGATCGCAGCCCACGGCAGCAGCAGATTCGTTCGAAACGTCCTTTAGCAATGCCGCAACTGGATATCGCTTCCAATACTACTCAGTGGATCGGTACGGCTATCGCGATCAGCTACAGGGAACTCATGCTGAATCTTACGATCCACGAGTTCGACCCTGGTACGAAGCAGCCAAAACAAAGCAAGCCGCCGCTTGGAGTCCTATTTATCTGGATTGGGAACTAGATCTGCCCACGATTACGGCCAGTCTGCCTGTCTATGATGCAGCGGGACAGTTCATCGGCGTGTGTGGAACCGATATTATCTTGACGCGTGAGCTGAATCAGTTTTTGCGATCGCTCAAGGTTGGCCAAACGGGCGCAACCTTTATCATTGAGCGCAACGGTCAGTTTGTGGCTAGCTCCACTACGGACAGCCTGCTGATTACCGACGGCCAACCTGCCGAGCGTCAAGTTGCACCCGATAGCCGCCATCCCCTCATCCGGTCGAGCAGCCAGTTTTTGAACGAGCAGTTTGGGGACTTTAGCCAAATTACCAGTTTCCAGCAGTTGAGCTATCAAACGAATGGACAGCGCTATTTTGTCTCCGTTATGCCCTACCAGGATGCAGCGGGGCTGGACTGGCTGATTATCGTTACGCTGCCGGAACAGGACTTTATTGAGCAAATTCAAAGCAATACCAACCGAACGATCGCTCTGTGCGGCGCGGCCCTAATTCTTTCAATCCTCTTAGGGTTACTGATTGTCCGCTGGGTGCTTCGCCCCTTGGTTACCCTGCGTGACGCCGCCCAGAATATTGCTGAGGGGGGCGACTGGGATCAAACCGTTACGACCCATCATGCGGGCGAAATTGGTGAACTGACCACGGCATTTAATGCAATGACGCAGCGGCTGCGCCATTCCCTCTTGGCGCTAAAGCGTTTAAACCAAACCGTTACTAGCAATGAGCAGCGGCTCAACCAGTTCCTTGAAGCCATTCCGATTGGGATTATGATTCACAGTTGCGATGGCGAACTGGTCTATATGAATCAGCAAGCGCGTCATCTTTTAGATATCGATGAAATGCCCAAAGCAAAAATAACCGACTGCGCCCGCGCATTGAAACTGTATAAAGCGGAGACTCAGCAGTTCTATCCGGTAGATGAACTACCAGTGGCCCAAGCGCTAGCTGGGAAACAGGTCTATATCGATGATATCCAGGTGCATCACTCGTCTGGAACGATTGTGCCGCTTGAGGTCACGGCTACTCCAGTACGGGATGACAATCATCAGATTGCTTATGCGATCGCAGCCTTCCAAAATATTGCCCAGCGCCGTCAAACCGAACAGGTGCTTGCCAATTACAACCAGCAGCTTGAGCAAAAAATTGCTGAGCGCACCCGTGCATTACAGGAAAGCGAAGCGACCAAAGCCGCTATTCTAGAGGCGATCCCCGACTTGCTGATTCGCCAAGATCGACAGGGCTATCAGCTCGACGTTGTGGAAGGAGATGATATCCAAACCGTCGGCACCCTGGATGAACTAATCAATCATCCGGTTACGGATTCGCTACCGCCTCACTTAGTCGAAAAACGATTGCACTACACCCGGCTGGCCCTCGACACAGGTCAGCGCCAAATCTATGAATATGAAATTGAAATTCAGGGTGAATTGCGGCATGAAGAAGCCCGCATCGTGCCCTGCGGCCCAGACGAAGTCCTGATTATTATTCGTGACATTACCAGTCGGAAGCAGATTGAAGCGGCTCTGCAGCGGAGTGAAGCCCAGAATCGAGCCATTCTGACAGCCATTCCAGATCTGATGTTCCAGGTAAACACGGCTGGAGTCTACACCAACTATGTGCGAACCGATGCGCTGACTGACTTGATTTCGGCTTCAGACCTGCCGATTGGCCAAAAGATGCAGGATTATCTATCCCCTGAAATGGCCGAGCATCAGATGCAGGCTCTGAAACAAGCGATCGCAACCCAACAACCCGTCATTTATGAGCAGCAGGTGGTGGTTGATGGGGCGGTTCAATTCGAAGAAGTGCGCGTCGTGGCCAGCGGAGCAGATGAAGCGCTGTTTATTATTCGAGACGTTACCGATCGCAAGCGGGCAGAACTAGAACTGGAAGCGCAGCAGCAGTTTATTCGTCAGGTTTTAGACATGATTCCCAGCTCGGTATTCGTCAAGGACGCAGAGGGTCGCTTGATCATGGCGAATCAGGCTTGCAGCAAGATTCATGGTCTGCCAACTGAAGCCATGTTGGGGAAACGGGAAGACGAGTTCAATCCCAACCTGAGTAAGGCAGAAATTGATCAGTGGGTTGAATACAATCGCCAAGTGATGAAAACTGGGCAACCGCATCAACATCTCAACCAAATCTCGGCCAGCCAAAATGAAGCCGTTCGCTATTATCAAACCATTATCAGCCCCCTAACCGACATCAACGGTCAGGCGCAGGGTGTTGTCGGCAACTCGGTTGATATTACCGACTTGAAGCAGCTCGAGGAAGAACTGCGGCAAATCAACTTGGAACTGGAGCGCCTAGCCACTCTGGATGGTCTGACCCATGTGCCGAATCGCCGTCGCTTTGACGATTATCTGGCTGCCGAGTGGCTGCGATCGCAACGGGAGCAGCATCCCCTGTCGCTGATCATGTTTGATGTCGATTATTTCAAGCTGTTCAATGATTTCTATGGCCACCAGAAGGGAGATGACTGCCTGATTGGCGTGGCCCAGACAGCGCAGTTGGGCATCCGACGCCCAGCGGATTTGCTGGCTCGCTATGGTGGCGAAGAGTTTGCGGTCATGCTGCCGAACACGGACATAAATGGTGCGATCGCAGTTGCACAACAAATCCAGCAGCGGGTTCGCGGTCTTCAGTTTGCCCACGAAAAATCCCTGATCAGTGACCGAGTCACCATCAGCCTAGGCGTTGCCTGTTTAATTCCCCAACGACATCAATCACCCAAAACCCTGATTGAACTAGCCGATCAGGCCCTCTACCAAGCCAAAGATCAAGGTCGCGATCGCTACTGTGTCAGTCCCTCCAGCCAATAGTGCGCTCAAAGTATGGCAGTAGTCACATTGGTTAGCAGATTGGAAAACTCTGAAAACGTTCAACCGTTCAACCGTTTAAACGTTGAATTTTGTAAATATCTCAACAAACCTAGCGACGGCTATAAATTCACTCTAGCTAAATCGCCTAACTCTTTCTAGAGAATGAGCCTATCCTTTTCCACAGAATGAGTACATTCTTGTTTTTTTCTATACGATTGAGCTTAGCAAGCAGATACAGAGAAGGCGCATGGTGACGGCACATCAACCAAAAGCTCAATCGATTAAGCTAGTTCCCGAAGAAACACAAAAGCTTGCCAATTGGGTAGATGAAGTCAAACAAAAAGATATCACTGTTTTTGAACAAGCAAGAACTATTTCTAGACGATTAGGTGCCCACTATCGTAAAGATGGTTTAACAGAAATTGGCTTTTGGGCTCCCGATTTGGGGGCAGACTTACTGCAGTCTAAAAATATTCATCTTGAAATTCTTACTCCTCAAGAAAAGATTAATCCGTCCCAACCGCATCAAAAAGCGAAATTTCATCGTCAGCATTTACCCATTAACCAACAGGAAGAATACCTTTGGGGAGTTTATGAGGGAATTAAAGCGGGTACAAAAGACGAGCTTGGCTCATTTTATTGGCTTCGTTATTTAGGTATTAATACGAATGAGGTCGAGTTTCTAGGCGATACATTTGCCTATTCTCTACCCTATGGATTTTATGCTCCCGCAGAAGTGTACGATCTCCATAAACTACATGAAACCCGCACTGATTTAGACTACTTTAAACAGGAACAAGAAGAGGCAGAGGAAGACATTCCACATGTCAAACCACCTCGCAATATTCTTCAATTGCACATTGGCACCTCATCACCAAACACCTATATTTCTGGATTAACTCAGTTCTATCGTCAGCTAGCCAAGCAGGTCGAAAGTAACCAACCGCTTACCCCCACAGAGGAAAATTTTATTAGCTACGACGCAGTGCAATTGATGCCCGTTGAGCCTAGTGCTGAATATCGAGGCCATCATGATCTGGGGGAAGGTTTTTTCATTTTTGAAGACAAAGATCTTGAGAAAATGAACTTGGCCACAGAAAGTATTGAAGCTACAGACGGCGAAATCGAAATTACGCTGAGGAAACCGGATACCCACAACTGGGGCTACGATATTGTCATCTTTGGCAGTGCAGCCATTGAACCGTCTCTGTTGGAAACACTACGTCCTGATGAACTAATTGAATTTATTTCGACCTTACATAATTTTCCAGGTAAACCCATCCAAGTTATTTATGACGTGGTCTATGGCCATGCTGATAATCAAGCCCTAGATTTACTCAATGGCTGCTTCTTCAAAAGCCCCGGTATGTATGGGCAGGAAATTGAACACCAAAACCCCACTGTTCGGGCAATTTTGCTTGAGATGCAGCGTCGCAAAATGAATACAGGTGCAGATGCCCTGCGTATTGACGGCGGCCAAGATTTTCAGTTTTTCAACCCTTTGTCTGGGCAGGTTGAATATGATGATGAATATCTGAAAGCCATGTCAGATATTCCCCAAACTATTAATGAATATCAGCGCTATCCCTTTCCCATTTACGAAGATGGACGACCTTGGCCCAATCCTGGCTGGGAAGAAGTTTCAACCTACCGTGATGTGCTAGAGTATTTGCCCGATACGGTACAGTGGGGGCCACTCGTCTTTGCCCACAATAAACCCACAGTGCAAAACTTCTGGGATAAGAAGTGGCGACGGGTAAAGGAAGTTATGGAAATGGGGTCACACTGGATTACCGGCTGTGGCAACCACGATACGATGCACCGAGGGAGCTGGGTTGCTCCAGACGGCGACATTAATCGGTATTTGGGCGAGACATTACCTGAGATCTTTAGACAAGGCTACGACAATCCTGCCATTACGATGTGGGTTTATGGCTTTAGTCCTGGAATTCCGATGGACTTTATCAACTGTACAATGCGTGCGCCGTGGACATTCTTCCGCAATACGGATAAGCGCTATGGAATTAAGATTATTGCCAAGGAAGAGCGGTTTATTGACTGGCAAATTGATCCAGAACTGTATCAGCGCTCAGATGCGTTTCCTCGACTCAAAGCAAAAGGTTTTGCCACCGTGCAACAACTGAGCGAATTTGTGGATGTCTTGGCACAGGCGGTAGAGCAGACAAACTATGATCTGCAAGAAATCGCCGATCGCTGCCGATCGCATTTTAATGGTGCTGAGTCTGCTAATGAACAGTCCCCTAATCATGCAGAAAATGTGGCTTGGTTAGAAGATTTTGGCACTGCTTATATGGAAGATGTGCGGGATATCTCTAGTATTTGGAAGCACGAAGCGAGGCTCGATCCGCAACAAACTGCCTATAATCGCGCGTTGCGAGAGTTTCGTCTACAGCGAGATTGGCTACGAGCCGATCTTCTAGAGGGTGATTTGTTCGATCGCATTAGTGATGAAGAACGCACCCTGTTCTATGGCATACGAACGCAACCTTCAAAAAGTGCCAAAACGAAATTGCCCCAACAAGTTGCGATGGTGACTCACATGGGAGGCACACCTATAACGGTGAACTTAGAGAAGTTGTTGGGCATTGATGCCGAGGAATGGCGAGTGACAATGACGTCTCCAAAGCTAGAGGTGAGTAATCTCAAGTCACTGGAGCTACATGATTCTCAAGGGATTCTGTTGGAACACATTTGTAATGATGGCGTTAAGCAAAATGCAGGATGAGTTCGCCCCATATTATGCACTTACAAAATTGGAACCCCAACAGATTGTTTTGCAGCACTGCCCCCAAATAATCTGTTGGGGTTCAAACGACTTTTGAGATCGCGCCAAAGGTAGAGGGCAAATGGCGCAGGGGGTGGATGGCGAAACGCATTGAGCTTGCTGCAATAAAGATATTGCAACTATGCCAGCTATGAAAATTCCCTCATCTCCAGATGAACATCGCCAACTCATTCGTCAGAAGCTAGCGACTGATTTAATCACCAACCCTGAGAATGCGGCTCAGAAAGCAGGCTTGCGCTACGTTAGCGATTCCACGCCAGGGTTGACTCGCAAACGCTGGGGCCGTGGCTTTAGCTACTTCGACGAAAACTGCGATCGCATCCAAGATGAGGACATTCTGGAACGGCTCAAATCGCTCAATATTCCGCCTGCCTGGGAAGACGTGTGGATTTGCCCGAACCCCGATGGCCACCTGCAATCAACCGGACGAGACGAACGGGGGCGTAAGCAATACCGCTATCATGATGACTGGCAAGAACTCCGGAGCCGGGCCAAGTTTGATCGGCTGGTTCCCTTTGGTTTAGCCCTGCCCCTGATTCGACAACAGTGCGATCGCAATCTGCGACAGACTAAGCTCACCCGAGAAAAGGTTGTAGCCATTGTGGTTAGGCTACTAGACGAAACTCTGATTCGCGTTGGTAATTCTGAATATGCTCAGCAAAATTCATCTTATGGTCTGACAACCTTACGCGATCGCCATGTTGAAATTTTCAGCAACAAAATTCGATTTGAATTTACGGGCAAGCGCGGTATCCATCATGAAATCGAACTCCGCGATCGCAGGTTGGCTAGAGCCGTCAAACGCTGCCGAGACATACCAGGATATGAGCTATTTCAGTATTTTGATGATGATGATAATCGGCAAACCATTGACTCAGGAGATGTCAATCAGTATCTGCAAAGTATTACCGGACAAACCTTCACCGCCAAGGAGTTTCGAACTTGGACGGGCACAGTCGAAACGGCAGTTGCTCTTCAAGAAATGGGGGAAGCTCAGTCAGAAACTGAAGCAAAACGCAATATTGTTAGCGCAGTAAAGCAGACAGCAAAGAAATTGGGCAACCGACCTGCCACCTGCCGCAAATACTATATTCATCCATTGGTCATTGAGGCGTATCAATCAGGTCAACTAATACAGCAATTGAATAACACTAAACCTAAAAACAAAGCTAAAGATGATCTATTGGATCCAGAAGAAAGATCTATTTTGAGCTTTTTAGACTCTGTTTCAAGGTAAAAGTTGAGTACTTTAGATTAAGTTGCTTAGCTTCAACTGCAAAATCACCTCATCCCGATAAGTTGACTGGTACTCCGTTCGAAGTTTGGCGGTTTCATACAGAAGTCCTCTAATAATAAATCGAAACGAATCGAATAGTTTAAGTGAAGCTTCGTTATCAATTCGAACATACGTCAGAATAGTCTCCAATTTCTTTTCTTGGGCTGACTCAAGCAGATTTTTGACAAGCTGCTTCGCAATTCCCTGTCGCCGATAATCCGGTGAAACATACAGCGAGCCAACTGTGCCGACATGTTCATAACAGCATCCTGGTTCATTGAGAGACAAACGCGCCATACCGACGATAGATCCTCTATCAATGGCAAAACGCATCAAGTATTGCTGCTCTCGAATGGCAGTATTTACAATGCCTTGCCACTCTTCATCGGTTCGAGCTTGGGCAACTTGTTGACTAGCTGCTAAAAAATTAGGCTGCTCTGCAAGAGCGTTGATGACAAAGCTACGGTATTTAGCCCAAATATCTGCTGATGGTCGGGCAATTTGAACATCCATTGACAGAATATCAGTTAACATACAGCCTTGAGCTCTCATGTTTTTTAAAGCACTATCACTAATTCATCTGTGATTTCTTTATCTACTCATTCATGAAAATTATCTGGAGTCGCACAAACAGAGGTCTTAACCTTAAAGAAAGGTGCAAATCTAAATTAGAAAACTGATTAACAGGTGTGATACATGCAAAAAGCCGCTCTTGAGGGGCATATCAAGTGCTATGGCTGTTTTTTGCACTAGAAATAGCCTAGATGGTTATCGCGATGCCGCTAGTTCAGTACGGGCCAAATTGCAGGTCAAATTACAGACAAAATTACAGATAAAATTACAGACAAAACTTATTTGCATCGAAAAACGCAGATCGATAGCTATCTTAAACTGATAATGAACGCACCACCCCAGCGGGATGGTGCGTTTACTATTAATTCAGTTCATAAGCTATTTCATCGATCTATATACAAGCGTAAATCTGTACAAGATGGGGGCTTATAAATAGTTCAGTTACAGCGTAACGGTTTAAGCAGCAGTACTAGTATTCCACTGGCAAAGGCAGACGCTGTACAAACACCAACTAATACTGGAAATGGTAATCCTCGATCGTATAGCCAGCTCCCTAGTAAAAGACCAAGGCTGGTCATGACATTTAGAATGGAAACCAATAACGCATAGGTCGCGGCTTCATTTCCTTTTGTGCAGACCGTGGTAAATAAATCTAAAATTCCTAAAGTTGCGATCGCAGTTGCTAATCCTGCTAGCAGTGATACCCAAACCGCACTACGGGCATCTTGCATAAAGATGAAAACGAAGGAAGCTAGAGCACTAAATAGAATAATGCTGCTCAGAAGCTGCTTTTGGCTAAAGCGCTGTGCAACAACTCCAAAACACACTGCGCCGATCCCTAAACCCAGAAACTCAATGGCTTTCAGTTGTCCAATAAATTCATCTTCAAACAAAAGAGCTCGACTTTGATAAATATAAACTGGTAACTTGGGAGCTAATCCCAAGCAAAATACTAACGCTAGAATAGCTAAAGCTTGTGCTGATTGAATTGCCTGCTTTAGGGTGTTTAAATGCTGGCGAATTCGGAGCGATTGCTGTCCAGAAGGTTCTTGGATAAATCGAGTCACTACGGTTAGTCCAAAGCACGGAATGATAGCACTTGCAAAAAAGGCAGTTGAAAGAGGCATGTGATCTGCTAGCCACCCACCCATCAAATACATTCCCACTGCACCAAATCCCAATCCGGCCCATTGAGCGGCTTGTAAAGGTCTCGTTGCTTGATAGCGCTGGCCTTCTACAACCATTAAGCGATCAGTCAAAACATCAGAGAAGGCAATACTGGCTGAAATAACTAAAATTGCCACAATTAATGTTGTCAAGGTATAGGTTTTGACCTGTCCTAAAATAAGAAAGCTAGTAAAAACTAAACCATAACAAATAAAGAAATAAGATTTCATCCGATAGCCTAACAGTGGAACGCTATCGACTAAAATTCCCCAGACTGGTTTAATAAACCAAGGCAAGAAAATAATGGCTTGAAAACCTGCTAACTCAGCCGCTGTAAACTGGAGTTCTTCTTCTAAGTATTTAGCAACTGGAAGCTGAGCTAAACCCGGATTAACGCAAGCTGCCTGAATAAAATACAGCAGCACCATTAAAAACGTAAGTCGCTTCACAACAAATAATTCCTATAGTTTTATCTTTGTTTGCAACCGATTTAGACCGTCTTTGAATGGCTGTATCAGTGTTTTGATCATTTCACGCAAAACCCATCTACCATTAATACTTTTCCAAGGTGGGCAGGCAATAACACTTCGCAGTGTAATCAGAACAGCTCGGATTCGTCGCCCACTAGCCCAGTTAACTTTGCCTAGACAAGCATATAGCATCAGTTGTTGATCGAGTCCCATTGATTCTGGATAGGTTTGGGATAAACGCATTAATTCTTGAACATGAAAATTAGCTGCATCAACTTGACTCAGATCAGCATAGAAAATTCCCAAATAAGAATGGAAATGAAAAATATCTCTAAAGTAGCCGTTTTCTTGAGATAAAGCTAATCCTTTGTAAGCATATTGAATTGCCATTATATGATCTTTAAGACATTGACTACAGAACAAAGCCATATCTGCCAGGGATTTTATTCTTAAGAAGAATACATTCATCTCCTCGCTTATTCTTAGAACTTCTTCGAGATAAGTCAAGGCTTTATCATCGCCATTAAATGTATAAACTTGACCTAGATTGCGAAGTGTATCAGCATAAACTACTGGATTTTGTTCAGGAGACAAACGGCAAACTAGTTTCTCAAAAGCAGCAGCAGACTTTTTAATATTACCTGTCCAAAGATAACCATAGGCTAAGTCTGATAGGGCTTGTTCTTGTAAATTACTATTTTCGGTTGTATTTGCCAGATTTAATGCTTTATTCAGCAGTTTGAGTCCTCGCCGCATCTTCAAATTGTTAATATAGGATCGACCCATAATACACAGAGAGGCTACTTGCTGATCTATGTTACTGCTCAATTTCGACAAAGAAAATTGTTGCTCAAAGTGCACAACTGCCGCTTTGAAGTTCGACCATTCATAATAAGTTTTACCTATTCCATAATTAGCCAGAATTTGACAATCAACATCGTTAAATTTTTGAGCAATTCTTAGCTGTTTCTCATGATATGCTATGGCCGATCTGAAATTTCCAGCTCTACGATAGGCTTGGCCTATTCCATCCAAGCAGAGTAAATCTATAGTAGGACTAATGTGTTCATAGACTCCTTCGTATAGCTCAATTTGCTGTCGGTGTTTTCCCCACTTTTCAAGTTGTTTGTGGAATGGTGTTTGGTTTACGCCAACGGGCCAGCACATGAGAATGTAGGCCAGATCCCAACACTCCAACATGCGAGCATGATAGGAGGCTTCAAATAAATCTTTCACATCCTCAAATTGAGCAGCATTAGCTAGAGATAAAGTGTCATAGGTTAAATAATTACCCAGAGCAGCTTGATGAGCCAATTGTTTAATTGAAGTACCACTACTCTTGATTCGATTAGGATCAAAGTTTTGCACTAAATCTTCTAGCTCAGGCGGCAAAAAATCCAATAAGAGCGACTGAAGACTTTTGGATTCCTCAATTTTGCGATCGCACATATTTAGTTATCTATATTCTCAGAATTATCCAGATGATCTTTGGCAACGCTACGAATTAAATTGTGTTGCCTTAAGTGATAGCCTGGGGCAATTTCCAACAGAGATCGATCGAGCAGCGTATAAAGAGCTTTTTCGCATTGTTCATCTGACCAGCCCAAGCGTCTAACTGAGTTCAACAAAAAATCTTCTGTCACAGGTTCTCGATGGACAGAAGCAATACACATGAGTAGATACGCATCCGGTAGATCTTGATATAGACGCTTAAAGGATTCTTCAATCCGCGATCGCACTGCCCGACGCAATTCCTGAGAATATCGATCTAGCTCTAATGTGACGCGGCTTTGTTCAACCGCCTCAATTTTGCCGCCATACTGCTGCCAATAAGCCACCACTTCACCATCAAACCGCTCCCAGATATCACCCGCAATCACTCGCAGGGCCAGGGGATGACCTTCATAGGCGGCACCAATACGAACCAAATAATCCTGCTCCAAACTGGCTGGTTCTAACTCAAATCCTTGCCGTTGAAAAAGCAGGGTTTGTTCTTCAGCATTTAACCCTTGAAGCCGCTGATGCCAGAAGCGCGTGTGATACCGCTGACCATGAACCTGCAGGTCTCCGGGCAAATCTTGAGAGGTCAAAAGAATTCGGCTGTGGCAGCTTTCTTGGCCCAACAATCGATGAAAGAAAAGATCCCACAGCGGATCAACAAAATTGCTCCATCCCGTTTGTTCATCTCCTTTCAAAATCTGCTCTAGCGAATCAATGACAACCAAATAATGCTGGTTTGCCAGTAGCTGTATCCAGCGGCTGATCAGCTGTTCCGGTTGCTGCTGTTCTTCCTCAGCCACGGGTTGCGAAATTTGTTCGAGAGCAACCCGCGCTGCATCAACAAACTGCACATGGGGTTGAGCTTCAAAATTGAAGAAAATTGTGTGCGAATACTGCGATCGCAATGACCGGACAAACTGTTCTATCAAGGCCGTCTTGCCGATGCCTGTAATTCCTGTAACGATAAGCAGGCGACAGGATTGAATTTGTTCATTCAACGTATTCAGTAGCGCCGCTCTACCGACCCAAGTGGAAGCATCCTGTTCGGTTTCACTCGGTAGCGAGACTTCAACCACTTCTTCCCAGGGCAGTTCAAGCGCGCGGCAAATTCGCTGAAATGTTGTAGCTTTTAGCAACTTTCTGGCTCGAAAGCGTTTTAGAGTTGACTCAGACACCTCAGCCTTCATGCACCAAGCAGGGGATTGCTTGCGCCAGCCAAATCGTTCCAGAATTGTATCAACTCGTTGAAGTCCAGACGGAGAAAGCCGTAGACGGCTCGGTGGGGGTACAGATTCAGTCATGCTTGATGGCTTTTACGTTTCAGGTAAAGCGTGCCTATCTAACGCTGGATGATTTCAACAGCATTGATTCACGTTCTTGCATGTGCAAATTGAGACCCAAAGAAATTAGGCGTTGCTTAATCTGGGTATGAATTGTGATCTGGGGACGGTGCTCCCGGATCATAATTCATGCTTAAAATTAGCAATCCCCCAAATTATTGTGCTGGTGCAAATAACACAATATTTCTCTGAGGGTTGATGCAAGATGTGGATTTAACTACTCAATATAGGCACTCAATATAGACACTAAACACACAGCCCAAATTCCTCTCAGAATTTGACCTAAAATTCAACCTAAAATCTGACCCGATCCGTTCCCTGTCATCATATACGCTCATCTCATACAAAATCCAGCCATAAATCCCCAAAATTACGAATGCAAGTTTCCTCAACAGGATTTGCTTGGCGCAGTCTCACCCTGTGTAACATCAAAGTCCCAAATGCTATTTACCATTACACCATGATGGCAAAATAGCATTTGGGACTTTTACTTTTCATAAAGATAATCTGTGAGTTTTGGTACAAATATAGCTCTATTAAATAGCTGATAAATTGAGTCAATTATGAACAGGCCGCCCCGCTGGGACGGCCTGTTCATAATCAACGTAAGATTGCCATGTAACTTATTTACTCACCAGGGGTTGAGGATTATCCCAATCGGGTGCTAGTCCCTCCGGATCAACCAAACGCTGATCGCCTCTCAACTTGCTGATGGCCTGCATCTCTTGAGGAGAAAGCTCAAAGTCAAACAGATCAAAGTTTTCAGCAACATGCTGAGGATTACTAGAGCGGGGAATGGCAACGATACCCTGCTGCATAATCCAGCGTAGCGTCACTTGAGTTGCCGACTTCTGATGCTGCTGTGCGATCTCTAAAATGGTGTCATCATGCAGCACTTGGCCCTTAGCAATGGGTCGATAGGCCGTGATTTCCATGCCTAAACGGCGAGCAGCTTGAATGACTTGTTCCTGGTTGAGATAGGGGTGATACTCAATCTGGTTTGTAATCAGCGTACCTTCACCGCAGATTTCGGCAGCCTGCTGCATCAGATCAATCGTAAAGTTGCTCACGCCAATGTAGCGAGCTTTGCCGGACTGCTGCACCGCCATTAATACATTCAGCGTTTCCGCTAGAGGCACGGTGCGGCTGGGCCAGTGGAGCAGCAGCAGGTCTACGTACTCGGTGTCTAGCTTGGCTAAACTCTCGTCTACAGATCGGGGCAACTCAGTTTTGCTAAAGCGATCGGGCCAGATCTTCGTGGTTAAGAACACATGGGCACGGGGCAGACCAGATGCCCGAACCGCGTGACCAACCGCAGCTTCATTGCCATACGCTTGAGCAGTATCGATATGTCGATAGCCTACTGCTAGAGCATGTTGCACAATTTCACTGGCCGTATTGCCTTCTAACTGGTAGGTTCCAAGTCCCAGTAGGGGAATTAGTCCATGTGCCTCAAGCGTCATAGTGTTCTCCGTTTCATGTTCTCTAGGTGGCCGTCTGTCGATGCTAACGATAGAAAATCTGCGATCGCATCTTTCTATGGACACGACTATCGATGATTCTCGTCTTGCACCAAAGCCCAAAGGCAGAGGGCTAGCGAAAGAGCCTCGGATAAGATGATGAGAGCACTGTCGGGAGGATTGGGAGGAGTTAGATAGATGCCAAAGGTAATTGGCGCAGGTCTGGGTCGCACAGGTACGAATTCGCTCAAGCTAGCACTGGAGCGCTTACTCGGTGAGCCTTGCTATCACATGATTGAGGTGTTTGGCCATCCAGAGCACGTCCCACTTTGGCATGCAGCAGCACTAGGCGAGACGGTGGATTGGTCAGTGATTTTTGACGGCTATGCCGCTACAGTGGATTGGCCTTCTGCTTCGTTTTGGCCAGAGCTGAGTGACGCCTATCCAGATGCGCTAATCATCTGGTCGTACCGAACGCCAGAATCGTGGTGGAAAAGTGCTAGCTCGACTATCTTCCCAAAACTACAGGAAACGGAAGGCCAGTGGTACGAGATGATGTATACGCTATTGGACAAACGATTCACCCTCAATCTCAATGATCCAGATGCCTGCATCGCTGCGTTTCATCGGCACAATGAGCAGGTTCTTGATGCAGACTTGGGTAATCGGCTGCTCAAATGGCAAGCAAGCGATGGCTGGGAACCCATCTGTCAAGCACTCGGCGTAGACATACCCAATGAACCGTTCCCTCACGTTAATTCGACAGCAGATTTTCTGAAGCGTACCTAAAATCGCATTAGGCAACGAAATTCTGACCCCAGACGCAGACGCAATGCGTCATTACCATCATCCTGGATTCTTGAGCCAAGATTAGGAGATCAGGAGAAAGACAATAGTGGAACGTAAACAGTGGAATGTAAACAACAATTATGAGTTCACGCTTGATAGAGGTGTTTCTGCCAGAAGCAGAACGGGCAAAAGTTGAAACACTTTTGGCAGATCACGAAGCGGCTGAAGCCTGGTACGAAGCACTGTCGCAACAGCAGCTATGGGTAAGAATTTTTATTGATGCAACTAAAACTGAGGCGATTATTGACCAGTTCGACCAGCAGTTTGACGGCGTGGAAGGGTTTCGGCTACTGCTGTTAGAGGTAGAAGCTTCGTTGCCATATGAAGCCAATAACGACTCAAAATCGGTACAAGAATCCGTTCAGGAAGAAGTCTCATCCGACGTTGAAACCAAGCTCAATCCTAAAGAATCGCGGATTTACCGAGCAGAAATTTATGACCGAGTGGCAGGCAGTGCTGAACTCTCTTGGTCACAACTAGCGATGGTGCTGCTTTCAACTGCGATCGCAACTATTGGTATTCTGCGCGACAACCAAGCGGTGGTGATTGGCGCAATGGTGATTGCACCGCTGTTAAAGCCGAATATGGCGCTGGCCGTTGCCACGACGCTGGGCGACACCTCACTGGCCATTCGTACCGTTCTAACAGGCATGGTAGGCGTTTTGCTGGCGCTGATCTTCGCGGTAGGCATCGGTTTAGCGGTGCCCGTAGACCTCAGCTCATCCGAAATTGCCAGCCGCATTCACGTCGGTTGGTCAGATGGAATCTTGGCTTTTGCGTCGGGGATGGCAGGTGCGATCGCGCTGACGACTGAAGAACGCAGCAGCATTGTCGGCGTCATGGTATCGGTGGCGTTGCTGCCGCCCTTGGTAGTGCTGGGATTGCTCTTGGGAGCAGGCTTTTGGGCAGAGGCAATCAGCTCTGCTTTACTGGTAACAACTAATTTAATTTGCCTCAACCTAGCGGCTGTCACCACCTTTCTGGTGCAGGATCTACGCCCCCGACAGTGGAAAGAAGTGCCCAAAGCCAAGCAGGTCACGCAGATGGCCTATGGGATTTGGCTTGTGCTGTTAATGGGCTTAGTTGGTGTGATATGTCTTACCCGATTAGATCGGGTGCCAATGTTCTAATGGATTGAATTCACCACAAGCTAAAGAAGTAGTGATTAGGTGCGATCTCATACACACTTTCTAATACGAAATCCACCTATAGAAAACAGCTTTTACAAGTAAATCGATATGAATTTGGGTGCACTCAATGCAAGATTCAGATCCCTATATTAATGATGGATTTTGGCTCAGTTGCCACGACGTCCGCAGGTAGCCGGCATCAACCATCATCAGCGGCATTTGATGCTGTTGCAGCACCGCCTGAATTCGCTGAAAGGCTTCCGGTAACTGGTTAAACGGAATACCCGGAAAGGCATGATGCACTGAATGATAATGCAGTCCCCCAACTAACCAACCAATGCCTGGTAAAACATGCAGATTGCGACAGGTGTAAAGTTGGGTAGTTTGGTACTTGCCGTGGTTTCCCCAAAGACCATAATGCTCCAGGTGATCGCGCATCTGAATGCCAATACCGATCGTACGCTCCAGAATAAACTAAAACAGCAGGTACTCCAGTAGACTGTGGCCACTGGCGAGGACAAACGCAATTAAGCAGCCCTGCATCACTACAATGCCGCCGCCATCCATGATCAGCTGCCAAGATAGTCGCGGTGTCGCTGTTCGCAGGACAACGCCTTTATAGAGCGTTTTCAAAATCATGCCGATACCGCTAGCGATGAAGATATCCACACGCCACTGATGGCGAACATACCAGCGCAGCAGCGGATGGGCTTGCTCATATTCCTGCACTGTCCACTGCACTCGCTCTGGATCGCGCAGATTGCGGCCATTCCAGCTATGGTGCAGACGGTGTAGTTCGCTATAGACGCCAAACGGCCACAGCATCGGCCAAGAAATCAGGCGCGAGGACAGCTCATCGAACCAAGCCCAGCCGCTCAGGGTATGGTGAACCGCATCGTGGGTGCAAATTAGCCAGAACGTGTATAGAATTCCGGCCAAAACTGTCCAGACAACAAATGAGATCGCAGTTTCAGCGCCCCAAGCCAAGCTCACTAGCGCCAGAAAGCTGCCACCCAGCACGACAAATCTCAACAGTCCAATCCACGCATTGACCTGATGTAAATCTTTCGTTACGGCTATCAGGTCTTGAGTCAACGAGTCCGACATTGTAGTTAACCTCCAGTTGCGATCGCATATCACTCCGATTGCGCACCCCGCCATATCTGGTTAATCTCCAAATCTGGTTGAAAACCCATAGTTTATTTTTTGTGAAATGTTTGCGGAGCAAACGTTTCACAAAAAATAAATTGGCTTCTGATAAACAGACTTGATGTAATCTCCCATCTTGCATTCCATATCAGCCAACTACCGCTATACAAGATATGAGTAAATCTATTGTATGCAAATGAATCCGGCGACCTAATGAAATGTTGCGCGACGTATATCTTGCAGCCCTACCAGAAAGATAATTTCACATTGGATCAGGATGGATCAGGATAAGGAGAATAGAACTTGTGAATAATACAGTCAATATTGCCAAGAGTGCGATCGCAGGTTTGGTCGGTGTCGTCACCACGGCTACAGCGCTGCTGGGCTGTGAGTCCCTGTCAGCCCAGGAACACCTTACACCAGCGGAAATCTACATCGGTCTGTGGCAAGGCGTAGACGAAGTCGATGGTGGCCACTCGATCCGCTCCATCGTACCGGATGGCTCAGGCTTTAAGGTGATTGGTCGCGACACCTGGCACGGCCCTTGTGGCTATGGCGATCCAGCAGTGGGCATTTCCAGAGTGCAGGTCGAGCAAGAGTCACTACAAGGAACACTGGAGTTAGACTGTCAGGCAGGAGAGACAGCCGAGAGCGGCGATCGCTCGTTTAGCGTGCGCTACACCTACGACGCAGCGACCCAAACGCTAACCGAAACCTTTCTCGATCCTGAAACCGGAGAACCGCTTGGCCGTCCTCCAATCATATTCTTCCGCATTTCCCAGTAGGGGCGAATGGCATTCGCCCTTATCTAAATGGCATTCGCCCTTACCTAAATGGCATTCGCCCTTACCTAAGGATTGTGGATTAAATAACCTGTAAACCGTTTCATCTGTAGGGACACGGCAATGCCGTGTCCCTACCTCAAAGATTTCACCTTATTAAATCCGCCTTCCTAAATGATATTTGTCTTACTCATATCTTGCACTTTGCACTTTGAGAACCCGAAGAGGTTGTTTTGCCGCAGCATCGCGGCGGCAAAACAACCCTTCTGGGTTTTGGTGCAAGATGTGAGTCTTACCCTAATGTCTCACCTAAACGGCATTCGCCCCTACCCAATGTCGATGGGTTCAGATATACACAACTAAGGACATTGGCGTAACCCTACCTGAAGGGCAAATAGCCATTTCCCCCTACATGGCATTCTCCAGATTTGGGACAAAAAAGACTCAACCTTGCGGTTGAGTCCAGATCAGTTGAGGAGATGAGATGACGAATTTCAGGAACTGCGTCCTTTACAGCACAACCGATAGCTCTTGGCTGAGCATGATTCGCTGCCGCTTGACAGCTCGCAGTAGACGATTAATTGAACTCTGCTCTTCCTCACTCAGGTCGCCGGATAATAGCGCGGCTGCAATGCCGTAGCGATCGGCTTGAGTGAGCTGACCCGATTGGGTCGCTTGAGCAAACAGTTCAGCAATTGCGCCGGGGAGAACGAGGGAAGCAGCCATGACAAAACGGTGAAACTCGATACTATTAGTATCGATGGCTGAGATGGTTTTCTCCGTGACCGCCACAGGTTTCGAGGCGTGATAGATTTTGGCAAGATGCGTGACCGATTGTGGCCTAAATCGGAGACACAGATCACACAAAATGCTTTGGGGGGGATGGCGATAATGGCCGATTTACGCTAAAGATAGCTTGAACTCTTTATTACGTTTGATAGCGTCAGCGCTAACCATGTCTCAACAGCCGACTCCCCGCGAGATTCTTGCAACCCTTCTGCCCACATTGAAGCTAGCCGCTCGCTATGCTCAGCAGATCCAGCCCCACATTAGGGCGCAACCGAGTAAAGACTACGACAATATCTTTGCCGCTGCCCTCAGCGATGCCGATCTATCCGTGCAAACCATGATCGAAGTGGCGCTGTTAGGGACGTTTCCGGACGTGCGCTTCTTTGGCGAAGAGTACGAGAAATCCTACAACACCAAATATTTTCGGGCTATTACACTGGGCGAGCCAGATGATTACCTGATCACACTCGATCCGATTGACGGCACTCGGTTTTATCTAGATGGTCATGCCAACTACTGTGTGATTTTGACCATTCTGAATCGGGATGAATATGAAGCCGCGATCGCACTTTTTCCAGCCCAAGACATTTACTACTACGCATTCCGAGGCGAGGGAGCCTATCGCGGCACGTTTGCTGATGCGCTGGAAGATTGTCTACCGTTTCATCTCAGCACCACCAGCAACAGCGTTTATCTCACTCGCGATATGGAATCCGATATCTATACGGCCCTCTCTGACCGCTATCAGGCGCTATGTCTGTCCGTTGATTACTCAGCTGAGCAGCAAATTCCAAACCATACCGACATTCTGAGCGGTCAGCTCTGTGGCTCGGTACTTGAAAACGGTAAGTTTATTGACAGTGCTGCGATCGCATTTTTGGCCCAGGAAGCTGGAGGAATCGTCACCACCTGGGACGGCAGCGCACCACCACCGCTCTGCACAAGCAATCAATATCAGCGCCCCGGCCTACTGATTGCCGCCTCTCCCGAGATTCACCGGGATCTATTACAAGTTGTGCAGTCTAGAGCAGCAGCGTTCTAATCACATAGCCGCGCCAAAACAAGAAGGGGTATTTTGCTGCCGTGTGCGCCAACAAAATACCCACTTCAAACTCCATTTACAACCTGCAAATGGGAGCCGCTAAATTTAGCTGCCTTCATTATGTGAGGAAAACTACCAAATCAACAGACCCGTCATGGGTACTCTTGATGGCATTTGACGGGTAGCGAGACTTATTCAAATCCGTGTATAAGAACCACTGATTGGTGTGAAAAGTTGGCTTGGGCCAACCTTTCACACCAATCAATCATCGGGGTTTAACCGGACTGCGGATTCCAAATCTTATCGTGATTCCAGTTAAGAGTGAGAAAATAAGAGAGGAGAGTGCCTCATGATGAGGCACTCTCCTCTCTTATTTTGATCTCGAACCGCTATATTTCACAACCCTACTGACAAGTGACTGTAAAAAGCTTGATGCGTTGAGCATCGTGGCTGATAAGTTATTGCTGTACTGCAATCCTGGTGTCACGTTGATTTGCAGCAGTGGGGGAAGATTGGGAGCCACCGCGCTGAAGAACTGCCCATCGTCAAACACGAGTCGATTGGCTGTACTCGCCACAAATGAACCTGCGACATCCAACTGGGCATTCGGGCCAAATACAATGCCGTTAGGATTGAGCAGATAGAGATTAGCAGTTCCTTCTACCCCCAGAGTGCCCAAAATGTTCGAGCTGCTGTTACCCGTCACCCGTGAGAAAATATTCAGCGTGCCAGCCGGGTTCGCAAAATAAGCTGCTCGATCCTGCCCCACATTAAATGCATCAAAACTATGGAATAAATGAGCGCCGCGAACAGCTCCTCCCTCAATGACATCGCGACGGTTATTCACCGTTCTGACACGGGATGACTCGGCACCCAGCGTATTGTCAGGTGTGATTTGAGCCAATACAGCAGGTGTGAGGAGACTAAGCCAGCCGTGAAGCGCAAGTACTGGCAGCAGTCGCCAAATGTAGCGAGAGGACGGATGTGCCATAGTCCAACAGTGGAATAACCACTTTAAGACTAATACTCAACAGATGCTGCAAGCTGTGTCTGGGCCTAAATCGCTAAAAAAATCAACCGAAGTATAAATACTTAAACACTACTCGTTCTGTTGTGCTGGTTATGAGCTGGGGACTTCCAGCTACTGATCGATGAATAACCGTAATTTGCGGAAGATCAGTCGCAGCATCGTCTCTTGCCGAGTGATGATATCTGCTCTGCCCTGCATCCCCGCTTGCAGAGTGCAGGTTTGACGGGTGGTATGTAGTGTTAGCTGCTGGGGTTGGATCGTCACGTCGTAAACGGCGGCGGTGGACGAACTCGTGCCATCGGGCCTATCTGAGTTCTGAACGTGAGCATCGGGTGCGATCGCACTTACCACTCCCGCAGCTACTCCATAGTCAGGATAGGGACAGCTATCAATCCGCATCTGTACGGTTTGACCGATTTCCACCTGGCTAATGTGGGCTTGACTGACCGCAGCCTTGATCTCTAGCTCGGTTTGAGTTGGTGAAATATAGCCAATAATGTCGCCGACCTGCACGACCTGCTGCGAGTTGCGTAAGTCCATTGTTTGCACAATGCCATCTATCGGACTACGGATAATCACTTGGCTCAAATCTGTTTCCAGCTGCCGGAGGTCTTGCTGGCGATTCAGCAGTTGGTCTTGCAGATCGGCCTGCTGCTGCTGAATTTGCTGCCGAGTTTGCGCTAGTTGAGCCAGAGTAGCATCGCGATTTGCGATCGCTTGGGCCACAGATTGCTGTGACTGTTCAACTTCAGCCGCAGTGGGATTTAGGGCCGCGCGGGCACGCTCCAAACGAGCCTGAGCCGTCTCCAGCGCCGCCGCTTTCTCTTCAATTTGCAGATCGGCGACAGCACCGGTATTCGCTAATTGGCGAAACCGATTTAGCTCCTCTTCCGCAAACTTCACAGCAGCTTCTGCCTCGCGTACATTGGCCTGCGAGATCGCATCTTGATCCTGATATTGCCGCTGGGCCAGTTTCAGTTCCGCTTCTGCACTTGCGATCGCACCCGCAAGCCGAGATTGTTCAGCGGTGATTTGATTCTCAAGTGCAGTTAACTGTTGGCTAGCTTGCTGAATTTGGGTCTGGAGTTGATCAATGGTGATGTCAAGCTGACGCTTTTGGGTTTGTTGGGCGGTGTCATCGAGAACTGCGATCGCATCGCCCTGCTGCACAGTTTGATTGGCCTGCGCAATGATTTCGGTGACGGTGCCTGCGGTTGCAGCTTGAACGACGCGCAAGTCTCCGGCGGGACGAATAACAGCTGGAGCCTTGACAGTGACGTTGTATTTGAACAACGCCGCAAAGGTCAGAACGCCACCAAAGACGCCAAGCAAGGCGACACCACCCAGTTTCGACCAGCGAGAGATGGGCGGCAAGAACTCGTCGGGAGTGACGGTTCGGAGTGATATGGGCTGTTTAACAGTCACATCTATTGTCAGAACATTAAGCTAAGGCTACTATTATCGCTCAGTCCAGCGGTTTAATCCCAGCCAGTAAGTCAGTTACGGCTTCTGCTTCCACCTCACAATCACAGCTAGCCGAGACGCGCAGCAGTTGGTCTGAATCAGGTGATGTACCGAGAAAGACGGCACTATAACCAGACATTGAGCTGACAACGTAACCGTTCAAGCCACTATGTTGATAGGGCACTACGTCAGTTACAGCCGGGCTGCGACTGCCATCAGGGTTCGTGGCATAGCCAACTGACCAGATTGCCTGTTCGCGCAGGCTCATAGCTGGATCCGGCTCAACCTGTTCAATCGTTTCAGAATAATAGCCATGTGCCCCAGTACCGCCCCTAGCAATACACTGGAGCCACTCAAAGTCATCGGGATGCAAGATCTGGACTGCACCATCCTGGAGCTTCATAGCTCGGTAGTTTTCTGGAATCTCAATACTAATGCCAAAATCTGGTAGCTCAACGGTACGAGTGGTTTCGGCAGCGGGCTCATAGCTGCCATCCGTTTCACACTGTTGGCTCAACTGCGCCTGCACCCCAGATGGAGCAAGAACGGCGCTGATGAGTAGTGCTATGCTAGCCAGTCCAGTCGGAAAATATAGTCGGTGAAGCATATTTACTATCTAATCGATCGCATTCAACCAGTACCATTTTATTTTCATTCTATCTGAAGCAATTTCAGGATTAAATAGAATCTACAATTTCATCTGCTAAAGGATTCCAGCAGTTTTGAGAAATATTTACCTGGCTATTTAAATGAGTTGAATCAGCCATGAAGAGTGTAAATGCGGGTTGAAGAAGCTGAGAATACTGCTGTTCGAGACTATCTGTTTTTGCTTTTGCTCCCCAGCGAGCATAGCTGTAATAAGCACTATGCAAATAGTCAACCGCAATGCAGTCTTTTCCCCAATTTAGATAAAATTTTGCAGCTAATTCATTAGCTAAAGCTTCATCATTAATATAGCCATTCGTTTTGGCAGCCTGAATAACCTGGTCATAGCCCTGAATCGCATCTTCATACTGCTCAAGTACACGATATCGTTCAGCTTCAATCAGCTGCCATTTATGCCAGTGATTCATTGGAGCATGCGTCGCCCATTGCTTTAGCTGGGCCTGATTACCAGATAAACGCTGCCACTGTTGATCGGTTGGCAGTGTAGCTTCAGCCAACGCCACTAGCATTATCAGAGAATCATAGAAATAAAAAACTGGCTCGATAATTGTGCCCGCACAACCACTTAAATATTGCCGAGCTTGTTCAGCATCTCGTTTTGCCTGGTTAAAATTTCCTAGTAAAAAATTCAACACTAACCGATGCAGATAAAAAATACATAGCCGGAATCTATCGCCAGATTGTTTGATTTCAGATAAGAGCGTATCTTCATACGATATTTGACGCAGGCATATTTCTTCCTCCGATTCTCCTAACAAAATGCGAGCTGTTTCCCAGTAAATGAAATAGTGTTTAGCGGTTGTATCACGTTTAAGATCCAGCAAGTGCTGGTGATAGTTCTGAATTTGGGTCGCCAGCTCAGCCAGTGATTGTCCCGACCAGAAGGCATTGAGGGCAAAGACTTGAACAATATAAACAATAAATTCTAGATTGCCCGTGTCTAATCCAGCCTGAAAGGCATCTTGAAAAATAGGAAGGCTTTCTTTTAAGTGGGCAGTGCGATGGTGAATGTAACCTGCAAAAATATTAAACGTGGAGGCTCGAACGTATTTGGCCTCCGGATCTAGGGCAAGCTGATAGGCGAGTTGGCCAAACTGCTGCGCTTGGGCGCTTTCTTCTCCTGACAGATAGAGCTGGAACGCATAGCCGACATAGCCAACAGGAGAGCTTGGGCTGTTGCCAAACTGAATAGAAAGCTTAACCTGCAAGGCGACAACCAACGGGTAGAGGGGAGAACCCGTCATGTAGCAGGCAGGCGAGATGCTGTCTGCAATCTGTAGGATCGCGAGTGTTGTGGCATCCGTGGCTTTAGGCAGATGAAGGAGATCGGGGATTAAACTGGCGATGTAATCAGGCGTTGTCTGATCAGCAGATTGGGTTGAATATTGGACTGAAGTGCGATCGCAGATCAGCCGTTCAATGTCCTGTTTAGCTTGTTGCACATCGTTAGGCGTGGGCTGCTCAGGAAAGCTGATGCCCAATTGTTGCAAAACAGCCAATCCCGTTTCTATCGCTGTGGTAAAGGCATTGCGGGTATTGAGTGACTGAATTTTGACCTGATAGGATGGCACCTGATCCAGCGGCGTCTTAGCCTGTTGAATGATGGTTTCGATCCAGCGATCCATCTGTTCAAATTCACCGTTGAGCGAAGCAACCTCAGCGGCCAGTTCATACAGCGCAAGAGTTAGCTCATATTGGCGCTGCCAGGTGTCGTCACTTAATACAGATAGTCCAACCTGAACGTAAGCATAGGCCGCTTCATAAGCGGTTGCGGCTCTGGCCTTGCGTCCTGCTCTCAGATTGAGCTGCGCCAGTTCATCCCGCTGCGACTGTTCGGTGATGAGCGAAACACCATAGTTGAGCTGGTTGACCAATTCAAAAATGCGCTCTTCTTTTGCCGTGGGCGACAGTCGGTGCAGAAGCAGTTGGCCAATCTGGTAATGTGCGATCGAACGTTCCGTCTCTGGAATCAGAGAATAAGCCGCTTGTTGAATCCGGTCGTGCAGAAACTTGTAGAGGGTGGAGGATGCCGCCGCCGTAGCCGCATCCCGAATGGCTGATTTTGCCTGGCACTCTGCAAGTTCAACCGGATCAACCGTGTTCCCATCTGCGCTAAAGAATTTGTAAACCTCATTTTGCGGCAGGATAAACCCCTCTTGCAGCGCCTGCCAAAGACTGACGGCGGTTTGACGGACGGACTGTTCACAGACAATTGCCAAGGTTGCTAAATCAAACTGGTTGCCGATGCAGGCGGCCCGCTTGAGCGTAGCTTGAGCCTGCGACGGTAGTTTTTGTAGCTGTAGCGCCATGAACTCGACTACATCATCGGTCAAGGCCAGCGTTTTGATTTGAGCGAGATCGCACTGCCAATAGCCAAGTGCCGTATTGAAGCTAATCAAGCCGTCTTCATACAGTGCCTTGAGAAACTGGGTGCTAAAAAAGGGATTGCCCGTTGTTTTTTGATACACCAATGCTGAAAACGGTTGCGCCACGGCCAGTGAACAGTGCAGCGTATCGGCAATTAGCTGGTTGAGACTGGTTGAGCTGAGCGGCTTGAGCGTAATGGTATGAACAGGAATCGTGGTTGGATGTAAATGAGTTTGGCGGATGTTGTTGATGGTGGATACGAGAGGGTGGGCGGCAGAGACCTCGTTGTCGCGGTAGGCCCCGATCAGAAGTAAATAGCCTGTAGCCGATTCAGCCACCAGTCGCTGCATCAGCTTTAACGAAGCCGAATCTGCCCACTGCAAATCGTCCAAAAAGATGACTAGCGGATGATCGGGAGTTGTAAAAACTTGAATAAATTGCTGAAATAGGAGATTAAAGCGATTTTGCGCCGCTGCGCCAGAAAGATCGGCAACGGCTGGCTGTGGCCCGATCATCCGCTCCAGCTCTGGAATTACATCCACAATCACCTGACCATTTTCACCAACTGCCGCTAGAATCTTTGTCTTCCAACTGTCCAGCGCGGCATCGCTTTCGCCCAGCAGCTGCTCCATCAAGTCGCGAAAGGCCTGCACAAAGGCAGAAAACGGGATGTTGCGATTAAACTGGTCAAACTTGCCCTTGATGAAATAGCCCCGCTGCTGGGCAATCGGCTTCTGGACTTCGTTGACCACTGCTGTTTTGCCCACCCCCGAATAGCCAGCAACCAGAACTAGCTCAGACTGAGGAATTCGCGCGTTATCCGGTTCAGCCTCTGAGTCTACGGTCGTATCATCCGCTACACCCGCCACTCGCGCAAAGGCCGCCAGTAGCTGAGCCACTTCGGCTTCACGACCGTAGAGTTTTTCAGGAATCAAAAAGCGATCGCAGATATCCCGCTGACCCAGTGGAAAGTCAGGAATCGTTCCCTGGGTTTGCCAATACCGTTGGCACCGTTGCAGATCATGTTGCAGCCCCAATGCGCTCTGATAGCGATCTTCGGCATTTTTAGCTATTAGCTTCAGCACAATGGCCGACAGAACGGGCGGAATGGCAGGATTGAGCTGGTGTGGCGGTGTAGGAGCTTTTGCCAGATGACAGTGGATCAGCTCCATTGGGTCATCAGAGGTGAAGGGAAGCTGGCCCGTCAGCAGTTCGTAAAACGTTACGCCCAGGGAATAAAGATCGGTGCGATAGTCAATCCCCCGATTCATGCGGCCCGTTTGTTCTGGCGAGAGATAAGCCAATGTTCCTTCTAGGGCATTGAACGTTTGCAGCGATTGCGTTTCACGCGGTAGCCGAGAGGAAAGGCTAAAGTCCGTTAGCTTGATATGTTGGGTGCCGGGATGGATCAGAATGTTGCTGGGCTTGATGTCTTTATGAATAATGCGATGCTGATAGAGCGCGTTTAATGTTTCAGACAGCTGAAGTGCGATCGCAAAAAAGTCACGCAAATGAATGATATAAGCTCGCCCGCCTTGCTGCTGGTTATCCATCCACTGCTTGAGTGAAATACCGCCATAATCCTCTAAAACCAGAGCATATCCGTTGTGATACGTTTCCAGGCTCTGGGGCTGAACAACATGGGGCAGGTTTAACGATTGGGTAATGCTGTACTGATTCCGGAACTGGATCAGTTCACTAAAGCTGGGATACTCATTGCGCAGTAGTTTGATAATGACGAGCTGGCCATCAGAGCAGCGTCGGCCTCTATACACCAGGCTTCTCGTGCTGGTGTAAATCGGTTCGAGAGTTTGATAGCCAGGGAGTTCCACCATAGAAGTTATTCTATCCGCAACGCTTGGCATAGTGGTATTGAGGTGATCATCGCTAACTTCACGAGCTGTGCCCAATTAATCAACCAGCATCACCATCAGGGAGCTATGACGTTTAGCTCCCTAAATTACTCTGCCTAATTAAAAATACCCATAAATGCAGTATCGGTTACGTCCTGTCTCTTTTGCTTTATATAGTGCTTGGTCGGCCTGTGAAATTAGTGTTTCCCAAGTTGTGCCTGAATGAGGAACCAGGCTGGCCCCTCCAATGCTGAGGGTAATGTAGGGTGCAATCGGTGAAGCAATGTGAGGAATTTGTAAATATTGCGCTTCTGATTGAATCTGTTCAGCGATATAACTCACGCCTGCTACATCAGTATTGGGCAAAACGATGGCGAACTCCTCCCCCCATAGCGAGCAACCAAATCCCTCGGTCGCTGAGAGATCTGGCTTAAAAGCTGGGCAACCCGCTTCAAACAGTCATCGCCCGCCGGATGCCCATACTGGTCGTTGTAATACTTAAAATGGTCAACGTCACACAAGATGAGGCCGAGCGGTTGACGGGCCAGCAGGAGCAACTGCCACTGTTCCTGCACATACACATCAAAGCGATGACGGTTGGCAATTTGAGTTAGCCCATCCAGAATCGCCATTCGATACAGCTCTTGATTGGCCCGTTCTAGCTCCTCCGTCCGTTCGGCCACTTTAATTTCCAGCTGGTGAGAATAGTCTCTCAACTGCTCATAGAGTCGCGCATTTTCCAGCGAAATGGCAGCTTGACGACACAAAAGCTGGAGAACTTCCACCCGCCCAGCGGTAAAGACTCCTGCGGTCTGCTGATTTTCTAAATACAGCATGCCAATCAGCTTGCCCTGGGCCCAAATCGGGGTACAGAGCAGACTTTTGGGCTGATGCTGAACAATATAGGGATCGGCTAAGAGCGATGGATCTTGAGCCGCATTGTTGATCACAGTGGTCTGGAGATTGTGCTTAACCCGATAGATGAGGCTGATGGGTAGATCCGTGCTGTCATCAACGGGAATCGCCTGTAGGACTTTGGGGGGCTGTTCCATCTGCATGACGGCTTCGACCTGCAAGCGCTGGTTCCACAGCAGCATCAAAACGCACTTGCTGGCTCCAGCACTGGCGATCACCGTGCTGAGCAGCGTCGAGAGGAGCTGATCAAACCGAATTTGGCTAGATAAGATTTGGGACGTTTTGAGAATAGCCGCAAAATCCAGGGCGTTGGAGCTGCTGCCATAGGTTGATGAACCGGACGAAACCTTAAACTGATTAGACTGATTAGACTGATTCGGTTCCGCAAGAGAGACAGAGGTGGAATAGGGCTGATTTGGATGTAAGACGGGCTGAAGCAGGTAGGGATAGCGATGTTCTAAGTCATTGGTTTTGGCTTTTGCGCCCCACCGACTGTAACCGTTGTAGGCAGTGAGCAAATAGCTTTGGGCAATTTTTTCTTTATCCCAGGCTAGGTAGAACTTCGCCGCTAGCTCATTTGCCAGGGCGGCTTCTTGGCGATAGCGGTTTGATCGCGCACCTGCGATCGCAGTATCGTAGGCTTCAATCGCCTCGCCTTTTTGGTTGAGCACTCGGGCCTGTTCAGCGCGAACGAGGTCGTATTTGTGCTGAAAATTCATCGGCGCATGATCGGCCCAGTGGCGCAGTTGGGCCTGGTTTGCCTCAACCCTGGCTAAAATGTCAGACTGCTGGTCTACAGAACAGTCTGAATAAACGGCCAGTTGCGTTAAGGAGTCATAAAAATAAAACAGCGCAAAGATAAACTGACCTCTGCCACCATCTAAATACTGTTTCGCCAATACGGCTTGTTCTACGGCGCGAACGTAGTCATTAAACAGATAACTCAGCATGAGCTGATTGAAATAAAGATAGTAGAGCGCCGTGCGGGCATTGGCGTCTTGAAAACGCGGCAGCATAGCTGTGGCATCAAATACCTGACCAGTTAAATGAGTAGGATACTCGGCTGTGCCGATCAAGTTGAGTACAGCCTGCCAGTGAATTTGATGGGTTGATAGGGCGACATCTTGCTTGATCTGCCGCATCTGCTCAGCGTAGGTTTGCATGGTTTGCACTAAGGTCGGCAGCGTTTTGCCAGCAAAATAGGCGTGATAGCAGTACTTTTCAGCCGCGATCGCAGCGTGGGTTAAATCGCCCGTTTCAAGTGCGATCGCAGAGGCGTCCTTTAAAGACGGTAGAGTATCACGCAGGGCATCTTTCCACGGTCGCACCAGGAAGTTGACCAAAAACGACGTGCGGGCTCGGATTTCGTCTGCATCAATGCTCTCAAGCAGCTGCAGTGCCACCTGGCCAAACTGATAACCTATCTCCAGGTCGCCCAGTCCCGAACACAGCAGCAGCCCATAGTTGGCATAGGCTTTGGCCGAACCGGGTGCGTTGCCAAAGGTGAGGGACAAGTCTACCTGAGTACAAATTGTCAGCGGCAAAATTTCAGGACAACAGAGATAAGCTGGCGCATCAATACTCAACAGCAGCCGCAGCGCTGCTTGCCGATGGGGATCGCTCATATGCGGTAAATCCAGGGCACTAGCCACGGGTTTGCCGGCCAAGTGGCGCGTAATGGTCTGGATGCCCTCGGCCCAGTCAGCAGGTGTGGGCCGCTGAGGAAAGTGGATATCGAGCTGACTCAGTACCGATAGCGCAAGTGCGATCGCATCTCGTAACTGATTTTGGGCAATGTAAGTCGCTATTTTGACTTCATAGGCTTTTACTCGATCCAGCAGATTCCCAGTCTGCGACAGAAGCTGCTCTTGCCAAACCTCCATTTGCTGAAAATCACCTGCGAGATAGGCCGCTTCACTCGCTTGTTCATACAGCGCTAGCGTTAATGAATAGTGGGTTTGCCAGCTCTGGCTCGGTAGGAGCTGAATGCCAGTTGCAAAATATTCAATTGCAGCGACATAAGCAGTGGAAGCTTTTGCTTTTTGCCCAGCCAATACATTCAACTGTATAAGTTGTTCCTGCTCCTCTGGCTGAGTGATCAGATCTGCACCATTGTTGATCTGGTTAACAATATCAAAAATGTGTTCTTCCAGCTCATTCGCTTCAGCATGGCTCAGCAAGCAGCGACCAATATCAAGATGAATGATTGATTTTTGATCCACTGGAATGAGAGCATAAGCCGCTTGCTGAACTCGATCATGCAAAAACCGATAAACTGCCGTCGGTGCGCTCGATGAATCCAATAGCGAATCAATCGTTTTTATGCCAGTTGTGAGTAAGCCGTTTTCATAGAACTTATACACTTCACTCGTCGGCAGAATCAATTCTGCCTGTAAAGCAGGCCATAATGCTGCTGTCGTTTCAGATAGTGATTGCCGAGCCACAATAGCCAGCGTCTTTAAATCAAATTGATTACCGATACAGGCCGCAAATTTGAGCAATGTTTGGGTTTGGGCAGGAAGCTTCTGCAGCTGTAGCGCCATTAAATCAACAATGTCGTCAGTCGAAGCTCTGGCCCGCACCTGGGCAATATCGCACTGCCAATGTCCACACTGCTGGTTGTAAAAAATAACGCCTTCATCATGCAGTAGCTTCAGAAATTGAATGCTAAAAAAGGGATTGCCTTTGGCTTTTCGATAGACAAGCTGGGTGAGAGGTAAGGCTCGCTCCCTTGAACAGGTATGGGTATCGGCAATAAGCTGATTAAGATGATTTTCTGATAGCGGAGCCAGAGAAATGGTCATAATGACTGCATTTCGCTGACGTAAATTATTCAGTTTAAGCTGCAGCGAATGAGTTGATATAATTTCACGATTTCGATAGGCTCCAATCAACAGCAGATAGTGGATATCAGGAGCGGTAATCAGCAGTTCAATGAGTTGTAAAGACGCAGAATCAATCCACTGGAGATCATCCAAGAAAATGACCAGGGGATGCTCTTTGGCTGCAAACACCTGAATAAAGCGCTGAAATAACAAGTTAAAGCGATTCCGAGCAGCACTTCCGGATAATGTGGATGCCGCTGGTTGAGCGCCAATAATCTGCTCTAATTCAGGAATAATATCGAGAATGACCCGAGCATTCTGGCCCAAGGCTGCCAGTATTTTAGTTTTCCAATTGGTCAATTCAGCCTAGTTCCAACTTATTTTGTGTCAGCGTTCCTGAGCAATGGTCTTCTGCCATTCAACGATGAGGCAATCAGCCAATTGCGAACCCAGTTGTCGTGATAGCGGAAGCCGTTGAGTTGCTCAAAGGGGCATAAGCACCCGCCCATTGCTTTGCGAGTCTTGCGACAAAAGGGATGGAAGTTCCAGAGTAAGGCCATCGAGCGCACCGACTGTTCCGCCGAGTCCCAGAATCCATGAAAATCTTGCATGGCATACAAGATGCGGTCAAGATAGTTCATCGGACGGTCAACCTGATTGCTGGTGCGATAGGCGTCAGGGAAGTCAAAGGCGCGTTGGAAGACGTGAGATTTGTCGTTGAGGCGTCGCAAGCGAGCGTCAATGGCCTGGGGCAACGCGTGGGTGTTCACCCACTCCAGCAACCGACGCAACCGTTGAGCAAAGTGACGTTTGCTCTGGCCCCGATACAGATGCCAAAGCTTGTCGGCTAGTTGCTGACCCAGGACTGGTTTAGAGCGGCACCCATCGCGAATTTTAATCACCTCATGCAGGAAGCACAGAATCCAGACCAGGCCAGGGAATAGCTCCTCCCAAGCGGCTCGGGTGGCCTCCCAACCATCAGTCGTCACCGTCTCGGGCGCATAGTCGGGAACATGATGGGCAGCTTCCTGCTGGAATACCCCATAGGCTGCGGTTAATCCATCCTGACCCGCATTGGCACTGAGACTGGCTCCCAGGACGCACCCTTGCGCCGCTGTCACTGCCAGATAGACTCGCTGCCCGTGCCAATCACAATGCTTCTCATCGGCAACTAGATGGGGGGGAGCGCCGTTTCCCTTTTGAGGGTACTGCCCACAATCGAGGCTCGACCGAACGACTGACAGAGCCGATACCAGTGCATCTCAGAACGGCCCAGCACATAGGCAATCCCCTCATACGACAGGCCATGCTTTCTTAAATAGAGCGCTTTGTCGGCCATCTCCGCCGTCTCGCTCATGTACGGCATCACCAAATCGGGACGCAGTTGATAAGCCTCTCCGGTACTCGGCAGCAAAATCCGCCGGGTCTTGAGCTGTTGACGAGAGGACTCGACCCATCCGTGAAAGCGATAGCCTGCCTCAATCCCGTCGGGAAACAGTTCCGGGTGGGATGCGATCTGCTCGTTGAGATACTGGCGAAAGGCTTCCCGGTCTTCTACTAAGACCTCGTAGTCAAGGTCGTCTGCAATGGGCAGACAAATCGTTTTATCGCCTGCTGTGCCACGCTTGCGTCGTTGCTGAGCCATCGGCTTTGGCCTGCTGAACTCTCTGCCTCAATTCTACTCAACACAAACTTGGGTGGAACTAGAATTCAGCATCACTTTCGGATAACAAATACCGAACCAAGTCTTGCAGCGCTTGAATAAATGCAGATAAAGGTCTATGACGCTGAAACTGATCAAATTTCCCCTTAATAAAATAGCCTCTTTGCCGAACAATCGGTTTATGCACTTCGTTGACAACAGCAGTTTTGCCAATGCCCGCCTGGCCTGCAAGGAGAACTAGCTCACTCTGGGTTGGGGCAGCGGATTGGCTACCAGCTACCCGTTCAAAAGCTGCTAACAGTTGAGCAACTTCCTCTTCCCGACCGTAGAGCTTTTCAGAAATCAGAAAGCGATCGCTTACATCATGCCGACCAATTTCAAATGATGCGATCGCACCTTGGTTTTGCAGTTGGGTTAAACAGCGGTTTAAATCGTATTTAATCCCCAAAGCGCTTTGATAGCGATCTTCAGCATTTTTGGCCAAGAGCTTTATGACGATGTCGGAGAGGATAGGGGGAATGGGGGGAGGCTGAGAGGTTAGGGGCTGATAGTTGAGGGGCTGATGGTGAATAGAGAGAGGATGGTTAGGAGTTGATGGCTGGTTCGGAGTTGGGAGTTGATCGGTTGTTGAGGGTTCAGGCAGGGAGAGTGCGGAGACGTGTTGTGCTGCGAGCTGTTCAATTAACTGATGGGGCGGGATGGGCTGCTTGGCGATGTGACAGTAGATCAGTTCGATGGGATCACTGGATTGGAAGGGTGTTTGTCCCGTGAGCAGTTCATACAGCGTGACGCCCAAGCCGTAGAAGTCGCTGCGATAGTCAATGCCCCGATTCATGCGGCCCGTTTGCTCCGGCGACAGATAGGCAAAATTTCCCTCTAATAAGCTAGAATTTTGCAGCTCGGCGGTTTCCTTCAGCAGGCGGGACGCGAGCGAAAAATCGGTTAGCTCAACCTGTTGACTGTCGGGATGAATCAGAATATTCGCTGGCTGAATGCCTTTATGAATGATTTGATACTGGTGGAGAGCATCTAGAATATCGGTCAGTTGCAGGGCGATTTCTAGCTGCTCAACCAACGATAGCGATCGCAGTTGGACATATTGGTGTAGAGACAGACCGCCAAAGTCCTCCATGACCAGCACATGGCTATTTCGGTAAGGCTCCAAGCTGTAGGGGCGAATAATACCTGGATGTTCAATCGAAGTTGCGATCGCATAGTGATTTTGAAGCTGCTGGTTCCAAATTTGAAAACTATGGTTTAGCGCCGCACATTCAGGTCTGAGTAGTTTTACAACAACCGGATGGTGATCGCGCTCACGAACAGCGCGATACACTACCGTCTTGAAACTACAGTAAAGCTGATCATGCAGTTGATAGCCTGGAATAACGTATGGCCGATCTGGAACCATTTCTGTATTTTAATTACGAATTTCATATCAGGATTTACAGCTAAAGGTATTAGGGGCGATACGCTGATTTTTCTATTCTGTTTATTCTGCTACTCAATGAATATCTATAGCCTTTCCTAGGCTACTGAGGTACAAGTTATTTTTTGAAAGCCGCGCTTCGCGCGGCTTTCAAAAAATAATCTCCCTTTACTAGCGCAAGAAGCGCTATATAACCATCAAATCAGTTTTTGCAGGGCAGGGGTTGTTTAAACTGAAAATTTTACAAAATCGATACTGATACCAAACACAGATCTGCAATTACCTTATATCGTGATTCCAGTTAAGAGTGAGAAAACGAGAGAAGAGAGTGCCTCATGATGAGGCACTCTCTTCTCTCGTTCTGATCTTCTTTGACAACGGTGAAACAAGTTTACTGGTGCTTGGTTTCTTGGATGAAAGCGCTAAAACTATCGCTTTTGCTGCACTGGAATCTCAATAAAAAACTGTGTGCCCCGCCCAGAAGAAGACTCACACCACAATTTGCCATGATGTTTTTCCGTCACAATCTGGTAGCTAATAGATAGACCCAATCCGGTGCCTTTACCCACAGGTTTAGTTGTGAAGAAGGGATCAAAAAGCCGTTTGCGGACAGATTCTTGAATTCCGGCACCATTATCGGCGATACAAATTCGAATTGCTTGATTCGAAGATACTGCGGTTTGAATTGAAATGATACTAGGATTAGCTTCTATCTCCTGATACGTTCGCTCTTGATTGTGTTCTTCTAACGCATCAATTGCATTGCTAATAATATTCATAAACACCTGATTGAGCTGGCCAGCATAGCATTCGACTAGTGGCAAATCGCCATAATCTCGAATAACTTGAATTTCTGGACGATTAGCTCTTGCTTTTAAGCGATTGTGCAAGATCGTAATCGTGCTATCAATCCCTTCATGCAGATTGACATCTTTGATTTCAGCCTCATCCAAGCGCGAAAAATTGCGCAACGATAACACAATTTCTCGAATACGATGAGTCCCAACTCGCATCGACTGAAGTACTTTTGTCAAATCAGTCATTAAAAATGGCAAATCCATCACAGCCAGCTCATCCTGAATGATTTGGGACGGAATCGGATATTGCTGCTGGTACAGATTGATGAGATGCAATAAATCCTGAGTGTATTCATCAACATGGGTCAAATTACCGTGAATAAAATTGACCGGATTGTTAATTTCATGGGCCACGCCTGCGACCATTTGTCCCAGACTAGACATTTTCTCGCTCTGAATAATTTGCAGTTGAGTTTGGCTCAGTTCATGTAGCGTCTGCTCTAGCTCATTGGTTCTCTGCTGGAGTTCCGCTTCAGCTCGCTTGCGATCGCTAATATCAATCAAAATGCCGTCCCAGACGGTTTCGCCATCTGCTCCCCGTTCTGGTTGAGATGCCGCTTTCACCCATTTCACCTGACCGCTCGGCGTAATAATCCGCCACTCATGTTGAAATGGAGTCAGCTGCTGGGCCGATTCCAGCACGGCCTGAAACACGCCCGCCTGATCATCTGGATGCTCAAAATCTCGTAAGCTGCATTTGCCAGACATTAGATCGTCTGCTGGGACTTCATACAGCGCTTGGCAACCAGAGCTGACGTAGGGAATCGAAGCTTCACCATCGGGCTTAATTCGGATTTGGTAGATCAAACCCGGTACATTATCGGCCAGTTTCTGAAACCGAGCCTCACTAATTTGCAACTTTTTTAGGGACTGCTCCAGCTGCTGAGAATAGACTTGGGATGCCTGATAAAGACGAGCATTTTCCAGTGCGATCGCAGCTTGAGTACAGAGAAAGTTCAGAATCAGAATGTGATTTTGGGTAAATGCGCCGCTAATGGATTGATTCGTAAGGGACAAAATACCGAGCAGCTTGCCTTGATTCAGTACGGGCAAGCACAACACGCTTTTAGGCTGCTGCTGCAACAGATAATCGTCGAGTACAGGTAGCTCAGTGACCAAATCGTCAATTACCACGACTTCTTGCCTGTGCTTAACATACTGGATCAGCTTGACTGGAACATTAGGATGGCCATCAAGCGGTTCTGAACACTGGGTCATGGTGGCATGAGTGGCAATCGTTTCCACACACCAAATGCCGTCTGAGTTGGGCAAGACAAGAGCGCAGCTATCTCCCCCAGACTGCTGCAGAATAATCTGAGTGAGCTGCTGGAGCAGTTCATCCAGTTGAATTGTGCTGGCCAACGCCTGTGACGCTTTCAGGACAGCGGCTAAGTCAAGAGCCGCATTCATGCCTGTACTGCTGGATGACTGGCCGACTGGCTCAGCCGCACTAGAGAGATTGGGAATGGTAACGGTCGCTAGCGTTTCAAACAGGCTGAACGGCTGGGGAGCTGACTGGAGGATAGACTGCAGCAGATAGGGATAGCGGCGTTCTAAGTCATCGGTTTTGGCTCTAGCCCCCCAAAAGGCGTAGCAGCGATACGCTTCTTGCATATAGCCGATGGCGACCTTTTCTTTACCCCAATCCAGATAAAACTGAGCAGCAAGTTCGTTGGCTAAGGCTTCTTCCTGGATGTAGCCATTTTCTCTCGCGGCAGCAACAGCGCGATCGTAGAATTCGATAGCATCTGCTCGATTGTCCAGCACCCGATACCGTTCGGCCTGCACCAAATCATGCAGATGCTGGAAATTCATGGGGGCGGATTTGGCTCTTGCCTGAAGTTGAGCCTGATCGTGTTCCACCTTGGCTAACAGCGTGGCCTGCTCAGACGGTTTCGCTTGGGCACAGGCCGCTAAATGGGTCAGGGCTGAGTAGTAGTGGAAAACCGGAATTGTCGCCATTCCGGCTCCTCCTTGCAGGTAGGGTTCTCCCTGAGCGGCATAGTCTAGAGCAACCTGCGGATGGCCAAATCGGTAGGCCAGCATGATCTTGTAGAGATAGATGACATGCAGGATAAAGGTTTCTTGCCGTTCGATGAGAACAGGCAGCTGACTCGTTTCGTCAAAAAACTCACCAATCAACTGATCCGGTTGCGCTGTGGGCTGGGTTAGATTGTGCAGGGCCTGATTAATAATGGCGGTTAATCGGACAAAGACCTGGCTGGAGCCGATTGTGGGCCGATAGGACTCAATGACGGCGGGAATAGCATCTAGTGACTTCTCTCCGCTCATGACAAGATACAACAGCATATACAGCACGGAGGCATTCATATGCATGAAGTCGCCCGTTTCGACAGCCAAAATGTAGGACGTTTGTAAACCTGCGATCGCATCCTGCAGCGGCTGCCGATTGAACCGTGTAAAAGCAGCAACTTTGAACTCTGTCATGCACTGGATCGGTTTGTCTGGAAAGGTATCCAGCATACTCAACGCCAACTGCCCCAGTTGATAGCTAGCTTCGTAGTCGTTTAAGACGCTGCTGACCACAATGCCAAAGTCGGCATAGCCCGGCCCAGACAAGGGAGCATTGCCATACTGCAAAAACAGTTTGACGGCTTCGCTGGCTGTGATGGGAAACAAGTAGGGCGCAGCCGAGAAAATTGAGGGAACAAGACTGGCCATAATCCGCAGCGCTGCCAGCATGTGGGCATCCGTCATAACTGGCAGATGCGCCAAGTCTTCAATCGTGTGACGCTGTAGAGTGGCCAGCGTATCGGCAACCGTTTGGTGAATCTCAGCGGGCGTAACGGTTTCCGGTAGGGCAATACCGAGCGCTCCCAATAAATCTCGACCGAGCACAATGGCAGCCAAGGCTTGTCCCTGCAGCTGTAGCGCCAAGATTTTCAGTTCATAGACCCGTACCTGAGCCAGCAGGCTTTCCGTATTGGTGATTACGGCCTGAACCAGCGTATTGAGCTGTTCAAAGTTCCCAATCGAGAAGGCGGCTTCTGCCGCTTCTTCATGCAGGTTACGAGTCAGTTCCGGCACGGTATGCCAGCTTTTCGCAGACAAAAGTTGAATGCCGTGCTGAAAATAATCCAACGCCGCGCTGTAGGCCGTAGAGGCTTTAGCGCGGCGACCTGCAACTAAGTTCAATTCGGCTAGCTGCTGTCGTTCTGCCGCTTGGATGATTAGCGATTTGCCCGCATTGAGCTGACCGACAATTTCAAAAATGCGATCGCACTTCTGGATGTCCTGTCGATTTGGCACATTGGTCAACAGCAGCTGGCCAATGCGAACGTGAGTAAAGGGCTTTTGTTGAGCGGGAATCAGTGAATAAGCTGCCTGCTGCACCCGGTCGTGCAAAAAGCGATAGGCTGCCGTTTGTACCTGTCGTAAATCAGTATCCAGATCCGAGCCGCAATAAAACTTATAGACATCGCTTTGGGGCAAGATTAGGCCCTCTTGCAGCGCTTTCCACAGGGCTTGAGCCGTATCAGCCTCCGACTGCTCCGACACAATGGCAAGAGTGGCTAAATCAAACTGATTGCCGATGCAGGCCGCTAGCTTGAGGACATGCTGGGTCGCAGTAGGCAGCTTCTGCAACTGCTGAGCCATAAACTCCACCACATCGTCGGTGAGGGACAGCGCGTGAATTTGAGCAATATCGCACTCCCAACAGTTGCGATCGCGATTAAAAATCAAGTGGCCATCTTCATGCAGCGCCTTGAGAAACTGGATGGTGAAGAAGGGATTGCCCTGAGTTTTCCGCCCAATCAGTTCCGCCAGCGGCTGCGATCGCTCAGTGGTACAGTTCAGCGTATCGGCCACCAGCTGATTGGTATCCTCAAACGCCAGCGGTTTTAGGGTAATCGTATTAACCACCGCATCCGCTTGCTGTAGGTTTTCGACAGTCAGCATAAACGGATGAACCGGAGACACCTCGTTGTCCCGATAGGCACCTAACAGCAGCAGATGGTCTTTATCGTCCATCAAGAGCGTCATTAGCTGCAGAGAAGCGGAGTCAGCCCACTGCAAGTCATCCAAAAACAGAACCAGTGGATGGTCTGGAGTCGTAAAGACCTGGATAAACGCTTGAAACAGCCGATTAAAGCGCTGTTGAGCTTCCATACCCGCCAGTTCTACCACCGGAGGCTGCTGGCCAATTACATATTCCAGCTCCGGCAGGACATCAATCAGTACTTGACCATTTTTACCTACTGCCGCCAGAATTTTGCGACCCCACTCAGCCAGTTGAGCATCGGACTCGGCCAGCAGTTGATCCATCAAATTCCGCAGTGCTTGCACAAAGGCAGAAAGCGGAATATCGCGGTTGAACTGGTCGAATTTACCCCTGATGAAATAGCCTCGCTGACGGGTAATTGGCTTGTGTATCTCATTGACAACAGCGGTTTTACCGATTCCAGAGAAACCCGCCACCAGCATCATCTCCGAGCGGCCCTGGGCAACTCGGTCAAAAGCCTCTAGCAAAGCTTGTACTTCAGTTGTTCGTCCGTACAGCCGTTCCGGAACCAAGAAGCGATCGCATCTATCGTGCAGACCCAGCTCAAATTCAGTAATCGTGCCGCTGTGCTGCCACTGGCGCTCACAGTTTTCTAAGTCATGTTTCAGCCCCAGAGCGCTCTGATAGCGATCTTCGGCATTTTTGGCCATTAGCTTCAGCACAATGGCCGACAGAACGGGCGGAATGGCAGGATTGAGCTGGTGCGGCGGTGTAGGAGCTTTTGCCAGATGGCAATGCACCATCTCTAGCGGATCTGCGGCATAAAAGGGCAGTTGTCCCGTCAGCAACTCATAGAGCGTGACGCCCAAGCCGTAGAAATCAGCCCGGTAGTCGATGCCGCGATTCATCCGGCCTGTTTGTTCCGGAGCCAGATAGGCCAGTGTCCCTTCCAAACCATTGGGATGCTGAATGTCCTGAGTTTCTTTGGGCAATACGGAGGCGATACTGAAGTCAATCAGCTTGACCTGCTGACGCTCAGGCTGAATCACAATATTGGCCGGTTTAATATCTTTATGAATGACCCGATGCTGGTATAACCCATGCAAGATATCAGCTAGCTGAATTGCGATCGCAATCCAGTCGGCCAGGCCAATTTCGTTGGTCTTCACGTACTCAGCCAGAGAAATTCCGCCATCATCTGCCATCACCAACAGGTATCTGTTGTCGTGCAGTTGCAGGCAATGGGGGCGGACAATACCAGCCAGATCAAGGCTTTTAGCAATTTCATACTGATTGCGAAATTGCAGCAGCGTCGTGAAGTTGGTCTGCTCCTGCCGCAGCTGTTTCAGCACAACGGGACGCTGGTCTGCCGTTTGTAAGGCTCGATAGACCACTGTGCGAGTCCCCGCATACAGTTGCTCAGTAATTTCATATCCCGGAATGCAGAGTGTCTGGCTGATCATAGTTTAGGGCGTTGCTTATCCCAGTGAGCAAATTGACCGTTTGTTCTTACCACCTGAGCGGCATCAGGACTGCCGTGCTGTCGGTGGATACAGCACAATTTTTCCCCTGTGCCTTAGCCTGGTAGAGCCCCTGATCGGCTGCAGCAACCAAGATTTCAGGCGATGATTCAGCATCGGGCACAGTCGTAGCAATGCCCAGACTCAAGGTAACAAATTCGCTGACTTGAGAACAGGGCTATTTCATTCTAAACAAGTAGCCTAATATGGGATCGAAGCTGACGCTCATCTACAGGTTCAGATGACTCAACTTGCGATTGTAGAAGCCTTTGTCGACTTACCCGATACCCGCCGTCGAGCCGGACAACGACATAGCCAAGCCTTATGTTTAGCCCTATTCACCTTGGCCGTTGCGGCAGGGAATCGGGGATTTCTGGCGATCGGGGATTGGCTCAAGGCGTATCACGATGAATTAGTGGCGTTGTTTTCGCCTCCTCAAGACCGTTTACCCTCCTACAGCACCATTCGACGAACGCTCTTGCGGGTGGATTATCACGAGTATGCCGCCTGTTTATCTCGGTTTTTCGGCGTTCATCCTCAGCCTGGAGAAACGATTGCGACTGATGGCAAAGTTGTGCGGGGGTCTTATTAAGCGCTCAGCGATGACCCACAGGTCGAGTCGCATCCAGCAATTCTGCTGGTCAGCGCTTACATTGTGGAACGAGGACTCATCCTGGAGCCCTATGAGGTGGAGTCCAAAACCAATGAAATCACAGCCTTGCCCATCTTCATTGAACAATTGGCGCTCAATGGAGTGGTGTTTGCCTTTGATGCGATCAGTACTCAAAAAAAACGGCTGAGGTGATTCTCAGCAGTGGCAACCATTATCTGGGGGCACTCAAAGGCAACCAATCTGGGCTGCTCCAGGCCGTAACGACTCATTTTCAGGCGCAGCAAACCGTCCAACAGCTCAACAAAGGGCATGGTCGCATTGAAAAACGAACGATCAGCATGAGTCACATCCTGGATAACATGCCCGAGTTTCCGGGATTGCAGACGCTGATTCGAGTTCAATCCGAGCGCCAGGTGCATCGAGCCGACATCGTTGAGGTGTCTCACGACACCCGTTACTACGTGGCTTCCTTTTGTGAGAGTGTCCAAGCCTTTGCTCAACGCATCCGAGGCTATTGGGGCGTAGAAAACAAGGTGCATTATGTCCGAGATGTGACTCAAGGGGAAGATGCCTCCCGCATTCGAACCCCTCCTCTGGTGCAAAATTGGGCACTGGCCCGTAATTTTGCGCTGAACTTATATCGCAATCATGGCTTTGAGAATATGGCTCAAGCTCAACGCCGGGCTGGATTTGGACTTAGCACTCTCAAGTCTCTATTTAGAATGCAATAGCCCTGGACTTGAGAATGGGGATGAGGCAATTTTAAGCTGCTAATCTGCCGCTGCATTTCTGCCGCAACTGAGATCGCACCTTCAGTATCCGTCTCCGGCAAAATCACCGCAAATTCTTCCCCCCCATAGCGAGCGACTAAATCAACCGGACGCTGCACGGCTTGGGCAATAGCAGCGGCAACGTGGCGCAGCACATCATCCCCTGCTAAATGACCGTGATTATCGTTATACAGTTTGAAACAGTCTACGTCGCCCAGAATCAGCGAGATCGGAAGCTGCTCTTTAGCTAACCGCTGCCACTCTGCATTCAGCGTGTCATCAAAGCAGCGCCGATTGGCTACCTGCGTTAATCCATCGGAAGCAGCCAAGCGCTGTAGCTCCTGGTTGGCCTGGTGTAGCCGCTGATAAAGCTCAGACTGTTGAATTGCGATCGCAGCCTGACTCGCCAACTGATTAAACAAGTTAATTTCAGATTGCTGCCACTGGCGCGTACTGCGGCACTGGTGGGCAATCAGCAAGCCCCACAGTTGCTCATGCTGGAGAATGGGCACCACCAGATTGGCCCGAATGCGTAAACTGCGCAACAGATTAGCGTGACAAGATGACAGATTGGCCGCTTCAATATCTGCGATCGCTCGGCTGTTTCCTTGCTGATAGTAGACGGCATGGGTCGATTGGAAACAGGTATCCATGACGTGCAAGCCGAGAATTGACGTAGAGTTTTCGGCCAGGGATTCCACCGCGACCCGTCCACTCCAGTCAGAATCAAACTGATAAATGACAACCCGATCCACGTCAAACAGCTGCCGCACTTCATTAGCCGTTGTTTGTAAGATCTCATCTAGCTCTAGGGACTGCCGGATACGCTGAGTCACCGCCGCCACGATGCGCTCAGAATCGCTCTGATGCTGCACCTGCTGCTCCAGTAGTTCAGCTAATCCAGATGATTCAGCCCCTAACTGAATCGGCGAAGACGGTAGCGCTACTGGCTCAAAATGAGGCGTCGTTTTAGCCGGGACAGCACTCGGGCGGGCAATCAAATACCCTTGAGCAAAATTGGCACCTCGCGATCGCAACCAGTCCAGCTCTGCCGTACACTCAATTCCTTCTGCCACAGTGCGAATGTCAAGCTGCTGAGCAATTTCTAGCAGCTTTTCGGTAATAGATGCCTTATACAAATCTTGATGGACATCACGAACCAGTTCCATATCCAGCTTGATAAAATCAGGCCGAATTTGATGCAGCAAATTCAAGCTCGAATAGCCCGATCCCAAATCATCCAGCGCAATCAAAAAACCAGCATCTCGATAGTACTGCAGAACGGATCGCAGATGAGCTAAATCCTGTGGATCATCCGACTCAACAACTTCAAAAACAACCCGTTCATGGGCGATCCCAGCCTGATCAATTGCTTCCACCGTACTGCGCAAACAAAAACTGGGGTCATACAGTGCGGTGGGAGCAAAGTTGATAAAAATATGCTCTTTGATCTGATGTTGAGCAGCTTGAGCAATCGTACTTAGTCGAGCAATCTGATCTAGCTGCGGCAGCAGGCCGGATTCGGCTGCCAACTTAAACATAGGGGCAGGGGACATTATCTTCCCCTGTTCATCCAAACCACGTAAAAGAGATTCGTAGCCAAAAATCTGAGACGTATCCTGAATTGATACAATCGGCTGAAAATGGCTGACAAACTGCTTATTTGCCAGCATGTCAACCAACCAATCTGACTGACAGAAATTGATAAAGCGCTGTAGCGAGGCGATATCGCTGAAGTCTTGCAGTTGAGGCTGCATTGCACCTCGAATGAATAAAACTTGTGTTTCTCTCAGTTCCCTAAGCGCCAAGATTGCGGCCAAATTACAGGCAACGTCTTGAGCTTGGCCCGGTTGACAGTATAGGCTCAGACCAGGTCGTTCCTGCATTAGCTCATACTCAATCCCTAATTTGCGCAGATGCGAAGTGACTTTGGCCTGTGTGTGTGGAATCGGAAACCAAAGAAACAGCCGCCCAGCATCAGAAGCCGGACAGCGGATCAAACTTCGACACGCACAATTTTTAGAGGTAGAACATGTTTTGCCCATAGGAAAATCGTTAAACTAGTTTTTATTTAGAGTTACTTGTTTGGTGCAACAAATAACTCTGACAATGCGTGAAATAAACACGCTTTAAATACATAAACTTTTAATGAATTAAACTCTCGAAAAGCGTTTAGACATCCTCCTTAAGGAGAAAAAATAGAGTAACAAAACAACAAAATCATGGCTCTAGTCAGCTTAGAACTTAGACTTGACAAACTAAAACCTGGCGATGTAAATAGCTGCATATAAATAAATGCATATCTAAAAAACCGGGGGAGCACCCCGAAGGGGTGCTCCCCCGGTTTTTTAGATATGCATTTATTCATGCCAACCTACTTATTTTGTCACCGTCATATAAAAAGACAACGATTCGGGCTGTTTGACAAGGCAGGGAACACACAACCAGCCTTAAGGGAAATCTAAAAAGGAAATCTAAAACTGAACCAAACTCATACAAAAACTCAGGAAGTACTCAAGACGTAAGGCAATCGACAAGCATTTTTTACGAGCCATGTAAGAACCTTTAGACAAGTCTTACACAGTAGGCCATATCGATTATCCATTCAAAAAAGCTTGATCTAGCTCAACAGCTAAACAGCGACTGAGTTTAGCAATTAGTTCTTTGACCTGAAAAGGTTTACACAGGAAATCGTCGCATCCAATTTGCTGTAACTCCTGCCGATCCTCAGCCGTGAGTACAGCTGTTAAAGCGATAATAGCCGTCTGTTTACCAACATCAGTCTGCTTGATATACCTGATGGCTTCTAGCCCACTGACAATCGGCATCCGCAAATCCATCAGGATTAAATTGGGTTGCCACTGCTGCCAAAGTGCGATCGCATCTCGACCATTATCAGTTTCCTGTAGTTCAAACCCAAAGAATTGAAGAAACTCGGTCAAAAACAGGCGGTTATTTGGATAATCATCCGCAATTAGGATCCGCTGCCGCGAGGATGAAGAAGTATCTTGCTTTGGATAGTTAAACTGCATTGACTGCATTTGCTCATTGCTGTTTCTTATCGGTACTACGGCCATAACTGGTCCTGCAATTCCGTAACGTGCATACAACAATAAAAGGCAAAAGTGGAAAAACCGGGGAAAACACAGATAGTCACTCAACCGTTTCGGATGCGGATATTGCCCCTTCCTGCATTAAAACTTAAAAGAGCGACGGTGCCATGATGCGGAGTGCAGCAACCCTTCTAGATTTTGGGTAAACTCAAGCTTGATATCAGATGTGGAGAAGCTACTGGGGTAGTGTGACAATCACGGTCGTTCCAACCCCTTCCTGGCTCTCAATCTGGATCTGCCCTTGGTGAGCATCAATACAGCGCTTTACAATGGTTAACCCTAAACCCGTACCTTGAATGTCACTCGTATTTGGGCAGCGGTAAAACGGTTCAAACAGATGTGTTTGGTTGTCAAGCGGAATGCCAATACCGCGATCGCAGATGCGAAACTCAATACTGCTTTCAAAGCAGTTTAATACAAAATCAATAGGCTGATCTGCGGGCGAATATTTAATGGCATTAGACAAAAGATTAGTTAGAATTTGTCGAAGCAGCATGGGATCAATCATTGCCTGAACATTGCCATCATCGGCAGTGACGTGAATCTGATGCTGCATATTATGACCAACTTGCAGCGCTTCAATTAGCTCATGACAAAATTGGTTTAAATTAACTAAACTCGGTTGAAACTGAATGCCACCAGCTTCAATGCTTCCAATTAGCAATATTTCATCTAGGAGATCGAGCATATGCTCAACCGATAAATTAATTTTGTCAAAATAACGATTTTTAGTATCAGAAGATAGCTGATCGCTGCTGTATCGTATCAGTTCCGCACAGGCTTGGATCGTCGTCAACGGAGTCCGAAAATCGTGAGAAATCATAGATACAAACTCAGACTTTAACCGATTTAGCTCTTTTTCTTGTTCCAATGCACGTAGAGCATCAACGTTAGCCTGATGCAGAGCAGCCTGTAATCGCTTGAGTTCTAGCTGCCGCTCAACTCGGACAATTACTTCTTCAATTCGAAACGGTTTAGTAATATAATCAGCCCCGCCCACCTGAAACGCTTGAACTTTATCCAGCGTTTCATCCATTGCGCTCAAAAAAATGACTGGAATAGATTGGGTTGCCTCAGTAATCTTCAATTTTTCACAGACTTCAAAGCCATTCATTTGAGGCATATTGATGTCTAACAAGATTAAATCTGGCTGAATTTTATCCACTGCCATCAGGGCAATAGAGCCATTGATGGCACTGCGAACATCATATCCTTGTTCAATCAACATGCTAGATAGTAGATGCAGATTATTAGGTGTATCATCGACGATCAAGATACTACCTTTGGACGCTGAATTTTCTGAACTAGTAGAAAAACTACTCATGGTAATGGGGGAGCCAAGGAAAACGCCTACTTTGAATCTGCTTATCTAACTTAAAGGAGCACAAAACGCTTTACCACTTTATTTAACCCAATTTATCGGTCTCAAAAACATCGGCCAGGCAGTCTTAGATCAACCTTAGATCGCTCTTATATGCTCTTTATCTTTTCTTCATATAAAAGAGGATAGAAGAGCTGGATAGACTTGCAAGCCATGAGATGCCAAACTTAGCTACCCTAAGAAATGAGCAGGCGATATTGCAAGTAAAACAAGTTTCAGAGTAGTCCCTTAGCTATTTAGTCCTCCATCAGTGATTTTACTTAGACTATTCAACAATTATATTAAACAGCTATTCCAGTTCTTCCTATAATAACCAGTATGGGTAGACTGCAAAGTTTTCATGCAATTTGATGTAATAAACGACACATGAACTCTCGATGCAAAAATTGGGCAAACAGTTGAATCAGGATATGCAATCAAACTGGGGCTTTCAACAATCTGCTGCTGGCCTTCTTTCAGCTAAACAGTTATTGGCTGCTTTTTATCAGGGAACGCCTTTAGAGCAAATTGCTAATGCCCTCCCACAATCCACACCCGACTCACTGTTCACTGCCTCATCATCTAATGTTCAACTGGCTGAAACAGTATCGCTCGTTCTTAAAAATGCACTATTTTCTCTAACAAAATTTGCGTCTAATCGATTTTCAGTTGAATTTGAGCTAATACCTGATTCACAGTTTTTGTCCTGCTGTAATCGAGAACAAATCGCAACGATTCAGCAGTTCCACTACATTCTTAAATCACAAATACTCTACCTGCATAAAGAATCTACTGCAGCGCAATATTATTTACAGCAAATTGAGCAGATTGAACAAAATATTGTGAGTTCCATAGCCACTCATCAAGATTTTGCCTATACATTTTATCGAGCTTTAATCTTGGCAGACTTATACTCTGCTGCGCCTAGTACTGAGCAGTATCAATATTGGCAGACAATTACGGCTTGTCAGGAACGGCTGAGCGATTGGGAGCAACAAACACCAGTCAGCTTGCAACACAAAATTGACTTAATCGAAGCTGAACGCGATCGCATTTTGAACCGCAAAGCTGCCGCGATTGAACACTACGATCGTGCGATCGCAGGTGCAAAGCTCAGCGGCTGTTTACCTGACATTGCATTAGCCAATGAGCTGGCGGCCCGATTTTACTTGGCGTGGGGACGAGAGATGACGGCACAGCTCTATCTCACTGAAGCCTATCAGCACTATGCGCACTGGGGAGCTAACGCGAAACTTGCTCAGCTCGAAGACGACTATTCTCACTTGCTGATACCGCTGCAATCAACATCCCTTGCCTCCCTTACCGCTAATGAAGCCCCTCATCAGTTACAGAATGAATCCCGTTCGTCACTGACAACAACTACAACGGTTTATCACCACTCTTCTGCGGCTCTAGATTTAACGGCCATTTTTCGAGCCTCGCAAGCTTTATCTAAGGAAATTCACTTGGATAAGCTATTAGCCATCTTACTCAAAGTGATGGTTGAGAATGCGGGCGCGGATAAGGGCGTGTTGATCTTGCTGCAAGACGAGCAGCTTATGATTGAGGCCATTGTGCAGATTGATCAGTCGGTGAGCCTGCTCAATTCAGTCTCGATTGCAGACTGCGCAGTTGTTCCGGCCAAACTGCTGTACCACGTTAAACACACGCTGCAGCCACTCGTCATTCACAATGTCGCCACTCATTCTGCACTTTTAGCTGGAGAACCCTACTTTTTGCAGCAGCAGCCCAAGAGCGTATTGTGTATGCCCATCCTGCATCAGAGCCAACTAATCGGCATCCTATACGTCGAAAATAGTCTCACTACTGGCGCATTCACCCATGATCGAATTGAAACCCTAAATATTCTGTCAACTGAAGCTGCGATCGCACTAGAGAACGCTCGACTCTACAAACAGCTAGCAGAACACGCCACCCATCTTGAGCAAAAAGTTGCTCTCCGCACCCAACAGCTACAGGCTGAACTACAAGAGCGTCAGCGAACGGAAGTAGAGTTACAGCAGGCCAAAGAAATAGCGGAGATGGCAAACCGCACCAAGAGTCAGTTCATTGCCAATATGAATCATGAACTGCGTACGCCTCTTAATGCCATTTTGGGCTTTACTCAACTGCTCAATCGCGATCCCCTAATCACCGATCGTCATCGCAGACATTTAGATACTATTTTGCAAAGCGGTAACCACCTGCTAGAGCTGATCAACAGTATTTTGGAGCTCTCCAAAATTGAATCGGGGCAGATGACGCTGGATGAAACTAGCTTTGATTTCTATTACTTGCTAGCAAATTTGAAAGAAATCTTTCAGCTTAAAGCGGTATCTAAAGGATTGCAGCTCCGCTTTGAATATATGGATCAGATTCCGCAATTTATTCAGGCCGATCAGCGAAAGCTGCGTCAAATTTTACTGAACTTGCTGAGCAATGCTATTAAGTTTACACGCCAGGGTGAAATCGTTTTAAGGGTTAAACGTGTTGAACAACCCAAAGATCCAGCAATTGCTTCTACTACCTCATCTATTAATTCTATTCATTCCGTTTGTTCTGCTGATGCGGCTGACCTTTCTCGTATTCTTTTGGTCTTTGAAGTGGAAGATACAGGCCTAGGAATTGCAGACAGTGAATTAGATCAGCTTTTTCAAGCCTTTGTCCAAACTGAGACCGGGCGGCAGTCTCATCAGGGAACTGGCTTAGGATTAGCAATTAGTCGCCAGTTTGCTCGATTGATGGGTGGTGACATCACGGTGCATAGCGTCCTCGGTTCCGGCACCACGTTTTATGCACATATTCCAGTATCCACGGTCGTTGTAGAGGTCGTGGAAGCCCAATCAACTCACAATCCAATTGTTGGGTTAGCTGCCAATCAGCCAACCCATAAAATTTTGATCGTAGAAGATCATGAGGTGCAGCGTAGCCTAGTTGTAAAGCTACTGCAGCGGATTGGATTTGAGATTTGTGAGGCTGCTGATGGTCAGGAAGGCGTTATCCGATACCAAGACTGGCAACCCGATTTAATTTTGATGGACATGAACATGCCTTGTACAGATGGTTATCAGGCAACCCAACAGATTAAAGCATTAGCTGCAGGAGAGAAAATTCCCATCATTGCCTTGACTGCCGATTCCTTTAGAGAACAGCGATCGCATATTTTGGCAGCAGGCTGTGATGACATTGTTTACAAACCATTCAATGCCGACGAGTTTTTAACTGCGATCGGGCAGCATCTAGACGTGCAGTACGTATACGGAGAAAGAATGGATCAGGTGGCGAATTCGCCATCATCAGTAGCTGAACCTGCTCTCACAGCAAAAGAGGTCACCATCCGAGATTTAGCTGCAATGCCACTCATTTGGAAGACGCAGTTAGGTGAAGCAGCTCGCCAGTTGAACAATCACGCCTGCTTGCAACTTTTAGAGGCCATTCCGGCCAATAAAGCTCAACTTAGCGCAACTTTGACCGATTTAGTTGAAAATTTTCGATTTGACTTAATCGTTCAATTTCTGGAAGCAAGTGAATCAGGAAATCCTCTCCTTTAATCCTCTCCAACTTGAAGAGAAAACACCATTTAGATTAGCTATCTAGCTGAACAATTAGGGCGAAAAAAATTAAGTTTTTCTAAAGAGTTTGTCCAAAAAACAAGCGCTCTAGGCTTTATAACGGTAGCTCAACTGTAAACTGAGTGCCGTTTCCAGGACTGGACGTACAGCGTACTGAGCCATCATGTTTTTCAACAACAATTTGATGCACAATGGCTAAACCTAAACCAGTTCCCTGACCGACAGGTTTAGTCGTAAATGAGTGCTCAAATATTTTTTGCTGAACTGCTTCCGGCATTCCTAGGCCGTTGTCTTCAATTTCAATCACAACAGACTGCTGATTATCAGCTAAAGCTGTCCGAATAGAAATTTGGTTAGGATTATTGGCAATCTCGTGGAAGCTCTTGCCCTGATTTGATTCTTCTAAAGCATCAATTGCATTTGCCAACAAGTTCATAAATACTTGACTAAGCTGTCCAGGAAAGCAGCTAATTTCAGGAAGATCATTATACTGTTTTTCAACTTCAATAGCGGGACGATCATCATTTGCCTTCAAGCGATGTTTTAGAATTAAAATTGTGCTGTCGATACTCTCATGAATATTACAAGCAATTTTGCGATCGCAGTCAGTTCTCGAAAAGTTCCTGAGTGAATTACTGATATGAATAATACGTTCTGTTCCTTCTACCATTGAAATCAAAATCTTAGGCAAATCAGAGAACATATACTCTAAATCAATTTGATCTGCATGATTTAAAATTTCTTCGCCTGGCTCAGGAAATTTAGATTGATAAAGTGCCAGGTGGCTGATCAATTCTTGAAAGTAGTCATCTAGTGGTTTAAGATTACCCGCAATAAAACTGATTGGATTATTGATCTCATGCGCCACGCCTGCCACTAACTGTCCTAGCGCAGACATCTTTTCCCGCTGAATTAGTTGTACCTGTGACTCTTGTAGCTTCTGAATGGTTTGGGACAACTGTGTAGTTCTGATCATGACCTGTTTTTCCAAATCCTTAGTCAAGCTACGCAGCTTAAGGTGGTTTTTGATCCGAACAAGTACTTCTTTTTCTTGAAATGGTTTTGTAATATAATCGACTGCGCCTAATTCAAAACCTTTTACTTTGCTCTCCACATCAGCATTAGCCGTCATGAAAATGACTGGAATATCCTGTATTCTCGTGTTGTCTTTTAACTGCCTACAGGTTTCAAAGCCATCAATACCAGGCATCATGATGTCCAACAGAATTAAATCCGGTGGATGATAATCCACTTGTTTTAATGCTCGCTCACCATCAATAGCAGTTGCAACATCGTAGCCTGCATCAGTTAAAGTCTCAGACATCACAACTAGATTTGCAGGTTTATCATCTACGACTAGAATCAGTTCAGGCTCGTTCATATTTTCATCCTATTTCATGTAGCTAATGATTAAAGATTCAATTTCTTCAGCCTGAAAAGCATTAGCCAATTGGCTGATTTTGTAAACAAAGGGAGCAAATTTATGATCAGCTTGCTTTATTCGCTGAGCTTCATCAACTAATTTTTTGAGTCGCCCCTGCCGAGCTAAATCCAGTAAGGTTTCTAAATCTTCAACTGCCGGAGCAAACAATTCTGATGTAAAACTGCTATTAAAATTAACTAAATCGCCATCCATGACAGTCTGGGCTGATTCTTGAGCTGCTCCGACAGGTTGAGGTTCATAGTTCCACGCGATTTGCAAATGCTTTTCTAAGAGCCTAAACAGCTCTTCTACCTGGACAGGTTTAGTTAAGAAATCGCTGCCGCCAGCATCTAAGCTCTTCTGCTGATCCATTTCAGACACCGAAGCAGATGACACGATAATACAGACTTCGCTCAACTTCTTATCCTGTGCGTGACGAAGTTCATATAGCATTTCATAGCCATTCATTACCGGCATTAGTAAATCAGTAATAACTAACTGAGGTTTAACCTGGGCAGCTTTATCTAATCCATCTTGGCCATTTTCTGCCTCAACTACTTCAAATCCCAAAGGCTCTAGCAAATTCACAAGCACTGACCGATTCGCCCATTTATCATCAACGACCAAAACAGTTTGCGGAGAACCGTTGTAGCCAACAATTTGCTTACCTGTTTCGGTAATAGCAGCCTGCGCCCAATTCCGAGTAACTGGAAATTGAGCTTGAAACGAAAAAATACTGCCCACACCAGCTTGGCTTTGGACATCAACTTGGCTGCCCATCATACTCACAATCTGATGGCTAATGGCTAATCCTAAACCTGTTCCTTCATTTTGCTTTTTCTTATCTCCAACCTGCTCAAAGGGCATAAAGATCGACTGCAACGCTTCTGCACTAATACCAACTCCGGTATCCTCAACTTGAAACCGAATCGTTACAGCAGAAGCAGTTGAAAGTAAGTGATCTGATGAGTCACTGTAGGTCGCCTTGTCATGTAGCCCAGTCGTTACTTCAGATTTAGATTTGAATTTAGCTCCAGGTGAAGTTGCGATCGCATCTACTTTAAATGTCACCGAGCCTTGAGTAGTAAACTTAACCGCATTACCTAACAAGTTAATCAGCACCTGACGCAGACGTTTCTCATCTGCTTGAATGCCGTCGGGCAAATCAGACGGTGGCCAGTAAACAAATTCGATTCCTTTTTGCTCTGCCCGAATACGGATAATTTCGGCAATCCCTTGTAGAAAAGAGGGCAAATGCAAAACATGCGGATTTAGTTCTAGTCTTTGAGCTTCAATTTTTGAAAGGTCTAAAATGTCGTTAATCAGCGTTAACAGATGAGATCCACACTGATAAATAATTGAAATACCTTGTCGCTCTTTATCTGCTAATGCTTTAGAACGATTTAGAATTTGAGCGTAACCCAAAATACCGTTTAAGGGCGTACGCAGTTCATGGCTAACGTTGGCTAAAAAATCGCTTTTTGCCTGATTTGCAGCATCGGCAGCAAGTTTGGCCTTCCTCAGTTCTTCCTCAGTTTGAAGGCGCTCAAGGATCTCGATTTCTAAGTTTTGATTGGCTTCAGCTAACTGAGCAGGGCTGGGAAGCTCCAAAATTTTAGGAATCAGAATGATCAGGGCAACACCAGTCGCCCAAGATACAATGGCAGTTACAGCTTTGATCCAGCCGGATAGCCAATAATTTGGATGCCACAGCGTCCAAACATCCATTATATGGCCTGTTCCACAGGCAAGAATAAAGCTAGCAAACAAAAAGAATACGCTATTAAATGGCACATCACCTCGTTTTCGGACAATATAAACGAGTAAGAATGGAATCGAATAATACGCCAGCGCAATTGATGAATCAGATATCACGTTCAACCAAACAAGATAGGGCTTCCAAAGATAGCAGTGCCCATGAGGAATAAAATAATTTTCGCCTAGAAGATGATACGAAACGTCTATCATACCTGTCCTATTGATAGTAAATCTCGCGGGGCGCTCAAATTCCTATCCCCGCCGCAAGCGGACGGGGCATTACGGAATTTGCCCTTCGGGACGCACTCCCGCGCTACCACTAACGTGGCAAGCCACGGGGAATTAGACCCACAGAGATTAAAACAGAGAGAACATCTTATGACATAAGATGAAACCACAATTCATCGATGTCTAAAAAGTTAGAAAGTGCAGTAACATATACAATCAACTAAATAAGATTTTCACCAGCCGATGCTTAACAAGCAAAATCATCAATAGCAGTTACAAGCCATTCAGCTTAATCTGTGCATATGCAAAACTGTAACTATTTCTGAAGCACTGATCCCATAAGCTCTTTCCAATAAATAGCTATGGTTTTTCGCTAAAATAACATTCACTATGGCAAGAATATTTCAGCCTAGACATTAGGCAGGCGGCAAAGTCATCCTACCCAAACGTTTATATTTAATGGCAATTAGCAATTGCTGACTGCATCAAAAACTCAAGGTCAAGCTCGGCTCAACCTAACGTTTCCCTGCTTGGCCAGCATGCAGGGATTTGCCTACTTATAAAGATAAAACCGAAAAGTGGAAAACTCGTGGATACCTTGAGCCTCTACTAAAACCAGTTAGTTGCTTAGCTATTCCAACCTAGTATCTCTTGCAGTTTTTCAGCCAAATCAACGGGCTTAAATGGTTTAGTGATAACTCCCTTGGCCCCTAAATCTATCATGTGTTGTTGATCAGATAACCGTGTTTTTGCAGTTAGAAAAACGACTGGAATATTTTGAGTATCAGGATTAGCCTGGAGTTGTTGAAGAAGCATCAAGCCATTAGTTCCTGGCATCAAAACATCCAGCAAAATAGCATCTGGCTGCTGGGCTGCTGCAAGGACTAATCCCTCTTGACTAGACGCAGCAACAAGGACATCAAACTTGGCCACAATTTCTAAGCTGACCTTGACCATTTCTCGAATATCGATTTCATCGTCAATTACTAAAACTTGTTTTGCCACCAATTTTGCCTAGCTTTTTACATAACTACTGCTGGATTTTGAAGCAAATGAATGCGCTGCCATCGCTTCGTTAATCGCTCAGATAATTCAGCTGGAGCGATTGGTTTTGCAATATAATCATCACCGCCTACAGCAAAGGCATGATCCAGCATCTCGCGATCAGTCTGAGCTGTTAAAAACAATATTGGCAACCAATTCCACTGAAGATTATGGCGAACTGATTGGCAAAGCTCAATGCCATCAACCGGATCCATATTAATATCTAAAATGAGGAAGTTGGGCTTGACAGTATTTAAGGTACTCCAAAATTGGGTTGGATCATCTAACCCAACGACTTGAAAACCCTGTGGCTCCAAAATTAGTTTCAAGGTTTCTAGGATCTGAGTATCATCATCTACCGCTAAGACTTTAGCTTTCGTCCGACAACTACTTTGGAGAAAGTTGCTAATTGTTTGAATAACTTGAGATGGAGCAATTGATTTTTGCAAAAATAAGCAACCGCTCGCTTTGATAGTGGCAACGCGATCGCAGGTTTCCGCTTGATCAGAAAATAGGACAACTGGAACCTGGGGTGCTTGTTGCCTTATCTTCCGTATCGACGTTTCTGCTCCAGTTGCCGTTATACAGTCTGGATCAACCAGGATAATATCCGGTGGCGTCGCTTGAATGGCGGCTTCTGCCGTGTCAAGGTTAATCGCGATCGCAGTCCGAAAGCTACGTTTTGTTGCCTCAGATGCAAGCGTCTCGGCCAAATTGCGATCGCTATCGACAATCAGCAGGAAGGGCCAATCGGAAGCTACTGATACAGAATCAACAGGATCGGTCACTGGTTGAGCCGAAACAGAACCAGCGTGTTTAGTATTGCCTGCGTTTGCGTTGAAAGTCGTGCTACTTGAGGTGACACTCGACAACAGGCTGAAACTGTCCGGTCGAATAACTCCAGCGCAAAGATCGGTAACGAGCGGTTCAATGTGTTGATACAGATTTCGCTGCAGATGTTTAGCGAGTAACTGCGGCTTTGCGTGAGATCTTGTTACATCCTGCTCTGTTATGTCTTGCAGCAGTTCATTCTGTGAATGCTCCGAGCAGTGTAACTGATCTGCTGCCTGCAACTGATGCTCAATCTCTCTCGCTAGACGTGATCCATCTTCAAAACCAAAGGTGCCCAGCGAACCAGCGAGCTTATGAGCCGCTTGTACGGCTAGGCTGAGAGTATTGTGATCCAAACGGTTATCCTGCAACGATTGCACTATCTGCTTAAGCACATCAAGCCGCTGAAAGCTCATCTCCTTAGTCCGTTCCCAAATTTCCAGAGCAGATTGTGCAAGCATCGCTTCTTTCTCTGAAGGAGTAGAGTCAACTATTGTTTCTATTTCGGATTGATCTACTTCAGGTTGGTCTATTTCAGACTCTAAATATTTAGGATTAATACGATATCCCTGCCCATACATCGTTTCAACTAGATCATCTGCACCCACAGCTTTTAGTTTTCGGCGAATATTTTTAATGTGAGATTTGATGGTATCTTCGCCCGGTGGATCTTCACCAATCGACCAAAGACGATCGATAATCATATTTCGACTAAAAACATGCTTCTGATTACGCAAAAACAGCTCTAGGAGCAAATATTCTTTACGGCTAAACGGCATGATTTGATCGCTATACGTAATTTGCCGCTTACTTGGATCTAAACACAAATTTCCGCACGTCAATAAGGGCGAACTCGTCGTGTTTCCTCGCCGCAATAAGGCCCGAATGCGAGCCGTTAGCTCTTGAATATTGAACGGCTTGATTACGTAATCATCTGCTCCACTGTCCAACCCTAAAACCCTGTCATCTGCAGCATCGCGTGCAGTAAGCAGCAGTACGGGAGACTGGTTACCCATATCCCGTAGTTGACGGCAAAAGCTAATTCCATCTAATTTAGGTAAACCAATATCTAATAGGATTAAGTCATAGGGGCTCAGGCTGGCCATCTCCCAGCCTATTGCTCCGTCGAGGGCAACATCTAAAACATAGTTTTGCTGGCTCAAGGATACCGTGAGCAGTTCAACAATACTTTTATCATCTTCTACTAAAAGAATTTTCATGGAATACCTTCTACTCCATTATTTGGAGGTTAGTCGAGAAAGGTGGAAAACTTGAGTACGGAGAAAATATGTCGGACAGGTAAGGGAACCGCAGGTTCGTTAGGCAGCTAAACGCCAGTTGAATCATTGTAATGCTCATCAGTGATGCTCACTAGTCGTGGCTCGGCGGGATCATGCAAACTGCGATCGCACATGTAAATCAAGCTGTAGAGGCAGAGTGAACGTTTTGCTCACTCCGCCTCCCACAAATCTTTATGGATCAACATATAGCTCTACTAAACAGCTAGTGAACTGAGTTGATTATGAACAGGCCGCCCTAGGGGGGTGACCTGTTCATAATCAACTTAAGATTGCTGTAGTTTATATGTATCTACACTCATTCTGGACTCAAACATCGCTCTTGGGATTTTCAGCTAACGTGATGCCAGATCCAGATACAAAATCGGCTGAAACGATGCGATTTTTAATTAAGAAATCTAACATTTATGACATCTCTCTCAAAAGAAAGATGCTCAGTATTAATCCTTCAAGGAAGCTAGTTTTATTACACCGTTCCAAATAATCAAAACCTGCTCTCCTAGCTGTTATTTGCCAAGCCACTTATCTTGCTTAGTGTCGAGTTGCCCAAAAGCAGCATTACTTTTTGTAAAAGGCTTGTGCTATAAGCCTTTTACAAAAAGTAATTAAATTTTCGATCGCTAACTTGATACGAAAGAAGTGCTAGACGCAATATCAGAATCTAGTGCTGGGCTTTTTCTTTACTTCAAAAATCTTGAACAGTAAAAGGAGCTATTAAAGCAGGTAGGGAGAAAAAATGCCTACTTTTTCACTAATTTTTATCGCTGTTTTAGGCATAGCGTTACTTCTTTTTCTAGTAATTTATGCCCGAAATGAAATACCTCGCCGCAAGCGGACGGGGTATCAGAATCAAAAAAGAGCAAGTTGATTATCCCGATGCAATTTGAGGTAATCTTTGCCTTGGGCTTGAACATATTTGGCGATCATTCCTTCATCCCCGTGGCGGCCTACTGTACTCGCAAAATATCCATCACTCCAAAACTCGCCTCCCCAAAGTTTCTGCTTCACTTGAGGGCATCGTTTGAAGACTTCTCGTGCAGTTAAACTTTTCAGCATCGTTACCAGTTTGGTCACACTATAGGTCGGCACGGACTGCACTAGAAAATGGACATGGTCTTTGTCCACTCCAATTTCGACAAACTTCACCTCGTAGCGTTTCTCGATTTCGAGGCAGACCTCTCGCAGAACCGCATCTACTTGCTCATCAAACACAACCCGTCGATACTTTGCTGGAAACACTAAGTGGTATAGCAAAACTGTTACGTTATGACTCTTGTGGATGTACTCACTCATTCTTAGATCTTACGCCGCAGAGCGGCGGGGAATGGACCCCAAGAGATTCAAGCTTTTGTTGCGCTACTCATTGCCAGCCTATTTGTCGCCGTGATTGGCGGCATTCCACCTTCAGAAATTGCTGGAGTCATTCAAGAAGGTATGGGAGGAACGCTAGGCTACATCGCCATTATCATCGGCTTAGGAGCCATATTTGGTGAGATGTTACAGATTTCCGGTGGTGCAGAAATTATCTCAAATACACTGCTGAAGAAAGCAGGAGAAGATAAAGCTCCTTGGGCTTTAAGTTTTACTGGGTTGATTGTAGCAATCCCAGTTTTTTTCGATGTAGCCCTCATCTTATTTATCCCGCTGGTTTATAACATGGCACGTCGTACAGGGCGTTCCCTTCTATATTACGGAATTCCATTAGTAGCGGGTATTGCGGTAGCTCATAGCTTTATCCCGCCGACACCTGGCCCCGTTGCCGTAGCGGGATTGTTAGGAGCTGATTTAGGTTGGGTTATCTTGTTTGGCCTGATCTCTGGCATTCCAGCCACGATTATCGGTGGCATCATTTTCGGTAAATATATCGCTAAGCAAATTCATATTGAAGCGCCAGGCGATAATGTGGTTGAGGAAGCACCAGTTGAGGCTGTCACCGCTGATCATTCGGCCAAAGCTCCCTTAACCTTTGGGATGGTGATCACTATTCTGGCGGTACCTTTGGTATTGATTTTGTTGAATACCGTCTCTGAAGTTGTTTTGCCAGAAGACAGCTTTTTACGCAGTTGGATTGCTCTAATTGGACATCCATTTACCGCATTGATCATTGCATCGTTACTCGCATTTTATTTTTTGGGTATTCGCCAAGGCTACTCTCGACGCAACATCATGAAAATTGCCAGCCGCTCATTTGAACCCGTGGGTTTAATTATCCTAGTCACGGGTGCAGGTGGCGTTTTTGGCCGCGTTCTGGTCGAAACGGGCATCGGCGATGCCTTAGCCAACGTGATGTCAGCCTCTAACCTACCGATTATTCTACTCGCGTTCCTCATTGCTACACTGGTGCGAGTCAGCCAAGGATCAGCAACTGTATCGATGGTGACAGCCGCAGGCCTAATGGCTCCAGCCATTGAGCTAGGCAATTATTCAGCACCCATGACTGCCGCCATCACAATTGCGATCGCATGTGGCGCGACTGTTCTCTCACATGTCAACGACTCAGGTTTTTGGCTAGTCGGCAAGTTTTTTGATATGTCGGAGGCACAAACGCTGCGCTCCTGGACGGTAATGGAAACGATCGTGGGGGGCGTTGGCTTTCTCATTGTGCTGATCTTGAGTTTCTTTTTGTAAGTTCTTCCCCATCATCATGACTAAACTGGAATACATTATCGGCATTGACATTGGCACAACCAGCACCAAGGTTGTTCTGTTCAGCTCCAGTGGGGAAATGATCGACCAGCATGCGATTGGTTATCCGCTGCTGTCGCCCCAGCCGGAGGTGCAAGAGCAGGAGCCTGAGGTGATCTATCAAGCCGTTGTTCGCAGCATTCAGCTTGTTATCCAGAAAAATCCAACATGTGTGTCAACCCTGATTGGTCTGTCTTTCAGCACGGCTATGCACAGCCTGATCGCCGTTGATCGCCAAGGTCAAGCCTTAACTCGCAGCATCACCTGGGCCGATCGCCGCAGCGTTCCTTGGGTCAGCAAGATTCGGCAAATGTGTGATGCCCATGCACTCTATACCCGCACGGGGACACCCATTCATCCCATGTCGCCGCTCCTGAAGCTAATGTGGCTGCGCCATGACCAGCCAGAGCTATTTCAACAGGCGGCCAAATTCATTTCCATCAAGGAGTACGTAATCTACCGTTGGTTTGGAGAATACGTTGTGGACTACTCGATCGCTAATGCGACGGGAATGTTCAATATGCAGGAACTGGACTGGGATCAAGAAGCTCTTGCTTTGGCAGAGATTACGCCAGCACGGCTGTCGCGGTTAGTGCCTACTACTCACGCCCTCACTGGCATGAAACCGGAAGCAGCAAAGTTTATGGGACTGCCCGTAGATATCCCTGTGGTACTGGGCGCAAGCGATGGAGTGCTGGCTAATTTAGGCGTGGGTGCAATCACGGCGGATGTCGTGGCGATTACAGTAGGCACTAGCGGCGCAGTGCGAGCGGTTCTGGATCGACCTAAAACCGATACCAAAGAACGACTGTTTTGCTACGCTCTCACTGAAAATCACTGGGTTATTGGTGGCGCAATCAACAACGGTGGCATTATTCTACGTTGGATACGCGATAATCTCGCTGATGCAGAAGTTGATACCGCGAAGCTGCTCAAAACTGATCCCTATGATATTTTGACTGCAATCGCAGAAACGGTGCCCGCCGGATCAGAAGGATTGATCTTCCATCCCTACTTGGCCGGAGAGCGATCGCCGCTTTGGGATGCCAACGCCCGAGGCAGTTTCTTCGGACTCGCCTTGCACCATACCAAAGCGCATCTGATTCGCGCCGTTCTAGAAGGGATTGTTTATAACCTCTATGTGGTTTTAGCGGCATTACAGGATGTGGTTGGCACAGCCACCAGCATTCAGGCCACAGGCGGATTTGCTCGGTCTACGCTATGGCGACAAATGCTGGCCGATGTGTTCAATCGAGCGGTCACCATTCCCGAAACCTACGAAAGCTCTTGCTTTGGAGCAGCAGTTTTAGGTCTTTATGCCCTGGGTCGAATCCCCAACCTGGAGCGTGTAACTGACATGATCGGTGAAACATATCGCCATCGCCCCAATCCTGAAAATGTGAAGCGATACCAAAAAGTTCTACCGCTGTACATTCAGCTATTAGAAAGCTTTGTCCCACTCTATGGCGCAATTGCTCAAGCACAAACCACTGTTCACGACAAGTCTACTGATGATTGTCAACCGATCAATCATCTGGAACCTGTTTAGTTGATGTCAGTTTTAGGACTGAGGACTGAGGACTGAGTGCTGAGAAGCAATTAATAGTAAAAAATAGTAGACTTTACCGAAAATTGTTTTGTAGCGCGGCGGAGCCGCGCTACAAAACAATTTTCAACCCCAAAAACTCACATCTTGCACCCTGCACTTTGAGAACCCAGAAGGGTTATTTTGCCGCCGCAATGCGGCGGCAAAATAACCCTTCTGGGTTTTGGTGCAAGATGTGAGAAAAACCTTATTTCCAACAAAGTCTAGTAAAAGTCGTGATGTTACGCATCTGGTAAAGGCGAATGGTCATTCGTACGTACGTGAGGTTACTTGTGTGGCAACAGTAGACCCTTAGCCAGAGGATACAGCGAATCAAACGCTTTAGTCTGAGGGTCAGAGTAGATCCTTTAGAGTAGATCCTTTGAAGCAGGAGCGTCTGCTATGCCACAAACTGCAACCGCTACAAACCTTCGCCAGTCGGATTGGGTTGAAAACTATCGTCAGAAACATCCTGCTGCCGAACGCTGGGCAGTTGGTTATGGACAGATCAGCCACAGCTTAGAAACTCAAGCCCGTGTCTTTTCGCTAGCTGAACAGATTGCTGTGGGGGGTGTGGCTTCTGAAGATGGCGATCGAGAAGGACTGACCCGCACGGAGTTCTTCGAACTGCTCTATGCATTAGATCGAGTTGCCAGCGCTGGGATGTGGCTGGTGGTGCATGAGGTCTACACTCGCAACGTGTATCTGGATGGGCGCGATCTGAAACCGGAAGACTTTAAGGAGAAGCCAGAGGGACACACGGGCGGCTCATTAAACATGGTGCCTGCCTACAGCGGGTACTTGGCAGCAAATGCGATCGCACGTCAGACTCGCTCTTGGATCATGGGGCAAGGGCATTGTGTGGCGGCAATTGATTCGCTGAATCTGCTGGTGGACAACATGCTGCCTGCCCATGCGGAGCGCTATTCGCTGACGGATGAAGGGCTGACTCGCTACGTGCGCGATTTTTACTCCTATAAGCTGACGGACGAGGGTAAACAGGATTCACCCTTGGGGAGTCACGTCAATCCTCACACAGCAGGCGGTATGGCCGAGGGTGGCTATCTGGGTTTTGTACAGTTGGAGTATATGCACATGCCACTGCCGGGTGAAACGCTGGTCACGTTTCTCAGCGACGGGGCGTTTGAAGAGCAGCGGGGCAGCGACTGGGCACCGCGCTGGTGGCGCAGTAAAGACTCTGGCGCAATTTTGCCGATCATGATCAACAACGGTCGTCGAATTGACCAGCGCAGCACGATGGCCCAGAAGGGCGGCACAGATTGGCTGGTGCGTCATCTTCAGCTCAACAGCTTCGATCCAATCGTGATTGACGGCACCGATCCGGCAGCGTTTGTTTGGCTAATCTTCGAAATGGAGCAGCGACTGGCAGCGGCAGGACAAGCCGTAGAAGCGGAAGAAGATCGCTATCCGGTACCGCTGCCTTACGGAATTGCTGTCGCCCAGAAGGGTGCAGGCTTTGTCAATGCGGGCACCAACCCAGCCCACGACTTGCCGCTGGATGTCAGCCCCCGCAAGGATATCGAGATGGCGGCTAAGTTCAACCAGTGGACGCGTCGGCTGTGGGTACCCAAGGCTGAGCTACAGGACGCCGTTGATCGGCTAACGACCCATGAATCCGACAATCGCCCGCAGGAAAAAGATCATCCTCTCGTCAATCGGCAGGCGGATCTGAAGGAAATCCCGACGGTGGAGTTTCAACCCGTTCCAGAGGATCGCTGCGATCGCAACTCCTGGAGCTACCTGAAGCCAATGGCGGCAGTGGATGACACGTTGGTGGCGGTTCTAGATGCCAATCCCCATCTGCGGCCTCGGGTGGGCAATCCTGACGAAATGATGTCCAATCGGCTGAAGAAGACCTTGAACTACCTAAAGTTCCGCGTCACTGACCCAGAGGAAGGCGTACCGGAAGAGGTTTACGGGAAGGTCGTGACGGCGCTGAATGAAGAAGCGATCGCAGCGGCGGCACTGGGCAACAAAGCTGGCATTAATCTAATGGCTACCTACGAAGCCTTTGGCGCAAAGATGCACGGCATTATGCGGCAGGAAATTATCTTTGCCAAACATCAAAAGCAAATGGGGCAGGAGCGCAACTGGCTATCGGTGCCGCTGGTACTCACCTCCCACACTTGGGAAAATGGCAAGAACGAGCAGTCCCACCAAGATACAGTAATGGCGGAGGCCATGCTGAATGAAGCCTCTGATGTGTCGCGAGTCATGTTTGCGGCGGATTACAACACCACAGCTACGCTAATGCAGCAGGTCTACCAGACTCACGGTCAGTTTTGGACAATGGTGGTGTCCAAGCGAGACAAAATTGCTAATTTATTCACGCCAGAGGATGCCCAGCGCCTCTACCAACAGGGAGCCTTGAGGCTAGACTGGGTAGGCCATCGACCGATGGAGCAGCAGGTGGTACTAACGGCGATTGGCTCGTATCAACTGCATGAGGTGCTGAAGGCTTCTGCGCGACTGACCGCGCGGGACATTCCTCACACGGTGGTCTACATGCTAGAGCCAGGGCGTTTCCGCTCTCCCCGTGATGCGGGCGAGATTGCCCATGCAGCTTCGGCGCAACTGGTGGCGGATTTGTATCCCCAGTCTGTCCCCAATCGCGTCTTTTTGACTCATACTCGGCCCGAACCGATGATTGGTACACTGCACCTGCTGTTCAAAGGGCCAGAACGCTCAGCTACCCTGGGCTACCTGAATCAAGGTGGTACCCTCGATCATCTAGGGATGCTGTACATTAACCGCTCAACCTGGGCACATGTACTGGCCGAAACTGCTCGCGTGCTAGAGCTTCCGAGTGAAAAGCTACTTACGACGGAAGAATTGGAGGCTCTCGCTGGAAAACGCAATCCCGAAGGCGTTATTGTATAGCCATTTGGTAGTCCTAGATCAATGAGCGAACTAGATAACGTACTGCTAATCGGGGCCACGGGTGGCACAGGCTATCGGGCGATTCAAGGTTTCCTGGATCAGGGAGTGGCCAATCTGCGAGTGATGACGCGGAAGGTGGACAAATTTAGAGCTGCGATCGCACAACTGGATCAACTGGGGATCAAGCTAGTCGAGGCGGATCTAGACGATCTTGCATCTCTGGAAGCAGCGTTTGCTGATGTCAGCCATATCTACTGTCACGCCACCGCTGGTGACTATACACAGGCTGATCCGGTCGAGGTTGAGCGTGCTGAACGAGTGGCACAGGCAGCGCTGCGCTGCTCGATTCGGCATTTGGTCTATAACTCGTCTGGTGGTGTAGATCGCGATTCTGGTATTCGTCACATTGAGCAGAAATATCAGGTGGAGCAGATCTTTCGGCAAGCGGGGTTGCCAACAACTATGCTGCGCTCCTGCTTGTTTATGGAGGAGTTTTGGAAAAAATACACGCGACCCAGCATTTTGCAGGGAAAGTTTCGATTTTCAGTCCAATCTAATCGCCCGCTGCATTTGGTATCTGTCAAAGATGTCGGACGAGTTGCAGCTTACGTTATGCAGCATAGTGACAACTATATTGGACAGGCCATTGAGTTAGCAAGCGATGTTTTAACGCCACAGCAAATGGCTATCGTTTTCTCTCAAGTACAAGGACAAAGGGTTAAGCACCAAGAACTTCCGGCCTGGCTTTTCTTACTTCTCGGTCGTAAGACATTATTTGATTTAATTCAGTGGTATCGCAAGGCCGGATATCAAGCAGATGTAGAAAAGCTTCGGTCAGAATTTCCAGGATTGCTATCTTCTTTTGAAATGTTTCTGCGGGAAACCCACTGGGATAATCCGGCACTATCGTATGAGGATTTATGTCGAATTGATCGTTGAAAATTGTTGTTATACTAATTCGCCAAATTGCAACTACACGTAATCTCGGTAGACAAGGGGCTTAAGCCCCTTGTTCTGTAGTCCGATTTTGAAGAAACGATACTAGATTGTTGCGATCTCAGCATCAAAATTGTGTGAATTGGTGCGTTACGGCTTCGCCTAACACACCCTACAAATTATCCCAATTTAGCTACCACGGCTGTTGGATTTCGCGTTGCTCAACCCAACCTACGGAACTTTATCAGATTATTTTCCGCCTTGTTTAGTGGGTGGAGAATTGTCGGTGTTTGCACCCGCTCCCAATTGATGTAATGCCGCCAAAACATCGCTAAGTAGACCGCCTGCATCACCTCCCATATTTTCATCGGCTGCCACCTGAAGCTCTCGGGCATCATACTCCCAGCGCTGTAGAATCTCGATCTTTTGCTCCCGCGTTAGGTCTGAAGCGTTAGTCACCTCTGCCGGAGTTTCAAATACGCTACTGGGATCGAGCAGGGCTTTTTCAATATTAATTGAGGGATTCATGACGTGTTTTTATTAGCTATAGATATTTTGGAGCTGTAAGGCGTGTTGGGCGAAGCCGTAACGCACCGCACTACTTTGATATGCTTCAATGCGCTGCACTAGCGTCAACACATCCATGTAAGTTGATTGGCTACCAAATTAGTTTAGATTCAAACAGCTTGAAGCTAGCGATATTGTTCAGCAAAAGCTTCTATCTAAGGCCAGAGATTTATTGATTTAGTACTGAATTTCAATGCTGAATGTGGTGCGCGATCGCAACTATATGCAAAATCTCAGCCATCGTATAGATGAATTTTATTTAGCTCATGTTTAATATCGACGGTGTTTCGCAGCCCATAGTTAGGAAGCTCGCATGGTTCAGACTCCCGATCGGCCTTGGACGCAATCTGTTGATCAAGTTCTCAAACAACTTGCTGTTGATGTTGACAACGGTTTATCAGAATCCGACGCTCAGCAACGCCTCAATCAGTTTGGCAAAAACCAGCTAGAGCAAGCCGAACAGCGCAGCGCTTGGTCGATTTTTATTGACCAGTTCAAAAGCTTGATCATCGCGATTCTCGCCGTTGCAGCGGTTTTATCCTTCAGCTTTGGTCAGTGGATCGAAGGAATTGCGGTATTAATTGCGATCGCAGTTAACACCATCATCGGCTTCTTCTCAGAATATCGGGCCGTCCAATCCATGCAGTCGCTGCAAAAGCTGAGCAGTCCTAGCGTTGCGGTGCGTCGCAACGGCAAAATACAAGAAATTCCGGTTGAAGAACTCGTTCCGGGCGATATTGTCATCCTCGACAGCGGTGACGTGATTGGAGCCGACCTGCGGGTGGTGGAAGCCTCCAGAATGCAGGTCAATGAGTCGTCGCTGACGGGTGAATCGGTGCCCGTGGGCAAGACATTAGACCCGCTCGAAGCGGACGAAGTGCCCTTAGCCGATCGCAAGAACATGCTCTACAAAGGCACAGATCTAACGCGCGGCAGTGGTGCGGGCGTAGTAGTTGCCACAGGCATGAAAACTGAGCTAGGCAACATCTCTGCTCTAGCTGAACAAGCCGGCATGGAGCAGCAAACGCCGCTGGAAAAGCGACTGGATAAGCTGGGTCGCCAACTGGTCTGGATCACGATTGCAGTAGCGGCACTCGTCGCCGTTGCGGGCATCATTGCCGGTCGGGAACTGCGGCTGATGGTGGAAATTGCGATCGCGCTTTCGGTGGCGGCAGTGCCAGAGGGCTTACCGATTGTGGCAACAGTAGCCTTAGCGCGAGGCATGTGGCGGATGGCCAAGCGTAATGCCCTGATCAACCAGCTCTCAGCGGTTGAAACTCTCGGCTCCACCAGCGTCATTTGTACCGATAAGACGGGGACGCTGACTGAAAACCAAATGACGGTAGCGCGAATAGCCCTCGCCGCAGGCCAGATTGAAATCGCTGGCGAAGGTCTAGAGCCAGAGGGAGAATTTAAACAGGACAATCAGCGAATCCAGCCCCAGGAACACGACATACTGCGGGAAGCGCTGGAAGTGGGCGTACTGTGCAATAACGCGGCTCTTCAACCCGAAAGCTCAAACGAGAGCCGCGTAGTTGGCGATCCGATGGAAGTCGCTCTGTTGATTGCGGGCAAAAAAGCCAATATCACAAGGGATACGCTGCTTGAGCAGTCGCCGGAAGTGCGGGAAGAGGCATTTGATCCAGACACTAAAATGATGGCGACGGTTCATCACCACACGTCAGCAGCAGATAAGTCTTATCGCTATGCGGTAAAAGGCGCACCAGAAGCAGTTTTGGAAGCTTGTACTACGCTGCGAACCGAATCAGACCTGCGCGAAATGACCAGTGCTATGCGCCAGGAATGGCGCGATCGCGCGAATCAGCTTGCCGCTCAGGGACTACGGGTTCTAGGACTGGCCCAGAAAGCGACGAATCAAGCCGATGCCGATCCATACCAAGATCTAACGCTCCTGGGCGTTGTCGGACTGCTTGATCCACCGCGCCAAACCGTGCGTGATGCGATTCAGGAGTGCCAAGATGCGGGCATCCGTGTGATTATGGTGACCGGAGATCAGGCGGTCACGGCTCGCAACATTGGAGTTGCCGTTGGTTTGGTCGAAGACAATACAACTCAAGCGCTACAGGGTAAAGATCTGAAAAATGCTGACCAGCTACCTGCGGATCAGCGCCAGCGTTTGATTGAAACGCCGATTTTTGCGCGGGTTAATCCAGAAGACAAACTAAACCTAATTGCGGTGCATCAGCAAGATGGCTCGGTCGTAGCCATGACGGGTGATGGCGTGAACGATGCGCCTGCACTGAAAAAAGCCGATATTGGGATCGCGATGGGGCAACGGGGCACTGAAGTTGCCAAAGAAGCGGCAGATATGGTGCTGCAAGACGATTCCTTTTCGTCAATTGTGGCGGCAGTGGAGCAGGGTCGCGCTATTTTTACCAATATTCGTAAGTTCACCATCTACCTGCTGTCCGGTAATTTGGGCGAAATCATTGCCGTTGGTCTAGCCTCTATTCTCAATGCGCCGCTACCCTTGCTACCGCTCCAGATTCTCTACATCAACGTCGTCAACGATGCCTTTCCCGCTCTCGCGCTGGGGGTCGGCGAAGGAACGCCTCAACTGATGCAGCAGCCCCCTCGTCGCCGCAAAGAGTCGGTTTTGACGCGACGGCACTGGATTCGAATTGTCGGCTACGGCGCAATCATTGCAGGCACTATCTTAGGTTCATTCGTGCTGGCGCGACAGTGGCTGGGACTAGACGAAGAAGCCGCGACCACTATTTCATTTATTTCTCTGGGCTTCACGCGACTCTGGCACGTGTTTAATATGCGAGAGCCCGGTACGGGTATATTCCGCAATGAAATTACTCAGAATAAGTACGTTTGGGGCGCGCTTGCCTTCTGTACAGTTCTGCTAGTGATTGCAGTCTATGTACCAGGACTATCGGATGCCCTCCAAACCGTCGCTATTGGCGTCAACGGCTGGCTGTTGATTCTGGGCACCAGTCTCGTTCCGCTGATCATCGGTCAGATTGTCGAAAGCTTGAAGAACCGCCGGAATCAGCGACATGAGAGAAAGAGAACTCTAAACACCTAGTTCTAATCCTAAATATGCTCATTCAAGCGGCACGCCGCCTCGATTGCAGCGATGTCGATTTTTCTCATCTGCATCATTGCATCGAACGCAAGCTTAGCAACAGCGGGATCGGGATCTGCGATCGCGTTCGTCAGGGTAATCGGTGTAATCTGCCAGGACACTCCTCATTTATCTTTACACCAGCCGCAGGCGCTCTCCTAGCCGCCGTTGCCGACAATCGCGTTCCAGTAGCGATCTGTTTCAGCTTGGTCAACGGTTGCAACCTGAAATGAGAATGCTTCGTTGTGCTTAATGCCATCGTACCAAAGGCAAATCGTGTTTTTGGCTGGCTTTTCCATGTCATTTCTTTATCGAGGGGAGCCACCCGAAACCGGAGTCAACGATGCGCTCAGTTGAGGAGTATTGGCTTGGACGACATTTCCGGCCATTCTAGCGCGGCTTCACTGTGCTTTGGGATAACGTTCCCAGTCAGGGTTGCCAAAGACTTTGTGTTCCACCAGTCGCTCTCGATTATCCACTGCACTGGGGTTGTTATGCCGCCGCGAACACAGCACTAACGTGCTAGTTATTGGCGAGCTTCTTGATGTGCTTCCATATACGCTCGTAGTAATTGATTGATCTGTGTTTGATAACCCCGTCCTTGGGACTTAAACCACTCCAAGACATCGCTATCAATGCGGAGTGTAACTTGTGCCTTGCCTTTTGCAGCGGGTAACCCCCGATGCACTACCGCCTTAGCAAACATTTCTGGCGTAATTTCTGGACAATCTGATAAATCAATATCTTCATCGCTCATCGCATCTAAACGTTGCCAATCAGTTTGAGAGTTGCTCGAAGTAGGTTCGTTGTTCATATTTCGTCGCTTTTCTTGCAGAAATAATACGAGTGCAATCCTCACGTTCTGTATGGACAACGGCAATCACTCGCCCCTGCAACAAACCGAATGTGACAAAACGCTGCTCTCCATAACTATAACGATCGTCCTCAACCGTTAAGATATCGCCGTCAAAGACGGCTGGAACATCGACAAAATCGATGCCGTGTTTACGAAGATTAGCAAGACGTTTTGCTTCATCTCATTCATATGCCATAACTGAACGACAGCTACAATATCCAATTGTAGTTACAAATCGTCGTTACAACTATTGTTTCAAGTAATTTCGGTTGTGATTGTCTCACAGGTCACTTCAAGCTACCGTCTCAACCGAGAACAAGCGGCCTAACGATTGAGTTCAGCGGCGGCTAGTAACTTTGACATCTCCGCCAACCACTTTTATTCCGCCGCTGCAACGATTTGTTATACGGCTTTCCGAGAGGGTTTAGCTTAGCCCAACTCAGATTCCATGAAACCTATAAATTCTAGAATATTTTGAGATAATCCAGGCTCAACATTTGATTCTGAGCCGATGTGAACATGGTGTGGGAAATTGGGTAAATCTGGAAAGTGCTTGACACTATCCCAGCGTTTCCTGAGGACTTGTTTAGAGCTATCCATCCATTGATACCGATAGTCTAATGTGATCAGTTGGTTGTCCTGAAGCGTGAAGGATTCAGCAATTTCAAGGAAGTCGGAATTTGTGAGGGTAAGTCGAGCACGGAAATAGCCTCGATCCAGTAGGATTCGCTCATCCACAGTCTCGACTGTGACAATGATTGGGCTGTCAGCCAGCTTTGTCTTTACAGCAGCAACGTATTGCCCTAAATCCATCACTTCAAGAGTTTTTAACCTGGTCAGCAGTCAGCATTTCGTAGTAGACATTCCACTCAAAAAAGTCCATCGTATCTCCCAGTTCACCCGCCTGAAAACGCTGATAGAAATGCTCTGACGGCATCTGATATTTCTCTTCAAAATCTTTCAACCGATATTTTAAGTCTTCAACTTGCGTTGAAATCGAAGGTTTCTGAATTTCACGCTCTAGCCATCGCCGCTCTTCATCCGACAGCGAACGGATAATTTGGGCTAAGGATTCCACTAATTTTTGATTCATAATATACCTCCAGCTTGACCAGCAAAATATTCCTGTAGTTCTCGATGCAGAAACTGATATCGACCACCAACACGACGAAGCAGGCGACGCTCTACGCAATAATCTAGAAAAGTGACATAGTCGTATGGAGCAAGCTTGCTATAAGCAAGAACAAAACGTAGGCAAAAATGTCTGACGACAGCTTCACCCCCAGCCATAAAATATGAAGCAAGAAGGGCAGAAATCACTCCTGGATAGATAGACAAAGTGAGTGCCTCATAGAGATTATTTGCTGTTTCGCCTGTAGCATATAAAAATGCTAGAAGCCTTACAAATATAGGGGAAATAAGGATCGTGGAAACAACCATGTTCTGAAGAGATCTTTGAATTCTTTCGTTCGGTCTTTTCTGGCGCTCAACTTTTGTTTGCAATCCTTCCAAAACACCTGTCAAAAAGAGAAAAAATACTGAATAAGGCAAGCCTATTACTATACCAAAAAGAAATCCACTGAAGCTACTCTTCAAAGCTAAATTGAATAATGGTTGTGAAACATCTGAAAGAAAGCCCCTGAACAATCCAATAACCCCACCCATAAAGCCAAATAATAATCCACAAAACAAGCCTAGAATCACTCCTCCAAAAGTCAGCATAAGTATAAAGTGGATGTAGCTTCTTAACTTACTCCAGTTTCTAGGAAGCCTTAAGGCTTCTACAAGACGAATATCATTTAATCCATGCCATAATCCAATTAGTATCCCTAGAAAACCAAAAGATAATCCTCCATAGACTCCAAGAAAAAATCCAAATATTAACCCAATTATAAATCTACTTATAAAACTTTTTGACAAAGTTTTGATAGGATAAGCCCCTGAGAAAACACCTAAAAAGCCATTAAAAAATCCAAAAAACAAGCCAAACGCTCCAGCAAACAAGCCATAACTCAAACGATAAAGATTTCTTTGCTTACGAGTGTCAAGCCATTTTGGTTGTATCTCTTCTAGCAAAAACCATGATTGAGAATTTATTTTCAGCTTATAAGCCAACCATTTTAAGTAATGTTTTGCCACTTTTGAGGTTGGCTCTTTGTCATTTTTTTTATAAGCCCACTTTTTGTTTCGAAATCTATTTCGTTCCCAATTTTTCACTTTGTGGCACAATCTTTTATTAACATATGCTTCAAATAGATCGTCTTTATCAGTCAAGGGCTTTCCAACTTCCGCTGCTATTTTCAAGAATAAAGGGATCTGCAAAATTCCGGGTTTGCCCTCAGTATCGGGATGTAGAAAAACTTGTTTCTCGGTATGGGTTGAAACAGCTTCCCAAAGTGTCTGCCGCCCAACCTTTTGCAAGTATCCCTGGATTTGTGTAGGTGTCAACGGTTGCAACCGCACGGCGCTACGCAATTCGTTTAACTTCAGTCCTGCTTCGTACTCTTCGGCGCGGCAACAGACAACTAGATACGGGTAATGTTCAGCAAACTGATTCAGTCGCTTTACGCAGATCGCCTGTCGCGTCGGCTCTAATTCATCTAATCCATCAAGCAGCAGAATCAATAATTCTTTTTTCAACCAGCCTTTGGCAATCCTGGCAGACACACGCATTTTGGTGAGCTGCTGAATCAACCACTCTTCAATACCTTGAGCGTTATCCTTCCAAGCGGATAATTCAAAAATGACTGGAATCGCTGTGCCTGGATGGGCGATCGCTTGTTCCACTAACTGGTCTGCTAGAGTCAATAGGGTAGTGGTCTTGCCAATTCCGGGTTCTCCAAGAATCAATAATTTTCCGTGAATATCTGGACGAACAAAAACTTCCAGAATTGCCGTTTGGATATCTAGAGTTTCTTCTGATTTACCCGACACTTTTACAAGACGACTGGGTAGCAAACTGCCTACCTGATACGGCTGCTCTTCTAGGTCAGGGTTTAACCAAATATCCTGGTAGACTGTGTTACGCAATCGCCCCTTTAATTCTGGTTGAATATGATTTTTGAGGAGTTGTTCTGCTAAATCTAGGCGTAATTTTTCGTCGTTGGTGCGACGATCTCGCTCAAACAAACTGATATAAACTTGCGTCAGCTTATCGGCTTGGATCTGTGTCAGGTTCTTTGCGGCTTGCCCCTGCTGAATCTTGCTCCCCTGAATGGAACTGTGTTCAATCCGTTGTGATGGCTGAGGATCAGGGGTAGACATGGCAAAAACACAATGACTTGATTCGGGACTGAGACAGAACCAGATACTAGAATCCTATCAGCTTTGCCGCTGTGCCTAGCCAAGGTGCGATCGCCTTAAAGACCTCTTGCCCCTTTTGCTAAAGACTTTTTCCTGTATCAGTTGCCTTATCAACCGTTTCTAGGGCTTCACTGACTTTCTTGAGGTTCTGTGCAATCAAATCTTTGTTAGCATCTTTCTCTTCAGCCTCATCTTTAGCAACTTGAAGACAGTTTAGAGACTTGCTGATCGTCTTTTCTGGTAAATTCGCTGCTTTGATGATGGACTCCAGATCCTCTAGCAGTTTGAGAACTTCTGTCCCAGAAAGTCCCTGTTGTCTAACAGACAAATCCCCAGTCTGATTTTGGATTAGAACTTGTTCAGCTTGTCCCTGTTGCACTTGGGAGCCTGTAATCTGTGTATCGCTAATGGATTGAGATTGAGATGATGGTTTGCGAAACATTACGCTACTCCACTATGAAGTTGACCCCATTGTAGAAAATTTATGCTGCAAAGGCTTTACTGATCTACCGCCTCTTACGAAAAACCCTTGGCCACATCCCATCAATGATTTTGAGCCGTATAACGTTCCGGTTGAGCGGCTACTAACTACCTTTGTATCCACACCGGGAACTTTCGGCAGTCCGCTCCGACCGGTTTGTTATGCGGTGGCCTAACCTACCACGCTACGATTTCCGAAGGATGCAATCAATAGTTAGACGTAGATCAGAGATAATAACGCTTTGCGAGAAAGGCTCATTTTGCTCAAAATCAGAGCACTTGGCAGTAACTGCTTTACTAGCTGTCGGGCTGATAGCGATAGAGAAGACGATTTAGTAACTCCTTGCTTCCCTCGAACACCTGAAGGCGAACAAAGCCTGGATCATTAGGTTGGTATGCAAGTTGATAACGGTAATTACCATTTCTCCAAATGTAAACGTAACGCTGACTATTACCCTGAATTACTACGCCTCTGAGAGAGATGCTATTTTCCGTTTCCAGATGTACACCGTAGTAGATCAAGTCATTTTCAGCTTCATCAACGGTTACGAACCATTCGCCATCAGTAAATGCCGCAAAGGCATTGTCTTGGGGATTAAGTACTGCATCTATTATTGCATTACCTGCTGCTGAACCAAGTCCTTGCAAAAATGGCCTGAGAACTTGCCAAGGTATTTGAGCACTGGCAGGGAAGGCATTTGTACTTAGAGCAACAGTGAGACAAACAATACCAATAAATTTTTTCATATTTTTCACAGATTACTTGTGTGTACCGTCTCCATCAGAGACTTGAGCCGCATAACTATTTATTAGAGTGAAACTTTCTGCCTAATACCCCTATTCGGGTGATTAGGCAGAAATCCGTCAGCCTAACACGCCTATTTGGGTGATTAGGTAGAAACCCGTCAGCCTAACACCCTGATTTGGGTGATTAGGCTGAAAAAATCAGTATAACCACCCCTACGACTTCAGGCTCACGCTGCTTAGAGTTTATTTATCATCCCTCAACATATATTCACTCCATGCAGCCACCTCAGCCTCGTCCAAAGAAACTACTTGACCAAGTACGTGACACCATTCGCCTCAAATACTACTCCTACCGCACTGAAGAAACTTACGTTCAATGGATTCGTCGCTATATCCTTTTCCACAATAAACGGCATCCGATGAAGATGGGTGTTCCAGAAATTGAGGAATTCTTGACCCATTTGGCTGTATAGGAACAAGTATCAACCGAGGAGTACGTAGCCCCCTTGATAACTGATGGTATGAGGAACAAAGCGCGATCGCACTTCAACCTTTGAGCCATGCTCTGGAGAGATGCTATCGCAGCGCAAGCAACGATAGCGCCTAAGCAGAAAATTTCCGCTGCCTAACGTGATGACTGAGGGTTTATTTACTTAGATCGTTGATCTCGCGCACCACTCGCTGCTTACTCGCAATCAGATGAGAGACAACAGCATCGGTAGCCGCATCGACATCGTGAGTTGCGATCGCGGTATAAATTTGCCGATGCTCTAGCCGAATTTCCAGCACGTTGGGATTATGCTGGAGCGTCTGAATTCGCAACAGCGCCATCGCATCAAAAAGCTGCTCCAGCAGTGCAGTGAGCCGCTGATTACCAGAACTCTGGGCAATAAGATGATGAAACTGATAGTCTAACTCCAGCAGTTGAAACGAACTGGACGGTTTTTCCTGAGCATCTGCGAACTGTTCCGCCTCGGCAACGTACATCTCTAGCTGTTTCAGTTGCTCATCTGTAGCTCGACGACAAGCTTCTGCCACAGCTAGCTGCTCCAGCGCAATCCGGCAGTCGTATAGTTCGATCGCATCGGCAATTGATAGCGTCGTGACTCGTAATCCACCATTTGCTTCTGATGATACCAAACCCTCTTGCTGAAGCTGACGCAAGGCTTCTCGTAAAGGAGTACGGCTAACGCTGAGCCACTCCGCAAGCTGGGTTTCAACGAGTCGCTGACCCGCTGCTAGTTCTCCAGTCAAAATGGCATTGCGCAATGCCTGATAGACCTGCTCGTATAACGATTGACCACGCTGGATCGCGGGTTGGGAAGACAAAGCCACAAATATCTCGTGCTGAACGCATTCAAAGTTTGGTTATCTTATCCATCTTACTCTGTACACCGTATACAAATTAGGCGCTCTAGGATTTTTTGATTACAGGATTACTGAGAAGACCCTCTTGAAGTCCCCACGGGCTCAAGCATACAAATGAACTATTTACCGATGGCTAATTATCTTAGCTGTAGCTAGTGTTTTTACTCAAGCATCATTAAGAAGCACTGTTACTTTATTCAAGATTTAAACAAGAATACAGCAGTTTCAGGGATTCGCCCTATGATGAAATTACATTTTTATTTAAAGGAATAAAAACATGAAGTTAAATAACAGGCACTTCAGTACAGCATCTTTTATTTCTGTGGTTTCAGCTTCAGTTTTGGTCGCACTCTCTCCGGTTCATGCGGCGACCATCGTGTCACCTGATTCAGAGGTTGCAGGCAAAACGATTGGTGAATGGACAGTCGATTGGTGGCAATGGGCTTTAGGCCAATCTAGTCCAAATGATGCATTTTCAGACACAACTGGGGAAAATGCGGGCGTTAATCAATCCGGGCCTATTTTCTTTGTGGCTGGGACAACAGGTGGAAGTGCAACTCGAACATTCACTGTACCGAGCAATAAATATCTTTTATTTCCACTTGTCAATGTTTCCATCTCAGACATTGAAGATCCGAGTTTGAGCGAACAAGAGATATCTAGTCAGGTAACAATGATTGCTGATTTAGTGGATAGCTTAGAAGCAACCATTGATGGCGTTCCGATTGCTAATCCGTTTGACTATCGAGCAACTGCACCCGACTTCTTCAGCTACACAACAGCCGAAAACAATCCGTTTCTTCTTCCGATAGGAACGACTGAAAAAGCCTTTGCTGATGGTTATTACGTTATGGTAATTGCTCAACTCGGTTGACCCAAGCACGGCTTTGAGAGAAGATGATAAGCTTTTGCCATGACAGAACTGCCCCCACTCGATGGATTAAGCCCCGCCGAAAAAGATGCCCTGATTCAAGGGCTGTGGCAGGAGCTGCAACGGTTGCGAGCAGAAGTCGAACAACTGAAGCAAAAGCGGGTAAAGAAAACGTCGCGCAATTCGAGTTTGCCTCCCTCCAAGGGCTTCAAACCCAATCAGAGCCGCTGTGAACCCATGGCTAGTCCATCGGAAGAAACGGGAAGCCACCGTGACGGTGGGCGAGAATTAAGTCAACAGCCCAATCAAGTGGTGGTGGCACAAGCCAAGAGCTGTCCCCACTGTGGAGCTGAGGTTGACCGTTCGGCGCAGCGCTTGAGCGGGATTTACGAGCGGATTGAATTGCCTCAGCTCACCCCTGACATCACGCGGGTGGAACGCTATGGCGGGGTGTGTCCGTGTTGTCAAAAGACGTATGAGGCTCCCGTTCCAGTTGGGTTGGAACCCGGTTCTCCCTTTGGCACGAGTGTGGCAAGTCTAGTCACCTATCTGCGCTACCGTCATGCCATCAGCTATCAGCGGCTGAGCCAGTTGATGAGCGACCTCTGGGGTCTGAGCTTGTCGGAAGGAGCCATTGCCAATCTACTGAAACGAGTGCAGGCTCAACTTCAATCCCCGGTGGCCCAGATTGTGGAGCGCTTACGCAGTGCTCGTCTAGTCGGCAGTGATGAGACGGGGGCACGGGTAAATGGAGTCAACCAGTGGGAGTGGGTGTTTCAAAACGAGCAGGTCTGTTTGCATGTGATTCGTCCGAGCCGAGGAAAAGCTGTCATTGACGAGGTGATGGACGGTCATCGGCCTCAGGTGTGGGTCTCGGATTTGTTCAGTGCTCAGACAGCCCATCCGGCAAACGAGTGGCAAGTGTGTTTGGCCCATCAACTGCGTGATTGTCAGTATGCCATCGATGCTGGCGATGACCTATTTGCTCCTCGGATGAAACGGCTGTTGCTCAAAGCCATTGCTCTGCAACGACGACGACACACTCTGGCGGCCTCGACCGTCGAGCAGTATGGCGCTCGATTTCGCGGTTCACTGCGGGAGATTTTGAATCTCAACCCTCAATCGCTTGAGGGGCAGCGGTTGCTCAAACGTTATCGAAAGATTCGTTCTCATCTGTTGCTGTTTTTGACCGATGAGACCATCCCGCCGACCAATAATGCGAGTGAGCAAGCGTTGCGCTGGAGTGTGGTCTTTCGCAAGGTGACTAACGGATTTCGATCCGACTGGGGAGCCGAGTTGTTCGCTCAGGTGCGATCTCTGATCAATACTGCACAACGTCAGGGCATGTCTGCCTTTGATGCCATTTCTCGTGCCCTTACCTCTCAGCAGTCCGATTGGCTACTGGGTTGAGCAATTACACGTTATGATTGAACCCTTGAAGTCGGGAACAACAACAACGTTCAGCTTTGGTGGAGGCGTCTCAGCGTTTGACTTTACAACTGGTGTGACTACAACTATTACAGCGGTTCCAGAAGCGAGCAATGCGCTTGGTGTAATTGGTGCAGGGTTAGGCATAGGACTTTTATTTGGTGTTGGTCAGCTCAAACGGAAATCTGCGGTGCTTGTTGAGTCAGCTTCAGAGCCAATTTTGTGAGGATTGAATATTGGGTGCATTGTATAAAACAAACCTTATGAAACAAGGAGTAGCTGACACAAGTTTCAGCTACTCCTTGTTTTGTGGATACATCGTGAGATAAAGCGAATGCTGCCTGAAGGCAGGCAGCGGATCAGAGTGGGAGTCTACAGATCCCATGAGTGCAGAGCGGAGTGATTGCGATCGCAACTTTCAAGCCAAGTGCTGACCTCTTGAGGGCTATCAAACCACAGCACTCGCTCATTGGCGGGATCTTCCACTCGCCAGCGTACTGTCCCCGTGCGCTCGACTCGTTCCTGAATCCGCAGTTCAGCGCTGAAGTCCCAGAGACTGAACCAAGCTTGCCCGACCTGATCCATCCATGCCTTTAGCCACTGGTTGGAAGAGGGGCGGGTATCATGGGAGAGTTTCGACCGTTCGATTGGTTCGATTTGTTCCAACTGTTGGTATTGCAGCCACTGTTGAAGTGTTCGCATATAGATCACCTTGAGTGCTTCGATTGACGCTTCCACGCTAGTTTGTTTAGTTCTGAAACAAAAAGGGTGGCAGATAGTTACAAATCAAAACAAACTCAAGGCTGGATAGTTTCTTATGGAAACAAACTCTCCCAGACCTGTTATTGATAATGCTAGCCTGCTGAAGCAGATCAACTCTGTCCGTATTTTGGGACTGTTGCGCTGCCACACAGGGCTATCTCGGGCTGAGATTGCCCGTCGGACTGGCCTGAATCGCTCCACCGTCACCGTCATCACTGCTGAGCTGATTGAAGACGGCTTGGTGCGCGAAGGAGCAGAAATGGGCACCAAACCGGGCGGCGGACGACCCGGCGTAGAGCTAAAGCTTGATCCCAAGGGAGCGTTTTTTATCGGTGCAGCCATCGAAGCTGACCACATTCGAGTCGTGGAACTAAACTTAGCGGCACAGGTAACGCAGCGGATCTGTGAGCCACTCCCGCCCAGCTCAGAGCCGAATGTGGTAATGCGGCAGCTTTTACAGATGATTGCTCAGGTGCGTCACGGTAATCCCGACTATCAATTACGTCTACGCGGAATTGGCCTAACGGTGCCGGGTTCCATCAATCGAAAGGGCCTGCTCATTCGGGTGCCGGGATTAAACTGGTACAGCGTCAACCTGCGGCAGCATTTAGAAGCGCAAATTGATGTGCCGCTGTTTATTGATAACGACGCCAATGCGGCAGCTCTGGCAGAGGTGTATCTAGGCAGTGCTGTCCAGAGTCAGAGCCTGCTGTATCTCCTGCTGAATGAGGGAGTCGGCAGCGGCATTGTGCAAAATAACCGTCTGCTACGCGGCGCAAACGGTACGGCAGGAGAAGTTTGCGAGCTTTTGGTGGATGCAGCTCCAGCAGGCGGCAGTGAATACGGTCAACCCGGCAGCTTGGGAACGCTGGTCGGCAAGGCGGGGCTACTACAACAGTACCGAGTAAAGGGAGCTAAGCAAGCTGAACTCACTGATTTAGTGCAAGCACTGCAACGTCAAGATGCGATCGCACAATTTGTCGTCAACCAGTGGGCAGAACGATTAGGAACTGGCATGATTCAGATTATCAACGTCTTAAATCCTGATCAAATTGTTTTGGGCGGGCCACTGACGGTGTTACTGCCCTATGTTGCTGACCAGCTCAATGATGCGCTACGAAAGGGGTTACCGCGCAATGGTGCCGATGGATTTTTTAGTACACCAAACGCCTGCTGGCGCGTTTCGGAATTTGGTGAAGATGCTTCGGTGATTGGCGGAGCGCTCCTAGTTTATCAGTCGCTGTTTCAGATGCCGGATTTGGGCGTGTTTAGCGTGTAAAAACCCCGTTATTGATTGTGAACGCTTGGCCAAGCGTTCACAATCAGTTAATCATCAGGTTTTAACCGAACTTCGCATCATAAAACAGTCATCACCTTTAACAGCTCATCTGACAGATCCGCTACCGCCGAATTCTGCTTCTGGAACAGGACACCCGTTAGGAAGTAAATATTCGACGAGTAGAACGCTTTATTTTGCGATCGCAGTTTTGCAATCCAGTTTTTTACCTTGGGTTCAGAGCTGTAGCAGCCAAAGGGTAGCGGCGTTACCATAAAATCCACCACCTGATAACCCTGGGCACGCGCGTGGCGAATTGTATCAACGGGATTGGAGTAGGCTGAAATCATCAGCAGTACTTGCTCACAGCCAACGGTGAGCAGTTTTTTAGTAATCGTTGCACCATCAACGCCGCCATGAAGTTCGGGCATCAGAATCCGATTATCCGGAGCCGGAATATAGGGCGGATTAGCAATCAGGCATTGGGCAGAATGCTGCTTTAGTCCGGTAAAGCAGCACTGATTATGGACAATGTAGCGGTCGGTTAGCCCGTGTTGACGGATATGAGACTGAGCGACCTGGCAAGCCTTAGGGTTGAGCTCATAGCCGTGAATGACACCATTAAATGAAGTATTGAGTAGGCTATTAATTACCGCGCTACCATCCCCAGAGCCAAATTCCACAATAGTTTCAGCCGCAGAGCAGTGATTCAGCAGCATTTTTTCTAAGCACTGAGAATAGAAACGAGATTCTTCCCGGCAGAAGAAGACATTACGAGGAGAAGGAACGGCTGTTTTTGGGCGGTTGGAAAGAGAAACGGAGGTGGTTGGGGATAGGAGAACTTCTTTCATGTTGGGTGACCGTGCGTGGAGGAGAGTGAGGCGAGAGGTGTGAGGCGTAAGCAGTTAAGAGTGAGGCGTGAGGAGTAAGGGGTTAAGTTGTAAGCGGCTAGGACTAAGCTGGGTGGGCGATGCCCACCCTACAGCTTCTATTTTTTACGCCTCTCTTCTCTCTCCTCTCGCCTCACGAACCAAAAAGTCCTGCTCCCGATCCGCTGCTTTAACTGCACTTGCGATCGCAGATCCGGCTCGGTCGCCAAGTAGCCGTTGCTGCTCATAGCCCAGCAGGATTTCCCAGGCTTGGTCAGGATAGCGATCAACGAGGGGCAGCGCCACGTCATCAAGCATCCACTCACCGTGTAGCTCATCAACTTTGATGTGCAAATTCCAATAGCTTATGGCTTCATCGGGAATGCCTAATCGCTGTCCGGCCTGCTGGTAGGGCTTAAAAGTAGCGGGGACAGTCAGTTCCCCATAGAGCAATCCACCCACATAGCGGAGGTAGTCGCGTTTGCGATCGCTAACCATAAAGCTGTGGTTGATGATGGCCAGAACTTCCCAGGGAACCCAGTCAAGGTAAGCTTCTGGCGCAGTATCCATATCCAGCGTCTCCAGCATGGTGGTAAAGAACGTGGAGTGCTTGCGGCTGAGGCGTCCGGCTCCGTATTCCTCCACCAGCAGTCGAGTCAGGACAGCCTGAATTTCGTTGCCCACACCGCCCAACGTGCGAGAAAGCTGGCTGGCTTCCACCAGTCCATCTAGAGAGGCAATGGCCAGCAGGCGGCGATATCCAGCCTCAGTCATATCATCTCGGAAGTAGCGACTATTGTCTGACACGGGCGGTTCGACATCAGCAGCGGCGCGATCGCGCAGGGCCTGCTTGACCTGCTCGGCCTGCATCTCCTGCAAGGCGTCTACATCAAGCTGAGCCAGTTCCCACTGTTGCCAGGCTGATTCGATGCGATCGCGCACGTTTTTTAGATAAGTTGAATTCTCGTTGGTATACCGATCTAAGTCGTCATACCAAAACAGCTTGAGTCGGTTAATTCGATATAAAATGCGCTGCAAAAATCGATGGGCTTGATGGGAGGAAGACGAGGATCGATAGGCATTTACAATGGCATCTTCAAGCGCTTGCTCAAATTCGGCAGCTAACGTTGGCTGAACCTTGACTGCTTCATCTAAGTTTTCCAGTTCCAACAGATGAATAAATGTCCGCTCAGCGGCATCATAGCCAATTACTGCTAGCTGAATCATGAATTTTCCCTTAGTCGTTTAATAAATCACCTACAACAATGTTCGCTTGAGAAACACCTAGCTCCCATAATCCCTAGAAAGATTTGAACCTGTATCAGACGCGACAAAAGAAGTAAAATTTAGCGCTATCGGCTACCAAAAGGAACATTGAATGTATAGGTATCACCATGATCTAAGTACTGAATTCGAGTCTCTAGCTGGGCAGCTTCTGCAGCTTTAATAAAGTCACTCAGCGGCGACTTCATGACCGTGTAATCATTGAAATGAATGGGAATAGCCGTGTGCGGTGCAATCATTTCAATCGCTTGAACACCCTGCTTAGCATCCATCGTCAGCAAGATGCCCAGAATCTTAGTACCGCCCAGGTGAATCAGCGCCAAATCAATATCAGGATAGCGCTTCGGAATATCTTCCAGCGGTTGATAAATCAACGTATCACCGCTGATGTAAAGGCGGAACGGATCACTATCACCAGGACGCTGAAACTCCAGCAGGCTGCCGTTCACATCTGGCAGAAAGGAGGCGACAACGGATGGCCCATGCCGTCCCGGCATTGCAGTTAGCTGCATACGAGCATCACCTTTTGCGATCGCAAAATCCTGCCAATGATGGAGTCCATAGGTTGCTCGAAATCCTTTCCTCGCTAATTTTTTGGCCGCCTGATGAGTGGTCAAAATCGGCAGACCCTTATCCAGTTTTTGCTCTACCACTCGATCAAAGTGGTCTTCATGCATGTGAGACAGCAACACAAAATCAATATCTGGCAGGTCTTCTAGCTCAATGGCGGGATTCGTTCGGCGGGCAGAGCGTAGACCATACCCCAAATGTACATGTTCGCCCTGATGTAAAAAATTCGGATCAGTCAAAATCGTGAAGCCGCCGTAGCGAATGATGGTTGTAGCGTTGCCAACAAAGAAAATGGATCCGGTTTGATAATTCGGTATTTGAGCATCATCAAGCAGTACCAAGTCTTTGGCATTTTTATCTGTAGCGAAATTGGAGTCAGTCATGGTTTTAATTCAGCAAAATGTTGAGTAGCAAGGTGCTAAGCAAGAATCACCTCTAGATGTTGCGTCTCATAGTGGATCTAGTGGTTTCCTTTCTTACTCTGCCGATGGGATTAGGTGCTGTAAAATTTACGTCTTTGGGATGACGGTATCAGCTAAAAAACCTGAAAAAGTCTAAATTAGACTAAAACAACTTTGACACTTTCAAACTGCATCAATAGCAAACATGTGGTGGGGACATAGTGCTGCTATGTCCCTATTGATAGATTCAGAAATAAGCCACAAAAATTCAGTTAATTTTGTTTAAGTGAATTGTCAGGAATGTTGCCGGATGCTGAGCTATTTACGATTGGAGTTGAGGAAGAATATCAGATCATTGATCCAAAAAATCGTAAACTTTGCCCAAAATCGCACCTGATCCTACCGATTGCTCAGATTTCCTTGGGCGACACAGTGCAACTGGAATTTCGCCAGTCACAGATTGAAGTCGCGACGCCTGTATGCCAGTCATTAGCAGACGTTCGTACTCATTTAACCAAGCTGCGCCATCATCTGATTGCGGCTGCCGATAGCGTGGGCTGTAAGCTGGCTGCTGCCGGAACCCACCCGTTTGCCTCCTGGCAGGAGCAAACATTAACGCCAAAATCCTGTTACCAGAAGCTGGCAAATCGCTACCAGGGACTGATGCATGAGCTGGTAACGTTTGGGTGCCATGTGCATGTAGGAATTTGCGATCGCAACTTGGCCATTCAGGTGATGAACCATGTGCGGCACTAGCTAGCGCCTCTGCTGGCGCTGTCGGCCTCTTCTCCCTTTTGGCTGGGACAGGATACTCAGTATGCGAGTTACCGAACGGTGCTGATTCAGCGCTTGCCAATGACAGGTTGCCCCCAGCCCTTTGCGTCCTACCAGGAGTATCGGGACACAGTGCAGAATTTACTTGATACCCAAATCATCGATAGTCCCAATCAGGTGTGTTGGGATCTACGCCCGTCTGAGCGGTTCCCGACGCTGGAGTTTCGCATTCCAGATATGCCGTTGACGGTAGATGAAACGGTCATGGTGGCAGGATTGGTGCGCGGCCTAGTCCGCACCTGCTACGAACAGGTGCAATCTGGCATACCTTACACAGCTATTCGACCTGAAGTGCTAGCGGCAGCTCAGTGGAAGGCGTCTCGCTGGGGTTTAAGCGCCAACTTGGTTGATGTAGACACCGCTCAGGCTGTTCCCGCTGATCAGCTGATTGAAAAGCTGCTAGCCTTTGTCCGTCCCGCTTTAGAGGATTGGGGAGAATAGGAGGACGTAGTTGCGATCGCACATCATACGCTGCAGCAAGGAACTGGAGCCGATCGCCAGCGACACATTCTGAAGCAACACGGTTCTCTCACAGAGGTAGTGGACTATCTAGTCGAGGAAACAAAGCCGATTTATGCCAATTAGTAGAGGTTTAATTTGGGCAATAAACTGTTAGCAAGATGTGAAACGATTTCACGTTTTCTAAGATTTCCTTAACTTCCTCAGCCCATCGCTGGCTATTTGAGAATGCCTGTCGGAGATAAACCAGCAGACGCATCTCATTTAACGAGCCTTTTGAAACCGATCAGAAATCGAAAAATCAGGCACGGGTTAGCTTACAGAATGATTCTACTCCTCTTGATGATGAGGATATACAGGTTAGGGAGCGTGAATTTAATAAGGTGAAATCTTTGGGGTAGGGACACGGCAATGCCGTGTCCCTACGGATGGAATGATTGACAGGCTATTTAATTCATGCTCCTAAGTACAGGTTAATCTGCCTGATACTAATTTGATCAGTCGGCCCACGGATGAAACAACCAATTTGCCAGATTAGGAAACATCTGTTTTGGCAAAAATGCGATCGCAATTATTTCTACATTGCGTTCTATATTGCGAATGTCTATTTTGGCAATGCTAAACCACAGCAATCAGCTCTGGCAACAGTATTGCATTGTACTCACAAGGAGATTTTGCTCCATGATTAGAAGAATTTTACAATCCAAATTTGCATCTCTAAGCGCTGCTTCTATGCTCGCAGTAGCCCCTGTCCTATTTCACGGCTTATCTGCACAAGCACAAGTTGCCAATATTGATGGCCGTTTTGAGGAATATCGAGCAGGAATAACTCCAACCTTAACTTATGGCATAACAAGCCCGACAGTTCAGGATCTGCAAATTTTCATGGATGAACTAGGCTACTACAACGGCCCCATTGACGGTAACTATGGCAACGAGGTGGTCAATGCCGTTGAGGAATTTCAGACCGATTATGGTCTATTATCTGACGGCATTGTTGGCGCTAATACTTGGGATTCAATCTTAGGTATTGATCCAGACTCTGTCTTTGAAGCGGAAGATAGCTTTGATTCGGCAACAGGTGAATATTCCGATTATGAAGATGACTATGCCTACAATGAAGACGGAGCATTTACTGACGAAGCAGGAATCTTTGAAGAATCAGAACTGTCTCCTGAGAATGAAGGAGTCTTCTAAGATAAACTCCACTCACTTGGCTTCACGCCTTCACGTAATTTTTTGAGAGGTGGATAGAATTGCTAATCCACCCCTCAAAGCTCTTAAGATTTTTTATGTCATTTTTCCTGTATGTCACAGACAAAAATCGTGAAAGCGACCAAATATCAACTGCTACTCTAACTTACGAGATAAGTAATAGTTGACTCATAAGAGTAACCTATTAATATACACATATTATTTTTCGCAGCATATCAAGCAGTGAAAATAATATTAAAGCGTTAAATAGCAACCTCAGACTTCTAGCCACCATCAAGCGTTTACGAATAGCAACTAAATTACTGTCAAAATTTATACTATCAAACGTTTACGAGTAACAGCTAGTGTGCTCTACTTCTACAGTTGATTCTATTTTTGCAAATTTGATTAATTTATTATTTGCTCATAACCAATTCCTTTCTAACAATTTTAGTTTACTTTGATTGACTACTGATTACGGATTAAGACCAATGCGACTACTTCGATCTACTCCAACATTTGTGACAACTATCGCCACGGCGATAACTGCTGGAATCCTAATGACATCGTGTAATAGGCCGTTAGTCAATTCTGCTGATTTTGACGGCACAACGGTTAGCGCCAGCAATGAAAGAGAAGTGATTGAGCCTATAGGCATACGATCGGGAACGTTTACCGAAGGTACGCAACCGATTCAGGGCACGGCTCAAATCTTAGAAGAAGAGGGCGCTTTCTATCTGGAATTTGATCCAACATTTCGGGCTTCTTCCCAGGAAGCAGGACAAGTCTTGCTGACTCCAGAAGCAGTACCGCCCAGCTCCTATACTGATGCTCCAGTCGAAAGTTATTTAGACTTAGGCCCATTAAGTGCCTCGCAGGGAGAACAGCGCTACTTAATTCCACCAGGTACTGATATCAATGGTATTCAATCAGTGGTGATTTTAGGCCGTGACACGGCTATATCAATGGGTTACGCTTCCTTCGAACCCAACACAGGAACTGTGATTGAGTCCGTTGAGCCAGTTGAGCCGGTTGAGATAGCAACCGCAGACGTAGTTGAACCCGCAACAAGAACAACTGGAACTGCGATCGCACCTGTAATCATTGAACCTGCCGCATCTGCTGAGCCGACTGAAACCGCTCAAGCACCTGAACCCACAGAACCTGCCGAGCTGGCTGTACCAACTGTACCCACCGAACCGACAGAGACCGCTCAAGCCATTGATGAAACAGCTGAAGAAACAGAGGATACAGGGGAGACGGCTCAAGTGGCTGAACCTCCAGCCGAAGCTCCAGTAGCACCGCGAGCGCTTTGGTAGCCTAGTACCGACCCCAACCGACTTCAGTTGTATTTCAGTTGTAAATTGCTGCGTTGTGAGGAAGCTGTGGAAACACTTGCCTTTCTTCATGCCCATGTTGCCCATGAAGATCCGAGAGAACGTCCCAAACTGCGATCGCTAACAGATTTACTCAGCCTCACCGTCTACAAACCTGCTATTGCGCTCAAAATAGCCGGATATATTGTAGCTGTGTCTATGCTGACCAATCTTCGTACTCATGCGGCTGTAGCGCCAGAGACTACCTGCTCAACCGTACAGGTAGGACAGCAGTCACGGATTCAGAATCCTGTTCCAAATTCAGCGGATGAGTTCGGTAGCCAGCCCAAGTACGCAATTCTGCAGTTTTTCCAGCGATATGGGTTAGCGCCATATTCCTTATTTAATACTGCAACTGCGATCGCATTCGGCACCGATCCCAATGAGGATTGTGACAGTATGGCTCATGACAGGGTCAATACCTACACGAGCAACACCCCAATAGCCATAGCAGGCGTTCAGCAGCCAAAATCCAAGCCAGAGCGTCAGTTAGAACTGAACTACTTGGGAATAGATGCCGCTTCTGGTAAACCAATAATTATCCGCTCAATCGCTGCCAAACAGCAGGAGCAAGTACAGGCCACTCGATTGGTACTCAAACGCAGTGAGAGAAGAGTATATGCTTATCAAGATGAGCAAGAGTTGGCGAGTTTTCCAGTGGCAGTTGGTAAACCCGGATGGGAAACACCTGTCGGCACTTTTCATGTGAGAACAATGGTCAAAAATCCAGGCTGGACGCATCCCTTCACGGGAGAGGTGATGTCTCCGGAGTCCAATAATCCTCTAGGGGAACGGTGGATTGAGTTTTGGACAGATGGTTTCAACTCTATCGGCTTTCACGGAACCTCCAATCGATCATCTGTCGGACAGGCCGCCTCTCATGGTTGTGTACGGATGTATAACGAAGATATTCAAAAACTATATGAATGGGTTTCAAAAGGCACTCTCGTCATCGTGGAACAGTAGACACGTACAGCGTCAAGTATAGAGTTGAAAATAAATTCTCCAGGGATTTATCCTCAACTCTACACCTGAGCAACAACACAGGATTGAAACAGTCGCCGATCGCGAATCAGATAGCTGAGGTACTACGCAAAGCGCGGCACCTCAACTAGACTTTATTGGAAATAAAGTTTTTGGGGTTGGAAATTGTTTTGTAGCGCGGCGGAGCCGCGCTACAAAACAATTTCCAATAAAGTCTACTAATCAGAATCTAAACCAGACCTCACATAAAAAAACTGGGGCATGGTTGCCCCAGTCTGACCTGGTTAGGTTAGGTCATGAATGAAAAACTAAATAGAATCCCTATCCTTTGATCTCACAAGTGAGATTCAGCATGGCATTTTCTTGCTGATAAGGCATGAGCTGCACCGGGATCGACTTGACATGCCAGATCTCGTCACAGTACTGCCGAATGGTGCGATCGGCAGAAAACTTACCCATGCGTGCGGTGTTCAAAATCGACATCTTTGTCCAGCGTTGCCGATCGCGATACGCCTCACTGACGTACTGCTGACAGTCAGCATAGGATTGGAAATCTGCTAGCAGCATATAGGGATCTTGGGTGATCAATGCCCGAATCAGCGATTCAAATCGATAGGGATCATCGGGAGAAAACTCGCCATGCGCGATCGCATCTAGCACCACCTTCAGTTCGGGATGAGAACTGTAGACATCCCAAGGCTGATAGCCATTGGCTTTCATCGCTGCCACCTCATGGGCTTTGAGGCCAAACAGGAAGAAGTTTTCTTCACCGACCTCTTGGCGAATCTCGATATTCGCACCGTCCAGGGTGCCGATGGTCAATGCGCCGTTGAGCGCAAACTTCATGTTGCCCGTACCGGACGCTTCCTTACCTGCGGTGGAAATTTGCTCCGACAGGTCAGCAGCGGGATAGACAATCTGCCCCAGGGAAACATTGAAGTTGGCCAGGAAGACCACTTTAATGCGATCGCGGACGATGGGATCGTTGTTGACCACCGCTGCAACCGAATTGATCAGCTTGATGATCATCTTCGCTTTGTGATAGCCTGGAGCCGCCTTACCACCGAAGATAAAGGTGCGGGGCACCATCTCCAGATCGGGATTGCGCTGAATCCGCTTGTAAAGCGCCACAATGTGCAGCACGTTCAGCAACTGCCGCTTGTACTCATGCAGCCGCTTCACCTGAATATCAAAGATAGAATCCAGATTGACGTTGACGCCTTCGTGTTGAAGGATGTAGCGTGCTAACTCTTCCTTATTCTTTTGCTTGATTTGGTAGAAGCGCGCCTGGAAGGAGGGATCATCCACATAGGCCTCTAAGCCCTTGAGCTGATCTAGATAGGTTGGCCAATTCTCACCTACCTTCTCGGTAATCAAATCAGCCAGAGCCGGGTTGCTCATCAACAGCCAACGACGCGGGGTCACACCATTGGTCTTACTGCTGAACTTCTCTGGATAGAGTTCGTAGAAGTCGCGCAGCACATTTTCCTTCAGCAGTTCGGTGTGTAGCTCTGCCACCCCATTGATCGCGTGACTGCCCACACAGGCTAGGTTTGCCATCCGTACCTGTTTCTCTGACCCTTCTTCGATCAGAGACAGGCTGGCTAACTTCGCTTCGTTACCGGGATACAGCTTTTTGACCTGCTCTAGGAAGCGGAAGTTGATCTCGTAGATAATCTCTAGGTGGCGCGGTAGCAGGCGACCGAATAGCTCGGTTGACCACTTCTCCAGCGCTTCTGGTAGCAGGGTGTGATTGGTGTAGCCAAAGGTAGACTGAGTAATCGACCAAGCCCGCTCCCAGCTATAGCCGTAGATATCCATCAGCAGGCGCATCAATTCTGCGATCGCAATGGCTGGGTGAGTATCGTTGAGCTGAATGGCAGCTTTCCCATTAAGATTATCCAGGCTGTCGTGGGTGCGCAGGTGCAGCCGGATGATATCCTGCAGCGCACAAGTGACGAAGAAGTACTGCTGCTGGAGGCGTAGCTCTTTGCCCTGTGGCGTTTCATCATTGGGATACAGCACCTTGGAGATATTCTCCGAGATCATCTTGTTGGCAACTGCCCCAAAGTAATCACCTGCGTTAAACGCTTGCAGGTTAAAGGCTTCACTGGCCTCTGCTTTCCACAAACGCAGAGTATTGACGTTGTCTGTCTTGTAGCCTGGAACGGGCGTATCGTATGGGATACCCAAGATGATTTGAGCCGGAACCCAGCGCACCCGATAGCGACCATGTTCATCGGTGTAGGTTTCGGTATAACCGCCAAGCTTCACTTCTACTCGATATTCAGGTCGGGCAATTTCCCAGGGGTTGCCAAAGCTAAGCCACTTGTCCGGCAGCTCTACCTGCCAGCCATCGCTGAGGATCTGCGAAAAGATGCCGTACTCATAGCGAATGCCGTGTCCCACAGCAGGAATGCTCAGCGTCGCTAGAGAATCCAGAAAACAGGCAGCTAAGCGCCCCAAACCACCATTACCCAATCCCGGTTCCGCTTCCCGCTCCAGTAGGTAATCGAGTTCTAAACCACATTCACTCAGCGCTTTCCGCACCCGGTCATACAGTCCCAAATTGATCAGACAGTTACTCAGGTGTCGTCCCATCAGGAATTCAGCAGACAGGTAATAAACCGTTTTGGCATCGTGATTGGCATAAACTTTGGCCGTTTCAATGCGTCGCTGGAAGAGGCGATCGCGCACGCTGTGGGCCAGCGCCATGTAGTAATCGTGGGGAGTGGCAAAACACTCGTCTTTGCCTTGGGTGTAATACAGATTATCGGCCAGTGCTCGCTTGAGCGTTTCAATGCTGATCCCTGTACGATCGTCTTCGATATGAATTTGGCGGTCACCCGATACGGAAGCTGAAAGTGGTGAGATTTTTGCTTCGCTGTTGTTTAGTTTGTCCATATTGAATAAGTCGAGGTAAACAGTGTGTAGCAGATCGAAAATCAAGCTCGATATGCCTGGTGATCTAAGTTCGATTGGCTTAAAGCTTTCTCCGTAGGGACTCCATAAGTAGGGATTGTCGATTGACTCACTTGTGCGATCTTGCAATTAACTTGTGTGGTTGAATGTGCGATCGCAGAACCAAATTGCACATACTCCTCAACGACGCGAGACAGACAGGAAAGGATCCTTATCTTCTCACCATTAAGGCATTCTCCAGTTCTTTCTCCAGTCCTTTAAGTTAAAGTTTTGCTTATAAATTGACGAGTCTATTTTTTAGTATTCCCCGCCAATCACTAATTTATCCACTCGACCACACAAACACTTGACTGAACAGACCCTTGTTTTGGTGGGCATAAATGGCTTCTATCTGCCCCACCCAAACAGCAGTGATCTGCTGACTATTGCCTAGAAAACCAGCCTCCCCAATGTAAATCGAATGTCATCAATTGCCAATACAGTTACAGACTCAGTTACAGATGCTGCATCAACTCTCAAAGGCTTGTCAATCACCGCTTGCTTTAAGTCATCAAGCCCTCCTGCTAGCTTGTTGAGTCCAGTCAACGCTCGCTCTAGCTTATCAGTCACGCGGATATAGAACGTTAAGAGGCGGTCAAGATGTTGGATAAGCGTCTCCTTGTTGGGATCAGTATTGGTCATCAGCATCAACATTAGCAGCCAGTTGTACAGCATCCTATAGCGTCTTTCCACTACTACCGAAACACAGCGATTTCAGCCCTTTTAAGTGGGAATCATGCCGAAATCCTAGCTCTATGCTTCAGTATACGCGTGGTACAGCCAGTGATGGCTGATTTTGTAGATCGTGAGGCGAACGTAGTCTAAGGTAGCGCAGCGATAGCTTAATTGCCAAACTGATTAAATCAAACTGGTTACATCCCGCGCGCTGTCTGCACCGAGTGCTTATTCTGCTTAACACCCACCCCACATCTGCACCTTGCAAGCCCTTAGAGAACCTTGCAAAACCGGAAACCGACAAGCGTCTATAACGGCGGATCCTCGCGATCCCAGCGCTTTAGCAACGTCTTTACTATTCTGCTTATTCTGTCTATAGTTCCCTTTTATAGTCTCGTTAGAGATTTCTACATGAAGACCGCTATGCTGGTGTGATCCCCGACTGTCAGTCGTGATCCCCAAACAGACACAAGCTCAACATCAAAAGCCCAAACTCAAAACACGCCTACAATATTTCAGTCCTAGCAAATCATCATTCATGTCTATACCTGTCTGAACCAGCTTTGCAAAAGCTTCAACTTCAAAGATTTGTTCTTTATTCTTATTGCACGTTACCAAGCCAGATAGTGCTCAAATAGTAAAGCCTGTTGTGCCCTGGTGCAGCAATGGTTAAGTTATCAAAAGACAAGTTAACTTGCTTTCTTTTAATAATAGTTAATATTTGTAAATTACATAAAGATATTCTGTAGATACAGCAGACTTAAGTTGATTATGAACAGGTCGCCCCAGCGAAGCGACCTGTTCATAATCAACTCAGTTCACTATCTATTCGGTAGAGCTATCGGTAGAGCTATAAGTAGGTTGGCATAAATAAACGTATTCTAGAAACCAGAGGAGCACCCCGTTTTTAGGATACGTTTATCAAAATGTAGCTACTGACTCAACTGGCTGCTACAGAACAAGCCGCAAGACCGTCTCGGAACATGTGCCTTGCCGACTCGACGCACACCTGAGGTCAGTTAAAAATCTACCAAGGAAATCTTTCCCCTGGCAGACTGGCATTAAATGAAGGTCAGGATATGCTTAATTCAATTCTCTTTGCAACCTCTACTCACAGCTTATATCCCAAAACAGCAGGGGCATTTTGCTGCCTATCGCAGCAAAATGCCCCCTTCATGTGAGATCCACTGATAAAACCATTAACTGGAAGATCCCTAATAATTTCTTAAGATCGCGACACACTATGCGAATAAACGGACGACGGACAAAGGCCATCACTGGTCTAGTTAGCATTGGAATTGCGATCGCAGTTATACCCAGCCTGTTCCCGATCCAAGAATGGTCAGGTGAACTCAATCAGTGGCTACAATCGCTGGGAATTTGGGCGCTGCCAGCATTTGTCGGGCTCTACGTGCTGGTTTCAGTTTGTGGTTTGCCCAACGTTGTCCTTTTGCTGCTGGCGGGTACTTTGTTTGGCTTTGTCAAAGGTATTGCGTCGGCATCAGTGGCGGATACAGCGGGTGCGATCGCATGTTTTCTACTGGGACGAACCCTGTTACGCAAACGGTTGACCGCTTGGATTGGGCACAATGCTCAATTTACTCAGTTGGATCAAGCAGTTGCCCAAAAAGGCTGGAAGATTCTGCTGCTTAGTCGTCTATCGCCAATGATTCCGTCTAATATTTTGAACTATGGATTTAGCCTAACTAAAATCAGTTTTTGGCAGTATCTTTTGTGTACATGGTTAGGAATGCTGCCAATTATTAGCTTTTATATTTATATCGGCTATATCAGCATGAGTTTATTGGGTGGCAGTTCCAAATCAAGTCTAATCGTGCTGCAAGTTGCGGGTTTAGGTGTTGCGATTGCACTGGCAATTTATATAACCCATTTTGCTAGAAAAGCAATCACTTCAACTAACAGTTCAAATCAATAACAGCTAGCCCAACATTAAATAGAATAGACTGATTCAGAACAAGGAGCTTACATAACAAGCTCCTCATAACAAACAACACAGGAATTCATAAGTAGCTGCATATGAATAAATGCATAACTAAAGGACCGGAGAGCACCCCGGTGGGATGCTCCCCCGGTTCTTTATATGTGCTTATTTATGCCAACCTACTTATTAACAATCAACGTTTAAGAATTGCTATATTTACAGTAACTATTACATCGGCCTATGATGGTCAGCAACACCTGCCATAACCTTCATGTACTTATCGGATATCATTACGCCAACAACCCCATCAGGAACGGCTCTATTCCTAACTTGGCAGGGATATCATGTGTTTTCAATTCCCAAGCGAGAAGTCCTAGAATCACCGCAGCGGGTTCGGTTTTGCGGTGTTGGTGGCAAGCGAGAAAACCCAGCAGAAAGCTTTTCAGACTGTGCGCTACGAGAGAGTCGTGAGGAAATTGGCGATGTCGTAGCTCATCTCAATAGTGCGCCGCAAACCTACTGGCTGAAATCGAGCGGCAGTTTAGAGCAAATTGATTTGCAAGACGAACCAATTCAACCTCGCTTCATTTTTGAAAAGCGCCGCCACTCTGACCACGGCAGCATGGCAGATTCCAACAAAGCCTACTATTTAGTTGCGTTTGATGCCACATTGATAGCTCAGCCTCAACCGCGTAATGAAATCGCGGCCATCGTTTACCTGATGGATCAGCATCTCGTCCATTTGAAAGCGAACCCCCAATTATCAGTCGCTGATTTGACTAATGCAGGTGCGCTGATCAACTATCAGACCAACCTAAAGCTAGAGGATTCAGCCGTTTTAGTGCCACACGGAACAGTACATTTGTTGCTCGCTTGTTTATCCTGAGCGGCATCTTAAGTCTGTCTTTAGTCAGATCCATTTTGGGTATAAAAACTCATACTATTTGGTGGTTTGTCAACCATCAAGCTACTTGTCGGCATGTCTAAATGATCTGATTTAGGTCTGTTGCATTTACTGGTTGGTCTTGAAACAGTGCCGATTGCTACATATTTTGCAGCTAAAGCTAGAGAACTAAACTAACGATTTGCTATGTCTGAAATTCAAAATAAAGTTGTTATTATCACAGGCGCAAGTAGTGGACTGGGCGAGGCTACAGCTCATCGCCTAGCTAAAGCTGGCGCGAAACTAATGCTGGCTGCTCGACGTGAAAATCGGCTCAAAGATTTGGTGTCTAAAATTGAACAAAGTGGTGGAACCGCTCAATATCAGGTTACTGATGTGACGGATCGCAGTCAGGCTGAAGCATTAGCGAAAGCAACTCATCAGGCTTATGGCCGGATTGATGTTTTGGTCAACAACGCAGGTTTGATGCCCCTGTCACCTCTGGATGAAACGAAGGTAGACGAGTGGGATCGGATGATCGATGTCAACATCAAAGGCGTCTTGTACAACATCGCCGCCGTATTGCCCATCATGCGACAGCAAAAGTCCGGGCATATTATTAACCTATCGTCGGTTGCTGGACATCAGGTTTTTCCAGCGGGGGCCGTTTACTGCGCGACCAAATTTGCAGTGAAGGCGATTTCTGAAGGCATTCGGCAGGAATCTAACGGGCAAATTCGCTCAACCAATATCTCACCCGGAGCCGTCGATACAGAGCTAACAAGCACGATTTCGCATGAAGAAACAGCTCAAGGCGTCAATCAGCTTTATTCCGTAGCCATTGACCCAGATGCGATCGCACGTGCAATCGCGTTTGCGATTGAGCAACCGGATGATGTGGATATCAACGAAATGATTATTCGTCCGACGCAGCAAGAACTGTAAGCAAGGGACTCTCATGGAGTTAAAACTGAAAGACCTAGAGCTGAATAGCCCAGCGTTTTCAACATTGGGATCGATCCCCGAACGCTATACCAGCGACGGTGACAATGTTTCGCCAGCTTTGCAGTGGGATAAGATACCACCTGAAACGAAGCAGCTGGCGCTAATCTGCCATGATCCCGATGCGCCACTGCCGTTTGGGTTCACCCACTGGACAATTTACAACATTCCATCGGACGTCAATGAAATCACCGAAGGCGGCGGGGATCGCTTTACCGAAGGGCTGAACAGCTCTGGCAGCAACGGCTACACTGGCCCAGCTCCACCGCCTGGACATGGAGTGCATCACTACTATTTCTGGCTCTATGCCCTAACTAACAAGCTGGATCTAAAGCCTGGACTGAGCCGAACTGAACTGCTAGATGCGATCGCAGATCACGTAACCGCACAGGCGAGACTCGTCGGCACCTACAAACGTTAAGCAGAAACAGTCTTGTCTGTTAGCAAGCGGTTTGAGTATCTGTTTAGCGTAGCCGTGCGATCCCCCGCTATCGCCGCCCCTTTAACAAGGGGGCCAGTCACAGGTTGGTTCAAAGTTCCCCCTTTTTAAGGGGGATTTAGGGGGATCTATGCCCAGTGTTACGCTAAACAAGTATCGGCTTGTGCCGCTCGCTAACAGACGTTTGGGATTATTCAACAACTGCACCCAGCATTTTCAGCGTCATAATTGTTGCAGGCGTCAAACCCGTCACTCCCGTAATCTTCATCCCTTCATAGAGCCGCTTGGCAATCAGCACCCGCAAACACTCACCAGATGCCGCATCCCAAATGCGGACGGTCTGATCCTGTGAGCCACTTGCGATCGCGCTGCCATCGGGGCTAAAAGCAACCGATGAAACCAAGTGAGCATGGTCGGTACAGACATGCAGGCATTCGCCCGTTTGCACTTGCCAAATCCGTACCGTCTGATCATGCGATGCACTAGCAAGAGTTTGACTATCAGGACTAAAGGCCAAGGCAAACACCCAATTTGTATGTCCCGTCAGGATTTTGCGGCACTTGCCCGTCTTGACGCTCCAGAGGCGAATCGTTTGATCCGTACTGCTGCTCGCTAGCAGTTTACCATCCGGGCTAAAGACGACCGACCAAACGCGGCTGGCGTGGTCCTGTAAGGTATTTAGGCACTCACCTGTATCGGTTGTCCACAATTTAATGGTTTGGTCAATACCGCAGCTCGCCAGCAGTGATCCATCGGGACTAAAGCTGACGCCGAGCAGTTTACCGACGTGCCCCGTCAAAGTCCGAATACACTGGCCCGTCTGACAGTTCCATAGCTTGACTGTAGCGTCGGCGCTAGCCGTTGCCAGGGTAAACTCGCTGGGATGAAATGCGATCGCATTAATCCAATCGGTATGGCCCTGCAAGACTTGCACACACTGTCCTGTATCAGTACGCCACAGCCGCACGGTTAGGTCTGTGCTGCCGCTGGCCAGGATTTGACCATCGGCGCTAAAGGCAACGGCATACACAAAATCGGTATGGCCTTGTAAAGCCATCTGCTGCTGTCCGGTTTGCCAGTTCCACAGCACGACGGATTTATCATTGCTACCGCTAGCTAGGAGTTGACCATCGGGGCTGAAGGCAACGGGCAAAGCCCAATCCGTGTGGCCATCCCAGGTGCGTAAACACTGTCCGGTTTGGCAGTCCCACAGCTTCACCGTCTGATCGAGGCTGACGCAGACTAAGCGGCGACCATCAGGATGAATATCGATGGAGCAAACCTCATTGCTCTGTCCCGATAAGGTTTTGAGGCAGGTATCTGTCCGCCAGTCCCAGAGTTTGACGGTGCGATCGCCGCTGCTGCTAATTAAAATGTCGGCTGTGGAACTAAAAACAACGCAGTAAACGCCGCTACTGTGGCCATCGTAGGTGGATAGGCAATCGCCTGTACTACAGTCCCAGAGCTTAATTGTCTGATCGCCACTGCCGCTGGCTAGGAGTTGACCATCGCGACTGAAGGTTAGCGAGCGCACCCAGCCCTGGTGTCCACTTAGGGTCTGTAGACACTCCCCAGTAGTCACATCCCAGAGCTTGATTTGCTGATCGGCTCCGCCACTAGCTAGCAGCAGCGGCTGTGGATTTTGAGCAGCGTTCTGACTAGGATGTGGAGCAAATACGACCGACCGCACCCAGTCTGTATGGCCCACCAGCGTTCGAATACACTGCCCAGTCTGCACGTCCCAGAGTTTGATCATACAGTCGCCGCCTGCACTAGCGAGGAGCTGACCATCGGGACTAAAAGCGACGGCAAACACTTCGTGATCATGCCCCGCCAAGGTTTTGATGCAAACTCCATCCTGAGCATTCCACAGTCGCACCGTCTGATCCGCACCACAGCTCGCGATCATCCGCCCATTGGGACTGAAGGTAACATGCCTCACCCAGTTAGCATGACCGCGACAAATCAGCACAAGCTGTCCCGTTTGCACATCCCACACCCGCACTTGGCAGTCCGTGTCGCAGGTGGCGAGCCGCTCTCCATCAGGGCTGAAGGTGGCCCACAGCACGTTCCCTAGTGACTCGGTAAACACACAGTTGGACAGGTCGGAACCCGTAAAGTCGATACCGTGCAGCTTTACATCTTGTAGATAAGCTTGCCACACGCTTAGCCGCGAAAAATCATAGCCCGTCAGATCAACCCCAAGCTGGAGCAGCACATTTAACGTATTGCCGCCCGCATAGCCCGTTTCCTGGGGCGTTCTGCCTCGGAGCTGAGCAAGAATAGCTTGAAGAGCAGTTGCGATCGCATCTCTACTGCCCAGGTGATTCAGCAGTTGATCCATAATCGGCTGCACAATCAGATTGAGCTGTGTTTCCCTGACGTACTCTTTGGCCTGGGCTTTGGTCAGGGCATGACTCTTAAACAGATCAACCGTCTGCCCGGTTATCTCATCGCTGATTCGTTCGATCAGCTGATTAATTACGTATTCCATCACCACAGGCTGCTGCGTCATGCCAGCGGCACCTTTTTCAACTAGGGAGCGGCGTTGTAGAGAATTCAAGGATTCCAGCAGATCGCGGGGAGATACATTGATTAAGAAATCAGCCTGTAAATCAGAGATCGATGTCGGTTCCCGATTAATTGCCAACCAGTACATCACCGACTTCTCTAGAACCGTCAGGCGCTGAAAATGCTGATCCAGCAAGTCGCGAATGTCATCGAATAGGAAAGCGCTCTGCTGCGAGATGACTAAAAACTGCGAAACATCACTGTCAAAAAAGTCGTGAATCGAGGATGCGACAATCTTCAGCGCTAGGGGATTGCCTGCATAGCGCTCAATCAGAGTCTGCCACTCCGCGTCCGTCGCTGTGAACGAACCTTTAACGTTAAATAGCTCTCGCCCGTCCGCCTCCGGCAGGCCGCTGAGCTGGAGCGATCGCACGGGTAGCGTTTCCCCCTCAAACGCCGTCAGCCCCTTGGGCTTTTCCCGTGAGGTAATTACCAGACAGCTTTGATGAGTCGTTTCCGCCACGCAGCGCAGCAGGGCTTCATACCCCTCATAGCCCACCCGATAGCGGCCCATGCGATCGCCGCTTTTGAGGATCGACTCAGCATTGTCGAGCATGATCAGACAGCGATTAGTCCGCAGATACTGAAGCAACAACGCCAACCGACCGTCAGCATCCGCTGGCAAATCCGTCACCTGCTGATCCGATAGGAACTGAATCAGATCGGTCAGCATTTCGTCCACGGAGGGCGCATTGCGCAGCGAGCGCCAGATGACATAGGTAAACGGCTGATCCCCCGCCGTCCGCTGCTTTTGCTGAGCCACAATTTGACGAGCCAGCTTAACCGACAGCGCCGTTTTGCCGATGCCGCCCATGCCCAGCAGCGTCACCAATCGACAGCGATCCTGAGTAATCCAGCGCTGCACCGTTTCCAGCTCAGCCTGACGACCATAGAACATGGAAACGTCCGGCGCATTGCTCCAGTCCTGCCGAGTGGGTAGCGCTGCCACTGCACGCTGATTGAGAAAATTCGCTGGAACGAGTGGGTCAGGAGGACTCGTGGCGTAGGTCGGGCTAGTGTGATTGCGCAGGTAAACAACATTCGTTGAGTTATCTGGGTTCGTCGCGCAGCTAGATGAATTTGCCTGCGATGGTTCTAGTTCGGTGACGGGTTCTGGATTAAGTTCTGGATCGAGTTCTGCGATCACAGTCCAGTCCAGCTCCAACACCTGGCAGTAAGCTTTGAACGCCTCGGCGTTAATCGGCACCTTGCCCGCCAGAAATCGCTTCCAGGTTCCTTCTGAGACACCGGGAGCCAGCACCCCTGTCTCCTCCCAGACGGTACCGAGTATCTGACTGGCTGCTTCTATCCACTTGAAATCATTCACAGGCCAGCCTTTGGCGCGTCGTGCCTGTTTAATTTGCGAATGTCCAACTGATGAAGCCTTTAGCGTTGTCACGATACGTTGCGTTTTCCCGTTCACTATAGATTATTAGGGATAACGGGTTTTACCTGTATCAAAACGTCAAGTTTGCAATCTACTGTCACATCGTGATCTGCGTCATGGTGCAGTTAAATCGCGATCACGGGTAGCGGAAGATATCGATCATAATGTGCGATCGCACATGTCACAGCCACCACACCATCAGAATCACGTCGAATAAACCGACTTGTCACAGAGAAATTTGGGCTTTCGCAAGATACTAATAGTATCGAATCAAAGTTCCTGAAGTCGTCATCATGTTTGCTCCCATCCTTCCTCTCCCCGGTGCCATTGCTGAACTCTTTGCCCAAGCCAGTGCAACAGGCAAACTTACCCAAGCTGATCGCTATGGGATTCAGGCAGCAATCCTATCCGGTGCATTATCGCAGGAGGAGCAATCCTCGATTGATCGGTTATTACATGCTGTTGTGCGTCAACGGATTGTAATCACCGATGATCTCTCTGCGGTTAGATAATCACTGATCGGTAGGGAAACTCAAACAACGGTAAACCTCATCGGGTTTCACACACTCACTAGCTGAATCATACCGATGCCAAAGATGTTAACCATCATCGTTTGGCGTCGGTATTTTTTTGCCAATCTCCTACACTGCAACAGCAACCAATTTTTATAAACATTATCAAAGAACGATTGTCTTCTACCCAAAGATAGACTTTATCTTAACTGCGAAATTCTAGAAACAAAATATTTTTTAAGCGAATAATTTACCTTATATTTATGTATCGAATTTGACAAGTTACTTGGTTCAATACTCCTATCCGTGAGCTTCAAGTAAGAGTTTCCTGTTGTGCAAGTTGAGTCTATACAACAAGAAACTATTACTCTTCGAAGATAGTCAGAGGCGCAAAACTGCTTCTGCACAAGGAATTCAGCTCAGCCATAATTCTCCGAGTCAATCTGAAAAACGATCAACAACTGCTTTTTTTGTTTGTGGAAACATCAAATCAAATCACGATATCTACTGAAACCAAACTGTAAACTTACCGTAAAGATGAAAGTCTTCTCATGAATCAGTATTAACGGGCGTGATAGCTTATCGACACGAATGCTTACTAGCTAAGCCTTATCAGCATGAACAAAAAATAAAATCGATTCCTGGGCAAAAAGTCATTCGTGATATATTTTAGCATTTTCTTAGTGTTTCCTTGATCTTTGTCTTCCAGTCTTACCAAGTTTCTAAATCGTCCAAAATACTAGGTCTAGAAATATGAGCTTTCTAGGACAGATTGCAGTCTGTAGCACTCAAAAACAGTTCAACTGCACATCAGTCAATAGACATAAATAAACCCAAAAACTCAAAATCAGATCTCTCTGGAGTGCTCTTCTAATTTTCGGGTTGAGTCTGTCTAGACCTATCTACTGAGTTTGACCTTACGTTATTGGCCTGTACACACATTCTCTATTAAGCCCTGACCTCATGAATTTTCAGCAGACTAAGGTGCTATCCAAGCCAACAATTTCAGTTGTCATTCCAGTTCATAATGGGGGAAACAGTTTTCGTCGTTGTCTTGACAGCCTCAAACAATCTAGCCAGCAACCTGATGAAGTCATCGTTGTAGCTGATGGTGATACAGACGGCTCCTGGCAAGTCGCAGAATCGTTTGGAGCCAAGGTTTTTAGGTATCCCACTGCGGGTGGCCCAGCCCGGGCTAGAAACCGGGGAGCACACGCTGCACAGAGCGATATTGTGTTCTTTATTGATGCAGATGTCACGATTCACAGAAACACAATCTCTCGATTGGTAGATGTATTTCAACGAGAAAAAGATCTGGCAGCCGTAATTGGTTCCTATGATGATGCACCAGGAGCTGAGAATTTTCTATCTCAATATAAGAATCTATTTCATCACTACACTCATCAAATATCGTCCGAAGTTGCTTCTACGTTTTGGGGCGCTTGTGGGGCAATTCGCCGCTCAGCCTTTCTAGCCGTTGGGGGTTTTGATGAAAGCTATCGTAAGCCCTGTGTAGAAGACATCGAGCTAGGCTATCGACTGAAGCAGGCAGGCTATTCCATTCGCCTGTGTAAAGACATCCAAGTTAAACATTTAAAGCACTGGACGCCTACCTCTTTACTTAGGGCAGAGATATTCTATCGAGCATTGCCCTGGACAGAGCTGATTTTAAGCGATCGCACATTCAACGCAGATTTGAATCTGAACCATGCCAATCGCATCAGCGTCATCCTTACGTTTGCCCTAGTTACCAGTTTAGTAGCTAGCTTAGCGGCCAGTTTAGTGGCAAATGAATTCATGCCCTGGCTCCTCGGAGTTGTCGCAGTTCTAGCGATTGGATTGCTGGCAATCAACTGGGCTGTATATCGATTTTTTTATCGTCAGCGGGGGCTTTGGTTTGCTTTACGAGTGGTTCCCTGGCACTGGTTTTATTTCCTCTATGGCGGACTTGCCTTTGCATACGGCAGCTTGAGGTACTTCTCAAGTCAGTTGCATCTACCGCAACCACCTATGCCTTGGGGAGTTTGTAAGTCCAGATAGGTTTTCTGATCGCCCGTTTAATGCGGCAGTTAGATGCACCAGATTCGTAACGTTAGATTCACGACGCAAGCATTTGGAGTTAATCGATATGAAGTCTTTTCCCGTAGTCATCATCGGAGGAGGCCCTGCTGGACTCACGGCAGGTTACGAGTTGATGAAACACGGCCAGAAGTCAATTGTGCTTGAGAAGGCCGATAGAGTGGGTGGCATTTCTCGTACAGAAACCTATAAGGGCTATCGGTTTGACATTGGTGGACACCGCTTTTTCACCAAAGTTGGTGAAGTGCAAGCGGTTTGGAAAGAAATTCTGGGGGATGATTTCAATGAAATACCCCGCCGCAAGCGGACGGGGTATCAGAATCAAAAAAGAGCAAGTTGATTATCCCGATGCAATTTGAGGTAATCTTTGCCTTGGGCTTGAACATATTTGGCGATCATTCCTTCATCCCCGTGGCGGCCTACTGTACTCGCAAAATATCCATCACTCCAAAACTCGCCTCCCCAAAGTTTCTGCTTCACTTGAGGGCATCGTTTGAAGACTTCTCGTGCAGTTAAACTTTTCAGCATCGTTACCAGTTTGGTCACACTATAGGTCGGCACGGACTGCACTAGAAAATGGACATGGTCTTTGTCCACTCCAATTTCGACAAACTTCACCTCGTAGCGTTTCTCGATTTCGAGGCAGACCTCTCGCAGAACCGCATCTACTTGCTCATCAAACACAACCCGTCGATACTTTGCTGGAAACACTAAGTGGTATAGCAAAACTGTTACGTTATGACTCTTGTGGATGTACTCACTCATTCTTAGATCTTACGCCGCAGAGCGGCGGGGAATGGACCCCAAGAGATTCAAAACTCTGAGAAATTTAGGGCCGATCAGAAGCGCTCTCATCCTGTTTAGTTACTTAAAAGCTAAATTGCATAAGTATCAAAATCCAAATTTCGAAGCGGAAACGTTTGAAGAATGGGTGATTGACTGCTTTGGAGAGCGGCTCTACCGGATTTTCTTCAAGACTTATACGGAGAAAGTTTGGGGTCTTCCCTGTAGTCAAATTCGAGCTGATTGGGCTGCTCAGCGTATTAAAAATATGTCGCTCAAGCAGGCGGTTATCAATGCTCTCTTTGGTAGCCAAAATGCTAAAAGCCTAATCAAAAAATTTGACTATCCTCGGCTCGGCCCTGGCATGATGTGGGAACGCTGTCAGGATCTACTTGACGTGCATGGTTCACCTGTCCATCTCAACACTGAGGTGATTCGCGTGGAGCGAGAAGGAAAGCGGATTACGAAAGTAATTGCGAAGCAGGGTGACGAAATATTCGAATTGACGGGTGACAATTTTATCAACTCGATGCCGATCGCACTATTAGTCAATCGCCTCGATCCACTGCCACCGGAAGAGGTTTTAGCAGCAGCACGTGGACTCAAGTATCGCGATTTTTTGATTGTGTCGCTGATTATTAATCGCGATCAATTATTTCCAGATAATTGGCTGTATATCCACAGTCCTGAATTCAAAGTGGGTCGCATCCAAAACTTCAAAAACTGGAGTCCAGAAATGGTGCCTGATCCTCAGAAAACCTGCTTGGGCATGGAGTATTTCTGTAGTGAAGGGGATGACCTTTGGGAAATGTCTGATCAGCAACTGATTGACTTAGCTGCCCAGGAAGTCGTCCGGCTTGATTTGGGGGTTAAACCCAACGATGTGCAGGACGGATGCGTCATTCGTCAGCGTAAGGCCTATCCCGTTTATGACGGTGAATATCGTCAGCATTTGCAGGTTCTAGAGGACTACATTAAGACCTTTGAAAACCTGCAAACGGTTGGGCGTAATGGGATGCACCGCTATAACAACCAGGATCATTCAATGTTGACGGCGCTGCTGGCAGCTCGCAATATTGTTGGAGAGCAGCACGATCTCTGGAACGTTAATGTTGAGCGCTCGTATCACGAGAACTTTACCGATCAGGAGTGGTCAAAGGTGCGGCAAGGAGAACTACAGCCGCAGACCAATGCCCAACCGCTATCTCGCGCCTACTAGCCTGGGTTAAGGGGGAAAGCATCATGGCAAATTCTGATCGCCCATTCATTTCAGTAATTATCCCCGTCTTCAATGACGGGGAGCGCTTACAACTTTGTCTGGCCGCCTTGGCCCAGCAGACCTATCCGCGATCGCACGTTGAAGTAATTGTGGTGGACAACGGCTCTGAGCCGATTGACCCGATTAAAGCGGCAGTCGAACCCTACGACAACGTAATCCTGACGTTTGAGGCGACTCCCGGTTCCTATGCGGCTCGGAATCAAGGAATTGCTCTTGCCAAAGGTGAGGTGATTGCCTTTACCGATGCTGACTGTATTCCAGCTACTGATTGGTTAGAGAAGGGAGTTCAGTGCTTGCTTGAAGTTCCTAACTGTGGTTTGGTTGCAGGAGAAATCGAGATTTTCTTTAAAGATCCTGATTATCCTACATGGGTAGAACTGTTTGAGAAAATTACTGCTTTTACTCAAAAAGACTACATAGAGAAATACAAATATGGCGCAACAGCAAATCTATTTACCTTCAAATCTGTGTTTAACCACGTTGGGCCTTTCAACTCGACCTTAAAGTCAAGTGGAGATGTGGAGTGGGGAAGACGGGTTGCGGCATTTAGCTATCAACAAACCTACACAGCCAAGGCACGCGTAGCTCATCCAGCACGGCGATCGTTCGAGGAACTATATAAAAGGACTGTTCGGGTGGTTGGAGGCTCTTTTGATCTACAGTCAAAGGTCTTTCGGCAGAATCGATTGCTATTACAGTTACTGTTACAAGATCTCTTACCGCCCATTAATTTTACAATTGCAACCTTTCAAGATTGGCGGCTAACAAGTTTTGCCGATAAGTTAAAAGTTGCTCTTGTAATGTTGTTTGTTCGATATATTAGCGCGTGGGAACGAATGCGATTAATGATGGGAGGTGTTTCAATTAGAGAATAGCTTATAGACAAGCTTAGCCTGAAGTAGCTCTACGGACTTAGTGCAATAAAGGATTTATGAAAGTAGCATTCATTGTCGGACAATTTCCAACCTTGTCGGAGACCTTTATTCTCAACCAAATTACGGGTTTAATCGATCGAGGTGTTGATGTTGATATTTATGCTGATCATCCCGGTGATTGGTCTAAAGTTCATAACAGTGTTGTTACTTATAATTTATCCGAGCGGACATATTACTTACCTGAAATTCCTGAGAACTTGTTTTGGCGGGTTATCAAAGGCTTGTATGTTCTAGCCTCAAAACTAACTCAATCTCCTAGAGAAACACTGCGATCGCTAAATTTCATTAGGTACGGCAAGCAGGCCATTTCGCTCTGGTTATTATATACATTGTTGCCAGATTCTCAGCAAAGACATGACTACGATATTGTTCACTGCCAGTTCGGTACGGTTGGTTTCAGAGGCATGGCATTTCGAACAATGAATTGTCCTACCGCAAAACTAATTACGATTTTTAGGGGTCACGACATTAGCAATTTTGTTCAAGAACATGGCAAAGATATTTATAGCCCCTTATTCAAAAACGGAAATTATTTTCTTGCGAATTGCAATTTTTTCAAACGTCGCGTTATTAGGTTAGGGTGTCCGCCTAATAAAATTCGGGTTCATGGTTCGGGGTTAGACTGTAGCCAGTTTCCTTTTAAGCTTCGCCAGTTTCCTAATAATGGTTGTATTCGTGTTGCCACAACAGGTCGTTTAGTAGAAAAGAAGGGGATCGAATACAGCATCCGAGCAGTTGCTCAAGTATTACTTCAATATCCCAAATTGGAATATATCATCATGGGCGATGGCCCGTTAAAATCCGACTTTGAGGAGTTAATCGAGTCCTTGGGTGTAGGCCATTCGATCAAATTACTTGGACAAAAGTCTCAGGCAGAACTGATTGCTTTATTGGAAAAAGCTCATCTGTTCATTGCACCGAGTGTAACCGCAGCAGATGGGAACCAAGATGCACCTGTTAATGTTCTCAAAGAAGCAATGGCAATGGGATTACCCGTGATTAGTACGCTGCACGGTGGTATTCCAGAGCTAGTGGAAGATGGCGTTTCAGGATTTTTAGTGCCTGAGCGAGATGCTGATGCGATCGCAGCTAAGCTTAGCTACTTAATTGAGCATCCCGAACGCTGGCCCGCAATGGGTCAGGCTGGACGGGCGTTTGTGGAACAGCACTATGACATTCATCGCCTAAATGATCGGCTGGTGCAGCTATACGAGCGGCTGTTGAAATCAGATACACCAGACACAGAAGATGTGCGATCGTGCACCGTTTCGATGGAACCCAGTTCGCCTTAACTGTGCATCGCTCCTGACAAGACTTGACTTGTTCTACTAATGTCCCTGAAGATGAGCCAGAAACCCACTATGACTGAATGGCACTGACATAAGAGAGCAAAAAAGGCTTCAAGCGCCTGATTTGTCAGAATCAAACCGTTGAAGCCCATAACCTTGCCTCTATGATGCCGAATCGTGCGGACGTTCTCAAGGCCAACTATCAGAGCAGCATCGGTCTACCCTTTGCTGAGATGCTGCCGGAAGCAGAGATTGAAACTGTGCTGAGCGAGCAGGGAATCCGATATCGACAAGTCCTCTACACTCCCATGGTCGTCCTGTGGAGTTGGCTCTCCCAAGTGCTGGATGCCGACAGCAGTCTCAGCCATGCAGTCAAGCGAGTGGTGACCTGGATGAGCGTGTCGGGATTGGAGGTGCCCTCAGCCGATACCGGGGGCTATAGTAAAGCACGAAAACGCCTTCCCGAGTCGATATTTCCGCCCCTGTTCGAGCGGGTGGTGAGGGCGTTGCAGCGCCAAGTCTCCCCAGAGCAACGCTGGTGTGGCCGTCCGGTTAAAGCCTTTGATGCGACGACGGTCTTGATGAGTGACACGCAGGCCAACCAAGCCGAGTATCCTCAACACAGCAATCAGAAAGAGGGCTGCGGCTTTCCGATTCTCAAACTCCAAGTGTGGTTTTGTGTCACCACGGGAGCGGTTATGGCCGTGGCGATGGCTCCGTTGCGGGTGAGTGAATGGCGTCTAGCCCGCCAACTCTATCAGAAACTGCGCCCCGAGGATGTGGTGGTGGCCGATTCAGCCTATGGCACCTATGTAGATTTGGCCTGGGTCGCCCGGATGGGAGCCGATGCTGTCTTTCGCAAGCATCATCAGCGCCGCTGCGATTTCAGACGGGGCAAAAAACTGGGCATTGGCGATCACATCGTCCGCTGGCAGCGCCCGAAGCAATGCCCTCAAGCCCTCAAGCCGCAGGAGTTCGAGGCTCTGGCGGCATCCATTGAGGTGCGGGAAGTGTATCTCTTCATTCAGGTTCCTGGGTTTCGCCCGACCAACTTTGTGGTGGTAACGACGCTACTCGATCCCAACCGCTATCCCAAAGCTAAACTTGCCGAACTCTATCAGCTCCGCTGGCAGGCCGCCGAAGTTAATCTCCGGCATCTCAAAACCACCTTAGCCATGGAGATGATTGCTGCCAAAACACCCACCATGGTGAGCAAAAGTATTTGGGTGCATCTGTTGGCCTACAATCTGCTTCGCACCCTGATGTGGGAGGCGACAGCCGACGGCGAGGTCGGGGTGTTGCGAGTCTCTCTACAAGGTGCTCGGCAACAGTTCAATCACTTCCGGCCTGAGTTGCTGCATCTAGCTCCATCCGAACGACGGCGAGGCTACCAGGCCTTGTTAAACGTGGTGCGAGAGTTGGTGATTCCGTTTCGACCCAACCGTTCAGAACCCCGAGTTGTAAAGCGCCGTCCCAAACCGTTCCCAAGAATGCAGGAACCTCGCTCCGTCTTGAAAGCCAGGTTGCTAGCTTGATACAGCTTATGTCAGTGCCATTCAACTATGACTGAACCCATTGTCACCCTTGTGGTTGTTCCGCGTGAGCGCTTTAGCTGCACAAAAACCTCGCTTGAGAGCATTTATGAACATACGCAGATGCCATTCAAGCTGGTGTATGTAGACGGCAACTCGCCTCTCTCTGTCCGGCAATATCTAGAGGAGCAGGCGAAAGACAAGTCTTTTACCCTACTTCGCCAAGACTACTATCTGTATCCAAACCAAGCCCGCAATATCGGTCTAGCATCGGTCGATACGCCTTATCTCGTCTTTGTTGACAATGATGTAGTGGTCACTCCCGGTTGGCTCAAAGCCCTAGTTAGCTGTGCCGAAGAGACGGGTGCGGCTGTGGTTGGTCACTCTCATGTGTCAGCATGAACCGCTCCATGCCGAAGTCCATTTTGCGGGCGGGGAATCTCATATATGGGTTGATAAGACCGGACGGCGACGGCTGCGCGAGAAAATGTATAGTCAAGGCAAAACCGTTGTCCAAATTCAGCCGCAGCTCCAGCGTCAAGAGACGGAGCTAGCGGAGTTTCACTGTGTGCTGGTGCGTCGCTCTGTGTTTGAGCAAGTGGGGTTGCTAGACGAGCAAATGCTCAACACCAAAGAGCATTTAGACTTCTGCATGACGGTGCGAGAGGCAGGTGGCAGCGTATATTTTGAGCCAGATTGCATCGTAACTTACGTTCCTGGCCCACCTGCCCAGTGGAGCGATCTGCACTACTACATGCTGCGCTGGAGCGACGAGTGGACGCTGAAGAGCCTGTATCGCTTGCGGGATAAGTGGAATCTGGCCGAAGATGGCTACTTCAAAACCAAGTACAAAAAGCTGGGCTGGCGGCGTAAAGGTACGATTTTAGCACCTGTGATTCTGAAGCTAACCTTTGGTCTCTACAGTCCCAAGCTGGAGCGCGTGTTGATGTGGTTTGACCATCGCCTGAACCGCTTACTCACGGCGCATCACGCGCGGCAGCAACAGCGTCAACAGTTGATGCATGCCTCAAAGTAATGATTTTGTGTTGTGGGGGAACCGCTCCCACAACACAAAATCATTACCTGAGTACTACCCAAACAATAACCGACGGCAACTACTGAGGCTCCTAACGAACATGGAACAGCCAACCTTTTCCATCATTATTCCTACCTATAACCGCCCGCAGCAGTTGGCGACCTGTTTAGAGTCGCTGACCCAGCTAGACTATCCCCGCGATCGCATTGAAGTTCTGGTTGTAGATGACGGCAGCCAGCAGCCCTTAGACTCAGTGGTTGCGCCCTTTCAAGACCAGCTCAATCTGAGGCTGATTCGACAGGCCAATGCTGGCCCTGCTGCGGCTCGCAATCACGCAGCCCGACTGGCTCAGGGCAAATATCTCGCCTTTACCGACGATGACTGCCGACCCGCCACCGACTGGCTCACGGCATTAGAAGCTTGTTTTACCAAGGAGCCAGAGCACATTGTCGGGGGACGAACGGTCAATGCTCTAGCCGATAATCCCTATTCCACCACCAGCCAGAGCATTATCAGCATGGGCTATGACCACTACAATGCGGTGCGGGATCAGGCGCGGTTCTTTGCTTCCAATAACATGGTGGTGCCTGCGGTGCAATTCCGAGCATTGGGCGGGTTTGATGAAAGCTTTACGACTTCCGAGGATCGCGAATTGTGCGATCGCTGGATTCATCACGGGTATCATATGACCTACGCGCCGGAAGTAATAATTTACCACGCTCATCCCATGACCTTGAAAAGTTTCTGGAAACAGCACTTCAGCTATGGCCAAGGCGCATTCCGGTTCCACAAAACTCGGGAAGAGAAAGGCTGGGGTCAGTTTCAAATTGAAGGCAACTACTATCTCAGTCTGCTGCGCTATCCGTTTGTGCATGGTCAAGGCAGCAAGGGGCTGGTGTTGACGGCTGTGCTGTTTGTATCCCAGGTTGCCAATGCCGCTGGCTTTTTCTGGGAAATGCTGCAGTATCAGCATTCGGGCCAAGGTGATGCCGCACCGATCTGAGATCGCATTGACCAGCACATTGACCAAACGATTGAACCAAGCCCCAGCCATAAAACAGCCAGCGGCAGCTAAAGCCGTAGGTTGGGTTGAGGTAACGAAACCCAACATCAGCAAGTTAGTTTGTAGTTCGGTTGTAATCTCTATGCCTCCCGAAGTTGTTCATACTCCCGATAGTTTGCTGCGGCGTCCCCGGTATTTGCTGTGGACGATGTGGCGTGATCTGCTAGCATCTCGCGAGTTGGCTTGGCGGCTGATGGTGCGCGACATCAGCGCCCAGTATCGGCAGGCGTTTTTGGGCATTGCCTGGGCGTTTATTCCACCCATTGCGATGGCGCTCGGTTTCACGCTGGCCAAGGATGCCAATGTGTTTGCCGTGGGCGAGACGGACATTCCCTATCCAGCCTACGTCATGTTCAACACGGCTCTGTGGCAAACCTTTGCCGATGCTGCAACCGGGCCAGTGCAGGCCGTAATTTTGGCTAAGCCGATGCTGGCCAGGGTCAATTTTCCCCGCGAGGCCATCATCCTAGCCAAACTGGGGGAAGTCTTCTTCAACTTTGGCATCAAGCTGATTCTGATTGCCAGCCTATTTATCTACTTCCGGGTGCCCGTAAGCTGGACTATTGTCCTGACTCCAATTGCGCTGATTCACCTGATTTTGCTAGGAACGCTGGTGGGTGTCTTACTGGCCCCAATTGGCGTACTGTACCAGGATGTTTCCAAGAGCCTAAACATGATCATGGGATTTTGGCTGTTTTTAACCCCGGTAATCTATCCCGTACCGACAGAGGGACTGTTTGGAGCGCTAGTGGCCTGGAATCCCGTCACACCGCTATTGGTCACGCTGCGGGAGTTAGCGACGACTGGAGTGCTGACCCAGTCATTGGGCTTTTGGGTGGTAAGTGGATTAACTCTAGTTGGATTAGTACTAACCTGGGTGGGTTTTCGGATTGCGATGCCGTATGTGGTCGAGAGGGTAACGTCATAGATGCTGCTGAATACTCAACATCAACAACAATCCAGTTCTGAACAGGTGTCGCCCGAGCCGCCCGTGATCTCCGTTGAAGGAGTGTCTAAAAAGTTCTGTCGTGATTTAAAGCGATCGCTCTTTTACGGCGTGCAGGATATCGCGGCAGACCTGACCGGGGGACGACGCCACAGTGATCGGTTGCGATCGCAGGAATTTTGGGCGCTCCAGTCAATTAGTTTTCAGCTGCATCGGGGGCAGGCCGTGGGACTGGTGGGTAGCAACGGCGCTGGCAAAAGTACCCTGTTGCGGATTATCAGCGGTCTGATTAAACCGGATACGGGCCAAGTGCGAATTCGAGGCCGCCTCGCGCCGCTGATTGCGCTGGGGGCAGGCTTCAATCCAATTCTGACAGGACGGGAAAATATCTACGCCAACATGTCGATCCTGGGTCTGACAACTCGCCAGATTGAGCAGCGGTTTCAGGATGTGGTCGAGTTTGCCGAGATTGAAACAGCCATTGATGCTCCGGTGCAAACCTACAGCTCAGGAATGGCAGCTCGTTTGGGCTTTGCCTGCGCCATCTATACCGAACCCGATATTTTGCTGATTGATGAAGTTCTCGCCGTCGGCGATGCCCGCTTCAAAGCCAAATGCTATCGCCGTCTCTATGAACTTCGGCAAAAAGGCGTCGCGTTTATCCTGGTCAACCACAACGCCCAGGCCATTTTGAACATCTGCGATACGGCTATTTATCTCTCTCAGGGCGCATTGGTGACGCAAGGCGAGGTTAATACGGTCGTCGATCGGTACGAGCACGACCTCTTCCTCAGCAGCGTTGAACGCTCTGAGAATCGCATGACCTTTCCAGCTAAACCTGGCACAGCCAGCACTGGCATTGACATTCGAGACCTCTTTTTCCGCGATGCTCAGGGCCAACCGACGCAAACCGTGCTGACGGGGGAAGCCATGAGCTTGTGCGTCAACTGCGAGGCTCACGGCAGCTATAGCGGTGTGGCTTTAGACATGCGGATTGCTAAGGTGGGCGGTGTCGAGAATGCAGGCTATGCCTTGTCGCTGCGGGGGCAAAACGACGATGCTTTCTTTAATCTCTCCCCTGGCTTTTCTGAAATTCAACTCCAGCTTCCCTATTTGGGTCTTGCTCCTGGTGTATATACGGCGCAAATACGGGTCAGAAAAGATGCGGTTTACACCTTTGATGTCGTGGAATCGTTTCGATTCACCGTCACGGCCTACTGCAACATCAACAAATGTCAGTTCTATCAACCGCGAACCTGGGCTTTAGTCCCCTCAACCGAGCCGCTATCTGTTAGTCAACCGCATATACCTAAATAACTCGCAAATGTCCCACAACAAGTTGATTTGAACAATGTGAAATTCAACACTAGTCAACCAGCCTCACACACAGACTACGACCCACGATAAACAATATCTTGCCGCTTGATTAACCTTGATTTCATTACGTTTATAAACGATGTCTCATCCTCCGATCAGCATCATTATTCCGACCCATAATCGGCCTCATCTGCTGCCGCTTGCGGTTGAGAGTGCCTTAAATCAAACCTACCAAGACTTAGAAGTGGTGGTAGTCGATGATGCGTCCAGCGAACCTGTCCAACTTCCAGAAAATCCGCGCTTACGAGTGATTCGACTCGAAGCAGGCGTCGGCGGTGCGGGTGCTCGCAATGTCGGCACCCAAGCGGCTCGGGGGCGCTGGGTAACGTACCTCGATGACGATGACGTGCTGCTGCCGCACATGGTGGAAATGTCGTTGGCCGCATTGAAAAGTACATCTTGTGATCCGCCTGTGGCCGTGATTTCAGGTCTGCAAAAGGTTAATGAACACGGAGACGTTTTACTCACTCGTCTGCCGCCCATCCAATGTCCAAAAGGCAGCTATTTCTTTTTGGCAGATCCCGAACCGGGGCGATCGTTTCATACCAAACAAACGCTGGTGGTTGAGCGTGAACTAGTGCTTAAGATTGGTGGTTGGGACGAAGCATTTCGCTCCCGAGTTCATTCCGAATTCTTTTTGAGACTGAATCCTGAATGTACCCTGATTGGTTTGCCAAAGGTAGCGTATCAGCTTTTAGTACACTCAGGCGCACGAGTTTCAGGCAATTTAAATCTGCGTCAGGACAGCTTTAATCAGTTAATTCAAAAACATCGCCGCGCCTTTGAATCCCATCCCAAAATGTTTGCTGAATTTGTCTACAAACATGCGGTGAAATCCTATGAAATGGGTCAAAAGCGAGCAGCGCTGGTTCATACTGTATGGGCCTTTAGAATTCATCCAGTGCATATCTCGAAGCGAATCATGCAGCCTCTCATATCGCAATTAATCAAAAGTCTAAAAATGCGATTTGTGGTGACCACAAATGTTTCTTAATCCCCTAAGAAAGCAGGTAGCGTTACGTAGGGGCGAATGGCCATTCGCCCCTACAAACCATATAGAACTTCAACTTTTATAACTGGAGCTTTTATGATTACCGATATTTTAGAAATGGGTGAGCAGACGACGTTGCGGGGGCAGGTGGTGGTGCTAGGTTCCGGCATTGCGGGCGCTGAGGTCGCGACACACTTAGCTCGTCATGGCCGAGATGTGGTGCTGGTAGAAAGCGGACGCGATCGCTTTGATCCCTCTATCCAGGCTTTGAATGACGTAGTTTTTCTAGGTAAGCGTCATCGTGAGCTAAATCCCAATTCGTATTATCATCGCTACCTACCGCCAGAACTGCGGGGAGTGAGCCGCGTGCGCCAGTTTGGCGGCACGAGCAACGTCTGGACGGGCAAATGGAAATACCTACAGCCGATTGATTTTGAGGGCAGACCTTGGGTTGCGAACAGCGGCTGGCCCATCCAGTTTGAGGATTTGCTAGAGCATTATCGTTCCGCCGCTAAAGACTACGGTTTTGGAGATCTAGAGGCCGAAGCTATGCGTCCTGAAATCGTCGAGCTGCGAGCCAAAATCGCGGCGGGTGGCTTAAAGATGAGTAGCTTCTATTGGGAAGAGACTCCAACCCGGACAGCAAAACGCTTTGGGGACGAAATGCGCCGCTCCGCCAATTTGCAGGTGGTGCTTGGGGCAACGGCAACTGAATTAAAACTAGACGAAACGGGGCAGCGAGTAACGACAGTGGTTTGCCGCTCTCTAGAGGGTCGAGAACTGACGGTCGAGGGCGATGTCGTGGTGCTTGCGACCGGAGCATTTGAAGCAGCCCGCCTGCTCCTATCCTCCGATCGCCAACTGCCGGGAGGTATCGGTAACGCTCACGACCTAGTAGGCCGCTTTTATACCGATCACCCCAAGCACCACACGGGTACCCTTCACCCTGGAAGTCTGACGCGGCAATATGCCCATGAATTGCAGTATGCGCCGAAGCCCCGGTTCTGTATTTGTTTTGCGCTAGACGATGCGACGCAGGCAGAACACAAGCTACTGGAGCATGTTCTATACATAAAACCTATCTACGAAAAGACAACTGATCGACTGTGGCGGATTGTGTGGGGGCGGCCTGTTTGTCGAGATAGAAATGGTGAGATCGCAGCTTACCAGGTCAAGTTTGTCACTGAGCAGGTGCCCCAGAAGAGGAGCCGGATCAAGCTTGGCACCGAACGGGATGCTCTGGGACAGCGCAAACTGGAAGTTGATTGGTGCTTTACGGATCACGATCGGCAATCAATGGCAACAACGCTGGAACTGTTGACCCAGCGGTTTGAACAGGTGGGGCTAGGCACTTTTGACTTTGGAGATGAACCGCCCAGCTTGGAAAATATGACGGATGCGGCTCATCAAATGGGCACAACTCGCATGGCGAGCCGACCGGAGGAAGGGGTTGTGGATACAAATTGCCGTGTATTTGGCACCGAAAACCTCTACATAGCAAGTTCAGCCGTGTTTCCGACCGGGCCATCTTACTCGCCCACGTTCACGATCTTAGCGATCGCTCGCCGCCTAGGTGAGCACTTGCTCCAAACCACACCTCAATCTTTTAGGAATGACAGTATTTGCCCAAACCCAGCGTTGAATGCAGCAGATGAGCCATCTCAAGTTCATGCATAAGCAGCAAATTCGATGAGATTTTGCGTTGAAAACTGCTCATCGAAAAACGTAGGGCAGACTACATTCTATTTCCCCATACTTAAAAATTAGCGGCAATTTTGAACATAAAGAATATGAACTTAATCAACGACAAATCAAAACAAAAGTTCTTTTTTATAGTCGGCGTAGTAGTTATCTACATGGCTTTACTAGCTTGGCTAGATTTTCTGCGAGGTCCTTTTTTGTGGGATGAAAGGACATTTTGGGAAACCAGTTTGGGATTCAGCGACCGACTCGTTCCATCTCTTGAAGATCTAAGCGACTATAAAGAGCTAAATACACCATTGCCATTCGTGATCTTCGGCTCATTAGAATATCTTTTCAATCAGGGCATATTTGCTGGACGACTCTTAAACCTTATCCTATCCTTGGTCATCGTTTTTCTAATCGGTTGGCCCAATCGTAGCCGAGGAGGACAGGCAATTTTATGCTTGATTGGGCTATTTCTGTGTCCTTACTATCTATTTTTAAGTGGGCGACTTTATACGGAGATGATTGCCTGCTTTTGGATGATTTTAGGACTCATGACCTATATCCGCGATCGCTATTTGCTGAGTAGCTTTGCCTTTGTCCTTGCGATCGCATCAAGACAGTATATGATTGCGTTTCCGGCTGCGATTATGAGTTACGAGTTTATCCTAGCGTTTAATCACTCGCTACGGATACGTAAGTTTCGCCTCCAGGATCACTGGAAATGGCTTGCTCCTCTACTGGCCGTACTCTCCCTTCTGTTTTGGGTTTATTTGTTTCAAGGATTGGCACCTCAATCTGGTTTAGAATATCGCTCGGTGCCGGATGTACAGCAATCCTTTTGGAGCTTAACGCCTGGTGGAGCAATTAACTTTTTAGCTTTTGTTGGGGTTTATATTGTCATTCCAGAGTTCATTTTATTTACTTTACCAAAAAACTTTTTGAGCGCAAATAGAACCAATAAAATAGCATCTATGCTCAGAAAGGGTCTTTCGGTTTTTCAAGCGCAGTGGCAGCGACTTCTGATTGTTGCAGCTCTACTACTACTATTTGTTTTAGTTTATCCTCCGCTGCTATTCGGAGCTGGAACTCTGATTAAAATTGCGGATCTTTTGCCGAGTGATATTGCCAAAATAGCTTTATTTTATGGACTATCTTATTTGACTTGTGTTCGCTTCTCTCAGCCAAACCTAATTACTCTGATGGTTTTGTTTAATAGCCTAATCATGATGAAAGCATATCCTTGGGATCGATATGTTTTGCCTCTGGTCGTAGCCTTTTGGTATCTCAAATCAATTCAATTTAAAGGCGAATTTAAAGAAGATAGTCATGTGGCTCCTACGAAATTAGGAGATTATAGAAATAGCATTTCAAGCCAATCTTAATGAAAAATATTCCATCACGAGTCCTGGCGAATTTGAAACATTGGGGCGCGATAGTCTTCTGGTAGATAGTCAGCCGGAAGTGTGGAGTGATTGCCGTCTCGGAGCGCAGAAAAAGCAGGCGAAAGGATTTCAATATCGGCACTGTTGCAGTAATCCTGAAGATTAGCGTGTAGCTCGGAATAAATGCGCGGCATCAGTTCAGGCCGATCGGTGTAAGCATTCAGTTCGTAGCTAACGTTGAAATCATTCAGCGCAGTTTGCAGCACAAAGGGGGCAGGTTCAGCCGTGATGTGTTTTGTCGCCGTTGCGGCTGCGGTCATCACCTCGTAAACTTTGCGCCAGGGTACGTCATAACCCAGAGTCACCGTCGTGTGCAGCGTTAGGTATCCGCCTGATTCGCGGCAGATCGCCGTGTAATTGACCACATTGCTATTCAACACAGACAGATTGGGAATGGTGATTGTCTCCCGCTTTGGGGTCATGATGCGGGTGACAAACAGCGACTTTTCGGTTACTTCACCCATGTTTGTGTCAATCCGAATAAAGTCACCGATTTGAAAGGCACGGGTGTAAATCAAGATAATGCCGGAAATGGCATTGGCAACGGCAGACGATGAACCGAGGGTTAGCAGCGCCCCCAAGAAAATCGATATGCCCTGAAACGCGGGTGATCCAAATCCGGGTAAATAAGGACCAGCAACGACACATGCGATCGCAAATACCAAGAATCCTGCGAGTCGATTGGTAGGCTGTATCCATTCCGGATAAAACCACGGATAAACATCGGTTCGGCCTAGCTCCGCAATTACCTGCTTCACAAAGCCAAACAGGTAGTAGGCCACGACCCCAATCACTACGATGGTGATCAGGTTGGGCAGATAGGCAACAAAAGCTTGAGCAAAATTGTTTAATCGCCCAGCCAAATCGTTTAACACCCGGTCGCCCAGCGGTCGCGTGGCCGGAAACTGCCGCAAAACAAACGGAATGTATAGATAGAACGCAGCCAGGACAAGGATGGGCCGTCCTAAACGAATCAGCACCGCCAACAAGTATCCCGTTGCACTAGCGCCTAAAATTTGAAAGTTATGGATTCGCAGTTCTAAACTGCGATGGTGACGCGCTTGCGCAACCCGCAGCAAGAGTTTTGAGGAAAAGAGGAACAGGCTGCGTAAAAAGATAATCAGAATAAGCGTGCTGACAATGGTAAGGACAATTCCAAGTGTGCGTCGTTTGACGCTGCGTTCCGCCCGATAGGTCGCAATTTCAGTTTGAATGAACTCTACGGCTTGATTAGCGAGTTGATCAATCGACTGATCATAAACTTCTGCATCTGCTTCAGTCACGGTAAACAAAACTTGCTCGCCAGCCTTAATTACGGTGCGATTATTTTGCGTATCAACGCGAATTTGGTCGAGGGAAACAGCTGGATTCGTTGCGATCGCATCGATTCGTCCTTGGATGATTCCAGCTCGCTCCTCAGCGGTGGCAACGCCTGCCACACCTTCTTTAATGCGAAACAGAACTTCATTATTCAGCACGACCGGAAAACCATCGATTCGATTGCCCGCAGGTTGATCAACCAAGACGGGGTCAACTAAATTTGTGTCCTCTAAATCACTGGCTAAATCAGGATCAGGATTAGGTTGACTGTCGGTGGCGGGAGCCTGCGCCCAAGCGGAAAAACCCACATCTGAAGAAGAATCTTGCGCTGCGATGGGTTGCACCACAATCATCAGCACAACGAAAATTACCAGCACGCACCAGGCAATGTAGCGCTGTAGTGTAGACCAACGCAGATGTTGATAAACAAAACGCGAATTCATGGCAATAGGTATTAATCACACTACAGATTATGTATGAGGCTCACCAAACAGGATCACTGAGCAGCGCAATTCTTTAATCACCTGAGTCGTCACATCGCTGACTGCTAGACCACCCGCCGTGCGGCGACGGGTTGAGCGCAGGATGACCAGGTCAAATGACTGCGCCATTTTGAGAATCGTTTGACCGGGGTGATCGCTAGGAATGGCTTTGATATCGAAATCAACCGCTGGGCCTTGCGCCTGCATGGCCTGAGTGACAGCCTGTTCAAAGCCGCTGACATGCTCCGGCAGCGTGCGCGGATCGTGAACATGGAGCAGGAGCAGCGATGCCTGATTCGTGTCGGCAAACAGTTGGGCAAAGCGCAGAATTCGCAGGGTTTGGGACGTAATGTTTTTAACTGGCACCAGGATGTGCTTAAAGTGAATCGGTTCATCCAGCAGCCGCGTCACCGCCACCGGACAGTGAGCAGCCCAGAACACATTATCAGTGACGCTACCAAATAAGCGCGATCGCAACCCGCTGCCGCTCCAGCCCATGACGATTAGGCTAGCATTGGTTTCGCGAGCGGTGCGGCTAATCCCTTCGGCCACATCATCGTCAATCCGAATGTCGGGACGGGCATCGGCGCTGAAGGTTTGGCTAATATCTACGGCGCGTTCCAGGAGCTTTTGACTGCGCTGGAGCGTCCCAGTTAGCTCTGGCTCATCCATGTGAACGTGCGCTTTGACGACCGCCAAGGGAATCACCGTGCCTGACTCGTGATGGGCCAGCAGTGCCGCCATTTCAATCAAATTGCGCTCAGTGTTGGGGTTGTAGACGGGCACCACAACGGTAAACGGATAGCGATCGCGCTGGTTGATTTGCGCTTCTGCCTCGCTAATCGCTCCCCACCAGGATTCACGCTGGGGATGATCCAGCGACGATGCCGCTTTGGGGGCAGACAGCCGCACGGCAAACCGCTCGGTCAGCATCGGCCCCGCCAGCGACGTGAGCAGCATCAAGACAATAATGCTATTGAATACGGATTCGTCGATAATGCCAGCGCTGAGGCCAGCCAGGGCCGCCGCCAGCGTTGCCGCCACCTGGGGCAGCGACAGCGACCACATGGTGAGAGCCTCGTACCACTGATAGCGAAAGACGAATTTGAAAATCGCCGCCGCTAGAAACTTACTGACAAATAGGCCAGCTGCGATCGCAGCCGTCAGACCAAAATTAGTCGTCAGGCTTTCAATAAAGGCAGGCACATCCAGCAGCAGCCCCATGCCGACGAAAAAGAAGGGAATAAATAGCGTACTGCCAACAAATTCAATCTTCTCTTCAACTGGGCCGTGCCCGACGACATCATTGACGGCTAATCCAGCTAGAAACGCGCCGACAATTTTATCGACATTGATCACCTGCGCCCCCACCGAGGCGAGAAAGACCGCCAGCAACACGAAGAGAAACTGATTGCTTTCCTCATCACCCGTGCGGCGAAAGTACGCTTTTCCGGCCCAGTCCAGCCCAAACAGCACCGCTGCCGCGTAGACAGCCAGCAGAAACAGTTGCAGCACCAGCGTCCCAGCCGAAAATTCTCCGGCATGGATGGCGACGCAGATGGCGAGTACCAGTAGCGCCGCAATGTCGGTGAAAATAGTTGCGCCAATCGTCACCGTCACCGCTTCATTGCGCACGATGCCCAGCCGCTGCACAATTGGGTAGCCAAGCAGGGTATGAGAGGCAATCAGCGAGCCAATCAGAATCGAAGCATTGAGGCCAAAGCCAAATAGCTGTCCAATCAGCGTCCCCGCAATCAGCGGCACCAAAAAGGTGGCAAACCCAAATCCCAGCGATCGCTCTTTGGTCTTGCGAAATTCGTCTAGGTCAATCTCCAAACCTGCCACAAACATCAGATAAATTTTGCCGATGTCTGACAGTAATTTGGTGGTTTCCGAGTCGGGATCGAGCAGTCCCAGACCATCAGAACCCAGCACAACCCCCGCAAACAGCAGTCCCACCAGCCCCGGCAATCGCAATCGCTCAAAGATCGGCGGCACGGTCAAGATGACCAGCAGCAGAATCGTAAATGAAATCAGTGGACTATTGGGCAACCATTCCAACATAGCGATTGAGCACAGGATCACGTACAGCTACTCACATCTTGCACCAAATATGCCCGTTGGCTTAAACAAATTCAACGCTCAGAACTATGGAAGCACCTTAGGAGCGTGAATTTAATAAGGTGGAATCTTTGGGGTAGGGACACGGCAATGCCGTGTCCCTACGGATGGAATGATTGACAGGCTATTTAATTCACGCTCCTTAGTTGACGAACGAAGCTTACCACCCTCGCCTGTGTGATTGACGCAAAGATCAGAAGCCCCCTTCTGACACCATGAGCGAAGCACGATCCTCATAGTTCAAACAAATCGCCACATTCACGTACTCCAAAATCCGGATCAGCCATTCAGTCTGCTGTTTTTTCTCCAGCATGAAGTTGTCAAACAGACTAGCTAGCTTCTTTTCCAACCAGTCAAACGTGCTGCGGCAAACCAACAGAATCCGCAGCAGCAGTCCGACCAGCATCACCGTTGGCACATTCCCTTCCAAGTCAATCAGCGTGCGGTAATCTTTCTGATGATTTGAATCAGTACGAACAGTCAAAAAGTCCAACAGTTCTTTGCACACGTGACGGATCAGGCGCTCGTTGAGCGGTGCATCGTCCAATCGTTCTGCGATCGCATTCGTGCGATCGCGCAGTTTGGTCGGAAATGACTTGGGGCTGTACTGCGGCGGAATCGCTTCCAGCAGGTATTCGTATAGCTCTCGCTTAAAGTCATGCAGCGTCATAATCCAGGGGGATTGGCCCTCAAATCGCTTGTAGGCGTCGTGGCAGGTTCCCATCGTGTCAAACTGCTGAACGGCTTCTCCTAAACCCGTTTCAGTCAGCAGCGTGAAGTTATACTTGGCGGCTTTGGCTTGCTCCTTCTGCCGCATTTCAGGATTCTGGCGCTGCTGACTCAGCTTGAAATGCAGCTTGAAGCTGTCGAGCTTTGACTGCTGCTGCTGCTGCGCCTGCATACGAATGTCGTGGATCAGATGAGCATGGCCCGTTTGCAGTGCCTGCGGCATCAGCGTTTGCTCACAAACAAAGGGATAGCGAGGCCGCAGATCGTCCAGCTTGGTATTCGCTGTGTAGCCGTCAGCATTGGCTTCCTGATAGGACGACTGAATGAAATCAGACAGATTTCTCAGTTCGCGGTATTCATCCGTGGTCTGAAACTGCTGCACCAGACGATGTAGCTTGTGAGTACTCTTCAACGGAGAGGGTGGAAACGAGTCTGCACTGAACAGGCCAATCAGCGGCGAGATCATCTGCCGATTGGCCGTGTGGTAGTACCAGTTGTTGACGGCAATGTAGCAACTGCGATTGAAGAAGAAGGGATAGTTCTGATCAATCTCCTGCGATCGCAAAACGCTGTGTAACGCCTGTTGAACTCTAGAATTGTGCGGATAGGCTCCTCGGATAAACAGTTGTTCATAACGCTCAATCACCTCAACAGCAGTTTTCTGCTGAACAATCGCTTTTAGGTGATCATAAATCGCGTTTTCGGGGGGGCTGGGTGGACGGCGAAGCTGGTGCATCGGGGCAGATACTCCCATTGACAGGCCAAAACCTCTTGCTTGAGGAAAGTTTTGGTGTTTCTTTTACTTATACTTCTTTTCCTCTGAGAAATAAGTATCGTTTTATATACTTGTTCCGGATCTTTACTTTTTATTGTTACTGCTCTGCCAAATTAGTTTTGATGGTTGCTGTGCCGTGTGGGGCGCGGCACAGCAACCATCAAAACCCGCAAAATAAAGCTGGCAGACGACTAGAAGATACGGGTAGAAGTTGCCGAAAGAAGCTGTTAAAAAAGGATTGGAGTAATCTGTGCGATCGCACATCGTGATTCGAAGCCTGGTTGGAAACCCGCAGGTTATTGTTTGTGAAACGCGGGCGGTGCAAAAAATGGGAGAGTGCAAGAAAACGTTACCTGAACACCGCTCTCCTTACTGGTTTCTTTACCATTGTGCGCTAAGTTTCTCTAGCAATCAGTCCGCGCACTACACGTATTACATAAGGATGTTGCCCCATGTCTTCTACCACGCTATTGCCTGATTTAGGGACTTCCAGCCTGCTGGATCTGGAGACAGCAGACCTCAGCTTCACCCCCGATCTGAGTGTTCTAGGTTCCTTCAGCGTTTTGGGTCTGTTAGGCGCGTTGAGTCCCAGCCTGGCGGATGTCGTTGCCGAGTTTGCGGCAGATATTACCGATTTGGCTGGCGATGTCACTGTTACAAATGGAATTTTCACCAGCAATTTAGTGCTACCGGATGGTTCCCTGCTAGCGGAAACGGTGGATGTGCCGACAACTTTGAGCGACTGGGCGGCACTGGCCGCAGTCACCAACGGCACAGCGACGCTGGTGGACGGCATTCTAGACGTGGATTTGAGTACCGGGGACGAGTCTCTCTTTATCGAAGGATTTGATTTAGCCACCGCCGCGAGCAGCTTGATCCTGGATGCGATTCAGTCGGTCGATGCCACGGTGCTGCTGGAAAACGGTGCGTTTGATATTGACGTGGACACGGCGCTTGGCTCCTTCATCGGCACGGTTGACTTTGCGGGCGGCGATCTGAATGTGGATTTACTAACGCCGTTTGGCGAAATCGTAGGCGATGTTGACTTTGATGAAACGGCTGTAGTTCCGCTGTTTATCCCGACGACAATCGGCGGCATGAGCGTGGAGCTTGATCTAAACGAAGGCAACATCTCAGCCTCATTTGGCAGCTTCGGCTCGCTGGAGATTCCGCTGACCGACATCAGCAGCCTGGTGACGCTGACGGACGGCATTGCTACCTTTAGCACCGATGTGCCGCTACTCGGAACGGTAGAAACTGAGCTGGAAATCGGCACCCTTACCAGCGAATATATTGCGGAACTGATTCAAAGCTCACTGGGCACAGCAACGATTACCAATGGCGTAATTGATACCACTTTGGAGAACCCGCTCGGCACGTTTGACACCAGTTTTGATGTCGTCGCCTTTACCCAGCAGGGTATCGACTTCTTTGGTCAGGTCAACGGTTCAGTTGCGATCGCAGATGGCAGTTTAACCACCAACCTCGCAACACCGCTCGGAGACGTAAACAACACTTATGATCTAACAACCATTGCGGGTCTGTTAGACGTACCGCTAGCGGAGATTGTGTAATTGTCACATCTTGCACTAAAACCCAGAAGGGTTGTTTTGCCGCCGCGATGCGGCGGCAAAACAACCCTTCTGGGTTTTCAAAGTGCAAGGTGCAAGATGTGAGTAATTCTGATTTGACTTAAGTCAAAGAATTTGCGGCGTAGATTACCTATAGTGGGGAGGTTGAAACGATATGGAAAGTACATGACGACGTTGTTCGATAAATTAGGTGGTGCCGCTGCTGTTGATTTAGCGGTTGATAAGTTCTACCAGCGGGTTCTCCAAGATGACCGGATCAAACATTTCTTTGCGGATGTAGACATGGTCAAACAGCGGGCACACCAGAAAGCGTTTCTGACCTATGCCTTTGGCGGCACCGATAAATATGATGGTCGCTATATGCGGGAAGCCCACAAAGAGCTAGTGGCAAAGCAGGGCCTCAACAGCGCACATTTTGATGCGGTGGCTGAAGATCTAATGGAAACGCTGAAGGAAATGGACGTTCCGCCGGAACTACTGGATCAGGTCGCTGCGATCGCAGCCGCACCCCAGCACAAACGGGATGTGCTGAATCAGTAGACCGTACTTCGATTGCCTAGTCTGACCTGAAGAGCGATCGCAATTTTTAGGAGTTGCGATCGCTCTCTAGTGGCTTAGACCATTAAACTATAAGCGATTACACCATAGCTCTAGAGCAACGCTAAAATAGCCGACTGGGCGGGATTGTAAATTAGATTGTGTCAAAGGTCAGAGATGAGATCTAATGAACTATTGAACCTAAGAGACTCGTACTATGACTTTTCGACCTGAACTCCTGGATGAATTGCTTAAAGGCTATCAGAATCCCGAAGACCTGCTGGGGGATGGAGGGATTCTTAAGCAGCTCACGGCGGCTTTGGTGGAACGCTGCTTGAATGCGGAAATGAAAACCCATCTGGACGAGCAACAGGCGGAGCCTGAAAGCGACGTCAAGCCAACTCGTAACCGCCGCAACGGCCACAGCAAGAAGACCATCAAAGGGGAGTTTGGAGAAGCTCAAATCAATGTTCCCCGTGACCGCAACAGTGAGTTTGAACCCATCATCGTCAAGAAGGGGCAGACCCGCTTCGAGGGCTTTGATGACAAGATCTTGTCCCTCTATGCCAGGGGCATGAGTACCCGTGACATTCAGGCTCAACTGCAAGACCTGTATGGCGTTGAGGTCTCAGCCGGGCTGATCTCGAACGTCACGGATGCGGTTGAAACGGAGCGTAAAATTTGGCAAAATCGCGCGCTCGACCCGGTTTATCCCATCGTCTATTTTGATGCCATCGTGGTCAAAGTCAGACAAGACGGGCGGGTGATCAACAAAGCGATTCACTTGGCGCTTGGGGTTAACTTGTCTGGCACCAAAGAACTCTTGGGGATGTGGATGACCCAGAACGAGTCTGCCAAATTTTGGCTTCAAGTGCTCACAGAGCTGCAAAATAGGGGTCTCAAAGACATCTTCATCGCTTGCTGTGATGGCCTCACTGGCTTTCCCGATGCCATTGAAGCGGTCTTTGCTCAAACCCAGGTGCAGTTGTGCATTGTTCACATGGTACGAAATTCACTCCGCTATGTGTCCTACAAAGACCGTAAGGCGGTTGCAGCAGACCTCAAGCTGATTTACACGGCCAGCACTGAGACTGAAGCAGAGCAGCGCTTAGTTGAGTTTGCCGAGCAGTGGGACCAGCAATATCCAACCATTAGCAGGTCTTGGCTTCATCATTGGCAGCGGATTATTCCCTTCTTTGCTTTTTCACCGGAGATTCGTAAAGCAATCTATACGACCAATGCGATTGAATCGATGAATATGACTCTTAGAAAGGTGATTAAAAACCACCGAGCTTTTCCAACCGATGAATCTGCCCTAAAAGTTATCTACTTGGCAATTCAAAATATTGCCAAAAAGTGGACCATGCCCATTCGCGACTGGAAACCCGCTCTCAACCGCTTCGCGATTGAATTCAGCGATCGCTTTCCAACTTGAGTTTTTACCTTTGACACAATCTATTTGACATACCCGACTGGGCTGATTCTTTACCTGATGAAGTTTGGTCAAACCTAATTTTTGGCATTAGCATTTGCCCCATAGCTAACTAGTAAATCAGCCATGTCCAAATCATGTTGTGCCAGATAATCTAATGGAATGTTGCCCCACCGACTCCGAAGATTCACTTCTGCCCCGTTTTCAAGCAGCAACCGAGCAATGTTTACAGAACCCTTTTTTACTGCTAGATGTAAAGGCGGTTTTTTGTTCTCACGGCCAACGACATCTGCTCCACTATCTATTAACAACTGAACAAGATCTTCTGCGTTTTCACGAACTGCTATACAAAGCGGGGAACCTAATCTTCCTGACCGATTCAGGTCTGCACCAGACTCGATGAGTAGTTGAATAATATCTCGTTGATGCTGTCTAATCGCTATATGCAGTGGGGTTTCACTGAGGTAGGCGTAAGCATTGACATCAGCACCCTGATTTAATAGGAACTTGACGACCTCTACATGGCCTCCCAATGCTGCAAGATGAAGCGGAGTCATTCCCCGGTTTCGCATTGAATTAATTGCAGCGCCTTGTTGAAGCTGTTCTCGTACTGTAGTTAAATCACCTTGATAGGCTGCAAAATGGAGTCCGACTACAGCACCCCGATTCACTAACGTTTCAACTACCTCGGTTTGTTCTTTAAGGGCAGCTTCTAGAAGAGGATTTATTCCATCTTCTTCATCTAAGCCCTGATTAGCATCCGCACCATAATCAAGCAGCAGTTCTACAATCTCTTTGTGACCTTTTGCCGCAGACAAACAGAGCGGTGTCAAGCCTTCTCCTTTACAGGTATCTGGCGCAACTCCTTTATCCAGGCATTGTTTTACTGTCTCAATGTCACCTTCCATTGCAGCACGATGGATGCGATTCAAGGGGTGTGTCAGTATCCGCCAAACAAAGAAAACGATAAATAGAACAAGCCATACATAGAGGAGTTTGATATCAAAGCTCATAGCCAATGCCATCTACTGAGACTTCAAAGATACCAAATCCGGCACTGGAGCCGTGTGATCAAGCATGATAGGTTTGGTTAACGATCTCCAACCTGTCAGGCCAACCTGTCATGAATAGCAAAACCTTGAGTGTAAACGGGCTGATTCCATCCTTTCAGCTCCAGGCGATTAATCGCGATGCGGTGATCAGTCCGTGGGACTATAAGCAGCGCCAAAGCCTTGCTATTCTTTTATTTCATGATGCAACCTGTGCAGCTTGCCGCGACCTGTTGCTCGACATCACTCAGCACTATTCAGCTTATCGCCACGCCGAGACAGAGGTGCTCGCGATCGCAACAAACAATCAACCCAATACTGTTCCTTCGCTGCAACAATTTACCGACCAACACACAATTCCCTTTCCCATTCTGTGGGATCAGCAGAAAACCGTACAGCAAGCTTATTTCGGAGAGGTAGCTGACCCATCACCCGTTGGCATTTTTATTTGCGATCGCTTTTGTGAAGTCTACATGCAAGCCGTCGCCGCTGAAGCCGATCAGCTACCCGCTGAAGCCGAAATTAGAAGCTGGGTCGAGTTTGTTGATATGGAATGCCCAGAATGCTTTCCACCCAGTTGGCGATAGTGTGACTGAAAGGTGAGGTAATACGGCCTAGCGCTGGCCGTGGAGATGAATACAATGGAAAGTGACGAGTAGCTAGATTTATACGCCGTGGCAGTTGACAAGATTAGCGAATGTCCATTGTGTAAACGAACGGTTCCATTAACCTTTCACCATCTCATCCCCAAAAAAGTCCACCGCAGAACGTACTTCAAAAAGAACTATTCCAAAGCTGAATTGAATCAAGGCATTTTTATCTGTCGCCTTTGCCACAACGGCATTCATGATTGCTACGACGAAATGACCTTAGCCAAAGAGTTTCGGACACTGAAGCACATTCAAGCCGATGCCAATATTCGGAAACACGTTGGCTGGGTAGCTAAACAGAAGATTCGGGCCTAATGTTAACAATCGCCGTGACCCAGACATCTTTGGCAACATCATCCCGTTCATTCTTATAGCTGGCATAGGTGATCATAATGGCAAACGCCAGCATCAGCAGTGGCACACCTAAAACAGGGTAGTAGCCGATGCATCCATTTTTAACGCATCTGGAATGAGCTTTTGATTAGATTTCGGATGTCTTATCTGCATCTATATCGGAAGCAAAGTTCAATGCTTGCCACAACCCATGCAATCGGCCAGATCGCAGAAGCCACTATCAAAAGCAGCCAAGAGCGCCAACAAGATAGCGGTGTTGTCTTGTCTTTGAGAAAAACCAGTAACAGCAAAACTGCTGTGGCTAAAGATCCTGAGCAATATACGATAAGCAACATGGTGAGAACTGGAGATTTTGCGGACTAAGAAACTACAGTGAGCTGATCAGAACTGAACATTTATTGGGTTTAAAGCCAACACATACAGGTCTCTTTCTTCTTCTTGCTTCAGCGAAAAACACCTAGAACAGGACAATTTGAGACTGTACACAATTCTTCATTGCCACTTTATTCTTAAATCAGTAGATTTATGGGTATTTAAAGTGACAAAGCATCTATAGTGACAGTAAACTCAGGTACACTGCGAAATTTGAGCTTATAAAAATTCTTTATCGATACTTTATCCTTAAATCAGTAGAATGAAATACCCCGCCGCAAGCGGACGGGGTATCAGAATCAAAAAAGAGCAAGTTGATTATCCCGATGCAATTTGAGGTAATCTTTGCCTTGGGCTTGAACATATTTGGCGATCATTCCTTCATCCCCGTGGCGGCCTACTGTACTCGCAAAATATCCATCACTCCAAAACTCGCCTCCCCAAAGTTTCTGCTTCACTTGAGGGCATCGTTTGAAAACTTCTCGTGCAGTTAAACTTTTCAGCATCGTTACCAGTTTGGTCACACTATAGGTCGGCACGGACTGCACTAGAAAATGGACATGGTCTTTGTCCACTCCAATTTCGACAAACTTCACCTCGTAGCGTTTCTCGATTTCGAGGCAGACCTCTCGCAGAACCGCATCTACTTGCTCATCAAACACAACCCGTCGATACTTTGCTGGAAACACTAAGTGGTATAGCAAAACTGTTACGTTATGACTCTTGTGGATGTACTCACTCATTCTTAGATCTTACGCCGCAGAGCGGCGGGGAATGGACCCGAAGAGATTCAAGGGTGTTTAAAGTGTCAAAACGGTCACATTTTATTCTCAACTTAACTGAGAACGAAAACGATTGATGCTAATACCTAAAAAGAAAAGAGCAAAGATAAACAGCGCAATGATATTGATCCAGAGGGCTTCAATGCCAACGTCTTTCAGAATCAGGCTGCGGCAGATGTGAACATAGTGGCGCAGCGGATCGAAAAACGATAGGGCACGGAAAAATGGCGGCATTGTTTCAATGGGTGCGATCGCACCTGAGAGCTGAATCAGCGGCACGTTGAAAAAGAATGAGGTGAGCACCACCTGCTGCTGATTATTGGCTAGCGTCGCCAGCAAAATACCAATGCCAATACAAACAAATAAGTATAGAGCCGATAAGCTCAAAAATAATAGATAATTACCGCGAAACGGCAAATGAAAAATCAATAATCCAATGGCTGAGGCCAGCAATACGTCTCCCAAAAGCAGCACAAACAGCGGGATAATCTTGGCGACCAAAATTTCCCAACCTGCGGCTGGCGTCATTAGGAGCTGTTCGAGCGTTCCGACATCTTTTTCGCGGATCACTGTAGTGGAGGACACCAGCGATCCGGTCAGCGTCAGAACCACGCCGATCACGCCGGGTACAAAAAACCAGCTACTCAGCAGGCCGGGGTTATAGAGAAATTTGACCTGAGTTTCGACGGGTGGCGCTTGAGCTTGCGGGTTAGAGAATTGCCGGAGTGACTGGTTGTAGCGGTTAACGATTTGCTGCACGTACCCCCGCGCAATCCCTGCCGTATTGGCATCAACACCATCAATTAGCACTTGGATATGGGCGGGTTGGCTGCTTCTTAGTTTCTCGCTAAAGTCGGGTGGGATAACGATTCCAGTCGTCACTTGGCCCGTACTCACCTGATCACCCAAATCGGCTTGGCTGGTGGCGTAAGCCCGTACTTCAAATACATCATTTTCTACCAGTGCAGCCACTAATTCGCGACTGTCAGCCGTGCGGCTGTAGTCCACGATACCAAGACTCAAGCCGCTAACTTCCGGGTTGAGCGCCAAGCCAAATACCAGCAGCTGAATTGTGGGCGGAAACAGCAGCAGAAACACAATCTGCTTATTCCGCAGGATCTGCTGCACCTCTTTCTTCATCAGCGGCCAGAGGCGGGAGCTGGATAAGTAGCTAAATAGGCGGCGGAGGGAGAGCATGAGGGATTTTGAATTTTAGATTTTGGATTGTGAATGGCGTGATCTGTAGAGTTAGTCTGAAAACTGCATGCGGTGGAGGATGCGGATGGCCATTAGGAAGAAAAAGCCGCCGATCAATGCGATCGCAACTGGAGCGAGGCCAATACCAGTCCAGCCAGTGCCACGCACTAGGGCATCGCGGGTGATGGCAATGTAGTAGCGAGCCGGAATTACGTTTGAGACAAGGGACAGCGGAAAAGGGATATTGTCAATTCGATAGATAAAGCCAGAGAGCAGCAGTGCGGTCAAGAATCCGACGATGGCTGTACCCTGAACGGCACCTGTTTGATTGCCAGCTCGAACGCCGACAAAGAGACCAAAGGCCACGCCTGCCAGTAGAAACAGTAATGTACCTACAATTAACGTCGTCGGGTCACCTCGGACTCGGATACCAAATAGAATGGCTGCCACCGTAAGCGTTAAGACAGCTTCTCCCAATCCAATCACCACATAGGCCAGCTCTTTACCCAGCAGCCATTCAAAAGCGCTCAGATCCGAAGCGTAAATTTGAACGATGGTACCCTGTTCTTTTTCGCGCACAGTTGCGATCGCGGCTAGCATGGAGGGAAACACCCACAGAATGACGCCAAAAATGCCGGGGACAATATAAAGCGCTTCTTCCCGACCGGGATTAAACCACAGCCGCGTGTCTGTAACGACCTGGGGCTGGGCCTGATCGGGCATGAGCTGGCTACTACGGAGGAAAAACTGGGTGGCGGCACGAATACCGTTTTGGATGACGCGGGCATTATTCACGTCGGTGCCATCCACCAACACCTGCACGACAACCGGATCACGTTCCTTGATGGATTGAGAGAAGTCAGGCGGTATGATCACGGCGGCCTTGGCTCGATCCAAATCCAGCGTCAGCATTGGATCGCCTTCAATCAGCGGTCTCGGCACAAATTGGTTGGTGGCAAAAATGCGCTCTACATAGCTGCGGCTGAGCGAGCTATTGTCAAAATCCTGCACGCTGAGCGGAATATTTTTAGACTCCAAGCGAATAGCGTAACCGTAGATCAGCAGCACCGCCAGCGGCAGAACAAAGGCCAGCGCCACCGTCAGCCGATCGCGCCGAAACTGGGCTAGCTCTTTAATACACTGGGAAATCACTCGTTTCATAGGTTCTCTCCCTCTGCCCGTTGCACAATTCCAATAAAGGCATCTTCGAGCGAGAATGGAATCGGCTGCACCGACTGGATCTGAATTTGCGCGTCCTGCAACCATTGCTTGATTCGGGATAACTCCTGCTCCGGATCGTCAAGCACTAGGTGTAGCCGATCGCCAAAGATGGCAACTCGCCAATCGTCTAGCTGCTGCTTCAGCAAGTCAGAAGCAGCTTGAGTTTGGTCAGTGATCAGCTCAATCAACTGCCCCGGCTGGCTGGTTTTAATCTCATTCGGTGAACCTTGTGCCACCACCTGTCCCGCCACCATAAAGGCCATATTGTTGCAGTTTTCAGCTTCTTCCAGGTAATGCGTCGTGACTAAAATTGCCGTACCGCGTCGAGCAAAATCGCGAATCAATCGCCAAAACTGGCGTCGCGCCAGGGGATCAACGCCGGAGGTGGGTTCATCTAGAAATAAAATATCCGGCTCATGCATCACCGATGCGCCAAAGGCTACTCGCTGCTTCCAGCCTCCCGGCAAGCTGCCAGTGAGAATATTCTCCCGTCCTTCCAGCCCACAGGTGGCAAGTACCCAGTCGATCTTCTCAGCCTGTAAGCGTTTGGGCACGCCATACACGCCGCAGTAGAAACTGAGATTTTGCAGAATCGTCAAATCGTCATACAGCGTAAATTTCTGGCTCATGTAGCCAATCCGCGATCGCACTTCTGATCGATTGAGATTGGCGGTTTCGCCCGCGAGTTGAATCGCGCCACCGCTAGCCGGGAGTAGGCCACAGAGCATTTTAATCGTCGTCGTTTTGCCAGCTCCATTCGCGCCCAGCAGCCCATAGATTTCGCCATAGCGCACAGTCAGGTCTACGCTTTTGACGGCTTGAAAATCACCAAAGGTTTTCTGGAGTGACTGAGCTGCGATCGCAGTTTCACCTTTCTCTTTGCCGGAACGGTAGGCGGGAAACGGAATATAGGGAGGGTCGGAACCTTGCTGTCGCAGTCGATTTACAAATACATTTTCCAGCGTCGGCGCATCGAGGCGAACAGTAGTGAGTGGAATCTGCTGCTGCGCCAGGATGTGGCGGATTTGCTGCTCGCCTTGCTCTGCATCGGTGACGAGAACATCTAAGCGATCGCCAAAGGTTTGTACATCGACGATGGTTTGATCCCCCCCAGCCCCCCTTAAAAAGGGGGGAGTAGAGGTATTTGAAGTCCCCCTTTTTAAGGGGGATTTAGGGGGATCTCCGGCACTAACTGAACTTGGAAGATCCCCCCCAGCCCCCCTTTTCAAGGGGGGAGTAGATTGCAAAGCCTCTTCAGCTCTTGCTACGTCATCTGTCCAGACTTCCAGCCGCTGCAAGCCTAGGCTTTCTCGTAGGGTGGCGAGGGTGCCGATTTGCTGAATTTCGCCATCGTAAATCAGGGCAATTCGGTGGCAGCGTTCGGCTTCGTCGAGGTAGGGCGTTGCGGCTATAACCGTTACGCCCTCAGCAGCGACGGCTGCCAGCAAGTCCCAGAATTCCCGCCGCGAAACTGGATCGACGCCCGTAGTTGGTTCGTCTAGCAGCAGCACGGTCGGATTAGCAATCAGGGCACAGCACAGCGCCAGCTTTTGCTTCATGCCGCCGGATAGCTGTCCTGCCAGCCGATCACCGAACTGCTCTAGCCCAACTCGCTGAAGTAAATAGGGGGCACGTTCCGCAAATCGGGCATCTGATACCCGCCGTAAACCCGCACTGTAGCGCAGGTTTTCCATAATGCTGAGGTCGGCGTAGAGAGAAAACTTTTGGGTGAGGTAGCCCAGGTTTAATCTTGCGGCTCGTGGCGGTTTGCCGAGTACGCTCACTTGGCCGCTACTTGCCTCGCGTACTCCCGCCAGAATCTGGAACGTGGTTGTCTTGCCAGCACCATCGGGGCCAATCAGGCCAAAGATTTCACCGGGTTGAACAGCAAAGCTGATCCCCTTCAACGCTGAGATCGCACCATAAGATTTATGCAGGTCACGAACTGCGATCGCAACCTGCTCCTCTTGAGTGAAAGACGATACTGCACCGACTGAAAATCCCGCTGAAGAAGTCATCTCACCGCCTGCTCCTCTAGCTCCTCCTGCCCCTCCACTGACAGCAAAATTTCCCCATCCGCAGGCATCCCTGGCTTTGCGTATCCAGCCGGATTTTCAATGCCCAGCCGTAGGCCAAACACCTGCGTCACTCGGTCATCCTGGAAGTAAATATTTTCCGGCGTAAACGAGGCTTCAGTATCAATGGCAATGACCGTAGCATTCAGCGGCTGATCTGGGGCGGAATCTAAGAAGACATGGGCAGGCTGCCCCACCCGCACGTTACCGATTTCGCCTTCGGCGATGTAGCCGCGCAGGTAGACATCGTTCAGATCAATTACCGTCATTACCGTTGTGCCAGCGGCGATTACCTCCCCCGGCTCCACCATGCGCGTCACCACCACACCATCAATCGGGCTGGTGATTTCTAGATTAGCCAGTCTCGCCTCAACCTCGTTTTGATTTGCGATCGCACGTTCCACTTCGGCTTGAGCAGCGGCGAGTTGGGCGTTGGCCTGCTCAAGCTGGCGCTGCAATCGGGTAATCTGAGCGGTACGAATATCGGGATTGAGCTGGCTAGTTTCTGCCTGCGTGAGTCCACCCTGAGCGGCTCTTACCTGCCGCTCGGCAGCAGCGACCGATGCTTGCCGAGCGGCTAGCGTATCTTGAGCGGTTTCAAAGCGGGTTTGAGCCTGGTCAAACTGCTGCTGCGGAATCGCGCCATTGTTCACCAACACCTGAAAGCGATCGCGCTCTAGTCGGGCTAGCTTCAGTTCAGACTCAGCCTGCTCTACCTGAGCTTGGGCAGATGCGAGCTGCGCTTGGGCTGTGGCCACCGTTGCTTCGGCCTGGTTGACTCGTCCTGCCGTATCCCCTTGCGACTGCTGCAACGTCAGCCGCGCTTCTTCAATTTGGCTTTGAATGACTCCAATTTGACTCTGTGCCTGATTTACCTGCTGATCAGCCGCGGCCCGATTCGCTTTGGCAGCGGCCAGCGTAGCCTGTAGCTCATCGTCTTCTAATCGAGCCACCACCTGCCCCTGTTGCACAGAGTCACCTTCTCTGACGGCGACTGATTCGATGCGGCCACCCGTCTTCGCGCCCAAGTCTGTTTCGTAGCCTTCAATTCGCCCGCTTAGCTCCAGCTCATTCTCATCCGGCTGTAGCAGCCAATGCCTCACTCCAAATCCCACAGCGACCAATAATAGACCAATTGGTACCAACAGCAGCAGCTTTTTCGGTCGCTGCGATCGCAGTTTTGCGTCGGGTGCAGACTGGGAATTATCGGGGCTGGCTGGCTGTTGTGGTGCAACCTGAGTCATAATCGCAAACCCAGAAACAATAGAGAGACGAATGAAGACCAATCGAGGACTTCATTGTAAAGCGGCTTAAATAGTACGCAGCGTACTGTTTGCAACTTGAGAAATATAAATAGCATTATTTATACTATACGGTATAGTATAGCTATGAATCCTAAAAAAGTTACATAAAATCTTATTTCTACCACGCTACTCTTCCCCATCGGCTTTGCGAATTCGCTCAACATCATGCCCTCATCCCTCACCCCTACTACGGCCATGCAGAAACGTAACCAAATTCTACAAGGAGCGCTCGAAATTTTCCTGCATCAGGGATATGAAGGCACCAGTATGGATCGGGTTGCTGCTGCTGCTGGTGTTTCCAAAATCACTATCTATAAGCATTTCGAGGATAAAGAAGGATTGTTTGTAGCGCTGATTGAGCAGGTTACTCGTCAGCGATTTAATCAAGTCTTTGGCACGCTGTCTTTGACGGAAGATCCGGCTCATGTCCTGCACCACATTGCTCAAAAGTTTATGCAGCTGGTCAGTGGTGATGAAGAGTATGTGGCTTTTCTGCGATTGATTATTGGTGAGTCGGGTCGCTTCCCGGAACTGGCAAAGCTTTTTATTAAGGCGCTGCCGCAAAAGGTGTGGCATGTGCTCAGCCAGTACTTTGCGGCTCACCCAGAGTTGAATTTGCCCCATCCAGAGGCTACAGCGCGGATTTTTACGGGCACGTTAATGAGCTACGCCATGACGCAGCACATTCTGCACGGTCAGCAGATCGCCCCGATTGAGCCGGAGGTGCTGACTGAAAGCCTAATTCAGCTCATTACCAGCCAGCGAGCTTCAGGCCACTGATTGTTTCACGGGCCGAGTTACCGATGCTGATTGCCAAAAGTCGCGAATTTGTAGTTCGACCGCTTGCGGGTATTCTGCATGGAAGAAGTGGCGACCGTTTGGGCAGTGCCAAATGCGATCGCATTCTTTCAGCCAGGGTCGCCAGTGGTCGATTTGATTGGAATCGACAATTAAGTCGTTGTCTCCTCCACAAACGAGCAAGGGAACCTGGACGCGACCGGGTGAGAGATGCTCGCGGCGCAGCAGGCTATGGGGAGCCGGAGACGTTGCCAAATCCCGCTCCAGCAGCTTAATTAAGCCTTTGGCTCGGCGGCAGCTTTGGGAGCCGAACATATTCCGCACCATCTGCGCCATCACAATCGAGCGGCTACAGGGGAGCAACTGCCGCTGCACGTAATAGTGGGCCTGCCAGTCCACGGTAGGGTTAACGCCAACGGAAAGCAGCGTGAGCGACTGAACCCGCTCTGGATGCCGCCGCGCATAGCGCAGTCCCAGCAGTCCGCCAGTGCTGTGGCCGATCAGATGAATTTTGCGATCGCGGTTTTTCAAATAATCATGCAGCAGCACCAATGCTTTCTCTAGGGAACAGGGTTCGTCTTGGGTTTGGGAATATTCCCAATGTGCGATCGCGCTATCCTGCGCCAGCTCTCGCAGGAGCGGTTTATGGAAATCCACAAAGCTGGGATTGACGCTCAGCCACAGGGCATCGGTGATATTAGAGGCGATAGTAGACATGTTGTTTCTCCCACACAATTAAAAAGTTTTCTCGTTAAACTGCGATTCAGTAGCCGTTAATCAAGTTGAATGTGGCACATACAGAACAGATATTCGTAGGGGCGCATGGCCATGCGCCAGTGCAATATTTTCAGCGATTAGTGGCTAATCCATAGCTTAGCAGCTTATTGAGAATAATATGCAATAAATTCCCAGGAGTTGGCGAATCCGCTACTGGCAGACATGAGTCTCAATCGACTCAGGATGTGCTTAGCACTCAAATCCTTTTCTCATGACCTCTTAGTTGAGTTTATGGTGTATCAAAATTACCCAGCTTTATTAAAAAGTTCTTCAATTCCATAGATATTTAATTGCAGATAACGATCTTGTAAATCAATAGCACGTCTGATTAGATCTAGATCATCAGTTTCATCTGCTTCGCGCAAGATTTCGTTTAGTGCTGAAATCAAGGGTTGAGTATGCCAAAGTTGATCTGATTGAATTTCCGTTTCCAGCTTTTCAGCAAGAAGCTCAGCCATATCTAGAGCCTGCAAAGGATCACGTCGAGATTCATAACTTAACCATTCGAGAAAATCGTAAAGATCATATCCATCTGTAGACATTGAAAGTTTATTGAGAAAAGCAACTGCAAGTTCATATCCACGGCGTCCTTTACTTACTTCTTTAGCAAAACATTTTTCAATTTCGTTAAGAACTCTGTTTGGTAAGCTTTCCTGATGCAAGGCAGTTATGAGTCCGGAATGACACTTGGCGGTATGCTCGTACCGATTGAGATTAGCTGAAAATACCTGAATCTAGTTCCACCCAAGTTTGTGTTGAGTAGAATTGAGGCAGAGAGTTCAGCAGGCCAAAGCCGATGGCTCAGCAACGACGCAAGCGTGGCACAGCAGGCGATAAAACGATTTGTCTGCCCATTGCAGACGACCTTGACTACGAGGTCTTAGTAGAAGACCGGGAAGCCTTTCGCCAGTATCTCAACGAGCAGATCGCATCCCACCCGGAACTGTTTCCCGACGGGATTGAGGCAGGCTATCGCTTTCACGGATGGGTCGAGTCCTCTCGTCAACAGCTCAAGACCCGGCGGATTTTGCTGCCGAGTACCGGAGAGGCTTATCAACTGCGTCCCGATTTGGTGATGCCGTACATGAGCGAGACGGCGGAGATGGCCGACAAAGCGCTCTATTTAAGAAAGCATGGCCTGTCGTATGAGGGGATTGCCTATGTGCTGGGCCGTTCTGAGATGCACTGGTATCGGCTCTGTCAGTCGTTCGGTCGAGCCTCGATTGTGGGCAGTACCCTCAAAAGGGAAACGGCGCTCCCCCCCATCTAGTTGCCGATGAGAAGCATTGTGATTGGCACGGGCAGCGAGTCTATCTGGCAGTGACAGCGGCGCAAGGGTGCGTCCTGGGAGCCAGTCTCAGTGCCAATGCGGGTCAGGATGGATTAACCGCAGCCTATGGGGTATTCCAGCAGGAAGCTGCCCATCATGTTCCCGACTATGCGCCCGAGACGGTGACGACTGATGGTTGGGAGGCCACCCGAGCCGCTTGGGAGGAGCTATTCCCTGGCCTGGTCTGGATTCTGTGCTTCCTGCATGAGGTGATTAAAATTCGCGATGGGTGCCGCTCTAAACCAGTCCTGGGTCAGCAACTAGCCGACAAGCTTTGGCATCTGTATCGGGGCCAGAGCAAACGTCACTTTGCTCAACGGTTGCGTCGGTTGCTGGAGTGGGTGAACACCCACGCGTTGCCCCAGGCCATTGACGCTCGCTTGCGACGCCTCAACGACAAATCTCACGTCTTCCAACGCGCCTTTGACTTCCCTGACGCCTATCGCACCAGCAATCAGGTTGACCGTCCGATGAACTATCTTGACCGCATCTTGTATGCCATGCAAGATTTTCATGGATTCTGGGACTCGGCGGAACAGTCGGTGCGCTCGATGGCCTTACTCTGGAACTTCCATCCCTTTTGTCGCAAGACTCGCAAAGCAATGGGCGGGTGCTTATGCCCCTTTGAGCAACTCAACGGCTTCCGCTATCACGACAACTGGGTTCGCAATTGGCTGATTGCCTCATCGTTGAATGGCAGAAGACCATTGCTCAGGAACGCTGACACAAAATAAGTTGGAACTAGACCTGAATAACTCCTCTCCATGCATCATCATTCAGATCTGCCAACGTATTAAATATCTGATCTTGTTCGATATGTCCTGCAAGATGAGCCAATGCAGAAATACGGCCCCAAGTACCACCAGCTTCGTCTATTCCTTCGTGTAAGAGACGATCCAAATATGGAACAACCTGATGAAAGTTATCTCGATACTGATAGTAAAAACATTGTTCTGTATGCTTCCATAGCAAAGGTTGAGGTTTTTGAAAAACATCAGCTAACAACTGCCATCCCAAAGCAGGTTGCTTGTACATCAAGAAGGGAAGATGTTCAACGATAGGAATACGTACATGGGTAGCTGTGTTACGTGAGAAGTAATGTAACAAATATGGAAGTAATTCTGGTAAAGATTGGCCTTTTTCTAAAAGATTGTTGCAAAGCTTAATTGCACTTTTTGCAGCTATTCCTAAAGTCGAGTTAAGAGCATGATAAACAAGATTTTTCTCATTAATTTCATTTATCTCATCATCTAGAGACTTAAAGCAAGTCCAAAAGAGCAATAGTGTTAGACGCTCAGATGATTTAGAATCATTTAATACATCACAACAAGCTTCCAGAGCTCTACTAACTGCCCGGCCATCCTTCCAAATAATTGAATACCGTTCCAATAGATATAACAGCCCTGCTGCAAGTGCTTCTTTATCAGGTAGAGGTTCTATCGGTTGCCATGCGTTTTCTGGATTTGGTCGCACGTCACCAAAGCGATAGAGCAAGTGTGTTGAAATTCCTTCAATCAGAGCATGTGTATATGCTTCATGTAAATCTGACTCAAAAAAACCAGAGTATAAATCTAAAAAGTGAATAGGATGCAAGGAGCAAGCTTCACGCAGAATACTCACAACGCCATTAAAACCGCGAGCTAAATCACGATCAAAAAAGTCTGAGTGTAGATACTGCTGATAATACTGCAATAGGCGAAAAAGAGACTCATCTGAAAGCTTTAGCAAGTTTTCTTTAGATAAAGGTGGCAGTATAGCTCCACCTCTAGAATAAATTTCAGGTTCGGGCTGGCTATAGCCAAAATGATTTTGCCAAGTATCAATGAAAGTCTGTGTTTCTGCAATTCTGAAGAAAGGAGAAATCCAAATAAGAAGATTATAAGTTTTACGATATTGCCAGAAGGATGAACTATTTTGATCGTTTTCTTGAACGGCGCATGATGAGAGAATGATTGTTTGGTTATTGATCTGTGTAGTTTCTGAGATACAGCAATCTCAAACAGGACATGAACAGTAACCATACATGAAGGCTTTCTCAAAGATGAAGGTTTGCAGATGAGTCGCCAGATAAAAGAGGAGTTTGACCGAGCGAAAGGAGTGGCACAAGCGGGCAAATTTACGACTAAATCGCTTGGCCTGTAACCAAACATCTTCGACCGGATTTTGCTCGGGTGCATTAGGCGCAAGCTGAATGCAAGTGAGTTTCCAGTGCTGCTCTCGAGTACCATGATTCTGTTGACTCAGGTAGTTGCGAACCACCTTGGAACGGTGGTAGCTGGCTCCATCCCAGATGATGAAAAAGCGAGTGGACTCATCATACTGAGATTGAAGATACTTCAGAAAGGCCACGGTATTGTGCTGATTGCCTGCCTCATACTCATGAATAACAAAGCTCTTGCTCAAATAGTCCAAGGCTCCATAGTAGGTCTGCCGCTCTCGAATGGAGGCAATGGGGATGTCCACTCGCTGATTGCGCCGACTCCATCCATATCCACGGAGGTCTCCCCAGAGCAGATGGCACTCATCGAGAAACATCACTCGCACCTGCCCACTGGCGATCTCGGCTCGCCACTGAGCCAGCAACTGTTGAATCTCGGCTTTTTTGCCTCGACTTTGGCCTCCTCTTGGCCCGGATGCACCGAGTGGGATTTCTTCCAGCTAAACCCTGCGTCTTTGAGCAGTTGGGTATAGCTTTGGGCTGAGCGATAGAGCACTCCATAGCGCTCTTCAATCTGCTCAACAAGCTCCTCTAGTGTCCACCAGTTTTTCTGCTGCAACCACTCAAAGATGTCCTGTTTCTGCTCGGCGCTTAAATAGCCTTGGGTGCCCCAGTAGTGGGATTTCAGTCCCTCGACTCCTCGCTCTTCATAGCGCTGGTGACTCGCACTAATAAATCCCAGAGAAACCTGTAGGATATCTCGGATCGCCCGATAGCTTTGACCTCTCTGGTGCAGTTGCACGGCCAAGGCGCGTTTCAGTTCTTGGGCAGAGGGATTACTTTGGATAAATTCTTCCAGGGAGGTCATGGCTGATTTACTTCGGTGAGGATAACTCTTTATTCTATTCTCCCTCGTTCATTACCTATTTGTGATTGCTGTATACGGGTAGCTCATTTGCATAAGTCCACCTAATTCATAGCTAAGTTCACTATTACAAATAAGTTCTTGGTCTTGAAGTTGAAACTCAATTCCAGAAATATTTTCTTCTATATTTTCTTTGTAAGATTGAATAATTAGATAGCGAAGATATGGTTCTTGAGTATCACGTAAATTTGGTTCATATAACTTCCACCAAGCATCGTTTTCACGAGCTCTATGCTTTAACGCTTCCTCTACCCCAGAAAAAATTTCTGTTAAACCAGTCACTGGATAGATATCAATTTTACTATGTGCTATATGCCAAGAAGTTTCTTGGAGAAAACCAATTCGTATTTCGCTCCAGCGGGCTAAATCTTTTAAGACTAGAGTAAGCAATTGATCTGATTGCTTTAAACGTTCTTCTAAAAATCTCTCATGATGAAAATTATGTGGTGAGCAGTGAAGCTTATCTCGTAGATCCCATTTCTGGAGATCTTCAGGCAAAATATCTTTAGTAATGTATCTCCATAGCAAATCATCACCAGAGTTTGTGGCATGTACCCATTGACTGATAATTCTGCCAAGTGAGTCTCTTTCATCACCAGAATCTTTAACTAAGATTTCCAACAGTTCTCGAATACCCTCAGCATTCCAATCTTGCAGGTTGTTCAATCCACCAAGAATAATTCTGATTAGTCTTTGTTCATCAAACCAATTAAAAGCAATTGCTTGCCGCCATAGAGTAATAACCTCTGTAGCATCAGAGTTTATCCATGTTCGCAATTTCCAACAAAACTCACGTAGCCAATCTTCTCGCTCCTCCGAAGCTTGAGCAGCATCTAGCCAGTAGTTTTTGAGAAAATGCAGCCAAGCAGTTGACTGAGTTCGTACTAACAGACGACGAAACAAGTCAGGATAATTCTGGAAGATTCTACGAAACAATCGCCAATCATCTTCTATAGGAATAATTTCAGCCAATGATTCACAAACTAAACGCTTCACATGGTAAGCGATTTCCTTATGTGATAGAACTTGTCTAATTTGTCTTCTAAAAAGTTGTGGTTGGTGTGACCGTAGAAAAAAGAAAAAAGCTCGGACTGCTGGACGGATAAAAGGAAGCTGGGGGTGGTCGATAATAAATTCCACCAAAGTTTTACTTTTAGCTAATGCAGAACGTACAACTAGGCATTCTGCTAAGGTTTGATGGCTAAAAGATAAGCTACCTGAAGAAGAATCCCATAGGATTTCCTGACTAATTAGAAGCCTTACTATGTTTTCACTTGCAGCAAAATTAGTTCTGCTAAAAGATTGGCTACGGCTTTGCATCAAGGTATCTGCCATGTCTTGAAGGGCAGTTATAGCCTGATCTCCCAATCTTGAATTTAGAGCAATTACTTCATTTAGGAAGCTGTCATAAAGTTCATAAGCTGATGCAGGATTCAAACATCTGCCAACTTTCGCTAGTTCCCCATAAATTCGTAGATGCTGTGGTAGCTGCAACAACTCGCGAAGTTCAGAACTAATACTAGATGGATCAATGCCCCAACGAATGAGAAAGGGTTTTACAGTAGACTCAAAATCAAGTGGACACAGATGAATAGTGTGTTGCCATGAGCGTCCTCGTAGCAAAGGGTCATACTGTAAATCAAAATCACGACATGCTGCAATGACTGTTATGCTCACAATTTTTTCAAGCCTATCTATCAACCCTAGGAATACTTTAAGCGCACTATGTTGTCGGCTTAGCGAAAGCTCATCAAGGGAATCAATAATAACAACAACGGATCGAAATTTTGCCAGACGAGCACATTGGCCAACGATGTCTTCTGGTAATCCTCTATCTACCAAATCTTGTTCGTTGTTGATTTCTGTAAATAGATCGCTTTTGATAAACAACAGCCCATAGGCTTCTTGATTCTCAAGCTCATTGACTAAGTCTAGCAATAAACAGGTTTTTCCACTGCCAGGACGATCTGTCAATAAAATTGTCCGGTTGTCCTGTTCAATCAGTTCAGTGATTTGATTCAATTCAATACGAGGAATTTTCTCATCATCAATTGTGCATAACCAATTACGACCAATTCTCGAAGCCAGCCTGAAAGTTTCAAGAATTTCTGTTTCACTGCGCTCAGGCGTTGGTCTTAGTCCCAACATTCCTAGTTCAGCCCACACTTCCTCGCGATTAATAATGTGTTTTGTATCCTTTAGCGTAGCTTCATGTCCGGTTAAGTAACGCTCTAGAATTGGTATTACTAGATCAACAGATGGGGACAAACGCTCCAAATCAATACGATTTAAACGATCCCAATCTTCAAATGTATGTGGTGGGCCAAATTTAAGTCGTAAAACGAGACTAAAAGTTACTTCTTCTGGTCTTTCTATAATGCTTGCAAGTTTCTTCAAAGTACTGATCTGCTTTTTAGAATCCTCTCGTAGGAATGATTCGTAATCAGGAAAAGCTTTGCAGGCTTCAACTAGTGATTCTAACTCTCCAAAAGGCGTTCGAGAATAAAAAATGACCTTCGAGTTTTCTTTAGACTCCAACTGTATACGAGCTTTTTCTAGCTCTTCTTTTAAGATTTCATCAGCGAGTGACCACGATTTATAATCAGTCTGATTCTTCTTTACTTGAATAAAGCAAGCACGACCGTCTGCATATAAAACAACTACATCATCAACTGTGATTGGAAAGCTTTGTCCGGGTATACCAGTTGAGTCAACTTGAATACCGGAGATAGAATCATCCCCGAGCATACGTATCAGCCAATGTAATGCCACACGTAATTGGTATTCGTCACCTTGAGTTGACCGTTTTCCTGCAAGACTCATGCTTGGTTTCAATTAAATACATTTGCACCAATCGTAAATGATTTTCAAGATAATGGCTTTTGCTATATCGAACTTGGCAGAATACTATCGCCCATATCCAGGTCATCGGTGGACTCAAAGTAGACCACGTGATAGCCATCGGCTTCCAGCTCTCGCTGCAAGCGTGAAAGCTCAGTCGATTTGCCGCAGCCGATGTGCCCAGTAAAAAGCTGGCAGGTCGGTTCTTGTCCTGAAAAGGTGATTGTGCGCTGCATTTCCCGCACCAGATCGCTGCCCCGCACGCCCGAAAAATCGATGTAGTATTTTTCATCCTGGGGAGCGGTCAAATTTAGCGTTTTGCTGGGATTACAGGCCCGGAAAAAAGCACCGATATCAAATGGCATTCACTTGATCCTGAAGCATCGACACAATCTATAACCACCAACCTACGCGCATTTCCTGAAACCAGCGCGAAATTATCTGAAAAATTAATGTCGAAAGCCGGGTTGGTCGTCGACTTGCGATCGCACCTGAAGTTGATCCAGCGGATCACTATCTCAATGTCGTGCTTCTAGAGGCTGCTCAACGGCAGGCTCTATTGGATTGGCTTGATGCCGATCCGCTCAATATGCCCATACCCGCTACCATTCACCGCTGCCAAACGCTGAACCTGACCTGGCGCGATGCCCCGATGCGGATAGACGACAAGTTCTGGCCGCAAGAAGCAGAACTGCCGCAAGGTTCATAGCAAATGCAGATTCGGCTCGCACCCAAGCCCTTTCCAGGTTTGGTCTCAAGCCCACCATAGGGACACAGCATGCCGTAGCCCTACAAAGCCTGTTCCTAAATTAGGACGTAACTTCCCCAATTATCCTTCTTAGGAATAAAGCCAAGTTCGAGCAGAAATTATAAAATAGTAATGCTATATACAGAATCTTAAAAAGGAGGGTGTTGTGCAAAATCAATCTTATGGCACAGAAGCGCCACAGGCAAAATCAACAAATCGGTTCTGGGACAGCATTCGAACCGGATGGCGTCACTTCACTCGCTTCATGGTTCACGACCCAGCTTACTCCAGTCAGTGGAGCAATATTCGCGCCTATCGCTACGGGATGAGCACTCGCTTTTCACAGTATCTAGAAACGACGGAGGAGCAGCGACGGTGGCTAGAGAATGTTTATCGTCAGTCTTGAAGCGGGTAAGGCTGAGGGCTGAAGGCTAGTTGATGGGTATTAGGTTCTGGGTTTTGGGTATTAGGTGACAGGCGTGGAATCTTTACGACCTTTACAGCCCTTACTCCTTACGCCTCTCGCCTCACTCCTCACTTTTCAAGTGCTGAGAATAGTTGTCCAGTGGCTCGTGTACTCACGGTGCAGAGATGCGATCGCGGGCGGCCTCTTTATTGCCTGTTGCGGACACCAGATGACCGACTTTTCCTAAACCAAAAGCGGGCATACCGCTATAGACAGCCTCATATTCTCCGGCTCGAACTTTGTAGGTTTCGTGCCAAATGCCAACATCACCGCGACTTTTGTCGACTCGCTGGTTGAAATTGACCCAGGCTGGCCAATGTTCTTGGTTACGGTTACGGGCATAGGCTTCTAACTGCTCGAAAGACCGCCAGTATTGAACAATAACAGGGAATCCCATCGTATGTCCCAAGAAACCGCTATCCGGATCAGCCTGGAGTTCCCGAATCATGCGCGGCATAGCCAGAAAAGCGGGTAGCCACTTATGGGCTTTCCAGATTTTGTTAATCCGCAGCCCAATTAAAAAGACAACAAAATCACCTTCAATATCAACGGTCATTCGCTCTGGAATTACTCTGCTCATGATTCTTCAAGTGTGGGTACAAAATCTGAGTAATCGGTCTACATGGGCAATGGTGTGGGTAATGCAGTTCTATCCTAGCGAGTGTTTGATCTAGTTTGTTTAGAGTCAGGCCGATTCTAGACACAATGCGGCGGCAGTAAGATGCCTAATTCTGGATTTCAGGACAAGATGTGAATATTCCAGATCGATTAGCACATCAGACATGACTACTGCGCCCAAAACCCTTTCCTTTCAGCAACAGCTTGATCAATCTCGACTCACCCGCCCCATGTGGCTGCTGTGGATCCTGTCCGCAGGTCTGATTGCGCTCGATGGCTTTGACTTTTTTATCATTGGCGTCGCCATGCCTTTCATTGAGCGGGATTTCGGGATTAGTGCCGCCAATGTGGGTGCGATCGCAGTTGCCGCTATTGCCGGATCACTGGTGGGTTCCCTCACCCTCGGCCCGATTACTGACCGAGTGGGCCGCCAGCGGATGCTGGTGCTGGATATCGCACTGTTCGTCGTCGCATCTGCCGCGACAGCTCTAGCCTGGAATGTCACGTCCCTCGTGATTTTTCGGTTTCTAGTAGGCATAGCCATTGGAGCCGACTATCCGATTAGCGTCTCATACATTACCGAAAACGTGCCAACTCGTTTGCGAGGACGTATGGTAATTGGGGCATTCAGCTTCCAAGCGGTCGGCGCACTGCTAGGCGCACTGGTCGGATTAGCTGTAATTGCCAGTTTTCGATATTTTTATCCAGAGTCAGTCGAACCTGCGATCCAGTATGCCTGGCGCTGGATGCTAGGAGTGGGGCTAGGGCTAGCAATCTTGGTGGCAGCTCTGCGGCTTCAATTTTTATTGGAAAGTCCCCGCTACTACATCGCCAAGGGTGACTATGAGCAGGCATCTGCCGCCGCCTCTGAACTACTGGAGCAACCAATTGAGATTACGCCTACCACCGATCCGCCAGAACAAAATCCCAGTCTGTCTTATGGGTCACTATTTACCCAGCAGTATCAGCGGCGAACGATTCTCGCTTCCGTGCCCTGGTTCTTGCAGGACATCGCCACCTACGGCATCGGTATCTTTACCCCGGTGATTATCGGCATTTTGGCCTTTGCCAATGAAACCGACTTTATGCGGCACGAAATGAATGCAGCCCTGGGTGCGGCTGGAGTGGATGTATTTTTAATTCTGGGATTTCTACTTGCGATCGCACTGATTAACCGCTGGGGGCGAATTAATTTACAGATCATTGGCTTCTTGGGCATGGCGCTGGGCTTGATTTTGCTCTCGTTGGCAGGTGAGCCAACCAAAGGGGCTACAACAAACCTACCGCTAGTTTTCACGGGATTTATCCTATTCAATCTGTTGATGAATATGGGGCCAAACTCGACCACGTTTCTGCTGTCGGGAGAAGTGTTTCCCACTTCCATCCGAGCTAGCGGTGCCGGATTTGCCGCCGCCTTTGCCAAAGCGGGAGCGGTACTCGGTACGTTTGTCCTGCCGATTCTCAGACAGACGGTAGGACTGACAAACCTGCTACTTGTGCTCGCGTTCATCTGCATAGCTGCGGCAGTGATTACTTATCTATTCCGAGTTGAAACCGTTCAGCTCAGTGATACTCAAGCGAAGCCTGAACCTGAGTTAGCACTGTCAGCGACGACATCTAACGCAAACGCGTCAGAATAACGCAACAGAAAGCAAGATGTAAAATTGTATTGTAAATTTATGTTTCATACCGAGGACGTAATTATTCATGACCGCACAAGCGTCTGCGTCGATTTATGACACTTCGGCCACCCGTATTGATGGCACATCAGTGCCGCTCAGTACTTATAAGGACAAGGTTTTACTAATTGTTAATACTGCCAGTCAGTGTGGCTTTACGCCCCAATACAAAGGGCTCCAGTCGCTATACGAGCAATATGCCGATCAGGGATTGGTGATCCTAGGATTTCCCTGTAACCAATTTGGCAAGCAGGAACCGGGCAATGCAGACCAGATTCAGTCTTTCTGTGAAACTAATTTCGGAGTAACCTTTCCGCTTTTCCAGAAAATTGAGGTCAATGGCAACAATGCCCATCCGCTGTATCAGTATTTAACCAAAGCTGCACCCGGAATTTTCGGCACTCAGGGAATTAAGTGGAACTTCACTAAGTTTTTAGTTGATCGCAGTGGCAAAGTTGTTAAGCGCTATCCTCCAACGGCAAAACCGGAAGAGATCGCCAAAGATATTCAGCCATTGCTATAAGCGATCGCAACTTTTACTACAAGCAATGGTTTATTAACAAACAGCAATATTTTTTGTGTTGTGAAACTTGATCGTCACAGTACAAGAAATGTTACTCAAGCATCATCAGCAACAGCTACTAAGTATAGATAGCTGTTGCTTTTGTTTTGTTTTAGAGATCGCTGGATAAGTGTGCTAGATAGGTGTGCTAGATAAGTGCGATCGCACATCTGCCAAAGTGTAAAGCGAATTATTATTGGTACTGCTTTCCGGAAAGCAGCGCTCAGATTTTGTAGGTTAAAAAGACCTATTACTCCGCTAGCTCTACATCCAAGATGAGTCAATATACCTAACGCCTCAGATGATTTCCTCACAAGACATTACGAAATCCTTGTGTTTTCTCTAAATCTATGGATTGATTAGAATCGGCATCATCAGGATGCGCTTTTACTCGAAACCTTTAGGCAATCCAAAGATTAATTTTGTCCATCCAGAATATATTTTTCTCCCCTTTATAGTCAATTGACGGGGCAATTTTGCCGCCGCTTTGCCACTGCAACACAAAACAAATCACTTCTCCAACATCTCAATTCGCACCATGCACCATGCAATTTCTCACATCTTGCACCTTGCACTTTGACAACCGAAGAAATTATTATGCCACCGCGATGCGGCAGCATAATAACCCTTTTGGGTTTTAGCAAGATGTGAGGTTTTCTACACATTTAGTAACTTGAAAAGGAAATCAGTCATGAGCCAAGTTAGTCATCAGTGGCCTCAAAAAGTTCGGGAGATCCACAATCACCACTTTGATTCCACCGTCTGGAATGATTTTCAGTTTCGCAACGACGACATTATCATTGCCAGCTACGCTAAATCCGGCACCACCTGGCTACAGCAAATTGTGGCTCAGCTAATCTGGAGCGGTGCAGAAGACCTTAACGTATCAGACATGTCTCCCTGGCTGGATCTGCGTATCCCGCCCAAAGAGGTTAAGCTGCCTGCCGTAGAAGCTCAAACTCATCGCCGCTTCATCAAAACCCATTTACCTGTAGACGCGCTTGTCTTCTCGCCCCAGGCAAAGTATCTGTACATTGCACGGGATGGACGCGATGTTGTCTGGAGTCTATATAATCACCATGCCAAAGCCAACGCCGCTTGGTACGAAGCGGTCAACGAAACCCCTGGACGAGTTGGCCCACCGATTGGACATCCTCCTGCATCAGTCCTGCAATATTTCCGAGAGTGGCTAGATGGAGATGGCTATCCTTTCTGGTCAAACTGGGAAAATGTCAAATCCTGGTGGGACATTCGCCATTTACCCAACGTCAAGCTGGTGCACTATGCCGCACTAAAACGGGATATGGCTACGCAAATTCGGCAAATCGCTGAGTTTCTGGATATCGAAATTGAACCATCCCGATGGCCGCTGATTTTAGAACACTGTAGCTTTGACTATATGAAGCACCATGCGGTCAAAACCGTACCGCTGGAAGGAGCCTTCTGGGAAGGCGGTGCCCAGACGTTTATTCACAAAGGCACGAATGGACGCTGGAAAGATAGCTTGACGGAAGCAGATATCGCTAAATATGAAGAAACGGCACTACGTCGATTGGGGCCAGAATGTGCCCACTGGCTTGCTACAGGAGAAAGTAGACTGCCCGTCGCCGCCTCGCTGTAATTGGCTGATTTCAGAAAACGAGTGCTTCTCATGTGGAAAAAAGTTCTGGCTGGCTGTGGTGGTGTTGGTCTTTTGGCAGTATTACTGGGCGCGGGTGGCCTCTACTGGCTCACGCGACCTGCCAATATTGATTGGCGCAGCCGCAGCCGCGACGGCTTTTCCGACTTTCGCGCCGTTGACTGGTCAGGTAAAAATCTGGCGGGTGCCGATCTGTCCGGACTCATCTTTCGGGAAGCTTGGCTCAATCGCGCCAACTTGCGCAACGCCAATCTACGGGGAACAGACTTCAGTGGCGCAACTTACCTGGAAGAAGCTGATTTGCGGGGAGCGGACTTATCCGGGGCGCTGTTTCAAGCCACCATTGCAGAACAGGCGAATTTTACAGAAGCCGTTTTACAAGGGGTGAACTTTCAATATGCCAACCTCAGCGGCGCAAACCTCAGCAACGCCGACCTACAGGGCGCAGTGATGGAGAATACTAACCTGAGCGGCGCAAACTTGAGCGGTACCAACTTAGAAGGAGTCACCCTGGCCCATGCTGACCTGACGGGGGCTAACTTGAGCGACTGGCAGCATCCCCCCGTATCACTAGCCAAAGCTAATCTCACGCAGGCGATTTTGCCAGCGGAATCTACAGCGTTGGATAATGTCCGGCTTTGCAATACAATCTTGCCCTCTGGGGAGGTATCTCAACGAGATTGCTTTGTGCCGACTGTCGTGCTTGAAACCAGCTTTGAAAACCAAGACTGGCAAACCGCCGAAACCGAAACGAGTGCGCTTTTCAACGATGCCAAATATGACGCGAACTGGGAAGAAATCGCACTCGATCCCGTCTGTGCAGATCTGGAGCGTTTAGATACTTTATGGGCAAAGGCCAGTAACGGTCGATTTAGCTACGCCGTGCAGCGGCAGATTTGGGAAAGTCCTGCCGTCAATCAAGATTACGGCAAATTTGCGATCGCAGTTGGTTGGCAGCAAAACGGCGACTGGCTCAAGTTTGATGAATTGAACTTCAGTCCTGAGATTGTCTCAAACAGCACGATTCCGGTAGGTTACTTACCCTGGCATCGTTGGCAGGTACTGGAACCCACGGAAAAGGAACCGACGCGATTTCGGCGGGAGGGATTTGGCCGCTGGATGGCGAAATTAAAACAGTGCGGCATTTAAGTGGAATCGAATACGATATGCTGCAACAGAGTACTGTCGTTTTTCGGTTCACCATCCACTCGCATGATCGACCAAACGCTTTCACTGCCCGCTATGGGTTGCGGTACCTGGGCTTGGGGCAATCGGCTGCTCTGGAACTATGACCCCAGCATGGACAGCCAGCTTCAGCAGGTGTTTAACTACTGCGTTAGCCACGGGGGCACACTGTTTGATACCGGGGATTCCTACGGCACGGGCCGACTCAGCGGCCAGAGTGAAAAGCTACTGGGCCAGTTCAGCCACGCTTACGAGGGTGCGAATCAAGATCAAATTTGCATTGCCACTAAGCTGGCTCCCTATCCCTGGCGACTCACCTCCAGCGCAATGGTGCGAGCCTGTGAAGCGTCTGCTAAGCGATTGCAGCGACCCGTGGATTTGGTGCAGATGCACTGGTCAACCGCCAATTATTTTCCCTGGCAGGAATGGCCGTTACTGGATGGTTTGGCGGAACTGTATCAACAGGGCAAAGTGAAAGGCGTAGGCTTATCGAACTACGGTGGCCAGCGCCTGCGGAAAGTGCATCAGCATTTCCAGGAACGAGGTGTCCCGATTAAGACCTTGCAGGTGCAGTATTCGCTACTCTCCACTCAGCCTGTGACGGAGCTGGGCGTGAAGGAAGTCTGCGATGAGTTAGGCATCCAGATCATTGCCTACAGTCCGCTCTGTCTGGGCATTTTGACGGGTAAGTATCAGCCTGGCGATACCTATCCGAAGGGACTACGGCGACGCTTATTTAAACGACTGGTGCCAGCGGCACAGCCTGTGTTGAACTGTCTAGATGAAATTGCGCGATCGCGGCAGAAAACAATGGCTCAGGTAGCGCTCAACTGGTGCATTTACAAGGGAACGATGCCGATTCCGGGGGCCAAAACGCTGAAGCAGGCACAGCAAAATATGGGCGCACTGGGCTGGACGCTGGATGATGGTGAGGTAAGCGAGTTAGATAAGGCAGCAGCCAGTTTGAAAGAAACGATGGTGCAAAATCCGTTTCAGTCCAAATAGAATGGTCTAGAAACTAAACGTAGAAAAGATTTCCTGGCTTATCGACATCAAAATTGGCGTTGCGATCGCACATGGATCGTTATGGATCATTGCTGTACCGTAACAATCAGAGAAAACTATCCGGAAGATTCTCTTTTATCCGCGAAAAACTTGACCAGTTGATCGTCAGAGAAAACTCGTATGGATTGGATTTCAAGTCCAAATTTTCAGCAGTTTAACTTTGGAGAACGAGGCGTCGTTGCCCTCTTTCGGGGAGCTGGAGGGCTGCTCGGTTCTTCAAACTCGTCAGATAGCGATCGCACATCTGGAATTGATAGCTTAAACGAGCGGCTAACGAGTCAATTTCAGGATTATTTTTGGAGCAGTCAGGTCTTTGACTCCTATCGAGGCAACATCTTCGGCTTCACCGAAATCGGCAGCCAACAGGCTCACACCTGGATCAGCCAACTCGACACCATTGGCCGCATAGGCGGCATCGGCTACAGCGCAGGTGGCCTATCCGTTACGCGCTTTTCCAAACAGCAAGCTCCTGGAATCGTCGATTTACAAATTCAAATCGAATCGTTTGATCCGCTGACGGGCGATAGCTCAGAAGATGAAGTCTTACCTGCAAACGTGCTCAAGGGCATTAACTATTACCAGGAGCGCAACCGCTTCAACGTCTTTGCACCTGGCTTTGATCCGACCGATCTGCAAGGGGCAGAAACCGTTCAAGGCGCAGAAAATATCAATGTTGAAGACTTACTCGACGACCGCAGCATTACGCATCGCAATATTATTAATCAGCCTGAACTACAGGAGCAAATTGCTCAAGATGTCGAAACCTTCGTTTTGAACGATCTGCGCTTTGACCGACAGGGATTAATCAATCTGGAGGGAAATGCAGCATCAGTCAACAACCTGCTCCGACTGACATCTAGCACACCTGGCACAGGTGGACAAGCCACTCTAGCCAATGCGATTGAAATCAGTCCTGACTTTTCCTTTTCGACCCGCTTCGAGTTTCGCCTCACGCCAGAATTGCCCGATTCTGGCTTTGCGTTTGACATCCAATCATCGCTACCCACAACCCCATCCGCTAGCCTATCGCTGATCTTTGATCCGCTCCTATCGCCCAATCAGCCCACTAACGTTGTGAGGCTTCAGCGTTCCAGCTCAACCGTCGAGTGGCTCAGCCAAGTGAATACCACCTTGGACTTAGATAGTAGCAGTCCGCTAACGGCCTGGATTCACTACGATGGCCCGACTGATCAACTAGACGTTTTTCTGAGTAACACTTTGATCCAGCCTGCTACGCCCCTGCTGTCCTACGACGTTGATCTGTTTGCCACCGTTGGCTCAGAAGCAGTCTTTGAATTTCAAACCACAGCGGGACAAGCGGCAGCAGACATATTAAGCTGGCAGCTCACAACACTGGCACCGGGAGATGCGACCATTGACCCCACAGCAAATGTGACCGATTTCAATGGCGATGGAGTCATTGATCTACTGTGGCGCAATCAGGCTACGGGCCAAAACTGGATTTGGAACACCAATGGGCAAACTCGGACTTCCGGTCGTCAACTCAACTCTGTAAATGACCTAAATTGGACAATTGGCGGCATCGGGGATTTTGATCAGAATCGCGATCGCAATGATATTTTGTGGCGCAATCAAGAGACTGGTGAAAATGAAATTTGGCTGGTGACGAACAATCAAAAAATCGGCGAACTGCCCGTCAGCTCCTTCAATCCAGCTTGGGAAATTGAAGGAGTTGGTGATTTTGAGCATACGGGGCACGCGAATGACATCATCTGGCGCAATGCCGACACGGGCCAGGTTCTAGTTTGGATGATGAACGGCAATACCAAGGTGGGTGAAATTGATTTCGGCACAGTAGACACGACCTGGCAGAATGAAATACCCCGCCGCAAGCGGACGGGGTATCAGAATCAAAAAAGAGCAAGTTGATTATCCCGATGCAATTTGAGGTAATCTTTGCCTTGGGCTTGAACATATTTGGCGATCATTCCTTCATCCCCGTGGCGGCCTACTGTACTCGCAAAATATCCATCACTCCAAAACTCGCCTCCCCAAAGTTTCTGCTTCACTTGAGGGCATCGTTTGAAGACTTCTCGTGCAGTTAAACTTTTCAGCATCGTTACCAGTTTGGTCACACTATAGGTCGGCACGGACTGCACTAGAAAATGGACATGGTCTTTGTCCACTCCAATTTCGACAAACTTCACCTCGTAGCGTTTCTCGATTTCGAGGCAGACCTCTCGCAGAACCGCATCTACTTGCTCATCAAACACAACCCGTCGATACTTTGCTGGAAACACTAAGTGGTATAGCAAAACTGTTACGTTATGACTCTTGTGGATGTACTCACTCATTCTTAGATCTTACGCCGCAGAGCGGCGGGGAATGGACCCAAGAGATTCAAGCCGCTGGCAACTTTGGCTCCAGTGGCTATGCTGATGATTTTGTCTGGCAAAACCAGGCAGATGGCCGAATCGTGATTTGGCAAACAAATGGTTTATTTAAGACCGCGCAAAAACGAATTGGCACAGTTGCGACAAATTGGGCCGTCAAAGGCGTGAGCGATTTTGATCGGGATGGTCAAATCGATGATTTGCTATTTCGCGATCGCACATCTGGCACAATGACCACGTGGTACATGGAAGATCTCAGCCGAGTGGGAACACAAGCCTTTTCACCTGCCGTTTCTGATCTAAATTGGGATGTCATAATCTAAAGGTGAAATGTGCGATCGCAACGCAAACCACAACATCAATCCCACCAAGCTAAACGACAAGTAACCATCCGCAAATTTCCAACATGCCTACTGGTATACAGGATGCACGGGCTTGAAAGTTCATCGCAAACCAAACTGCAACATCAATCCCGCCGAGCTAAGCGACACGAAAGTAATCATCCGCAAATTTCCAGCGTGCGGTACTGGCATACAGGATGCACGGGCTTAGATGATCCGATAAACATATCACTAATATTCATGGGCAGTATGCCTAACATGCTCTTTCAGCAGCGCAAGACTACCTTTTGGAATTGCCCAACACTTTCGCCTATGCGTCCGCTGAAAGAGCATGTTAGGCACGAATATGGAATGCCGAGTGCCGAAAACCCGGAGCATCCGTTGCACACAACTATTAGGGATAGCCTGACAATAGCCAAAGAAACGTGTCATGTGTCCTCAGCTATTTTTGTACTTGGATCAGTTACGGCACGGGTAAAGCCTTCACCAAAGACTGTAAGTCTCCACCGACCATCTTCTTCTTGAACGATCAATCCCAAATTGCTTAGATGGGCATGATTAAACGTTTTTGGATCAGTGCTTGATAATAGTGAAAATCCGGCTATTTTGAGTGACGAGATCATAGTCTGCTTAAATAATTCAGTATATTTGTTTGGCTTTGTTTCAGCGATTTGGACGAGTAGCTGGGCATCTTCAGAGCTGAGTCGAGCTAAAACGCGTCCAATTTCTGGATGAACCACACTGCCAACCATCTCGTTGGCAAGTAGATTAGACCAGAGTTCCCGAATGCCACTATCTGCTTCAGTTGCCGACTGCTCAATTACTTGAAGCAAAATTTGTGGCCTTGGTTGAGTATTGTTTAGGCCACTTGCCTGAGCTTTTCTCTGAGCAGATGCTACGGCTTCAGCAGCTAAAACCTTTTCAACCTCAATCAATCGATCGAACTTGGCTGCAATTAATCTACCTAATCCCCCAGTAGTTTGTGTAATCGGTGCAACCGCAGACTCGACAATACTACATGCTGTGCCAACTAACAGATTCCATGACTCTGGAGGAATTGCCTCAATCGCTCGACCTACTCCAACAAGATCTATGGATTTATCTTCACTCATTTCTACATTTTTATTATCAATAACTCTGAAATTAGATGCCTAAATAGGGGTAAATTCGACGTCAGATCTGATGGATAACACCCCTACATTCCGCAGTTATACGTCAGTTCTGCTGGACAACACTTCATTTTTTAGGAATTATAGCGGTGTGCAGATTGATTAAGCACAGTAGCACCCGTGGGTGAACCAGTGACGCACATCTTCTAAGGTGATCAGAGAAAGCCCCTGAGCGATCGCCTCATGCAAGGCTTGCGGAGTTCGTGCCTCAACGGCTCTCAAATACCCTTTCAACTTTGACCACAGGTTTTCAATCGGATTGAAATCTGGGGAATAAGGAGCCAGATAAATCACTCGTGCCCCCACGGCCTCAATGGCTTGCCTGACGCCGTCCACTTTATGGGCAGGCAAATTATCCATCACCACGACCGCTCCCGGCCATAGGAGTGGACAGAGAAGCGTTTCGATGAACCACAAAAACACATCGCCTGTCGTGCCACCCGTAAAGCTGAGGCCCTCAAGGAACCCAGCCTTGAGGCTCATGGCACCGAGGATCGTGAGGTTTTTGCCACGGCCTTTCGGTTGCTGGGCATAGGCCCGTTGACCTCGTTGAGCGCGCGCATACAGCAACACCATGGCCAAGTTAACTCCCGTTTCGTCAAGAAACACCAAATCTTCGACGGCTACATTCCGAATGCTTTGCCAGTAGTCATAGCGTTGCTGCTGTTTTGCTTCGCTATAGACCTCACTGGCCTTGAGACTTTTTTTTTCGCGTGATGCCCAGTTTGCTGAGGGTGCGACTGATGGTGCTACCGCTCACCTGGATGCCGGTTCGGGCGGCTAAGCGCTCAGCCAGTTGGGCCAACGTGGCATCATTATCCGCTTCTACTAGCTCCCGTAACACCTCATGGTGACTGGCTTGAAGCGTGGGTTGAGGACCGCCGACATAGGGTTTGGGGGCGATGCTTCCGGTAGCTCGATACTGTTTCACAAGCAGACGGACGCTATCTTGACTCACTTGAAAGCGCTTGGCTAATTGTCGAATGGATCCTTCACCTTGCTCGTAAAGGGTGACGATACGGTGACGTAAATCAGCGGAGTGGGGACGCATAGGCATGACCAAAGCAGTACAAACGAGCGTACTGCATAATTTTGCAAACCGCTATAACGCTCTTCAATGACTCTAGGCAGAGGAAATATTTTGTAGGATTGTAGTTGGAACTCCCCGAAATTGATTCATGAGCCGGATGAGCATCTGAAAACCTCGCGCCAGTTCGGGAATCGGAAACACGTCCAGCCAAGGTTGTAAACGATTTGAACTCACCCAAGGCAAGAGAATTAACCGTAGGTTATTGAGCCAGTTCTTCCATCCGTTGCCCATATTCCAATCTGAATGCTGCGTGAACGAAGACACCACAATCGAGTCATCCTGTTCCGGTGGAATCGCCCCCTGAGGACGCATCGGGGGGGTGTTTAAGGTGACCATCAAATAGGCACTCATCACGACTTCCCACCACTTTTCAATTACAGCATAGTCGGTGACGCGAAAGTCCGCCCAGCCCAGTTCATTTTTGCTTTGCTTGAGACCATATTCCACCCAATTTCTTAGACCATAGAGGTCTCCAACCTGGTGGTAAGAAATGTCCTTAACCCACGTCATCACCATCCAGGTTGACGCGCTAGGTAACGTTTGTGGATCCGTTGTCAATTCCCAGTAGCGCTGGGAACGACGTTGGCCATAAATAATCTCTCGAATGAAGCGAGTTTCACAACGACCATCACTCAATGTTCGCTGATACTGACGCCAGCGATTGCTTCTGACCCGTTGCTCTTTGGGCAAGAGCACCGCATGGTTTGAGCGAATAGCCAACACATACGGGAGCTCTAATTGATGTAATGTCCGCACAAAGCTGCTGCCGCTTTCTCCATAGGCACTATCGGCCAAAACAAGTTCAAACTGAAATCCCAATTCACAGAGTTCTTGAACCATTGCTGCCGCAATTTCGGGTTTGGTGTGATGAGAGTCTCCTGCTTTTAATCGCTCTTTCGGCTTGTAAATTCTAAAACTTAACGGGAAGGTCAAATTGTCAATTACCCCATAAGCATCCACCGAAACAATGCCGTTTTCGATCTTACCTAAGTTGCCGATGTACTGTCGTTTCACATAGTCGGTGGTCTGTCCCTTTTTGCGGTCGCCCGTTTCATCAATGACTAGGATCAATTTTTGTCCCCCTAAGAGACCTAAAATCAGCTCAATGCGTCGTTGCCTGAGGTCTTTAGCCTGCCAAGGTGAGCTGACTAAAAACTGTTGTAATGACTGAGCATTGGGTAGTCCTGTAACCTTAGCAATGGTTGGTAGCGACTTACGCTTGACTTCCGATATCATCCCGACATGCAGATGCTTAAAGGCTTCAAAGCTTCTGACTTCTGCAAACAAGTCTTGGTAATAGTCACAATATTCATCGATGAACCGGACGGTTGGCTTGGCTTGTCGGGGAGCTACCATTGATTCTCTCTACCATTCAGCCCTTTTACTCTAATTTATCTCTGCCTAGAGTCATTGAAGAGCGTTAATTAGAAAATTCACTGTCTAACTCCCCATTTTCCGGGTGTTATCCGTCAAATGTGATGGTTAATCCTGGAGATACAGGGTGTTATCAATCAAAAATGCTGGATAACATCCCTTATACCGACGTTATCCAGCACCAACCACCAGGCCAGAATCCCAACCTCTGTAACTGCTTGGCTTATTGTTTGGGAATAAATCGTCCAGGGCCAGAGGTTCGCATAATTTCCTTGGTGAGATAGCCGGAGGTTTGAATAATGCTGGCGATGCAGCCTGTCCAGCCCGTTTGGTGGCTTGCGCCGATGCCTGCACCGTTGTCGCCGTGGAAATACTCGTAGAACAGAATCAGATCTTGCCAGTGCGGGTCGGTTTGAAACTTCTCCGTTGCGCCATAGACAGCTCGTTTACCGGCTTGATCTTTCGCGAAAATCCCGATTAAGCGATTGGCAATTTCAGCCGCAGCATCAAAGAGCGTAACGTAGTTGCCCGATCCAGTGGGGCATTCCACCTTAAAATCATCGCCGTAGTAGCCGTAGAGCTGAAGGAGCGATCGCAACAGCAGCAAGTTCACGGGCATCCAAATGGGGCCGCGCCAGTTGGAGTTGCCGCCAAACATAGCGGTATTGGAATCACCCGGTAAATACTCCACCCGATAGGCTTGCCGCCCTTGATAAAACACGTAGGGATGACCTTTGTGATATTTGGATAAGGAACGAATGCCATAGTCGCTCAGGAACTCAGTTTCATCCAGCAGATAGGCCAGAATGCGGCGCAGCTTCGCTTCGTTGACAACTGCCAGCATCCGTCGTCCCTGCCAACCGGGTTCTGTGGGCAAGTGCAACCCGTGGGTCAGTTCGGGATAGCGAGTGAGGAAAAACTGCACCCGTTCTCGAAACATGGGCAGCGTCGCAAACGCTTCCGGCGGGAAAACGGCCACGGCCATTAGGGTTAACAGACCCACCATTGAGCGCACCTTGAGCCGCGTGGCACTACCATCAGGAAAACGCAGCACGTCATAGAAAAAGCCATCAGCTTCATCCCAGAGTTCATCTTGATGCTCGCCAATCCGATCCATTGCACCTGCAATCCACATGGTGTGTTCAAAAAACTTGATCGCCATGTCTTCATAGAGCGGATCGTACAGCGCCAGTTCAATCGCAATTTGCAGCATCCGCTGACTGAAGAACGCCATCCAGGCCGTACCGTCTGCCTGTTCCAGATAGCCACCTGTGGGCAGCGGCGAACTGCGATCGAACACACCAATATTGTCCAGGCCCAGAAAGCCACCTTCAAACACATTATTGCCGCCCGTATCTTTGCGGTTCACCCACCAGGTAAAGTTAATCAGCAGCTTGGAGAAAGCGTACTTCAGAAACTCAACATCCCCCACACCGTTGTTGCAGGTTTTCTCGTGAACGTAGGTTTCCCAAATGGCCCAGGCGTGGACGGGTGGATTCACGTCACTGAAATTCCACTCATAGGCTGGAATTTGGCCGTTGGGATGCAGATAGTTTTCTTGCAGCATCAGCGTGAGCTGCTTTTTAGCAAAATCCAGGTCAATCAGGCCAATCGGCAGCATGTGAAACGCCAGATCCCAAGCTGCATACCAGGGATATTCCCACTTATCGGGCATTGAAATCACGTCGTCGTTGAGCATGTGATACCAACTGCTGTTGCGTACCTGGCTTTTCTGCGCTGCGCCCATCCAGGGCGAAACACCGTGTTCCTCTAGCCACTGATCAACGTCATAGTAGAAGTATTGCTTCGTCCACATCATGCCCGCCAGCGCTTGCCGAAAAATATTGGTGCGATCGCAGTTGGCTTTCACTGCGGCAGGCGTAATCGAATCATAGAACTCATCCGTTTCTTTCTTTCGGATCGAAAAGATTGAATCGAAATCATTAAACGGATTTTGGATATCTAAATTAGCCGCTGACAGTCTTAAGTGAACCACTTCCGTGGCTCCCGGCTGAACCGTGAGAGTATAGTGGGCAGAGACTTTGGTGCCGATCGCTTTCAGGTTAACAACCTCTGGCTGGCCGTTCACAATGTAATCATTAATGCCGTCTTTCACATGGGAACCGTCATTTTCTGATCCAAACAGCCGTTTATTATTCGTTTCGTTGTCAGTAAAGAGTAACGGAACCACGCGATCGCAGTGCAGCACATAGTCACCCAGGTAAGTCTTGAGCAACTCATCCGTCAGGTAAGCGTGAACAGCGCTATACCCCTTGCCCTCCATCTTTTGCAGAACAGGTTTTGAGCCACCCTGTGCCCAAGACCAGGTATTGCGAAACCACAGTGTCGGCAACAGATGAATCGGTGCGGCTTCCGGCCCACGATTGGCGATGGAAATTTGAATCAGGATATCCTCTGGATCGCGCTTGGCGTATTCCACAAACACATCAAAATAGCGATCGTCATCAAAAATGCCCGTATCCAGCAGCTCATACTCCAGTTCATTCCGGCTGCGGTGGGCGTTGGTCTGGACTAAATCATCGTACGGAAACGCCTGCTGGGGATACTTATAGAGATATTTCATGTAGGCATGGGTGGGGGAGCTATCCAAATAAAAGTAATACTCCTTCACGTCTTCCCCGTGATTCCCTTCGCTGTTGGTCAGGCCAAACAGCCGCTCTTTCAAAATCGGGTCATTGCCATTCCAAAGTGCGATCGCAAAACAGAGCAGTTGATGATCGTCACTGATGCCACCTAAACCATCTTCGCCCCAGTGATAGGCGCGAGAGCGAGCATGATCGTGGGGAAAGTAGCTCCAGGCATCACCGTTATCGCTGTAGTCTTCGCGCACAGTCCCCCACTGCCGCTCACTCAGATAAGGCCCCCACTTTTTCCAGAGCTGCTGATTCGCTTTGGTAGCCTGCAACCGTTGCCGTTCTGCATTCATAAACGCTCTTCCTTTTGTTGAATAGCTAACACGAAGTCCGGGGAAACCCAATAATTTATTGATTATGAAAGCTTGGCTAGGTCAAGCTTTCATAACCAATAAACCGTCAAATTCTTATACACAGGCTTGGTATAGATTCGTTAGCCAAAGTGAACGGAACAACTCATCTAGCGTTTCATCAACGGGTTTAAGCGCAGATTAAAGGATAAAAAGGTGTTGAGTGCTGAGTAAGACCAGATTTTACCCATTCTATTCAGGATTTGCAATTGCTCTCACCCGCCGCACCGGAATCTCAATCACAAATTCGCTGCCTTCTCCAACCACAGACGAGCAGGTTAGTCGTCCCCCATGCTTATCGACCACTACCTGATAGCTAATCGACATGCCCAGTCCCGTTCCTTTGCCTACAGGCTTAGTGGTGAAGAACGGATCAAAAATGCGCGGCAGCACATAGTCTGGAATACCTGGCCCGTTGTCACGAATCGCAATACGAATGGCAGCTTGATCCGCTGTCACCTGCGTCGTGATCCAAAGTTGGCTGGGACTGTCGGTCATTTCCTCTAAACTGCGGTTGCGATCGCGCTCTTCCAGCGCATCGATCGCGTTAACCAGAATATTCATGAACACCTGATTGAGCTGTCCGGCATAGCATTCCACATCGGGCAGCGCGCCATAGTGTTTATGAACCGCAATCTCTGGCCGATCGGATTTGGCCTTCAGTCGGTTATGTAAAATCATCAGCGTGCTATCGATGCCAGCATGAATATCGACATCTTTGACTTCCGCTTCGTCTAACCGGGAGAACGTACGCAGCGACGCGACGATATCGCGAATCCGATCGGCTCCAACCTGCATAGAGCTGAGCAGATTGGGCAAGTCTTCTAGCAAAAATTCTAAATCAACCGCTTCAATCAGATCTTCGACTTCGGCATGGGGGCTGGGATAATGGAATTGATAGGCTTGGATAATGTCAATTAAATCTTGAATATAGGCACGCGCATGGCCCACATTGCCATGAATAAAATTGACTGGGTTATTAATTTCGTGGGCAATCCCCGCCACCAGTTGACCCAGACTCGACATTTTTTCAGTTTGCACCAGTTGCGCCTGGGTACGCCGCAGTTCTCTAACTAGATGCTCTAGCTCCTCCGCTTTTTGCCGCAGTTCCGCCTCCGATCGCTGCAGCGCTTCTTGAGCCTCAATTCGCTCAGTTACATCTTGAAACGTGCCCAAAATGCCAATCACATTGCCGTCTTGATCATGTAGCGGAATTTTGTTCGTTTCTGACCAGCGCTGGCGACCATCTTCATGGTGCTGCTGCGGCTCAATCACGTTATAGATGGGCTGATCACTAGTCATCACTCGCCGATCCAGTTCGATATACCAATCAGCTTCTGCTTGGGAAAACGGCAGGTCATAATCAGTTTTTCCGAAGATGTGCTCTGGCTCACCAACTCCCGTTAATTGGGCAAAGCGACGATTGCAGCCCAGATATACCGAATCTTTGCTCTTCCAAAATGTGTACTGCGGCATGGCATCCAGCACCAGTTCCAGCAGTTGCTTACTTTCATGCAGATCTTCTTCAATTTGCTTACGGGCCGTGATGTCTTCAAATGTCCCCAAAAGACCCATGACCTGACCGTCAGCATCAAACAGCGGGATTTTATTCGTATCACACCAAATCTGCTTACCGTCAGATTGCTGCTGAGATTCCAGTAGGTGATACTGCGCCTGTCCGGAATCCATCACCTGTTGATCATTACTGCGGTAAAACTCGGCTTCCTCAGGCGTCCAGGGCAAGTCGCTATCCGTTAGACCAATAATGTTACGAGGATGAGCCAAGCCAGCCGCTTGAGCAAAATTGCGGTTGCAGCCCAAGTAAACTGAGCGGCGATCTTTCCAGAAAATTGCCTGGGGAATATTGTCGATCACATGACGCAGCAGTTGCCGAGACTCCAGAAGCTGCTCTTCAGCTTGTTTGCGATCGCTAACATCCCGCGAGACACCGACCGTCATTGTCACAGACCCATCCCGATCGCGGATGGGCGCTTTAATGGTATTGAATAGCCGCACCTCACCATCGTGTCGAGTGACAGGTTCTTCCACTTCTAGTCGCTTGCCGGTCATGAATACATGGGCATCGTCTTTAACATACTGCTGCGTATAGTCGGGTTCGTTAAATGGTGCGTCAATTAATCCCTGTAGCTCCTCGTTGCTCATGCCGTAATAATCACGAAAGGCTTGATTGGCCCAGACAATTTTGGACTTTTCACCTTTGACTAGCACCAAATCAGCAATCGCATCCAGAATCTGCCGGAAGCTTGCTTCACTTGCCTGTAGTGCTGCCTCAGCTTGTTTGCGATCGCGGATATCCCGACAAACGGCTTGAAAAATGGTCGTGTTCGCATCTAGCGTAACAGCGGTTAGCGTAATCTCGACGGGTAATACCTCACCATCCGCCTGTTCATACCACCACTCAAAGCGATGATGTCCCGTCTGCGCTGCAATATTGATCATCAGCAAAGCCTGCTCTCTGGAGTCATGACCGCTAGGTTGCTGCGTGGGTGAAAGCTGCCAGAAGGTTTGCTGAAGTAACTCCGCTCGCTCTGCATATCCCAACAAATCAACCGCCGCCTGATTGCAGAACACGAGTCGCTGATCATGCCAAAGTAGCGTGGCATCGGCAGACTGCTCAAGTAGCTGCCAAAACAAATGCGTTTGCTGAGCAAGCAGCGCCGGAGTGCGATCGCAAGCTGGATCAACAGCAAAGAGTTGAGGAATAGAATGAGAAATCATGATCTGCTTCAACAATCAGGGAACAGGCAAAACAGGGAATACACAACGTTACGTCATTTGACAGACTGACCGTGCCAACATTAAGCCTCAATGAAGGAACGACCGTCAGTACCCAATAACCACGGATTTGTATCTTCAGAGTTCCCTAGTCTGCTTTAAAAAGCATCGGTAGAAATAACTGAATCCAACTTGAGGTTTTAATCGCCCGAATGGTGATGCTGATTGCGAATCCAAATATTGTGCTGCGTATAGAATTCACCTTGCTGCTCTAGCTGATAGCCACCGAGCAGCAAGCCTAACCAAATTTCAATCAGGGACAGATTAAGCGCTTGCTGAAGCTGAGTGAACGAAATGGCTGTTGATGACTGTTGACACAGGTAGGTTGCAATGGCTTTAACCCAAGCCGACACATCTTCAACGTGAGCCACTGCCAGAGGACGTGCCGCCTCTATCTCGTCGGCCATTGCCAAAATTTCGGTCTTGTCGGTCGGTTGCGCCACGGAATCAGGCTGATAGGCGGGCTTTTTTTCAGTACGACGACGGCGCGATCGCACTAGGGTCGAAACATCCACATGCTGCGACTGACGTACTCGAATCCCCTCTAACAAACCATCTGTTGGAATTGGGCCTTCCGTGTTGTAGCCTTCTTCCCAATCATCAAAAATTTGGGCCGCTTTTGCCTGATAGATCTCCGCCAGTTCTGCCACGATGACACCCGCTAGCCGCAGTTGATCCAGATTCGGCAGCGTCACCAACTCCTGCTCTAGAGCATCCCACAGCAGCCGCAAATCAAAGCTCTCCAGATCTGACTGCGCCTCACTCAGAGTTGCCTTAAACTGCTGCTCTAGATCCTGCCGCTTCACCCTACCGCTCCTGGCGAGTGCCGTAGGGGACACTGAGCAACCGGACATTCCTCCGGTTCCAGCCGCACTTGAGCCTCAAACTCGCTAATGCCAAATCGCTCCTCCAGTTGAGTCAACACATCCTTGAGGTACTGGTTAATCTGACGATTTCGCAACCCCGCACAGTGAATCGGCTCAATTTCCATGATTCGCTGGCTGCCCTGCCACACCGAAACTGCGATCGCATGTAGAGGTGCATCCTGCCGCTTAGCTCGGTACAGATATAAGTAGGCCACGGTCGGGGCTGAAACAGGAACCGCTAATTCTTCAACAGCGACTTGTGCCACAGTCTGCTGCCGCTCAACTCTCCGCTTGGCGTTGTTATCTCGTCGATGCCGATAGTGCGATCGCTTACGAGGGCACCGCTGCTCATTCCAGCAGTTATCTCCATCTGCCCCATGCATCTGCTTAGCTTCATCAGCAGTCAACTGGGCACAGGCTAAACATTTAGGGTTAATCCGACGCGGCATCAGAATCCACTCAACTTCGTGACTGTCTAGGGAATTCGGTCTTTAGTGTATCGAAGATTGGGGGAAAGGGGCTAGAAAGGGTGAGGCGAGAGCGATTATCTTAAAAGTCAAGTCGAAAGGAGGTCAATTACGTCATAGCAGCCTCCGGTGGTTGCCAGTGCGTGCCGTGCTTGAGCATGGCATTGAGGATCGTCAGCAGCTTGTGCATAGCGGCAATGCGGGCGACTTTGGCTAACTTGCCACGCTGTTGCAGCCGCTCATAAAAGGCTTTGATGACAGGGTTGTAACGAACTGCAACTAGAGTGGCCATGTAGAGCATCTGCCGAACGGGTTTGCGGCCACCAAAGATCGAGCGCTGCCCTCGCTTTTGCCCACTATCGCGATTGAGCGGAGCCACCCCAACGAGAGCGGCAATTTGACGGTGTGAGAGCGTTCCTAGCTCCGGCAGCAGAGCCAACAGGGTGTTGGCAACCACCTGACCGACACCTGGAACAGAGGTCAGTTGAGCCTGGTGCTGCTGCCACTGTTGGTTGTGTTCCACTTGCTCATCAATCGCTTGGTCAAGGTCGCTGATGCGGTCTTTGAGCCAGTCGATATGGGCTTGAACGTCTTCCTGAGCGGGACCTCGCAGTCCAGCTAAACGGTTGCGCTCCATGGTGAGCATCTCCACTAATTGGCGGCGACGGGTCACCGCATCCTGTAACTGTTGGTGAGCCTCACTGGCCAACGGTCGTAGCGGAGGCTGCATCGCTTCGCCAAACCAGGCGAGGATCGCCGCATCGATTCGGTCGGTCTTAGCCAGTTGATTGGCAGCTCTGGCAAAGTTGCGAGCTTGCTTGGCGTTGATCACCGCTAGTGCATAGCCCTGCTGCTGTGCTGCAAGCGCGATGTGTCGCTCATAGCCACCTGTGGCTTCAACGATGATGCGACCCACCTGCGACGGCTTGGCCAACCGACGGGTTAAATCCTCAATTCCCTCACTGCTGTTGCTCACTCGGAAGTTCTCTCCAGACGGTCTAACATAAACATCCAGCCACCGTTTACACACATCAATGCCGACCCACTGCTTGACGGCTGATGACCTTGAGTCGGTTGATTGCGCGCACATAGTACTCTCCTTGTAGCGAATTCTAGATGGACGATACACACAACTCAGCCTTGCGTCATTCGGGATCTCTTTGTCCCTGCCGATGATCCGAGTTTGGGGTATCAAGTTGAGAGGCGACCCTGGCTCTCGCACGATGTCTCGCATCTCAGGAGGGTCGGTCTACCTCTCTTCTCTCAACATACAAGGAGTGAGGGGTGAGGGGTGAGGAGTAAAAGGGCTGTAGAGGCTGTAGAGGCTGTAGAGAAAGCTGAGGAGAGTAAGGGGAGAAAGAGGGGAAACGGGAGCAGGGGAGCAAAGAGTAGGGTGCTGTATAACCTCTTCGGGGATAGTCTACGCCAAAGCGAAGCGTAAACACATTGAGAAAATCATAGAGGCGGTAAGAGCGGCAAAGAAAATTGGGGAAACGGAAGATTTAGTAGGAATTGTTGCAACGCAAAATATACGGTCAAACCTTGAAATCATGGAGGAGAAAGGGTTCTGGGTTCTAAGGCAAAGTTGGGGGAAACGTTTCCCCAAGATTGAACAGGAAGCTGGTGAATCAGCTCGATTAGCGCTTGAATACGCTGGTCGAGGTTTTCAGATAATGCCTTGTCAGTAGGTATAGTCAGAGAGCTCAGTGGCAGCAGGCTGTGGAGTTTGCTCAAAACAGATATTGGCAGATTAGTGAGGTGCGAAAAGCAGGTTTCAAATTGCGATCGCAGCACTCCTGGCAGTCGCAATATATGTGGCCACAAGAACCACGATGCGTTTTGATCTTCAGGTTGTAGAACTAGTAAACGCTGAGCTTCGGCAGAACTTAGCGAAAACTGCGACGGACAGACAGAATTATTCTGCTGATACTGGCGCAGAATAAACGATTCAACAGGTGATTCTGACGATTCAGTTAATTCAAGAGCCGCAACTTGCGCCAAGGCTCGACTAGAGTCCTGGTACAAGTCCTGATCAAAATTACAGCCTTGAAATTGGCTAAATTGTAGCGATGCAATACTAGCTAAAGTCTTACCCTGGCTAGGGTTACGCCCTAACGACTGTAATAAGCTTGTACAGGTTGTGTAGTGTAGGTCAGGCTGGTTTGCATATTCTGCACTCAGATCAGTGTTGATATCAACAAGCCAATTAGGATTCAAGTCTTTGATCTTATCTAAACTCTTTAAAGTCTCCTCTCTATTTAAATTTTTTAGTGATCTCAAACTATCTAAATCCAGACTCAGATTATTTAAATCTAAATTCAGATCATCTAGACTCCAATTCTCTAAATTCAAGCTCTTTAAATTCAAATCTTTGTTCAGATCTTTATTTACATCATTTAGGCTGCTTAAGCTTTTTACAGCCAAATTCTGTTCTAAGTATTCTTCCAAATCTCGAGCGGTCTCTTGAACTTTCAATTCTTTAGGATGCCAGAGATCTGAATGACGATATAGAGAACTGCCACCAATTCCATAAACCTTAGTTAGTTTATTGAACCGTTCAGTTGCTCGATCTGGAAACTGATCCAGCTTTTGCATTTCTGATACAGCATTCCGAATCTTGTTGCGTGCTTGGTCGAACTGCTGTTGATTCCACTCAGAGCGAGGCTTTGGAGCATTTTCTAAACCAAGCTTTGTGGTCACACCTTTGTAGTGTAATTCGTAGTGTAATCCATAGTGAAAGTAGTGACTCTTTTCCACAGAGCGTGCCCAGTCTGCCGCTCGTTGAGCGATTTCGTGCTGGTGTTGACACCACTCTTTGTAACCTGGTAGCGATTGAGCCACAGCGACGATTTGATTAACCAATGCTTGTCCGGTCAGCGGTTCTCCACCGTGCAGGATGTGGTGAAAGATGTAGGTTCGCATAGCGATTCGGCCCAGCAGGCGATTGGTTTGACCGCAACTCGACCAGCCCGCTTCAATTTCAGCATTGAGATCCTGGATAAACTTTTTTGCTCCACCCGAAATTGGCTGAAACCCTTGCCACGTTTGCTTGAGGTATCGGGTGAGCGTTTTTGTCTCAAGCGTGTTGGCTTGTCTCGCACTGTGCCACTGTCTAACAAACGTATCTGAACTGCTCCAAATTGGCTGTAGGTCAGCATTGAGCAGATAAGAGCCAATCTGAAGTGGTAAGCGATGAGCGTGATACAGCGTCGGCTTACCAGCCCGGTTGTAGGACTTGGGATTGGGAAATAGCTCTAACTGCCCTGGATAGAGCTTGAAGCCCGCTTGCTGGAGCATATGAACCATGACGCGGGCAAGTTTCCAGGAGGGTAGTGCCTGGGTAAACGGGAAATACAAATGCAGTCCGCCGCTGTTACTGGACGTGCAAATGACGGAACGCACCAGTCCTAGCGGCTCTAGCGCCACCATGATGCGTGAGACGGCAAAAGAGTCTCGCTGCGGGTGATAAGGGCTGGTGATATCAATATCAAGCAGAGCATAGGACGTGGTGGAGCCAAACCGAACGCCGTATAAGTATCCACCTTGCTGGATGATGCGATCGGACAAAGGGTGACGGCTTTCAGTGTGCCAGTTTGGCTTGCATCCTGTCTCTGGAAAAGGGGCGTAGATATAGTCGTAGCGATGCGGAAATAGCGCGAGAAACGGATTGTCTTGTTCTCGCACATATTCAAATCGTTCCGCGATCGCACTTGCCGAAATATCGCACCTCCAAAGGGCAGCAGTTTGCGCCGCAAGCATTGTCCCAGAAGGGATTTCAGCCCATTTGGAAAGAGATTTTTTATTTTAAACTTATTAGCTTGTCTCACTTGGCTCAATGCCAAGCCCAGCCAGCGTTTCAGATTTTAGTAGTGAGACAACACGGAGACAAAGTGACACGATACAGAGCTATAGGTGATGTAATACAGAGTTATTTGTCTTATTCCAAAACCTTTGCCCTGCTTAAATTACAGCCGTTTTTATCCGTGAACTTGAGATCAGACAAGACAGAGATTTACAGCAAAAGAGACGAGGTGGCAGAAGACAATCAATCATTCTGTTGAAGCAAAAGTAGCTGTAAGGCTTGCAGAACAAGCAATTTGGCAAATCTCCGAAGATTGAGACAAAAGTGAGCTGATGCGGAGATGCTTGTCTTTGTTGATGAGGTGATGTGAAGCGCGATCTCAGAACCAGCAGAAAGCTCGCAACTCATTTGGTAGCGATAATATTGCTTGATTACACTAATATTACACTACAAATGAAAGCAGTATTTTAAGCTGTTTAATATTTCGGCTAAGTGGCAGCTAATCGTTATGTCCTAAGGCTTTTAGGCAACATAGCTACATAGATCTCACAACCTTAATAATGAATATTTCGAGATTCAGTGAGGTCAGATGACGCATTCAGTTGTGCTGCTTGAGTTAGACCGGATTCGATAAGGCATCACATCGTGAATTCGGGTTCAAATTTAGTGAGCCGATACGGAGATTTATGTCTTGTCTTAGAAAAGCAGTTGTCTTATCAGTTACTCGGTTGATATGGCTTGGCATCAGACCGCAAAGTGAGTGAATACGGAGCCGACTGTCTAATATGGCTTGGCAGTACTCAATTTGGCTTTAGCACTATTAGTGATGGGATGCGGATTATGTTGTCTCGTCTAAGTCTTACTGTGTACAAGCACAGGGCAAAGTAGCTAATTTTTCGCTGGATCAACGGCTTACAGGCGCTTTCAACCGTTGAGGATGAGACAACCTGAAGACAACGCTGCCGCCAATGCTCGCCGTTCCGCACTTGGATTGAGACAAGTGTTCAGTAAAACAAGTGAGCTGATACGGAGATTTTTGTCTGTTAATTGAGCGGCGCTCAAGTACCAAAAAGAGGACTGAAAACAGGCTCTATCAGCGCTTAATCAACCAGTGAGCCAATACGGAGATTTTTGTCTTGTCTTTAAAGTGAGACAAACTGAGACTTTTGATGTCGCCTTATGTACTGCAGAGCCTCAATTTTTGGATTTGAAAGTGATGGGATACGGAAATATCAGTGATGCAATGCGGAGCATGTTGTCTGATGCACATTGATTTGTATCAGATTGTTAAGTAGATCAAGGTGGGCACGCATAGAGAGGACGAGTTAGAGATCAAGGGTTAAACATTGCTTGGCTCCAAAGATTAATACAAGAGCCAGAGAGAAAAGTGCGATCTCATCTATCAGATTCCAAAAGAAGAGTTCAAAGGATTTCGGCCTATAAAGCGCCACCTGCTGCGATTGAGACAAACCCCAAAGCGTGATCACAGTCTCAAAGGTGAGCTGATACGGAGTATGTTGTCTCATTTGTCTGATTCCTGGTTGAGACAGCTCTGGGTGGCAGGTTGTTCTGAATGTGTCCAACTCCCTACAGGACAGTAAATTGCCGCGAGACTGAGACTGCTTTAATCGAATCGTGGTGCAAGAGTGATGCGATACGGAGTTTGCTCTAAATAGCTTGTCTCAGCTCTTAGTTGCAGAACTGTAGTGAATCGATACGGAGATATTGCTAGAGGTTGTCTCAGGAATGAGATATAAGGTTCGCTACAGATCAAGCCTTGAACCATAAGATTTTATTTTGGTTTGCATCAAAAATAATCACGATGCTAGTGATTACAGTTGATTCGTTTTGTGGTTAGATAATTTTTAATGTAAATCTTTTAATTCATAGATTTAAGTCTATGAATAAGCTTTCAATTTCTTCAGGCTAGTTTCGTGCAAGCCGTCTTTGCCGGAATTAGCGATTGCACAAGTTTGCACAGGTTTGTGGATTTGCTCTTTTGAAGACTTAGTCCAAATATATAGTTCGGTGGTCTAAGCCATGCAACTTACCAATAGGATTCATTTTAGAAATTTGAGGGGTGACATCTTTGGAGGTGTCACTGCCGCAGTTATTGCCTTGCCGATGGCGCTTGCCTTCGGTGTTGCTTCAGGTGCCGGTGCCGTCGCTGGTCTCTGGGGTGCGGTTTTAGTCGGATTTTTTGCAGCATTGTTTGGTGGAACTCCCACCCTGATTTCAGAGCCAACTGGTCCGATGACGGTTGTAATGACTGCCGTTATCGCCAATCTAACAGCGGCTGATCCAGAAAACGGGATGGCGATGGCCTTTACCGTTGTGATGCTGGCTGGGGTTTTCCAGATTATTTTTGGAGCGCTGCGGCTGGGTAAATACGTCACGATGATGCCCTATACGGTGATTTCGGGCTTTATGTCCGGTATTGGCGTCATTCTGGTGATTTTGCAGCTGGCACCGTTCTTAGGACAGGCCAGTCCGGCAGGGGGCGTTGTTGGGACGCTGCGTAGCATACCGGATTTGATTGCCAATATGCAGCCTGCCGAGACCGTGTTAGCGGTTGTGACGGTGGCGATTATCTGGTTTATGCCCTCGCGGTTTAAGAAGATTGTGCCGCCTCAGCTAGTGGCGCTGATCTTCGGTACCGTCTTGTCCTTGATGTTGTTCCCCGGTGTTGATATTCGTCGGATTGGCGAAATTCCGGCTGGTTTCCCCGCGTTGCAAGTGCCAACCTTCAGCCCTGATCAGCTACAGCTAATGCTTGTGGATGCGGCGGTACTGGGGATGCTGGGCTGTATCGATGCGCTATTGACTTCTCTAGTTGCAGACAGCTTGACTCGGACTGAGCACGATTCCAATAAAGAGCTGATTGGTCAAGGTTTAGGTAACTTAGCGTCTGGCTTATTTGGTGGTATCGCAGGCGCGGGTGCCACAATGGGTACGGTAGTTAACATCCAAACTGGCGGTCGGACGGCGCTTTCGGGTTTAACTCGTGCGGGTGTCCTGCTGGTTGTGATTCTGGGTGCAGCAAACCTAGCTGCCATGATTCCTCTAGCTGTACTGGCGGGTATTGCGCTCAAAGTTGGTATCGACATTATTGACTGGGGCTTTTTGAAGCGAGCGCATAAGGTTTCCGTTAAGGGCGCTCTGATTATGTACGGGGTGATTATCCTGACGGTCTTGGTTGACCTGATTGCAGCAGTAGGGATTGGTGTCTTCGTTGCCAATATCCTGACGATTGAGCGGATGAGCAATCTGCATTCTGAGTCTGTGCAAGCGATTACGGATTCCGATGATGCCATTACGCTAAATGCTAACGAAAAGCGCTGGTTAGATGAAGCCAATGGTCGCGTTCTGCTGTTCCAACTCAGCGGTCCGATGATCTTTGGTGTGGCAAAGGCCATTTCGCGCGAGCACAATGCGGTTTCCTACTGTGACTCCATTGTGTTTGACGTAACCGATGTGCCTCACATGGGTGTGACGGCAGCGTTAGCGCTAGAAAATGCCATCCAAGAAGCAATTGAAAAAGGTCGTCAGGTGTTTGTCGTCGGTGCAACGGGTCAAACCCTGCGACGCCTTGAAAAGCTTGGTATTACCGAACTGGTTCCTGCACATCATTTCTATACGGATCGGGCAGAAGCACTCAAAATTGCAGTGACCTCTCTGTACCAGTCTACAGAATCCAACCTTTTAGAGGCTGGCGCACAAAGTGCGATCGCACCTGAACGGTAATCGTTAACTCCAGCTTTCTCCCTTTCATAAAGAGAGAAACCCTCACCCTAGCCCTCTCCCTCGGGGAAAGGGAACAAGAAAAGAAAGTAAAGGACTTCCGGCTCCCCTCTCCTGCGGGAGAGGGGCTGGGGGTGAGGGCAATCAAACGTTCTGTTTTTAAGACAAGCAATTATGTTATCTAATCTTATTGCAAGTTTGCCGGTGAGCTGGGTTGATGTCTGGCCCTCAGCCCCGTTCCTCTTTGCTACAACGCCAGAATCTGAGTATGGTGCTTTTGTCCTGACGGGGGTGCTGCTGACCCTCGTGGTGATTTACATCATGAGCAAGCTAGGGGGTGAGCTGTCCAAGCGGCTAGATTTGCCGCCGGTGCTCGGCGAGCTGGTCGGTGGCGTCATCGTGGGTATCTCAGCCCTGCACCTGCTGGTGTTTCCCGAAACGGGCGCAACGGCTGCCGATTCTATGCTGATGTCGGCGTTGCAGTGGCTCGGCAATCTGGATGCGGAAGCTGTCACTCATATCTTCCAAAGCCAGAGCGAGGTGATTTCGGTACTGGCGGAACTGGGCGTTATCGTTCTGCTCTTTGAAATTGGTCTAGAGTCTGACCTGCGGGAACTAGGCAAGGTTGGCTACCAGGCGGCGGTCGTGGCTGTAGTTGGTGTAGCAGCTCCCTTCATTCTCGGCACGGTTGGCTTAGTGATGCTGTTTCACGCCCCTGTGATTCCATCCATCTTTGCTGGTGCAGCGCTTACCGCGACCTCGATTGGTATCACGTCCAAAGTTCTGTCTGAACTGGGACATCTCAAGTCCACGGAAGGTCAAATTATTGTCGGTGCAGCGGTCATTGATGACGTACTCGGCATCATCGTTCTAGCCGTTGTTGCTAGCTTGGCTAAGACGGGTGAAGTTGATCTGCTGAATGTTGTTTACCTGATTGTCAGCGCCAGTGCCTTCCTGTTAGGTGCCATCTTCTTAGGTAAATTTTTCAACACAAGCTTTGTTGCGATCGCAGATAAGCTGCAAACTCGCGGCGCATTGTTAATCCCAGCGTTCACATTTGCACTGGTAATGGCCTTCTTGGCGAATGTAATTCACTTAGAGGCGATTCTGGGTGCCTTTGCTGCGGGTTTGGTTCTCGATGAAACCGACAAGCGCAAGGAACTGGATCAGCAGGTGATGCCAATTGCCGATATCCTGGTGCCCATTTTCTTCGTAACTGTCGGTGCGAAGGCTGACCTGAGCGTGTTGAATCCGGCTGTTGCTGAAAACCGCGCTGGCCTCATCATTGCCACCTTCTTAATCGCTGTAGCCATCATCGGTAAGGTGGTCACAGGTTGGGCCGTATTTGGCAAGCCCGGTGTGAACCGCCTCGCGATTGGTGTTGGCATGATTCCACGAGGCGAAGTTGGCTTGGTCTTTGCCGGAATTGGTTCGGCCAGTGGCGTTCTAGATAAGCCCTTGGAAGCGGCCATCATCGTAATGGTAATTCTGACCACCTTCCTCGCACCGCCCATGTTGCAATGGACATTGAAAGGCAGTCAGCCTGACGACGGCGAAGCGGTGACAGAAGAAGCCAAACCTGCCGCAGAACCAACCCTCTCGGTTACCAAGTAATGTCGTAGGTTGGGTTGAACAACGTGAAACCCAACAGTATCAAAAGTTTGCCGAGTTTCGCTATCACTCAACCTAACCTACAGGATTACTCCAGATTAATTCGTTTTTACAGATGCGTCTTCACGGTGGGCAATGCCCACCCTACGCTTTTATAAACCTTATATCTTGCTCCTCTCACCTGACTTAATTTAGCCATGTCACTTTTAGAAGCATGTGTCTTTGCCACCGTTATGTGTGGCTTTTTTGGCATCATCCTGAAAAAAAATTTGATGATGAAAATCATCTCGATGGACGTGATGAGCACCGGGGTGATTGCCTATTATGTCCTGTTTGCCGCCAAAGGAGGCTTATTTACGCCCATTCTTTCAGAGCGAACCACTGAATCGGTGGCATACGCTGATCCGGTGCCACAGGCTGTGATTTTGACCTCAATCGTAATTGGCTTTTCGATTCAAGCGCTGATGCTAGTCGGTGTCATGAAGTTATCGAAAAATCACCCAACATTAGAAACGAGCGATATTGAAAAGCACGTTCAGTAAAAAACAAGAGATTAATGCCGTTGGGACATTAGCGTAGCTATGCCCCGACTATTACCAATCCTTTGCAAGACTGCACTGAACAAGGGGCTTAAACCCCTTGCCCTATAAATGTTTATTCTGTTCATCCTCTATTTGGATTGGTATACGCCCAAAACATCATTGCGCATGACGATTAAGCCATGAATACGCTAACGATTGTCTGGATAGCACTGCCATTTTTCATCGGGTTCAGCATTTATCTGCTGCCCAAGCTGGCGCGTTACCTAGCGCTGGGAGTTGCTTGTGTCTCTTTGCTCTATGGGGTGCAGCGGCTGTTGGATCCAACGGTCTTGAATCTGCAACTGATTGATAACTTTGGGGTGACGCTGACTGTTGATTCACTGAGCGGGTTCTTTATCCTGACCAATGGGTTAGTGACCGCAGCGGTGATTCTGTACTGCTGGCATCAGGGGAAAAGCAGCTTCTTCTATACCCAGATGATCATCCTGCATGGCAGCGTGAATTCAGCCTTTATTTGCGCAGATTTCATCAGCCTTTATGTGACCTTAGAATTAATCAGTATTGCGGCATTTTTGCTGATTACGTATCCTCGAACTGATCGTTCTATTTGGGTGGGACTACGCTATCTATTTATTAGCAACACGGCGATGCTGTTCTACCTGATTGGAGCCGTATTGGTCTATCAGGCCAATCAGTCTTTTGCTTATGAAGGGTTGCGGACTGCGCCTAATGATGCGATCGCACTCATTGCTCTGGGCTTACTGACGAAAGGCGGCATTTTTGTCTCGGGTCTGTGGCTGCCGCTGACCCATTCTGAAGCGGATACTCCAGTGTCAGCGTTACTGTCAGGCGTGGTGATTAAAGCAGGTGTGTTTCCCTTGGTGCGCTGTGCGCTGATGGTGGAAGAGCTTGAGCCAATTGTACGGCTGTTTGGGGTCGGAACAGCGTTACTCGGCGTCAGCTATGCCATCTTTGAGAAAGATACCAAGCGGCTGTTGGCGTTTAGCACCTTGTCTCAGTTGGGGTTTGTATTAGCAGCTCCCCAGGTGGGTGGTTTTTATGCGCTGACGCATGGATTGGTGAAATCGGCGCTGTTTCTGATTGCAGGCAACTTACCCAGTCGCAGCTTTAAGCAACTTCAGCAAGCGCCGATGGCGACACCCATTTGGTTGGTGCTGGTGATTGCTAGCTTCTCAATTTCTGGATTCCCTCTACTATCAGGGTTTGGTGCAAAAGTTTTGACGATGAAGAACCTGCTGCCGTGGCAGGTGGTGGTGATGAATATTGCGGCATTGGGAACCGCGATCGCATTTGCCAAGTTTATCTTTTTGCCCCATCAGCCAGAATCTGAAGCTGATCCAGCGGCGGACTTGAAACACAAACTTAAACCTGGCTTTTGGCCCGCGATGTTTTTGCTGCTGGGTGGATTATTCGCTGCCAACGGAGTGTATTACGAAGCTTACTCGCTAGCAAACATTGTGAAGCCATTATTGACAATTGGTTTGGGCTGGTTGGCTTACGGCTTGATTTTCAAGCAATTGGTGTTCAGGCTACCGCTCATCCTAGAAAAATTTGACCATTTAATTGGAGGAATGAGTCTGATGCTGATGTCGCTGTTTTGGATGGTGCTGGCCTGATTGGTTAGTTCAAGGTTGGAAACGAGTGAGATTGAGAAGCACGTTCAGTGATGGGTTTGATGAGTACGCTAACGATTGTCTGGATAGCACTGCCATTTTTCATCGGGTTCAGCATTTATCTGCTGCCCAAACTGGCGCGTCACTTAGCGCTGGGAGTTGGCTTTATGTCAATTGCCTACGGGTTACAGCGGCTGATGGATCCGACGGTCTTGAATCTACAGCTAATTGATAACTTTGGGGTGACGCTAACCGTTGATTCGCTCAGTGGGTTCTTTATCCTGACCAATGGGTTAGTGACAGCAGCGGTGATTCTGTACTGCTGGTATCGGGGGAAAAGCAGCTTCTTCTATACCCAGATGATCATCCTGCATGGCAGCGTGAATTCAGCCTTTATTTGCGCAGATTTCATCAGCTTATACGTTGCCTTAGAACTGATGAGCATTGCCGCATTTTTGCTGATTACATATCCTCGAACCGATCGTTCTATCTGGGTAGGACTGCGCTATCTGTTTGTTAGCAATACGGCCATGCTGTTCTACCTGATTGGAGCCATATTGGTCTATCAGGCCAATCAGTCCTTTGCCTATGAAGGGTTGCGGACTGCGCCCAATGATGCGATCGCACTTATTATCTTAGCCTTACTCACCAAGGGCGGCATTTTTGTCTCTGGTTTGTGGCTACCGTTGACCCATTCTGAAGCCGATACTCCGGTATCGGCCTTGCTCTCAGGCGTGGTGATCAAAGCGGGTGTGTTTCCCCTGGTGCGCTGTGCGCTGATGGTGGAAGAGATTGAGCCGATTGTGCGGCTATTTGGCGTCGGAACGGCACTGCTGGGAGTTGCCTATGCTGTTTTTGAGAAAGATACCAAGCGGATGTTGGCGTTCCATACGGTTTCGCAGCTTGGCTTTGTGATGGCGGCACCGCAGGTGGGCGGTTTTTATGCGCTGACGCATGGACTGGTGAAATCAGCGCTGTTTCTGATTGCGGGCAACTTGCCCAGCCGCAGCTTTAAGGAGCTGAAGCAAACGCCAATCGCCACACCAATTTGGTTTGCCTTAATAATTGCCAGCTTCTCGATTTCTGGATTCCCCCTACTGTCAGGTTTTGGTGCAAAAGTCTTAACGATGAAGAACCTGCTGCCGTGGCAGGTGGTGGTGATGAATGTTGCGGCACTGGGAACGGCAATTTCATTTGCCAAGTTCATCTTTCTGCCCCATCAGTCAGAATCCGAGGCTGATCCAGATGCGGAAGCAAAGCACAGACTCAAACCGGGCTTTTGGCCAGCCATGATTTTGCTGTTAGGCGGACTGTTTGCTGCAAACGGGGTTTACTACGAAGCTTATTCATTAACGAATGTGGTCAAACCCTTGCTGACAATTGCTTTGGGCTGGTTGGCTTATGGCTTGATCTTCCAGCGAGTGGTGCTGAAGCTGCCCCGCGTGTTGGAGGAGTTTGAGCATTTGATTGGAGTGATGAGTCTGACGCTGATGTCGCTGTTTTGGATGGTGCTGGCATGATTGGCTATTTAGATTTAATCCTACGATTAACAATTTGGTTCTTGCTGACGGCTGATTTGAGCTTGACCAATATTCTGATCGGCGTGTGTATCGCCTTCTTGTTGCCGCGTCGTGTAACTGCTCCTGCCGTGCTGAAAGACTGGCTGCATGTGCTCTGGGAAATTATTGTGGCCATTCCCAAAGCCTATATTGAAGCAATTGAAATCATGGTGCGGCCCCATAAGTATGAAGACATCACGCTGGAGCGGGTGAAACCGAATCGCACACCAGGGCTAATTTTTCTCGATATTTTTCTGATTACATTTACGCCGAAAACCATTGTGTCGAAGTGCCACGAAAACGGCTGGTATGAAGTCCATCGCGTCCGGAGGAAGAAACCATGAACTGGGTAGTGATTGCCATGATTCTAGCCTTACTGATTCCGATCTATGAGGCTTGGCAAGATGAAGATATTTGGCAAAAGATGCTGGCCTTTGCCAGTATTGCCACCAAAACGTCGGTCATGGTGCTGGTGGTGTCGGTGTTGCGCGGTGACTGGATGATTGGGGTGGTAGGGGTGCTGATCCTCAGCGTTGGCAATGCGGCTCTGATGCTGCTGGCCCACATTCTCAGACGGATGAATGAAGCGGATGCAGATTTGCAGGTTTTGGAGTAGTGACCACCATGATCAACGTAATTAGCTATGCCCTAATTGGCCTGGGCCTGGTCTTTTGGTTCTGGGGAACATTGCCGCTGTTGGGCAATCGTTCGGTGTTCTTCAAACTGCACAGCCTGTCCGTAGCCGATACGCTTGGCTCCATGAGTATTATTGTTGGGCTGCTGCTCAGAATTCCCCATCAATGGCCGCTGTTGGTTTTTGCGCTCATTTCCCTGGCGATTTGGAATACGGTGCTGGGGTATGTGCTGGCCTACTGTTCAAGACCGACGTATACCAGAGCGACTTATACCAGCCGAGGAGGGAGTGATCATGTTTGAAGGAGTTTCTGAGAGATTATTGGCTGAAGACTTGTACATAGTTGCGATCGCAGCTCTACTACCACTAACTGCTGGCATGGTCGTCACACAGGTGAATCCTTACTATGCCCTAATCATGCGCGGTATTTTAGGTGCAGTCGCCGCTCTGGTCTATGCCTTGTTTGGTGCAGCGGATGTGGCGCTGACGGAGGCGCTAGTGGGTACGATGCTGTCAATTACGCTCTATGCGATCGCAGTTCGTTCTTCCATGAGTATGCGGCTCGGTGTAGTTAAGGGTGAATTGGAACAAGTCTTGGTGCCTGAGCCAGCCGCGCCAGTAGAGGACTTGCAAGAACTAGAAGAACTAGATGCAATAGATGCAATAGATGCGCTAGATGCGATCGCACCGGCTACGAATTCAGATGATCCACTCAAGCATCCGCCTGAACCAACGCAGGCTAAACAACTGCTGGATGCCTTACGCCAACTGCTGCGGAAGCATCACCTGCGGCTGAATCTAGTTTTCTATCCCGATCGGTCAGCACTGAAATCGGCGCTGGCAGCTAAAGAGGTGCATAGTATCTGTGTGCGGGTAGCAAACCCAGCTAGCTCGACGGATCAAACTCCAACCTATCAGCTTCAAACCCACGTGCCGCGTCTATATGAGCTGATGCAGAGTGGCAGTTTACCAAGTGCGGTCGATTTGACGCTGTTTGAGCCAGTGAATCCAAAGTTGTCCGAGTCTCAGCTTGTCCAAGTTCAACCGCCCAATGCCGTGGAGGTTCAGTCATGAAGTGGATTTACGTTGCTGTTGGTATCGCTCTCTATCTCAAGATGCTGGTCTTCCCAAATCCAGCGGTGGACGCTGCTGAGCTGTCGATCGTGGAAATGGTGGTGCAGGATACTGGGGTGCCGAATGCGGTTTCGGGCATCATCTTCCGCAACCGCCTCTATGACACCATTTTTGAGGTTGTCGTCTTTACGATCGCCATTATGGGCGTGCGGTTTCTGCTAGCGGATGAGCAGCCCTCTTGCACTATTTACCAGTTCACCGACCATCCCTCGATTGTGCTGGCGCGACTGGGGGCAACGATTGCCGCCTTGGTCAGTATTGAGCTAGCGATCCGGGGACATCTCAGTCCTGGCGGGGGATTCGCGGCGGGTGTCGCTGGCGGCACTGCCATTGGTCTGGTGGCCATTACCTCTTCGGCCAAGTGGATGGAGGGAATCTACAAACGCTGGCAGGCAGCCGCTCTCGAGAAGGTGTCAGTGCTGATCTTTGTCGTTCTGGCTGCCGTGTCGCTGATTGGCATCGAACTGCCGCACGGTGAGCTGGGTGGATTAGTGAGCGGTGGCTGGATTCCGTTACTAAACGTGCTGGTGGCGGTTAAAGTAGCGCTAGGCGCATGGGCGGCAATCTTGATCTTTATCCGCTATCGGGGGTTACTCTAAACATAATGGTAGTTCTGCAAAGGGAGCAATGTTTACGTGTGTGGACACCGCCCACACACGTAAGCATTCTCGGTATAGCTTTTATCGCCATTATTTTAGCTATTGCCCTGCTGATGAAGCTGCCTCCTCTGGGTTGGCATCCTCGGCAGAATATTGCAGCTTCCACAGTGACCTCGGCCTTAGGTTATCCTAAGAGCTTGCTCAAGAGCCGATCGTTTTATGGGCTGTGGATTTGCTATGCGATTGGCACTCTCGTCGGGTTGAGCGCGATTGGCATGTCTAGTCCAGTTGGTGAGGAAATTATTGATATTAATCCGACGTTGGCGGCTAGTAGTGTCTCTTTGTTTGCCGTGTTTAACGGGGTGAGCCGTCCATTGTTCGGTTGGTTAAGCGATCGGTATAAGCCTCACTATGTGGCAATTTTGTCCTATGTGCTGGTCTTGATTGCCTGCGTGTTAATGATGAATGCTCAAACTGGACAGGTTGCGACTTATCTCGTTGCGTTTTGCCTATTTTGGTTCTGTCTAGGGGGTTGGTTGGCTATGGCTCCCACAATCACGCTGCGCTTTTTTAATCCTGACCATTACGCTCAAAACTACGGCATTGTCTTCACGGCCTATGGGGTTGGTGCGTTGATTGGAACGTTGGTGACGGGCCGCATTCGAGATTTCTTTGGGACGTACAACTATGTGTTTTATCCGATGGCGCTGTTAGCCGTAATTGGCATTGTTGTGGCTTGTATTTTGCTTAGACGAGATCGATATTAAGTGTTGGGGGAAGTGCGATCGCGCGTGTGGTGAAGCTGGCAGATTATGGGGATGAGGTGCTGGGGAAGTGCGATCTCGAATACCTATTATGCTTAATTTGTGAAAAAAATTAGATGTTATTGAGCAGATCTGAGGTACAACTACGGAAATCAGAGTGCTCTTTGCTACATTAGACCAGTTGCTGGTTTCAAAAGAAGATAAGAGGAAGTAATTAGTGAGACAGTCTAGCAATCCCGCTTTACGCCGACTGTATGAAGATGGTTGTTTGGGTGCAAAAAATTGCTAGGAGAGCAGTCTCATTAGCTAACTCCGTATAAAGCTTTTGTACTCATTTGTCGAGATGATCTGCTAGCCTGAAGCATTCAGAAAATGCGGTTTAGAGAAAAACATTGTGTTGCAACTTTGTCATAATCCCATACGTAGATCATCGTATTTTCTCAAACGTTAGTTTTGGCTAGAGTTCAGATAGGTAACTTATAAAAGTTCCTGTTTGTTAACTACTCACTATGCCAAGGAGATAATTATGCCGCCGATTAATAATTTAACAATTCAATCTATATGGGAGCGTGGTCCTCGGGCAATTCAGGGTTGGTACTTTAATACGGTTGATTTGAATACAGGTGTGGGAGGTGCATATATTTATGCTGGTTGGCAGCGGGGCAATAACCATCCAATAACTTCTTTAGGATTTGGCGCATATTCCACTAGTCAGCAAGATAATCCCTGGCCAGGTTGGAATTGGAATATGAATGACCTAAATCGAGGTGCTGGTGGAAGATTCATATACATGTTTTGGCGCTCTAGTCCAGGTTATCGTCCAATCTACAATATTACATTTCTCGTAACAGGATTGAACTCGCCTCCTTCAATACCCGGATATCGAGCAATTTCAGTGGATCTAAATATGGGGTCAGATGGTCCGTATATTTGGCCGTATGTTACATATGATTCAAATCTAGGAAGTGACGCTGCATTCAAAGGTTTTGACTTACGAGAAGGTGAAGTAGTAAAAGTCTTTAACCACGCTGATCTGAAGGAAGAGGAGAAAGTTTATAAAACCTATGTTGAAGAATTAGTAAAAGCTGAGTAAGAACTACTATTTGGCTGCGTAATTCTACTATGCTTCTAAACTAGCGAGGCTGCGATCTTTATGCAGTAGGAAAGACTTGTCTGCTTATGGGCACTTGCGATCAGGTTTTTTCCTACTATGGCAGTTTGCTTAGAGTAGACTGAGGCACGAAACCTAACACCTACAGATTGTAGCCATCACTAAGTGCGATCGCACCTCTAGCATAGTGTGCGTTCCTTAATGCGATTTTTTTACTTCATTGGTAAATCGCTGGGAACGCACCTTGCTCATGTATTTCTTTGATTAATTAAACCATCTGCCACGTCATCTCCTGCCCTGCTCCTAACGGCACCAGCCCAGCTTCCACAAATGGCACCTCATCCGGCACCCGCCAAGTCGTTTTCGTCAGCGTAATCTGTTCCGTATTGCGCGGCAGCTGATAAAAATCTGGCCCATAGAAGCTGGCAAACGCCTCCAGTTTATCCAGTGCATCAACGCTTTCAAAGGCTTCTGCGTATAGCTCCAGGGCGTGCAGCGCCGAGAAACAGCCCGCACAGCCACAGGAACTTTCCTTGCTATTGCGGGGATGGGGAGCGCTATCAGTCCCCAGGAAAAACTTGGGATTGCCCGATGTTGCCGCTTGCAGAATAGCTTGGCGATGCTGCTCCCGTTTCAAAATCGGCAGGCAATAAAAATGGGGACTAATGCCACCTTTGAATAGGCTATTGCGGTTAAACAGCAAATGCTGTGGCGTAAGCGTGGCCGCCATATTGTCGGCAGACTGAACAAACTGTACCGCGTCCGATGTCGTAATGTGCTCCAGCACCACGCGTAGGTTTGGAAACCGCTGCTTGAGCGGAATCAAATGCTGCTCGATAAACACTTTCTCCCGATCGAACACATCCACATCCTGATCGGTCACTTCCCCATGCAGCAACAGCGGCATATCAACCTGCTGCATTGCTTCAAAAACGCGATCGCACTTGCGAATGTCTGTCACGCCGGATTCTGAATTGGTGGTTGCTCCGGCTGGATAGTACTTAACCGCTTTGACAAACTGGGCTTCCTTGGCCGCAATAATCTCGTCGGGGCTGGTGTTGTCAGTTAGGTAGAGCGTCATCAGTGGCTCAAACTGCTGGCCTGCTGGCCTGGCCGCCAAAATGAGATCGCGATAGGCCGCTGCATCCGCCACTGTGCGGACTGGCGGTTTCAAGTTTGGCATGATGATGGCACGGGCAAACTGGCGCACCGTATGGGGTAGAACCGCTTTCAGTGCTGCACCATCGCGGAGATGTAGATGCCAGTCGTCGGGTCGGGTAATGGTAAGCTGCTGCATTCTTTCATTATAAAACTGGGAGTGCGATCGCAGATTTGCTTCGCTCAGTGTGAGGAAGTGCGATCGCAATTTATGTTGCTGAGTGCTGGAAAGTAGTAAAATCAAATACTACTGATTGTTCACTGATTTTGCCTTAAAACTAAAAAAAAGAAAACATAACAAAGCTAAAACGAAAGAGGATTCTGGCACACTTTTTTGTTTTCCTGTTTCAGGTATGGTGCTGATGAACAACTTAGGACCTTTATTTGAAAACTTGGATCTTGCTAAAACAGTTGCACCTGGATCTTGTGCTCGGACAGCAAATCCTGCAAAGCCATTTCCCTCTAGCATAAGGTTGCTTAGAAAATTAGTAACATCAAATCTCACTATTTGTTCCGTCTTATCGGCAAAATCTGATGAGATGACAACTGAGTCGAGGATATCTCCAGACTCGAAGTCAGAAGCATCCGGTTTCCCGTTGCCAATATATCCCAGAACATTCAATGCAGAGGGTCTGCGAGATGGTGCTCCTAATCCAACTACTAGATTAGGTAAAACTGTTATTTGAAAAATTGCTTTATCGATGATTTCATTAGGATCAATGAAAAAATTACTTACATTGAATTCAGCATGTTCGCTTGCTTCACCAATAGAACCTAAAACCACCGTATCGAAATTTCCTGGAAAAACCTTTTCAGGCTCTCCTTTTCCATCAAAAGGAAAATTACCAGAGCCACCATCAATAACCTCAAATGTAATATCTGGTTCTATGCTAAAACTGGCTGCGCTTACGGTTTGAGTGGTAACTAGGTTCAAGCATATCGATGTACCCAAACCAGCAACCAGAAGCACACTTTGAAAGTTTTTCTGAATAAAAGGATGCATACTGAATCCTGTAGCTACATACCCTAGCTATCATGAAATTTAAAATCATCCTTGTAACAGATACTATAGTTTACCGAGTCTTTACTAAGACGTAATAATATTACTCGGCCTCTTTAACAGCCAATAACCTTTCTCGTGCTTCATCTGGCAATTCAACCATTACAAATCGGCTAGCTGGATAAAGATAATCCTCTCCAGACTCATCAATGACACGCAAGCAACCTACCTCATTCGCTTTGTCGTCTGGTAGAACACGATAAACCTTCCAGATTTCTAGATCCTCATCTGTTTCGGCCACAGTGCAAATTGCAAATTGAATATCTATCTCTGCTGCATGCATAGGTCTAATCTAGAACGCGCTTAACTTTCATTTTACGCCGACCAATTCCATGTGCTTCATACCAGTGGACTTCTGCTTGGCGGACTTCCCCATTCGGAAACTGCACAAGTCCAACTCCTTTTAGCTTGCGCCAGCGACGGCCTCCAAAATTGGCTTTAAGCTTCTTCAACTCACGGATTGATAAATTGACGGCGATGACTTCAATATTTGTCAGTTCTCCGATCAGCTCAAAATCGTTTCCCATGCACCAGGTATTTCAACCACTAATCTAAATCATCTACAAATGCAGCAATCGCCGTAACTTTTTGTCTAACTCATCTGTAATTGCTCGATCGCCGCGTTCCAGTTTGCCCACATAGTCTGCACTAATTCCCAAGAAGCCACCTAGCTCTTTGCGGCTCCAGCCGCGCTTTGTGCGACCTGCCCGCATTTGTTCTCCAGTCAGCGGATCAACGGGAGGTGCAGCCGGAATTTGCTTCGGACGCTTGGGTTCTTTGACTTTTGAAAGCAGTACTGGAATCGGATGCGGTGGCCGAATCGTGAGCTTAGCCCGCAGGATGCGCTCGATGATTTTTACCTTGCGCCAGTCCTTCGGCTTCTTCGCTTTGCTGCCCGGTTGTAGCCAATCCGGATAGGTTTCTGGGTCAAACTCAATGTGCCAGCCCAAGTCCATCAAAAGCTTGAGAGCCTTATTCCAGCGGTTTTTCAGGTCGCGAGCTTTGTACTTATCGGTCAGCGCCTTGTCAATTTCGGCGGTGGCAATCACCTCTTCCAGCAGGCTTTTCACTTTGTAGTCATAGGGGTTTTGATTGCGTACCCGCACCCGCGAATCAAGTGTGAGCTGAATCGCCAGCCGCAGCGCCATTTCGTTGTGATAGGGGTCAATTTGCAGGATATCGCGGGCTAGATAGCCAAACTGGTGCAGCGCTTCTCGGGCGCGGTTCCCAGCCCGGTTGAGGAAGTGCTTCGTCCAGAGGCCAGGGCTGACGGTGATATAGACTTCTTCCGGTCGCTCGATTTTGCCTGTGACCCAGTCAATTTGGCCGTGGGGGTCGATCAGCACGTCCCACATGCGGCCAATTGGGGTGCTGGCATCGACCTTGCGTTTGCCGCGACCTTCGGCCCAGACGGATTTCACTAGCAGACAGGACAGGGCATAGGCGGTGCTGGCGACGGAGTTGCGCTTTTCGGACAGGCTGGTGTTGTGGTTGCGCTCCCAGCCCAGCAGCTGAATAATGTCGCTGGCTTTGAGCGTAAACGTGCTTTTCCACGGCTCGTCTTCTTCCATTGTGCGGGCGGCAAAGATGAGCTGGAGCTTTACGGTATCAAAGCCGAACTTGTCGATGATTTGCTCGGCGGCTTCCCAGGGCAGCATGGCGATGTCGCCGGGGCTGGTGATGTAGTGCTCGATAAAGTTGGCTGGATTGGATTTGCTGCGATACTGAAAAACGGCTAGATCATCTTCGCTTTGCTGCCACAGGTCGGGACGGAGCTGAGCGCGGATGCTGCTGGCGATGGGGATGGCGGTGGGTAGGGGGGTGACGGGAGCGAGATCAAGGCTGGTGTCGGTGGGGGAGGGAGTGCGCTGCTTCAGCCCCAAAAGCCGCTCGATGTCTTGCACAGAGCAGTTGGGCAGGTTCAAACCTTCGATAATTCGCTGGGTGATGTCGTGGCAGTAGATTTGGCCGAAGAAGCTGATCTTGGTGTGTAGTTCCGATGGATCGGAGCTTTTCAAGTAGGAGTCGATGGTTTGTCGCACTTCAGTGTGGGTGAAGTTTTGGATACCGTCGTTAGTGAGTTTGGTTTCGGCTTCTTCTAGTGCCCAGATGACCAGATTTGCACCAATCGCACGGGCAAATTCTTCGCGAAAGTCCACATGACTGAAAAAGTCTGCTAGGCAGCTTTTCAGGTAGGCGCGGGTTTCTTCTTCGTCGAGGACAATTTCGAGCTGATTGGCTTTTTTGCGGCGACCTTTGGCCAGCTTGAAGTGGGGCAGGCTGATGTCGAGGGCTTCGAGCCCTTGGGTTTGAATCGTTTCTTCGATGCGCTGCTGGTAGGCTTCAAATAAAGCTTGGAAAAGCTGCAGGGTAATTAGATCCGGCAGCGATGAGGCATCGCGCAGGATGACGGTGAGCTGATCGAGAAAGTCGGGGGTAAGGGTATCGTTGACCAATTGCGCCCGGTAGTAGCCTTTTTCGGAGGGATCAGAGGATTGGCTGGTTTGCGATCGCACATCCACATCCACATCTCCATCTCCATTATCAGCATTTTGTTCTGGATTGAGCTGAATGGTGATTTTCCAACTGTCGGAGTCCCCGGTGTTGAGCGGAGGAGCAGACGGATTCGATTGGGAGAGGGAGTGATTGGTTTTGGACATTGCCAGGTGGAATCGTGGGTCTGCGATGGTAACAGTGGGTGTCAGAAGGATGTCGTTAAGTCTGGTTGACACGATATTATGCCAATTCTTGCCAAGAGAATCAAAAGGCTTAAGAAATCCTTGATGAAGTACAAAGTGAATAGTTTATTCGTGTTACTTTTAGGTGTGTGATTGAAAGCGACACGAATAAACTAATAGTACCGTTCACCTCACATCGCGCATATTTCTCCAAGTAGAGTTTTTGCAGGTCATCGCTCTGCAAAAAATTTCCGACTAGTTGAGGTCGCTTAAAGTGCCAGTGAGATTTAAAAATAGGTGTTGCGATCGCATAGCACTCCAGGCCAAACATTTATGTCCCAGAGTACAGGTGGAGCGAAGCATAAAACGCTCCGCTCCATATACCCTATGAATTGAGCAGTTTGGCCAAGGTAGTCTGAGTATCTGATTCATAGAGCTGGTGCAGATACTGGGTCACTGCATCGACGAATTGGGAGGACTGGGGCAAGTCCCCAAAAATTTCGGACAGGTTTAGCAGCGGCATCGGATCAGCACCACCCGCTTGCGCCCGTTCCGATAGGATGTCGGCCATCGGGTCGTCCAGCGGCAGGTCGTGGCCCTGATCATCCTTACCGTTCAGGTAGCGGAACCAGGCGGCAATGGTGAAACTCAGGTAGTCAATTGAGCCATTCTGATCGAGCTTGTCCCGTATGGAACCAAGCATCCACTTGGGCAGCTTAGCTGAGCTGTTGAGGCAGAGGCGAGGTAGCTGATCGCGAATTTTGGGATTCGAGAATCGCTCGATTAACGTCTGCTTATACTGACTAACGTCAATACCGGGAACAGGCCGCAGCGTGGGCGTAACTTCATCCATCAGCCGTTCTGCCGCCTGCCGAATTTGGTCGTCGGCCATCGCCTCATGAACGTAGGTATAGCCCTTGAGTGAACCCAAATAACCAATCAGCAGATGGCTGGTGTTGAGCAGCCGGATTTTCATCATCTCGTAGGGATGAACATCATCCGTCATCTGCACACCCACCGATTCCAACTCGGGGCGACCGTTGCAGAAGCGGTCTTCCACCACCCACTGAGTAAAGGGTTCCGCTACTACAGGCCAGGCATCATCGATATGAAACTGGTCGGCCACCATTTCGAGGTCGGCAGGTGTGGTCGCCGGGGTAATCCGATCCACCATGCAGTTTGGGAAGGCAACGTTCTCGGCAATCCAGTTACCCAAGTCGGGATTTTGGTGTTTGGCGAAGGTGGTCAGCATCTTGCCGACCATATCGCCATTGCCCTGGATGTTATCGCAGGAGAGGACGGTAAAGGGAGCCATACCCCGCTGCTGCCGCCGCGCCAGCGCCGCTGTCAAGAAACCGTAGACCCCGTAGGGTTCGTTAGGGTTCTGCAAATCATGCTGAATCGTCGGGTGGTTCACGTCAAACTCACCGCTGCCTTCGACCACGTAGTAGCCGCCTTCAGTAATGGTCAGCGTGACGATGCGGCACTGCGGGTCAGCCAGGGTTTCGATTACGGCCTCCCGATCATCCGGCGCAAACAGATAGCGGGTAATCGAGCCAATCACGCGGGCCTCATCGCCGTCTGGAGAGCGCTCCACCAGCGTATACAAACAGTCCTGAGAGTGCAGAGCATCGCGCATTTTGCTGTCGAACTCCAGCAGGCCAACGCCGCAGATACTCCAGTCGCTGCCGGGGTTTTGTTCCAGATAGTTATCCATATAGAGCGCCTGATGCGCCCGGTGGAAACCGCCAACGCCAAAGTGGACAATGCCGTGGGTCACCTGGCTACGATCGTACCTAAGAATACGCACCTGATCCGGCAACTGTGAAAGGTTCCGCTCATTCAGCTTGACGATGGATTTGGTGGGGTTGCTGTTCATGACTGATTTCTAGGGATTCGTGGGTATAGTTTCGCGTCAGGTGATGACGCTCGGCTTTCGGGATAGCCAGACCGTTAGCGTCGAACAGGTGGCACAAGTCGCCATCGATATAGATAGGAACGCGATCGCGAACTTTAGCTCGACTGTCGCCATTGGTTTGGACGATAAAGGTATCGCCGCCAGCAATCTTGACGTAGAGGTAGGTTTCGCCCCCGAGCCGTTCAACCACCAGCACTTCGCCCATAATGGTGGGATTGTTGGCATCAATCCGCAGATGTTCAGGACGGACGCCCAGAGTGGCGCGATCTCCTGCTGACAGCAGCTTGGGCTGCACAGGTACAATGACGCTGGCATCACCGGGTAGCCGAACGACCGTGCCAGAGTCTTGGACGCCAACGGTTTGCACGGGCAAGAAGTTCATCTTGGGCGAACCAATAAATCCAGCTACAAACAGATTATTGGGATGGTGGTACAGTTCCAGCGGAGAGCCAACCTGCTCCACAATGCCGCCCTGTAGCACGACAATTTTGTCGGCCAAGGTCATGGCTTCCACTTGGTCGTGAGTCACGTAGATCATTGTTGCTTCAAGGCTTTCGTGCAGGCCAGATAGCTCAATCCGCATTTGCACCCGCAAGGCGGCATCCAGGTTGGATAGCGGTTCATCAAACAGGAACACCTTGGGATTGCGAACCAGTGCTCGACCAATTGCTACCCGCTGCCGCTGTCCACCGGAGAGGGCTTTGGGCTTTCGATCCAGCAGTGGCTCAAGCTGTAAAATACGACCGACATCCCGTGCCCGCTCCATCCGCTGGGCTTTCGGGACACCAGCTAACCTCAGGCTGAAGGCCATATTCTCGGCCACGGTCATGTGCGGATACAGCGCGTAGGTCTGAAACACCATTGCCAGTCCCCGCTTGTCCGGCGGCACATCGTTCATGCGCTGGCCATCGATCAGCAAGTCGCCAGAGGTGATATCTTCCAAGCCTGCAATCATGCGTAGCAGCGTTGATTTACCGCAGCCGGAGGGGCCAACGAAGACGACGAATTCCTGGTCATTGATATCCAGGTCAACGCCTTTAATCACCTCGTGGTCAACATAGGTTTTATGGATGTCTCTTAATGTGACGGTTGCCATCGGTTGCTCACCTTAATAACTCAGAGATATAAATGATTTATTTCTACTTAACGGCCCCAAAGGTGAGACCTCGAACCAGTTGCCGCTGACTGATCCAGCCAAAGATCAGGATGGGTGCGATCGCAAGTGTCGATGCGGCAGATAACTTGGCCCAGAACAGTCCTTGAGGGCTGGAGAAAGACGCGATGAACGCTGTTAACGGAGCGGCATCAAACGTCGTCAGATTCAGGCTCCAAAAGGCTTCATTCCAGGACAAAATGATTGAGAGAAGCGCAGTTGACGCAATCCCCGGTAGAGCCAGAGGCAGCAGCACATGTACCACTTCCTGCCAGGTGGACGCGCCATCCATGCGATCAGCTTCCAAAATTTCCTTCGGCACTTCCTTGAAGAAGCTGTAGATCATCCAGACCACAATTGGCAGGTTGATCAGCGTATAGATGATAATCAGGCCAATCCGGGTATCGAGCAGACCCGTTTCCCGCGCCAGAATGTAGATCGGTACCAAGACGCCAACTGCGGGCAGCATCTTAGTAGACAGCATCCACAGCAGCGTACCTTTTGTCCGTTTCGTCGGGAAAAACGACATGGCATAGGCGGCTGGAATCGCCAGCAGCAGGGCCAGAATCGTGGCTCCTAGAGAGATAATGACGCTGTTCCAGGCGAAGTTGAAGTAAGAGGCTCGTTCCTGGATGGCAACGTAGTTTTCCAAGGTCGGCTGGAAGAAGAGCTGAGGCGGAGTTGCCACCGCTGCCACTTCCGTCTTGAAGCTGGTGATAAACATCCAGAAGATGGGGAAAAAGAGGAGACAGGCCACCAGCCAGCCCAGCAGAGTTATCCACCATTGGTGGGACTTGTTACGTGCCATATCAGGTGTCCAAATTACGAGCAACACTGCGCATCAGGAAAATCGCGACGATGTTGGCCAGCACGACGGCAATCAAGCCGCCTGCCGACGCACCACCCACGTCAAATTCCAGTAGCGCTTTCAAGTAGATGTAGTAAGCCAAGTTAGTCGTGGCCAGTCCGGGGCCACCCCCGGTGGTGACGAAAATCTCTGCAAAGATGGTCAAGAAAAAGATGGTTTCGATCATCGCCACAACTGCGATCGCACGACTCAGGTGGGGCAGCACCACAAACCGAAATAACTGGGTCGCGTTAGCGCCATCCATGCGAGCCGCTTCCATCTGGTCGGCATCCAGCGACTGAATCGCCGTCAGCAGAATCAGCAGGGCAAAGGGCAGCCACTCCCAGGAAACAATGATGATAATGGCCAGCAGCGGCAGATCGGCAAACCAGTCAATGGCTCCTAAGCCTAGCCCCCGCGTGATTTGGGCGAACAGCCCGTTCACCGGATGCATCAGCATATTTTTCCAAATCAGGGCGCTGACTGTGGGCATGACGAAAAACGGTGAAATTGCCAGCACCCGCGCTACGCCGCGACCAGCAAAATCTTGATTAAACAGCACAGCCAGCAGTGTGCCAAGCCCGATGGTAATTACCAGTACCGACACCACCAGAATCAGTGTGATGCCAATGGAAATCCACAGAGCTGGATCAGTAAGAATGTAGGTAAAGTTCGCAAAGCCAACAAATTCACGATTTTCGGGCAGCAGCAGGTTATAGCGCTGGAAGGCAAACCAGATGGCCATCGCCAGCGGCACCACCATCCACAGCACCAGCACGATCACAGACGGAGCGACGAGTAGTCCCGCCGGAATTCGCTGTTGCGATCGCGCTTTTGTAGGTGGCGGTTGTTGTTGGGGTCTTGTTGCTACGGTGGAAGTCATATTTGAAGATGGTAAGGAGTAAGAGAGTGAGGAGTGAGAAGTTTTGAATAGAATTTTGAGTTTTGAATCTCTTGGGGTCCATTCCCCGCCGCTCTGCGGCGTAAGATCTAAGAATGAGTGAGTACATCCACAAGAGTCATAACGTAACAGTTTTGCTATACCACTTAGTGTTTCCAGCAAAGTATCGACGGGTTGTGTTTGATGAGCAAGTAGATGCGGTTCTGCGAGAGGTCTGCCTCGAAATCGAGAAACGCTACGAGGTGAAGTTTGTCGAAATTGGAGTGGACAAAGACCATGTCCATTTTCTAGTGCAGTCCGTGCCGACCTATAGTGTGACCAAACTGGTAACGATGCTGAAAAGTTTAACTGCACGAGAAGTCTTCAAACGATGCCCTCAAGTGAAGCAGAAACTTTGGGGAGGCGAGTTTTGGAGTGATGGATATTTTGCGAGTACAGTAGGCCGCCACGGGGATGAAGGAATGATCGCCAAATATGTTCAAGCCCAAGGCAAAGATTACCTCAAATTGCATCGGGATAATCAACTTGCTCTTTTTTGATTCTGATACCCCGTCCGCTTGCGGCGGGGTATTTCATTGTTGAATTTTGAGTTCTTCAATTCAAAACTAAGAACTCAAAACTTCCCAAATTACTCGATATATCCTGTATGTCGCATGAACCGTTCGGCGACGGTTTGCGATCGCTCAATCGCCTGATCTACAGATAGGTTATCGGCGAGAGCAGCGGCCATGCGTTGACCAACTTGGGTGCCAATGGCCTGGAACTCAGGGATATCAACGTATTGCACACCCTTATATGGAGTCGGTTCGGGGGAAGGATTCGTGATATCGGCAGACTGAATCGAGTTCAGCACGATTTCCGCAAAGGGAGCCGCATCCTGATAATTGGGATTCTCGTAGGTGGACTTGCGAGTGCCCGGAGGCGCAGACACCCAGCCCTTCTCCTCTGCGACTAGCTGGATATACTCTTTAGACGTGGCCCAAGCGACGAAGCGTTCAGCCTCTTCCGGTGATTGGGATGTCTCTGGAATTGCCAAAGCCCATGACCAGAGCCAGTTTGAGCCGTTAGGATAGGACTCAACCGGGGCACGAGCAAAGCCAATCCGATCAGCAACTTGAGACTCATCCGGATTAGAGAGCAAGCCAGCCGCCACCGTAGCGTCAATCCACATGCCGCATTTACCCGTAGAGAACAGAGCCAGGTTTTCGTTGAAACCGTTAGAGCTAGCTCCCGGTGGGCCATACTGGTTCATGATGTCCACATAAAAACTGATGGCATTCTGCCAGGCTGGCGTGTTGATGGTGGGGTTCCAGTCCATATCAAACCAGCGTCCGCCAAAGGTATTGACCAAGGTTGTGATATACCCCATGTTTTCACCCCAGCCCGGCTTACCGCGTAGGCAGATACCGTAGACACCATTATTAGGGTCATGTACCTGCTCTGCCCATTCAGCAACCTGTTCGTAGGTGGGGTTTTCAGGCACCGTAATGCCTGCCTGATTAAACAGATCGGTGCGGTAATACAGCATGGAACTTTCACCGTAGAAGGGCACCGCATAGAGCGTGTCCTCATAGGAAAGCCCAGTACGAATCGGGTCGAGCAGGTCGTCTACATCGTAGTCATCGGGTAGACCATCAAGCGATCGCAGCCAGCCCCGTCTGGCCCAAATGGGGGTTTCGTATGAACCAATCGTCAGGACATCGAACTGACCGCCCTGACTGGCAATGTCGGTAGTGGTACGCTGACGCAGAATGTTTTCTTCCAGAACAACCCAGTTCAGCTCAATATCTGGATTATCGGCTTCGAACTGACTGGATAGCTCCTGCATGACCACCATGTCGCCATTATTGACGGTGGCAATGGTTAAGCGGGTTTTCCCTTCTGCTTGTGGCCCTGCTGAACAGGCGTGGAGTAGCTGTACGAACAGGATACCAATGAGAAGCGCAACTACCAATTTGGCGAAGCGAAATAAGCGCATCGCACGGCTCCTCTAAATTGCAAAAATGAACTTAAAACGTAGTGGTACCCAGTAATGAATTTTTAGTTGTGTGAGCTTGGCTCACACAACTAGAAATTCACTACTTTTCAAAACCACTGATAAACTTAACTTGATTTTATGCTCTATTTTTGAGCAAAAGCCCAATAATGGAATCATACTGGTGTCCTTCCCAGAAATGAGGCATTTAGTAGTATTCGCAACAATTCTTGATTCTGAGGCAGGCTTTATGAATGCGATCGCAACGTATAGTTTCCAGGGCAAAACCATCCTAATCACAGGCGGGGCGGGGGAAATCGGCAAAGCCACTGCCCATCGATTCGCTGCCAACGGGGCAGGCATTGTGTTACTGGATATTAACGAAGCTCAGATGGCCAAGGTCGCTCAGGAGCTACAGCGCTACGATGTTGCTATCCACACCGTTCGCTGCGATGTGACGAATTTTGAGCAGGTTTCACAAGCGTTTGCGGGTGCAGTGCAGCAGGTGGGGCAGCTTGACTATGTGTTTAATAACGCAGGCTATCAGGGTGCGTTTGCGAAGACGGATGAGTATCCCGAAGCCGATTTTCAGAAAGTGATTGATATCAATGTAATCGGCGTTTTCCACGTCCTGAAGGCTGCTGCTCAGCAGCTCCGAGACAGCGGCGGAGCAATTGTCAATATGGCCAGCCACGCCGGGGTAGACGGGCCACCCAACATGTTGGCCTATGCCGCGTCCAAGTTCGCGGTGATCGGCATGACTCAGACAGCCGCAAAAGACCTGGCTCCCTACGGCATTCGCGTTAATGCGCTATCGCCTTCTTTGATCGGCCCTGGCTTCATGTGGACTCGGCAAACAGAACTACAGGCTGGAGTCGGTTCTCAGTATTTCGATCCCGACCCCAAAGTAGTGGAGCAACAGATGATTAACTCTGTGCCACTGCGTCGCTTGGGGCGTCTGGAGGAAGTGGCCAACGGTGTTGCCTTTCTGATGAGCAATGAAGCTAGTTATATTACTGGATTTAATCTAGACATTACCGGAGGGCAATAACTCCAAACGGCAATACTGAGCAAATCATCTAACTTTAAATATTTGCTCAATCTGTCCACAGATAGATGCTCAATCACTAAAGACTTTCCTTAAACATCCGCGTTCTAATATCCAGTCTGATTGAAAACCCATAATTTATTTTTGGTAGAACGTTTGCGGAGGAAGCATTTCACAAAAAATTAAATCGGGTTCTTACACGCAGACTTGACATAGCAGGACGGACTATGGCTATAAAATAAACTTTCCGCAAGAAATTTATATAGATGAAAATCAATCATTCTGCTTTGAATTTTGATTCAAACATCTACCTCGGTACTAAACCCTTAAAATTCAGATCTTTCTAAGATAGATAGCGAGCGGCTTTGAGGTGAAAGATGGGAGACCTATATGCAGAAAAACCAGAAAAACGCGATCGCAAATTGGATCAAGCAGCTCATGCCGCCTGGCTGTACTACATCGCTGGTAATACCCAAGAAGAAATTGCCACCAAGCTCAATGTGTCGCGACAGGCCGCACAGCGGTTAGTGGCTCTTGCCGTTAGTGAAAAGCTGATCAAATTTCGGCTGGATCACCCCCTCAGCGGCTGCATTGCCCTAGCCGAGTCACTGCGGGATAAGTTTAATCTAACTGTGTGTGAAGTCGTACCCAGTCCAGTCAATAACGGCGACTTACGCCGTAGTTTGGGCGTTTGTGCCGCCACCTATCTAGAGAACTACTTAACCGCCAAAACACCATCTATTCTGGCGTTTACCTCAGGCCGCACTCTGCGAGCAATGGTGGAGCAAATCCCGTCAATGGATCAGCCCCAGCACAAAATTGTCTCGATCATTGGCAACATGTCCCACTATGGCCTAGCGGGTCGCTATGAAGTGGTGATGCACTTGGCTGATCGCACGGGTGCCCAAGCATATCCGGTGCCAACCCCGGTCGTCGCCACCTGTGTGGAAGAACGAAAGCTGCTGCAAACCCAGCGCTCGTTTATGACCGTCAAATCCCTGGCAGAGCAGGCCAAAGTTACCTTTGTCGGCATCAGCGACATCGCCTGGAGTTCTCCCCTACACGAGAACGGCTTTATCAACGACGAGGAAGTGGCTGAGCTAATTGAGCTAGGAGCCGTCGGCGAAATCGCGGGCTGGGCCTACGATGCACAGGGTAAGCTGCTGCAAGCAGGCACCAATACCCGCGTTGCTAGCGTTCCCCTGGAACAGCCTGCTCAGAGGCTGATCATCGGCGTAGCGGGTGGCCTCAGCAAAATTGAAGCGATTCGAGCTACCCTCCAAGGAAAGCTGGTCAATGGACTAATCACCGATGAAACCGCCGCCGAAGCAATTTTAGACGGATAGAGGCTGGTAGGGGCGATATGTAGTTAGCGTAAGCATATGATGCCCTCATCCCCCAGCCCCTTCTCCCACAGGAGACTACTGTTTATACACTTCTGAATAGTCTTTATAAACCCCGGACTGATCTCCCTAAATCCCCCTTAAAAAGGGGGAACTTTGAGCCAATTCCCCCCTTTTTAAGGCAGGGCTGATTTATTGATGAGAGAAAAAAGATAATGAGATAGGTAACCATTTTTGCACAACAACTAAACCATGAGCCTCATCAGCCATCTCAAGCAAATTCCAGACTTTCGAACTCAACCGCGATATCCCCTGTGGGTCGTGCTGCTTTTGATCATCATGGCAACGATGAGTGGGTGCTTGGGTTACCGAGCGATTGAAGATTTCGTCGAACGGCATCAAACGGTGTTGCTGGACTGTTTAGAGCTGCCTCACACCCGACTGCCCGCCTACTCAACGATCCGCAAGGTGATCGTGCGAACCAACTTTGAACACCTGAGTCAAGCCTTCAATGACTGGGCAACAACGGCATTTGCGCCCCAAACCGGAGAACAACTGGCCACCGATGGCAAGAGTATCAAGGCAACCGTCACAGACTATGACCAAAGTTATCAAGACTTCGTCAGTGTCGTCTCTGCCTTCAGTGTGCAACAAGGGGTCGTGGTTGGACTCCAATCGATGCGAAACCAACAGCAAAGTGAGATTGTCACCGTGCAGACCTTGTTAGATGTCTTGCAATTCAAAGGAGTTTGCTTCAGTTTTGATGCGTTGCACACTCAAAAAAACGGTTGAGCAGATTATTGCCAGTGGCAATGACTACCTGATGGCCGTCAAGCCGAACCAACCTAAGCTGTTTGAGCATCTGCGAACCCAGTTTGAGCAATCGTTACCCACCAGTTCAGATTGCCAAGTTGAACGAACGCGTGAGCGCCAAACAAGTCGTACCGTCAGTGTTTTGGAATCAGTCGCAGGGATAGACCCCGGTTGGGTTGGAGTCGAGCGCATGGTTCGAGTCGAACGAGTCGGAACTCGTGACAACCAGCCTTACACTCAGACCATGTTCTACATCAGTTCACTCCCGTTGGATGCCGTAGGCTTTGCTCAGCACATTCGCTCTCATTGGCACATTGAGAATCGATTGCATTGGCCAAAGGATGTCGTGCTTCATGAAGATCACGCCCCTTTGTGTGATGGTCATGCACCGACCAATTTTGCGATTGTGCGAACGATTGCGGTCAATCTGTTTCGCCAAGCCGGATTTGCCTCCATCACCAAGGGACTGCGGCATTTAGCCCACGATATCCCCCGTCTATTTTCCTTTTTTCAATAAATCAGCCCTGCCTTTTTAAGGGGGGCTAGGGGGGATCTCAACGTCAAAACGAAGTCTAGGAGACTTATGTATAAACAGTAGCTTCTCTAGGAGAGGGATTTAGGGTGAGGGCAATTCCATGCTGCAACTATCCTCGTACTTTGGTTGTTATCTCTGCCACTCGCTGTCCCAAGGCGCGGGCAATGTCGAGATCTTCGGGTTTTGGCTGGAGTTCGCCTTGGCCACCTGCGATCGCACTTGCACCGTAGGGTGTGCCGCCGCGTGCTTCGGTGTGAATCATGCCGCGAACTGAATAGGGCACACCAACAATCAGCATTCCGAGATGCAGCAGGGGCACCATCATGGTCAGCAGGGTTGTTTCCTGTCCACCGTGAGTCGATGCGGTTGAGGTGAACACCCCAGCAGGTTTGCCCTCCATTTCGCCGTTGAGCCACAAGCTAGCCGTGGAGTCTAGAAGCTGTTTCATCTGGGCGGTCATGTTGCCATACCGCGTCGGAGATCCCATGATCACTCCGTCTGCTTCCCGTAAGTCATCGACGGTGCAAACGGGGATATCTTGCTGCTGGTCGCGCACCTGGCGAGCGGCGTCATTGTTGTCAATGATTTGATTGACCGCATCAAATTCCTGTACTCGACGCAGAACAACCTCAACTCCTGCAACCTGTCCGGCTCCTTCCGCAACGGCTCGTGCCAATTGCAGTGTGTGACCGTACATGGAGTAGTAAACAACCAAAACTTTCATATTGTCTCCCGAATAAGCACCTCCTCATACTGGTGGAGTTTGCCGGATTCGGAATCCCTCAAGGGTTGGATTTGAGTAGCTGTACGGGCTTTAACGTTTGCTCGATAAAGACGTATTTTCTAGCTCTCGTGGGTCTTGAATCGATCGATCCTGTAACCAAGCAAACATTGCAGAAGCTCCCAGTAAAATCAAGGTGATAATACTGACAATCTGCATCATAATGACGTATCGCATAGGTATTTCATGCATTAGAACTACACGAGATTGAAATGCTCCATGTGGACATTGGTTGCAGGGACGTCCAAATCATGAAGCGCGGCTTCAACCTGCTCCATCATGACGGGAGCGGCACAGATAAAGTAGTGTCGGCTGCCCCGATGAATGGGAATGTATCGTTGCAACAGGTCTTTATTGACGTAGCCAGTTTCGCCAGTCCAGTCTTCGGGCGGCTTGCGCAACACGTGAATGATCGTCAGATCCAGGGAGTCAACCAGGGTATCCAACTCCTCGCGGAAGGTTATATCTTCCCAGCCTTTGTTGGCATAAATGAGTAAAAACGGGCGATCGTCTTTCCGTTCAGCCGCAGTGACCAGCATACTCATCATGGGAGTGATGCCGATTCCACCTGCAATCAGGACGAATCCGGCAGAGTCCCAATAGAGATCGCTTGTAAACACGCCGTAAGGACCATCAAGATATGCTTTTGTCCCCGGCTCAACGTCCTTAATGGTTCGAGTAAAATCTCCCAGCGCTTTGATGGTGAATTCTAGTCTTTCAGGATGATCGCCGCTGGAAGACATGGAAAAGGGATGTTCACGCATTCGAAAGGGCGTAATATCAAGGGTTATCCAGGCAAACTGTCCAGGCTGGAACCGGAACCCTTCGTGTCCTCTAGGACGAACAGCCAGTGTCCATACATTTCCCCTTTGAGGAATGACCTCTTCTACCAAGTAGGGGCGTCTGGTCATCATCCAAGGTTTGACAATGCGCACGTAAATCAGTAGCCACAAAGCGGCCAATGCGATCGCACTCCACAACAGCTGTTTCCAAAATAGTCCCAGATAATAGCTCACTCCTATTGCATGGGCTAAACCCAAAATCACAGCTCCCACAGCTAAGATGCCATGACTTGTGCGCCATAGCTCATATGGGATGCGAAGGCGCTGTCGCCAAATTGAGGTTATAACCAGTGCTATCAGGGCTAGGGTGCCAGTCACGGCAAATCTGGCTCGCCAGGGAGCCTCGACTATATTCAGTAACCCTAGCGTTTCGGGTTGGTCGATAAAGAGAACGAGGGGATGAATCAGGATCAAGGCGAAAGCCACCAGAGAGATATAGCGGTGGAATTGCAGGATGATGTCAATCCCGTAAGATGCCTCAATCCGATTGATGCGGGCGGTGAGGGCAAACTGAAGGGCTAACATTGCTAACCCAACAAATCCTAGGGCAACTGAAAAATCTGTCCAGAAGCTTCGTTCATTAAGGGCAGGAGGGTATAGCAGTAGGATAAAAAGAGGCAGCAGAGCAATCGCCAAATAAACGGCGATCCAAAAGGCAGCCACTGCAACCGGGCTTCTCATTAATAGTCGTTGCATTTCGACCTGTCTATTCTTCAAGTACTGACATGAAGTTCGATTTAAACCTAGTCCATTTTTGTGAAAGACTAGCCGAGCCAGTCGTTCACAGAAACAAATTGGATTCTGATATACGGATTACATGTTCTATGTCTAAGCGCAGCGTTAGTTTCGGACAATCAAGCTAAGTTTGCCTGGAAATAGAGTTCTCCCCTATTAGACCTATATCTGATGCTAAGGACACCCTCCAAAGTGCAGATTAGTAGCAGAATCGGATGGAGTTGACCTAAAAAGCAAATCTCATTCTCAATCAAGTTAAGTGCGATCGCACTTTATCTCTATTGCGATCGCAGATCTTATCCTCATTCAGAAAAGTGCGATCGCAGCAAAGATTAGGTGCGATCGCAGATCTTATCCTCATTCAGAAAAGTGCGATCGCCCATCTCATCCTCATTCAGAAAAAGTGCGATCGCAGATCTCATCCTCACTCAGAAAAGTGCGATCGCCCATCTCATCCTCATTCAGTTCAAAAGCAGGGAATTTATCTGTTCCTTATCTATGCCAACATTTGTATTGGTTCCTCGTCAAAACGTTATCTAGCTTAAATCTAGCTAGATTAATAGGCATCAGGCGATCTAGCAAATTTTGGAATCCTATAGTTACAGAGGCGCGCTACTAGGTGTTACCTATGTTATGCCAAGGCTAGCTAGCCCATCATAATTACCTCAACTGTTGACACCTAAGTTTGCCTTGAAGTAATTATGAAGTCGTAAAGAAACGCTATAAGCAAATAATTTATAATGGCAAAATACGGCAACAGCAAGTATTCTCAAACTCAGTATCGGTTTTCTGTCTATTCTCTGCCACAACCTTGTAAAAACTAGTTATTATTTTTGAGTTCTTTTACCTAGTTTCAATTTTTTCTGTTTCTATTCCTCTTCTTCGTGGTTATTTTTCTGATGTGATGGTGGCAAAGTCAGAGATTGATGAAACTCAGTTATGATACGACGTGTTTCTTCATTTGGCTTTCCAAGCGCAGCTCCGAACTCGGTCATGACGCGACGCATTTCCTCATTTGGTTTTCCAAGTGCGGCTCCGAACTCAGTTATGACGCGACGCATTTCCTCATTTGGTTTTCCAAGTGCGGCTCCGAACTCAGTTATGACACGACGTGTTTCTTCATTTGGTTTTCCAAGTGCGGCTTCAAACTCAGTTATGATACGACGCATTTCCTCATGTGATTTGCCCAAAGATAGTAGAGATTTTTCTTCCTTCTCGATTTCTTCCACTTCTTCCGGTGTTAAACGATTTTCGGCTTTTACTCCCGTCGTGTCAACAAAATGCTTTATACCTTCAACCATATCCTCAAAGAGATAGACTTCAGGCTCAGATGCAATACTACACAGTTCATCATATAGGAAGCGGTTCAGGAAACCCTTACCACCATGAACCGTACCGTAGTCACCATCTCTAGAGATGATCCATAGTCGTTTCTTTCCCCTGAAATGGGTAAGAATCTGCTCCCAAGTCAGTTGATCACCTATCGAATTCGTACTTTTTCCTGGTGGATTGCCGCTAGTTCCAACTTATTTTGTGTCAGCGTTCCTGAGCAATGGTCTTCTGCCATTCAACGATGAGGCAATCAGCCAATTGCGAACCCAGTTGTCGTGATAGCGGAAGCCGTTGAGTTGCTCAAAGGGGCATAAGCACCCGCCCATTGCTTTGCGAGTCTTGCGACAAAAGGGATGGAAGTTCCAGAGTAAGGCCATCGAGCGCACCGACTGTTCCGCCGAGTCCCAGAATCCATGAAAATCTTGCATGGCATACAAGATGCGGTCAAGATAGTTCATCGGACGGTCAACCTGATTGCTGGTGCGATAGGCGTCAGGGAAGTCAAAGGCGCGTTGGAAGACGTGAGATTTGTCGTTGAGGCGTCGCAAGCGAGCGTCAATGGCCTGGGGCAACGCGTGGGTGTTCACCCACTCCAGCAACCGACGCAACCGTTGAGCAAAGTGACGTTTGCTCTGGCCCCGATACAGATGCCAAAGCTTGTCGGCTAGTTGCTGACCCAGGACTGGTTTAGAGCGGCACCCATCGCGAATTTTAATCACCTCATGCAGGAAGCACAGAATCCAGACCAGGCCAGGGAATAGCTCCTCCCAAGCGGCTCGGGTGGCCTCCCAACCATCAGTCGTCACCGTCTCGGGCGCATAGTCGGGAACATGATGGGCAGCTTCCTGCTGGAATACCCCATAGGCTGCGGTTAATCCATCCTGACCCGCATTGGCACTGAGACTGGCTCCCAGGACGCACCCTTGCGCCGCTGTCACTGCCAGATAGACTCGCTGCCCGTGCCAATCACAATGCTTCTCATCGGCAACTAGATGGGGGGGAGCGCCGTTTCCCTTTTGAGGGTACTGCCCACAATCGAGGCTCGACCGAACGACTGACAGAGCCGATACCAGTGCATCTCAGAACGGCCCAGCACATAGGCAATCCCCTCATACGACAGGCCATGCTTTCTTAAATAGAGCGCTTTGTCGGCCATCTCCGCCGTCTCGCTCATGTACGGCATCACCAAATCGGGACGCAGTTGATAAGCCTCTCCGGTACTCGGCAGCAAAATCCGCCGGGTCTTGAGCTGTTGACGAGAGGACTCGACCCATCCGTGAAAGCGATAGCCTGCCTCAATCCCGTCGGGAAACAGTTCCGGGTGGGATGCGATCTGCTCGTTGAGATACTGGCGAAAGGCTTCCCGGTCTTCTACTAAGACCTCGTAGTCAAGGTCGTCTGCAATGGGCAGACAAATCGTTTTATCGCCTGCTGTGCCACGCTTGCGTCGTTGCTGAGCCATCGGCTTTGGCCTGCTGAACTCTCTGCCTCAATTCTACTCAACACAAACTTGGGTGGAACTAGGAATATTCCATTATTCGCGACCAAGCCGCTGAAGCACCCCATGGGGCGGCTGTCCAAAATCCGATTGAACCGCGTGATGCTCAACTCTACATTTGGGTTGTGCAACCCAACGGCACCGTGCAGTTCCGGCAAGTCAGTCTACGCGATTCGCTTTCTGCCAGCTCTGTCCAAAGCATCGTCACAGAGGCCCGCTTAGCGCTCACGGGTCGCAGCCTGAATACCGCTGTGGCCAACAATCGCGGCATTGGTATAGTGGCCGATGCCGCTAGAAGTACACCCATTCGCCCAGGAGACTTTGTCAGACGCCAGGGAGACTTGCCCAATATCGCTCCCTACCAAGTGGTTTCAGTGTCTGCTGATGGCCAAACGGTCACCGTGACGCATCCCGAATTTGTATTGCCCAATCCCGTGCTGCCCGTGGATCAAATTTATCGAGTGGACGAAGCAACACCAAAAGCTAACCCACTTCAGCAACTGCACGCTCTGCTGATTGATCCGATCTCGGATTTGCTCCCCTCTGATCCAACAGCCCCTGTTATCTTCGTGCCCCAAGAGCATCTCTTCCTCGTCCCCTTCGCTGCTCTCCAGGACGATCAGGGACAATACTTAATTGAGCAATACACACCTGTCATAACTCCCTCTATCCAAACCCTTGAACTGCTTAATCAGACGACTACCAACTCAAGAGCTATCACTACAGAAGCCCTGATTGTAGGCAATCCCAGCCCCATGCCTGGCAACTATGCTCCTCTACCCAGTGCTGAGACCGAAGCCGCGTCGATTGCCGAGCTACTCTCAACCTCTCCTCTTCTCGGTGATGTCGCAACAGAGTCACAAATCAAAGATCAGCTTTCTTCTGCCAGCCTCATTCACTTAGCGACTCATGGACAGTTTGATGAATCCCAACCGCTACAGGGAGCCGTTGCTCTAGCTCCAGATGCCCGAAATGACGGCTTTTTAACAGCGGCTGAAATTCTTGATCTGCCATTGCAGGCTGATCTGGTCATTCTGAGCGCTTGCGACACGGGACGAGGCAGAATTACGGGTGACGGTGTGATTGGTCTGTCTCGCTCATTCATGGCGGCTGGTGTACCCAGAGTCGTTGTCTCCCTGTGGCAAGTGCCAGATGCTCCGACAGCAGAGCTAATGATTGCCTTCCACCAACAACGACTCCAAGGTTTAGATACCGCTCAAGCGCTTCGCCAAGCCATGCTTTCAACCCGTGAGGTTTATCCTGACCCAGCAGTATGGGCTGCCTTCGTTCAGATTGGGAGTACCTCAGCTCCAGGAATTGCTGATTTTTAGGATGAATGGTGATGTGGGAGCACCGTCCCACATCACCATTCATCCCCAGATTAAGCAACGCCCAATTCCATAGGCTGTTTTATATCCAGTCTGGATATTAGACCTTATCGGAAATTGTTTTGTAGCGCGGCGGAGCCGCGCTACAAAACAATTTCCAACCCCAAAAACTTTATTTCCAATAAAGTCTATTAGACACCAGAGGGAGGTGCTGCAGCGCGTCGAAGCCATCCCATTACGTGGAGTGCGCCCCCGGCTAAAAATAGAAGAAGGGCTGGAATGTTGTAGAAAGGCAGATGACGAGCAATGGCTCCGAGGCCAAAGGCCAATGTAAAAATCAGCCAGACGTAACCTAAACCAAGCCAATAAGCCGATCTCAGTCTCATGATGTTGATGTCGTAGCGGGGACAGTGAGCCATTGGGGACGTACCCATTCAATGGCAGCAACAATGACCAACACAATCCAAACGGGCAGCGTCACCAGCCACACAATCAACGGACACTGTTGTCCAACTTGGTAGTACAGCCCGATTTGATACAGGTGCATGAGATGGGATGCCGTTAGCGTGAGCCACAAATAGCGGCGATTGACTTGAATCCAATGGGCTACCTCTGAAGCAACGAGGGCAATGGGTTGGGCAACGAACACCAGCCACAGTGGAATGGCTGTGGTCAACGACGTGACCCGTAGGGCCAGCAAGAGCGTTTCGGGTGTGGGCTGAGGATAGAGGATCAGGTGAGAGACGAGCAGGATAGCCAAAGTCGCAATCACAAACCCAACCCAGCCTAAGCGGTTTGATCGGATAGTCGAAGAGGGGCTGTTCATATGCGGTTCTGGGGCTGAGAGGATGAGGCAGGTCAAGAAACCGCCTATAGCTTCACGCAAAACGGCATGGCTTACGGAGAGAAAGCATATAAAAGAATTCGCATCAGGACGGGAACTCGTATATGAAAGCTTTCTCATTTTGGCTTCACTGAACCTTTAGAGACGAACGCCATTATTAACTTAGGCTTAACCAGCTTATTGCCAAGCGGGATGTTCTGCCCCATAGCGGAGCAATCGCCGCCTGACACATTAATAAGTCATTAAGCCCCAAAGCCCGAATCTCTAACAAAAACCTAGCTGAGTTTTCTATGAGATAGATGTAAAACATCTATCTCATAGAAAACGTTTCTAAAAGTCAATCTGTAAGGAAAAGAAACGTGTTCTCACTCAATCAAATTAAACACCCCTTATCTAGTCAGATAAGGCGACGGTTTAGTGCATCTCCATCACCTAATTTAAGAACACTAAACGATCAGCTCTGTTCGACTGCATCGCCTGTTCCTGACCAACGGCGCTGGCGGATTGCTCTCTACTCCCATGACACAATGGGACTCGGTCACAAGCGGCGCAACCTCCTGATTGCTCAAACTCTGGGGGCATCAGCGCTGAATGCCGACATCTTGATGATTAGCGGCATGAGGGATGCCAGTGATGTGCCGACACCCGCTGGAGTGGACTGCCTAACGCTACCCGCTCTTTATAAATGTGCCGATGGTCAGTATCAATCCCGCCGTTTAGGGCTGACCTTGGAAGAAATGATTGGAATGCGATCGCAACTGATTCGCACCGCCATTAAAAGTTTCCAGCCCGATATATTGATTGTTGACAATGTGCCGCGCGGAGCCGTGCGCGAGCTTGATCCAACCTTAGAGTATATTAAGTCGCAGCCTCAGATCCGCTGTGTTCTCGGTTTGCGGGATGTGCTCGACACGCCAGCCGCCGTCCAGCGAGATTGGCAACGAGCCGATAATGAAACAGCTATTCGTCGCTACTATGATGCAGTCTGGGTTTATGGCGATCCAGCGGTATATGATCTCCGTCAAGAATATGATTTACCGCCCGATATTATTAGCAAAATTCGTCCACTGGGTTATCTAGATCAGCGATCGCGACTGCGCTATGCCAATCCTGGTTTATATGCCAGCTTAGATGCGCTGGCACTACCCGAAACGGATTTGGTATTGTGCCTGGTGGGTGGTGGCCAGGACGGTGCAACACTAGCGGCAGCCTTTGCTCAAGCGACGTTTCCGACTCACACAACTGGCGTCTTACTGACTGGTCCCTTCATGCCGCCGGAACAGAAGCAGCAGCTTCATGCTTGGGCCATAGCCAATCCTCAACTCCGCATCATTGATTATCTAGACGAACCTACGCTACTGCTGGAACGAGCCAGTCGAATTGTTGCGATGGGTGGCTACAACACAACCTGCGAAGTTCTTTCTTTCCAGAAACCAACGCTGCTAGTCCCGCGCGTTACTCCTCGCCTAGAGCAGTGGATTCGGGCCGAACGTCTTCAACAGATGGGTTTAGTCGATGTCCTGCACCCTACGGCCATCAATCCCGATACGCTAACGGATTGGCTACATCAGCCAATCCAGCCACCACCCTACCCCGCCGTGAATCTCTGCGGTTTGGACAATCTGCTGCTGGAGCTGCAGTGCCTACTATCCGAATCGCATCTGACCACTGTCCGAGCCTCTTGAAGATTAACAGCTGGACAACGCCGTATCGCATTAACCATAAGGCTTTAGCACGACCAATAGGTTGAAGTTGGTTGGCGATGTCCACCCTCTACTAGCTGGTTAAACATGTAATTTACTCAACTCATTTGGCTAACATGCGTATTGCTTACATCGTTAAACGGTATCCCCGCTACTCAGAAACCTTTATTGTCAATGAAATTCTGGCCCATGAAGCTGCTGGACTAGACCTGCACATCTTTGCCCTGCGTCCTCCCGTGGACACTCACTTTCAGGACAAGATCAGCCAGGTGCGTGCGCCTGTTACGTATTTGCGGAAACCTTCACAAGGTCGCGTTACTCCAGCTTTAAACAGCCTCAATCCGACCGCTGCCAGTTACCTTTGGGCTGAAATGCAGCAGGCTGCTCAGGTGATACCCAACTTTTGGCAAAAGCTGGAGTATGCCGCAGGCGAATCCGCTAGCGTGGTTTATCAAGCCGCTTGGCTGGCGCAAGAGATTCGGCAGCGAGGCATTACCCATCTTCATGCCCATTTTGGCAGTGTTGCCACGAGCGTCGCCCGCATCGCCGCCCATTTTGCCGATGTACCCTATAGCTTTACGGCTCATGCAAAAGACATCTTTCATGACAGCGTCGAGCCAGAAGACCTGCGGCGCAAGCTTCAGGATGCCGCAGCAGTCATTACGGTCAGTGACTACAACGTTGCCTATCTTAAACAGCAATTTGGCACAGCCGCACAGACGGTACAGCGCATTTACAACGGTATGGATTTAGCTAACTTACAGTACCAGCCTCCTAGCCAGCGGCCAGCCAAGATCCTGTCGGTTTGTCGGTTAGTGGAAAAGAAGGGATTAGCTCACTTGATCGACGCCTGTCATCTCCTGCGACAGCGAGGTTGTGAGTTTACCTGTCAGATTGTCGGCACTGGGCCACTAGAGTCAGAACTGCGATCGCAGATCCAAGCTCATCATTTAGATGACTGGGTGGAAATTCTTGGCCCCCGACCTCAGCGCGAAGTCTTTCAGCTCATGCAATCAGCAGCGGTCTTTGCCGCGCCCTATGTGATTGGTTCCGACGGCAATCGGGATGGGTTACCGACTGCGTTATTAGAAGCGATGGCACTGGGCACGCCCTGTGTCGCCACGGATGTAACAGGTATTCCCGAAATTATTCGCGACGGGAAAACGGGTCTACTCGTTGCCCAGCATGATGCTCCAGGTTTAGAAACGGCCCTAGAGCGGTTCTTGACAGAACCGGATTTACGGCAAACGGTTGCGCGTCAAGCCCGAACGCTGATTGAAACAGAGTTTGACATCACTCGCAATGCTGCCGAATTGCGATCGCACTTTCAGTCCCAGTCTCGTCCAGCCCCTACGCTTCAGGAGGTATAGTTTATGCGGGTTGCTTATGTTTGCGCCGATCCGGGCATTCCAGTTTTCGGTCAAAAGGGTTGCTCTATCCATGTTCAAGAGGTGATTCGAGCATTTCGTCATCAAGGTGCAACTGTGGAGCTATTTGCCGTGCGTTTAGATGGTGATCCACCATCGGACTTAGAAGACTTGAAAGTACATCGTTTGCCACCCGTACCAAAAGGTGACGCTGCCCTTCGAGAGCAACTGGCCTTCTCAACCAATCCCGATTTATATACTGATTTGAAGCTGGCAGGCCCCTTTGATCTGGTCTACGAACGCTACTCCTTGTGGAGTTACAGCGCGATGGAGTATGCCCAGCACATGGGAATTCCAGGGCTGCTGGAGGTGAATGCACCGCTAATTGAGGAGCAAGCGCAGCACCGCAGCCTGATTAACCGAGATGTAGCTGAACAGGTGGCTCAGCGAGTGTTTCAATCCGCTAGTGGCATCATTGCAGTATCACAAGCTGTCAAGCAGTATCTCAGCAACTGGGTTAGTGCAGAGAACATCCATGTCATCCCCAACGGCGTTGATCACCACCGTTTTCTCAATCGCTGCCAGCCGAGTCATCGCGCCGCCAGCGACACATTTACCGTTGGCTTTGTCGGTTCTCTCAAACCCTGGCATGGCCTTTCTCATCTGGTTAACGCCTTTGATCAGCTCTATCAGCGGGTTCCCAAAGCTCGTTTACTGATTGTCGGCAATGGGCCGCAAAGCGAGTCCCTGATAGCCGATTTACAGCAGCGCAACCTGCAAGCTGTCACTCATCTAACTGGCGCGGTTCCCCCAGCTGCCATTCCCAAACTCCTGTCCGCAATGGATGTGGCCGTTGCCCCTTATCCGGCCAGTGCTGAGTTCTATTTCTCTCCCTTGAAAGTAGTCGAATATATGGCAGCAGGATTACCCGTCGTCGCCAGCCATATTGGGCAGATCAGCGAACTGATCGACGATGGCGTCACTGGGTTGCTCTGCCCTCCAGGCAACGAAGCGGCCTTAGCGACAGCACTCGAACAGCTCTGGCAATCGCCTCCTCTGAGACGCGACTTGGGACAAGCCGCCCGACAGCAGATTCTGACCCACCATACTTGGGACACCATCGCCCAACGCATACTTGCGATCGCACAAGTCCACACCCTCCCACTCCCCAACTTCCCAACTCGCCAACTCCCCCACTTACACCGTATTCCAGAAAAAACACCTCTATGACCCGCTCCACCCCCATCCAACAAACAGTACCTGGCTTATGGCGCATCGTCTGCACCTTTTGGCCCTATATTCGACAGCAGCGGGGATTACTGATGATTTCCGGCCTAGCGCTACTCGCGGATGTTGGGCTGCGGGTACTAGAACCCTGGCCGCTCAAAATCATCTTTGACTATGTGCTAATTCCTGCTCGTACAGAGGGTTCTAATCCCCTATCTGGCTTGGCTGCGCTCGATCCGGTGCTCCTACTGACATTCACGGCCATCAGCGTCATTGTCATTACCGGACTTCGTGCGATCGCAGCGTATTGGAGTACCGTCAGCCTGGCAATTGTCGGCAGCCGGGTGATGACCCAAGCGCGGAATCAGCTCTACCGCCATCTCCAGCGGTTATCTTTGCGCTATCACAGTCAAGCCCGCAGCGGTGACTTGATTGTGCGCGTCAGCAGCGATGCCAGCCGTCTTCAGGAAATTCTACTCACAGCCGCTTTGCCACTCGTCGTCAGCCTTTTGACGCTAGCGGGCATGGTCATCGTCATGGCTTGGCTCGACTGGAAACTAACGCTGCTCTCGCTGGTGACATTTCCCCTCTTTGCCCTAGCGGCAACCCGCTTGAGCCGCCGTATCCGCAGTGCATCCCTCTATCAACGGCAGCAGGAGGGAGCCGTAGCGGCCACGGCAGCGGAATCCCTGTCTGCCATTAAGCTGGTGCAGGCTCTGTCGCTCGAACAGGCTTTTGCCGATCTCTTTGCTCAGCAGAATCACCGCAGCCTGAAGGAAAGCGTTGAAACCAAGCGGTTAGCGGCTCACCTAGAGCGTACTGTAGACGTGATTATTGCTCTCGGTACAGCGCTAGTGCTGTGGTACGGTGCGCGCTTAGTAATCCAGGATGCCCTCTCACCGGGCGATGTGCTGGTGTTCCTGACCTATCTCAAGAATGCCTTTAAGCCAGTGCAGAATTTTGCCAAATACACAGGTCGCCTGGCCAAAGCCGCCGCCTCTGGTGAGCGAATTCTTAACGTGTTAGAGCAAACGCCCGACGTGTGCGATCGCAAAACAGCCCAACCAGCTCCCATCTTCCGAGGCCAAGTACAGCTCACAAATCTCCACTTTGCCTATGAACCCGGTCACAGCGTCCTGCGAGGGATTAATCTAACGGCCCAGCCGGGACAACAAATCGCCATTGTCGGAGCATCCGGTAGCGGCAAGTCCACCCTAGTCAGCCTGCTGCTGCGGCTCTACGATCCAACGGCTGGGCGGATTCTGATTGATGGACAGGATATTCGCGACTATACCCTGGATAGTTTGCGTCCCCAGATCAGCGCCGTTCTGCAGGATAGCCTGCTGTTTGCCGCCACAATTCGGGAAAATATTGCTCACGGTGTAGCCGGAGTCAGCGATGCCGAGATTGAGGCAGCGGCTCGGTTAGCCAATGCCCATGAATTTATCACCGCGTTACCCCAGGGTTACGACACTGTAGTCGGTGAACGTGGCACAACTTTATCAGGAGGACAGCGCCAGCGAATTGCGATCGCACGTGCCGCCATCCGCCGCACACCAATTTTAATCCTGGATGAGCCAACCACTGGCCTCGATAATGCCAATGAGCAAGCCGTAATTGAAGCATTGCGGAGACTAGCCTGCGATCGCACCACTTTTTTAATTACCCACAATCTATACTTGGCCACCCAAGCCGATCAAATTCTCTATCTGGAGCAGGGTCAAATCCTCGAACAGGGCACCCACGCCGCCCTCATGCGCCGCCAGGGACACTACGCCGCACTCTACCAGATGCAGTCTGCCGTCCAAGATGCAAACTCCTCCACCTCTCCCCAACCCACCTAAAGTAGAGCAGCATCACCCACCATTCACTCCCCGTCTGAGTTTCGAGGCCCGATAGACAACGCCACCCAACGCCTCTCACCCACCTACCCATCCACCCATCCACCCATCTACCCATCTACCCATGACCACTCCCAACCTCCTCCGCACCACCCGTCACCCACTCAGCTTAGATCCCCGAATCCCCTTCCTAGCCGATGCTCTTGACTGCTATCAGGCTCAAACTCAGTTGTGTAGAGTAATTCCCACCCTGCGCCAGGTCAATGCGGCCACGCTAGTTCGTCATAAACCAGGCCGTCGTGCGCTTATCGAATACCAGTTAACAACAACGACCGAATCTTTCACTCTACTGGGCAAAATTCGCGCCAACGGTACCGACTGGAAAAGCTACCACCTTCAGCAGTCGCTTTGGCAGCAGGGATTTGCAGCCGATAGTCCAGATGGTTACTCTGTCCCTCAACCAATCGGAATCATCCCAGCTTGGCAAATGTGGCTACAGCGTAAAGTGCCCGGTATACCCGTTACTGATCAATTACCGATCGGGGACATTTCTCTAGCGAACCGGATTGCAGGTCTAGCCTATAAGCTGCACTGTACTCCCATTCCCACCAGCAAAACGCATACCCTCCAGGATGAACTACGTATTCTGCATGAACGTTTGCCTCAAGTCAGTCAGCAGTTTCCCCAGTGGCAGTTCCGAATTGAGCAAGTTTTGGCTGCCTGTGATCAGCTAGCCTCTCGGATTGCAACAGAACCTAGCGACTTAACAGGTATTCATCGTGATTTCTATGGTGATCAGATTTTGGTCGATTGCGATCGCATGTGGTTAGTCGATCTCGATCTGTACTGCCAAGGTTCTCCAGCATTGGACATTGGTAACTTTATTGCCCACATCACCGAACAAAGTCTGCGTCAACTGGGCAACTCGGCAGCCATGAACGCACAAGAAATCAAACTGCGAGAAACATTTATCGAAACCTGGACTGTCCACACTGCCACTCAAACCGAAACGAGCGGCTCAGCATCCTCAGGTACTGCTTCAATCGCCAATGCGCTACGGCAAGAGATTGAGCTGTATACTGTACTCACACTAGTCCGTCACATTCACATCAGTACGCGCATCCCTACTCGGCGGCCTTATACGGAATCGATTTTGTCGCTGTGTGAAGGACGACTTCGAGAAATAATGCAGTAAGAGTTCTCGTCCCAATTAACCTCTTGAATCCCTCACACCCTCGGCCCTCAAAAGCTTTGTCTTCTGAGGGCTATTTTGTTGCTACAGCGCCAGTCATGCGGCAGCGTTGATTCTCGCCCTTTCCCAACGGAATCGGTTACTAAACCAAATCCAGGTTGAAAAGTAGAGTTTTCCCTGAGGGAAAACTCTACTTTTCAACCCTGTTGGGGTTTATAGCGGTTCTAGATAAGAACGAGAGAGAAGAGTGCCTCATCATGAGGCACTCTTCTCTCTCGTTCTCTCACTCTTAACTGGAATCACTATAACCCAGCGGATGTCAGGGACTGACAACGGCAGACAGGAACCTTTTGCTATGAAGGTTCTTCGAAATAAGAGAAGATGTGAAAACCATTTCAAGGGGATTGAGAGAAATTGCTTTGAATCGTCAATCGGCAAAATCGGAACCAGGTCATTGGTGGCAGCAGGGATTTAGTGAGTCTCGCACTCGCATCTTGATTTGCTATCTGATCTTGATGTTCATTTCAAGCCTAGTGTCTGTCCTAACTGTCCGCCAAATCCTCTTAGCCAAGTTGGAAGAGCGGGTGCAACAATCGCTTCAGCAAGAAATCGAAGAGTTTCGGCAGTTGCGCAACGGTAATGATCCCGATACGGGTCAACCCTTTGGCAATGACATTGAGGCCGTTTTCGATGTGTTTCTCTCACGCAACATCACTGAAGATGATGAGTTTTTGGTGACGATCTCCAACGGTGAGTTTTATCGCGCCAGTTCTTTAGCCCTGCCGACAGCGCTCCAGCCTGATTCACCGCTAATTGAACGCTGGGCGCAGTTGGCTCAGGCGCAGCAAGGGGTTGAAACCACTCCGTCCGGCACCATTCGCTATCAAGCAGAACCTGTACGCATTTTCTATCAAACAGAACCCGTACCAGCCACAGGGCAAGTCGGCGGCGTGTTTGTCGTGGCCTACATCACAACGATGGGTGAGCGAACTGAAATTAATGAAGCCATTCAAACTATTATTCAGGTTTCGCTGATTGTTTTAGCGATCGCATCTTTCTTAGCCTGGCTCGTGGCCGGACAGGTTCTCGCACCGCTGCGGCTATTGAGCCAAACCGCTCGTTCCATCAGCGAGTCGAATCTGACCGAACGCATTCCGGTACGGGGCAAGGGTGATATTGCCAAACTTGCCATCACGTTCAACGACATGATGGATCGAATCGAGGCGACCTTCAATAGCCAGCGACAGTTACTGAATGATGTCGGGCATGAACTGCGCACACCCATCACCATCATTCGGGGACATCTAGAGCTCATGGGCTCAACCCCAGAAGAGCAGCAAGAAACTCTCGATATTGTCCTGGATGAACTCGACCGCATCAGCCGATTTATCAACGAGTTAGTTCTCCTTGCCAAGGCCGAGCACCCCAACTTTCTATTGCCCACAACTATCGATCTTCAATCATTCACCGAGGAAGTCTACGTCAAAATGAAGACGCTTGCTGACCGGAATTGGCAGCTAGAAGCCGTTGGCAGCGGACAGTTCGTGGCCGATCGCCAGCGCCTCACAGAAGCCATCATCAATCTGGCCCAAAATGCCACTCAGCATACGGAAATCGGAGATACGATTGCCCTTGGCTCTGCCCAAAGCCAGGAGCAGGTCTATCTATGGATACGAGACACCGGCGAAGGAATTGGCTTTGAGGATCAGCAGCGGATCTTTGAGCGCTTCGTCCGGGGCCACAGTCGCTATCGTCGCTCTGAGGGGTCGGGCTTAGGCCTCTCCATTGTACGGGCAATTGCCCAAGCCCACGGTGGCCGCATCGATCTCCATAGCCAACCCGATCAGGGATCTATTTTCACCTTTGTTTTGCCGCTGATCCGCAGTTCGGCTATCAAACCCCAGAGTGATTGTCTGCAATAGGAGGTGCTTCGATGAGTCGGATTTTAATTGTGGAAGACGAGCCGCGCATCGTTTCCTTTCTAGAAAAAGGATTGCAGGCCAATGGCTTTACCACGGCCAGCGCACCCGACGGCAAGAGCGCCATCAATCTCGCCCTTGGCAGCGAGTTTGACCTGATCATTCTGGATCTAGGATTGCCCGATACCGATGGCATGACCGTCTTGGGCAACTTGCGGGGTCAAGGCTTGACCCAGCCCATTATCGTACTGACTGCGCGAGACGATATCTACGATAAGGTGACGGGCTTTGAAGCTGGAGCCGATGATTATGTGACAAAACCATTTCGCTTTGAAGAGCTGCTGGCCCGCATCCGAGCTAGGTTACGCACCATGCAGCCAGCGACAAATCCTACGGACAATATCTTGGCAATGGGCGTAATCACGCTGGATTTGTATACTCGCCAAGTGCAAGTGGCTGGTCAGCTGGTTGATCTCTCAGCCAGGGAGTTTACTCTAGCCGAGACCTTTATGCGCCATCCTGGGCAAGTCCTCAGCCGTGAACAACTGCTGGATCGAGTCTGGGGCTATGACTATGCTCCGGGGTCTAATGTTGTTGATGTTTATGTGGGTTATCTACGCAAAAAGCTCGGCAGCGACTGCATTGAAACGGTGCGCGGCATGGGGTATCGAATGCGAGATGGCTTTAAATAAGAAGTGAAATAATAAGCGTAATGAGTGTCAGTCAACTCAGCGACTTATAGCTTACTTAGGAAAAACAGCATGGAACCTAGAGGTTTCTGGGGCACATTAACGACCACGTCAGCAGCCTTATCCTTACTCTTTACGCTACTGTTGTCATCGCTATTTTCATTAGTGATGGGCGTCAGCTTTGGTTTTGCGCTACCTTTTGGCATCTGGATTGGCATTGCGTTTGGAGTGTCTTTTGGTTTCACAACAGCATTCTTGCTAAAAGTCAAAACCGTTTCTGTTGTAATTCAAAATCGAAAGACGTTTGTTGCGCGGATGAATATTAAGCTAGCAGAATTAGACTATCATCCAGAACATCAGTTTGAAGATTTTTGGACGTATAAACCTTCATTTCAAGCGGGACTACTAGCTGGTAGATTATCTATTCAGCTTGAGCAACATTCTGCCACAATTATTGGCCCATCAGTCTATGTCAACAAACTACGAAAGCGTATTCAGTAAAAGGGAGATTCTGAAGTAATATCAAAATCTCCCCATGCAAGGATGGAGCTTAGTGAATCGCATTTAGTTTTTAGGCTCACGAACTAGCTGCTGACGCTGGTCAAGCGGCAACGACTGATAGCGTCCGTGGAACTGACTGAACCGCCAGAATTGAATTACAGTTTTCCATAGATTCAGACCTGTGGCTGCTGATGTTTGAGTCACATTGGCAACTCGATTAGATACTCGAATCATCATCATCTCCTTATAGTTGATCCTGATTGTGGTACTCAAATTAAGTGCTTAAGCACTACTGGTAATAGCGTTGCTCCAGCCAAATTCGAATTTCCTGCTCAGATGTGAAAACACGAAACGACCGATCAATAGGGTCATAGACTGAAAAATAAAGATTGCCCCAGCGATCAACTCGTTTAGTAATCCGAGGCTCTTGAGACTGATCAAATAGCTTGGAAATTGCGGCTTTAACTTGTTTAAGAACTGCTGTCAACCAATGAGCAGCTTGTTGGTTTCTAGCAGCGTTCTCTGAGGCCGCGCCGGATGCGAGATGGGATGTAGAAACGATATAGCTGTTGAGTTGATTACAGTCATTCAGCGGCTTCATAAAATTGTCCTCCAAACTCACAGAATTGAAGCGGTTGAGCTGTCATGGTTTAATTTTCGTCAATTTATTAGCGACCGAACAGAGGCAATCATGTTAAATTGTCACCATAACAGTTCAGTTTTGAGCAACTGTTATGGTCGCAATATCCCAAAACTGTATCGACCGAACCATGCACCTCACTCCACTGGATCCAACAACCGACACCGTTTTGTACGAGCAGATTGCCAATCGGCTCCAGGAATTCATTGCCAATGGCACACTGAAACCCGGTGAACGTCTACCGTCCGTCCGTAAGCTGAAACAGCAGTTTTCCGTGAGCCTATCTACCGTCCTAGAAGCTTATCGGCTGCTGGAAGATCGAGGGCTGATTATGGCGCGGCCCCAATCGGGTTACTACGTGAAGCAAACAGCGCTTCAGCGTCATTTAGAACCCTCACGGACTGAGCCCCCCACCCAAATTTGTGAAATTGATACCTCTCTGGCCTATAAGCTACTCAGCGAAACTCTCGAACCGGGAATCATTCAGCTAGGAGCCGCGCTGCCAGTGACGGAACGATTCCCGATCGCCCAATTGAACCGGCTGATGGGAAAAGTGCTGCGTGAACATCCGATCGTGGCTCACTCCTACAACATTCCGCTGGGCTGCCAGTCGCTACGAGCAGAGCTTAGCAAGCGCATGTTAGACACGGGCTGTTCTATTCATCCAGATCAAATGGTGATTACCAACGGCGCACTGGAGGCGGTTTATCTGTCTCTGCAAGCTGTCACGCAGCCAGGCGATACTGTCGCCATTGAATCGCCAACTTATTTCTCAGCGTTAGAAACAATGAAAGCGCTGCGACTCAAGGCGCTGCCGTTGCCAACTCATCCTCGGCAGGGAATTAGCCTGCTGCATCTTGAAAACGCGTTGAAAAATAAGCAGGTGCAAGCCTGTTTTCTGGTTTCCAACTTCAGCAATCCGTTGGGTAGCTGCATGGACGACCTGAAAAAGAAACAGTTAGTTGAGCTGCTCAATCGCTATCAGACGCCGCTGATTGAAGATGATGTATATGGTGATCTCTGCTTCGAAAGCCCTCGCCCCAAGGCGATTAAGGCGTTTGATACCGAAGATCGGGTGCTGTACTGTTCCTCAGTCAGCAAAACCCTATCGCCCGGTTTGCGGGTGGGCTGGTGTGCCGGAGGGCGTTACCACTTGCGGGTCAGTCAAATGAAATCTGTCACGAATCAAACAACTGCGATCGCACCTCAGCTCACGGTGGCGGCATTTCTCGCGAATGGCGGTTATGATCGTCATCTGCGTCAGCTCCGTCGGGTGTATCAAGATCAAATGCACCGAATGCTGCAGGCTATTAGTGACTACTTTCCGGCTGAAACCTGTATTTCTCAACCCCAAGGTGGACATGTGCTGTGGTTAGAACTGCCGGAGGAATTTGACGCTCTCAAGCTTTATGAATGCGCGCTGCAGCAGGGAATCAGCATCGCCCCTGGACCAATGTTTTCGGCTTCTGGGCAGTGCTATCGCAACTGTTTCCGCTTGAATACCGCAGTGACCTGGTCAGAGGAAATTGAACAGGCAATGCAAACGCTGGGCCATTTAGTCAAACGCCAAATGGCAGCTCATTTGCTGCAAAGTGTTAGGTAGGGGCAAATAGCCATTCGCCCTGACCAGGAAATTGCGACACAGCAGAAGCTTAGGCGAAAACGACAACTGGAACCCGCTTATAGGCCGGAGTGCCTGCTCTGGGTTCAATGTGGGCCTTCATCAGTACGTTGGCTTCAGGATAAAACATGAGTGCCGCTCCAGGGCGTACATCCCCATAAATCACTTCAATGTTGTCTAACTGTCCGGCGTCGCCTCTCACACTAACCCGCTGGTGGTCTGCAAAGCCTGCGGATTGGGCCTCAGCGGGATTAAGCAGAATGCAGTAGCGATGTGGCATAGCGCGATAGCGATCGCGTTCTTTGTAAACCACGGTATTGTGCTGGGCGTAGCTGCGTCCGGTAATTAGCGCCAGGACAAGCGTAGACAAGTCCGGCTCTACGGCAGCAGCATCTCGATCTAGGCCAAAATCCTGGGGAGTCGGTAACGTCAGCTTAGGTAAAGGTGTCGTTTGCATTTGAGCTTTGCCAGAAGACGTGGGAAACTGGGGTTCAAGAAAAATTCGTCCAGAAATTGTAAATTCGGTTTTAGTCTGGTCGATTTCGCCCATCTTCTCGTAGCCAGGAATGGTTTGGGCAATTAGTTGCCGCACGTAGCGAGTATCCTGTAGCTTGCGCCAGTTGATCGGCCTATCACCGTGGATCCGATGGGCCAGTTCGGCCAAAAACTCAACCTCTGAAATCAAATCGGCATCCGTTAGATGCGTTTTGCCCTCATCATTCAGCCGCACAAAGTTATTACCTGACTCAGTCGTTGTTTTGTGGGGATTTTCGAAGCGGGCGTAAACCGGAATGATAATCGTATTGTGCTTAGCTAAGCCATGAAAATGGCCAAGATTAGGCTTGGTCGCGAGATAAATAATCGTGTCGATGTTGCCAAGGGCGCGTTTTGCCTGCGTCAGATCAGGATTCGCGGCATAGAGATTGCCGCCCAGACAAAGTAATGTATCGACCTGCCCCGCATCGGCAGCTTCAATTAGGGCGCGAGCATCATAGCCCGGTTCGCGTTTCAGCGATCGTCCCAACAGCTTTTCCAAGGATTCCCGCAGTCCCGTTTTCAGCCGTGCCGTAACCCCCATTGAACCGAAGCCCTGCACATTGGAATGGCCTCGAATCGGCATCATTCCGGCTCCCAGCTTGCCAACGTTTCCGGTCATCAGCGCCGTGTTGGCAATGCTGAAAATATTATCGACGCTATTGGCTTGCTGAGTGATGCCCATTGCCCAGGCAAAGACAACGCGATCGCACTTATGAATCATCTGAGTCGCGACTTCAATTTCGGCTTGGGACAGACCGCAGGTGCTGGTAATCGCGTTCCAATCAGTCGCGTTTACCTGATCGACCACCGCTTGCCAGTTGTCGGTATAGGACTGAAGATAATCAAATTTAACCCAGCCCCGCTCCAGTAAGCTTTTCTGAATGCCAACAAACAGCGCTACGTCGCTCCCCGGAATCGGCTGGAGAAACAGAGACGAAATCTCGGAGCCTTGCACAAGTGACGATAGGGGAAAGGCGGGAGAACCAAATTTAACCAGGCCGACCTCGCGGACGGGATTGATGACAATCACCTTACCGCCGCGATCGCGCAACTTGATCAGCTCATTCATCAAGCGGGGGTGATTGGCGGGGGCATTAGAGCCAATTAAAACAACCCCATCGGCATGCTGTAAACTTTCCAGACTGACTAAAGACGTACCCGTACCAAACACCCTGTTCAAACTGACAGTGGAAGGAGCGTGACAGAGATCAGAACAATCGGCCAGATTATTGGTTCCCAAAGCCCGCATCATGAGCTGTAACAAATAGGCGGCTTCATTGGAGGAACGCCCAGAACTGTAGGAAGCCACCCGATCAGCAGGACGCTGAAAAGCTGTTTCTGCAATGTGATAAATCTCATCCCAGCTAATCCGCTGGTAGCGATTTGAACCAGCCCGATGGATAACGGGAAAGCTGAGCCGACCCAGCCGATCGGCTTCCAGGGAGGTCAGCCGCTGTAGCTCTGGCAGAGTGATGTCATCGAAAAAGTGAGGCACCAAACCGGGATCCAGCTCAGCCGCAATCGACTGGACGCTTTTCATACAGCGCTGTAGCTTTTCCCCTTGCTCATTGGTAAAGCCACCCTTCTGCCCGCCAGTGCCCCAAGCACAAGACAAGCAGGCGCTTTTGTGAAACAGGGTTTGCCAAATTTGGGGGCCTTTGAGAGATAGCGTTTTTTCTGCCCAGTACTGAATAACGGGTAGCCCCCCACCTATGCTAGGAGCATTGCTAGGCAAGTCTTGAGCAGGCTCAGCTATTCGCGCAGATTCAGGGACAGATTGGGAATCTGACGAGTTGGATGATGAGTTGGATGTGGTCATACCCGATACCTCCCCTATCCCTTATTGCTGTACTGCCCGCTGGTTATTTCTCACATTTTGACCCAAAACCCAAAAGGGTTCCCAAAGTACAAAGTGCAAGATGTCAGTACTTCCTACTATAGCTCTACTGAATAGCTGGCAACCTTAAGTTGATGATGAACAGGTTGCCCCAGCGGGGCAACCTGTTCATCATCAACTTAAGGTTGCTATAAAGTGCGATCGCAGATCGTGCGATCGCAAATCGTGCGATCGCAAAATGCGACCCGAAGACTGTTGCCGAAAATTAACTAATCTTTGAACGACAGAAGGGGCGAATGGTAGCCATTCGCCCCAAAGGCACGCAGAGTTATTGTCTAAAGCGCTTCACCAAACTTGTGCTGAAGCCTGTACCAGAAGCTGTACTAAGTACTAGTAGGTTGAGCGGTGATGGCTACGCTGGTGATTATCTCCAGACACCGTATCTTGCACACGATCCCAGGCATCTCGAACTGCAAACTTCGCTTTTTCCCAAGCTAGACCGTGATGTGCATGGTTCCGCTCATACTCAGAGCGAATTTGGGGTTCAACTTGTTCGTAGGACATCCCCCGATTGAGCCCATAAAGGGCATAGCTGTTGTAGCCCATGCGGTAAGCTGGCGCGTAATAGTCGTAGTCATGTCTCGGATCAATATAGGGCCGAGATTGATAATTGTTGCGCCAGTAGTCATCATTGGTGTGATAGCTCTGAATGGAACCTTGGGCGCGATTCCAAGCATCCTGAGTAGCGTATTTGGCCTTATCCCAAGCGAGGCTACTTTTGTTGCTGTTGCGCCGTTTCTCATAATCTTCCCGCAGATGAGGCTCTGCCTGAGAATAGTTTAAACCGCGCCCAGTGTAGTTTGAGTAGCCTTCATACCCGGTTCGATAGGCATGGGAATAGTCCCGATCGTAATCATAATCCGAGTCCACATAGGAACGCGACCGATAGTTGTTGCGCCAGTATTCGTCCTCAACGGTGGGATCGACCTGTTCAGCCACGCCCTTTCCAGCTAGGCCGCCTGCAATCGAACCGATAAAAGCACCAGCGACTGCACCAACCGGGCCACCAACAACTGCGCCAATAGCTGTGCCAACGGCTCCAACACTAGCAGCACCTACTCCTGTACCAACTGGATGAGCACCCGGCTGGCCTGTAATTGGATCGGGATTAGCGTCAGGATTACCTTTAGCATTTTTATGATTGTCCATGAATTAAAACCTTTTACGAAACAGAAATTTGCTATTTTTACCGGTGCGATTAGCTAAATAGTGGGTAAACAAATATGTAGCGATCGCAAGTCAATAAGCTATGTCTAAACACTATTCTTTTTTATTCAGAAACACATCAGGTTTAAGACAGAAGCCAATAGACAGATTTGCAGATCAGCTAGAAGCCAAAGGAGGTACTAACAACAAGGTTGGGATACTAGGAATAAATTTCTCCTGAACGGGTAGAAATTTCAATAATCGTCTTCCACGTTTTGATGCCAACAATTCCGTCTGATTCCAAACCGTTGCGAGCTTGAAATCGCGCTACAGCTTGCGCCGACTTCGTCCCATAGATGCCGTCTATGGGAGCCGTATAGTCGCCAGTTTGAGCCAGGAAGCGCTGAATATCCGCAGTTGATTCACCCATGACGCCAGGTGTCAAGGTCGGAACTGAATCCGTGTTCATATATTCCTGCAAATAGCTACCATCTACCTCAAGGCTGTTTCCTTTTCTAGAAAGGGGAAAACCAACAATGATTGCCATAATTGCTGCAATCTGAATTGCTTGAAGAATGAGTCGATTCATAACTAATCTCGTCAATTCATCTGCAATAACATCTGCAATAAAAAAAGCGGCCCGTCATCAAGCCACCTTGACGTAGGCCGCCACATTTTATGTGAAGATTAAGCAGTGTAAGGAGCGAAAGAATCAGCAATCCAGTAAGTTCACAATCAGCCAAGATTGGAATTTTCTAGATTGTTCTGATGCCCTCGTTATCCACTAACATAATCAATAAATGTCAAAATTCCGATAAGAGTTTCTGTATTTGTTCAATCTGGTAGGGGCGAATGGCCATTCGCCCCTACCAGATTGAAGTTGAGAGTCAATATGTAGCGACAATATTGCGATCGCAATCAATTGCGCTGAATAACTTATTGAGCAGCCTGATCGCTGTTGAACCAGTTAGAGTGCGGTTCGCCAAGCAGAATCAGTGAACAGCCAAGCTGTTGAGCAACCTGACTAGATAGACTGCTAATGTTCAAATCTCCGGTGCGGCTGCGGCGACGGTAGGTACGCATGATGACTAAATCGTGAAACTGGGATTCGTGCAAAATTCCCTGGGCAGCATCGACCTGATCTAAAATTTTGGGAATGATTTCGATATCGGGAGCCGCATCTCCCGCCAAGGTTCTCATGCGCTGGTTGAGCCATTCCGCGCGATGGGCAGAAGGCTGATGGGCCGTGATATGCAGCAGCGTGACGCGGGCTTTTTGCGGCTGGGCGAGAGCGAGGGCAAGCTGTACTTTGTAAGCTTCTGCTGCCGTGAACTGCTTGATGGGAACGAGCATACTCGCCATCTGGCGCGGCGGCATCCGGAGGCGGATAATGGCGAGCGGACAGTGGGCAGACCAGAGCACATCGTCAATCAGCGTGCCGAACAGCCGAGCTTTGATGCCGCTCTGCTCACTCCAGCCCATGATGATTAGATTAGCTTTTTGCTCCCGTGCCGCGCGGCTAATGCCCTCGGCAACATTATGGTCAATCCGCAAAAGTGGTTCTACAGGCACATTGAGCGCTGCACCAATCTCAGTCGCATTAGCCAGCAGCGCTTCCCCCTGGCGAAAAATGCGGTTCATGCGGGGAGAATCCAGTTGGGACTGAGCATTTGCGATCGCAAGTGGTTTAATCACCCCACCTCGCTGCTCGGCCAGCAGAGCTGCAATTTCTAGCAAACCCTGCTCAGTCTTGGGATTATACACAGGTACCAGCACCGTAAAGGATTGGCTGGGCGTTGGTTGCCAATCCGAATCAGGCGGCGCTTCCGGCACGAGCACCTCCTCCGGCAGCGGCAGCGAGCGGGCAGTTTGTTTCACCACCAGCGGCCCCAGCAGAGACGTAACCAGCATCATCACCACCACGGCATTGAGTACATCATCGCTCAGCAGCCCCGCCTGATGCCCCACTAGCGCCGCTGCCAGAGTTGTCGCAACTTGAGGAATGCTCATGCCCCACATGGTCAGCATTTCTATGCGCCGAAATCCATAGAGCCGCTGGGCAAAGAACGCGGCTAGGAATTTGCTCAGCAGCAGGGCCGTCACGATACTAACAGAGATGCCCAAAGCTCTAATGCTACCAAAGAAAGCAGGCACATCAATCAGTAAGCCGATATCGATAAAAAAGATGGGGATGAAGAGGACACGACCGACAAAGACAATTTTTTCTTTCACTAGACTGTTGCCGACCACATCATTGACGGCCAGTCCGGCCAAAAAGGCTCCCACAATCTTTTCGACCCCAATAACCTCTGCACCAATTGCCGCCAGAAACACGACCAGCAGAATAAACAGAAACTGGTTGCCCTGATTGTCTCCCGATTGACGAAAGAACGCTTTTCCCAGCCGATCAAAGCCGACCAGAATCACCAGCGCATAGATAGCCAAACCGACCAGCAATAGCCCCAGGCTCAACAGTGTGAAGTCGCCAGCACCAACATTGATGCAGATGGCCAGCACAATCAGGGCTGAGATGTCGGTAAAAATCGTCGCGCCCAGAGTGGTAATGACCGCTGGGTTCCGCGTCACCTCATATTGACTGACAATGGGATAGGTGAGCAGACTATGGGACGCCAGCAGTGAGCCTAGGAGCACGGCGCTGACGACCGGAAAGCCAATGACTAATCCCAGACCCGTCCCTGCGATTAACGGCAGGGCAAAAGTCAACATCCCGAATCCAGCGGCGCGATACTTCATCTTCTGGAACTCGTCCATGTCGATTTCCAGACCCGCCACAAACATCAGGTAGAGCAAGCCAATATCGGACAGGAGCTGCATCACGGGATCTTCGGTATTCAGCAGATTCAGGCCGAATGGCCCCAATACAATTCCCGCAATCAGCAGCCCCACCAAACCCGGTAGCCGCAGCCGCTCAACCAGAATCGGAACAATGAGAATTACGGCTAACAGAACGGCAAAGGCGACGATCGGCTCTCCGTGCAGATGCTCGACAATAGTGATCGTAGATAGGAGCATAAATTAGGCTGCTGAATGGGCAACGGGTAAACTCAAGTCCATTCTTGCACCAAAACCTGAAGCGGGTAGTTGCTACCCTACAGACAGCCAATCCGCTTAAGCATGTCAACCTGTTGCGCAACAGGTACTAGCGAATGTGCAGCCATCATACCGCTGGCCGCGACGGCAGGTAGACCAATACCGGGAAAGGTCGAATCGCCACAGCAGAGCAGCCCCGCAATATCCGTCTTGGCACCCGGAAACAGCGCCTCGCCCGCCCGAATCGCTGGCCCGTATGAACCGCGATCGCGCCTGAGAAATCGCTCATGGGTGAGCGGCGTCCCCACTAGCGTCACCTGGCAGCGCTGCCGAATGTCGGGAATCACCTGCTCCAGGGCTTGCCACATGATAGCCGAGCGAGTTTGCTTTAGTTCCTGATAAGCTGCACTCTGGCGGTCTAGCCCTTGCCAAAGCTCATAGGGTTCATTACCAGGCGTGTAAACGTGAATCGTGTGTTTACCAGCGGGAGCCAGCGACGGGTCAATTAGCGACGGAATCGAAATCAGCACCACGTTTTGCGGCGCATCAATGCCCAGATGCCAGTCTTTCACGTAGATGTGATGACAGGGCAAATCGGCGGGAAGTCCAGTCGCATCAATGCCCAAATGGAGGTGCATAAAGCTGTGGCACTGGGGCATTGCTTGCCGCTGCTGGAGCGATCGCGGAATCTTACCGACTGGAATCAGCTCCAGCGTATCCCACACAGACGCATTGGCAATCACAGCGGTTTGGGCGCGAATTCGCTTGCCGTTCCGCAACTGTACTCCCACCGCTCGCTGCTGCTCAACGACAATTTCATCCACGTGAGATCGCAACCACAGTTCTCCCCCATCTCGCGTCAGGCCATGCACCAAGGCATTGACCAGCGCTTCGCTGCCGCCAATCGGATAGTCTAGCGCCACGTTGGGACGATACCAATCGGCAAACATAAAGGCCATTTCCGCCGCGCTGGTGCCGTCTGCTGGCAAACCCGACAGCAGAAAGCAGAGCAAATCTAGCCAGTGCCGCACAAACGGGTCATGCACCACGCCGTCCATAATTCGGCTGAATGGCCCCGTTAGTTTCATCACTTGGCCCAGATGCTTGAGCAGACTGGGTGCATAGCGTCCCGCTGTCTGAATTGCGCCCAGATCCAGCCGAATCGCTGCCGGAGGAATTGCGATCGCAGCTTCTTTCAGTGGCTCCATCACCCGCTGAAGCTCGCGCCATTCGGCTACAGCTTGGTTTCCCCGCAGTTGCTGCAAAATCTCACAAAACTGATCGGCTCCCACAGAAGTGTCGAAATGGCCTTCCGGCAACCAACAGCCCCACGTATCATAGGTTTTGCACGGTAGCTCAACTGCAATCGCATCGAGTACCTGCTTGAGCGGATTGGGCGAGGGAAAACTGGACAGGCCAGAGTAAAGAGACGGGCCAGAGTCGAACTTGAAACCGTTGCGCTCAAAGCCATGCGCGGCTCCACCTGCAATGGAGTGGCTTTCACAAACAATTACCCGCAAGCCGTAATGAGCCAGCAGTGCGGCACAGCACAGTCCGCCAATGCCGCTGCCAATGACGACAACATCCGTTTCCCGATCCCAGCCGTTTTGCACGTTGTTTAGCCTAATTCAATCACCTTGAATTTAGCTCACATCTCGCACTAAAACCCAAGAGGCGATTTTGCGGCGGCGGCGTACTTGCTCAGCGCGACACTCTGCATAGATCCTCCTATAGCCCTTCGAGCATGGCTTCGCTTAGAAAAAGGGGAACTTTGAGTCAGAGTTGAAATAGCCCCCTTTTCAAGGGGGCGGCGACAGCGGGGGATCATATAGCTGCGCCAAACATATACGCCGCAGCACGGCGATCAAATTACTGGATAGCCTTGTAAACCGAGAGTTTAGCTGGCACAGCGATTATGGCTATCTATGCAGCATGAGCAGCCACTTGCTGTTCAAAAATTTGCTGCATTTTAGGATGGTCGCTGAAGTCAAACCCTTTTTGCTGAGCCAGATCCAGAGCTTGATCAACCCCCATCTGTTGCCGAATCGCAGCGTACATTAACGCGATCAGTCCCGATCGCACACCACTCTTGCAGTGAATCAGGGCAGGCTTGGGCAACTCGTCAATTTGCTGCATGAGTTGCTCCACCTGCTCATCGCTGATGGCATCTGGCTTTACAGGGATATTTGCATACGTTAAACCCGCCGCTTCTACCTGCTGCGCTTCATCTTCGAGTACGCCCGATTCATTCTGCGATCGCAAATTCATCACCGACTGAAATCCAGCCTCAGCAGCTTGCTGAAGTTCTGCGGCATCAGGCTGATTATCTGCAATAGCAAGCTGATCATTGATTGGCTTAACGTGTTTCATGTTTTTTGGGTAATTACTGCATTGAATGCAATTGCTATATCCCCATACGTACCGAATTGCAGATGAACCTGAAATCTAACCAAGGTAGAGTTTGCCTTCCAACTGGGTAGCATTGCGCATTTATAACGCTCAGTTCAGTCAAGTGGCGTAGAAATTCCTCGATTCAGCCGAGGCATATTAAAAGCAGAGGTAGAAGTTCAAGTCAATCATCGTAGCCCGATCTATTTTGGTAGACCGGGCTGTTTCTTGTTTGAACTCGCTTAGGAACGCGGATTTAATAAGATGAAATCGTTTGGGTAGGGACACGGCATTGTGTCACCCGACGTAAGGGTATGCCCCTAGTGCGACGTAAGGTTATGCCCCCGATGTCGATTTGCGGCGGCAGGACTTGCGATAGGTCATCTGCAAGGTTCGAAGCGCATGAGCATCTAAGCCAGAGCAGACAAGTCGAGCAATCACCTGTCCAGAGTGATTTTCAATCACCCATGTCAGAGCGCTCGGATCGAGATGCACGGTGACCATCTGTCCAGCATAGGGACGACCGACCGAATAATTGCGGTTGTACACCGAAATCTGCCCCGTCTGACTCACCTTGCGAGACCAGCGATGGCCCGCTAGATGAGCCAATGCCTGCGCGACATGCCACTGCTCGGCTTCCGTGTCAGGCGCATAGGCTCTGCCGCCGTGAGCTAAGGCGGGGTAGTATTGGTCGCGAGGGCGCTGATGAGGACAACTGGGGTAGAGCGTGCGCTGGACTGTTGCCGCTTGGTCTAATCGAGCTTGCAGCGTCTGCAAGTTGGCACAGGTGGCGGGTTCAATCCAGCTTTTGACCACGCCATGAGCCCGTTCAACTTGGCCATTCTGCTGGGGACAGTAGGGTCGATTGTGGATCACCTCAATGCCGAGTCCGCTCAACCAGAGTGTCAGTGGCGAGGGCAGGGCGTGGCAGTTGCCCCATGGCGATCCGTTATCGACCCGCAGCGCTTGAGGTCGTCCCCAGCGGGTAAATACCCGGCGCAGGGCTGATTGCACGTCCGAGGCTGGGACGGCTTCAAAGACGTAGTGGGGGAAAAACTTCGCTTTGTAAGAGCGCTCCACTGTGTTCATCAATGAGTGAAATCCAACTCGCTGGCGTGCCGTCAGCCAACTGCTGATGAGACGTGGCATCCAGTTGCCAAACCTGATGCACCTGCTGGGCTCGCTCTCGGGTCACAGGCGGATGCTGCTCCCGCAGTGGGTTGAGGTGCTGCTGGCGAAACCAACGCTGCAACGTTCGCTCATGCGGCACCCATAACGCCTGATACCGCTGTCTGAGCACCACCCGAATCAAGCCTGCACCCCAGCCTCGATGATGGCGTTTCAACCACAGCGCACTGCGATAGATCAAACGCTCACAGCCAAATCCCCGCCGCAGACGCCCCTCTCCCCTCAACGCGAGTCCGGCTTCGCCCCTGTCGCGGTACCGTCGCCAGATCTGGCGCACACCCCAGTAGGACAGCGAGAGGGATCCGGCAATGGCGGCTAAGGTCTCGCCCTGCTGATGCCGTTCAATGATCTCATGCCGGATGGGCACAGCAATTGCTTTAGCCATGGCTCTCTCCTTCCTCAATATCGGAGAAACTCTTACCTCTGTATTAGCGCTGAATTCGGACAACAGGGGTATAGTTTTGTGGCGCATCAGGGGCATACCCTTACAGCGCGTGACACATTGCCGTGTCCCTACGGATGGAATGATTGGCAGGCTATTTAATTCACAGTCCTTAACTACATAGAAACGGGCAAGCGCGACGAGGTGTGCGCCCAGAGAACGGGTAAGCAGGCTTGGCAAATTGCTTCCACATGGCGGTGATCAGTACCGCAGCAGCCACCTAGCACATTCAACCGCTTCAACTTGCTTTTCAATTCGCGATACTGACGGCCAAGCTCGACGGGATTGCCATCATCCAAATTTTCAGCTTCATCCAGCTCAGCATGACTCCGAGTAGACGCATTAGCCCGCAGACCCCGAATCCGATCCAGCCACAGTTCGTCCTCCATTAGCACATCAGCAAAATGGGTAGGATGGGCGCAGTTGATCATGTAGTAAGCCGGATAGCTATCCGTGGCTTGATCAACCTGTGCGATCGCAGATTGCAGACTTTGCCCTGTGGGTAACTTCCCATCAGTTTCAACCGTAAACGAGATTACCACGGGCATTTCCATCGCTTGGGCAGCCCGAGCAACCCCGATCGCTTCCTCAACGTAATTCATCGTAATGGCTGTCACTAGGTCGGCATTAGCTTCCCAAAAAATTTCAACTTGCGTTTGGTGATAGGCTGTAGCTTCTGGAATCGTCATGGCCGTTGCCGGAACGTAGCCATCACCACGGGGACCAATGCAGCCGCTAATCACCATCTTGCTCTGCTCTGTTTCATACTGGTTGCGAATGACGTGAAGCATCTCAATGGCCTGATGATTGGCTTCTTCTAAGGTGTAGTTGGAGTAACCCAGTTTGGTTCCCCAATCCGCATTGGCTCGCCAGGTGGCGCTTTCTAAAATCAGTCCAACATTGTACGTATGCGCGAGAGCGGCATAGGTGCGAAAGTAGTTCTGCAAAGCTTGATAACCCGACTGACTTTTCAATAAATCAAAAGCGGCAAACTCTGGTAAATCAAGCCCTTCATGGAAAATCAGCGTCGTTTCAAGGCCACCATCGGTGATGAATAGATCATTAGAAAGCTGGGGCAAATTATTTCTGTACTTAGACATGATGTGTTCCTAATCGGGGGCTAATAAGGTCGTTATTGGGGCTGACGGATCATTGGAAAAATTGAGGCCGATGCTCCAGCCTGGATGGTGCCAAGTAGCTGAAATCCGTGGCGCTCATAAAACGGAATATTCGCTGAATTTGAGGATTCTAAATAAGCGGGAATGCAGTTGCGATCGCACTGTTCCAAAACGGGCTGCAAGAGCACCGAACCATAACCCTTGCCCTGCTGAGCTGGCTCTACTCCAATAAACGGCAGATACCAGTGGGGAAACTTAGGATGGTAGTGCTCGATTTGTTCGAACACTGCAAAGACATCGCCCAGATCGGTTGGTGCAACGCTACGCTGAATCAAGTCAATGACAGGCTGAGGATCGGGTTCAACTCCAGGCGGAATCCACAGCGCTGCACCAGAATAATTTTCGCTACAGTAAACCGTGTGACATTCAAACGCTTTCCCGCCAAATGCCTGCACGAACTGGGGAAAATAGGTCAAGTATCGGTACGGATCGGGGAATAGCCAACGGTTGGCCGGATCGGTATTAAAGGCCAGCACGAGTGTTGAAATAATCCGTTCTCGTTCTGCGATCGCAGCTGTCCGAACGGGGCAAATTGTGTGTGAGAGTGTCGATTTCATTGGCGTTTCATGTTGGGGGCAAATCGGGACAAACTGGATGAACTACAGCAGTTCACTACAGCAGTCTCATCCAGATCTGTTCCTAACTCTCGCGGTTGCAGAGGTATGCACTTGATCTGCGATCGCACATAGCACAATCCTGCACAGGCGATGCATTTGGCCAGGATATTGATGAATGATGACCACAAAAAAGGCGAGCCGCATAGAATGCGGCTCGCCTTTTTTTAGAATTTATCGGGCATTACACCCTATGAACAGTCAGCAATCCTACGCTAGGGCAGCTTCGCGCTCTTTGGTTTCCCGGATCACTTCCTCAGCCACGTTATTGGGGCAAGGAGAATAGTGGGAGAACTCCATTGAGAATTGACCCCGACCGGAGGTCATCGTCCGCAGGTCGCCGATGTAGCCAAACATTTCGCTCAGCGGGACATCTGCTTTCACCCGCACACCCATTGCGCCAGATTCCTGCGCCTTGATCATGCCGCGACGACGGTTCAAGTCACCAATTACGTCACCCATGTAGTCATCGGGAGTGAAGACATCCACGTGCATGATCGGCTCTAGCAGCTCAGGGCCAGCCTTGGGTACAGTCTGACGATAAGCCGACTTGGCTGCAATCTCAAATGCGATCGCAGAAGAGTCAACCGGGTGATACGCACCATCGGTGAGGGTGACTTTGAGGTCAACCATTGGGAATCCGGCGAGAGGGCCTTTGTCAATGCTATTTTCAAAGCCCTTCTGAACCGCAGGCCAGAATTCCTTCGGTACGTTACCGCCCGTAACGGTGGACTCAAACTGGAAGCCCGTGCCAGCGGGTGCAGGCTCAACGATGTAATCGATCTTGCCGTACTGACCAGAACCACCCGACTGCTTCTTGTGAGTGTAGCTGTCGGAGATGGTCTTGGTGATAGATTCGCGATAAGCAACTTGGGGCTTACCCACTTCCACTTCCACACCGTGAGTCCGCTTCAGGATGTCCACCTTGATGTCGAGGTGAAGTTCACCCATACCCTTGATGATGACTTCGCCGCTTTCCTGGTCGGTTTCAACCTGGAAGGACGGATCTTCTTGCACCATCTTGCTGAGCGCCATACCCATCTTCTCACTGTCGCCTTTCTTCTTAGGAGATACAGCAATGGAGATTACAGGATCGGGGAAGATCATCGGTTCCAAAACCGCTGGATTCTTCGGATCGCAGAGGGTATGTCCGGTCTGAGTTATCTTCATACCGACCAGCGCGACGATGTCACCTGCCTGAGCAGACTCAATCTCTTCACGAGAGTTGGCGTGCATTTCAACCAGACGGCTGACCCGCTCGGTCTTGCCCGTAGCGGCATTGAGGATGGTGTCACCCTTGGAAATCCGACCGGAGTAAATCCGGGTAAAGGTGAGCGCACCAAAACGGTCGTCCATAATTTTGAACGCCAGCGCCCGCAGCGGTGCATCGGGATCAACTTTAGCCACCTTGCCCGTTTCGTTACCTTCGGGATCAACTTCAGGCTGAGGCGGAACATCCATCGGCGACGGCAGGTAGTCTACAACCGCGTCGAGGACGTTCTGTACACCCTTGTTCTTGAAGGATGAACCACAGTAGGTGGGGAAGAAGGCCAGATCACGAGTACCCTTACGAATACAAGATTTAATCTCGTCGATGGTGACCTCTTCGCCTTCGAGGTACTTCACCATGATCTCTTCGTCTTGCTCAACCGCAAGCTCGATCATGGCTTCGCGATATTCCTCAACCTGGTCTACCATGTCTTCAGGCACATCGGTGATCTCGTAGTTCTCGGGCAGGCCGGAATCATCCCAGATCCAAGCCTTGCGAGTCAGCAGGTCTACAATGCCAACGAAGTCTTCTTCGCGACCAATTGGCAGCACCATCACTAGCGGCGTGGCAGCCAGGACATCTTCAACCTGCTTTACAACCCGATAGAAATCGGCACCGAGACGGTCGAGCTTGTTAACGTAAATGACCCGAGAAACCTTGGATTCGTTAGCGTAGCGCCAGTTGGTTTCAGACTGAGGTTCTACACCACCGGAGCCGCAGAATACACCGATACCACCGTCAAGTACCTTCAGGGAGCGGTATACCTCAATGGTGAAGTCAACGTGTCCGGGAGTGTCAATAATGTTGAGCTGACAGTCTTTCCAGAAACAAGAAGTAGCAGCGGATTGAATGGTGATACCCCGCTCCTGCTCTTGCTCCATGAAGTCTGTGGTTGCCGCACCGTCATGCACCTCACCGATCTTGTGGATTTTTCCGGTCAGCTTAAGAATTCGTTCGGTTGTAGTGGTTTTACCCGCGTCCACGTGGGCAAAAATACCAATATTCCGATAGCGGGTGATGTCCTTTTTCATAATCTATTCTCTGATTAAGTGCGACAAACGGTTAGCAATGCGACAAACGGTTAGTAACCACCTTCAAGGGTTTTCTGAAACCAAATCAACATTCAACGGCTCAACGGTCACGGGTTTTAGACCTAGACTTAGCCAGATCGGAATGACGTTAGAACCTGTCAAATGGTGACCCAATCGGTTTGGCCGCTAATGCGGGCCAATCTTTTGGACTGTGCTTGCCACAACAGTACAATCATCAATTATACAATCGTAAATAATTGTAAAACACCACGCTGCCTAGATAGAAGGGATTGCCCATCATCTAATGCATAAATCGGGTGTCGTTACCGAATGGACTGGAGCAAGCGGGACTGATGCCGAAGGGATGATAGAGCTGATGATCCGTGTTTAGCAGGATGGAGTTGCATCGTCAGCTGCGATCGCACATTCAAACCAGTCAGCAGATGGAAGAAACAGTATTCGGTTATCCACTTCTGTCTGTTTGATTTGTCGAATCAGCTTAGATAACGTTAATCACATCAGTCTATCTAAAGCCTTTTAGAAACCTGCTGATCGATACGTTCATCGATACGCTCGATACCAACAGGTTTCGTTACTTGTACAAAATAATTCTCTTCCCTACCATACTGCTCTCGTTATTGGCCTAATCCGGTAGCCAATTTGCTCCTCGACTAGATTAGCACCTTTAGATCCAGGCTGGCATCCTTTACTGAGGGTTTATTAGGTGAGGATTGCCACACGATTAGGTTCGGGATGCGCATGTTTTTCCAACGTTAACCGCTACAATTCAGCGCAGTTTGTTTTTTCTCTGGTGAGTCTGATGCGATGAAGGGGAATCCTCAAAACCAGATGAAACTGTCGCAACTGCGAATCTTAGTAGCGGTGGCCGATGAAGAAAACTTTAGTGAGGCGGCGCTGCGGCTGAATATGTCACAGTCGGCAGTCAGTCATGCGATCGCAGCTTTGGAAGAATTGCTAGGAGTGGTTCTGTGCATTCGGGGACGCCAGGGAGCGCATTTAACCCCCGTGGGGCAGCGAATCGTGCGCCATGCCCGCGAGATTTTGGATCGGATGGATGACATTGAGCGGGAAGCCAAGTTAGCCAAGGGGCTAAAAGGCGGCCAGATTCGGATTGCCACCTTCCGCAGCGTCGCGGCCCACCTGCTGCCCAAGGTGATCACCGAGTTTCATCAGCGCCATCCAGAGATTTCCGTCAGCTTGGACGAGCATGACGATCATTTCGCAGTGGAACAAGCGCTTTTCGAAAGCAAGGCTGACATTGGCTTAACGGTCTTGCCAATTAACAAGGGATTAGAAGCCTGGGAAATTCTGCACGACGAGTTTATTGCGCTGTTTCCACCATCGTTCCAACCCGCACAGGATGAGCTGACTTGGGAAGAGCTTGCCGCTTACCCGCTGATTATGCCGCCTGTAGACTACATCATGATGCGCCGAGTGTATGACCACATCAACGGCTTGGGCTATCAGCTGAACGTGGTGTACGAAGTAGAAACCGATGCCACGACGGTGAGTCTAGTCGCGCAAGGTATGGGAGCAACGATTTTGCCGCGTCTAGCTGCCGAGCCGATCCCCGCTTCGGTGCAGGTGTATCATCTGCCGATTCCGCTGAATCGGGTCATTGCGGCTGCGGTTCTGGCCAATACGCTGCATGAACCCGTTGTATTTGCTTTTTTGGATATTTTGAAAGCCGACTGGGCCGAATCTGCGATCGCGCAGGCATCAAATTAATCTGCCCTCACCCTAAATCCCTCTCCCAGAGCGGGAGAGGGACTTCAGAAACTTCCTTCTCCCATCGGGAGAAGGGCTGGAGAATGAGGGGAAAGCTACTAATTAATCAAACGCATCTTTGATGTTATCAACTGCGTTTTGGACAAAGTTTTTGGTATCGTCAATAGCTCCTTGGGTACGGCTCGCATCTTCATTCGCGCGCTGTTGGATCCGGCCTGCATCGCGCTGAGCTTTGCGCTGGATGAAATTATCGCCATCCGTTGCGTCGCTCACCCGATTGGCATTATTCCGCGCCGTTTCTTTCACGCTTTCTGCTGCGTCGCGCACAAAGCCCTTCGTGTTCTGGGCATCCCGACCGGCTTTGTTCTGCACCTGATCATCTAGGTCAGCCGCAGCAATCCAGTTATTCGTTGGATTTGCGAGAGCAGAGGTATCCATGACAAAGCCACCCTGCCAAACAAATGCGATCGCAGATAAGCAAATAGCAGCGGTAGCCAACCAGCGACCTGCTGTTGTGAACGACTTCGCCAAGTCAATCCGTTTCATAGAATACAATCTCCGTTAGATTTTGTACCCTAATTTCTACTCTAGTTCAGCCAGCAGCTTAATCGATCCCCAGACTGAATTGATGACGGTTGTAAGCATCCAGTAGGCAGGTTTATTGTTCACGCGCGTCATCATTAGGCATAGGGGAAGCAGGAGAACAGCAGAGCATAGTCACTCGCTCCTACTCTCTTACTGCTGTGTCCAATCAGCTTTGATAGTTGATATGTCGCGCTTTGCACGATATATCAACTATCAAAATCCATCCAAACAACGTTGACAAACCACTACCCTCCCATTCTGCTACTCTCCCTCTCCCGTCACCAAATTTGAAACGGCGACAGTTTGCTGAGAATTTTCCCTTACAGTGAATATGCGTTAGCGAATTCTGCGATCGCGCCGAGTCCTGTCTAGGTCTGATAGAAGCTCATTACAATTGCGTGAAAAGCTGGCCGGATAAACTTTTCACCCAAATGATTTGGCTCTCTAGACCTAATGCACCGCTATCGGTCAGCTTGCAGATTTCCTCACACGCTCCTTTAGTCACGCAGCTTATTCTCACCGAGCAGAATAGGCTGCTTTTTATTTGTCACACAAACGCCCCACCCATCTACCCATCTACCCGTCTACCCATCCACCCTCCTACTTCCCTTCCCCTCCACAACCACCTTGCCACCCTAATCAAACCCCAACAACCCCTGCCATATCCAAAACGCCGCCATACCCGCCACAATTGTCAGCAGCAGATTGCCGCGCCAAAAGCCCACAATCACGGCAATGCAGGCTCCAACCAAGCGAGGATTATTCCAGCCCAAAAACAGCGTTTCACCGTCAGGAATCAGGACTGTAGGCGTGATGATGGCGGTGAGGACGGCTGGGGGAACGAACTCCAACGCTCGAATCATTTTGGGTGAGAGGTTAATTTTTCCGCTCAGAGCAATTAACACATAGCGAATGGAAAACGTCACCAGTGCCATACTGATAATTAAAAGTCCATAATTCATTGATTGCTCATGCCTTGACGCATTCACGTCACATTCCGCCAAATCGCCTAGTTTATGCTGAGTGTAGCGCACGTATTTCTTGAACTTTAATAAAAGTCTATAGTTCGCCTCCATCTAGATAAATTTCTGGTAATCTATCGCCAACGGATCTGCTGCAGTCACTTTTGCACACCATGACTCTGGAGGATGCTCTGTCAACCGTCAATGCTGCAATGCAGTCCCAATGGGGACGGCAGTTGAGCGATGTTGAGGTGCTAATTTTTGAAGGGGCATGGCAGGGCAAAACCTATCCGCAAATTGCCCATGAGGCTGGCTATTCGGTTAATTATTTGACAACCGATATTGGGCCTAAGTTTTGGAAAATTCTTAGCCAAGCTTTGGGAGAACCCGTTAATAAAAAAAACTTCAAATCTGCGGTTAGGCGAACCCAAATTGCAGTCGATTCACTCGCTATTCCATCACCCGCCCCGATTCCGCCTCCGCAATCAGAACGGCTAGAACCGCTGGCAACTGAGCAATTGGCTCATCCGCCACCAAGCCTAACCAGTAAAATCGCTCTCGATCAGACTGTCCAGCTTTCTCCGTCACTCGCTTCCCCCTCGCTAGCAACCGAATGGGGCGAAATGCCCGACGCCAGCCAGTTCAATGGTCGAACCACTGAGTTAAATATGCTACACCAGTGGATTGAGGTCGATCGCTGTCGCCTCGTTGCAGTGTTGGGCATGGGTGGGGTGGGCAAAAGTGCGATCGCAGCTAAATTGGTTCAAACCGTAGCCGAATCGCCGCCGTCTTCCTTTACGCACATCATCTGGCGCAGTCTGCGGAATGCACCGCCCTTGGAGACGTTGCTGAGTGAGCTAGTCCTGTTCGTCTCGAATCAAACGGATGTGCAAACCGATATTCGGTCATTGCTGCACTGGTTTCGCACCCATCGCTGTCTGGTGGTTTTGGATAACGGGGAAACGATTTTGCAGCCGGGTGATCATACGGGATCGTATCGGGCGGGCTATGAAGACTATCGTGAGTTTTTCACCGTCATTGGTGAAAGCGGCCATCAAAGCTGTGTAATCCTGACCAGTCGCGAAAAGCCTGCCGAACTAGCGGCAATGGAAGGCATTGATCTAGGTGTGCGATCGCTATCTCTCTCCGGCTCCTGCGAAGTTGGATTGACCATTCTGCAGGCGAAGGGACTGGGCGGCACTCCAGAACAACAGCAGCAATTGTGCGATCGCTATGGTGGCAATCCGCTGGCGCTCAAAATTGTCACCAGCTCCATTCAAGACCTATTTTCCGGCGAAATCGAACCGTTTCTTGAACAAGAAACGATTTTATTCAACGGCATTCGTCGCCTGCTGGATCAGCAGTTCGGGCGCTTATCAGAGCTGGAAGAATCGGTGATGTACTGGCTGGCGATCAACCGGGAATGGGCCAGCATCACGGTCTTACATGAAGATATCGTTCCGCCCGTCTCCCGCAATCACTTGCTAGAGGCTTTAGAATCGCTCAGCTGGCGCAGTCTGATTGAAAAGCGAGCGGGTAGCTACACGCTACAGCCCGTAGTGATGGAATATGTGACGGACGCGCTGGTTGAGCGGATGAGCAGCGAGTTCATTTCGGGAGACTTGGTATTTTGCGATCGCTGATGCCCTGATCAAAACCACCGTTAAAGATTACATCCGTGACAGCCAAAGCCGCTTGATTCTGCAACCCATTGCCGAACAGGTCAATATCACGCTCAAGCAGTCAACTTCTTTAGAGCAGCATTTTTCAACCCTTCTTGCCACCCTGTACGATATTCATCTCCCCTTTTCTGGCTATGGCGTCGGCAATATCATCAACCTCTGCAATCATCTGCACGTTGATCTGAGGCAGTTTGATTTCTCAGGTTTTGTTATCCAGCACGCTTACCTACAGAACACTAGCTTGCACGGCGTCAGCTTTGCCCGTGCCAAACTAATCCATCCCGCCTTTACCCAAACCTTCAATCCAGTGATGGCGGTGACCTGTAGCCCCGATGGCCAAGTTTGGGTCACAGGCGAATCTACTGGCATTCTGCGCCTCTGGAGTACGACCAACAGCCAAGTCCTGAGTATTCAAAAAGCCCACTTGGCCCAGATCTGGTCAGTGGCGTTTAGTCCCAATGGCCAACTGCTGGCCAGCGGCAGCGCCGATCACACCATCAAACTCTGGGATACTAACACTGGAGAACCAGTCCACACGCTACAGGAACATACGGGCCAGGTTTCATCCGTGGCGTTTAGCCCCGATGGTCAACGGCTGGCTAGCGGCAGCACCGACCACACCGTTAAGCTATGGGATGTCAATACCGGACAATCCCTTCAAACACTATCCGAGCACACCGATCAGGTTTTATCAGTCGCCTTTCGTCCCGATGGTCGTCTGATCGCCAGCGGCAGCGCCGATCACACCGTTAAGCTGTGGGATGCTGATACCGGAAAATGTATTCAAACACTGCACGAACATACCGATCAGGTTTCGTCAGTGGCGTTTAGGCCCGATGGCCAGCTCCTGGCCACTAGTGGCGCTGACTGCACGATCAAACTCTGGGATACTCAGACTGGAGAGGTGGTTCATACCCTACAAGGACACACCGATCACGTTTGGGCGGTAGCTTTCAGCCCAGATGGTGGCTGCCTTGCCAGTGCGGGCTTTGACCATGTGATCAAGATTTGGCAGCCTGAGACGGGTCAGATCCTCAAAACGCTGCGGGGACATAATAACTGGGTATGGTGTATCGCCTTTACCCCCGATAGTGCCGTCCTGATCAGTGGGGGAGACGATCACCTGTTGCGATTTTGGGACATCCAATCGGGGCAAACCCTGAAGACGTTCCAGGCCGATACGGGTTGGGTATGGTCAGTCGTCTTTAGCCCAGATGATGCTCTGCTCGCCAGCGGCAGCTTTGACCATGCTGTTCGTCTATGGGATGCCCACACAGGCGAACTCCTGCATACCTTTCAGGATCACCGCAACCAGGTACAGTCTGTGAAGTTCAGTCCCGATGGCAGTCTCTTGGCCAGCGGTAGCGATGACGGCACGATTAAATTTTGGGATGTTTCAACGCGACGGCTTTTACACTCCTTTCAGGGCCATTCTAAAGGCATTTCTTCGATCGCTTTTAACCCCGATGGTACCCTGCTGGCCAGTGCAGGACTCGATCGCAGGTTGATCTTGTGGGATATTGCAACTCAACAGCCTGTTAAAGCTTGGCAAGGCCATCATCACTGGATTTGGTCGGTCGCCTTCAGTCCCGATGGTACTCTGCTGGCCAGCGGCGGGTTTGATCAGGTCATTCACCTATGGGACATCCGCACAGACGACTGTGTGAGAACGCTACATGGACATCAAGACTGGGTGCTCTGCGTGGCCTTTAGTCCCGATGGCACCTATCTGGCCAGTAGCGGTGCTGATGGAGCAATCAAGCTTTGGTATGTGCAAACCGGAGAACTGGTGCAAACCCTATCAGGCCACACCAGTCTCATCTGGTTCATATCGTTTAATGCCGACGGTACGCTGTTGAGCAGTGCCAGCCAAGATCAAACGATCAAACTGTGGGAAATTCCGTCTGGAAACTGCATCAGCACATTTGCAGGACATACGGCCTGGGTGACATCTGTTTCATTTAGTCCGCAACGCCCGGTTCTGGCCAGCGGCAGCGTAGACAAAACCATCAAGCTGTGGAACGTGACGACTGGCGACTGTTTGAAGACACTGCAACCCAATCGCCCCTACGAAGGGATGAATATTACTGGCGTTCAAGGGTTAACCGATGCTCAAAAAGTTACATTAAAAGCATTAGGAGCCATCGAATCCGCCATCGATCAGGATAGTTAGGCGATGGAACAAGATGAGGCAATTATCATCGTTAATACTGCCATGCAGGCTCAGTTGGGACGGCAACTCAGCGATATTGAGACGCTGATCTTTGAGGGCGCGTGGCAGGGCAAAACCTATCCGCAAATTGCCGATGAAGCGGGCTATTCGATTAACTATCTGACAACCGATGCTGGCCCTAAATTTTGGAAAGCTCTCAGCCAAGCCCTCGGCGAACCCGTCAACAAGAAAAACTTCAAAGCCGCCATCCGCCGCCATGCTCTCCCTGAACCCACACATCCAGATCCCACATCCTTATCCTTATCTACGAGTACCAAAACCTTATCTACGAGTACCAAAACCTTATCTACGAGTATCGAAACGGATCTATCGCCTCACGCCTCACGCATCGCTCCTCACTCTCCCTCCCTCACAACCTCCTGGGGTGAAGCCCCCGACGTCAGCCAATTCTACGGTCGCGATGACGAACAGGCCATTCTACGCCGCTGGATTGAGGCGGAAAACTGTCGTCTAATCGCGGTTCTGGGCATGGGCGGCATTGGCAAAAGTACGCTGGCAACCAGAGTGGTGCAGCAGCTTGCGGACCATGCAGACGATTCGACATCAGCTTGTGCGTTTACCCATGTCATCTGGCGATCGCTACGGAATGCGCCAGATCTCTCGACGGTACTAGCGGAGCTGATTAGCATCCTATCGGATCAGCAAGAAACGACTGCCGATCTGTCGCGACTGCTGCACTGGATGCGCGATCGCAGATGTCTGATCGTATTAGATAACGTTGAAACGATTCTCCAGGCGGGTGAACAGGCCGGATATTATCGCGACGGTTATGACGATTACGGTGAGCTATTGCGGCTGATTGGTGAAACGGCTCATCAAAGCTGCATTTTATTTACCAGCCGCGAGAAACCTGCCGAAATCGCCGCATTGGAGGGCATGGATGGCTACACCCGTACACTGCAGCTCAGCGGCTCGGTTACGACAGCATTAGCGCTGATTGAGGCCAAAGGGCTCAGCGGGACAGCCGAACAGCGACGGGAATTGTGCGATCGCTACAGCTACAATCCCCTGGCGCTCAAAATTGTCGCCACTACCATTCAGGATTTGTTTGATGGTGAGATTGGCGTATTTCTAGCCGAAGATGCGGTTATCTTCAACAGCGTTCGTCGCCTATTGGCAGAACAGCTTCAGCGACTTTCCGAGTTGGAACAGGCTGTCATGAACTGGCTGGCCATCAACCGCGACTGGACAGAAATCAGCGAGCTGGCGGAGGATATTTTGCCGATAGCACCTAAGGCACGGTTGCTAGAGGCGCTGGAATCGCTGCGGTGGCGGGGACTAATTGAGCGTCAACAACAACGCTATACCCAGCAGCCTGTCGTCATGGAGTACGTCACCGAACAGCTTGTGGAAACGCTGAGTCAGGAAGCGGTGAGTACAACACTTTGCCAATGGCATTGTTATGCGCTGATCAAGAATACGGTGCGGGATTTTATTACCAAATCTCAGGTGCGGCTGCTTTTGATGCCTGTGGTCAAGGTAATCTGCGATCGCTTTCCCACTGTTGCTGCTCAAACTCAACAGCTTCAAACCCTACTCACGACAGTTCGCCACACCAATCCTATCGGCTACGGAGCAGGAAATCTCATCAATCTGAGTAATGCCCTGGACATTAACTTGACCGATTTTGACTTTTCTCACCTGACGATCCGCCAGGCGAATTTACAGCATCGGTTATTTCAACGGGTCAATTTTGCTCAAGCCTACTTTAGTCAAACGGCCTTCAAGCAAACCTTTGGTAGTATCTTTGCCCTCAGCTATAGCCTGGACGGGTCATACCTGATTACCGGCGACAGCGTAGGTATTTTAAGGCTTTGGGACAGTATGCAGTTCCGACCAGCTAAAACGATTCGTCTGCACACCAGTTATATCTGGGACATTCGCCCTCATCCCGATGGTCATTGCGTTGCGACTTGCAGCGAAGATCAAACAGTGAAGGTATGCAATTTATTGACTGGAGAATTGCAGGCAGAACTCTTAGTGGCACCAACTATTGGGCGGGCGATTGTCTGGATTGATTCAAATACGCTGGCTATCGGTAGTATCGACGGCACAATTCGGATTTGGCAGCCCTTTGATTCTACAGACGTACATGTTATCGCTGGGCACACGGACATTGTGAATAGTTTGAGTTGGCGTTCGGTTTCGGGCACATTAGCCAGCAGCAGTAGTGATGGAACTGTGAAACTGTGGCAAATTCCCGGCGGAAGCTGTCAGCAAGTGCAAAACTTTGAGAATATTCCAGTGCGTTGGGCGGCATGGAGCCCCACCGAACCTATCTTGGCCTGCGCATTGGAGAATGGAACCTTGGTGCTGTGGCATCCTGAAAACAACCCGTTTAACCATACAATGCAGATGCTCAAAGGCCATACCAACACCATCTGGAGTGTTGATTGGAGCCCTGATGGTCAGGTCGTTGCCAGTGCTTCAAACGACTCCACTATCCGCCTTTGGGAGGCCACAACGGGTCATTGTCTACGAGTTTTGCAGGGACACCAAAACTGGGTCTGGTATGCCCGATGGCATCCTGAGCAAGCACTAATTGCCAGCGGTGGCCACGACGGTTCACTACGGCTATGGGATACGGTGTCGGGGCACTGTTTACGAAGCTGCTGTGGGCACTTAGCGAACGTGCGGGCAATCGCTCTTGCCCCTGATGACGAAACCCTGGTACTAGGTTGCGACGATACTATCCTGCGGTTTTGGCAACCCCATCTGTCAACTCACTTTACTCACGTTAACGGCCACAACCATCTCATTTCTGATATTAGCTGGAGTTCGGATGGAGAGCGATTTGCAAGTGCTTCCCACGATCGCACCTTACGCTTATGGCAGCGATCGTCCCAGCGCTGTCTTAACGTTTTGCGAGGACATACTAACTGGGTCTGGTCAGTTGATTGGCATCCTAGCCAAGACCTGCTGGCCAGTGGTAGCGTCGATGGTACTGTAAACCTCTGGCATCCTGATCAGCCTCAGCCGTTAAGAACTCTGACAGAACCCACCAGCTGGATTCTATCGGTGCGCTGGCATCCCAAGGGGCAATGGTTAGCAGCAGCCGTTGGCGACTTCAACATTTATATCTGGCAGCCAGAGACTTGGGATTGTGCTCATGTTCTCCCAGGGCATGACCATTGGGTTTGGCGACTGGCTTGGAGTCCTTTAGGGAATCTTCTCGCTAGCGGTAGTTACGACAATACTCTGAAGCTGTGGCAAGTTCAGGCTAACGCCGTGGATTGTGTACGGATCTTGGAACATCCTGGTGTCGTAAGCGCGATCGCATGGCATCCTCAAGGCAATCTCTTGGCCACAGGCTGCCACGACAGCATTATCCGCCTGTGGGTGCCGACAACTGGAGAATGCATCGCTGAGCTAAGGGGACACGAAAATCAAATCTTGGCCCTTGCCTTTGCACGCAGCGGTCGCTATCTCTACAGTAGTGGTGAAGATGAGACCCTAAAGATTTGGGATATAACTTCGCACGATTGCTGGAAAACAGCAAAGCTTGATCGGCCCTACGAAGGTATGAACATCACAGGTATTCAAGGACTGACATCATTTCAAATTGAAAGCTTAAAAGCACTAGGTGCGATCGCAGATTCTATAGCACCCTCAGCATCAACATAGGTTTCCAGAGATTGTTCAGGCTGAATCCATAGATTAACCCCAGAGACAGGATTTGGCTTAGCTCTTACTGTTGAAAGTAAGCCAATTAATACGAAGTCTGATTAAAACCCGATGACTTATTTTTTGTAAAAGCTCGATCTAACCAAGCTCTTAGGATTGTGAATTAAATAACCTGTAATTCTGGTTTTGCTGTGTAATTCCATTGCGGCAGAAGCTCGTCGAAGACAATCTTCATGTTGGCTTTGAAGTCCTCAGCAACTTTACGACCCTTGTGATACGTTTTATCGAGAATCGTCGTAAAGACCTTGAGACCTGTGCGAGTGGTTGCCTTTTCCATCAGCTCTTTTACCATCTGGACACTCTCAAAAATTACCCCTTGACACCTGCTTGAGACGTGAGGAAACAAGCGGTGTTCAATTGGATTGTACTTGGAGGTATAGGGGGGATAGTGAGCAATGCGAATTTCAATCCCTAACTCGTTGACCAATGCTTGCAAGTCTTGCTTAAAGATGTAGTAGCGAGAACTGTTACTGCCCCCACCATCGCAAAGCAGCAAAATCGAGCCAGCTAGGGGATAGCGTGCTTTGCCATAGGTGTTCCACCAGTAGCGAATCGATTCGCAGGCAAACTCACTGGTATCATGACTCGTGCCGATCTGGATGTAGCCAATATTATCGCTCAAGTCGTACAGTCCGTGGGGAATAGCGACGCCTTCTGCGAGCGTTGCCCAATCATGGTCAAACACTTCGACTCCCTGCTCTTGAGTGTACAGTTGCCCCGCTCGATACAACTTGCCAATTAATTCTCTTTTTTTGTGTCCATACTCATGACGGGATTGCCAGCAGCTTGATAGGTGCCTTTCAACTGCTCAATCCGCTCAAATTGTTCATTGCGATGTTCACTCTCCCCAGTTGCCAGTCTTTTCACCGCTTTGCGTTTACGAAAGTTGTGCCGCTCCAACAACTGATCGACCACCGTCACACTCACGTCAATTCCGTCCTCTTTCAGCAAGGCCACAATCTCATGGCGCTTGAGATTAGTCCACTTCACCGTCTCATCCATGGGTGAACCCGCCGTGTGTTGCTCCAACACCTGCAGAAATGACGCATCTAGCCCTTCAATGGTCTCAAATGCTGACTTCCGTCCACCTCCCACTTGACGAATCCGTTCCCGTTTGAGAGCAGGTTCATCATCCAGTTCTGCCAGTCCCAACGCTAGGGTTGCATGATGGCATCCGAACAACTCTCGGATATAGGCTTGCCCACCATATCCGAGTTTGATCGCTTCAATGGCGGCATAGCGACGACGATCCTTCTCAGACAACGATTGATAATAGCGTTGCATTTGAGCTTCAATTGGCGCAGGGTAGGGTTGCATTCAGGTTCTGCTTCATCTTCTATTGCTCTAGCTTACAAATACAGACGGTAAAATTACATCTTATTTAATCCACGATCCTTACAAAAAATAAATTGAGTTCGTATCCACAGACTTGATATAACTACTACGCCCTATGCATTAGGAGGGTAGCCATGCATAACAAGATAATCATCTTAAAGCGCAAGCAAAAACGAGCCTATATCTATCACATCAACCGCTGGCTCATGCGCGCTATAGACGCAGTCGTCAAATTTTTAATCCGACCCAACAACGAACCAATCATTCATCAACGTGAAACGGCTTATGGATCTCAATGGTACGTTTACAATCCTAGAACTCAAACCAAGCAAGTCTTTTTCTCAAAGCAAGAAGTAATTGATTGGATTGAACGCTGCTACTACAACTAATGACTCTACTCATATCTTGCACGTCGAGAACTCAAAATCATTTTGCCGCCGCATCGTGGCGGCAAAATAACCCTTCTGGGTTTTGGTACAAGATGTGAAGCTATCAAGTATAAGGATTAGTCATGACCTGGCACAAGATTTGTCTCAAGCAAACGATTTGTGAGAGGCAAGAAATTGAACCTTATCTCTGGCAACTGACAAAAGTATTTTGGCGCTTCAGTCAATTTCACGGTCAATATCAATCGCTGCCGCCACCTCAACGCAATCAAAATATCGCTCAAAGCAAGCAACAAAAAGGAGATTAAATCTTAGAAGAAACCACTGCTCATTTCCCTATTCAACAATCTGAAAACTATCATGTTTGCTCAAACAATCTCCAGCCTCTTTCAAATGGAGGGTGAGACTTGGAAACGCCACACCCATCCCTGGTGTTTTTGGACAAGACTAACAGTTATTCCCTTACTATTTTTAGCCATTTGGAGCCGTTTATGGCTCGGCTGGTGGTCGCTACCTCTTATTGCTACTGCTCTACTCTGGAACTGGCTCAATGCTCGTATTTTTCCAGTTCCAAAATCAACTCATACCTGGATGGCCAAAGGCGTTTTGGGAGAACGGGTTTGGATCAATCGTGCCGCTATTCCAATCCCTCAACACCATCAATATTTTCCTTACTTTTTAACAGGGCTATCGGGTATTGGTCTAATTCTGGCTGCTTGGGGTTTATGGCAATTTAATCTATCCCTCACCCTTGCAGGCACCTTACTGATTAACATCGGCAAAATCTGGTTCTTCGATCGCATGGTGTGGCTTTACGAAGATATGAAAGCGGCAACAGCAGAGTATAAAAGTTGGTTGTATTAGGGAGAAATCTCTCCACCCTTTACATCCCTTCTCCACAGAGATTCCTATGATGTTATCCACCCGAATTACCCGAACCTATGGCCTTAGTGCCCCGATCATTTCAGCAGGTATGGCCTGTGTTGCCCATCCTCCTTTAGCTGCAGCCGTCAGTAATGCAGGCGGCATGGGTACCTTCAGTGCAGCAATGGTTGAACCAGAAGGATTACGAGCGATGATCCGTCAGACCCGCTCGTTAACTAGCCAACCATTTGGCATCGACTTCGTTACTGATCTCACGCCTGAAGAACAGATTGAAGTTTGTGTGGCTGAAAGGGTACCTGTTGCCATTTTCTTCTGGTCGCTGCCACCGCAAGAGTGGGTCACTCGACTGCAAGCTAGTGGCACCAGAGTCTGGATGGAAGTAGGTTTGACGCAGGAAGCTAGGCAGGCCAAGACAATGGGATTCGATGCCATTGTTGTTCAAGGCAAAGAAGGTGGCGGCCACAATCGAGCTGAGGCCAGTACATTCAGCCTATTACCTGCAATTCGCGATATTGTGACACCTATGCCCGTGATCGCAGCGGGAGGAATCATTGACGGTAAAAGTATGGTGGCGGCACTGGCGCTGGGAGCCGAAGCCGTCTGGTGCGGCACCCGATTTCTGGCCAGCGTAGAGGCCAATGCCCACGACGAGTATAAGGCCAGAGTGTTAAAAGCGAACGTCGGTGACACCACGCGCACCACGCTGTTTGGCCCAGAGTGGCCAGGACAAATGATGCGAGTTCTACGGAATCGAGTCGTCAATCAATGGGGCGATCAGGGACCCAGCGCTTTAGCCAATACCGATCAGCAGGCTTCTATTGGCTCGACTATCGTCAATGGTCAATCTATACCATTACCCAAGTTTTCCGTTATTCTGCCGACCCCAGACACATCCGGCGACTTCGAGGAAATGTGCCTCACCGCTGGCGAAAGTAGCGGCAATATTCACTCACTCAAACCCGCTGGCGAAATTGTTCAAACAATGGTCGAAGAAGCCATCGAAGTTGTGCGATCGCAACTTTCCCCCATGATCACTGAACCAGCAAACAGCACCCACCCAGCCAAAAACGCACCCTCCATCGCCACCATCTAAGACCACCATTCCCTCTCTCCCTCCCTTCCCCCTAGCCTCCCTTTGGAGCCCTTTAAGCCCCCCTACAGCCCTTTACAACCTATCCATCTACCCATCTACTCATCTACTCATCCACCCACCTACCCACCACTCCAGGAGATCCCCATGACCACACAAATGCTCAAAATCACCTTCAACTACGACTGTTCCGAGACAAAACTACAAACCATCTTTGCAGCCGTTGCACCTGCAATCGCAGCTTTTCCCGGTTTAGTGTGGAAAGTTTGGATTATCAATGAAGTACGACAGGAAGCAGGCGGAATCTACTGTTTTGAAAGCTTTGATGCCCTAGAGCGATATCTCAGTAGCCCAATTATGGCGGCTTTAGAAGCAAAATCAATCGTTTCTAATCTTCGGATTGAGCCATTTACAGCCATCGAGCCATTGTCTGCACTGACCCGTGGCCCAATTCCAGTTACAGCAATGTAGTTAGCCGTAATTAGCTACTGTACAGATTTAACTCAACCAAAACGCAAGCCTCGTCTATGTCCTACGGCCCTTCTCCTAATACCCGATACCCCATTGATGGTCAAACTCGGCTAGTTTATCTCAAAACCATCATCACCAACCCCAACATCATCGTGGGCGACTATACCTACTACGATGACTTTGAAAATCCTGAAAACTTTGAGCGCAATGTGCTCTACCACTTTGATTTCATTGGCGACAAGCTAATCATCGGCAAGTTTTGCTCCATTGCCTCCGATGTCAAATTCATCATGAACGGCGGCAATCACCGCACCGACTGGTTTACTAATTATCCCTTTCCCATTTTTGGCAACGGCTGGGAAACGGTAATGCCGGACGAATGGCCTGATAAGGGCAATACCATGATTAGCAACGATGTCTGGATCGGCTACGGGGCCACGCTGATGCCAGGGGTACAGGTGGGAGATGGGGCAATCATCGCCTCGCAATCGGTCGTCACCAAGTCCGTTGCGCCCTATGCTGTTGTCGGCGGCAATCCCGCCAAAGAAATTCGCAAACGGTTCGACGATGAGACCATTCAGGCTCTACTAGACATCCGCTGGTGGGACTGGGACATCGAGAAAATCACCCGCAACTTAAAAGCAATTTGCGGTTCTGATATTGAGGCGTTACGACAGGCTGATTGATTCCTGCTGAGGACTGTGGATTTTGAATTTTAGATTTTGAGTTCCTCAGTAGGTTGGGTTGAACAACGTGAAACCCAACATCAGTAGCCGTTTCGTCGGGTCATGCTAGCGCCACCTTAACCTATGACAACTATGACAACTGTGAAGTTTGTCTTGCTCCTCACTCCTCACTCCTCACTTTCAAACAACTCCGAAAATTCAGTTTCACACCCTGTAGCTACTGACTAGCGCTTAATATCATCACTCCTCACTTCTCACTTCTCACTCCTCACGTTTTACACCTTGACCATCGGGCTTCAGATCATTGCTACCTGCTTACATTACTCTCCACAACAAGGTTTTGATCATGCCAGAACAAACAACCCCCACCAGAATTGCTAACCCTATTCAAGCACCTGAAATTACCAAAGAGCTGTCGGAAAACATCATTCTGACTTGCGTTGATGACCTATACGACTGGGCTAGGCTATCGACTCTGTATCCTATGATGTTTGGTACAGCCTGCTGCTTTATGGAATTTATGGGAGCCTACGGCCCTCGGTTTGACCTGGAAAGATTTGGAGCTGCGCCCCGCGCCACCCCACGGCAGGCGGATTTGATGATTACAGCAGGCACTATTTCTATGAAATATGCTCCGGCCTTAGTGCGACTGTATGAGCAAATTCCGGAACCGAAATACGTGATCGCGATGGGAGCCTGCACCATCACTGGCGGCATGTTCAGCGTCGATTCACCGACCGTCGTTCGAGGCGTGGATAAACTGATTCCCGTTGATGTCTATATTCCCGGTTGCCCACCCCGTCCAGAAGCGGTGATTGATGGCCTGATTAAGCTGCGCAAAAAAGTCGCAACTGAAAGCCTACGTGACTACCAAGCCAGCACCCAAACCCACCGCTACTACAGCGTTAAGCACCGCATGAAGGTGGTTGATCCAATCTTAACGGGTGATTACATGCGGCAACGAGAGCAGTTGGCTGCTACACAGGCTCAACCTTTGAAATCAGAACAGTTACAGCAACCATCAGTGCTCGAATCCGATTAAAAATTAATCCACAAAAAATTGCCGACGTAGGGACACGGTAATGCCGTGTCCCTACAGATAACCAGGAGTCAGAGATGGATATTGTCGTATTTTCGGACTTGGAGCTGCCGCTGGTGTTGAGTGCATTGCGCACCGTAGCGGCTAATCCTCAAACCTTATCCCAAGCGGAAATAGAGTTCTTACAGGAACTTGCTCGACTGCATGACAGAACGCTGGAACCGCAGCAGCTACCGGATGTAGCACCGTACCAAGTTGCTTCGGTGATCACCTCGCAGCATCAGCGTAAACGGCTGGTGCAACTTGCGATCGCAGTTGCCATGCTCACAGTACCAATTACGTGCCAACAGGAAACGGTACTGAATACGTTGGCTCGAACTCTTGCAGTGCGCGAACCGGGATTAGTCGCACTGCACCATATTCTAAACGGTCGCACTCAGCTCGCTCGGCTGCTGATCATGCGGCGGATTATGGGGCGATTCTTCAAAGCCGCATGGCAGGACGAGGGACTGCAGGGTATTCGGCTGATTCTGGAACCGTTACTGTTTAAGCAGGGCGGCCAAAACCGCGATCTAGCAAGGCGATTTGAGCAGTTGCAGCACTTGCCGACCCATACGCTGGGCTATGGGTTTTGGCAGCACTGTACGAGTCGGCAGTTTTTGTTTCCAGGGCAGACAGGTGCGATACCAGAGCGCTTGGTATTTCATGATTTTGGCCATTTGCTGTCGGGATACGATACCGATCCAATAGGCGAAATTCAGCAGGGCGCATTTCAGGCCGGGTTCGTGCGGAATGATGGCTTCGTCTTTTTGCTGTTTGCCATTTTGCAGTTTCACTGGGGCATCCAGATTACGCCTGTGGCGGAGGCTGATCGGGGACGATTTGAGCCGCGTCGTATCCTACAAGCCCTGTATCGCGGATCGCAGTGCAACGTCGATCTCTCAGCCAACTGGGATTTTTGGTCAGTAATGGAACTGCCGTTGGAGCAGGTGCGCGATCGCTGATGGCATTCCTGGCCCCGAATTAGGGTCAAATTTAGCCGTTTCCTCAGCAAAACCGCAGATCTAGCGCTAGAGTAGGATTTGAATCTATCCATCATTCTCTGCCCAATGCGTCCATCGGAACCCCATTCCATCTGGCTAAAGCTGATTATTCTCAATAAAGCAACCTTCGCCGTTTTCATGCTGATCGTTTCCCTCTTAGCTGGATTCGGCTGGCGACATTATGCAGAGATTGCCCAGTGGGCCGAAGAATACATCCTCGCCACAGAGTACGACTTAGTACGCGATGTCTTGCGGTTTTTGCTGAACTTACAGGCTCCAGGACTGAAGTTAATTGCCCAGATCTCCGGTGGTTATGGCACCTTACTTGCGATCGCAGCCGGAGGATTGTGGTTTCAGCGCCGCTGGGCCGATCCGCTGTTTGTGTTTCTGGTCGGCTTTTTGATTCCGGTTGAGGTATACGAAATTGTCCACCACGCGACCTGGAGCAAAGTGATTTTCTTCAGCCTGAACGTTTTGATCTTCAGCTTGGTTCTCAAGCACTGGATCGATCGAGTCTTCAAGCAGTCCTCGGCACCTGAAGCAGAATCATAATGCTCACATGTAGGCGAGAATAAAATTCGGCTAAAATATTTTTTATTCTCTCATTCGAGTATTTTCTATTGTTTGAGAAGCTTTATGAATCGCAATTAGTTTTCATCTTTCTTTGGGGAAATATTACAGTAGGCTAAGATGCTAATTGGTTGAGTCTGATCGTGCTGGGATTCATTGCCCAATTGCCATGTGACCCCTAAATCTAGATGATATAACCCATCATGCAGCAGGACCTGGCAGTTCTCTTAACTATTGCGATCGCGCTAGGAATTTATGCTGACCCAGCGCAGTCTGCTGCTGAACCGCTCCGGGTGGGTGTTTATCAGAATCAACCGAAAGTGTTTATCAATCCCGCTGGCGATCCGGCGGGATTTTGGGTTGATGTGCTGGACAGTATTGCAGGTGCAGAAAACTGGTCGTTGGAGTATGTCCCTTGCGAGTGGGATGCCTGCTTACAGGCCCTAGAGCAAGGCCAGCTCGATTTGATGATGGATGTGGCCTATTCAGAGGAGCGCGATCGCAGATTTGATTTTAATCAAGAAGTCGTCCTAGCCAGTTGGTCAGAGGTGTACGCCCGCTCAGGCATCGAACTGGAATCGGTTCTGGATCTAGACCACAGGCGTGTGGCTGTCCTGCGCGACAGCATTCAGCAAGACATTCTGGTTGAACAGACCTACGCTTTTGGCCTCAAGCCCGAGTTTGAGGAAGTCACAAGCTTTGACCAGATGTTTCAACTGCTGGATCAGGGACAGGTTGATGCAGTGGCAGTCAACAATATCTTGGGATTGACAGCGGCTGCCCAGCATGACATGGCAAAAACCAATATTTTGCTGGGGCCATCTCGGCTGCATTTTATTGTTCCGGATGGCAGCAAGTCCGATCTGCTAGCCGTTTTGGATGAACAGATCAGGATGCTGAAGGCTAGCCCAGATTCGGCGTATTATCAGGCATTGGAGCGCTGGCTAGAGCCGGAACAACAGTTGGGCTGGCCGCAGATCAAAGCGGTTTTAATTGACCTAGCAATCTATGCGCCGCTGGTTGGTTTAGTTGCGATCGCACTTTGGAATCGCCTGCTCAGACAGGAAGTCAACCAGCGGAAGCAAGCAGAAGCAGCCCTGCGCGAAAGCGAGCAGCGGTTTCGCAATATGGCGGCCAATGTGCCGGGAGCAATTTTTAGGTATCTGCTGCATCCAGACGGCTCTGACAAAGTGATTTACATGAGCCCAGGCTGCTATGACCTCTGGGAAGTCGAAGCTGCAGCCGTGGAGCAAGATGCCAGTATTCTCTGGCGGGTCGTCCATCCGGATGACCAAGCACCCATGTATGAGTCCGTCCTCGAATCAGCGCGAACGCTTCAGCCCTGGTTCTGGCAGTGGCGGATCAGCACGCCCTCGGGCAAAACAAAATGGCTAGAGGCAGCAGGTCGGCCTGAACGTCGAGCTAATGGTGACGTAGTGTGGGATACGCTGATTATGGATGTCAGCGATCGCAAACGCACGGAGGCGGAACTGCAAGCGAGTGAAGTGCGCTACCGCAAAGTGGTCGAAGCGCAAACGGATTTCATTCTGCGATCGCAGCCGGACACCACGATTACGTTTGCCAATCCATCGCTATGTCGGGCGCTGGGCATAACGCTCTCTCAGATTGTCGGTAAGAAATGGGTTGATTTTGCCAATCCCGATGATTTAGAGCAGGACGCATTCCGCAGATTGGCAGAACTCACCCCAGATAATCCCCGCTGCTTTGTGGAAAACCGCGATACGCGAGCCGATGGGCAGGACGGCTGGACACAGTGGCTCAATGAAGGCATCTTTGATGCGGCGGGTCAACTGATTGAAATTCAGTCGGTCGGTCGCGACATTACCGATCTAAAACAAACCGAAGCAGCCCTGCGCCAAAGCGAAGAACGTCTGCGCATGGTGACAGAAAACATGAGCGATTTGGTCTGTTTGCATCGTCCCGACGGTCGCTATCTGTACGTTACGCCTTCCAGCCAGGCTCTCCTGGGATACAGTCCAGCTGAACTGATTGGACGCGATCCGTACGAACTCTTTCACCCCGATGATTGCGATCGCATTCGCCAGTTAGCCGATCAGTTTGCCCTGCCCGACAGCCCTGAACCGATTACCTATCGCATTCGCCACAAACTCAGCCACTACATCTGGGTTGAAACGCTGACTCAGCCCATTTGGGATGAAGCCGGACACATTCGACATTTGCAAACGACATCACGGGATGTCAGCGCCCGGATTCGGGTCGAACAGCAGCTCAAGCACAACGCCTTCCACGATCGGCTTACGGGTTTGCCCAATCGCAGCCTGTTAATGCAGCGGCTGGATCTAGCCTTAAAGCGCTCGAAGCGCCATGCTGATTCTCAGTTTGCCGTTCTCTTTTTAGATCTGGATAACTTCAAGGTCGTTAACGACAGCTTGGGGCATCTGGTTGGCGATGAACTGCTGCTCACGATTGCCACGCTGCTCAGGCGATTTATTCGCGAAACCGATCTAGCGGCGCGATTGGGGGGTGATGAGTTTGTCATTCTGCTGGAAGAAATCAGCGGCATTACGGAAGCCGTGATGATCGCGGAGCGGATTTTGGTTGACCTCAAATCTCCCTTATCAATTTCTGGTCGAGATGTGTTCGTCAGCACCAGTATCGGTATTGCAATCAATACCAGCAGCCACCACCAAGCGGAAGACCTGATTCGCGATGCTGATTTGGCAATGTATCGGGCCAAACACAGTGGCAAAAGCCAGTATGCCATCTACGACCCAGCCATGCACTTTCAAGCGATGCAGCGGCTACATCTAGAAAGTGACCTGCGCAAAGCCCTCGACAGACAAGAATTTATCCTTTACTATCAGCCGATTATTGAACTGAAAACTCAAACCATTCAAGGCTTTGAGGCACTGCTTCGCTGGCAGCATCCCCAACGAGGCTGGGTGTCACCCGCCGATTTTATTCAACTGGCTGAAGAAACGGGACTGATTATTCCCATTGGCGAATGGATTTTGCAGACGACCTGCCGACAGCTAACCCAGTGGCAAGCCCAGTTTCCAGAACGCGCCTTGCGCATCAGCGTTAATCTTTCTGTCCGGCAGCTTCAGGACTTGCTGCTCCAGCATTTAGACGATGCCCTGCAAGCCAGTGAACTAGCCAATCCGAATACTCTAGTTCTCGAAATTACGGAAAGTATGCTGGTGAAAAATGTTGATGCGACACTGGCTCTACTCGACAAAATCAAGGCGAAAGGGATTCGGCTCAGTATCGACGACTTTGGGACAGGCTACTCTTCCCTCAGCTACCTGTATCGACTGCCAGTGGACTATCTCAAAATTGACCGCACATTTGTCAATCCCGTCGAACCGGATGCTCGTCATCAGGTCATCGCGGAATCGATCGTGGCACTCAGCAATTTACTGGAGCTAAGTGCGATCGCAGAAGGCATTGAAACCATCGAGCAACTACAGTGGTTGCAAACCCTCGGTTGCGAACTGGGTCAAGGCTATCTATTTTCCCCACCCGTCCCCGCCGAACAGGCCACCACCCTCCTCCAACAGTCCATTCAAAGCTTCCCTAATCGCCGCTAACCTACCACTCCTAGTGTTAAGGAGTCGCATCAGGTGCGACTCCTTAACCCTCAATCCAAACCTGACACAGCACTACTATGTAGGACTGTTATATAGGGCTGTTATAACTCTATGTGCGGCTTAGAACAAAGAAATAAGGCTGCTTGGCGGCTTTGTAATCCATCAGCCCCAATACCGTATGATCGTCTATTTTCCTAAACACATCATGAATAGGCAGATCATCGTAGATCATCGTCGCGCTGACTTTTTGGCGATGCTCCACCATGCGCAGACGTGCCTTGCTTTGATGGGTCTTTTGCAGCGAAGTCAAAAATGTGTAAACAGGCTTTAAGGTGTCATCTCGGGGAATTGGCGCATTTAGAGCTAAATTCATAACTAAAGAATTCGGCGCAACTCGAATAATTTGACCGATGCTATCTAAAAATAAGAGGGGATGAACATGGTCTGGATCGACGAATTCCTTGCCATACCAGTTTGAAACTTCCAGTAAACCATCCATTGGATGTCCGGTGGGCAATTCTGATCCTCGCCATCGCCCCACCATGAAGTCTAAATCGACCGGATCGAGTTCATCGAATAACGCCAAGGCCTCTGCTACGGTTGTTTGGCCTTGCTGCTGAATGATGTGAATTTTTTCCGAGGTAAGCATCGTTTTGTGGAAATTAAATTCTTGAACAGCGGAACAGAACAGTGCGGGAGCTTATCTAATCCTGATTCTGAAAAACCTTATGGATCATCCAGCGCAATCCTTTGGGAAAGAACTGATAGCTCTTTACAGTACCAAACTGGTCAAGCGTTTTGTGCACCAGGTTTTGGACTTGCTCCGGATCGCGGACATCAGTGGGAACAGCGATCGCAGAATGATGATTGGCCTGTAGTTCAGCCACTGCCTGATCGAGCCGATCGGCAGAACGAGCAGCCAACACGACGTTGAAGCCGTGGCGAGCAAACGTGGATGCGATCGCACGACCAATCCCCTGAGATGCTCCGGTAATTAGAACGGTGGAAGCCATAACATTCGATAAGCAAAGGAAACTCAATTCGTCTTAACCTTCTTTAGCGTGACGAAAAAAATGCTTTTTACCGTCCAACTTTTGTTAGATCCCATCTGTATAGATCTCATCTGCGATCGCAGCTAATGTTTTGTCCCTTACCGAAATATTGACATTTAGCGATTACGCTAGTGATGCAATTGTCTGACCATTCGTGCCAACCCACCCAAAGGTCATAGTTATGACTACTCATCCAACGCACACAACCGACAATCAGCCTGTGTTTCGGAGCGCAAGTTTAGTAGGATTGCTGTTCTTTTTGTTTGGCGCTCCTCACATTTATATCTTCTTTAAACATCGTGCAGAAGCGCCACCTGGCAGCATGCTCCGCTATGCCTGGGTTGCTCTCTTGGCACTTGCGATCGCAGCTGTTATGGAACTGTCAACAGTTACCTAGTTCTCGCTCAACCGCTATCCGCTATCCTCAGCACTGGCAAATAGAGCAATTGCAAATATGAACAATGCCCCGGCAGCAGCTTGGGGCTTTTTATTTGGCTTTTCTTATACTAGACTTTATTTCCAATAAAGTTTTTGGGGTTGGAAATTGTTTTGTAGCGTGGCGGAGCCGCGCTACAAAACAATTTCCGATAAAGTCTACTGAATCCGACTAAAAAAAGTCCGAACTATGGGTTGTGAAAATCAGGCACAGCTGACTTTCACAACCCATAGTTCGGGTGCTTGGTTGAATTGCGTAATCGCCTGCCATATGTGTTTATACGGCTAAATAAGATATTTATGGCAATATTTATCACATTTATTTTCCGCATGTTTTACTAACAACTATTGTTTTCGCCAAAACAAAAACAATTTAGATTAAGGCTTATTAATGCAATACGTTAATGCAACATGGGTCATTGATATCATTGAAACACTGTTGATTCACCTGTATAAAAATGAATCGGAAAAAAGTCAGCGTTTTAACCTCTATGTTGCTAGCGGGTCTGGGCGCTTCTGGTTTCTCATTGGCTTTCACGGCTCAACCTGCTCATGCCCAACTACGTTGCGATGAGCGCATTTATGATTGGGTTGATGATCATTACATTGAAAGTAGTCGCAACATTCAAAATAGAGCTGAAGCCATTTGCAGAGAATCAGACAACGCTATTGAACTGAGCTGTCTGCAAGAACGACACGAGTACTATGATTCGAGATATATCGAAAGTGACAGCCGACTCGCGGACAGAGCCGTAGCCTACTGCATTCAAGAAGTCGTTGAGTCTTCCTCTTCTGACCAAGACGAAGCTATTCAATGCGTTAGGAACGCCATCAATGAGGGGCTGAGTGAGGAAGCCGCACTACGAATCTGTGTTCCTTGTGAATCTCGCTCTCGCGATTAAAATGGCTAAAACTACTCTCCGTAGACCGTCACCATCACTTGGCGCTGGCGGGCTTTGATATCGCATTCTAGATGAAAGATCTGCTGCCAGGTTCCGAGTACTAACTGGCCCTGTGCAATTGGTACGGTCAGCGATGGCCCCAGCCAAGTCGCCTGAAGATGGGAGTGTCCGTTGCCATCATGCCAGGTCTGCTCGTGCCCGTAGTCTCGACTCGGTGGAATCAGCTTGTTGAGGACTTGTGGGAGATCACGCTGTAGCCCTGGCTCAAATTCAATCGCGCCGATCGCACCTGTACTGCCGACATTAAATACATTCACCATCCCCATGCGCACGCCTGACTGTTGCACAATTCGGTTAATTCGCTCCGTCAAATCGTGCATATCACCGTGCCCTTGGGTTGGCAGGTTAATGTATTCCTGATGAACCATAATTTTTGCCCTGAATCCAAACTGAAAACCTTTGATCAGATATTGTTGGTCAAGTCCTGACTGTACTGATCAACTGATCAACAGGGTAATGGAAATTCCAGGGATGGGGTTATATCCAAGTCTGTGTATCAGAACCCAATTTTTTCATCAAGGCTCGCTTTGCCAGCCTTGATGAAAAGTAGACTTTATTGGAAATAAAGTTTTTGGGGTTGGAAATTGTTTTGTAGCGCGGCTCCGCCGCGCTACAAAACAATTTCCGATAAAGTCTAGTAAATTATCGGGTTCTAACCAAACTTTGTATTACATGAACCGATAGTGGTAGTTAGGTAATGATTTTGTGCTGTGTGGGCGCTGCCCACACAGCACAAAATCATTACCTTTTGAGAACGGCCCATGAACCCTATGTTGTCAGGGCTGCTTTTTGCCGCGCGAGTTCTTCGCGAATGCCATGACAAATGGCAATCAGAGCCATATCTACAATGCGGTAATAGCGAAATGTGCCTTCGCGACGACAGGCCACAATACCAGTCGATTTGAGCAGTTGAAGATGCTTTGAGACATTGGCTTGATGCAGACCTGTGCGATCGCAAATCTCCTGCACATTACTTTCACTGCTGCACAGAGTGGCCAAAATACGTAGCCGAGCTGGTTCGCCTAAGAGTTTGAAGCGATTGGCAAGCTGCTCCAACTCATCCAGATTGGCATCAATCTGCGGCATTGCTGGTGTAATGCCGCCAGCCTGATCATAAGCAGTCATCATGTCACTTGCCTGTCGTTTACGTGGATAAATAGACGCGGTTTGCTAGGTTTAATGCTTTAGGGTTACATTCCTGATGGGATATCACCTAAAGCCCAAACTTGACGCTGTACTAGGTCGAGCAACGAATAGTGAGCTGTCTCTACTATTTTGGCCATCGCTTCTTAATCTTATATAACCATATAGAAATGAATTTGAAAATGATTGTAATAAAGTGTATCTGCCAGTGGTCAGTCCTAAGTGCGATCGCAACCGTGCCACTCGGGGCTGCACTACCAGCCTGGGCGACACCGGGACACATGGCGAACAGTCATCCCCATGCAGATGCTAACGTGCGTGAGCATTCAACAACTCAGCCTGATTCATCGGCTCAGCCAGATCTCTCGTTTGCGGAGCAGGCCCTAACGGCGCAGGATGCCGTTTTGCGAATTGCCCCCGATCCACGGGCAACCGCCACAGGGCAAATTGCTGCGGGGACACCTGTGCGGGTGACGCATCAAAGCGATCGCTACTTTTACATTGAGGTTAGTGATCCCGATGAAAACCAGGCGACTGAACCTATTAGAGGCTGGGTGCTGGCTTGCCAGCTTTATAGCGAGTGTGAATAGCGAGTGTAAAAGTGCGTGTGAAAGGTTAAAAATGATCAGAATTGAAGCCCGTCAGTACCAATGGTGAAACTTCCTAGCCGACTCATTCAACTGCCGAGCCAGCAATTAGTAGCCGAACTGGCGCGACGCTTTCCTGATGGTGTGTTTTACAAACCAACCACCGAACGAGTGATAGCGCTGACGATTGATGATTTGCCCAATCTCAACGATCCAGAGGATCAGGGTTTGCAAGACATTCTGAGTGCGATCGCAACGTTCAACCAAACTTTGCCACCAGACCGCGACCCAGTTCGCGCGACGTTCTTTCTGATCAGCGGCCATTTCAACCTCAACTCAACGGTGCTGCCGCAGATTGTGGCTCAAGGACATGAAGTTGGCAACCACGGCATCGCCGACATCACCCATGCCAAGCTCAGACAGTATGATTTTGAGCAGCAGTTGCGTCATGCCCATCGACAGCTATTAACGGCGACTCAGGCCGACCAAATTCGCTGGTATCGTCCAGGACGAGGATTCTACAATCGCAACATGCGTCAGGTGCTACAGCGCTTTGCCGCTGAAGTGGGTTATGTACCAAAGTTTGCTCTAGCGTCAATGATTCCGCTGGACACCTACGAATGGGCGGATCATCCCGATTTCACACTTCAATATCTGCGCCAGTTCATTTTCCCCGGATCAATTTTGGTGCTACATGGCGGCACGGCGCGGCGTGTCCGGAATGCAGCGGTTCTGCTGCCATTGTTGCTGGACGAACTGATAGCTCAAGATTATCGCGTTGTAACCCTGAGCGAACTGTGGGCTGAGACTTAGAGTTGTGAATTAAATAGTCTGTCAATCATGCCATCCGTAGAGACACGGCAATGCCGTGTCCCTACCCAAAGGATTTCACCTTATTAAATCCATGTTCCTTAGGATTGTGAACTAAATACGTTCGATGTTGGGTTAGGGGCGGGTTTTGCCGTCAACTCTATGACACGATGCAGATTGATCGACTAAACCCGCCTCTACAGTAGCAAACAGAACAAAATACCCCTTTTGAAGGACTAAGCCGAGAGTTGCGATCGCGCAAACCTAGCTAATATGGCAGTGTATTACCATCACCTGAGTAGTACTATTCAAACCATTACGGTGATGGTAAGTCGGATTGCTTATGGAATCAGCAGTTTAGCCGTGCTCGACGCTATAACCAATCTGATCAGCATGATATCGACTTGGACGAGTAAATGGTAATTCAACTAGGCCGCGATATTTGTGGCGATCTACACAACGCAGAGCAGCGGGAATGGTTGGTAACGAACGGGATTGGCGGCTATGCCTGCGTTACGTTATCCGGCATGCTCACTCGACACTATCACGGACTGCTGATTGCCGCGCTTAAGCCACCGCTGGAGCGGACGCTGCTGTTGACGAAGCTCGATGAAACGGTTCACTATGCCGATCAGTCCTATGCCCTATTTTGCGATCGCTGGGGCGACGGCTCCATCCCATCTCATGGATACCGCTACATTGAGCGGTTTCACCTAGATGGCAGCATCCCAGTTTGGGAATATGCGGTCGGGGATGCGCTGCTGGAAAAGCGAATCTGGATGCAGCAGGGAGAAAATACGACCTACATTCAATATGCCCTGACAAGAGCCAGTGAACCATTAACGCTACAGGTGAGAGCGCTGGTGAATTATCGCGATCACAGTTACGGTACTCATGTCCAGCCCGAAACTGAAAATGCTTGGCAGATGGAGGTTCAACAGGTTGATCAGGGCATTCAAATTACCGCTTTCGATGATGCGGTGCCGTTTTACCTAATGTCAAGTGGCTCGACGACTGCGCCGCTTCAGCAATCAGTCAATCACATTTGGTATCACAACTATCGCTTAGCCATTGAACGCTACCGGGGCATTGATCCCACGGATGACCATCTCCATGCCGCTACGTTTGAAATACAGCTAAAACCTGGACAAATCTGGACGCTGATTGCTAGTACTAATGCTGAAGCTGAAACAGATAGCGCGATCGCACTTGCCAAACAAAAGCAGTTTGAACAGGACTTAGTTGATCGATGGCAGCAGGTTTCCCTAATCCCGAATCAGCCAGCGACAGTATCAAAAGCTTTACCAGAAAAGCTCTTCAAGGATCTGGAAGTCGCACGACTCGAAGCGGCGGTCTTGGCAGCTAATCAATTTGTCGTGCAGCGTCCCTTAGCTGATGGCTCGATCGGCCAAACGGTGATTGCAGGCTATCCCTGGTTTGGCGACTGGGGCCGAGACACGATGATTAGTTTACCCGGACTTGCGATCGCAACGGGTCGCCCGGAAATTGCCCGCCCCATCCTGCTCACCTTTGCCGCCTACATTGACCAGGGTATGCTGCCGAATGTCTTCCCTGAAGTCGGCGCAACTCCGCACTACAACACCGTAGACGCGACGCTCTGGTACTTCGAGGCGATTCGCTCTTACTACAACTCAACAGATGACATTGAGCTGGTTCGGCAGCTCTTTCCAGCTCTAGCTGACATTGTCCGCTGGCACCAGAAAGGCACGCGCTACAACATCAAGCTGGATCAAGATGGACTGATCTATGCCGGAGCAGCGGACGTGCAGCTAACCTGGATGGATGCCAAGGTCGATGACTGGGTGGTCACACCGCGCATCGGCAAACCCGTCGAAATCAACGCTCTATGGTACAACGCACTGTGCATCATGGCCCAGTTCGCTACGCTGATTGGAGAATCACCGGATTCTTATCGACAATTAGCAGAACAAACGCGGCAGGGCTTTCAGCGCTTTTGGTCAGATGAACTAGGCTACTGCTACGACGTACTCGATACTCCCAATGGAGATGACGCATCGCTGCGCCCCAATCAGATTTTCGCTGTTTCTCTACCGACTCTGACCCGTACCGTCACGGGTAAAGTTAAGCCTCCCGTGAAAGTCGAACCACTGCTTCAACCCCATCAGCAAAAAGCACTTCTTGAACAAGTTAGTCGCTTTCTACTCACGTCTCACGGGTTGCGATCGCTAGCTCCAGATCAGCCGGACTATCACGGCATCTACAGCGGCAATCTCTATCAGCGCGACGCCGCTTATCACCAAGGCACAGTCTGGGGCTGGCTAATCGGGCCGTATGCTCAAGCTCACTGGCAGGTGTATGGCGATCCTGCGATCGCACGTCGGTTCCTAGAGCCACTACTGGATCATCTCTACGGCGGCTGCGTGGGCAACATGAGCGAAATCTTTGATGGTGATCCCCCGTTCAAGCCACGAGGCGCATTTGCCCAAGCCTGGACGGTGGCAGAAGTACTGCGGGTTTGGTCACTGCTCAGCAGCGAATTACAGTCATAAGCGACGTTAGCGATAGCGTCAGAATCATACATCAAGCGATTAATGCGTTACGGCTAACGACTGGCACCGGAAAAAATGATTTTGCTGCCGCATCGCAGCGGCAAAATCATTCTTCTGGAGTTTGGTGCAAGATGTGTGAAGAGCAATATATTCCCGCTTATTCACACCATGACAATTCCTCGCAGACGTGGAACTTATCTGATCTGGTTTCTCATCGGACTTTTAGAAGCCTATATCATCGGCTATTGCGCTGCTCGTCTCACCGTTTTTCATACCGTAGAAAATTATCCGGAAGGAAAAGGTGGCCCCAGGCAAGACTACATTGCCAAACGCGATCAAGAACCGGGACAAGGCTGGGAATATCAGCTATTTTCACCCCTGATCAAGCTTGAAGAAACCGTCATAAACTATACACACAGCCTCAATCGAGCAAAATAGTTCATCGATTGTACATCAATTCATGTCATTACGTATCAGATACTTGAGTTTTGCAAAGCATCGTTAAGGATAGTCGGGCATAATTGCACTCCAATCCTCAAGATTTAAGTCAAAGATTCATAGCTTTGATAAGAAATAATGCAGGATAACCGCACCATATCTGACGATTTTCTTAAGGACAGCACGGCATCCAAATTTCTCGGTCGATAATTCGCAGAAGACTAAAGAGAGTAAATATCTCTTAGGATCACTCATGGCAGTATTTTGCTATGGTGTTTCTCCCTGTGCTGTTTTCAGGCCGATAAATAGAATGACTCGTAAAACTTCTCCAGTTCGACAAGGTCTTTACGATCCGCAGTTTGAGCATGATGCCTGCGGTGTTGGTTTCGTTGTGCAGATGAAAGGGCAAACGTCGCATGACATCGTTGAGCAGGCGTTGACCATTCTGCTGAATCTTGACCATCGGGGTGCCGTCGGTGCTGAACCCAACACGGGGGATGGAGCGGGCATCCTGATGCAGCTTTCCCACAAATTTATGCAGAAGGTGGCCGCTGCCGAAGGCTTCACCCTACCGGAAAAAGGGCAGTATGGCGTCGGCATGATCTACACCTCACCTGATCCAGCGGTGCGGCAGCAGAGCCGAGCGATCTTTGAACAGGTCGCCGCTGAGGCTGGTCAAGACGTGATTGGCTGGCGGGATGTACCGACAAATAACGCTAGCCTGGGTGAAACCGCTAAGGCGAGTGAACCATTTATGGAGCAGGTGTTCATCCGCCGCAGCACCGACTTAGCCGACGATCTAGCATTCGAGCGGAAGCTCTATGTCATCCGTAAGCAGGCGCACATGGCCATTCGCCATCCGGGGATTAACCGCTACTGGTATCCGGCCAGCATTTCCTGTCGCACGCTGGTTTACAAAGGGATGCTGATGCCCGTACAGGTGGGCCAGTATTATCCCGATCTGCATGATCCCGATATGGAAAGTGCCCTGGGACTGGTGCATTCGCGCTTCAGCACCAATACCTTCCCAAGTTGGGAGCGATCGCACCCCTATCGCTACATCGCCCACAACGGCGAAATCAACACCCTGCGCGGCAATATCAACTGGATGCACGCGCGCCAATCGATGTTTGAGTCAGACCTGTTTGGCGAAGACCTGAAGAAAGCGCAGCCAATTATCAACATCGACGGTAGCGACTCCACCATCTTTGACAACACGCTGGAACTGCTGACCCTTTCCGGTCGCTCGTTGCCCCATGCGATGATGATGATGATTCCAGAACCTTGGGCTGGGCACGAGTCCATGAGCGCTGAGAAGAAGGCGTTTTATGAGTATCATTCCTGCCTGATGGAGCCGTGGGATGGGCCTGCATCAATCGCGTTCACGGACGGTACGGTGATGGGTGCGGTACTGGATCGCAACGGTCTGCGACCTTCTCGCTACTACGTCACCAGCGATGACCGGGTAATCATGGCCTCAGAAGCAGGCGTGTTGCCCGTTCCACCAGAGCAGGTAGTGAAGAAGGGACGGCTGGAACCGGGTCGGATGTTCCTCGTAGACATGAGCCAAGGTCGGATTATTGCCGATGAGGAAATTAAGCACGGCATTGCAACAGAGCAGCCCTACCAAGATTGGTTGGCACACAATTTGATTGATTTGACTGATTTACCGGGACATGAGCAAACCAATGGTCATGCAAACGGTCATGCCAACGGAAATGGCAATGGCAAACACCCCGTAGGGGCGAATGGCCATTCGCCCCTGCCCAATGCCGCACCACCCAGCACCGCACCATTAAATCAACGGCAACGGGCATTCGGTTATACTTTTGAAGAACTACGGCTACTTCTATCGCCGATGGCGCAAAACGGAGTTGAAGCCGTTGGCGCAATGGGGACTGACACGCCGCTAGCGGTGCTGTCCAATCGGCCCAAGCTGCTCTACGACTATTTCCAGCAGCTCTTTGCTCAGGTGACAAATCCGCCGATTGACTCGATTCGGGAAGCGATCATCACCTCGCCCATTACTACCATTGGCAGCGAGCGCAATCTGCTGAAGCCAGAGCCAGAGAGCTGTCGGCTAATCAAGCTAAAAACTCCGGTGATTAGCAACGCTGAGCTGGCAAAACTGAAGGATATCCAGAATCCTCATTTCGCATCGGTTACGCTGCCCATGCTGTTCGATCCGAAAGCGGGCGTTGAGGGGCTAGAAGCTGCCATTGATGACATTTGTCAGCAGGCCGATAGTGAGATCGCATCTGGTACTAACTTGATTATCCTCAGCGATCGCAACATCGACAAAGACCATGCTGCAATCCCGGCGCTCTTAGCCGTAGCAGGACTGCACCACCACCTGATCCGCAACGGCACTCGTACCCGTGTCGGTCTGGTGCTGGAATCCGGTGAGCCGCGTGAAGTGCATCATTTTGCGGTGCTGCTGGGCTATGGCTGCGGTGCAATTAACCCCTATCTCGCCTTCGAGACGATTGAGCACCTGATCAACGAGGGTGTCTTGAATGGAGTGGACTACGCAACCGCCTGCAAGAACTTCATCAAGGCCGTCACCAAAGGCGTGATCAAGATCGGCTCCAAGATTGGCATTTCGACAATTCAGAGCTATCGCGGGGCGCAGATCTTTGAAGCGATTGGTCTCAATTCTTCGGTAATCGACAAGTACTTTAGCTGGACAGCGTCGCGGCTAGAAGGGGCAGATCTAGAGGTGTTAGCCCAGGAAGCTATCCTGCGGCACGGTCACGCATTTCCCGATCGCGACAGCAAGGATCAAACTCTGGATGTCGGCGGCGAGTACCAGTGGCGGAAAGATGGTGAAGAGCACCTGTTCAGCCCAGAAACCATTCATATGCTGCAACAGGCGACGCGCTTGGGCGATTACGAGCTGTATAAGAAATATGCGGCGCGGATTAATGCCCACGGTAAGCAGTACTTCCGGATTCGCGATCTGCTGGAGTTCAAGGCGCGTGAGCCGATTCCGCTGGAGGAAGTGGAACCCGTTGAGGCGATTATGACACGCTTCAAGACGGGGGCAATGAGCTACGGTTCGATCTCGAAGGAGACGCACGAAGCGCTAGCCATTGCCATGAACCGGATCGGCGGCAAGTCCAACACAGGCGAAGGCGGCGAAGATCCCGAACGCTACACCTGGACGAATGAGCGCGGCGACTCTAAGAACAGCGCCATTAAGCAGGTGGCTTCTGGTCGCTTTGGTGTCACCAGTCTGTACCTGTCCCAGGCACGGGAAATCCAGATCAAGATGGCGCAGGGTGCAAAGCCCGGTGAAGGCGGTCAGCTTCCTGGCCTCAAGGTGTACCCCTGGATCGCCAAGGTGCGCCACTCGACCCCCGGCGTGGGCTTAATTTCACCGCCACCGCACCACGACATCTACTCGATTGAAGACCTAGCCCAGTTAATCCATGACCTGAAGAACGCCAATCGCGCGGCACGGGTCAGCGTCAAGCTGGTGTCCGAGGTCGGTGTCGGTACGGTTGCCGCTGGTGTCGCTAAAGCTCACGCTGATGTGGTGCTGATCTCTGGCTTTGATGGTGGTACGGGTGCCTCACCCCAAACCTCAATTAAGCACGCGGGTTTACCGTGGGAACTCGGCCTAGCCGAAACTCACCAAACCCTAGTGCTGAACAACCTGCGTAGTCGGATTGCCGTCGAAACCGATGGTCAGATGAAGACTGGACGCGATGTTGCGATCGCAACTCTGCTGGGTGCAGAAGAATACGGTTTCTCGACTGCACCGCTGGTTTCACTGGGCTGCATCATGATGCGGGTTTGCCATAAGAACACCTGCCCGGTCGGCGTGGCTACTCAGAACCCAGAACTGCGGAAGAACTTCACGGGCGATCCGCAGCATACGGTCAACTTCATGACCTTTATCGCCCAGGAACTGCGGGAAATCATGGCCGAGCTGGGCTTCCGTACGATCAACGAAATGGTTGGTCGCACGGATGTGCTGGAGCCGAAGAAAGCGATTGATCACTGGAAAGCGAAGGGCATTGACCTATCCAAGATTCTCTACCAGCCCGACGTCGGCCCAGAAATTGGCCGCTACTGCCAGATTCCCCAGGATCATGGGCTAGAGAAGTCGCTAGACATGACCAAGCTGCTGGATCTGTGCCAGCCTGCAATCGAAAACGGCGAAAAGGTGAGGGCCACGCTGCCGATTACCAACGTGAATCGCGTCGTCGGCACTATCCTGGGCAACGAAATCAGCAAGCGCCACTGGGACGGTCTGCCGGAAGACACGGTGCATCTCCACTTCCAGGGCAGCGCGGGTCAAAGCTTCTCGGCTTTTGTGCCCAAAGGGGTGACGATGGAGCTAGAAGGGGACGCCAATGACTACCTAGGTAAAGGACTCAGCGGCGGCAAGATTATCCTCTATCCGCCTAAGAGTTCAACCTTTGTGGCAGAGGAAAACATCATCACGGGCAACGTCGCCTTCTACGGAGCAACGGGCGGTGAAGCCTACATTCGCGGCCTAGCGGGTGAGCGTTTCTGCGTCCGCAACTCCGGTGTTCGTGCCGTGGTGGAAGGTGTGGGCGACCATGCCTGTGAGTACATGACGGGCGGTAAAGCGGTGATTATTGGCCCCACTGGACGCAACTTTGCGGCAGGCATGAGCGGCGGCGTCGCCTACGTGCTGGATGAAGCGGGCGATTTTGCCACGCGCTGCAACACCGAAATGGTAGATCTGGAGCGGTTGGCAGACCCGGAGGAAATTCTAGAGCTGCACGACATGCTGCAAAATCATCTGCGCTATACAGGTAGTGAAAAATGCGATCGCATTTTGACAGCCTGGAATGACATGGTGCCCAAGTTCGTGAAGGTCATGCCGCGCGACTACAAGCGGGTGCTCCAGCACATCCAAAAGGCAATGGCGGATGGTCTAGATGGCGACGATGCTCTCTCGGCAGCGTTCGAAGAAAACGCCCGCGATATTGCCCGCATCAGCGGTAGTTAAACATCCCGTAGGGGCGGGGTTACCCCGCCCCTACACCAGATTGATTCATTGGGCAAAAGCTTCGATCAGGGCAACAATGGCAGGACTCAAACTAGGGAGGATAACAACAGTTGCAGTTGCAATGATGATCGTAATCGCCATCCGCACCATGCCGTCTGTACCCCGCTGGAAGGCATCAAACTTGTAGTCTTGATTGTCAACTTTCTGAGAAAGCGCTTTGATATCCTGGCTTAGCTCTTTCCGAACATCTTCAATTTCGTCACGCAATTCTTCCCGTAGCTGAATTAGCGCGTCGCGGATGTCGTTGTTATCTGGATTTTCTGGTATCTGCATGGCGCTAGTTAAGTACATAGAGAAGTACGTATAAGCTGATTCTAAACCAGATGATTCCGTTCTTTTAGCTAAGGCTTGTCAGCAATGGAGATGAAAACAATTCAAATTCGGGTCAGTGCGGAGGCCGCTGAGCGATTTGCGGCTGCTTCTGAAGAAGATCGGCGCAAAATTGAAGCTTTGCTGAGTCTACAACTAGGAGAATTAACGCAACCCAAGCGATCGCTAGAAGAAATCATGGATTCCATGAGCCAATATGCTCAGGCCCAAGGTTTAACACCGGAGATTCTAGATAGCTGTTTTAATTGATGGACAAGCTATACACAGACTGAATTTGAGAGTTACTGGAAAAAAGATGGATCTAAAAGAAATCGGCGACGAATTAAGAGCCCATAAAACACCTGTTGACGTGGTGAACGGATTAGATGGTCACAGTGAGTTTCTAGTTTCTGAAACAGTTGCCGAAGAATTGAGACAAAATCCTGACTTTATGAAGGAAGACTATTGGTACCTGGCGATAGGAAAATGTAGTGACGCATCTCAATTAGAGTGGGAAATTACTATCAATGCCGATGGTGTTCAAAAGCCAATTAAGGGAAGTGTTGAATTTAAAGATAGTTTTCCAGTTCTTGCTTGACTTAGGACTGTGAATTAAATAAGTCCGCAAACTGTAGGGGCGGGTTTTGCCGTCAATTCTATAACTAGGTGTAGATTAGTTTACTAAACCCGCCCCTACCCAATATCGAACTTATTTAATTCACAGTCCTTACGAATTTTGCCTAACTAGAAGTGACTAAATTCTAAACAACCTACTGAACGAGAATTATGGGAAAACCAACCGGATTTATGGAATTTTTGCGCGAGGTGGCAACTGAAGTTGCACCGAGCGATCGCATTCGCAACTGGGATGAATTTCATCTGCACATGCCCGATGAGAAGCTGCAAACCCAGGGCGCTCGCTGCATGGATTGCGGCACTCCCTTCTGCCACACGGGCATGGAGATCAATCGCGCTGCCAGCGGTTGTCCAATTAATAATCTGATCCCGGAATGGAACGATTTAATTTATCGGGGACGCTGGCAAGAAGCACTCGATCGGCTGCACAAGACCAACAATTTCCCAGAGTTCACCGGACGCGTCTGCCCCGCTCCCTGTGAAGGAGCCTGCGTTCTGGGCATCATCGAGCCGCCCGTTACAATCAAAAATATTGAGTATTCCATTGCCGAGAAGGGTTGGGAAGAGGGCTGGATTACGCCCACGCCACCGAGTAAGCGGACGGGTAAGAAAGTTGCCGTCGTCGGTTCTGGGCCAGCAGGCTTATCAGCAGCAGCCCAGTTGAACTCGGCTGGTCACTGGGTGACGGTCTACGAACGCGCCGATCGGCCCGGTGGTCTACTCATGTACGGCATTCCCAACATGAAGCTAGATAAGAAAAAGGTGGTGATGCGCCGCTTAGATGTTCTGGAGGCCGAAGGCGTCACCTTTATCTGCAACACCGAAATCGGCAAAGATATTCCCACCGAAAAGCTGATGAATGACTTTGATGCGGTGGTTCTCTGCACGGGTTCCACGCGTCCGCGTGATTTGCCGATTGAAGGCCGCGATCTACAGGGCATTCACTTCGCAATGGAGTTCCTAACGGCCAATACGCAGGCCGTTTTGAATGAAACGCCAGGAGATAACTACATTTCGGCCGCAGGCAAAGATGTCGTGATTATCGGCGGCGGCGATACGGGAACAGACTGTGTGGGCACCTCCATCCGCCACGGCTGCACCAGCGTCACCCAAATTGAAATCATGCCGAAGCCGCCGGAAACCCGCGCCGCCAGCAATCCCTGGCCAGAGTGGCCCAAAATTTATCGGATGGACTATGGGCAAGAAGAAGCCGCCGCCATGTTTGGCCATGACCCACGGGTTTATACCACCACGGCGACCAAATTTGAAGGTGATGAAAACGGTCAAGTTCGAGCCGTTCATACCGTCCAGGTTGAGTGGATGCGCAACGAACAGGGACAGTTTATTCCCCAGCATGTTCCAGGAACAGAAAAGGTCGTTCCGGCTCAACTGGTGTTGCTAGCAATGGGTTTCCTAGGGCCAGAGCAGCCGATTATTGATGCGCTCGGTCTAGAGCAGGATGGCCGCAGCAATATCAAAGCGGAACATGAGCAGTACACGACTAGTATTCCTGGCGTATTTGCCGCTGGCGACTGCCGCCGGGGTCAAAGCCTGGTTGTGTGGGCATTTAATGAAGGTCGCGGAGTAGCACGAGAGTGCGATCGCTATTTGATGGGTGCAACTGAGCTTCCTTGATTGGGCAGATAACTCATCCATCTCATGAGAGAATAGGACTTTCACGAGACTTAATTTCATGCCTGCAGACTACATTCAAAACGAAGCTGAATTCGACAACCTTTTGAGCACAGAACCATTTTTGGTCGTAGACTGCACCGCTTCTTGGTGTGGCCCATGCAAGCTGGTTGCGCCGCTGATCGATAAACTTGCAGACGAATATAGCGATCGCGCCAAGGTTTTCAAGTTAGATCTAGATTCCAATCAGGCAGTCGCTAAGCGATACGGAATTCGCAGCATTCCGGCTGTGATGATTTTCAATCAGGGCGAAGTGGTTGAAACGATTGTCGGCGCGAAGAAGTATGAAGAGTACAGCGCCACCCTTGATCAGCATCTAAACTAGTGGTCAGGTTCAAAAAGAGAGGCAGTCCTGCGTTGCACGACTGCCTCTCTTCGTAATAAACCACCGGGTTTTGACCGGACTTTGTATTATTTCGCAAAGTTAGCCGGATCTTGGTCGCGGCGATGGCGAACGGGAATAGGAACCCCCTGCCGATCTCCAGCGAGGGATGCCGTTTTTTCTAGGGCCTCTCGCAGCCGCTTGGCCGCATAGATCGACATATCGCGCGGAACATTAATGCGATCGCGCAAGTACCGCAGCCCAATATCCGATTCCGGCGACGGCGTACAAACATCGCCCGTCATCATGTAGGTCAACGCACAGCGCAGCGCCTCGTCAAAAACCTGATCATCTACTGGATTGACGCGGATAATGTTTGCGCGATGCTTGATCACCCGCTGGAGCGCTTCTGCCCGTGAGGTTTCCGGTTCTGGATAAGTTACATCGGGTAGACCCAACCAAGGGCCATGATCGACCTGAGCTTGATTCGCTTTAGTTTGTGGATCGTTATTTGCGTAACAACCGCCCATCTGCGGCGGCAAATCGTGGGCATGGGTATGAAAGTCGCTCTGAGTACCGCGATAGGTGGAGCGGCTTTCCATCGCGTCAAACCAAGCTGAGAAACGCGGGTTCTCCTCCCGCAGTGAGTAGCCTTTGTAGTAGTAAAGGCTAGCGTTCATGCGCTCCACGTAGGGTGTGAACACTATATCCACAACGCTGAAATCCTCTAGGAAATAGGCTCCAGGAGTACTAGCTAGTGCTGCTTCCACTTGGGCAACAACGCTGGTGAACTGTTCCCAGCTGCGCTGTTCCTCCTTGGCGGAGCGACTTGGATAGCAAAGCCACATGCACCAGGCCCGAAAAAGCTGCCGTTCCAGCTGCCGTAGCGATAAGACACCAGGATCTTTCATACTGCGATTGAGTGGGCCAAAGGCTTGCTCTAGCGCCATTAAAATATCGTCGCTTTCGGTAATCAACTGCCCATCTAGCTCAAGCGCAGGCAACATACCGGACGGCACTTTCCGCTTGTACCAAGCTTCCTTTTGGCCGTAGCAGAACATGGTGACTTTTTCGATCCGGTAGGGAATCTGCTTTTCCTCTAGCCACAGCCAAACCTTTTGGCAGTAGGGACACCAAGCATGATTATCGCGATACAGCGTCACTCGCACGTCGGCTTCAGAATGGCCAAACAGGCGCAGTCGCGCTTGAGCATTGGTTGGCCCATTGACAGTGTCGATCTGGAAATCAGTCAGGGCTTCTAGTTCTGTCCAACTGAGAGGAGCAGTAGTCATAGCGTTATGGCTTCTAAGCAAGAATGTTAGGTCGCTATCGTCTAATGTAAAACAAAGTTTACATTTCTCACACCTTACACGAAGTCCGATGAAAACTCGATGGTTCATTTTTGTGAAAGGCTGGCTGGGTCAGCCTTTCACAAAAATGAATTGGGCTCTCATACAGGGACTTGATCTTACGAATCAATCCCAAACGAGAGCGTCTGCTGCGGTGCGGCAGACGCTCTCGTTTGGGATTGATTCAGATAACGACGCGCTATCGACTATAGGTTTTGGTACAGTCCAGCAACCGTTGTGCTAATTCCTCACTGAGCTGGTCAGAACTCGTGTAGCGCCAGCGCCAGTTACCAGCGGGCGTACTGGGGTCGTTCATACGGCCTTCGTGGCCGAGGCCCATCACGTCCTGTAGCTGCACAATGGCTAGATCGGCAATCGACGCATAGGCTAGTCGCAGCAGTGCCCAGTTGATTTCCTGAATTTGGTTAGGAGAGTCAAAACCGAGATAACGAGCGACAGACTGCTTCACCTGATCGCTGGCATCCTGCTCCCACCAGCCGATGGCCGTATCGTTGTCGTGGGTGCCGACGTAGACGACGCAGTTGCGGACAAAATTATGGGGCAAATAGGGATTTTTATCGTCCTCTCCAAAGGCAAACAGAAGAATTTTCATGCCGGGGAATTCGAAATTGTCGCGCAGCGCTTCCACTTCCGGCGTGATGATGCCCAAGTCTTCGGCGAGGACAGGTAGACTGCCAAGCCGCTCTCCTAATGTTTCGAAAAAGGCATATCCTGGTGCTTCAATCCACTCGCCATTCATGGCGGTTTCTTCCCCAGCAGGCACTTGCCAGTAGGCTTCAAAGGCGCGGAAGTGGTCAATCCGGACGATATCAACGTATTCTAAGGTGGCTTTGAAGCGCTTCACCCACCAGTCAAAATTGGTGCTCTTCAGGTAGTCCCAGTCGTAAACCGGATTACCCCAGAGCTGTCCAGTGGCGCTGAAGTAGTCTGGCGGAACGCCTGCGATGTAGAGCGGCTGTAGCGTTTCCGGGTCGAGCTTGAAGCATTTTGGATCGGCCCAAACGTCAGCGCTGTTGTAGCAAACATAGATGGACACATCGCCGACGATTTGAATGCCGCGCTCGTTGGCGTAAGCTCGTAACCGCTTCCACTGCTCAAAGAACTTGAACTGCACAAAGCGGTGATACTGAATCTCATCCTTGAGCGTTTCGGCCTGCTCTTGCATGGCTGCGGGTTCGCGACGCGCGATCGCACTTTCCCATTGACTCCATTCTTTACCGTCATTGGCGTCTAGCAGCGCCATAAACAAGACGTAGTCCTCTAGCCAAGCAGCTTGTTCTTGGCAGAACTGCTCAAAGGCATCGTCGGGTTTGAATCGCTGATAAGCCTGTCGGAGATACTGGGTTTTGTGAGGAATGACTCGGTCGAAATCAACGCGGGTCGGATCAGTATCCGTGATCGGTTCGAGCTGATCGGCATCCAGCAAACCTTCTTCTGCCAACTGCTCCAGGCTGACCATCAGCGGATTGCCCGCGAAGGCGCTGAAGTTCATCGTGTAGGGCGAATGCTCGTAACCCGTTGGCCCCAGCGGTAGGATCTGCCAAATCCGCTGACCGCTGCGCTCCAGAAAATTAATAAACTCGTAGGCTGACTGGCCTAAATCACCAATCCCAAACTGACTGGGTAAGCTAGTGGGGTGTAGGAGGATTCCGCTGGAGCGTTGGAAGGGCATACAAAATTTGAGTTAATTGGCTACCACAAATTAACGTTAGATCGCGATTTCAGGCATGAATCGCAGGATAGATTTAAGGTGCGGTAGGTGAAATAGATGCAATAGGTGCAATAGATAGGTGCGGTAGGTGAAATAGATGCGATCGCATCTATCGCAGCTCACTGGCTAACAATCGCAAGCTGTTGTATAGAAGATTACTAGCAAGATTACTGATCAAAGATTTATCAAGGCTTCCTAACCTGCCTCACACTTTGCTTACGCTTTAGTCACAAGTAATACAGTGAAATCACTGAATTTGCTCCTATAAATCTCTATAGGTTGTGTGTGCTGCGTGTACTGCGCTTTAACTCCCGTAATTACACGCAGAACTTCTTCTTATATCAAGTCTGGTTAAAAAAACATCATTCATTTTTGTGAAACGCTTGCTCTGCAAGCGTTTCACAAAAATGAATTGGGTTCTTACACACAGACTTGATATTAGTTTTCAATTACTTTGTAGGAGCGGACTCGGTGTTTAATCCTGTAAAATACGCCGCTGTTGCGGCGGCGGTCTCAGTAGTTTCACTTCCCAAAGCCTCTTTAGCGGCGACATTCAGTTTAATTGATGCTTCCGTTTCAGATATCAATCGCGCCTTTAACGCAGGTGCTCTGACCTCAGAAAGCCTAACTCAGCTCTATCTCAACCGGATTGACGCCTATGAAGGGCAGCTCAACAATTTCATCAGCATCAATCCCGATGCCTTAGAAACAGCCAAGCTACTGGATCTAGAGCGGCAAACCTCCGGGCCACGCAGTATCCTGCACGGCATTCCCGTTGTCCTCAAAGACAATATTGACACCTTTGATCTGCCCACAACAGCCGGGTCGGTGGCGTTAGAAGGCTCGATTCCGCCAGATGATGCGTTCATCACGGCTAAGTTGCGCGATGCTGGAGCCATCATTCTGGGCAAAGCCAGCCTGACTGAATTTGCCAACTTCCTTACGTCAGGTATGCCAGGCGGCTATAGCTCTCTCAACGGCTATACCTTTAACCCGTACAATCCGTTTCCACTAGAAGGCGGAGATGGCAGACCTGCACTGTCACCTGGCGGATCGAGTGCAGGATCGGGAGCTTTAATAGCCGCAAACTTGGCTCCGCTTTCGATTGGGACTGAAACCTCCGGATCGATCTTGAGTCCGGCCAACCAAAATTCGGTCGTTGGTATCAAGCCAACCGTCGGTCTGATTAGCCGCGACGGGATTATTCCAATCGCGGCCAGTCAAGATACGGCTGGCCCCTTCGGTAAGACGGTTGCTGATGCGGCAGCCTTGCTAGGCTTCTTGACGGGAGTTGATCCGAGCGATCCGGCGACGGCGGCAAGTGAGGGCAAGTTTTTTACTGACTACACTCAATTTTTAGATAAGGATGCGCTAGCAGGCGCTCGGATTGGGGTGCCCCAGGCACAGTACTGGGAGGGTCTAGACACAGATCAGATCGCTATTGTCGAAGATGCGATCGCAACCATTGAGTCCCTCGGTGCAGAGATCGTCTACGAAGATATTCCTAATCTGGAAGATGTCAATGCCCTCAGCTCTGACGTACTGTTTTATGAGTTCAAGCGTGACTTAAACGCCTATCTTGAAAGCCTGGGGCCAGATGCTCCGGTCAAGAGTCTAGCCGACGTAATCGCCTTCAATGAGGCCAATGCAGACGTGGCGCTGAAGTATGGTCAAACCCGTGCAGCCCTGGCTGAGGAAAATGATCTGTCCCCCTTCAGCGAAGACACACTGGCCTACTTGGAAGCTCGAATCGCAGACTTAAAGGTTGCCAAAGAGGAAGGCATCGACGCCTACATTGAGACGTTTGACCTGGATGCGATTCTGTTTCCAGCCACCCGAGGCGCAGGCATCGCTGCCAAAGCTGGCTACCCCAGCGTTCTAGTACCGGCTGGCTATTTAGAATCAGGCGCACCCTACGGTGTCACCTTCTCAGGACTGGCGTTTAGCGAACCTGACCTGATTGGCTTTGCCTATGCTTACGAGCAAGCGTCTCAAAAGCGGGTTGCCCCCAGTCTATTTCCAGCCCTCGCCGGAGAAGAGTTTGAGTACAAGGCTGTGCCTGAACCTGGCACGCTGCCTGCTGTCGTCGCGCTGGGTGGTGCGCTGCTGGGGTATCGACTGATCAAGTGGCGGTCTACCGTTCAGGTCTAGCAGCTACTTGAGTGAAAGCCCTGACTAGCCTGTGTTTCGCGTAGTCGTATGATGCCCTCATCCCCCAAGCCCCTTCTCCCACAGGAGAAGAGGAGCCGGAGGAAAGTCCCTCTCCCTGCGGGAGAGGGATTTAGGGTGAGGGCAAAGAGCATTTTGGGTCTTTCGGGATTCGGGATTAGACGATTACTCGACGTCTGCTTCCACAGCGGGAACGCCGTTTCAGGAGTCTGTATCCCAGTAAAGCGCCACCCATACTGACCAAAACAACTTCAAAACCAGGCTCTGGCACGGGTGTATACTCAAACTCTTCGCCTGCCAGAGCTGGCGTCAGGGTTGGAGATTTACGGTACTTCGTTGCCTGCTCAAACGAGTAGGCCAATCCTAATAGAGTTGATTCGCTAAACGGGCGGCCTGTAAGGGACAAGGTGACTGGCAAACCCTGAGAGCCAAATCCGGCTGGAACGGTCACATCCGGCAGTCCAGTCGAACTGGCAAAAAGTGCTTGTCGAGATGGCGGATTACCCGGCGGATCGACAAAAGTTGGATCGCTAATTCCAATTGCCGGACGAGCAAAGGTATCGACCGTCGGGAAAAGAAACGCATCCAGATCGAGCGAATCGAGCCGACCGATCAATGTGTCTCTGAGGAAGGGTGCAATTACTTCAGCGACTTCCTGATAATCGTCCACTTCTGATTCTCCTTCTTCAACCGAGGAGCTTAATGTGCCGATAATTCTAGAGGGCGTTGCAGAATTGGCAACTTCTGGAGACTCCAAAATGGCAATGATTTCTTCTAACGTCTTAGGATATTCAGGATCTAAGGTCGCCAAATATTCTTCCAGATAGATCTCCTGCTCAACATCAATCGCAGTACCATATACCCCGCTTAAGGTTGACAAGAAATCATCTTCAAAGGACGTTTCAACAATCTCGGCTCCTAACCCTTTCATCACCTGGATCGCGTTTTCTACCAGGGCGGTAACCTCTGGATCAACCCCGTTTTCTTCGCCCAGATAGTTGGTGACCAAACCCAAGCGAGCACCTTTCAACGCATCCTTATCGAGGAACTGGGTGTAGTCGTCGTAAAACTTATCTAGCTCAATCGGCGGAGCCTCAATCGGTGTTTTAATGCCTGGATTATTCGGATCAAACTCTGCCATTATACTCAGTGCGATCGCAGCATCTTCAACCGAGCGAGCCATTGGGCCAATCATATCTCTGGACAACACGAACGGAATAATGCCGTCCAGACTCAGCAGTCCCCGCGTCGGTCGAACACACACTAACCCTTGGAACGAACAGGGGGTTCGGATGGAACCACCCGTATCGCTGCCTGTACCAAAGGTAGCAAAATTAGCCGCGATCGCAGCTCCTGTACCGCCGCTCGAACCACCGGACTGCCGCAGCAAATTGTATGGGTTGAAGGTTTGCCCGCCAAGGGAACTGTAGCCTGAGCCAGAGATGGCAAATTCGTCCATCTCGGCTTTGCCAAAAATAATAGCTCCAGCATCGCGGAGTAAATCCACAACAAAGGCATCATCTGGTGGAATTGATCCTACCAGTGCATCCGAGCCTCCCGTCGTGGGTATATCAAAAGTATCGTGATTGTCCTTAAACAGAATCGGAATGCCATGCAGTAGACTGCGAGGGCCGCTCGTTTGACGCTCCAAATCGAGGGCTTTAGCAATGTCTAAAACATTCGAATTCGTGGCAATAACCGAATTAATGGCTGGGCCAGTATCATCATAGGCGGCAATCCGATCCAGGTACAATCCCACCAATTTTTCTGATGTTAAAGCACCTGAGTTAAAGGCTTTATTAATATCGCGAATGGTGGCATCCTGCAAGCTAAACGTTGCTGCGATCGCAGATTCTGCCGTAACAATAGCCAGCGACGCACATGCCGCTGCAAAACTTGCAACAGTCTTGAACATAGTAGAAACTCTTCAGCGAATTGAACAACAGGGAGCAGCTTCTAAAACAAAAGAAAAAGTAAACTCTTCGTATCTTTAAAAGCATCAGCTCACAATATTTTACAGATTTAATTATCTCAACAATTTCCGCAAAAAACCGTCCAAACTGAACAGTAAAAATCGAGTCAGGGAGAGAATATTCAAAGCTTTAATATGAGAAATTTACTGCAAAAATAATTATAAATATTGGACTTAGCACTACACCTACAAGGTAGATAACAGTGCTTTAAGGATTGTGAAGCAATTAGCCTACAAGTCGTTTTACCTGTAGGGACACGGCAATGCCGTGTCCCTACGATAAGGATTTCAACTGATTAAATTTGCGTTCCTAAGTGTCGCTTTGTTTGTCAGATATGGCAACGCAATTTTTTGAAATAAAAACAAGTTAACAGTACAAAACTGCAACTGCTTTTAAGGAAATTCATTTTAGTGGGTTGAGTTGACGTTGTTCATCCCAACCCCAAAGAAATTCAATTTTTCTGTCAGCAAACCAGATCAGCGGAACTTCATCACTGGTAATAACTAAATACCTAAACCTGGCTAGATTTTCTTCTGCTTACAGCTAATGCTCCGCCGACAACCATCACTAAGGCCACAGTCGTACCAGGTTCAGGAATTTTTTCACCTGGCAGCGGAGGGGTAGTGCTGGGCGGACGACGAAAGCCTGTACCTTGTTCGAAGGCATAGGTAAGCTTGAGCAACGTTGGCTCATCATAAGCTCTGCCCAAAAACTCTAAGCCAACGGGTAAGCCATCCTCTGTAAAACCAGCCGGAACCGTAATTGCAGGGAAACCAGAGAATGGGCTTAAGCGATTACCCGCACCAGCCGCCAAGCCCTCACCTAGAATATTGGGCGGGCTTGCCACCGAGGGATAGATCAGCGCATCTAATCCCGTCAGTGCCTCCAACAGAGAGGTTTGAGTGAGAACGGGGCGCTCAGTGATGATGCGAATATACTCTGGGTCATCTTCTGGTGCAGGTCGCTCATTTCGGGAGATATAGGATTCTTCAAACTCTTCCAGATAAAGCCCACTGTCAATGATGTCTCCTAATGATTTGACTCCAGACGGTGGGGTAGGACGCTCCGCCAGATAGTTGTTTAGATCCCGCTTGAACTCGAAGGAACTGAGACTAGGGAACGACAGTATTTCGCTAAGGTTGGGAATGGTAACGTCTTTCACCTCTGCGCCCAAGGCACTGAGGGCGTTGATCGCGTTGTTAATCACCGCTGTTGTCTTGGCACTCTCAGGATTCGAGTCGAGGCCGAATAAATCGCGCACGACGCCAATCTTGGCCCCCTGTAGCCCATTTAGATCGAGAAAGGTCGTATAGTCATCGGGAATCTTGCCGATGCTACCTGCGGTCGCTGGATCGTCAGGATCAAAGCCCACAGTTGCGTTTAGGGCTAAAGCTGCGTCCGTCACAGTGCGGGTCATGGGGCCACCCACGTCTTGACTCAGCGCCAGAGGAACAATGCCGGAACGACTGGAGAGGCCAATGGTCGGACGAATACCAACTAGGCTGTTAAACGACGAAGGTACCCGAATTGAGCCACCCGTGTCAGTACCAAAGCCTAAAACACCAAAATTAGCTGCGATCGCAGCTCCGGTACCGCCGCTAGAACCACCAGCATTTCGAATTGGGTCATAGGGATTAACCGTTGTCCCTCCCAGTGAGCTAGTGCTGGTAAAGGAAAACGCAAATTCTGAAAGGTTAGCTTTGGCTAGAATGAGCGCCCCTGCTGCTCTCAGACCAGCCACCTGGAACGCATCTTCTCCAGTTAAAAAGCCTTCTAGTGCCAAGGCTCCTGCGGTTGTCGGCATATCGACCGTGTCATAGTTATCCTTCAGAATGACAGGGACACAGTGGAGTGAGCCGACTGGCCCAGACGCTGCATAGGCAGCATCAAGTTCAGCCGCAATACCCAGCGCATTGGGGTTCGTCGCAATAATGGCATTAAGAGATGGGCCTTGATCGTCGTAAGCCTCAATCCGGTTGAGATAGAGCTGGGTGATGTCGGTACAGGTCACTGCTCCAGAACTCAGCCCCTGTTGAATGCTCTCAACGGTTGCTTCGCTGAGGTCAAATTTCGCCGCCTTTGCCGCATCTACAGCACAAAACAAGACTGTAGCCGACAAAGTTGTGCAAAAAGCAGCCGTTTTAGCAAGATTAGTCATGGTAGATGAAGGGAACTCTGTAGTGAAATAACTCAGACAGCCAGGACATTGAGTGCTGCGCTCCCGAATATTACTGAGGCTTTCTTTGTCAAGTTTGTTTTTACTGATACAAGCTTCATCAACCCTTACAGATTCTTCGCAGAAAGATCAGTTTTTGTGAAGCTGCGATAAAGCCACGGCTAGATTAAGATTGCATCAAATCAGCATCACAATCCAAAACGTGATGCTGGTGCCGAACAGCGACAGCAGCAAAATCACTCTGCTGCTTTTTTGAGTGAGTATGTGAATCTACGTACTCAATAGCAACAAATAGCCAGATAGCCCTTCGGTCGTAACTACGCTAACACTCTAGTGCTTTGTCAAGTGCGTTTTGAGGGGTAGAAGAATTTTGAAAATATTGCTGAGCAATATTTTCAAAATTCTTCTACCCCTCATCTTTACTTTGACAGACTACTAGATACGACCAACCGTTTCGACTTTTCTCTGAAATCGGAAAACTTTGGCTTGATCAAGCACGCAGACCGCAATCAGTTAAACCAATCAGTTAAACCAATCAGTTAAACATCGTGTGTCTGATGCAGCGGCCAACAGCTTTGCCATAGCGGCCGTCTTCTACTTCAAAAGCCAGGTTATCAGCCAAAGCCGTCACCCTCAGCTCCTGTCCCTCTCCAGTCTGCCCCAGCCACAGGCGTTCAGAGCTATCCTCTTCTTCACGACTAACGGTTACGATTTCAATGAGTGTCTCATAGCCAGATCCCCGATAAATCTGGACACTAAATGTCGGGGCCATAACATCTAATTCGTCTACTTGATAAGACCGCAGCTCACCCGCTGCTTCACACTGCCAAACAATTGTTTCGTCAAACGTCATGGGAGTTCCAGCAACGACTAGAGAACTGAGCAATCCGAGCCAGGGAGAAATGAGCAGCATTAATTTCATCCTTATTTATATATTTATATCGGTAGCAAGAAGCCAATTTGATCAGAAACCATTAGTTTGGGAGGGTTGTTTTTGGATATAAGTAGCCTTCGTTGTGACCAAATGCGATCGCATGTCAGCGGATTGTCATTGGATCAACCATTTGAGCTAGCATAATGCCGTCAAGCAACAGCGCTCTTAGACCGAAACAGAACCGATAGGAGAAGGAATAGTGACCAACGCTCAGCACGTTCTACTGGATAATGATCCGCTTTGGTTTAAGCAAGCCGTTATTTATGAAGTGCCCGTTCGTGCCTTTGCTGATAGTAATGCCGATGGCATTGGCGATCTGGCTGGTTTAACCAGCAAGCTCGACTATCTACAGGATCTCGGCGTGACAGCGCTGTGGCTCTTACCCTTTTTCCCATCGCCGCTGAAAGACGATGGCTACGACATCTCGGACTACACCAACGTCAATCCTAGCTACGGTACCCTGGACGATTTCAAAACCTTTCTAAACGAGGCTCACAAGCGGGGCATCCGCGTCATCGTTGAGTTGATTGTCAACCACACGTCCGATCAGCATGAGTGGTTTCAGCGTGCCCGCCAAGCGCCCAAAGACAGCGTTGAGCGTGACTTCTATGTGTGGAGCGATACACCCAAGAAATACGAAGAAGCACGGATTATCTTCCAGGACTTTGAAACCTCGAATTGGGCCTGGGATCCGGTGGCACAATCCTACTACTGGCATCGGTTTTACTCCCATCAGCCGGACTTGAATTACGATAATCCCGCTGTCCGCGAAGCCGTATTCAAGGTGCTCGACTTTTGGCTGAGCATGGGCGTGGATGGATTGCGCATGGACGCCGTTCCCTATCTCTATGAGCGAGAAGGTACCAACTGCGAGAATTTACCGGAAACCCATGATTTCTTAAAGTCGCTCCGGACCCATGTAGATAAGCACTTTCCCAACCGGATGCTGCTGGCGGAGGCGAACCAGTGGCCGGAGGACGCGGCAGCGTATTACGGCGATGGCGACGAGTGCCACATGAACTTCCATTTTCCGCTGATGCCTCGCTTATTTATGGCGCTGCGGATGGAAGACAATTTTCCAATTATTGACATCTTGCAGCAGACCCCGGAAATTCCCGACAACTGCCAGTGGGGCATCTTCCTGCGCAACCATGACGAGCTGACGCTGGAAATGGTGACAGATGAAGATCGGGACTATATGTATCGGGTCTATGCCCAAGATGCCCAGATGCGAATCAACTTGGGCATTCGGCGGCGGCTGGCTCCGCTGCTGGGCAACGACCGTCGCCAAATTGAGCTGCTGAATAGCCTGCTGCTGTCCTTGCCCGGAACTCCTGTGCTGTACTACGGCGATGAGATTGGCATGGGCGAGAATGTGTACCTGGGCGATCGCAACGGCGTACGCACTCCCATGCAGTGGAATCCCGATCGCAATGCGGGCTTTAGTAAGGCATCTCCTCAGAAGCTCTATCTGCCGCTGGTGATTGACTCCGAGTATCACTATGAAGCGGTCAATGTGGAAGCGCAGCGGTCAAACACCAACTCGCTTTGGTTCACAATCAAGCGCCTGCTCGCCACTCGGAAGCGGTTCAGTGCCTTTGGTCTAGGCTCATTCGAGCTATTGCACCCAGAGAACCGCAAGGTCTTGGCCTTTATTCGCCGCTACAAGGACGAGCAAATTCTGGTTGTTGCCAACCTATCGCGCTTCTTGCAGACCGTTGAGCTAGATCTCTCTGAGTTTGAGGGACAGGTTCCGGCTGAAATCTACGGTGGAACTGAATTTCCAACCATCACCAAGAATCTGTACTTCTTGAGCGTTGGCCCCTACGCCTGCTACTGGTTCACGATCAAGTTCCCCTCTGATCGGCTGCAAACACTGCGACGACGCGAGACGCCCAATATTCGCCTTGCTATGCCTTGGCATCAAGCCTTGCAGCAAAAGGAGTTGGAGGCACCGCTAGAAGCCGCACTCATGGAATATCTGCATACCTATCGCGGCTTTACGGGCAGAATTCAGGCGCTGCGGGTGGCCGAAGTTTTACCCGTACCGAAAGCCAGCCACCCTGCCTGGATGGTGTGGTTGCGGATAGAACCGATCGAAGGCGAAGCTCGCACTTATCTGACGGTCATGAGCCAGGTAGCGGGAGACGAAGCGGTACACATGTTGTCCGAAGATCCCCAGATGGTGATTGCCCAGCTACAGTCTCCGGGCCAAGACGAGACGGACGACGCGGACGGGATGAAAGTAATCTTCGATGCGATGGCTCCCGATAGCGGTCGGACTGAACCCGTCATGCAGTCCATTTTCCACTCATTACTGCAGACGATTGCTCAACAACAGTTCTCGAAAGGACATGCGGGCCAGTTGTTTGCTACTATGACCGATCAGTTTCCCACATTATCAGACGAGGATCTGGCGGAACTTCATGCCGTACCGCTGCGGGAAACCCAGCGCAATACCTGCATTGTTTATGATGAGCTGTTGCTGCTGAAGTTGTTCCGTCGTCAAGAAGAAGGGATCAACCCGGATTTAGAAATCCGTCGCTTCTTAACTGAAAAGCACTATTCGAAGCATGTTGACCTGATGGCCGGGGCGCTAGAGTACCACCGTCCCGATCGAGGTGCGATCGCAGTTGGCCTCTTGCAAACTTATGTCCCAGATGTCCGCAACTTCTGGAACTACACGCTGGATAGTTTGAGAGACTTATTCGAACAGGTTTTATCTCGCCGGGATGAAATGCCAGAGGTGCCCGTTCCCTCGGAGACGCTGCTGGAGTTGCAGGCAATGGAAATTCCAGACTTGGCTAATGAAACCTTTGGACACTATCTGACCAATATTCACACTTTGGGCGAAACCACGGCTGAACTGCACCTTGTCCTCGCCTCCGATGAGGACAATCCCAATTTCGCGCCGGAGCCGTTTACATCGCTTTACCAGCGTTCTGTTTACCAATCAGCCCGCAACCTAACGGGCCAAACCTTCCGCACGCTGAACTACAAAGCGAATTCCCTGCCAGAGCCGATTCAGCCTGTCGTGAAACAAGTACAGACTCAGCGAGGAAATGTTCTCAACCACTTCCAGACCATTCTCGAAACCAAGGTAAACGCACAGCGAATTCGCATTCACGGCGATTATCACCTGGGTCAGGTGCTGCACACGGGGCTTGACTTTGTGATTATCGACTTCGAGGGCGACCCCATGCTGCCCCTCAACGAACGGCGAATTAAACGCTCTCCCCTGCGCGACGTGGCTGAGATGCTGCAATCCTTGGGCTACGCGGCTGAATCGGCTTTCCTGCGCGAGAACGAGAGCGGTATGCTGGCTCCTGAGCAGCTTACCTATATTGAGCAGTGGAAGCAGTTCTGGTTACGCTGGGTAAGTGCCACTTTCTTAAAGGGATACCTTGATAAGGCCAGTACGGGTTCGTTTTTGCCCATTGATGCGTCAGAGCTGAATGTGCTGCTCAAGACCTATCTCCTTGAGCGCACGATGTACAGCCTGACCCGTCAGCTCAACAAGCCGGACTACGATTTTGGTGTGACTGTGGCGCTGCAAGAGGTTCTACAAACCTTGCAGTTCCCGGAGTATGCGGATGGAGCTACGACTTAGCTCAGCTTATCAGCAGCGGCTTGCCCTCACCCTAAGTCCCTCTCTCGCTGGGAGAGGGACTTTTGATCTAGCTTCGCTGCTAACTTGCGCTAGATTTTCTAACGCTAGAGAAGTGGAAAAGGCGTTAGCGGGGGATCGTACAACTACGCCAAACACATACGCTGCCCCACATCACAACTCACACTTAAAATCAGCAATCCCGACCGAGGAAAACGCTTGGTTTAGCTATCGTTTACCCATTCATCATCTCAACTAAGGCAGACCTATATAAGTTTTAGATTCCAACCCGATACAGAGGCAAATCGTAGATGGTCACGAAACCATAGAGGAATGGAATGTATTTGATAAAAACCTGAATCGGGGTACAGAATTGGTTTTCGCGCAACGCCCGCGCTGCGGGCGTTGCGCGAAAATAGTTGAAATTTGCTACCAAATTCCGTATGACCGACTAGGGTTGCAGTAAACGAGAGGTTTCTAAATTATGGCTGGTCGGCTAGAAGGTAAAGTTGCCATCATCACGGGTGCCGCAACGGGGATTGGCGAAGCGATCGCACATAAGTTTGCGATGGAAGGAGCAAAAGTGGTCATCAATGGATTGCCGGATGATCCCGTCGATGATGTTGTCACCGCAATGCAAAAACATGGTGCAGATGCGATCGCACATAAGGGCGATATTTCCCAAGTGGCAGAAGCGCAAGCTTGTGTACACATGGCAGTTCAGCAGTTTGGGAAACTGGATATTCTGGTTAACAATGCGGGTGTATTCTTGGTAGCCGCAGAAACGCAGGACTATCCAGTTGAGCTGTTCGACCGGACGCTGCAAATGAATCTGCGATCGGCCTTTTTGATGACTAAGTGTGCCCTGCCCCATCTGCAAAAGACGCGTGGCTGCATTATTTCAGCAGGTTCGGAAGCCGGTTTTAATGGGTTGGCGCAAAACACAACCTACGGCGGCACCAAAGGCTGGATGCATTCATTTATGAAGGGTGTAGCCGTGGAGCAGGCCAAATACGGCGTTCGTGCTAACTGCGTCTGTCCTGGAGCGATTGATACTGCTTGGACGCATAAGGAAACCGGGCCGATGGATCAGCAAATGGAGAAAATGCTGATTCAAGCTACGCCAATGGGACGGCGCGGTACACCCGAGGAAATGGCCAACGTCTATGCCTTCCTAGCGTCAGATGAAGCCAGCTACGTGACGGGTGCACTCTGGCTCGCGGACGGCGGCGTTACCGTTGCCAAAGGTTCTGTGGGTAGCCAGGTACCTGATGAGCTGAAGCAGGAACCACAGGGTTCTCTATCCGATTTGAAACATAGTCGCGATGGTTTAGAAGGAAAACAGGTGAAGACACTGAAATAGTCGATGCCTAAGAGACTATTTTGCCGCCGCGATGCGGCGGCAAAATAATCCTCCTGGGTTTTGGCAAGATGTGAGTAAGTACGGTTATGTGGACGCAGAGCGCTCCACATAACCGTTTTTGTACTGAATGGGGTCAAACCGCTATAAATCAATTTGTGAGTTTTATTACTGTTTTATTACATAGAGGGCAATATGTATTGATCAATACAATCGTTGTCAGAGTCTTCCTATTTACTACCGAAACAAGGTGAAGGCCAAATATCACTAGATAAACCAGTTTTGCTGTGGCTGAAGCTAGCAGATTGTTTTGTTCCTCTTTCTCTAAAAAACGTTTGGCTAACACCCGTTGAGCTAATACGAAATCCGCTCACAAAAACCAGTTTTTATTTTTTGTGAAAGTTAGACACAGCCCGACTTTCGCAGAACATAGTTCAGGTTCTTGCTAGTCGGATTCGGTACAAGAGTGCGTGAGGTGATGCATCAATGAAGCGGCGAAGGTTCTTTCAGTATGCGGGTTTAGGTAGTATTGGCTTTCTGCTAGCAAGCCGCGATCGCGCTTTTAGCTCATCTCTGACTCAAGCCGAGTATCAGCCCGATTTGAGTTTAAGAACCTTTCGGTTTGATGTGACCACAGTTGATAAAGCGGGACGGATTAAGCAGCGTTCGACCCATACGGCTCAATTCTTCTCAGCTCCTATTGGTCAGACTGAATCTTCTGAATTTATCGATATGGTAGCGATTGCTCCCGGTCAGTTCTGGATGGGCGCATCTAAAACGGAAGCTGATGCTAAAGGCCATGAATTTCCTCGGCATCGGGTCAATTTATCACCCTTTTTGATCAGTAAATATCCGATTACCCAAGCCCAATGGACAGCCGTAGCAGCACTGCCCACAGTCCAGCGTGAGCTTAATCCTGTGCCTTCTTATTTCCAAGGTGATCACCATCCTGTCGAAAGCGTGTCTTGGCTAGATGCAATGGAATTCTGCGATCGCATCAGTCAGTATACGGGTCGTCGCTATCAGTTACCCAGTGAAGCCCAGTGGGAATATGCCTGTCGGGCTGGGACGCGGACGCCGTTTAGTACCGGGGAAACGATTACTAGCGAACTCGCTAATTATGTCGGAGCCTATACCTACCGAGCGGAACAGAAGGCCAGCTATCCGCAATCGACCTTACCCGTGGGACAATACTCGCCGAATGCCTTTGGTCTTTACGATATGCACGGCAACGTTTGGGAATGGTGTGCTGACACCTGGCACGCCAACTATCGAGGCGCACCGAGAGATGGAACAGCCTGGGTGAGCGCTAAACCTTCGCAACTGCGGGTGATTCGGGGTGGTGGCTGGCTCGATGCCCCCACAATGATTCGATCCGCCAGTCGCTCCGGTTATCTAGAAACGGCGCTGAATCGAACGATTGGGTTCCGAGTGGTTACAGTTTAGGATTTCTCTCATCCTCACCCTCATCCACGATAGAGCGAACAAAATATTTTCATCTAGCTCCCCTCTCCCGTGGGAGAGGGGCCGGGGGTGAGGGCTTCCAGCAACAGTTACGTAAGCAGAGAGCAGGAAACGAATGGCATTAGTGCAGAAGAAAGTTCCCGTTACGGTCTTGACCGGCTATTTAGGAGCAGGGAAAACCACCTTGCTCAATCGCATTTTGACCGAAGAGCACAATCAGCGAATCGCCGTGATTGTGAATGAGTTTGGCGAAGTCGGCATTGACCATCAGCTAGTGGTCAACGCCGATGAAGAAATCTTCGAGATGAATAACGGCTGCATTTGCTGCACTGTGCGCGGCGACCTGATCCGCATCATTGGTGAGCTGATGTCGCGCCGCGATCGCTTTGATCATCTGGTGATTGAAACAACCGGACTGGCCGATCCGGCTCCCGTTATCCAGTCCTTCTTTGTCGATGAAATTATGCTGCGGCAGACCCAGCTCGATGCCGTGGTCACTGTGATTGACGCCAAGCATATCTGGGAGCACTGGGACAGCAGCGAAGCCCAGGAGCAGATTGCCTTTGCCGATGTCATCTTGCTTAATAAAACCGATCTGGTTTCTACCGAGCAGCTACATGCACTAGAGACAAAGGTACGAAGCATAAATGCGATCGCAAAAATCCACTCTACCCAAAACTGCGAAATCGAGCTAAATGCTTTGTTGGGCGTACAAGCCTTTGACTTGAAGAATGCACTGAGCATCGATCCGGAGTTTCTAGAGGAAGATGCCCATGAGCATGATGAGACGGTATTTTCGGTGGCGATTACTGAATTGGGTACGGTTGATGGCGATAAGCTCAATCGCTGGCTCTATCAGCTGATACAGGAGCGGGGGCCAGACATTTTCCGCATGAAGGGCATTTTGGACATGGACAACGCCGATCGCCGCTTTGTCTTTCAAGGCGTTCACATGACCCTTGATGGCCGCCCCGGCAAGCCCTGGCGACCAGGAGAGACACGCCGCAATGAGCTGATCTTCATTGGCCGCAATCTCGACGAAGCCGCACTCCGGGCTGGCTTTCAAAGCTGCCTAGCCAAAGCCTATGCCCATTCTTCTTAACAGACACCGCCTTTTGAAGTCCCTCTCCCTCGGGGAGAGGGATTTAGGGTGAGGGCAAACGTTCTGTTTACCGCAGTTAGTACCATTTGAACTAGAGACAGACCTATGAAACTACAGCATAATCTGGGTGGATTAGAAGGGCTTGATCCGATCAATCCCGAACCACAGGTTTTCGTTGAACCCTGGGAAAAGCGCATTTTCGGCATTCATACGGCGATGATGGCGCTCAGTAACCATCTGGGCGAATCCTTACCGGGTTATACGATTGAGGAAGTTCCCACCAACTTCAAAAGCTTCTGGACCTGGGGCCACCTGCGCATGGGTGCTGAGGGCATGCATCCCTTTGAATATTTTCGGTTGCGCTATTACGAGAAGTGGCTTGGCGGCATCTCCGGCTTCTTTGTCGAGGAAGGCTACATTACTCAAGAGGAGCTAGATACTCGTACCGCTGAATTTCTGGAAGATAGCGAGAAAGCCGCTGCACCTTTACCCAGTGGTGGCGATCCGGCCATTGATGCTCAGGTGCTGAAATACCTGCGGGAAGGGGATTCCCCGATGCGGGATTTACCTGCACCACCCCTGTTTAGCGTTGGCGATCAGGTGCGGGTGAAGAACGTAGCTCCAGGGGCACACAGCCGATTGCCCGGTCATTTACGAGGACGTGTAGCCACGGTCGTTCTAGTTTATGACAACGCTTTCACCTACTTCTTCCCCACAGAGGACGGTATCGGCGTACCTATGCCCGTATATAGCTTGGCGTTTAACCCAGCAGACATCTGGGATGCGTCGCTGATTGACGCTAATTCAGTGTATTACAACGACATTTTTGAAGTGTATTTAGAAGCGGTGTAGGGAGAGAGTATGCCTAGCAACTATCCAGGATTTAAGTACAGTGCCGATCGGGAGACGTTTAGCGCCGCCAAGGTCAAAGCCCTAGAGTCTCTTTTAATCGAAAAGGGCATTATCACGGGCGATACGGTAGACAACATCCTCGGCTACTTTGAAACCGAGATGGGGCCGTTCAATGGGGCCAAACTGGTGGCTCGGGCCTGGGTTGATCCAGAGTTCAGAGCGCGACTGTTAGCTGACTGTAACGCTGCCTGTGCCGAAATGGATTTTCCTGAAGGCATGTCCGGTGCAGAAGGTGAGCATATGCGGATCGTGGAAAATACACCCGAGGTACATAACGTAATTGTCTGTACACTCTGCTCCTGCTATCCCTGGCCGACGCTGGGTTTGCCGCCCTATTGGTTCAAAGATCCCACCTTTCGGGCACGGGTGGTTCGCGAACCGCGAGTAGTGCTATCGGAGTTTGGCGTCGATTTAGGTGAATCGGTTGAGGTACGAGTTTGGGACAGTAGCGCTCAGATTCGCTGGTGGGTGCTGCCGATGCGTCCCGCTGGCACAGAAGGCATGGGCGAAGCGGAATTGGCGGCTTTGCTAACCCCAGAAGCCATGATGGGCGTCGCCACTGTCAAAGTCTAGTTCTGTAGGCTGCATCAAGTCTATTCAGTTAGGCGAGGGGAGTGAGGAGTGAGGCGAATTAACGCTCAGCACTGAACATAATTTGATTTGTAGGTTGGGTTTCGCAAGCTCAACCCAACCTACAAATCATAACGGTGATTGGAGAAAGTGGATAGTCCCCAGCCAAGAGCTGGAATGCTGATTGTGAGCAGGTTTGAAGCGCATGTTTACTAAGTTTGAACACTTTGCCGCCACTAGTTTAATGGGGTCGCCGGAAGAGGCTCCGCCGCGCAAAGATGGCCATTTACACTTTGACCGTGACTGGGAAAAGATGGCCTTTGGAGTTGCGATCGCACTTTCGAAACAAGGCTACTTTGAATGGGAGGATTTTCGCCAAACGTTAATCAGCACCATTCATGAATGGGAATCAACTCATAAGCTGGACGATCCGGAGTGGGATTACTATCAGTGCTGGCTGGCGGCCCTTGAAAAGCTGGTGGTTGAATCCGGCGTGCTCAAAGCCGGAGAGCTGGAAGCTCAACTGGCTCAGTTACTGGACTGTAAAGGTAACACCCTGCAAGCATGAGCTACAATAAGCTCCGCAGATCTGGAGCAAGATTGGCAACCATTGGGGAACTGGTAGGACGATTATTCAGAGTCAATCGTAAGACAAATGTAGTTTGCCCATCGCCACTTTCGACGTGGATGGTGCCGCTTAGCCGTTCGGTCAGCTTCTTGACCAGAGCCAATCCCAACCCGGTACCACCATGTCTCCAGGGATCGTTATTGGGGATTCGGTAAAATTTATCAAAAATGCGATCGCGCTCTACTGGTGCAATTTCAGTGCCCGAATTGCTAACGCGCAGCTCCAGCCCATCGGTCATCACTTGGGCCGATATCGTGATAATGCCTCCGGCTGGTGTGTATTTGCAGGCATTGTTCAGCAATTCGCTGAGGATGCGCTCTAGGTAAGGCAAATCAGTCGTGATTGCTGGCAGGTCAGCCGGGATTTGAAACACGAGGTGCTGCTGCTGACGCTGTATCCGTTCACTAAATACCTCAGCCAGATGGGGAATATAGAACTGGAGATCAATAGTCGTCAAGCTCAAAGCTTCCACTCCGGCATCCAATCGAGCCAAGTCAAGCAGATCGTTAATCAGATTAATTTCTCGTTCCTCTTCTTCGTGCAGCACTTTGACATAGCGATTAATCGAGGAGGATTCACTCGGCAGCACCCCCAGATGGTTTAAGCTAATCTCCAGCATTTGCGTCGCCATCTTAATATTGGACATGGGCGTGCGTAGCTCATGGGATACCGTACTCAAGAAGTCATCTTTTAGCTGATTCAACCGCTCTAGTTCCTTAACCTGAGCCTGCGCTGCCTGGTAGAGACGGGACTGGCGTAGTGCGATCGCACATTGGCTGGCAACCTGCTGCACCAGCCGAATTTCTGGTTCAGTAAACACCTCCTGAGACGGTCGGAACAGCCACAGATCGCCCAAGGTTTCCTGATCGTCACAGATTGGTACGGCCAGCATCGTTAAATGCTGCTGGTTTTGCCGCAGAAAATTCGGCACAGCATCACAGAACTGACAGACTTGCCCGCTGAGTAGCCCGTCGTATACGGCGGCATAGGGAGCATTGGTAATCTCAAATGTTTGGCCTTGGGCAGGAGCAAGCGTTGTGATCGATTCGTGGGCAATGGTTGATGTGGTGTGGTCAACATTGTACATACCAGCATCGCAACCCGCTAACGCTAGCTTATGCACCAATTCCTCCACAGCCGCTTGCAGGATCAGTCGCTCATTTAAGCTGTCGCGCACCCGTTCGGTAATGCGCCTGAGTAACGCCTCAAAGTCTAGAGCCTGCTGTAGCTCATTGGTTCGCTGCTGTACCTGTATTTCCAACCCAGCGTTGAGCGACTGCACCTGTTGATACAGTTCAGACTGCTGAATTGCGATCGCAATTTGAGTGGCCAACTGCTGCTGCAGGTCAATTTCCCAGTCCTGCCAGTTACGCGGCGCACGACAGTGCTGAGTCACTAACAGTCCCCAAAGATGGTTATTTTGCAGGATGGGGACGACTAGCTTGGCTTTCACCTGCATGCGTTCCAGCAACTCTAAATGACACGGATCCAGATCAGCGGTTTGCACATTCGACGTAGCTTTAATAAAGCCCTGCCCATAGGACTGTCCTGCCATTTTGACAAAATAGGTGTCGGTAATTTGCATGCCCAAAACGGATGACCAACCCGCTGCCACCGATTCGGCAATCACAACGCCGCTCCAGTCGGGATTAAAGCGATAGATCAGCACCCGATCCGTTTGTAAGCAGTTGCGGATCTCGGTCACAGTGGTGTTGAGAATCTGATCTAAATCCAGCGTTTGGCGGATGTGCTGGGCGATGTCAGACAGCAACCGTTCACGCTCAACTTGCTGACAGAGAGCGGTTTGCGTTTCTTTCAACAGGGTAATGTCCACCGCCACCCCAGAATACTGGCAGGGTGTACCATCAGGAGCACGCTTGAAAATGCGATCGCGACTTAATAGCCAGCGGTAACTGCCGTCTTTATGCCGCAATCGATATTCAACTTCGATATATTCTTCATCGTTTAAGTGCAGCAACTGCTGACGATTGGCCAGGACTTCGGTTCGATCATCCGGATGGAGCAAATTGGGCAGAAATGCTTGACCCATCGCCTGAATTTCGGCGACAGAATAGCCCAATACGGTTTCGATTTGAGGATTACAGTAGATATTGCGCTGTTCAACTAAATCGTAAACGTACAGGATAGCCAGCGTAGACTCAGCAATTTGCTCTGTAAACTGCTGTTGCTCACGCAGAGCTAGCTCAAAGGAGCGGTTTTCTAACTCAGCCAGCTTGAGGGCGGTCAGGTCGTGCAGGTTGATCACGACGCCTGAAATGCGGCCATCCAGCTCAATATAGGGAACCAGGGAACAGCGAACAAACCGCCGCTGACCATCGTCATAGTCTCGCCAGTCTTCAAATCCTTGGGTCATGTCACCGGCCAATGCGCGATCGCACATTGAGCGACAAAACGGTTCAAACTGGTCGTGCCCAATCAGCTCCGTCAGCGAGTGACCCACGATGTCAGCCTGGGAGCGTTGATACCAGTTCAAGTAGGCTTGATTCACCACCTGATAGGTATAGTTCCAATCCACTAATGCGATCGCATCCGGGGTCGCCGACACAATGCGCTCATACCGACGCAGCAACGCTTCCGATCGCTGTCTTTCCAGTTCAGAAGCGGCTCGCACCGAAAAAATGGTCAAAATTTCTTCGATAAACTGCACATCTGTAATCGGCTGATCGTGATGGACACAGATTAAGCCCAGTACCGATCCGGCTGAATCAACTAAGGAAATACCCATGTAGCCTTCGATGCCATGTTCGTCCAGATAGTGATCGTCTGGAAAACACTGCTGCACCTTGTCATAGAACAGGCAAAATCCCTGCTGCACAACTTGCTCACAGGGCGAGCCCGGTAGGTCATACTCTAAACCATCTACCCTTTGCCCATGACTGATGCCAGCAATCACCCGGACGCGATCGCAATCAGGCTCAATCACTTCACTGACAAACGCATGATCCATCTTGAGCAAGCGCGCCAAACACTCCACCAGCGAGTAGAAAAATGCGTCTCCGGTGGTGGCTGCAACTCCTGCGGCCAGATTCTGAATAAATTCTTCTCGCCGCTTGCGGCCTGTAATATTTTTTGCGGCACCATTAATCGCCATTACCGTCTTGCCGCTGGGATCACGCTCAGGCCGCGCAAACAGGTTCATCCAGAGCACATCACCGTTCTTAGCGACAAACCGCGCCTCCATTTCGTCGCTTTGTCCAGTCTGTACAACGGTTTGAAAAAACTGCATCACCTGTGACAAATCATCAGGATGAATAAACCGCTGCCAACTGTCATAGCTCGTATCATCCATCTGGGGGTCATAGCCCAGCAGCCGATAATTATCTTCCGACCAAATTATCTGACTAGTGGATCTGTCCCAGTACCACATGCCTGCCTTTGCAGCCTTCAGCGCCTCTGATAAGCGATGTTCGGTTTCTTGCAGCTCGGCCTCTGCTCGCTGCCAGTTGGCCTGCTGAATTGCCAGTCCTAGATGTCCAGCCATCTGCTGCAAATACTGAATATCCAGCGGTTGCCATGTCCGGCTGGCACGGCAGTGATGCACCATCAGCAGTCCCCACGGCTGACCTTGGCTCAAAATGGGCAGTACTAAATAGGCGCTGACTTGCAACGCCTCAACCCACTGGACTGCACCGATTGCACTATCTGAGACGGGATGATTTGCGATCGCAGCCATCAGTGGCGTGGCTGTACCGTTAGATGTGACTTGGGCTTGAAAAAACGGCTCAATCCAGGTGACATCGGCACAGATGTCGGTCAGGTGTCGGCCCAGGAGGGACGAATCGCCGATCCCCACCGACTCAAACACAACTCCAGCATCCTGCTCCGGAAAACAGCGATATAGGAATACTCGATCGGTTTGCAGCAGGTTTTTCGCATCTGCGATCGCAGTTTGCACAATATCTTCTAGATCCCGACACTGCTGCATCTGGAGGGTCATCGTTGCAATCTGCTCTAAAATCACCTCCACGGAAAGCGACGGGAATTCCACATCGTTATACACAACCGACTCCAAGCGCTCTAGCCAAATTTTATCGGGAACAGTCTGTTGCCCTTAGTATTTGGCAAAATATCAACCGAACCAACAAAACACCATAAAAAAACACAATTTTATCCGTCAAATGATATATCGCCTGTCCCTACGGGTTTGTCAGCGGTTTATTAGTGGCTTATCAACAGTGTTTGGGTGGGTTTTGAAGGTTGATCTGCCGCGCAATGCGCGGCAGATCAACCTTCAAAACTTATTTCACACCGCACCAGCGCCAACCGGCTCAAACGCCAACCTAAATCTAGCGCTGCGCGATTTGGGCTTGATATGATAGCCGTGACTGAGCAGTAGAACTAGCAAGGACTGAAGTGAGTGGCTCTTTCTAAATCAGAAGTCAAACAGCTATTTGAACGCTTGATTTTCGATGATGATGCTCCGCAGGAGTGGGTGCAAGACGTTTGGGGCTTGAGCCCAACACTCGGCGAAACGGCGGCCACACTCCTAGACGTTTTTGAAAGAGTCGTAGAATCTTGTCCGGATGATCTGTTAGAAGACGTACTCAACGACTGCTATCAAGACACTGACTGACACTTGGCTTAAAAGTACTAGACTTTATTGGAAATAAAGTTTTTGGGGTTGGAAATTGTTTTGTAGCGCGGCGAAGCCGCGCTACAAAACAATTTCCGATAAAGTCTACTGTAGAGGAATGGCACTGACATAAGAGAGCAAAAAAGGCTTCAAGCGCCTGATTTGTCAGAATCAAACCGTTGAAGCCCATAACCTTGCCTCTATGATGCCGAATCGTGCGGACGTTCTCAAGGCCAACTATCAGAGCAGCATCGGTCTACCCTTTGCTGAGATGCTGCCGGAAGCAGAGATTGAAACTGTGCTGAGCGAGCAGGGAATCCGATATCGACAAGTCCTCTACACTCCCATGGTCGTCCTGTGGAGTTGGCTCTCCCAAGTGCTGGATGCCGACAGCAGTCTCAGCCATGCAGTCAAGCGAGTGGTGACCTGGATGAGCGTGTCGGGATTGGAGGTGCCCTCAGCCGATACCGGGGGCTATAGTAAAGCACGAAAACGCCTTCCCGAGTCGATATTTCCGCCCCTGTTCGAGCGGGTGGTGAGGGCGTTGCAGCGCCAAGTCTCCCCAGAGCAACGCTGGTGTGGCCGTCCGGTTAAAGCCTTTGATGCGACGACGGTCTTGATGAGTGACACGCAGGCCAACCAAGCCGAGTATCCTCAACACAGCAATCAGAAAGAGGGCTGCGGCTTTCCGATTCTCAAACTCCAAGTGTGGTTTTGTGTCACCACGGGAGCGGTTATGGCCGTGGCGATGGCTCCGTTGCGGGTGAGTGAATGGCGTCTAGCCCGCCAACTCTATCAGAAACTGCGCCCCGAGGATGTGGTGGTGGCCGATTCAGCCTATGGCACCTATGTAGATTTGGCCTGGGTCGCCCGGATGGGAGCCGATGCTGTCTTTCGCAAGCATCATCAGCGCCGCTGCGATTTCAGACGGGGCAAAAAACTGGGCATTGGCGATCACATCGTCCGCTGGCAGCGCCCGAAGCAATGCCCTCAAGCCCTCAAGCCGCAGGAGTTCGAGGCTCTGGCGGCATCCATTGAGGTGCGGGAAGTGTATCTCTTCATTCAGGTTCCTGGGTTTCGCCCGACCAACTTTGTGGTGGTAACGACGCTACTCGATCCCAACCGCTATCCCAAAGCTAAACTTGCCGAACTCTATCAGCTCCGCTGGCAGGCCGCCGAAGTTAATCTCCGGCATCTCAAAACCACCTTAGCCATGGAGATGATTGCTGCCAAAACACCCACCATGGTGAGCAAAAGTATTTGGGTGCATCTGTTGGCCTACAATCTGCTTCGCACCCTGATGTGGGAGGCGACAGCCGACGGCGAGGTCGGGGTGTTGCGAGTCTCTCTACAAGGTGCTCGGCAACAGTTCAATCACTTCCGGCCTGAGTTGCTGCATCTAGCTCCATCCGAACGACGGCGAGGCTACCAGGCCTTGTTAAACGTGGTGCGAGAGTTGGTGATTCCGTTTCGACCCAACCGTTCAGAACCCCGAGTTGTAAAGCGCCGTCCCAAACCGTTCCCAAGAATGCAGGAACCTCGCTCCGTCTTGAAAGCCAGGTTGCTAGCTTGATACAGCTTATGTCAGTGCCATTCTACTGTAGAGAGATAAAGCCGATGCTGTAGTTGTATCCAATCCGCGTATATAGCCTTTCCTGGGCTACTGAGGTATAAGTTATTTTTCGTGAACGGCTGACCTAGCCAGCCGTTCACGAAAAATCAACTATTGGGTTTTAACCGAATTTCGTATTAAAGCAAAAGCGGCTGGCGCAACGGTGGCGGTAAATTAGCTCTGTAGATTAGCGCTTGCGAGCAACAATATTATAAATATGCCAGTGTTTGTCTTCGCCAAGAGCCGTCTTACCCGGATGTTCTTCCTCATCTAAAAGCTCGACTTCGAAGGGATCCAGTAGCCGCTCAATCTGCAGGCGAGTATGGTGATTCACATTCGCATTACTCGCCCAAGAATCGCGATCGCCAAATAGATGCCCACAAAATCGTCCCCCCGATCGCAACGCCGCCACAATTTCTTCCCACAGATCTGAAAAGTGGCTGGGCGGACAAAACGGTAAGCAAAAGCTAGCATTAATCAAATCGACATCAGGCGGCAAGGTCAACTCTTCAAACCGCTGCACACGAGTTTCCAAATATGTTCGATCAATATCCTGGCACTGACGAAGACGGGTCAGTGCTTCCGGCTCACCATCAATGGCTAAAACTCGCCAGTTGCGCCGCAGTAGTTCCACCGTATCGCGTCCGTTACCGCAGCCTAAATCAACTGCAAATCCAGCAGTCGGCTCCGCATTTGGCTCAGCCTGCGTCGTAAAGGAATTAAGCGCCGCTAATAAAGTTGCGCGGGGCGGACGATTGGAAACAGCCTGGTAGTAGTTAACCCAGCGGTCATGAAGCTGGTTGGCATCAGCAGCCGATAAGGTTGGATTGTCCATTTGCCATCTCGTCCAAAAGTCACACATTTTATATTAAATCAGTTGAGTTTGGGTAGGGGCACGGCAATGCCGTGCCCCTACCTGGGTTAATTTGCAGAACAGAAATCAATCAATCTGCTAAAAGCTACAGCAGGGCAGGTATAGCTGCCGTGTTCTGTGTGTTTGCCAACGGCTCACGAGCGGGTTGTGCAGGGGGTTCACCTTTGCAAAATGCGAGTTCCGCTTCCAGTTCATTAACAGCATCCCAAGCGGCTTCTGCTTCCGCTGCGTCAGGGCCAGCCTGAGCCTCAACGGCACGAGCATTAGCCACTACTTCTTGCAGCGCCTTCTCTAATAGCGGCACTCGAGGATTCTCGATGAAGTCGCTCTTCGTGAGAATGTCCTGTATCGACACGATGCCCAGCAAATCACCTTTGATGACGGGTGCGCGGTCAATGTTAGTCTGGGCAAACAAACGAGCCACATATTCAACGGCCAAGTCGGGATTAACGACCACACAAGGTTTGGTCATTACCTCGTAAACCTTGACCTGCTTGGGATCTTTGCCATAAGCAATGACTTTACTGGCAATGTCTGTGTCGGTGACAATGCCGTAGGCATCTTCCTCATGGCGGCGATCAACAATCAAGGAATGAATGCCTTTGAACTTCATGAGCCGAGCCGCGTCTGCTACGGTGGCAGAGCCTTTCACGATAGCGACATCTTCGGTCATTACATCTTTTGCTTTCGTCATTGAGGTATCCTCATCTCTTTAATGCAATTGTTTAAGCGGTCACCCGCTAATACCTCTCAACTGGTCTGGAACATGAGCAGTATCTAGGGTTAAGCTTCAGTCACTGAAGCAAACCATACTAATCTGCTTGAACTGAAGAAGCCATCACCTCATATCAATAGGCATCACCTCCTTACTTGGTATGTCAAATTAGGCTAGAGCTAAGGGTGCATAAACATGACAGCCTTTAGGACAAACGCGATCGCAGGCTTGGCAACCAATGCAGTTATCGGCATTGATCACGCTCATCACCTTGCGTTCAACTTCATCATCATCGTCATCTTCGTCTACGACTTCGCCTTCATCATTGAGGGCAATCAGCGCCATCACGCCTCGGCCACAGGCTTTGAAGCAGCGACCGCAGCCCAGGCAGGTTTCCCAATTAATCTTTTGCAGAAATTGAGGCGTCCAGGACTTGCCTCCAAACGTTAAACCAGTTGCGTAACTCATCGTGAAATCCTCTCAAAATACATCGGCAGATGTGAGCAGATATGGGCAAATACATGACTTGTACTAAGTCTGGTTGAAAACCCATCATTTATTTCTAGTTCCACCCAAGTTTGTGTTGAGTAGAATTGAGGCAGAGAGTTCAGCAGGCCAAAGCCGATGGCTCAGCAACGACGCAAGCGTGGCACAGCAGGCGATAAAACGATTTGTCTGCCCATTGCAGACGACCTTGACTACGAGGTCTTAGTAGAAGACCGGGAAGCCTTTCGCCAGTATCTCAACGAGCAGATCGCATCCCACCCGGAACTGTTTCCCGACGGGATTGAGGCAGGCTATCGCTTTCACGGATGGGTCGAGTCCTCTCGTCAACAGCTCAAGACCCGGCGGATTTTGCTGCCGAGTACCGGAGAGGCTTATCAACTGCGTCCCGATTTGGTGATGCCGTACATGAGCGAGACGGCGGAGATGGCCGACAAAGCGCTCTATTTAAGAAAGCATGGCCTGTCGTATGAGGGGATTGCCTATGTGCTGGGCCGTTCTGAGATGCACTGGTATCGGCTCTGTCAGTCGTTCGGTCGAGCCTCGATTGTGGGCAGTACCCTCAAAAGGGAAACGGCGCTCCCCCCCATCTAGTTGCCGATGAGAAGCATTGTGATTGGCACGGGCAGCGAGTCTATCTGGCAGTGACAGCGGCGCAAGGGTGCGTCCTGGGAGCCAGTCTCAGTGCCAATGCGGGTCAGGATGGATTAACCGCAGCCTATGGGGTATTCCAGCAGGAAGCTGCCCATCATGTTCCCGACTATGCGCCCGAGACGGTGACGACTGATGGTTGGGAGGCCACCCGAGCCGCTTGGGAGGAGCTATTCCCTGGCCTGGTCTGGATTCTGTGCTTCCTGCATGAGGTGATTAAAATTCGCGATGGGTGCCGCTCTAAACCAGTCCTGGGTCAGCAACTAGCCGACAAGCTTTGGCATCTGTATCGGGGCCAGAGCAAACGTCACTTTGCTCAACGGTTGCGTCGGTTGCTGGAGTGGGTGAACACCCACGCGTTGCCCCAGGCCATTGACGCTCGCTTGCGACGCCTCAACGACAAATCTCACGTCTTCCAACGCGCCTTTGACTTCCCTGACGCCTATCGCACCAGCAATCAGGTTGACCGTCCGATGAACTATCTTGACCGCATCTTGTATGCCATGCAAGATTTTCATGGATTCTGGGACTCGGCGGAACAGTCGGTGCGCTCGATGGCCTTACTCTGGAACTTCCATCCCTTTTGTCGCAAGACTCGCAAAGCAATGGGCGGGTGCTTATGCCCCTTTGAGCAACTCAACGGCTTCCGCTATCACGACAACTGGGTTCGCAATTGGCTGATTGCCTCATCGTTGAATGGCAGAAGACCATTGCTCAGGAACGCTGACACAAAATAAGTTGGAACTAGATTTATTTTTTGTGAAACCCTTGCAGAGAAAACGTTTTACGAAAATAAATTGGGGTCTGATACACAGACTTGACATTAAGATGCTCGGGTTCGCACATAAATTGCCTGAATCATGGCGTGATCTAGGGTCAGTTGCTGATTCCGAGTCCGAACGATAAAGCGTGGGAATCGCTGTTCGAGCGTAATCGGTGTTCCTGGCGATAAGCCAATTGAGCTGAGCTTTTGCAAAAGGGTTGGATCGCTTTCTGTAAAGCGGGCAATGACGCCCCGTTCACCAACTTTTAGCAGCTTGAGTGAAGTCCCAGACAGGGTGAAACCAGTAAACATGTGCAACTTCTCCCAGAATAGTGGAATGGAACCAGAGCAAGGCTTACGGCATTGAGGCTACGTTAAACAAGATAGGCTTCCATATGAGTTTTAATCGTGCAGTCTGAGCGGGGATAGGCTGAGCAGAGTACGACAAAGCCCTTGGCAATTTGGTCATCATCTAGGAATGACTGATCTTCCTGATCGATTTCACCTTCAACTAATTTGCCAACACAGCTAGAACAGGCACCGGAACGGCAGGAGAAGGGCAGATCAATATCATTCTCTTCAGCCGCATCAATGATATAGGTATCATCGTCAACCGGAATTGTGATATCGATTTGACGCTTTTTATTGATTAAGCGAACTTGGTAGGTAGTCATGGTGAAGTCCTCGAAGGTTAGTGGTTAATAGTGGGTAGATTTGGAAAGGTGAGGCGTGAGGCGTGTGGAGGGCTGTAGAGGGCTGTAGAGGGCCGTAAAGGCTGTAGAGGAAGGAAAAGCGGGAAACAGACAGTACCGTTTCAAACATTTAGCGTCAGTAGGCAGACACTGCCTTACCCAAATCCTTTACAGCCCTTTACAGCCTCAAGTCCTTTACAACCCTTTCACTCCTCTCGCCTCACTCCCTCACGAACACGGCACTCCCGCTGGGCTACAGTCTCCGGCCTGAAACGACTTCCCACAGCCGCAGGTATCGGTGGCGTTGGGATTGGTAAACTTGAAGCCGCTTTCGAGCATGCTGTCGATGTAGTCTACGACGATGCCGTTGAGGAGTGGAGCGCTCTTGGGATCGATGAAGACTCGGAGACTGCCAGATTGAACGACTTCATCGTTGGGACTGGGTGCATCGGCAATCTTGATATCGTATTCGTAGCCGTTGCAGCCGCCATCTTTGACCGCTAAGCGGACACCGCGTTCAGGCGTGTAGTTAGGGGTGCCCCGCACGAAGGTACGCAGGCGCAGTTCCGCTAATTCAGTGAGAGTAACAGTCATAGGAGTCTCCTCGAATGGGGTTTGTAGTCAGATCTACATTGGGTTCTGAACAGGCAGTATTTGGGACAATTGGACTTGAGGATGCGATCGCAGGGTGTACAGGTGGGACATACCATCAACGCAACTAGCACTCCAGTTTTGAGCAGCCAAGGAGCAGCGACTAAGCCTGCCATCAAGCTGACTAAAGCCAGTGAGATTTCGAGAAACCGAATCACCTCATCGGTCTGGCGCTGACCATGTAACCAAAGTGCGATCGCGCATCCGAGTAGAAATAGGGCAATCCAAAGCATAATTTGGGCCAGAATTCAGCAGGTTGCAACGGGCTTGAAATCGCGATTGGGTAAGCGATCAGACAATTGATTGGCCAAATAATCTCGACTGAGCTGGCCGCAAACCGGGCAGTCCAGATCGTGATAGGAGCGGCGTTTAGCAAACTCAGCGCGGGCTAAGTCCATCGTCAGCAACTGGCCGAGTAGGGGTTCACCCAGCCCTGTGATCAGCTTGATCGCTTCCAGAGCAGCGAGGCAGGCCAATGTACCGGATACTGCACCCAGAACGCCAAAGCCCCAGCGATCCCACTCTGGCTTTTCGGGAAATAGGCAGGTGAGACAGGGCGTTTGCCCCGGCACGATGGTGGTCAAATAGGCATCCATGCTGTTCATGGCGGCCTCTACCATCGGCTTGCCCCAGCGGACACAGGCCGCATTCAGCAGGTCGCGCTCCTTGAAATCAAAGGCACAATCCAGGGCAATATCGGCCTGCTGCACCAAAGCGTCAATATTGTCGGCACTGACGTATTCACACACTGCTTCAATTTCAATATCTGGATTGAGCTTAGCTAGCGTCTCCTGAGCCTTGAAAACACGTGGTTTGCCGACCCAATCATCCGTCATTAAAATCTGGCGATTGAGATCATCTCGCTGGAGATCACCACCGCGCACGAGGATAAGCTTACCCACACCCGCAACGGCCAGATAAAGCGCTGCCGTCCCGCCCAAGCCACCCACTCCAGTGACCAAAGCCGTGGTATTTTTCAGCTGTTGCTGACCGACTTCGCCCAGCCCAGGCAGCATGATCTGGCGGCGATAGCGTTCGAGTTCAGTTGCGGTTAGGGTTGGTAGCATAGTGAATTCGTGCGTAGATTGGTGACAGAGAGTAGAACTGATATCAAATCTGTGTATCAGAACCCAATTTATTGTTTGTAAAGCGTTTGCTCCGCAAACGTTTTACAAACAGTAAATGATGGGTTTTCAACCAGACTTGATAGGAGCTGGCTGGCCTGCTGGGGTTGGGTTTCGTGCCTTGCCCAACCGACGGTTTGCAAATGCTGAGCCGATTGACTATTCCATCTCGATGTCGGACAGCATCACAACATTCTTCGGCTTGTCTTGGAAAACCTTGAATAGCTTTTGCTCAACGGAACTTGACGTAACAAACAGGATATAAGCATTCCGTAGTTCCTGCCGATAGGCAGCTAGCAAGGCATCCTCGCTTTGATTCTTATCTACAGACTGCACCAGTTGAGAAAACTTACGCAGAATATGCAAACGGTTAACGTTCACCACCTTGGGATCGTAGTCCAGGCCAAAGAATTCAAGATATTCTTCAGCATCTTTCAACTGGTTGAACTGAGCTAGGGATAAGGTTAGGGTCGTCATTGGGCGGCCTCCAGGGTTTTTAGCTGTTGTTTGAGTTCGCGGAGTTGACAGTAGATAGCGTAGGTACGCTCAGCGGCTTCTGGTAATTGTTCAAGGTCATTCGGTAAACCTTCAGCAATATCGTGAAGATCCATCTTCATCTGACCCGCTTTGCTGTTCAGCCGTTTGATTTGCTGCTTGAGTTCGTCAACGGTGGGTTCAGTAATCTGAGTCATAGGAGAACAAAGCTTGATACATGAAAGGTCGGGAGTGAAAGAAGTAGGGGCGACTACCAGTCGCCCAGAGGGTTAGGGCTAAATGTCACACACGTCAGGATACTTGCGAGCCAGATCAACCCCTTTCTGCACCAGCTTTTCACCTTCAGCATTGAGCTTTTCCAAAGTATCAAAACCAAAGCGCTGAGCATCACGCAGGGTCTTGGAAACTAGGATTAAGCGACCGGAGAAGATCAGCGCCCAGCCAAAGCCTTCGTGGCTCAAATCCACTACAACTTGGGAAAGCTGGCCCGTTTCTTCTTCAATCCGCGCTGCGATCGCACGATAGAAACCCAAAATTCGGCTCAGCGTGATCGGGTCTACATCGCCTTCTACCGGAATCTCTCGACGCTGCTTCTTGGGAATCACATAGGGCTTTAGCAGCAGCTCATCACTCCAATTTCGGTAAGTACCATAGGGATCATTGGCGCGAATTTGCTGAACAATGGCTTTGAGAAAGGGCGAATTATCGACCAGTAGCGCTGCGCTAAACGTGTCAGGAGTTTCAACTGGACTCATACAAGTACCTCTTCTTCAACTGTGTCAAAATCATCATCGAACTGGCTGGCTGCTTGGGCTGCTTTTCCCTTTTGTAGAGCCTTACGCAGCCAAGGTGGTGGGCTGCTGTTGAGGGTCTTCACCAACCGAGTCAGCACGGTTTCAATTTTGTCATCTTCAGACTCTGCTTTAATCGGTGTGATGTTGCGGTGAATTAGGCGAGCGGCTGCGCTACCACCAATGGCAGCTACATAGACAATCGTGCAGTCGTGTAAGGCTTTCAGCTTCGGCTCCAGCTTGTCTTCATTGCCATCTTCTTTGAGGTCGCCTGTGAACTCTAAGGCTTCTACAAAGTTGTAGCCTTCTGTATCAACCTCATACACATCAATCTGATTAGCCCAGCCAAAGTGAGCATTGATATGAACGGAATCCTTGGTTGTGAATGCTATTTTCATCAGTTGTCTCCGTTTGAGAATAAAACTTCCTCTCGTTTCACTCCTGTCTCCACCCCTGCACCAGCTCATGCGCGTGCTCCTCGTCTGCTTCCATAAAGATGTTGCCAATGTCGAAAAGGAGCTGGGTGGTGCCGTCGTAGCCGACAATGCAGCGGCGACCATTGCCAAGGCGGTCGAAGATCGGAAAGCCCAAGCGATAGAGCGGAGTCCCCAACTGCTTCGAGAGCGCTTTGGCGTTGGAATTGGCAATCAGCAGATCTGCCCCGTTTGCCAACTCGGCAAAATCTTCTAGGTCGCCGATGGTGACCGTCTCAACCGGCAAATCCTTGAGCAGCTTTGACTTCGTGGTGGTAACAGCCGCATGAACTTTTGCTCCAGTGGTAGTGAGCCACCATGCGATCGCATGTAGTAAATCGGGTTCCAGAGCCAGAGCCACGCGCTTGCGACCAAAGAAGAAATGGGTATCCAGAATGGCATCCTGAAGCTGGCGGCGCTGGTGCAGGTATTTTGCGGGAACAGGTTGACCACTAATGACAGAAAGTTTATCTAAAAACTGATCGACGGCAGCTAGACCTGTCAGGCTGTTAAATACGGTAAACTCAGTGCCAAACCGCTGTTGCAGGATCTCGGCGGCGGTGGTCATCGTATTGCCAATCGCCAAGGTAAAGATAGAGCGATTGAGCGATCGCAACTCTGCCAGGGTCGTACCACCTGTGGTCACAGCGCTATATTCGTCCGATAAATGCCCATCCAGAGAAGCAGATAAATCCGGTAACACCACAGGCTTTAGACCAAAGGCTTCTACCATATCTTTGACCGCCTGCACATCACCTGGAGCCAGAGACGATCCGACCAACACCGTTACCTGCTGCTCAGCAGTCGGGACTGGATGGGGATAGTAGGGGTCGGTATGCAGCGCATCTAAATCAAAGCCATTCTCATGACCGATCGGAATGTCTCGCACCAGTGCCTCAACCGCCGCCGCATAGCCATCCTGCAACGCCCCCTTAAAGTCCGGCGTAGACGCAAATGCAATCGGTAGATTAGCTAGTTCGGGGCGATTCTGCCGAATCGTGCGCAGGATGCCCTGCATATCATCCCCTCGTGTCTCGGTAAGCCCTGTGGTGCAAAGGCCAATCACCTCTGGCTGTGCCTTTTCAAGCAGAGTCAAAATTGCGGTTTCGATATTCTCTTCGCCACCCAGAATCGTGGTCACCTCGGTCATCGCCGTCGTAGACATCGGAATCGCTTCCCGGAAGTGGCGCACCAGCATCACTTTGGCAAACGCCGTACAGCCCTGCGACCCGTGGAATAGCGGCATGATGCCTTTGACGCCTAAGAAAGCTAACGATGCTCCCAGCGGCTGGCTTTGCTTCAGAGGATTGACGGCAACGGACTTTTTGCGAGCGACAATTTTGGTGGGAGGGTGGATGGGTGGATGGGTGGATGGGTGGATTGCATCAGCTCCCTTGCTCTCTTCCCACGGCGCAGCCAACCGCACCTGTTGCCAAATTGGACTATGCAGCGCTTCATCCAGCTCCTTAGCCATTTCAATCATGCCGACATAGCCAGCGTAGGGATGATGGCGTTCTTGGTTAATATCGAGGAAGGGAATACGGGCTTTGAGGGCAGTGTACTGGTTGCGACCTCCGGCAATCAGCATGTCGGCATTGGTCTTGGCGATCACCTTCAGCAGCTCTTGGGCATTTCCCTTTTGCATCATAATGCCGTCTTTGCCCAGCAGCTCTTTAATCCGAGCCTTATCTTCCTCAGTACTCTTTTTGGTACTGGTGGCAACTACTTCAATCCCAAGGTCTTGAGCCGCAGAGATAATCGACCAGCTCTTAACGCCGCCCGTGTAGAGAACAACGCGCTTGCCCTGGAGCCGCTGACGATAGGGTTCTAGAGCTTGATCAAGCTTAGCGGTTTCCTCCGCAATCAGATCTTCGACACGGGCTTTGAGGTCATCGTCATTAAAATGAGCTGCGATCGCACGGAGCAAGTTATTCATATCTTCCACGCCATAGATTGACGCTTCGATATAGGGAATGCCATAACGCTCCTGCATCTTGTGCGCCATATTGATCAGCGCCTTAGAGCAGATCATCACATTTAGCTTAGCCCGGTGAGCGCAGGTGATTTCTTGATAGCGGGCATCGCCAGTAATCTTAGCTAGCACACGGATACCCAGCTTTTCCAGCAGCGGCACCACGCCCCACATTTCACCAGCGATATTGTATTCACCAATCAAGTTAATGTCATAGGGAGTCGTATATTCCGGTTCACCTGTGCCGACAACATACTCCAGCAGCGCCTCACCGCCGATCCGGTTGCCCAGGTTCTTGCTGCCCACAAAGCCAGGAGAACTAACGGGTACAACAGGTAAACCAAACTTTTTAGTTGCCGCCTGACAAACCGCATCCAAATCATCCCCAATCAATGCCGTCACACAGGTCAGGTAAACGAATACTGCCGCCGGGTTATACCGTTCCTTAACCTCGTGAATCGCCTTATAAAGCTTCTTTTCGCCGCCGAAGATAATGTCGTTTTCGCTTAGATCCGTCGTAAAGCCCATCTTGTAAATCATGGGTCCAGACGAAAGGCTACCCCGACTGCCCCACGAGTTGCCCGCACAAGCAATGGGGCCATGTACCAAATGCGCCACATCCGTGATAGGAACTAAGGCAATACTGGCTCCATCGAAGGCGCATCCGCCCTGAGCCGCACCGGGTTGAGCTTGCTGCTGACAGGCTTTGTTCTTACCCTTCTCACCTTTCTTGTGATTATGCTCACAGCCCGGCTGGGTCAGCAGTTCGTTGATTTTACCAGCAGTCATTTTCATGGCAGTTGGGGAGGTAAGGAGCAAAGAGTAAAGCGTGAGGCGTGAGGCGCTAAATCTGGACGTAGGGGCGAAGCATTTGGGTTAGAAGTTATAAATATGACTCAAAGGCCGTTGACCAAATGCTTCGCCCTCCTTCGCCCTACCGATGAAATTCAGCAAAGGTACTGGGTGACATCTTCGCCACAGACATCTGCCAGATAACCCAAAGAGCGAAACCGTAAACCGACCAGTTCGTTATAAAGCGGATTGAGTTTGCACAGAACTGGAATATGAACCGTGCGGCCAAATAGAGAAATATCTCGTTCAAAGGGGCAGCAGCAGGGAACAACTCGGCAAACCAGATGAGCAAAATGACGGTTGGTGACTTTAATCTGCTCAACCCAGCGACGCAGCGGTCTGAGTAGGTCAAAGCCAGGTAATTTTCGAGGCTCTGCCGCAACAGATTGGGGATGGGAGTGTGGTGTGAGGAGTACCATAGGTTGGCCTCAGAAATAGCAATTTACGATTTGAATTTTGATGTGCCTTGATCGAAAATCAGCAATCTAAAATCCAAAATCCAAAATATACTTACCAGTCTTCTTGCTCGATCAGCGGCTTATGATCTTCGGCCAGTTCCAATTCGCGACTGAGGCAACCAACTACAAAGTTGGATTCCAGAAAATGCACGGAGTAGATGTAAGCCCGCTGTAGGTAAGTCCCAATGCCGACAATGTAGCCAATGTCGCCTTTCTTCGCCAGATGGAAACCAATATCTTTGCCGGGAAAGGTGCCGTCGTTACGGATCAATTTACGGGTGCGAACACGCTGGCCCATATCAAAAATAGGTGGCCCATCCAGTTCAATTTCTTCGCTGAGTTTCATGAAATTCTCCAGTGAAGGGTCAAATGTAGGGGCGAATGGTATTCGCCTGTACGGGCAAGGTTCAGGTGTAGGGGCGAATGGCATTCGCCCCTAAGGGAGACGAATTAACGAATCAGGTCAAACGAGATATCCGTCTTCGCCGGAATGATCGTCTTGCGATCCAGCTCGTCCAGAATGGTGTTGATAATCCAGTTGAACTGGTTGATCGCACCCTGATAGCCCAACGTCGGATAGCGGTGCATGTGGTGCCGATCAAAAATCGGATAGCCAATGCGAACCAGCGGCGTTTTTGTATCCCGCCAGAGGTACTTACCGTAGGAATTACCAATCAGCAGGTCTACTGGCTCAGTGAACATCAAAGAGCGGAGGTGCCACAGGTCTTTCTTGCCCCAGATGGTAGCTCCTTGGCCGTAGGGGCTGTTAGCTAGTACCTCACGCAGTTCTGTCTCAAACTGTTCATTCGAGTTGGTGACAACAATGTGGACTGGCTCAGCGCCCATTTCGAGTAAGAACTGGGTAATACCAAACACATGGTCAGGATCGCCATAGAGGGCAACCCGCTTACCGTGAATCCAAGCTTGGGAATCGGTCAGCGCATCAACTGCACGGCCCCGCTCTTGCTGTAGCTCTTGAGGAATCGCCTTGCCGGTAACCGCCGACAAAGCCATCAGGAATTCGTCGGTACCCTTAATGCCAAACGGACGGAAGTTGTAGGTTTTCTGGCTCCACTCGGTGGTGATGTACTCCTGAGTCTTCGGCGTCGTATACTTCTGGAAGAAGAAAGTACCTTCAGCATTGATGGAATCACCAGCTTCTTCAAGAGTCGTTAATCCGTTGTACATCTTGAATTCACCCGTATTGGGAGAATCAAACGTATCGGAGTTGTCCGACAGAATGGTGTAGTCGATGCCGAACAGGTTCAGGATGCGCTTCAGCTCGCGGATATTGCCGACGTAGGGATCGAAACCCAGGTTGAAGTTAAACTTACCATTCGTGGTTTCAGCTTTCTTGCCAGCCGTCAGCGTCTTAAGAATGCTGATCAGCATGTTGTCGTAGCCCGTGATGTGGGAACCAACAAAGCTAGGCGTGTGAGCAGCAGGAACGGGCAAGTCCGCAGGAATCATTTCTTCGTTCTTAGCGGTCGTAATGTATGCGCCAATGTCATCCCCGATGACTTCCGCCATACAGGTGGTGCAGAGGGCAATCATTTTAGGCTTATACAGCTCGTAAGAGTTCTGCAAACCCTGCTTCAGGTTGTTGAGGCCACCAAATACTGCCGCATCTTCTGTCATAGAGGAGGAAACAGCTTGGAACGGCTCTTTGTAGTTACGGGTGAGGTGGGTGCGGAAGTATGCGACGCAACCTTGAGAACCGTGGCTGTATGGTAGCGTACCTTCAAAACCGGAAGCGACAAACAGGGAACCGAGAGGCTGACAGGCTTTCGCGGGATTAATAGTCAAAGCTTCCCGAGCGAAATTCTTTTCCCGATATTCCCAGCTTTTCGTCCATTCAGCCACTTCGGCAACTTTTTCAGGGCTATGGGCACCTTCAAACTGGCGCTTGTACTCAAATAGATCCTGATAGGTATCCGTATGGAACAGATCAAAGTGATCCTGGATCTTACCAACTTCCTCTGCTCCGCAGGGAGTCGGAATGTTGTTTTCTTCGTTCTGAGTCATGATGTTCTCCTGAAGGATGAGGGGTGGAGGAGTGAATGAGGGAGAGGAGAGGAATGAGGGGTGGATGGGTGGGAGCGTGGATGGGTGGGAGAGTCTTAATATTCACTTACTCGCCTATCCATCTACCCATCTACCCACCGACCCATCTACCCGTTTACTCATTCCAAGGTGCGTTAATCAAATCCCAGGTTGGATTGTTAATCGCGAGATCCATATCGCGGGCGAAGACTTCAAAGCCGTCGTAGCCGTGGTATGGGCCGGAGTAATCCCAGGAGTGCATCTGACGGAACGGCAGGGCCATCTTCTGGAAGACGTATTTCTCTTTAATACCTGCTGCAATCAGGTCGGGCTTGAGTTGCTTGGCCAGTTCTTCAAACTCATAGCCGCTGACATCGTCGTAGATAACAGTGCCTTCGTCTACATAGTCGGCGGTGCGCTTGTAGTCGTCGCCGTGGCCAAACTCATAGCCAGTACCAATTACTTTCATGCCTAGGTCTTCAAAAGCGGGGATAACGTGGCGGGGGCGCAGACCACCAACCATCATCATCACTTCCTTACCTTCTAGGCGGGGGCCATATTTTTCAACGACAGCATCCATGCGGGCTTGGTACTTCGCGATCACCCGCTCAGCGTTCTCCTGGATGGTTTCGTCGAACTGAGCGGCAATCTTGCGGAGTGACTTCGCGATTTGGGTCGGGCCAAAGAAGTTGTACTCGATCCAGCCGATGCCGTACTTCTCTTCCATGAAGCGGCAGATGTAGTTCATGGAGCGATAGCAGTGGATCAGGTTCAGCTTCGCTAGCGGCGTCATAACCACTTCATTGAAGGTACCGTCACCGGAGAATTGGCAGATGACGCGGAGGCCAATTTCTTCTAGTAACAAGCGGCTGGGCCAAGCATCTCCACCGATGTTGTAGTCACCGATGATGTTGACATCGTAAGGACCAGGTTCGAACCCTTCGGGTAGTTTGCGGTATTCATCAGCTTTGGGCAGTACCCAGTCTCGCACGGTGTCGTTGGCGATATGGTGACCCAGGGATTGAGATACACCCCGGAAGCCTTCGCAGCGAACCGGAACAACGGGCTTGCCGTACTCTTTGGCTTTTTTCTTGGCAACGGCTTCAATGTCGTCTCCGATTAGGCCGACGGGGCATTCTGATTCAATGGTGGTGCCTTGGCTGAGCGGGAAGAGTTCTTCGACTTCGTCGATTAGCTTATCTAGCTTTTTGTCGCCACCAAATACAATGTCCCGCTCCTGGAAGTCGGAGGTGAACTGCATGGTGCCGAAGGTATCGACTCCGGTGGTGCCGATGTAGTAGTTACGACGACCAGACCAGGAGTAGTAGCCGCAACCAACTGGGCCGTGACTGAGGTGAATCATGTCCTTGACTGGCCCCCAGACCACACCTTTCGCACCTGCATAGGCACAGCCACGGGTGGTCATTACGCCGGGAACAGACTTTTTGTTGGACTTCACGCCGCAGTCAGAAGCGCCTTCTTCAGTGACGTTCAAGTGCTTGGAGCGGCTCTTTTTAGCTTTTTCAGGATACGCTTCCAGTACTTCCTGGACGAGCGCTTTTCTGTCTTCTACGGTGGTCATGATGCCCTCTTAGGTAGGGTGGATGAGTGGATACGATAGGTGGGGAAGGGGCAGAAACCGGGTTTCCTAGCTAGTTGATGGTTATAGAAACCCGGTTACTAGATCAGGTAATTAAACAGGTGCTGTTGCTTTATCAGCTGCGATCGCTTTTTCGTACTCTTCGTCACCATTCAACAAACCGAACTCAACGAGGAGATCTTCGAGTTCGTCCATTGAGATGGGGGTGGGGATAACGAGGTTCTTGTTATCCTCAATCTTGCGAGCTAGCGTCCGATATTCTTCAGCTTGCTTGCTGTCTGGAGCATACTCAATGACCGTCATGCGGCGTAGTTCAGCGTGCTGAACGATGTTGTCACGGGGTACATAGTGAATCATTTGAGTACCAAGGCGAGCCGCCAGGGTTTCAATTAAGTCGATTTCCCGATCAACATTACGGCTGTTACAAATGAGGCCGCCTAGACGGACACCACCGGAGTGAGCATACTTGAGAATGCCTCGGGCAATGTTGTTGGCGGCATACATCGCCATCATTTCACCGGAGCAGACAATGTAGATTTCTTGAGCTTTGCCTTCCCGAATGGGCATTGCAAAACCGCCGCACACAACGTCACCCAATACGTCGTAGGAGACAAAATCGAGATCTTCGTAAGCACCTTCTTCTTCTAAGAAGTTAATGGCGGTAATGATGCCTCGACCGGCACAACCAACACCGGGTTCAGGGCCACCGGACTCAACGCACTTAACGCCTTTGTAGCCTTCGAGTAGTACTTCGTCGAGTTCCAGATCCTCGACTGCGCCCCGCTCGGCTGCTAGGTGCAGGATGGTGGTTTGCGCCTTGCTGTGTAGCATTAAGCGAGTCGAGTCTGCCTTGGGGTCACAGCCCACAATCATGATGCGGTGGCGATCAGCCATCCCTGCGATTGTGTTCTGGGATGTGGTGGATTTACCGATACCGCCTTTTCCGTAAAATGCAATCTGTCGCATGAGTGGATTTCTCCGTTTAGGGTTTGTGAGTGGACAATGTGAATGGTGTAGGAGTCAAAATTCACCAGCCAGGAGGAATATGCAGGTTGAATTCTGTTAAGAGATTGAATCGCAACTTTGGGGTCAGGCCGGAGGCGATTGCCCAAAGTGGATGGGGGTTAGGGTGTTCATGGGGGAAGTGAGAGAGTGAGGGAGTGAGGAGTGAGAAAGTGAGGGAGTGAGGAGTGAGGAATTAAGCTTTAGAGTCAGCATTGAGCGTGAGATAGACAAACGCCTCTCGCCTCTCGCCTCACTCCTCACCTCTTCTATCCAGTTATTTCTTGAACCACTAGGGAGGGTAAGACTCGCTCTTGCAGTTTGGCTTCAATGGCGTATTTCAACGTTGCTGTGCTGCTGGCGCAGGAGCCGCAGGCTCCGCGTAGTTTGACGAGGACGCGATCGCCATCGACATCGTGCAGTTCAACATCGCCACCGTCTGCAATCAAGATGGGACGGATTTCTTCGTCCAGTACCTGCTGGATCAGCATGATTTTTTGAATGGTGGTCATGGGAGCCGAGGGGCGAGACTCAGGCTCGATCTCAGCGGCTACGCGGGCGGGCATAGCGGCTCGCTCCTGCTGTACTTCGATCAGGATGTCTTCAATCCCTGCGAGGCAAGACCCACAGCCACCGCCTGCTTTGACGTAATTGGTAACTTGCTCAACGGTCGTCAAGTCGTTCTCGATCGCAATGCGGCGAATCCGGGGTTCTGAGATGCCGTAGCAGGCGCAGATTAGAGTTCCTTCATCGTCTTCGTGATGCTCAACTTCGATGCCGCGATACTTGTAAATCGCTGCTTCTAGCGCCTCTTGCCCCATGACGGAACAGTGCATTTTCGCTTCTGGCAAACCGCCCAGATAATCAGCGATATCTTGATTGGAGATATTAAGCGCTTCGTCGAGGGTTTTACCTTTAATGATTTCTGTCAGTGCCGAAGAAGATGCGATCGCACTGGTGCAGCCAAAGGTTTGAAAGCTAGCATCCAGAATCTGATCCGCTGATACCTGGATTTTGAGATGCAGTCTGAGCGCATCACCGCAGGCAATACTGCCCACTTCGCCGTAAACGACCGCTACATCAGTTTCACTGGGATCTGCATCTGCGATCGCGCCTTGGTTTACGGGATTGTAGAACAGTTCGAGTACTTTTTCGGAATAGTCCCACATGGCAGTTTCAGGGGTAGAGGGTTAGGGTGGATAAGGTAGGTTTTGTAGGGGCAAATGGCCATTTGCCCCTACCGTGCGTAACTAAGACACAACAGCAACGTTTCGTTCTTGCAGCCAGTCGGCTTGGTCGTTGTTAAAGGGAGAGAGTGCCCGGAGTTTTTCGACGATGCCGGGCATTACCGCTAAGACGTGCTGGATGTCGTTTTCAGTGGTGAAGCGAGAGAGGCTGAAGCGGATCGAGCCATGCAGGATGGTGTAGGGTAGTCCCATTGCGGTCAGGACGTGGGATGGGTCGAGGGAGCCGGAGGTGCAGGCGGAGCCGGAGGAGGCGCAAATCTCGTGCTTATTGAGCATGAATAGGATAGCTTCGCCTTCGATGTACTTAAAGCCGATATTAGTGGTGTTGGGTAAGCGCTCGGTGCCGCCGCCATTTACGTCACAGTCTGGAATCATCTCCAGGAGCTGCTTCTCTAGCAAGTCGCGTAGCCAGCGCTCCTGATCCACGTTTTGCAGGTGTTTCTGAGCCAGTTCTGCTGCTTTGCCAAGCGCTACAATGGCAGGTACATTCTGGGTTCCGGCTCGTCGTCCGCGCTCTTGGTGTCCCCCCAAGAGGAACGGACGGAACCGAAAGCCGCGCCGCACATAGAGTGCGCCGATGCCCTTGGGCGCATGGAGCTTATGTCCAGACAACGTCAGCAGGTCAATTGTGCTGTTACTCAGATCAATGGGCACTTTACCCACAGCTTGCACGGCATCCACGTGGAATGTTGCGCCATACTCTTTTGCGATCGCGCCAATTTGTTCGATTGGGAAAATCACGCCTGTTTCGTTATTGGCGTACATGGTGGTGACGAGCGCTGTCCCCCCTGTCATGGCCGCTTCAACTTCCATTAGGTCAAGCTGGCCACGCTTATCGACGGATAGATAAGTAACGGTGTAGCCTTTCTTTTCTAAATGCTTGCATACGTTAAGGATGGCCGGATGCTCGACTGCCGTGGTGACGATATGGCGCTTTTCGGGCTGAGCAGCGAGAGCCGCATGGATAGCGGTATTATTGCCTTCACTGCCGCAGCTATTGAAAATAATTTCGGTATCTTCAGCTCCGAGCAGCGCCGCCACTTGCTCTCTGGCCTGTTGAACTGCCGCACCAACCTGGCCACCGAAGCTGTGCATTGACGAGGGATTGCCGTAAAGGTCGCTTAAATAAGGCAGCATCGCCTCCAGCACTTCCGGATCAACCTGAGTTGTGGCGTTGTTATCCAAATAAATGACCATTACTTCATCTCCGCAGTGAAAACAAATGTGGGCTGGTATTAAAGGCTAGGAACAGGTTTCGGGCTGGTATGAGGCGCGGTGATCAGCCTGCAAATTCTTTAGCGTTTTGGCATAGGTCTCAAACCACTGACGCCAATAGCTTGACTGCTGATTATCGGCTTGTTTCCCTTTCAGTCGCGCCACCATGCGGGTGTAAGACTCGAACCACGTTCTCCAATATTCATTCAGCGGTTCAGTTCTAGATGCCAGCAGGACGGCTTCAACTTCTGTAGTTAGGGCGATACAGCCTTCATTAGTCGGACAAACCGCCCAGCACTGGGGCACTCCATAGGAGCCTTCACACTGATTACAGCGATTGATATCAATCCAGAAACTCATTCCGTCAGTTTGAATCGCTCCCGTAGGGCAAGCAGAGTAACAGCGCTGACAACTAATACAGTCACTTGTAATGGTGTAAGTCATGGCTCAGTTCCTCGTGGTGTGTAAGGGAGAGGCGGGAGAGTGGATGAGTGGGAGAGTAGATGAGTGGATGGGTGGATGAGGTATTAGGTATGAGATTTTAGGCATTAAGTTTTGGGTTGCAGATGTTGCATTCTGGCTAGCACCCAGTAACCCTCCACCCTCCTACTCATCTACTCATCCACCCATCCACCCTCCTACCCATCTACCAAAACCTGTTCGTCATAAAACTGCCGTGCGACCGTCTCAATCACGTCGTAGGCTTCGATTACCGTTAGTCCGGCTTTCTGTAGCTCTTTCTGGGGGCAGGGGCCAACTTTGGCCGCTAGAATCGCTTTACAGTCAGCGATGGTCTTGATGATGCCGTCGAGAGCCGCCTCTTCGCCGTAGCCGCCTTGGCAGTAGTCAGCGACTTTGCGGTGGCCAATAAACTTAGCTTCGGTGGCATCGACTTCGTAAATCATGAACTCTTTGGCGTGACCAAAATGCTGATTTACTAAGCCACCGCCTTTAGTTGCAACAGCAACAAGGACTTTGAGACTTGCCTGGACAGTTGAAGAGCCATTTGCGCCAACGGCTGCCTTTTTCTTCTCTGCAACGGCGGCACGAGTTTGCTCGATGTTGAGATGAATGGCCTGTCGGGTTTCTAGGCTATAGTCTGCCGACATCTCCATGAATTTCTCTTTGGTAAATTCTTGGCTGCGGTCTTCACCTAACAGACCGACGGCATCTGCCCGACACTGGCGACAGTGGCGCATCAGTTTCATGTTGCCGGAGCACTTGTCTTGAACGGTTTTTAGCTCCTTGGGGTTAGGTCCACGTTGACCGTTTAGACCAAAGTACGTGCCGTGCTCCGGAGCCGAGATCAGGGGCATAATGTTATGCAAAAATGCGCCTCGTTCCCGGATAGCTTTATTCACTTCTGGCATGTGCTCGTCGTTAATGCCAGGAATCAAAACGGAGTTCACTTTACAGAGAATATCGGCTTCTTGCAGAGCCTGTAAGCCTTCCATCTGCCGCTCATGCAGGATTTTTACTCCTTCAATGCCGCGATAGCGACGGCGGCGGTAGTGAACCCAGGGATAAATCTTTTCACCAATTTCCGGATCAACCATATTGATCGTGATCGTGACGTGATCAACATTGAGTTGTTTAATCCGATCTACATAATCTGGCAGCATCAAGCCATTGGTTGAGAGGCAGAGCTTGATATCCGGTGCTTTGTCGGCAATGAGTTCGAAAGTACGGAAAGTTTTCTCTGGATTCGCTAATGGATCGCCAGGGCCAGCAATGCCCAGTACCGTCATTTGAGGAATCTTGCCTGCGACCACTAATACTTTATGAGCCGCTTCTTCAGGCGTTAACAGTTCGCTAACCACGCCGGGACGGCTTTCGTTCGCGCAGTCGTATTTACGATTGCAGTAGTTACATTGGATATTGCAAGCGGGTGCAACAGCAACGTGCATCCGGGCATAGTGGTGATGGGCTTCTTCGCTGTAGCAGGGATGCTTCTCGATACGAGCCTTCATCGACTCACTTAGGCCAGTAGCAGTGTCGTTTTTACTGCTGCAGCCGCAGCCGCCGCCAGACTTTTTGACTTCAACTTTTGTTTTAGTCAATGTAATGTCCAGCTCGGGCGTCGCAGCAGGCGCGGAAGCAAGGGCAGAGGGTGGCGGTGGCGTCATTGTTTTTGGTGTAGTAAGGGGCAGGACAGCAATAAAAAGGAAGCAGTGGAAAAAAGAAAGAGAGAAGAAAGAGTGGCGCTACATCAACTAACCGCATCAATACTGTAAATACAGTTGCTTTTCTACAAGGCCAACTTAGCTGTAGACCAAAAATGAGAGACTAGATGATGCAGCGCGTGTGGTTTTAAGAGAGTGCGATGCCTTATCCGATAACCTGAATTTGTTGATAGTGCTTAGCTGAATTAACGGAATCAAATAGACACGATTCAAATAAATAAAGGTGCTCTAACCGAGCCGATTGATCAGGTCTGAATTGATTCCACCGATTTCAACTAACTCTCAAAGACTGGTTGCTCGGCGTTGAACGATTTATAGCAATGGGGCTAGGACGTGCTTTGTCAAAATGCCCGATAAAGTTTATTGAGTAATTAACGCTGTACTCAACCGCTATAACACCTATCAATTCGCAATCAAAAATATTTTTAGGGTCAGGGCACTAGTCTTTTACGAAGGGAGGACTAGTATTTTTTTCACTCGGCCCGATCATTACTGTACTCAGCGCTATTCGCTACACCACAAGGATTTGGCGCAGTTTAAGTACACTTCAAAAAGAGTTGCCGCTGAGTACTCAAATGGACTGATTCTGATAAATTAGCTACAAAATAAATTGGATTGTTTAACAGTCTAAATCGTTGTCTGTATCAGTTCTTTCGATTTCACAATTTCTTTAGTAACAAGCCGCACTTTTTTGTGTTAAACAATGTAACATTGGCAAGTTGAGCTTTAGTGACGCTAGGTCTAGATCTCGTTTGTTTGGGGATGATGCGATCGCAAACGGGAGCACGTCATCCGCTGAGGAGATAAAAATATAATGGAGTGAGTGCCCTTATCGGATCCTGACATGACTCCAGACCAGCGCGACCAAATGCAGCATCACGTCAACGCTTTAGCACAGATCCTCTATGACGACGCCAAGGAACAGGGGATGAGGATGACGAGCTTAGGCGAAATCGAGCAAACGGTCCGTGAGCAAGTGCACCGTCATGTGTCACCCAACTTAGGTCTTTTTTTATCGACACAAGCGTCGGCAAAGATGAAGGAGAAACCCGAAAGCTAACCAGCATCCTTGGCATATTGCAGGTTGGCCGACAGCAGGCCAAGCGGCTTGGAGTCAAGCCCAGAGTCCAGTTCAGCCCCCTGGTCGAGCTGTGTTGTCTGCAGATGGGAGCAACGGTGTCCTTCGTGCAGGCGAGTCGGGATGTTGAACTGCTCACCGGGGTCACCGTGAGCGCCAAGAGTGTCGAGCGCATCGTAGGGCGCAATCCGATTGAGTCATCGGCTCCAGAGGAGACAGTCAAGGAGATGGCTCTCGATGGCGGGATGGTTCGCCTAGTGACTCCGAGCGGAGAGCCCAGCGAGTGGAAGCAGTACAAGGCGGTGCGGCTGGACGGTGACGGTGTGGGTATGGCCTGGTTTGACGACAATGATGCGCTGTTGGCCTGGCTCAGGAGCCTTTGCTGGGCCAGTGTTGTGTTCTGCTTAGGAGACGGACACAGCGGCATTTGGTCGCTCTACCAACAGATGGAGAGGCTCACTCGCCAGGAGGTCTTGGACTGGTATCACCTGATGGAGAACCTGTATAAAGTGGGCGGTTCCCTTCAACGGCTCAACCAGGCCAGACACCTTCTGTGGCACGGTCAGGTCGATGAGGCCAGTGCCCTGTTTGCGGGGCTCAACTCTCAGCAGTCTCAACGATTTGGGAGGTATCTGGAGCGACATCGCGCTCGGATTGTCAACTACAGGTACTACCAGCAAGAGGGGATGCCGATTGGCTCAGGCCCGGTCGAATCACTCATCAAGCAGATTGATGCCAGAGTGCAGGTCGCAGGTGCGCAGTGGAACCCTCAGAATGTTCCTCAAATTCTGGCGCTCCGCTGCGCTTACCTGAACAACCAGCTCAACCTTTATTCTCTCGCCAGCGGATGACGTGCTCCCATCGCAAACAGCACTACTCGTATTCCCACTCATCGTGAATCACTCATATTGAATTTAGACAGGGATTAGCTAGAAATAGGTGCGGCAGCGAATGACCCTCTTTGAGTGTTGGTGCCTTGAATAGCTTACAAAAATCATTATCGGATTCCTACTAGCCAATAGTTGTTAAGGAATGCTGAATTAAATCGAAGGGTTTTAGCATAGCCTGCTACAGTTTCTTTTATAAGACTATGATTATTGCAATCTAAATACTCATTTTGAGTACAATGGCGGCTGGTTTTCGCATCAGCTCAATCGCCGCTCAGGTCTTTGTATACCAGTGCTTCCGCCTGAGTACAGAATACTTGTACCTAGTCTTAGAAATACCTGTACATCCATCTCAAAATACTCGTCCCCTGTACCCAAAGAAATCTCAAATCCTCGTCTCTAATGGGTTTGAGCGATTGAGTACAGCAGTAATTACTTTATTAAGTCTGGATTAGAGCAGTGCAATTTCTGGGCCTAACGGTCGCTTGCTATAAGCAGGTAAACACAGCCCTGCGGAACCATGTCACTCTATCTACCCCATCCCTTAATTCAGCCCGTGCTCAACTGGTTCAACCAGTTAGAACAGCAGATTCCTCTCTTCGAAGACTTCGCAATTATCTTCAAGCGTGATCCGGCTGCCCGTGGTTGGGTCGAAGTCCTCTGCTGCTATCCCGGTCTACATGCGATCGCAGCCCATCGGTTAGCCCACTGGTTACACAATCGCGGCATCAGATTCTTTCCTCGCTTCATTTCCCATCTGAGTCGCTTTTTTACCGGGATTGAAATTCATCCCGGTGCCCAGCTGGGTCGCGGTGTGTTTATTGACCACGGCATGGGGGTGGTGATTGGCGAAACCGCCATTGTGGGTGACTATACGCTGATCTATCAGGGCGTTACTCTGGGCGGCACGGGTAAAGAAACGGGTAAACGTCACCCCACCATCGGCCAGGGCGTCGTGATTGGCACTGGGGCGAAGGTGCTGGGCAACATTCACATTGGTGATCATGCCCGCATTGGTGCGGGTTCCGTCGTTCTGCGCCAGGTGCCTGCTAACTGCACTGCCGTTGGCATCCCGAATCGCAACGTCTGTCGATGCAACACCGCAGCAGCACCGCTAGAGCATGGCCAGCTACCCGATGCGGAAGCCGCTACCGTCCGCCTCTTACTCGATCGCATCGAAGCCCTAGAAACTCAAGTTCAACGCCTCACGCTCTCCCACGCCTACTCTCCTACTCCCTTACCCTCTATCCTCCCATCACTGCCCACTCTGGAGTATCAGAATCATGAATAACGTCAATAGACCAGTAGCCACTGGTCTGAACTGGAATCAGATTGTGTCTGTACGCAGGTGCGATCGCTGGTCTATCTATCACCGCCTAAAAGAACTGGGTATCCCTTGCACCTGTCCAGCAGACGGTACGCTGCGCGTTGATGTGAATCATGCAGTAGCTCTAGTACTGGTTCACAGCACCGTCCGCCAGTTTATGACCTCCCGCCGCGAAAGCGTTGACTGGCTAGAACGCTGCTGGCAAACCCAGGAAGCGTGTCAGGTTGATCATTAGCCTATCCTTATCTTTCATTACCCCACTGGAGTTATTTTATGACCACTCAAACCCTGGTTCGTGCTTTTGGTGAAGTTGGAGACAATCCAATTGGCCTCGAAAAAGACGTAACGATCACAGTATGCGAAGGACTCAATCTGGCTTATGCCAGCTTTCAAGCCCTTTATCTGCAGTACCAGAAGCACCACTTTGTTGTAGAAGGCACAGAATTCTATTCTCTGCATGAGTTTTTCCAAGAAAGCTACGATGCCACTCAAGGTCACGCTCACGATGTAGCTGAGCGGCTGAATGGGCTAGGTGGCATACCAGCAGGCACGTTTGCCACCCTAGCAGAACTCTGCTGCTTTACTCCAGAACCCGATGGAGCTTATACCTGCCGCCAGATGGTTGAAAATGACCTAGCGGCAGAACAAGAAATTATCATCCTGCTGCGCCGTTTGGCGGCTCAGGCTGAAAGCGTTAGCGATCGCGCCACTCGCTACCTTTACGAAGAAATTCTGCTCAAGACTGAAGACCGGGCGTTCCACCTCGATCATTTCCTGACTGCTGATAGCCTCACCTTGGCCTTTATCAAGTAGTACTATCAAGTCTGGTTGAAAACCCATCATTTATTTTTTGTGAAACGTTGCTCTGCAAACGTTTCACAAAAAATAAATGATGGGTTCTTACCCACAGACTTGATATAATCCAGACTTCGATTTGGATGTAGCGTCTGGTCTTCGTTTCGTCTTAGCAGAATTATCCGACGCTGCAGGAGCATTTCTCTCTATGTTTTCTTATCTAATCGCAACCGTGTTTCTTGCTGGTGTTGCCTTTACCTATCAATGCTTTCTTGACCAAGTGTTGCCAACTAAGCAAGATATTCCAGACAACACACCGCATCAAACCATTGAGGAGTAAGAAGCTCGCTTGAATGTTTTGAAAGCTTGGCCTAGCCAAGCTTTCAAAACAATAAATTGGATTCTGATCCACCGACTGGATACAAGCTCGATGTCACCACTGGAGGCTGCCATGTCTACTCCAACTTCAATTTATATCAACGATACAACTTTGCGAGACGGAGAACAGGCTGCTGGTGTGGCCTTTGGCTTAGACGAAAAGGTTGCGATCGCAAAATTCTTGGACGCCATTGGTATTCAAGAACTCGAAGTCGGCATCCCGGCAATGGGACAGGAAGAGATGAACGCGATCCGTGCGATCGCAGATTTGGGCCTTAATGCTCAGCTACTGGGCTGGAATCGGGCTGTACTGTCTGATATCCAAGCGTCTCTGGCCTGCGGTCTGAAGCGGATTCATATTTCGATTCCAGTCTCTGATATGCAAATCAAAGTCAAGTTTCAGGGGCGCTGGGCGCGGATGCTGGAACAACTGCGAGACTCAATCAATTTTGCGCTTGATCATGGCCTGGAAGTCAGCATTGGCGGAGAAGACAGCTCACGGGCTAACGAAACGTTTTTAGTTGATGCGGCCCAGTATGCTCAAGAATGGGGCGCGTTCCGCTTCCGCTTCTGCGACACCGTTGGCATTCTCGATCCGTTTACCACGTTTGAAAAGGTGCAAAAGCTGGTGTCGTCACTCGATATCCCAGTTGAAATGCACACCCACAACGACATGGGTTTGGCCACAGCCAATGCTCTGGCGGGAATTCGAGCCGGAGCAACCTCCATCAATACTACCGTTAACGGCCTGGGCGAACGGGCAGGCAATGCGGCTTTGGAAGAAGTCGTGATGGCGCTCAAACAAATCTACGGCATTAAAACTGGGATTAAAACACGCCATTTTTTGGAGTTGTCGCGCTTCATCGCTAAAACAGTGAACTGTCCTGTTCCTCCCTGGAAGGCCATTGTGGGCGAAAACACCTTCGCCCATGAGTCTGGAATTCACGCCCACGGTGTGCTGCAAAACCCCAGCACCTACGAACCGTTTAATCCCCAGGAAGTCGGCTGGCAGCGCCGCCTCGTCGTTGGCAAGCATTCCGGTCGTCATTTAATTAATCAAGTTCTACACGACTATGGCATTGAGCTGGATGCCAATACGAGCCAATCTATTCTTGACGCCGTCCGCGATCGCTCCGTTCAACTCAAGCGCAACCTGTCTATTGAAGAGCTATTAACGCTGGTTCCCCAGCACGCGGCATCCCCAGTGTAAGAATCCGATTTTTTGTAAAACGTTTGCTCCGCAAACGTTTTACAAAAACAAACTATGGGCTTCCAATAAGATTTCATATCACTCCTCACTCCTCATTCTTTCTCCCTAAACCCTACCCGGTATCCCTTATGAAAGTTATGCTTCACTCTGGTCACGCTGGCAAACTCATGATTTACGTTGCCAAGAAGGATTTAGAAGAAGAAGTCGTTCAGCAAACGCAGATAGATGACGCTCACATTTTCACTCTTGCCAACGGCTGGGAATTATCAGTAGCCGGACTGAGTGAGCCATTTCAATTGCCGAAAACTGTTAACGCCAAGCGTTTGAATTAATCAGCTATTCCTTCTGTAGGGTGGGCACTGCCCACCTTTACCTATCCACTAATGCACCCTATTCCTTACCGTTACCACAGGAGAACCACCATGCTAGAGCCTCAGCAAGTGCCATCTGGTCTATTCAGCATCGAAGGAACCTTTTTAGGATTTCTAGGCAAGAAACCGGATAAGCCCAGGTCAATCGTACTAGAGGTTGAGCAGGAACAGCTAACGGTGAAGCTGCCAAAAGAACTCCGCACCTGCTTACAGCAGCATCTCCAGATTGGCTGTCGGGTACGCTGCATTGGTTCAAGCCAAGTGGATTTCGAAGCAGGCGCGATCAGGCTCAAAGCCTATCAGGTTTTTGCGATCGCAGATTTCAGCAAAACAGAATCCAATTCTGCTTCCACTAATTTGGCCACAGTCTCACCACTCTCTAAAGTGAGTGCGATACCAACACAACCCCAATCTGGTTCTCAAGACGCCCCGCGCCGCACGAAGCGCAACACGATCTTGGTTTGCCGCAAGTCAGGCTGCCAAAAGCGGGGTGGACGCCAGATGGTCGTTGCTCTGGAACAAGCCCTACGTCAGCATCAACTGTATGAGCACGTTGAAATCAAATATACGGGCTGCCAAAAACGCTGTTCCAAAGCGCCTAATCTCACCATCATGCCGGGTAAGCATCACTATGATCGGCTGCGGGCAAAGGACTTATCCACCATCGTTACTGAGCATTTCTGCACGTCTGAGCTGAGTTCAGGATCGAACCATGCTGATCTCTGATCCAGATTGAAACCTGAGTCGCGTCAGGATTAATATTTCAACGTATGTCAACCCCTTGAAACGCCTAAAAGTCAGTATTCATAGGACATTTAATAGGAGATCTATGCGTTTAGCTCAACTAGAACTTAATCTATCTACCCCATTCCTTCCACACTCCCCCAAGCATCATGAAAATCAAACGCCGCTACCTACTATTTCGACTATCACTCTGGCTTACGGCTGAGCTGTGGTTGAGCCTGCTTGGTTTAGACCATTTGGCTGACTATAGCGAGTATCTACACAGTCAGAATGAAGTCGTTATACTCAACCAAAGCTACGATTACTGATTCTAAAACCGTTACGTTGGGTAGGGGCGTTAGCGAAGCCATGCCCGAAGGGCTATATGGCCATTCGCCCCTATCGGCATGTATAGCGGTAATCATGTTGGTGCTTATATCAAGTCTGTGTATGAGAGCCCAATTTATTTTGTGTGAAACGTTTGCTGAGCAAACGTTTCACACAAAATAAGTCATGGGTTTTCAATCAAACTTTGTATCAAATGCGATCGCGATATTCAGAGCGCTCATTTACGCGCATATCAAAGGGAGCACTCATGCCTAACGGCGGGTAGACTCGAATTTTGGCATGGGTGCTAAACTGCGCTAACGGTTCAGCTAGAGCCGCCATCCGGTTGAGAATCCGCCAGTTGCGAATTGGATCAGGGCAGTGAATGATCAGCATCAGTACTTCGGCCATGTGAATCGTCCACTGGCATTCCATCAGCAGTGATTGAGTTGAGCCATCACAGGCTTCAAAGAAGAGTTTGCTGGTCGAAAGCTCCAGCTGTCGCCGCAGCATCGCATCCACATCGGTGGTTATATCAGGCGGCAAATCTTCCGGGGTTAAGTCGTTCGGCAACATAGAACTGAGCGTTGGTAACGCATCGATTTATATCAAGTCCGTGTATAAGAACCCAATTACATTTGCGAAAGCTGGGCTAGGCCAAGCTTTCACAAACGTAAGTCATTGGGGTTTCAATCAGATCTCGTATCAGCTTTAAATTCGGCCTTCGCTTCGCTCCGTTGCTACAGCGGTAGCAATCGGCAGCGGAAATTCCTGTAGATCAGCGTCTTCGCCAGCAGGCATAGGCGATACAAACGTATAGCAAGGATCGCATTCACCTGTATCGAAGACCTGCAAAACCCATTTATCCGGCAGCCCTTCCACGCCAATCTCCACCACATACCATTCGCTGCCGGATTCACGGGTAGACAACACTGAGAAAAACTCCTGGTCGTCTACTGGAATTTCGAGATCATCCATGAGAAAGCTCATGGCTAAAGCCTCAGCGTCTGTCGTCGGTAACTTCATCATGGCTGATAGCCTCCTTATCTTTGTATTCTTTGAAAGATCAGTTTGCGATCGCAGTTTCTTGAGGACAGCTCTGGACATCCTCAGTCAGGTCGCTATTCGGCGCTAACCCAATCCAGGCATCAATTTCCGCTAGGTCAAATCCAAACGTGTAGCGATCGCAAACCTGCAGCAGCGGACGCCGAATCAAAATCGGCTGCGCCACCATCAGCGCCAGTGCCGCATCCGCATCAAGTTTGGCCGGATTCACTTCTCCCGCTTTAATGGGCGGAGCCGTTGGGTTAAACCACTCCACAACTGGGCGATCGCCAAAGAATAAGCGTAACCGCTCTGGAGTCCAGGGTTCGGTCAGTAGGTTGTACACGCGCAAACTGTGCCCTGCCTCAATCAGCAGTTTTTTCTGCCGAGCATTGCCAACGCAACCGGGCTTTTCATAAAAATCTAAAGTAACCACAATCAAACTCCTCAGTGACAACAGTTGATTGCCCTCACCCCCAACCCCTCTCCCACAGGGCGAGGGGAGCCGATCCATCATTTTTGTTTCCTATTCTTGTTCCCTCTCCCGTGGGGCTACTGCTTATACACATCCTGAATGGTTCTTCTAAATCCCGGACTGATCCCCTAAATCCCCCTTGAAAAGGGGAACTTTGAGCCAATTCCCCCCTTTTCAAGAGGGCTAGGGAGGATCTCAACGTCGAAACGAAGTCTAGGAGACTTATGTATAAGCAGTAGCCCCACGGGAGAGGGCTAGGGTGAGGGCTTCCAGGCAATACTCCTATTCCTCCTCATCAGCAGCGGAACTAAGAATATTCAGCAGCAGCTCAGCACCAAACTCTTTAGCCCCCAACTGCTGCACTTGATTGGCGACCCGCTGAGCCTCTTCAACTCGACCTAAGCGCGCCAGCACCAACCCAGAAGCCACATAGGCACTGAGATACAGGCGCACAGATGGATCATCCAAGTGAGCCAGCAGCAGGGGCTGTAGCTTGGGCCATTCGGTTGGCCAATGTTCGGTGGAGCAAATGCGATCGCAAACTGTCGTTGCCACCTGCAACGCCTGGGACAACTGGTTCCGGTAGAAGTAATACCGATAAGCTCCAATCAGCACGTCAAAGCCGACATCAGCTTGCGCTAGTGCCTGTTCAATATACTGCTCTGAAACAGCGGCATCATTCCAAGACTGTGCAGCAGCAGCAAACAAGTCCTGTATAGAAGAACTCGCAGAGAACCAAGATGGCGATTTAGAACTAAATTTGGTGAACATGGCAAGTATTGAAGCTGGGAAATTGATCCAGTAGCCTGAAACAGCTACCATTCACAGATCAACTCAGCAGACTTATTGTGTATTTGATCTAATTCATTCAAACTTGCGCACTCTCTTAAACCTATTAGGGAATACTTGAGGCAAATATTCCGTATCTTGCGATACTAAACCACGCCACAAAATCGGTAATTTCGAGACTTTTTACTTTAGTTCTCCAGAGAACTTACAACCTGTTTTTCTAAATATCCAGATTGTAGTAGGCTACTAAAGCATAACTTTTTGTGAACTGTTTTTAATTTTCATGAATCTCAGTATAAATGTCGAAATACTGTTAAGAACTGGCCAGCTTTTGGCGGAAAAAACCGTATTTTCAGTGACAAACGATTAGTCTGTATAGCTCGCTATAAACACTATCTAGCCTACCGTTAAAAAATAATTAAATCGTATCGGATTAGATAGAGAATGGTTGCGATTTTTAGTTAACTCTAAAAGAGTACAAATTGAAATTTCTCATCTTTAGCTACCGCATAGCGAGTTGCGATCGCGTCTAGTTTTCCTTCAATGTTCAAGGGAACTTACCAATCGCGATCCGCTCTAGCACTCTCAATAGCCTCAACGTTTTATTCAAGCTGAATTTGAAACTAAATTAGTCGCCTTTTACCTATGGTTTATACGATTAAAGACGGTTGTATTAGTTGCGATAGCTGCTATCCTGAGTGCCCAAATGGAGCGATTAAGCCTACAACTGATCGCGAAGGCTACTGGATTGATCCGACTCTGTGTGATGGCTGCCATGATTTAGACATGCCTCGCTGTGTTGAGGTATGCAGCGTTGGTTCACTCGCCCCCTTACAGCCGAAAAAAGGACGCCATAAAAGCAGCTTATTACCCGCAGCGCTACTCGATATCTTCCTGAATGGCAAAACAACGCCCTTTGCCTCCTCAATGGTGGTATGGGAAGCCTGCACCCTCCTGGCCCAGCGGCAGTCACTGCCCTGGCAAACCGATGCGGAGCAGCATCTTTGCTATCAGCGCCCGGTTCATCGTGGTCGTGGAGAGCTACAGTTTCGTTTAGCTGCCGATCCAGAAGCCGAATTGCTGCAACCGATGATCATGGATGAGGGTTTGGATGCGATCGCAAACTTTGATATTCGGGCCACCTGCATTCACCTAATTTTTGCCGCCTACACCACCACGCTCGACTGCCCCTGGCAAGAACCATTTACGATCAACGACCAGCAAATTGAACAATATTTAGGACTAGACAAGCGCAAAGATCTGACAAAGCTAGAGCGCCTGACCCTGATCAAGGACATGGTGTATCAGGTTTGCCAAATTATGGTGACGGTTGACTGGCCACGTCAAGGTAAAGTCCAGCCCTTCAAAATTCAGGAACATGCCATCTGGCAACTGCTGGATACTCAGTATTACTTTGAAAAAGATGACCAAGGCAGTCGCCACCTGATTGGCTTAAGTTTTACGATCCAAGCCGGAATCTGGACGCAGCACTTTCTTAATCGGCAAGATTATCATCGTCAAACTGCGTTTTATCAGTACGGTACACTCCCCCAGTCTCTCCTCTCAGAAGTGATGAGTAACTGGCAGCAGCATGAAGGAGCCATTCGCCTATTGCTGTGGTTACTGTTCAAGTTGCGGTTAGGAAGTGACCACCGCATCACCATTCGCACCCTGCTGCGCATTGCCTATGGTGAGGAGCGCGTCACAGCCACGATGAATATACGTGGTGCCCATAAGCGCCTGCTCAAAACGTTCGAAAGCGATTTGGAAACTGTCTACTACTACGGACTTAAGCCCATCTTTGATCCAGACACCTATCCTCCGGCAATTCAGCCGCTCTGGGCCAGGGTAGCAGACATCCCGGACGATGCCGAAGATGCGCTTGAATTCTGGACGGAAGACGCCAATCAAGTCCTCAGCTTAACGGATACTGCCCCCCGGAATAAATGGCAGCGGTTGCTGAATGCTCGTCTACTTGGATTTGAACTGCCCGAAGAATGGCAGCAAACCGTCAAACGAACGACCCAAAAGCGGCGGCGGCGCTCAACCCAGTCTCGCAAGGCCCAACCAGACGACTCTCTCTCTGGAACCGCAATTAAAGCAGCTCGACGACAGCAAAATCTTACTCAGCGCACATTAGCAGATCGTCTAGGCAAAAGCCAAAGCTGGGTACGTGATATTGAGAAAGGGCGCTTCAGTATTAGTCCTGACGACCAAAACCTACTCCGCAAAACGTTGGGGATCTAATTCAAGTAGTGGGACATGGGTAATGATGTTGGGTGGTGCGGGCGATCCTGCTCACCAACATCGTTCGTTACCCTTTGAGGACTCTCCTGATTCAAGTGCGTTACATATCAAAAATCCCAAAGAACCGCATCTTGTCATATTCGCTACAATTTAGCTGTAGAGCATGGTGCTCAAACATTCATAGCGTCGTTAAATAAGAGGTTTAGCTATATGTCTAAAGAAAATGTATTGAACTTTTTAACGGATGCCGCTAATGATGAACAGCTACAAGCGCAATTGAAATCAGCCAAATCCCCGGAGGATTTGGTCGGGGTGGGAAATCAGGCCGGATATGATTTCTCGTCTGAGCATGTGGATGAAGCAATGAAGGAGTTAAGACACCAGCCCGGTTTCTTCAGCGTATTAGCAGAGGCAATTGGCCGGATTTTTAGCCCCTCAAGTGATGATTATCCTGAAACAGGCGTTCAACCGTTCAGTGGTGATTCCAATTCGTAAAGGCTTTAGAAGCTATATACGATATATACGAATTGCGCCCTATAAAACTGGTACTAGAAGAGGTTATTTTGCCGCCGCATTACGGTAGCCAAATGGCCTCTTTTGTTTTGGGTACAGACTTAGGAACGAGCTAACTCGAAACTCAGCTTGGGGAACTCGGTCAACTGCGATCGCAATTAATGCCTCTGACCAGTCAATCCCCAGAACCTGATAGCTAGCTTTGACTAACCCCTGAGCTGACAACCCGCTCCCGCAACCTAGATCCACGACTAAACCGTTAGCAATGCCGTATTGCCCGTGCTTACAACTATTCAAGTTTTTAGAAATGCAGATATTCGGTGAATTGCTTCTTCTGCTACAGAGATAGGAAGAGATAAATCCGGACAGAGATGTAAATGTTGTCTGCGTGAAAGTACAAGTTTCACACCAAATCTATTCCCAAGTAGCTCTTTCCCGTCACTATCCGCAACTTTGGAATCTAACTTCACTTCTGAAATGTCCTGGAGCGAGTATTCAGTAACTTTTTTGCTGAGTAGAAATTTCTCGTTAATCAGCAAATTCCCATTCTCTTTATCAAAGCTCCATGTAATAGTTCTGCTAGAAAATACTAAAAACACACCAAAACCTATGGAGATCCAGGCCAAGATATAAACAGCTAACCCTTCGTCTGATGACGTTGCAGGGACAGCAAATGCGGATAGCCCAATCATCAATAAAATTCCACAGGCCAACCAGCTCAGCACTGGCGAATGCTGAATTATTAACTGCGTTGACGTTTGCTTCACAGTTCTCATGGCCAAAAGAGCCAATCATGATATAGCAACTGTAGGTTGGGTTGACGAAGGAAACCCAACATGCGCTATACGGGGCTACACATCAAAATAGTGCCTTATAAGGTGGGCAATGCCCACCCTACAGGCTACTTAAGATTTTTACTTATGGCGAATGTGTTCGTATACGCCGACGTATTGTTCACCGGAGCGGCTCCAGGAATAATCGCAGGCCATGCCCTGTTTCGCTAACTCCTTAAAGAGTTCCGGCTGGTCGTAATACAAATCCAGTGCCCGACCGAGAGCGAAGTCGATAGCATTAAAATCAGACTCGTAGAATACGAAACCGTTGCGCTCTTCTGGACGATGGGCTTCGTCATAATCCCAGTCGAACACGGTATTGACCAGTCCGCCAACACCACGTACCACGGGCACCGTACCGTAGCGTAAACCAATCAGCTGGGTTAATCCGCAAGGTTCATAGTTACTCGGCACGATCACAATATCTGCTGCCGCATAGATCAGGTGCGCTAGCTCCTCATTGAAGCCCAGTTCCAAATGGCAATCGGGGTTATCTTTGAGGTGCTGCTTCTCATGCCAGAACCAGCTATTGATGCTGTCTGCCGTGGCAGAACCCAATAGTACAAACTGAGCATTCCGTTGCAAAGAATAGTAGATGGCATGGTGAACCAGATGGACACCCTTCTGATCATCTAAACGCCCGATGTAGCAGACCAGCGGTCGATCGGCTTGACGCAGATCCAACCACTCCCGCAGTGACTTCTTATTCAGCGCTTTGTCCTCAAAGTTATCTGCACTGAAGTGATACGGAATGTACTGATCAGTTTCAGGATTCCAGGTTTGATAGCTGATGCCGTTGAGAATGCCGCCGAACTTGTGCTGATGGGTTTCCAGCGTTGGCTGTAAACCGCAGCCCACTTCGCTGAAACGGGCTTCCCAAGCGTGGTGCGGCGATACGGTATTCACATAGTTGGAGTACACGATGCCGCCCTGCATGAAGTTGATGGCATTGGGATTGTTGTTGTCCCGCAGGCGACCATATTCGAAGTAGTAATCCTCCCGGTTCAAACCCGTTGCCCACAGGGGTTCTGCGCTCCAGACGCCCTGGTGCTTAAAGTTGTGGATGGTGTAGCAGACTCGCTGAGTACCCATACCGTGCCAGCCATACATTTCGTACAGCATGACGGGGATCAAACCTGTTTGCCAATCGTGACAGTGGATCACGTCAGGACGCTTGTTAGAAACGAGGAGAAACTCTAGTGCGGCCTTACTGAAAAAGGCAAACCGCATGTGGTCATCTAGATCGCCATAGTACTTGCCGCGATTAAAGAAATTGTCGCCGGAATGAGGCTGAATAAAAAAGCAGAGCTGGCCGTGTACCCAGCCGCAAAAAACATCGCAGTGAATCGAACCGCCATACCAGGGCACGATCAAATCCCGGTAGGCATCATGCAATCCCCAAATGTGGTCGTACCGCATGCAGTCATACATCGGCAGAATGGTCTCAACGGTATGACCCCGCATGTCGATGTCCCGACTCAGGCCATACACGACGTCTCCTAGTCCACCCGCCTTAATGACTGGGGCGCACTCAGACGCAATCTGCACAATGTACATACGCTATCCTCTGCTTCATATAAATTCATCATTCTTATGCTTTACATTCAAACGAGGAAATGGTTTCTTGGCAAGTCATTTGGCTTGATTTTTGATCCCCGCCTGCTGTAAGCCAGTGATGACATCGCTCCCATACCACTTTTGAGTATATGCACTGTTATCTTTAACAATACTGTCCGTTGGGAACTGGATTAAGCTTCGCAAAACAATGTAAAACCCTGTGACATCACTTATTTCAGCTTAAGCCACCGAAAGAGGAATTCTCGCCTATCATCAGAAGTAACTCTGCCGCCCGACGACGGTAATATCAGATCCGTGTGTAAGAATTCACTTCGCTTCTATAAAACGTTTGCAGCACAAGGTTTTATCAAACAAGGGTAGTCCTCAAACGGTAATGATTTCTCGTTGTGTGGGCGGTGCCCGCACAACGAGAAATCATTACTGAAACACCACTACCCAAACAAGCTCTGGATTTTTAACCGGATTTTTGATTTGAGTTTGCTAGTTCTGCACACACATAAGGACAATTTATGGTTGCTCAAGCCCCCTCACAACGACCGGAGTTGGAGGCAACTCGCTCCGGCTTTCCCAATATTTGTGGATGGGAATCGGATATTACGGCTGTGGTGCAGCATGACGATCCCGTATTTCTGCCCGTTACTAACCTCAGCCTCGACAAAATTTCTGCGGGGTTCGCCTGCGCGCTTCACATGCATCAGCCGACGATTCCGGCAGGTGCCAATGGCGAACTGATCTGCAATTTGCAGCACATGTTTGAACATCCGGATCAGGGTGACAATCACAACGCCAACGTCTTCGCCTGGTGCTACAGCCGCATGGGTGAATTTATCCCCAATCTGGTGAACGACGGCTGCAATCCCCGCATCATGCTGGACTATTCCGGTAATTTGCTCTGGGGTTTGCACCAGATGGGTCGCCATGATGTGCTGGACAATTTGAAAAAGATTGCCTGCGATCGCACTTACTATCCCTACGTGGAATGGCTCGGCACCATGTGGAGCCATGCAGTGGTGCCCTCGACACCGATCCCTGACCTGAAGCTGCAAATTCAGGCCTGGCAGCACTACTTTGCGGCCCTCTTTGGCTATGATGCGCTGAAGCGGGTCAAGGGCTTCTCGCCACCGGAAATGCACCTGCCCAACCACCCCGATACGCTGTATGAGTACATCAAGGCGCTGAAAGAATGCGGCTATAAGTGGCTGATGGTGCAGGAACACTCGGTTGAGCGTCTGGACGGCTCTGGCATCTGGCACGAGCACAAATACGTTCCCAATCGCCTAGTGGCTCGCAACACCAGAGGCGAAACGATTAGCATTACGGCACTGATTAAAACCCAGGGTTCCGACACCAAGCTGGTGGCGCAGATGCAGCCTTACCACGAAGCTAAAGGTCGCGGTCGGCAGCAAATTGGCGACCAGAACGTGCCCTCCTGTGTCACCCAAATTGCCGATGGCGAAAACGGCGGCGTGATGATGAATGAGTTTCCGCGCGATTTCCAGCCCGTTTGGTATGACATCAAGGACAATGGCCGCAGCGTCGAAGGCGTCGTCGGTCTAAACGGCACCGAATACATCGAACTGCTGGAAGCTTCTGGCGTGAACCCCGATGACTATCCGACCTGCCAAGCTGTGCATCAACACAAGATTTGGCAGCGGGTTGATCCCGACAGCGCCACACCGGAAAAGGTTCAGGCGGCAATTGAGGAATTGCAAGCTTCTGACCACCAATTCAGCATGGACGGTGCATCCTGGACAAACGACCTGAGCTGGGTACGTGGCTACGAGAATGTGCTTGGCCCAATGGCAACGCTGAGCGCCAAGTTCCATGAGAAGTTCGACCGTGCGGTGCAGGCTGATCCTTCGGTGACGCGGAGCCAGGAATATCAGGAAGCGCTGCTCTATGTGATGCTGCTGGAGACGAGCTGTTTCCGCTACTGGGGACAGGGCGCTTGGACGGATTATGCTCAAGAGATTTACCGTCGCGGTGAAAGCGTGATGGGTTAAGCCCACCGAAATTAATACTGTGATACTGAACTAAAAAAACAGGATGCCTTTCATAAAAGGCATCCTGTTTCTTGATGGCAAGATATTGGCAGAACTAGACTTGTTCTTGTAGCTTTTTCTCCTGCCGCTTTTTCCGGAAAGCGGCAATGCCAGCACCTAAGATACTTGGGATCAGAGCAGGAGTCGGTACTTGACCAGTACCAACGCCACTCGCACCCTTATACGTATTCCCATATCTGCCATCAGCATTGCTGGTCAGGCTCTGCCAACGCACTAGGAATTGATCCATTCTGACTCTGACGCTTTCACCCAGTGCACCATCATCAAAAAAGATTCTAGTGTAGAAACTACCTGTATCTCCTAGGGAGACACCACCGTTTCGGCCACCTGGACAGGCATTTCCATCGGTGTAGCAAACATCAACAGTTCTATAGCCTTCGGGGTAATTTCCGTTGATGATGGCGTTATCAAAAGTGCCATTAGACGTGGCAGCCACAGCATCGGGATCAATAGCAAAAGCCAGACCAGATAAACGGGCGGAATCCCAAATGTCACTGTTACTCCAGTTAGTCAGCGTTATATCGAAGTCAATATAATCTCGTTGACCATCTTGAGCAGCTACAAACGCTTTTAGTGCGAAGTTTGCAGTGGCATTAAGTCCTTCAACAGATGTGCCATTAATAGTAGATTCGTAGAAAAAAACATCAAAGGATGTTCCTACATGATCAGCAGTAAGTTCAGCCCAAGAGGGATCGCGCCAATCCCAAGTAAGTGCACTTGCTGGTTCAGCAAACACCACAGACGCTGTAGCAAGCGCACCTGCCACAAGCGTCCCGGTTAAAAAAGTACGGTTCATAAATCACCATCTTTGCGTTGGTTCTAAAGAATAAGAACGAGTCTGCACCCTTGCTCAAACAACCCTAAGCTCGACCTTATCTTTAAGAACATTGTCTTAGATCAAATAACTGAATCTTTTCAATGTGCTCAAGATAACGAGGGTTCAAAGACAGAAAAAGCGATCGCTGGCATAGTTTATCCGTACCTTTACAGAGAAGCTCAGATCCTGTACGGCAGAGCAGAGCCTATAATTGTTTAAAGTCAAGCACAGCCAGAATTTCTCTCTGGTCAGAAATTTTACAAAATTCAGTATTAAATTGCTAGTTGCAGAACCGTAGAAACACAGTCTCTTCACAAAAGCCTTACGTTGACGAATTCGGCGACCTTACGGAAAACATAACTAAGTAGTAATAAAACGTGATCAGAACTGTCGCAAAGACTTGACCTCCCCAAAAGCCATGCCAAAACTTAAACCAAGCTTGACCCCAATATACATAAGCAACGGCAACTAGCATGAGACGAGGTATGTTCGCCAAGAACGCCATCATCACACCTACGGTCATAAATTTTATAATTTCAGAGAAAGACTGCTTAAAGATAAGTCCTATAAATAGGCCAACAGCCGCGACTGTAATGGCCATGTCTAAACCATTACAACCCCAACCCACCTCAACTGCACCTTTAGGAAACAAAATAAATCTTCCATCTGCTATGGACTGGAAACCCAAACCATTAAGGCCAACTGCTGCAATCTCTGCCATAATGCCTTCCAACGCAAAGGGCGGGAAAAAAAACTCCCAGACCGCACGCGAAATGATGCCTAATCTAGGGTAAACCGTTAAACAAATAAAAAATGTAGAAAGCTTGTGCTGCAAGAGGAAAGGCAATCCCCAAGAACTGATTACTACACCCAACAGAATCATCAGCCAAACGATTGCCTGGGACCAGAGAGCAAAACGACAGAAGGGATACAAGAAAACCCCGAAAACTATCAGTGCATGGCCTAAAGTCCTGTCTTCAGGATTAGGAATAATTTTTCTGATCGAATGACGCTGTTGCCAGAGTTCGACGCCAATGAAGCCAAGCATTACCAGAATTAGGAACCAACTTGTGGCTCCTTCCATAGCTCGTTTGAACAAGTAGCCAAACCAGGCAGGGAAATAGCACAGACCAACAAATAAACCTGATAGAACTATCAATCCATGAACAGTATGTGCAAATTCCAGAACTTGCACAAAACATCGGTAACAAGTTCTCTTATTCCAAATCATTACTCTTTATATATAAGTCTGATTACGCATTCCAGAGCTGATTTTCCAGAGCCCAGTTCAAAACTGGCTTAATATCAACCACCAGATCTCACTACTTTAAGGCAAGCCAGCCTAATCCAATTAGGCCAATGCCTGGAATAAAAAGATTGCCTAAACTAACAATTCCTGCACGAGTAATATCTGATTTAGCTCTTTGCTGCAAATTTTCCTCCTGTAATGTTATTTGTCGAATCGCCTGATCAACCTGCTGTGAACCACCTAAACTACTAGAGTTCTCTTGTATCTGTTCTTTCGCCTGTCGGCTTTGTTGAGAAATATTTTCAGAGGCTTGTCCTTGAAGCGCTAGCGTATCATGAATAGTTAGTATGCAGCTCATCTGAAATAAAAGACCAATTATTAAACATATAGATGCTAGCTTTTTGCGTAACTCTGGATTACTAGATAAACTATAAAAAACCAAGCCAAAGCCTAGTGTTCAGTCAATTAATAATTGACGGGTAAAGTCTATGTAATTTAACCCTGGCATCGGCTGTTGTAAACCGCCAATCAATCCAGGTTTCTTCGTGATTACGATTGTCCTGCCAGGCATCAACCTCGGATTTGAGCGTCTCCAAATCAGGAATACGACGATCTAAACATTGACGACTGAGAATACTCAATTCGATTTCTGCCATATTCAACCAACTTCCATGCTTGGGCGTATGACAAAAGTCCAACCGACTCAAGATTCGCTGTGCTTCTTGTGGCTCAAACGCTTTGTAGAGCGATGCGGGCGAATGGGTATTGAGATTATCTTGAATCACAATCAGTTTCTCTGCCTGAACATAATCTGAATCAACCAACGTTTTGAGCAAGTGAGCATAATCGAGTGCCGTGCGGTGCTGCGTCACTTCCACCCGCCGCCATCCCACCATTGGCTCACAAATCATAAACAGATTCGCTGTACCATTGCGTTCATATTCATAATTGAAGCGTTTGGGGTGTCCCCGTTCAGCAGGAATGGGAACCAGGGTTTCTTTGACTAATTGTTTGGTTGCCTCATCAATGCAAATCACAGGAATCTTGGGATTGTAAGCTGTTTGATACACCTCCAACACGCATTCCATGCGCCAGACAAACTCGGCTGATTGTTCAGGCGGAATTACCCAGCACTCTTGTCGCCAGGGTTGCAGTTCGTTTTTTTCAGCACTTGTCGCACACTCTCATGGCTCAGTTGCTCAACATAGTTCAACTCGACCATCTGATCTGCTAGCAACCGCAATGTCCATCGCCCCTTTCCCTTCGGAACCTCGCTACAGCGCAATGCAATCAAATGCGCCTCAACCTCGCCATTTAATTTCCGTTTTCGACCGCCACCGGGACGGCACTTCAGCGCCGCTTCCAGTCCTTCCTCGACAAATCGCTGACGCACCCGCTCAATCGTTCTGATACTCATGCCAAAGGCATCTTTAATCTCCTGGTCACGCCAACTCCCACTTGGTTGATTGCAATCTGCTTTCAGGAGAATCCGGGCATGATTGATCGTATAAGCCGCTCGTTTGCCCGTTTTAACCATTTGTTCGAGTTCTTGTCGTTCTGCTTCGCTTAAGCTTACGATGTACTTTTTGACCATGTCAGCACCTTGATTGCACTGACTTCATCTTACTCTTTTACCCGTCATCCTTTTATTGACTGACCACTAGTAAGAGAGCAATACTGCGATTTGCAACCTGTTCCAGGAATGTGACTCTCCACTGAACTGAATATAGATCTGGAGTTAATGCAAAGGCTAGTATATTTATTACAAAGCTTGCTAGCGCTGTTATTCCAATTAATAAACAAGCTGTACTGATATCGTAACCTTTAAAACTTTTAGATCTTAATGAAGTAGGCATAAAACTACAGTCCTTCATGTGAAAAATTCATGAACACAGATGCAAATGTATGAAAACTGTGTATTTACTAGGCATTGCACTTGTATAAATACACAAATAGCATAACATTACTATTAGCCTGCAGATAGATCCTATAATAGGTTATAAAGCAGGTTATCAATTTATATCTAAGTAGATATTGATTGGGCTAGGAGCGATCTGCGATCGCTCCTTTTTTGATATCGCTCTTAAAATAAAAACAACTCCTCAGCTCCGTTTGTCATGGTTGCAGCTAACAATTCGGATACTTCTGCGGTGAGCGTCCCACCGGGCGACCTCTATAGCGATGAGCCAACAATGGAAACTGATTTGCATGTGCGCCAAATGCTGCTGCTGATTAGCTGCCTGGATTGGCTCTGGCAGGATCGCGATGATTATTTTGCGTCGGGCAATCTCACGGTCTATTTCAGCCCGAAGCAGATTAAGTCGCAGGATTTTCGTGGCCCGGACTTCTTTATGGTGCTGGGGATGGAGCGGCGCACGCGCAAAAGCTGGGTGGTGTGGGAAGAGGATGGCAAGTATCCCAATGTGATTGTGGAACTGCTTTCGGAGAGTACGGCGCAGGCTGACCGAGGCATTAAGAAAGATATCTACCAAAACACGTTTCGAACACCGGAGTATTTCTGGTTTGATCCGGATTCGCTGGAGTTTGCTGTTTTTTTACTGGTCGGTGGCAGCTATGAATCGATGGAACCAAATGAAAAGGGACATCTCTGGAGTCGGCAGCTAGAGCTATTTTTAGGCATTGAAGAGGGAAAGCTACGCTTTTTTACGCCTGATGGAGAACTAGTACCAACACCAGAGGAAGCAGCAAAAATGGCAGAGCAAAAAGCAAATCGGCTTGCGGAGAAGTTACGAGAGTTAGGAGTTGATCCTGACCACTGCTAAGTTTCTATCTCTTAGCATTTGCTCAAAAATTTCAAATCTTTCATCAACTATGTTCTGTTTCACTACTTCATCGCTGATGATTACTAATTCATTCTTAGCTTTGACTTGATCCGGGATCAATTTATACTGAGTTTGATTCACCAGCAACGGTGAACCAATTAAAGCCAGAAAAAAGATCAGTTGATAATTTCCAATCACTACTGCCATAGAGAAAGTAAGCGCTAAACATTTAGTCTCTGCGGAATCAACTAAGTCAGTGGAAAAATTAGCAGAAATATCAGTCACATCTGCATTTAGAAACCTATATAAAGCATTAATAGATGAAGCCGATTGAATCAGCTCATCAATAGATATCAAAACTTCATCATCTTTAATAAAAGATCTTTGGCATATTGATGAAGCCATTTCTGCTGAATGATAAAGTTCAGACCAATAGCCGATTTCTTCATCGTTGTTAGCTTGAAGGACAATTGACGGTATTTTAATAGGGGGAACTTCTTTATCTCTATCCTGTATTTCTAATATTAAATGAGCATTTTTCTTAAATAGAGTAAAGACTTTAAAGTGATTTTTGAGATCTAACAATGTAACTTGTTTATCAGATTGAAGTTCAACTTGAAACTCGCATGGATAGTTTTCATCCTCATTGCACGGCTCAGCAACAATATTGAAGAATGTAGACTCGATTCTAAGCTTGAAATAAGTATGAGGCAAAAAGTCATTGAAGGGAGAAAGGTACAAGTTAACGTTTAGCGATATACCTGGTGAAAACTCATACTCTTTAAATTTAAGTATTGCTGGGGCAGGTTTAGGTTTAAGGCTGAAAGAAAAATTCTCAAGATTCAGCGAAGTATCATCAGAGAGTATTCCAAATCTCTTGTAATGTGCAACGCTTTTTTCTCCACGAATATCCTTGCGTAATCCTAAAGACAAATCCAATATATCTTTGACAGCTGTTTCCCCAGAGAAAGTAATAGTAATCTGTCTTTTTCCATCTTCAAACCCTAGAGTATTCAGCAACTTATTTTTATGCTCGACATATTTCTCCAAGCCATCAGGCAAATAACTTTCAATAGCTTTCTTTAATTCTTGACCAGTTAACTCAGATAGTAGATATTTCTTTGTGCCTCGAATGCAGATTGTATGCTTATTTAGTTTATCACCTTGACCTTTAACATCCAGCTCCCTAATCTTCTTAAGAGTTTTACCTATTATTTTCTCGCCAACGTGAAGTAAATAGGCTGATCGAGGTTGATCCTTTCCATCAAATTCAATAAGGCAAAAGAAAACAGGCCCATGAAATTTTATTAATCTATTTAAGTTGGATACAGTTATTTTCTCGCTTTTGTTTTTCTGGTCAGTGGCTTTAACTTGAACCTTACACTCTATAGGTGCCAAGAACATATCCCTTGGTAAATCCACGTTCTTTTTCCAAGGAAATTCAATGAAAAAATCCCAACCTGTTCTATCTTGTTCAACTTTATGTATAGTTATACCTACAGCATTACACCAACCTCTAAAAGTTGTTTCTCCCAATTCACCTAGATCACGTTCACACATAGTTCTCGTCTATTGTTGAATAAAGAGCAGTCAATTACACTCTTCAATCGGTGTTGCTAACCCTTCTCGAATTGATTCCCGCATTCCTGGCACAGATAACAAATAAAGCGTCTCCTGCACCGATGCCCAATCTGCTTCAGACAACAACACCGCATTGCTGTTTTGTCCTGCAATCACAATCGGCTGATGCGACTGACTCACCGAATCAATTAGATCCTGCAACCGTTGTTGAGCTTCATTGACTGGAATCATAATTCAAGCAACTGTAGACCGTTCTTATATTATGCTCGATTTAGGTTTGGAAGATGCGATCGCACATCTCCATCATAGAAAATAAACTGCGATCGCACTTTCCTAAGCAACTAGCCCAATTTTTTCAATAACGTGACTAATCGCAAGCGCTCCACCACGTAAACACCCTGGATTTTGCCTGCTGGGGTCAACACCCGTGCATTAGAAAACGCCACAATTGGCGTTACAAAACTCAAGCGCTTTTGTTTCTTAACCTGAAACGCTTGCTTCATTGCCTGTTTAAGAAAATCCTTTTCAAACGGATATGTTTCCTTACCCATTTTTCGATAGAGCTTTTCCTCCTGCAAAATTACATCGCCTTGATGAGATTTCACGTCAATCACATAGGCTTTATTCTGAGGCGAAATACAAACAATATCCGCATCTCCTAAACCGCCGCCCAAACGCATTCCGTACTCAATTTGCCATCCGAACGGCTCAAGTTTACGCATTTCTTCAGCAATCTCTTCTTCTCCTCTAGCCCCTTGGTCAGCTCGATTAGCTTTCTGCCAAAGCAAAACGCCATTTACAACTAAACTGAACGCCGCGATAACGAGAAATACGTAAAAGAAAAACGGCACACTGAATGAAGCTGATGATTGAGACGAATTCGCTGGAGAGATTCGGCTCATGAAATCTTGAAAAGCTTTAATCAAGTAAAGCGGCAAGATGATCACTAATCCTGCATTGATAAAAAAGATAATTGCCTTGACCCGTCGCTTTAAGGCTAATTCACGAATATTTTGTCCAGCCTGCCGACTTGCTTTGCCCATTTTCATTCTAAAACTGATTACACACCGTTTAGAATGCCCCATCAACTAGGCTGGATTGCCATTCTTAAATCAAAGGAAAAAGCATTTAAATTAATTTAGTAAAGGAATAAAAACGCCGTTTTAATTCTTTACTAAATTGCTGGGTTCACCCGGATAAAAATGATCATCTAAAACCTCTACCAAACCGTAGGGACAATCCGCTGGAAACGTCTCATGGGATAAATTTGTTTCGCGAACCGCTAACTGAACCCCACGCAAATAAGCTCTGTGCAGTACTTCCTCCAAGTAAGGTTGAAGACTCGGATTATCCGCCAGCAAATCAGCAATATCCAATCGCTGCATCCGTAGCGTCGCTAACTAGCTCCGGCTGCGCTTTTGCGGCTGATACTCCCACTTGAGCAAATGTCCGAGCAAAATACTTAAACGATTGCGAAGCTCCTGCCGCTGCTGCCGACCCAGCGATTCAATCTCCTCAATCAAATTTGGCAGATCAATCTCGCTCCACCGCTTATGACGGAGCAGAGCAGCTTGTTCCTGCGTCCACGCATAGAAATCAGCATCGTAAAGATTAGAAGATAAAGGCTGCTGAACTGCCTCTGAATTAGTTTCAGGCACTGGCACTTACTCCAATTGTGCTTGCTTTTATTGTAGAGGCACTTTTCGGGAGAAAGCGCGATCGCACTTCTCATTGCACAGACAACTTTGCATCTAAGATATGATTCACCATTTCTTTTTGCGAGACAGGAATAGCAATATTCATAAAACCTGGACTCACGTAAGGGAAAAGTGGTTTATGAAAGATTGTCAGAGTTGTGGGCTTCGACGGTTCCCAGATATATGACTTTACATCACGCCATTTGATAAATATCAGCATGGCGCAAATACCATTTTCTCTTAACTCAAATCCTGTCAATCCTACTGTTATCTGGCATATAGAAATCATTGCGAAAAGCATATCTTCATAAAGTTGCGCTGCCAAATCAAATTTAGGATGCTCATATCCTATCAATAAGAACAACAGCCATGTTGCTGAATCTAGTACAGCAAAAATTCCAAATAATATTCCACTCCACTTCCATATTTGATCTTCTGCGCTTCTTTTAGTTCGGATTAATAAATCTCCAGCTTTCGTTTTTTGAATGAAAGAATAGTTTGTCCAGGATAGGATTGCAATCATTGTCCAAAATATAAAGCCCGTAGATCTACAGATCGATTCCAATAAACAACTGGGAACAATAAGTTTCCAAAAATTCGGTTTTCCTCGATCCGCATGTCTATCAACTTCAGGCCCTATTTCCTTCTTCACCTTAGTCAAATGAATATATGCAATGACTATAAGTCCTAAAAGCATGCAAGTTAGGTTGATATAAGGCAGAAGAAAAAGCCAGGATGAATCCATGATGCTTGGCTAGCAGCTTTTAGCTGCTTGGAGTGACGAGTATCAATTAGATCCACATTGCTACATGAATTTTCCAGAAAATTGAATCACAGAAATTAGATAGAAGTGCGATCGCAGTTTACTTTCTGCAATGGAAACATGCGATTGCGCTTCCCTAATCAACTAACCCAGCTTTTTTAGTAACGTGACTAATCGCAAGCGCTCCTTACTCCCCACCTTTTACTCTTCTCAATACATTCCGCTCCTGGCTCAACAGCGCCACACTTCCTGTCACAATCAACACGCCTATCACCTGAACCCAATTGAGCGTTTCCTGAATTGCGAACCAGGCCAAAACTACCGTCAACGCCGGATTTGTTGCTCCAATCATCGCTGATGACGTTGCACCAATTAGCCGAATGCCATAGTTGTTGAGCAAGTGACCCACTAGAGTTGCGATCGCAGATACCAGTCCGCCAATCCACAGTCCCGTCCAGTCCAGCGCTCCCAAATCACCCTGCCAAAAGAACAGACTGATCGATGACAGCACCAGCGTCGTGGCGAAGCTGATCCAGGTAAATGGCACCGGATGAAAGGATTCAAAGCTTTTTTGAGCATTGACGGTATACAACGCATAGGCAATCCCCGATCCAACGCCCAACATAATTCCCAGCCAGGTTTGTTGACCAACGGTGGCTTCTGGACGCGGCATAGTCAGGACACTACCAACCAGAACAGCAGCAATAATTCCCCAGCGAAACCAGGTGGGCCGACTGCCAAAGAATCGCCAGGAAAAGAGAGCGGTAAAAATGGGATAGGTAAAAAATAGAGTTAGCGCAATGCCAGTGGGAATCAGGCCAATTGAGATATACAGCAGCACCAGGTAGAGAAACATCAACACGCCACCTGCGATCGCATATCTGAGCGTTGGGCGCTGGTCGGCGTGGCGTAGACTAGCAATATCTTTCCAGGTTGTCCCATACAGCCGTGACGAAATTGCCGCCATAATCGGCACCACCAGAATCATGCGCATAAACAGCAGCAGGAATGAATTCTCCAGCGTGGGTGGCACAAATCCGCCTGTTTGCCAAATGCCGAAAATATTGACGTCGTTAAACAGCACCCGCACGGTCACATTTTGCAAACAGAAAAACACCGACGACAGCAGCACAATTAAAAATCCAATCACCGACTGTCCTATCCCTGGTAACAACCCTTCGATTCTATAGCGTTCATCAAAGGTAGCGCTGTGCTGTGTCGTATGAATAGGCTTTTGGGAAAACGCTCTGATCAGCGGATAACGAGACGTAAGTTTGCTGAGTTTCTAGAATGGGAATAATTCACTTAACGCTTATTTGGGATAAATTTCCCGAGCTGAAGCAGCCAGCGTTGAATTTATCCCTATCAACTTCCTAAAGGAGCTACATTCATGATTACAGTCGCTCAGGCTCGACCCAGCGAACGGGCCGTGTTTATTCGCAAAACGTATCTGCACTTGGCGGGTGCAGTCGGTGCATTTATTCTGGTTGAATTTCTACTCTTCCAGCTTGGCATCGCAGAAGCGCTCACCGTGTTAGTTTCAAGTAGCCGATTTGCTTGGTTAGCTATCCTGGGTGGATTTGCGCTATTAGGCTGGTTCTCTAGAAGCCTAGCGGCCAAAGCCGATTCAACCCAGACACAGTATATAGGCTTGGGTGTTTATGTCGTCGGCGAAGCCCTGATTTTTGCGCCCCTTCTCTATATTGCAGCTTTCTTCTCTGATCCAACCGTCATCCCGACAGCAGCAATTTTGACGCTCCTGATGTTTGCCGGATTAACCACTATTGCTTTCACAACGCGCACCGATTTCACCTTTCTGGGCGGTGTTTTAAAAATTGCTGGCTTTGTGGCACTCGGTTTGATTCTCTGTAGCATCATCTTTGGCTTTACGCTGGGACTGCTGTTTTCAGTCGTAATGGTCGCTTTCGCATCAGCAGCGATTTTGTACGACACCTCCAAAATCATGCACCACTATTCAACCGAGCACTACGTTGCGGCATCGCTGGAACTATTTGCATCTGTAGCGCTACTGTTCTGGTACATCTTGCGAATTGTAATGTCGCTGTCGAGGCGCTAAAACCGGATTCTTACAGTTGCTATATTCTTAATTTTGGGGTGGACAATGTCTACCCTTTTTAATTGCGTATTTATACGTTTATGAACCTATTTTGCCCTCCAAATTCTACATGTGGCGAAATTAAGAATCGTCAACATAGCCAGCATTTGTTATTCCCAATTTATGCAACGGGCACGATAAATCAACAAGTTATGAGATTGATTAGATCGCCGCAATGTATCACTCTTTAGAAGAACTAGATACTCCAGAACAGGCTGAAATTGCCCTGCGCAAAAGCGAAGAACGATATCGCTCTTTGATCACCGTAACGTCTCAAATCATTTGGATAGCAACACCTGATGGACTGAGCGTTGAATCACCCAACTGGTGCACCTATACTGGCCAAAGTTTGGACAAGCTGAAGGGCTTTGGCTGGCTAGAAGCAGTTCATCCAGATGATCGCGATCGCACAGGCAAAGTCTGGAATCACGCTCGCGAAACAAGAAACTGGTACAAAACTGAATACCGCATTCAAGCCGCCGATGGCACCTACCGCTATTTTGATGTTAAAGGTGTTCCTATCCTGGCGGAAGACGGCACTATTCAAGAGTGGATTGGCACCTGTACAGATATTGACGATCGCAAAAGAGCTGAGGCCGAACTAAATCAGCGTACCGTTGAGTTAGAGCAAGCACTGCAAGAGCTACAGCGAACTCAAACCCAGATGATTCAAGCGGAAAAAATGTCCGCTTTGGGTCAATTAGTGGCAGGAATTGCTCACGAAATTAATAATCCAGTTAATTTCATCTTTGGCAACTTAAATCATGCCGATGAATATATTCAGGATTTATTTGAACTGCTTCAACTCTATCAACAACATTACCCATCTCCTCATCCAGAAATTCAGCAGAAAATAGACGAAATTGATATTGACTTTTTGCTGGATGATCTACCCAAATTGCAAAAATCGATGAAGATAGGGGCTGATCGGATTCAGAAAATCGTGGCCTCACTACGAACGTTCTCCCGCATGGATGAGGCCGAAATGAAAGAGGTCAACATCCATGACGGCATCGACAGTACATTGATGATTTTGCAGCATCGGCTCAAAGCAAAGCCTGAATTTCCTGGGATTCAAGTGATTAAAAACTATGGAGAGGTGCCTCTAATTGAATGTTACGCTGGCCAGCTAAACCAAGTATTCATGAATCTTCTGAGCAATGCAGTTGATGTCTTAGAAGAAGGATTTTTACGAGGAAAAATTACGAATCCCACCATCACGATTCAAACTCAGCTCACAAACTCTCACGAAGTTACCGTTCAATTTATCGACAACGGAACAGGGGTACCCAGTCATATCCAGCGAAGATTATTTGATCCGTTTTTTACAACAAAACCCGTTGGAAAAGGCACTGGCATGGGACTGTCAATCAGTCATCAAATCGTCACAGACAAGCATAAAGGACGATTAAGCTGTCATTCAGAACCGGAACAACCCGGCACTACGTTTACTGTTATGATTCCGACTCGCCAACAGTCGTAAGCCCTCTCCTGTGGAAGCTATCCCTTCACCAGAAGTCCCTGTAATCAGTTCAGCGACTTTTGGTGAAGGGATAGTTTAAAGGGGGAAATCAACTCAAAGCTTCCCCTTTTTCTAGGCGAAGTCATGCCCAAAGGGCTGTAGATGGATTTAGGGAGATCTCAACGGCGAAACGGAGTTTAGAGACTTGTTCATACACAACAACTCCTGCGGAGAAGGGTTGGGATGAGCGGCAATTCATTCCATATCGCACTCCTAAGGAAGCCGATAGCCTGTTGATTTGATCGTCAGTTCTCCCTGTGCTGGATCATTTTCAAAGATGAACATGCCGTCTGCTTGTTCACTGCTGGATAAAAAATCAACCTGCTGCTCCGCAGATTCAATTGTTTCGTCACCCACCTTAAGTTCGGCCAGGATTTGTACACTGTCTGCTGTATCACCGCCTTTGTTAGATACGGTGTACGGAATATAATATTGGCCTCCCGTTGTAAAAGCTGGCGCAGTTTGAGTGACGGTAATGACTGGCGGTTCATCGTTCTGGGTCAGCCAAATAAAGCAAATTAAACCCACTAGGACAATCACAATCAGAAACGAGATGGTAATTGTGATTTGCTCTGCGGTAATCCGAAAAACCCCTTTTGGTCGTCGAAATTGATAGACTGAGCGTTTCATATAGCAAGTCGGCCTGCGGCTCCTCCGATCGCAGTTGGCAGTCCTAGAATAACGGAATCTTTGAGCCACAACGTCCAAGGATCACTAGGACCTAGACTTTTAAAGAACAGCAGCATCAGCATGGCAGTGACGAGCGAGACCAAGTAAGAGACAACCGTTTCACTGAGCGGGCTTTGAAACAAGCCTCTCTGCTGCTGTCGTTTCGTTTGCGCTGTGAAGCCAGCCACAAATACGATGGCGTACGAAATGGCTAACGATGCCACTACCAGCGCTAACAACCACGGAGGTGTAATGGCTACCTCTAGTAGGGGAATTTCGTCTGTTGGCGCAATGCTAAAGCCGATAATCACTCCTCCAACTAGGGTTGCGCCGATATCGGATAGCGTTGAGTTCAGAGCAATGGGGAAACCATCATCTGAATCGGATTCCTCTGTATCATCAGGCTCGTCAGGCTCATCAGCATCGTCTGTGCCCTCTTCCAAGATTGAGCGAGCTAAGGCAACTCCGATCGCAAATGGAATGGCCTCAATCACAATTTTGCCGAGACTTTCTTGTAAGGATGTTTCTAAGGTGATTTCTCGCAGTAAGAATAGGATCAACCCAGTACAAAGGGTACCAATTGCGATCGCTTCTAAACTATCGGTAGCCGCATAGAAGGAATTATCTGGGCGCACCTGGCGAAACCCGTCGGTGCGATTCAGCAGAAACGCAATAACAAATGCAATTCCTAAGCTCAGTAGCATTCGGGGTGGTTCCACCGAGGAGCCAATCCACCAGGCTTCCATGGTATATAGCAGCGGAATACCAAATAAAAAACCACCCGACATACCTCGGATCAGGTCTTTCAGCTCAAACTGCCACTCCTGTCGTCGAGGAAAGATGATGCGCTTTGCCATGATTCAAACCGTAGATCATTTGAAGCGTACATCTACAACGACAGGTGTGAAAATGCTGCTTTGGGCAGATCTTTAATAGACTTTATTGGAAATAAAGTTTTTGGGGTCGGAAACTGTTTTGTAGCGTGGCTCCGCCGCGCTACAAAACAATTTCCGATAAAGTCTAATAAATCATGACCATTGCTTCGTAGAGATGGGCATCGGTTTCGTATCGATAATCATATTGATAGTCAGCCGGATAGCTACTGTAGCGAGGCGATGAGCTAGCCAAAGATGCACTAGTTTGCAGCGACTTATTCTCCTGTGCGTGGTGTTTTAGCTGTGGGGAATCAAACTTCCAGACTGTAATGCCAACTTTCCACCATGAACCAGATGTCCAGGATTGGGCAGAGTTGGGGATAATGTGGGGGCAACCAGTAGTGTATTCCATGAGGGGGCTTTCTCTTTGTGAACAATAGTGAAACTGATATATTCGATTTCAATTATTAACGACAAAAGTCCGAAAACCACATCTCAATTTCTAAATTGTCACACCTGTCTCGCATCACGCACTGTATTCAACGAAATGAGTTGGGTTCTCCTGTTCATCATGTGTGACTGCGCCAAATAATACAGAAGATCAAGGATTTCAGACATTCGTTTGTCTTTACCCACAACCAGTCAAAAAAAGCCGTGGTGGTTTGAGTGGAGGCAAGATTTACGAAACGCTATATCCAGTAATTACAACCCCTAGCCGTCTAAGCAGCTCAATTTGTTCTGGACTGAGACACTCAGGATCAGTCAGACGAAAACCTTGATAGGGACTGTTTAGCCAAACATCAACATCAGGCTGTGAGTGGATTGAGGTAGCTTGCAAATCAATACGTTCCCAAAGCTGGAAGCGATCGCCCAGTTGAAGACTGGCAATTCCGCAATGGGGCGTAAAGAAAAGCTGTTCCTCATTGCGGAGAAACGGCAGCGTTATCCGCCTGGGATTAGGCTGCTGAATATGCGTGGACAAATCAAGCGGAACAATCTGTGCGTATCGCCCGGTGTTGGCTGATTGGCTGTCTGAATTAACCTGCCAACCGACTAGCCAACAAGACTGATCGCTGATGCAGGTCACATGACTAATATAAAAATCCGCATCTTGAAAGAGCACCGTCGCCGTTTGGTAATTATCGTCCCAGCGGCGCACAGTGTGGTCACGTCCAGCGCTAATCAGTTGGCCACTGGGCATAAAACCTAGATGTTCAATGGTACCGTCGTGAGCTTGAACGCTCGTCAGCAACTGATTTGTATCAAGATCCCAGACGCACACAAGCCCCTGTCGATCACCACTCATTAAGTACTGACCATCGGGTGAAAAGATCAGGTGCGTGATGCCGACTGGGTGGCGAAACGTGTGCTGCGTGGTGCCGCGAGCCGAATGCCAGAGGCGGATTGTTCCGCTGGTGCTACCGCTGGCTAACTGGGGCTGGGCTGGATGAAACGCCAGTGCATTAATTTCGTGACGGTGTCCTTCAAGCAACTGGGGGAGCTGATCCGTAGCCAGATTCCACAGCCAGAGGTGGCCGTCAAGATCGCTGCTGGCCAGGTGTTGACTATCGGGACTCAGCGCGATCGCACGCATGCGGGTATGCGAGACTTGAAACACATGACGACAGCGCACAGCATCGAGATCCCACACGCGCACGCTGCCATCTCGATTACCAACGGCCAAAAATTGGGCTGTTGGGTCAAAAGTATGGGCCTGTACTGGGCAGGAGTAGCCCATCCAGTGCTGGATGATTGACGCAGTTGATCCTGTCTCAGTCGGCATCTGCCATAGCTGAATGGAACGAGCCGACGGCATAGCTGCCAGCCGCTGACCATCGCCACTCACGGCTAGGGGCGTACTAAGTTCAATCGGGAGCTGGATAACTTCCTCTAGTTCGGAATTAATGGTCTTCAGAATCAGCTGGTCATCCTTGATATAGGCCAAATAAATAGATTGACTGGCTGTTTGGGTTCTCCAGAGGTGGACGCTCGTTATCGTTGCCTCTTCCTCAACGGTGGCCCAAAAAAGCCAAGCAGGCTGCAACCTCCAGAGCCATAGCGATGTGCGATCGCTAATGGCGGCATAGAGATAATTGTCTTCAAAGATTAAGCTGCGAATGCGGCCAATATTGGAAGCACTGAAGGGATGAGTAGTATTCGTTGCCCGATCCCACACCAACCCGGTATAGCTATCACTCACGGCCAATCGCTGGCTGTCATCAGACCAAGTCAAGTGGCGAATAGCCGTTTGGCGTTCTGCTTGACGGTCTACTTGGCGGTCTACTTGACGGTCTACTTGGCAGTCTGACTGCTGTTCCGATAAGAAAGGGATCTCCGACAAGGAAGATAGTTCAGATAAGAAAGACAGTTCTTGGAGCGTACTGTTTGTCTGGAAGGGAGCAGGCCAGAGCATAATTCGTCCACTGCGATCGCCAATGGCCAAAATCTCACCATCGGCAGCAAACGCGAGAGTGGTAATCGCTGCGTCGTGAATCTTGCGGACAATGACGGTCGAGTTGGATTGGCTCTGCCAGTGCCACAGACAAACGGAGCCAACGACTGTGCCACAGGCCAGAATCGGCTGTTGGGGGTGAAACGCTAGGCAGCAGACTTCGGCATCATGGAAGATCTGGATCGGCGTAGCGGTCTCCACCTGCCAAACGGTAATCTGCCCGTTTGATTCACCCACCGCCAAATGCTGACCCGTCGCATCTAGCGCTAGGGTAACGCGATCGGCTAGGGGAACAGTAAATCCGCAGTTCCGCAGTCGCGTGTGGTTGCCGATGCAGTTCCAGAGGCTGACTTGACGAAAATCGGCATTGCGAATGTCTAAGTCAGAAAAATCAAGTGAATTAAAGCTGACACCAGCAGCTTGACAGAGATTGATTAAATTCCCGGCAGTGTGCGATCGCACATCTAGCTGACGCGTACACACCTGATCCAGCAATGCTTTCAGCCGCTGTTTCAGCTGGTTGAGTGAGCCATATCGATCTTTTAATCGTTGCAAAATAGGTTTTACTAGCTGATCTTGCTGCTGCTGAATTACGACTGCGGGGTCTTGCACAGAACGAATCGGTAGGTGATGGAGCAAATGAAACTGCTCGGCGTACAGTTCTTCTACCATTTCATGCAGCAGGTGCTGAAGAATGAAGTCTCGCCAGATAGCGGTTGGAGCGTAGCGCGGAACATCATTAGCTTGATTAGCTTCATTCGTATCGCTCGTCTCACTGGCCTTGTTGACCGTCCCATTGACTGACTGGATAAAAGCGCGATCGCACAGTTTTGCGACCGCATGAATCAGATTGGGCTGCAGATTAGAGCGAGACAGGTGTGACTGGAGATACTCGATGGATAAAGGCTTAGCGGCTATCACCAACCAGTGCATCACGTCTTGCTCGATGGAATTGAGGTGATTGTAGTCAGCCTTCAAACAGTGATGAACCCCCTGCAGCAGACGCGATGAAAGCGAATCCCAGAAATATTGCCACCTTCCGGCTACGGTTGGATGATGAACCTGCCGAGCCACAGCCGTTAGATAGTGTGGATGGTGAGCATAGTAGGTCTGAATGTCATCCAGCAGTGGCGCAGGCGGTAAGGCCCCGTGCTGGGCCATTAACTGCTGGCTGATCTCAGGCGCTAATGCCGACAGGAAAAGGTGTTGCGCCTGCTGCCAAAATGATAGGTTGAGCAGTTCCGTATTGGTGCGGCTAATTACAAGTACACAACCTGCCGCCAATTGACTAACCCGCTGGAGAAACTGCTGATACAGCACCGTTTCCTGCTGGGCTATGTAGCCATCCTGTGCGATCGCATCAAAGTCGTCCAGAATCAGCAAACAGCGCTGCTGCTGCATCAACTGGAGTACAATTTGCAGCATCTCCTCTGAAGACGACGTGACTGAATGGTTTTCGGGTTCTAACAGATAAAGCCAGCGACTCAGAACGTCATGGAATGAAATCTGCGATCGCAATGAGCGACAGAGAATGACCGAAAACTGATTGGCCAAGCGACGCACCACTGCTTCACATAAACAGGACTTACCAATGCCCGTAATCCCGGTAACACCAACAATACGAGCTTGATTTGCAGATAGATACTCGGTTAACTGCTGCTGTTCATCATCTCGGCCCAACAGATCCGCAGCTCCCATCCAGTTGCCAAAGTCATGTTTGACAGGCTGCTCGGAGGATGGCTCTGATGGAGACTGACGATCGCGCAGCATGCTGCTGCTGATCGTTGCTTTTAGGCTCGGCTTGCGGATTTTAGTATCAAAGGCACGGCTCAGATCCTCCCACAGATCGGCAGCGACATTGTGAACGTAGGACTGGCTGTAGCCTTCAGTTTCAGCAATTTCCCGGTAGGTACGCCTAGGAGCGCGCCAAGCACTAACCAGCAGCGCCCGTTCAATATTGGAAAGCCTTTCGCCTGCTACTCGAACGACGTTGAGCTTTTCTTCGATGAAATTGAGCACTTCATCGTCTGAAAATTCCATAGACGCAAACACTGATGCACACCTTGTTCATTAGTTTAAGGCCGCTCAGGTGACTTTACATGACTATTTGCAATGTTTTCAGGATTACAGGTGCATCTGTTCTCACGGAGAAAAAGCTGCACCTATCCGCTCAAATCCTGCCAAATCAAGACTTTTTAGCAAGTCATGCCTGGGTCACAGCGTCATTTTTCTAACGGCAAGCCAGCCCAGTATTGTCAGTTAAATCTGACTCAACCTGACTTTTATTTACTTTTCATGAAAAATAGGGCCGCATTCGCCTGATTATTTCGCCGCCAAGATCTGATTTCAGGTGACTTCGCGGCGGCTGATCAATAGCTATGCTGAAATTGTTCCGGTAGCGAGGGCTAGTGGCTGAGGTGATGTCCACGCCATCGATTAGATGAACGATATCACAAGTCGCTGCTCCCGACACCGAAATGTTCTACCTGAAGAGGTTTAACTTCATGCCCCGTTTAATTCTCACTGAACTTCCTAGCCAGACCGCCGATTTAAATTGCCCCAACTGCCACAGTTCTCACACCATCGTGGCTCATACCGATGATCACTATGTCTGTTTGAACTGTGGTTGGAGTCGAAACTTGAATGAATCGCCTAGCTTCTGGAATGCGATCGCAGCTTTTGCCTCTGCGCTAATCGTAATGCTGATTCTCATATAGATCTCGTGATCTCATAACAACTTTCGTGCTCAGATTCCGGTTTTGCAAAACGCAAGCCGTGAGCCAACCAAAAGAGTGAATGCACCGAGCGCTGTCTAGTGTTGGAGACAGCGTTTTTTCTTTGGTCTAGGCTGCAGTGCATGTTGCAGCAGTGGTGTTCTGGTCGTGATATTTGGTTGTGTGAACGATACTCATAAACCAAACCTCACGACTATTGAGAGCCAGCCAAAATGCGAGTTAACAAAACACAACAATTTTTTCGCCGTTGCCGGAATATTCACCTAAATTCTGAATAAAAAAGGAGGTAAGGAAGTTCCACAGGATGTTAATTCCATGAAGCTCCAGAACAGACTGACAATTGTTATTCTCGCCATTTTTATTAGCGGTTGGATTATTGCCGGCTTATCTGCATTTACCCTAGAGCGACGTAATGCAGAGCAAGACACAATTCGCACCGCTCGGCTGCTGTTGAGCACCGCAGTTGCCGCTCGCAACTATACAACCGACCAGCTAGAACCGCTGTTAGATAATGAAACAACAACAGAATTTGTCAAGCAGACGGTTCCTTCCTATACCGCCCAGGAAATGTTCAAGTACCTGGGCGAAGAATATCGAGGTTATAGCTACCGAGAACCGGCATTAAATCCTACCAATCCTAATGATTTGGCCGAGGGCTGGCAAGTTGAACTGATCCAGTACTTTATTACTCATCCAGAAGTGCTTGAAATCACCGATCGGCGGATTGAACGAAGCGGACAAGAAACGCTATTTGTGGCTGAGCCGATTCGAGTCGATTCCCCCAGTTGCCTAGAGTGCCACAGTACACCGGATGTCGCGCCTGCTTCCTTGATCAACACATACGGCAGAGAACGCGGCTTTGGCTGGCAGCTTGATGAAGTCATTGCTGCCCGCGTCATTTCAGTCCCTACTTCACTGCCCAAACAGCAGGCAACAACATCGATCTTTTCCTACTTACTAATCATTGGCAGCGTGTTTTTATTGGCCTATGTCACGGTCAACGTTATTGTGCGTAAATGGCTGATCGTCCCGCTCAATCGCATTGCCGACGTGGTGGAAGAAATTAGCCTGCGCAAAACGGTGGCGGATGCCCAACTGCCCGAAACTCGCTCCGATTCATTAGGCCGATTGAGTCAAGCCATTAATCGACTACTCGTTAGCCTTAATAAAGCCCTGCTGAAAAAGTAATTTAGCCCCCAAACTCCCATGTTAAAAGCAAGAAGTTTGTTAGTCGCTGCATTGGCGGGACTGCTGCTGTTTGTTTATGTTTTTCTGATTAACAATCAGCAAATGGCTGCGGGTTCAATGCTGGAAATTATCAAAGCCATTATCTTAGTCTGTGCCAGCATTATCCTCGTTGATATTCTCTCTTTTATCCTAATTAATGTTTGGTTTGTCACTGCTCGCAACAAGCAGCCGTCCGATCTCTTAAAACTGGTTGTTTCAGTTCTGCTCTATGCCATCTGTGCATTTATTGTTTTCCGCTTACTCGGACGAGATATTACCGCTCTAGCCGCTACTTCGGCCTTGCTTGGTGCCATTTTGGGTTTTGCTCTCCAGACACCGCTCGGCAATTTCCTATCCGGTATTTTTCTCCAGTTTGATCAGCCATTTCACGTTGGCGATCGCATTCAGGTACAGGGCTATGAGGGCGTAATCACGACCATCGACTGGCGCACCACCGATATCCGGCTTGATTCGGGCGAAATGGTGCATATTCCCAATGGTGCGATCGCAAATGACTCCATCGTTGTGATCACCACAGAGCAGCCAATCTATCGCACTATTGACTTTGTGGCTCCAGCCACTGCCCCACCGAATCAGGTGATTGAAGTGGCTTGCAGCGCTGTACAGAACCAAGCCCATCCCAACGTCAATCCCGATCAGCCCGTCTTTGTCAAAATGTGGAGCTACAGCTTGAGCGACGTGCAGTACAGGCTGTTTTATTACCCTAAGCGCTATGACGCTGCCGCCGTCCATACCGACCCCGACCTGCTCCGCCGCATTTGGTACGCTCTGAGCCGCGCTGGTTTCGGCAATAACTACACGTCCAATGCCGCCAACCAAACGCAGTCACTGATTGCAGCAATTGAGTTCTTTCGGCCATTTAGCACTGCAGCTCAGCGGCAACTACTTGAACAGTCAAAGACGCTAATTTTCGATGCAGAAGAGGCCTTAGGCTTATGGAATTTACCGCCTCAGTCAATGTTTCTTGTGGTGAAGGGAGGCATATCAATTGACCAGGAACTCGTACCAAAGCTAGGTGTGATGACGGTTAAAGCGTTTAGCTTACGGCCAAAAAATCAAACCACTGTTACCTTAAGTCAAAAGTCCATTGATCGGGCGGCCACTCATTTAGCGCATCATTTGGGGCCAGTCGCATTTTCGCTGGCCGATCAAGCCGCAGAAACAGCCTCCTCTGCCTACTGGCTCTATCAAAATTTAGCTACCGAAATCCTCGATCCAAATGACCGACAGGAATTTCTCAGCCATCAGCCCAGAGTTCCCACTGAGCAATTTGGTCGAGGCGACTGTTTTGGAGAAATGAGTTTATTTCTCAGCCGATCTCTTCCGCTGGTAAAGATGATGACAACGGAAGAAACAGAGGTTCTAGCGATTACTCCTACGGCAGTCATAGCTGCACTCAAGCACGATAACCGTTCAATTACCGAGCTGAGCCAGCAGGTTGCTCGGTACCATACTGCAAACTTGCGAGGAACGCTACAGGCTTTTTCTACCGATCAACTGAGTGAACAGCAGATGGCCGAACAGATTCAGCAAAACTTTGCGGCTGATTTAAATGTTGAACTCAGGGATACGGTATAAATTAAGCGGATACGATCTATTGAATAGCACCATTCCGATGAAAAGTCCCTGGAGTTTACGCGACTACGTTTTTGCGGCCTTTATGACCATTGGCATGATTGCCTCGGCGTTTATTGTCGGCCCGTTTGTGCCACCGTTTCTCGATTTGGTCGTCTGGGCACCCTTTGGCGGCATCTTCATGACGCTCGGTATGGCGCGACTTCAGCGACGAGGCAGCGTTGCGCTGATGATCTTGCCCTTAGCCCTTGTGCTGGCCCCCCTTTCGCCAATCATCTTCGTTTACTTAGTGCTAACGACTCTGGTCACGGAAGCCGTCGTCTTTTTCCGGGGCAACTATCGCCCCAAAGCCAATCGCCTGTTGGGCACTGTCGTTTTCTTTGTGAGTGCGGTGCTGATCGGACTCGGCAGCATTCTGATGTTGGCCAGTCGAGCCAGTGCTGGAGCCGCGACTAGTGGTGGCCTATCGGAAATGCTGAGCCGATTTGCCACCTTGATCAATAATCCTTGGCTGATTGGCATCTTGGCTGTCGCCACGGGCTTATTGGGTGCCGTGGGCTGGTGGCTGGGAGAACGGATTGTGCAGCAGCTCAAGCGAGCAGGCAAGCTCGATGCTGAGTAAAATGAACCGCAAGCAGGTGCGATCGCAATCTCATCAGCTCCATCACAGCCCACTCAGCCCGATTAATCCATTTTTGAAAATTGGACTCAGTTTTGTCCTGCTGGGATTAGCGCTGTTTCTAGAAACCTTTTCTGCGATCGCGGTCTTAGTCAGCGGACTGCTGCTACTTCTGATCACCATTCGCGTTCCTCGACTGGTCATGCTGTATGCTCTGTTGACCATCATCGTCTTCACCGCCACCTCGGCTTGGCTCTTGGGCAATTGGAACGAAGCCACGTTTAGCACCCTGCGGTTATTGGCCATCTTGCTTCCCACTCCAATCCTGGCTCTGACAACGCCTCCAGCCGATCTGATCCGCGCGTTGCAGATGGTGCGGCTGCCCAGTTTCTTGACGCTCAGCCTCATGCTGATCTGGCGGTTCTTTCCCCTAATGCAGCAGGAACTGCAGCGCATTTGGGAAGCCAATCAGCTACGCGGCATCGACCTGCGCCACCGTCCCAGACAGTGGTTTTCCGGCCTGGTGGTGCCGTTGGTGTTTCAAATGGTGGCCTATGCCGACGAGGTCAGCATAGGGCTGCAAACTCGTGGCTACTCGCCCACAGAACCCCGCAGCAACAGCAAACCCCTCCGATGGCAATGGCACGATACGCTATTTTGCATTGTCACCGCAGGGTGGCTGGGGTTAATTATCCGTTTAGAGTATGCCGGGTAGGGGCGAATGGCCATTCGCCCCTACGGGAGGATCATCACTACACCGACTTTCTGATCAATAGACTTTATCGGAAATTGTTTTGTAGCGCGGCTTCGCCGCGCTACAAAACAATTTCCAACCCCAAAAACTTTATTTCCAATAAAGTCTAATATAAAAACTAACCTGCTGAGTTCTAAACACTGAGCGGAACCTTCGTGCCTGTGCGGGTGCCGACTTTTTGAACTTGCACAGGTGTCCGTTGTCCTAAAGTCACACCTCGCCGTCCGGGTTGGACGGGCCGAGTGTTGGTTAGCGCTAGATCAACCTGGGTCAGAATCGTGCCCAAGACAATTTTTAGTTCATACTGCGCTAGGGCAGCGCCGACACAGCGCCGCACGCCGCCGCCAAAGGGCATAAACTCATAGGGCGAAAACTGCCGTTCCAGGAAGCGTTCTGGGCGGAAGACCTGTGGTTCAGGATAGAGGTCTTCCCGTTGGTGAATCAGGTAGATCGACCCCATGATGAATTCACCGGGTTCAAGCGGATAGCCGCACAGTTCCATCGGCACTTCTACACGACGGGGAAACGTCAGCATCGCTACGGGATGAATCCGCAAGGTTTCATTGCACACAGCGGTCAGATAGGGCAACTGCAGCAACTGGCTGGGATCAGCCGGATCCGCAACTGCATCCAGTTCGGCCAGCAGCTTTTGCTTTACCTCTGGCCGCGCATGAATCCAGTAGAGCGCCCAGGTCAAGGCTGTAGCGGTTGTTTCATGCCCTGCCACGAGTAAAGTCATCAACTCATCGCGCAGATCCTGATCGGAAAGGCCATTGCCGTCTTCATCTTTAGCCGCCAACAATAGCGACAGAATATCAATGCGATCGCAATCGGGATTAGCGCGGCGTTCTTGAATTTCGGCAAACAGCAGCCGATCGGTTTGCTCTCCCAGTTGACGCAGCCGATGACCAGGACTCCAGGTGCCATAGTCCTTTTGTAACCAGGGCAGAAATGCGATCGCAGATGCCAGCGGTGTACCCGTCAGATCCAGCCGCGCTCCCAGGAGTTTCTCTAACTGAACATAGCGTTCTCCCTCATGCAGACCAAACACGGCCTGGAGAATAACCCGCATCGTAATCTGCTGCATGGCTTGCCGCACCGGAAACGACTTGTGCATTGGCCACTGCTCAATAACGTTTTGCGCGATCTGCTGAATTAGTTCTCCGTATGCCTGGAGACGCTCACCATGAAATGGCGGCATCACTAACTGGCGTCGCTGCCGATGCTGATTCCCGCTGAGTAAAATCAAATTTTGCCGACCAATAAACGGCTCCAAAATTTCGTTGACCTCTCCCGGTGCAGAAAATTCTTTGCCAGTATCATGAGTCAGCATGTACTGCATCGCTTTGGGATTATGCAGCATGACCAAACGAGCGCCGTTCATCAGCACGTAGGCGTAAAAGATGTCGCCATAGCGCTCAAAGTTAGTGGTCATGTAACCCACTGGATCGAAGATCCACTGGATCATCTGCAAGATGTGGGGGGTTTTAGGGGTGGGCACCGTTTGTCTCGTCATGGTTTTAGTTGGGGGTCAACAACACGTTTGAGCAGGATACACAATCATCCCGATGGTCTGGGGGGCAGGGCATGATAGTTGCCGGATAATGCCATGATATGCCCAGAATAAGTTTCGATGACAGTCTGTTCTCCAGACCGCTGTTGAGCACTGGAACTGCTGATTTTTAAGTTTGCAAGATGATGACAACTGCCTCAAACGCGTACCGCAATCAATCAGCACCACTTTTAGAAGTCGTTGATCTAGCGTTTACCCACATCGGGCAACCACAACCAACCATTCGAAATATTTCCCTGAAGCTGTATCCACGGGAACTCGTGGTGCTGGCAGGAGCGACAGGTAGTGGCAAAAGCACATTGCTCAATTGTCTAACCGGGATTGCGCCAGAGCATACAGGCGGCCAGCTGGTGGGCCAGATTCGCTATCAGGGAGATGAGATCAGCGCCTGGTCGATTCGGCAGCGATCGCAGATTATGGGCATCATGCTGCAAAACGTGGAGACGCAGTTGTTTACCGACCAGGTGTGGGAAGAAATTGTCTTCGGGCTGGAAAATTGGCACCTGCCCCCAGGAGAAATGCAGGACTTGGCTCAGGCGGCCATTGTGGAATTCGACTTGGTAGGGCAAAAAGACTGGTCAATTCGACAGCTTTCAGCAGGACAAAAGCAGCGCTTGCTCCTCGCCTGTCTGCTCACTCGCCAACCTGATCTGCTGCTGCTGGACGAACCCTTCGCCTTTCTCGATACCGCTGGAGTAGAACTGCTGCTCCAGCTTTTGCAGCAGCGGATCGCGCAGGGACAATCGGTATTACTGATTGAACATCGGTTAGAGCTATTGCAGGACAAGTGCGATCGCGTTTATCACATTGAAGCCGGACAAGTGCAGCCAATCGACCATTTGGAACCGCTAGTTCATGCACCAGACGAAGTACAGTTTCCGCCTCATCTGCCAGCCTCAACTCCCAAAGCACCCGCCATCTTGCAAACTCGCGACCTCAGTTGGGACGGATACGCCCCCTTTCCAGACCTACAGGTAAATGCAGGCGACATTGTGCTGCTGCGAGGGGAAAACGGCTGCGGTAAAACCACGTTACTCAGATTGATCAGCGGTTTACTCAAACCGACAACTGGACAAATCATCGTGCAAGGTCAAGACGTGACCCGCCAAAGTACCGTACAGCGAGCCAAAACCATTGGCTTTGTCCTCCAAAATCCGAATCATCAGCTCTTTGCTGAGAGCGTCGTTACGGAAGTTCAGCAGCCTGGTGTTGATCCTGATCAGGCCCAAAAGCTTTTGATCCAGCTTAATCTCAGCTATCGAGCAGAACAGCATCCCCACGCTCTGTCTCAGGGACAGAAGCGACGGTTAGCGCTGGCAGCCGTACTGGCACGTCAACCACAAATTTGCCTGCTCGACGAGATTATGGTCGGGCAAGATGCCACATCGCTCCATCTGATGCTCGCAGCACTAAAGGAATTCACCGATCAGGGTGGAACACTAATTTTTACATCTCACGATCCGAGCGTTGCAGCAGTTTTGCAACCGTGCGTCATTGATCTGGTTAAGCGTTATCGTTATCCAAATTAATCAAAGCAATAACGAGCCCAATTTCAATACAGCATTTACGTTTTATCCAGGCTAGGAATTGCGATATTGACGCAATTGTCGATATTCATCATGCTCATGTTTTAGATAGAAGTGCTCTCCATTCGCACGGTTTTCTTTTAACTCGAACTAATAAAGCAGAAATCGACCAGTATCTTCAGCAATCCGTTCAGTACTTTGTTGCCATTAATTATGATGCTCAAGTAGCTGGCTTCCTAGCTTTATCACCACCCAAAATCAATAATAGACTTCATCGGAAATTGTTTTGTAGCGCGGCTGAGCCGCGCTACAAAACAATTTCCGATGAATTAAAACAGTTGCAATTCACCCGAATAATATGAGCAACGGCATTGCCCAGTTTATGTATCAATCCATGTGCGAAACATTTCCAAACTCGTGCTTTTCTACCTTCGTCGCCACAAAATCGATCTTAAACGAGCGATCGCTGATATTTCATCAAAAGCAAGGCTTTCAGCAAATTGGAACATATCAAATCGATACGTTTATGAAATTAGCAAACTATCCAAGCGTCTTGTTCTTCAAATAGTTGCCAATTATTTGACTGCATACATAAATTTACATTTTGTACTAGGTTTCAGACCCGGAAGAGGTCTTTTTATTATTCCATCACGGCAGCAAAATAATCCCTTTTAATTCCCAATCCACCAGATATCAAGTTATGAGCAAATAGCCTCTCATCGAGAATTAAACCTAGTTCCAACTTATTTTGTGTCAGCGTTCCTGAGCAATGGTCTTCTGCCATTCAACGATGAGGCAATCAGCCAATTGCGAACCCAGTTGTCGTGATAGCGGAAGCCGTTGAGTTGCTCAAAGGGGCATAAGCACCCGCCCATTGCTTTGCGAGTCTTGCGACAAAAGGGATGGAAGTTCCAGAGTAAGGCCATCGAGCGCACCGACTGTTCCGCCGAGTCCCAGAATCCATGAAAATCTTGCATGGCATACAAGATGCGGTCAAGATAGTTCATCGGACGGTCAACCTGATTGCTGGTGCGATAGGCGTCAGGGAAGTCAAAGGCGCGTTGGAAGACGTGAGATTTGTCGTTGAGGCGTCGCAAGCGAGCGTCAATGGCCTGGGGCAACGCGTGGGTGTTCACCCACTCCAGCAACCGACGCAACCGTTGAGCAAAGTGACGTTTGCTCTGGCCCCGATACAGATGCCAAAGCTTGTCGGCTAGTTGCTGACCCAGGACTGGTTTAGAGCGGCACCCATCGCGAATTTTAATCACCTCATGCAGGAAGCACAGAATCCAGACCAGGCCAGGGAATAGCTCCTCCCAAGCGGCTCGGGTGGCCTCCCAACCATCAGTCGTCACCGTCTCGGGCGCATAGTCGGGAACATGATGGGCAGCTTCCTGCTGGAATACCCCATAGGCTGCGGTTAATCCATCCTGACCCGCATTGGCACTGAGACTGGCTCCCAGGACGCACCCTTGCGCCGCTGTCACTGCCAGATAGACTCGCTGCCCGTGCCAATCACAATGCTTCTCATCGGCAACTAGATGGGGGGGAGCGCCGTTTCCCTTTTGAGGGTACTGCCCACAATCGAGGCTCGACCGAACGACTGACAGAGCCGATACCAGTGCATCTCAGAACGGCCCAGCACATAGGCAATCCCCTCATACGACAGGCCATGCTTTCTTAAATAGAGCGCTTTGTCGGCCATCTCCGCCGTCTCGCTCATGTACGGCATCACCAAATCGGGACGCAGTTGATAAGCCTCTCCGGTACTCGGCAGCAAAATCCGCCGGGTCTTGAGCTGTTGACGAGAGGACTCGACCCATCCGTGAAAGCGATAGCCTGCCTCAATCCCGTCGGGAAACAGTTCCGGGTGGGATGCGATCTGCTCGTTGAGATACTGGCGAAAGGCTTCCCGGTCTTCTACTAAGACCTCGTAGTCAAGGTCGTCTGCAATGGGCAGACAAATCGTTTTATCGCCTGCTGTGCCACGCTTGCGTCGTTGCTGAGCCATCGGCTTTGGCCTGCTGAACTCTCTGCCTCAATTCTACTCAACACAAACTTGGGTGGAACTAGAATTAAACTATCTCTTTCATTAGCATTAGATGCTGTTAAACTATTGCTGAAGATAGATAAGGCAATTGTTTCCGCTTACTAGGATGAAGACCTACTACATTCCGATTGAGGAACGATTATGGCTTTTAATCCTTTGGCAGAAAAAGGTATTCCGCTAGATCAACAGTTGCGCAACTGGACAGAGTTAAATGTGCAGCCGTACAAAACCGATCAAGTTGATCCCTATACGCGCACTCGTGTGATTACGATGAACGGGATCGAAACTGAGTCAATTTTCTTTTCCCATCAGTTTGCTCGTCACACGGCTGATCCCGATGTACGCAAATATCTGGCTCAGTCGCGACGGATTGAGCAACAGCAGCAAAAGGCTGTTAACTGGCTAATTCCGGCAACCGAATCCACGCTGCAAGTCACCATTGGTTATGAGCAAGTCGCCGTTGATTTAACGGCATACTTAGCTCGAACAGAGCCTGATCCTTATCTCAAGCAGGCGTTTGAGTTTGGTCTACTGGAAGATTTCGATCATCTCTATCGCTACGCCAACCTGCTGGACATGCTAGAAGGCAAGAAGGCAGAAGAACTAACCGGACGACTGACGGAAATTATGCCCGGTCGCCCCACTGCAGATGAGCATCGCCACCCGATTGATGATGTTCGCAAACCAAGCGATCGCAAACAGGCTAATCCCATATCTCTGCTCCACGCAATGACGCTGGTTGCGGCTGAACAGCAAACCATGAATTTCTATATGAACGTGGGCAACCGCCCGATGGAGCCACTGGCTCGGGGCCTGTATCTAGAAATTGCCGAGATTGAAGAGCAGCACGTTACCCATTACGAATCTCTGCTCGATCCGACAGCCTCCTGGTTTGAGCGAGACGTGATGCATCAGTACAACGAATGCTATCTCTATTACTCGTTTATGCAACAGGAACCTGATCCTCGGATTAAGCAAATCTGGGAACTACATCTCAATATGGAAATTGAGCATCTCCGCTTAGCCTGCGAAATGATGCGCAAGTACGAAAATCGTGACCCAGAAGAATTTCTGCCCAAAGAACTGCCAGAACCCGTTCTATTCCAAGAGAACAAAGATTATATCCGTCAGGTTCTAGAGTCTCAGGTATCGCTAACGGGCGATGAGACACAATTTGTACCCGTTGATAACTTATCTCGCGATCACCGCTACTTCCAGTATCAGCAAACGGTCAATCAAGGCGGTGTACCCAGCGAACAGGTCATCGAGGCGCACGAGCGCAATATGGGCGGTGACTATCGGTCTCAAACGGAAGGCAACCATCCGATTTCTGCTGCTCAGGTGTAGTTCTTTGATGGAGTAGGTTAGCTTAGCTTGCATCTTGCATCAAAGCTCAAATAAAACCCAAACAAAACCCAGAAAGATTAGACTTTATCGGAAATTGTTTTGTAGCGCGGCGTCGTCGCGCTACAAAACAATTTCCAACCCCAAAAACTTTATTTCCAATAAAGTCTATTATTTACCGCTACAATGCGATGGTAAATAACCTCTCGGGTTCTCAATACCGAATCTGAGTAAAACAGGACAAGACTAACTCACGGCACTAATGGCTTTAGATATATCTGACCCAAGTAGTGGCCTAACCATTTTGTCTGGCGTTCTGTCTGCCGGACTGGCTGTTACTCATCTGCTGGCCAGAAATCTACAGTTTCTTCACATGGTTCCTCGCAGCCGCTGGCTCTCGTTTGGCAGCGGCGTTTCAGTTGCCTATGTCTTCGTTCACATTTTGCCGGAACTCAGCGAACAGCAGGAATCCATCCAACAGTCACTCAACACGCAGCTTTTATTTTTAGAAAACCACGTGTATTTGATTGCGCTGGTTGGCGTTGCCGTGTTTTATGGGCTGGAACGACTCAGTAAGCAGTCCCGACAGCAAAATCAGGCGACTGGGGTTGGAGATGTGACTGAACGACATGTCTTTTGGATACACATCCTGTCATTTGCGGCATACAACGCCTTAATTGGTTATCTGTTGCAGCATCGCGAACGTCCAGGATTAACCAGTCTGTTTACATTTGCGATCGCAATGGGGCTGCACTTCATCGTCAATGACTACGGTTTGCGACAAGACCACAAGAAAACCTACGACCAAATTGGTCGCTGGATCTTGGCTACCGCCATTATGGTGGGCTGGGCAATTGGTGCAGGAACCGAAATTCACCAGGCTGCGATCGCAGTTCTGTTTGCGTTTTTAGCCGGAGGCGTCGTGTTAAACGTAGTAAATCTCGCGGGGCGCTCAAATTCCTATCCCCGCCGCAAGCGGACGGGGCATTACGGAATTTGCCCTTCGGGACGCACTCCCGCGCTACCACTAACGTGGCAAGCCACGGGGAATTAGACCCACAGAGATTAAAAGAAGAGCTGCCAGAAGAGCGCAAAAGCCGCTTCGGAGCATTCGCCTTGGGAGCCGCCAGCTATGCAGCTTTATTGTTGGCGATTTGAAATTAGTAATTTGAAATTAGCGATTTGGAATTAGCGGTTTGAAACCCGCTTTACCAGGTGCAAGCTGTGAGCATTTTTCCCTAGGAGTCTCCCTTTAGAGGGTAGCAGGAACAACGACTGCCCATTACGGTGCAAAGAAACCTAACTGATTGTGCTAATCGCCATAGCAGCAGTTGGGCTAGTCGCTCGTTTCTCGTTGCTCTTTACGTTTTAGAACAAGTGGATCTCGTTCCTGTCAAAACGCCCCTGGTCGAAGAACTTCCCCAAACAGAAGTTTCTCAGGCAGTGCTGCCGCTAATTCCCAATACTGAGCCAGGGGAACTCGTTCACCCCGTTGATGAAAAAAATGCCATTCGCCGTAGTCTCTGGGCCTCTAGCCTAGATGGGCTGTTTGCCACCATTTATGTGCAAACCAGCAGCGGAGTACTGCTGAGTAATTTTTTAGTCGAGCTACAGGCTAGCCCTGCCGCCATTGGCATGATCATTTCGGTGCCGATGCTGGCCAATCTAGTGCAACCCTTGGGGGCTTCTTGGTCAAACCGCACCGAGAGTCGCAAAAATTTTGGATTTTGGGTCAATGCCCCGGCCCGTCTGCTGTGGTTGATTTTAGCCCTCGGCATTGGCGCAATGACCTGGGGCTACTTGAGTGCGTTTCATTTAGTCTTTTTATCACTGGCGGTAGTTCTGGTCAGTTCGTTCTCGAACGGGTTGGGAACGGCATCTTGGCTGAGCTGGCTGGCATCGCTGGTGCCTCGCCAGCTCCGAGGACGCTACTTTGGCCTACGCAACAGCATTGCCAGCCTGACGGCTCTGCTAGCCGTGCCCTTGGGCGGACTGCTCGTTTCTCGCTGGCCCGGTGGATCGCTACAAGGCTATAGCGTAGTGCTGGTGCTGGGAGTGGTCGCTGGGCTGATTAGCTTAGGGTTTCAGCGATTAATGGTGGACGTTAACCCCCAGGATCAAATGCAGCTCCTGCGTAAACAGCAGCGCTGGGGAGAGCGCCAGAATTCACCAACCGAAGTAATTAGAACTTGGTTTTGGCAGGATACAAACTTTCTGATTTTCCTGACCTACTTTGCCATCTGGAATTTTTCGGTCAACTTGAGCAATCCCTTTTTCAACCTGTATCTGCTGGAAAAGCTGAAGCTAGATGTCACTCTGGTCACGCTCTACACCAGTCTCTCTGCGGCAGCGACTTTGTTCATGCTGGTGATTTGGGGACGGGTAGCCGATCGGGTGGGTAATCGCATTTTGCTGCTGGGAGTGGGGCTAGTGGTAGCCATCATCCCGGTTTTGTGGATTGGTACTGGAGCCGATAGTCTATCCGTTTGGCTGTGGTTTCCGCTGCTGCATATGCTAGGCGGCGGCACCTGGGCAGCCATTGATCTGTGCTTGAATAATATGCAAATCAGCATTGCACCGATCCACAACCAGCCAGGCTATTTTGCGATCGCAGCCGCTATTGCTGGCGTTTGTGGTTCCCTCGGCACCGTCACGGGCGGCTACATTGCTGAAGTCATCGGCTACACCGGACTATTTGGAATATTCATGCTGTCTAGCGTTCTGCGATTGGTTGCGCTCATGCCGTTGTTATTTGTCGAAGAGGGCCGCTCCATCCGCCACATCCTGCGCATCTGGTTTCCCGGTCGCTCGTCATTGACATCGTGATTCGTCGTTCCAGCGATCAATAGTCCTCAAAATTCTGGCGCGGACAATAAAGATTTATACACAATGCAGCGGTAATCGAGACTTGATTTGCCAAACTGAAACAAGAAGATAACTTGATTGTTTTTAGGGCTGAGGATTGAGGCTGAGGGCTGAGAATTAGGTGGTGGGTGGTGGGTATTAGGTGCTAGGTATTAGGTGCTAGGTATTGGGTTCTGGGTGGGAGGATTGATCTCTACAGCTTTTACTTTTACACTCCTCTCGCCTCACTTCTCACTTCTTCCCTCACTCCTCTTTAGAGCTATAGCTAAACAAAACCTGGGTAGCATCTATCGGACAGCTTTTATGAAATGATTTTGATTGCTGGCTAAATCGATTGTCAGGATGCTTACAACCTATGAACGCTTCATCAGGACTTCTGTCTTTCTACTTCAGGCAAGGAACTAAAGGTATACCGTGTTCTGCCTTGATCAGCTTGGCGCTGTTCAGCACTGTCGTTTGTCCAGCCCAGGCTGCTGCATCCCGTCAGCTTGATGACCAATTGAGCCAGTACCAATTGAGCCAGGAAGTGCGATCGCACTTCCCATCGATACCGATTCCTCAAACAACTCAGGTTGCTCAAGCGATTATCGCGGCTCCAGATGGTGCTGGCACAGTCGTCAATCAGGCAGGTCAGACATTCACTATTACAGGCGGCACGCAGGCAGGAGCGAACTTATTTCATAGCTTTGAGCGACTCGGCTTGGATGCCGGACAAATCGCCAACATATTGACGAATGACAGTATCGACAACGTTTTGGGGCGGGTTGTGGGCGGCGACCCGTCCGTGATTAACGGCATCTTGCAGGTCACAGGGGGAGACTCCAATCTCTTCCTAATGAACCCGGCTGGAATTATCTTTGGCGCAGACGCTTATATCGATGTACCGGGAGCTTTCACGGCCACCACTGCCAATGCGATTCAAATTGGCGATGAGTGGTTTAACGCAATTGGCAGCAATAGCTATGCGAATCTGGTTGGTACCCCAAATGCATTTGCCTTCAACCGTTCCGAGCCTGGTGCAGTGATCAATGCAGGCAGTCTGAATGCAGCAGCGGGCGAATCCGTTACGCTGCTGGGCGGCACTGTCATCAACACCGGAACGGTTTCGACGCCGGGTGGCTTGATTACAATTGCTGCCGTACCTGGCGAGAACTTAGTTCGCATTACTCAAGATGGCAGCCTACTCAGCCTAGAATTACCAACTGACGGACAGATGAACCTGGAAGCTAGCGCTGAAGCCATTCGCCACAGCGATATACCCGCGCTGCTCTCAGGCGGAATCGTACCGCAGAATTTAGGTTTAGTGGTAGAAGATGGCGTTGTCAAACTCGCTAGTACAGGCACTGCCATTCCGACTGACATGGGCACCACCATCGTATCTGGTAGCTTACACGTTGCAGACACAGCCACTGGCGCAACAGGCGGCAGTATAGATGTTTTGGGCGATCGGGTGGGGTTGATCAACGCTAGCATCAATGCGGCTGGAGCGAACGGTGGCGGAGTGGTTCGAATTGGTGGAGATTACCAAGGTGAGGGCACAATTCCCAACAGCGATCGCACATTTATCGATTCAAACACAACGATTACTGCCGATGCGCTGAATCGTGGTGATGGCGGACGCGTAATCGTCTGGGCCGATGAAGCAACCCAGTTTTCAGGAGAGATTACGGCGCGTGGCGGCAGTGAAACGGGCAATGGCGGTTTTGTCGAGGTTTCCGGTAAGGATCAGCTCGCTTTTGCGGGATTTGTAGATACCAGTGCCGCCAATGGCGTTGCGGGTACGCTCTTGCTCGATCCAGAAAATATTCTCATTGCTAATGCCCCCAGCAGTGCAGGCATCAACGCAGCTCTACCGGATATCCTGGCGGGCGAATTCGCAGGTGATATCACCATTAATGCGGCTGTCTTGGAAAGCCAATTGGGCACAATTCTATTAGAAGCGACCAACGACATCCAGATTGCCAATGGCATTTCGCTAACGTTCGCGAGCAGCAGCGGCTCCATTACCTTTACGGCAGACAGCGATACAAACGGCGCAGGCTCATTCAGCATGGATCCGAGCCAAACAATTACGACCGATGGTCGGGATCTGATCATCTCCGGTGCTGAGATTCAAGTGGGCGATATTTTGACCGATGGTGAGGCGGCAGTGCAGCTAACGGCTACTGGCGATATCAACACTGGACGGATTAACGATGACACAGGCGGATTTCCACAACATGGGCCAGTCACCATATCATCGGGGGGTAGCGTCACCGCCCGGAACGGAGGGGTGCGAGCAGCGATTAGAGGCGAGTCCATCGAGATCACGGCGGCCAATAGTATCACCACTGGCGATCTGAGTACTCAGGATATTGGCGGCATTACAGATCCCTTAATTTCTTTCGTGCGGTTAACGGCTGAGACGGGTAATATCCGGGTTGGCTATGTTCTAGCGGGGCTAGGCGGCATTGACATTGATGCGGCGGGTGTATTTCAAGCCCTCAATGCGCGGGAATCCTACATTAATCGGACTTCGGTGCCACCTGCCGAACTAGCGCAGTACATCAACAGCTTGAGCTATACCGAGTTTCCCAACCAAATTTTTATCGATAACTTCCTGGTCAGTATTGAGGCGGTTGATGGCCCGATCGCCATTCGCTACGGCCAAAATCGGGAAACGCTGTTTAACGAATCCAACATTTTGATTGAAGGGGATCCAAATCAGCAGTTTGTGATTGGGCCAAATTACGACAGCACGACGCCGTTTTTGCCCGGCGTTGGCAGCAATTTCGATCCCTATGATGCAGCGACTAATCCAAGTGGATATTTCCCACCTGGAGCATCTAGTACCTTTGATGTCATCGCCAATGCAACACCGCTAGCGTTTCCCTCAACTGACTTTCCCAGCAGCGCCAGCGGCATGGTGGCTGGAATTGCCAGCAGCGCTACCGATGCCAGTTTGGCTGGATCACTACAAAGCCAACTGTTTGGCAATCCGGATACGGGAGGTGGCAATGGTGGTAACGGTGGCGGCGGTACAGGTGGTAATGGTAACAGCGGTGGTGGTGGCCGGGGCGGTACAGGCAATAACGGCGGCACGGGTGGTAATGGTGGCGGTGGAACAGACGGTGGCGATGGAAACGGTGGTGGCCCAGTTGTGGTCAATCCAGACGAGGTTCCTCAAGATACGCAAACCCTTGAGCTGGAGGCCATCAATGACCTCTGTGAAGAGAATTCCAGTGATGATGTGGTCGCCGTGGGAGACTTGCTCACGATTGATGAGTCCTTGGTGGCGACGGGAGTCCGTTCGTCAGAAGAGGACGCACTCGTCGATCCCTGCCGGAACCTAGAACGCAGTAATCCAGAGGGCGACAGCTCAGCACCAACGCTTGACCGCACTGGGACTCCAGAGTCGAGAACAGAAGAACTTGATAGCTTAAACCCTGAATCACCCGATATTGAACCGTTGCCAGCAAGTGATCAGGGGCAGTCTTTTGCCAACGAATCATCCGATATTGAACCATTGCCAGTAATTGGTCAGGGGCAGCCTTTTGCAGAAGCAGTCGTCCAAAATGCGATCGCACCTCCAGAGCAGCTGCCTCCCATAATGGTTGTAGAAACTCGATCAGCCGATTAGCAGACCTATGGCAATCTCTACCATGCGCCCATCTCGTCAACTCTTTCATTCTTTGCTATACGGATTTGCGGCTTTATGGTTGGGACTGAGCAGCGCCCAATCTGCGATCGCAGTTAGCCCAGACTTCACACCATCTGCTGTTATCGCCGAAGCGCAAGCTTACTTTGAGCAAGGGTTATCCGCCTATCGAGCCGGAAATTTGCGGCAGGCCATTCAGCTCTGGGAACAGGCACTGAGTTTGTCGAACACACCTCAACAGCAGGCCCAAACCCTGGGCAATTTAGCGATCGCATACTACGAAACGGGGCAGTATTTAACCGCCCTGCAAACTAACAAAATGGCGCTGGATATCTTTGCTGAACTCAATAATCAGGCCGCCGTTGGGCAGGTGCAGGCCAATCTAGGGAACGTCTACGAAGCGCTGGGTGACTACGAGCGGGCGATTGCTGCGTATCAAGCCAGCCTGACCATTGCCCGCTCAACGGGTAACCGTGCCGCAGAAGGGGTCAGCATCGGCAATTTGGGCTACATTCACTCGGTACAGGGCGACCAAGCAGCAGCACTGACAGCCTATGAGCAGAGCTTGGCGATTGCGCGAGCAGTCGGTGATTTGGAAGGGGAAAGCCATCGGCTGCTGAACATGGGGATTGCCCATCATGCGCTGGAGCAGATTGATCAAGCGATCCAGTTTTACCAGCAGGGATTGGATGTAGCCCATGCCATCGATCATTTACCACTGGAGGCCCGAATCCTAGGCCATCTCGGCACAGCAGCAGCCGATCAGAGTGACTATGAACGTGCGATCGCATATTTTGAACAGAGTCTTGAAATTGCCAAAGCCCTGTACGATCCAAAATTGACCGCTATCACGCTCAATAATCTTGGGCATACGCTCCTAGCGGCCAATCAGCTAGACGCCGCTGTTATTCGTCTTCAGGAAGCAATTGAGCAGCTCGATCAGCTGCGTTTGAGTCTGGAAGACACCTACAACGTCTCAGTGTTTGACACCCAAATCTACACGTATAACCTGCTGACGCAGGTGCTCGTGGCTCAAAACCAGCCCGCCGCTGCCCTAGAAATCGCTGAAGCCGGACGAGCCAGAGCCTTTAGTGACTTGTTAGCTAATCGCTTCAATCCTGCTATCCAGGCCAAAGCGACGGAGGCAGAGCCGTTGGCCCCTTTTTCAGTAGCCGAAATTCAGCAAGTCGCGCAGCAAGCCAACGCAACCCTCGTAGAATATCTGCTAGTTCCTGCCGAAGAGTTCCGGGTGCAGGGCAAGCAGCGAGGCCGCACAGCTAGCATCTACATCTGGGTCATTCAACCGGATGGTCAAATCCACTTCCGACAGCAGGACATTGATCCGCAAGCCGTTCAGCTTAAAGATCTGGTACGCCTGTCTCGCACTTCACTTGGTCGCGATCGCGGTGGGCTGGGAATTGTTGCAATCAATGAAACTGACTTTCAGACAACAAATACCGCTCTCCCAACAGCATCTTTACGCGCGGATCATCTACAGTCTCTCCACCAAGTTTTGATTGCGCCTATTCAAGACCTGCTGCCCCAAGACCCTGATGAACGGGTGGTCTTTATTCCCCAAGGCGATTTGTTCTTAGTGCCCTTTCCTGCCCTGAAAACCGAAACAGGCGACTACTTAATTCAGTACCACACCATTCTGACCGCTCCATCGATTCAAGTATTGAGCCTCACGCATCAGCAGTCCAACTTTAGGCAAGCGACTCGGCAAGCCACGGGTTCAGCCAGAGGACGTTTCAATCCGCAGGAGATGCTGATCGTGGGCAATCCAGAAATGCCAATGGTTTGGAATCCCAACCTAGGAGGCACCGAACAGCTTGCGCCTTTGGCAGGAGCTGAACAGGAAGCTTTAGATATTGCTGCCTTTTTTGAGGTCGATGCGCTCACGGGTCAAGCCGCATCCGAACGAGTCATCAAAGACCAAATTAGCACTGCTCAGATTGTTCACTTTGCCACCCACGGTCTTCTAGAGTACGGCAACTTACAGAACTCAGGCATACACGATGTACCCGGAGCAATTGCGCTAGCCCCTGGAGATGGCCAAGATGGCCTGTTGACATCAGCCGAAATCCTCGATGAACTCAGCTTACAGGCCGATTTAGTTGTACTCAGCGCTTGTGATACAGGTCGTGGTGACATCACAGGAGACGGAGTCATTGGGCTCTCTCGCTCACTGATTGGAGCTGGCGCAGCCAGCGTAGTCGTATCCCTCTGGGCCGTTCCAGACACCCCAACTGCCGAGCTGATGGTTCACTTTTACGAAGAGATGAAACAGGGCAGCGACAAAGCACAAGCCCTACGCCAAGCCATGCTAGCCACCATGAACAGCCATCCCAGTCCAAGAGATTGGGCTGCATTTACGCTCATTGGTGATGCCCAGTAGGTTGAAGAGGCGTAAGGCGTAAGGCGAATTTTATGTTTCCATCTAACTCAGCACCTATAGCCATCGCCGCTTGGGTTGAGACATCTGTGAAATTCAACGTTTAAACGTTCGAACGTTGGAACGTCTAAACGTTTTCAAAATTTTCCAACGTCCTAACCAATATGATTACTGCTATAGCACCCAGTACCTAAAACCCAACACCTAAAACCCAGCACCCATTCCTTTACAACACCGCTGCATAGAATGCTTATGCCCCCTCCGATAGACGCTTAAGGCAACCAGCAGATCTATGCTGACAACATCTAAATTCCGTTGCTCTAATCATGCTCTATCGCACCCTAGGCAATACTCAAGAAGAAGTTTCAGCCATTGGCCTTGGTGGTTTCCATATTGGTCAACAGGAAGACGAACAGGAAAGCCTGCGCATTATCCGGAGCGCCATTGATCGCGGCATTACCTTTATGGACAACTGCTGGGACTATAACGACGGTACTAGCGAAATTCGCATGGGTAAGGCGCTGCAGGATGGCTACCGCGATCGCACTTTTTTGATGACGAAAATCGATGGCCGCACCAAGTCTTTAGCGGCACAGCAAATCGATGAGTCGTTACAACGCTTGCAAACCGATCATGTTGACCTCCTACAGTTTCATGAAATCATTCGGCTAGAAGATCCGGATCGAATTTTTGCGGAGGATGGAGCCGCTGCTGCGGTTTTAGAAGCGAAGCAGGCCGGAAAGATTCGCTACGTTGGCTTTACGGGACATAAAGATCCGCTGGTGCATTTGCGCATGCTAGACATTGCTCAGCAGCATGGGTTTAGCTTCGACACGGTGCAAATGCCGCTGAACGTGATGGATGTTCACTTCCGCAGTTTTCAGCATCATGTTCTACCCGCACTAATCGAACATGGAATTGGCGTATTGGGCATGAAGTCAATGGGTGACGGACATATCCTCAAAAGCGGCGTGGTTTCACCGATTGAATGCCTCCACTATGCTCTGAACTTACCGACTTCCGTCGTGATTACTGGCATCGACAGTATGGATATTTTGGATCAAGCGATTGAAGCGGCAGAAACTTTTAAACCAATGAGTGTTGAAGAGGTAACAGAACTCATATCCCGCACCGCAGAACTGGCGGCGACTGGACAATACGAACTGTTTAAGACAGATAACGTATTCGATGCCACAGCCCTGAACCCAGATTGGTTAGGAGTTCCTGCCGCTTAGCTAGACATTAGCTAGACATTAGCTAGACATTAACCCATCAACTTCCCCCGAACCACTCACCCTCAACCTAATACCTAGTACCTAACCCTCACCTCCTCCCATGACTCAACCAATCGGCACAACCCGCTGGGCGATCGCAGAAGGCTATATTCCACCCGATGACACCGATCGGCCAAAAGAATTCATCAGCCACGAAACCGCCTGCTTACTCAACACCTGCGACCAAGATGCCCATGTAGAAATCATGATCTACTTTAGCGATCGCGAACCTGTCGGCCCCTATCGCATCACTGTGCCATCTCGCCGCACCAAACACATGCGGTTCAATGATCTGCAAGATCCCGAACCCATCCCCCGAGGCACCGACTACGCCAGCGTCCTGACCTCCGACGTTCCCATCATTGTCCAGCACACCCGCCTCGACTCCCGCCAAGTCGAAAGCGCCCTTTTGAGCACGACAGCGTATGCATGTTGACGTGGATGGGTAGGAGGGTAAGAGGGTACTCGGTGTTAGGGACTAGATGTTAGGTGCTGGGTATTAGGTTAGTAGCTTAAAGGTCTTTACCCAGTAACAGCCTCTAGCCTCCAGCCCCGACTTTTGACCCCCCAGTACCAAAAGTTCAACCCCCAATACCTACTAACGCCTATATAGCCTTTCCTGGGCTGCTGAGGTACAGGTTATTTTTTAGAAGCCGCGCGGAGCGCGGCTTCTAAAAAATAACTCCTCCTTTATTGGCGCAAGAAGCGCTATAGATACCTAATACCAAATTCCTACCCATCCACCCTCCTACCCTCCCACTCCCCCTACCCACCTATCTCCCCTCCCTCATGATGCAACCCTCCTGGTACAAAAACGCAATCTTCTATTCATTAGATGTGGAGACGTTTTTTGATGCCAATGGTGACGGTATTGGCGATTTTCGGGGTTTATCAGCCAAATTAGACTATTTAGCTGGCTTAGGAACAACCTGTCTTTGGCTGCTGCCGTTTTATCCCACTCCTAATCGCGACAACGGCTATGACATCGTTGATTACTACAACGTGGACTCTCGCTTGGGCACCCTGGGAGATTTTGTTGAATTTATGCATCAAGCAGAAGAGCGGGGCATTCGAGTGCTACTGGATTTGGTCGTCAATCACACGTCCAATCAGCATCCGTGGTTTCAGGCATCGCGATCAGATCCTGACTCTCCCTTTCGCGAATACTATGTGTGGCGAGAAAATCCACCTGAAAAAGGGGCTGATGCCGTCGCATTCCCCGGTAAGCAAGAGAGTCTGTGGGAATATGACGAGCAGGCCGGAGCCTATTACCTGCATCGCTTTTACAAAGAGCAGCCTGACCTGAATATTGCCAACCCTGCCGTACGGGAAGAAATCTGTAAAATTATGGGGTTTTGGCTAGAGCTGGGTGCATCTGGCTTTCGCGTAGATGCCGCGCCCTACTTGATTGAACCTCTGGGAATTGAAGGGGCTCGGGCTGAAGATTTAGGCCAGTTTATTCCAGAGATGTATGATTTTGTGCGGCTGAACCGTAGCGACGCTATTTTGGTGGCCGAAGCCAATGTCAAACCGGATCAGATTCCCTTCTATTTTGGCGAGGGCGAGCGCATGCAAATGCTGTTCAACTTTTTGCTGAACCAGCATATGTTTTTGGCTTTGGCCCGACAAGAAGCCAAGGAGTTAGAACATGGGCTGAACTTAGTACCAAAGATTCCGGATCGCACCCAGTGGCTTAACTTCGTTCGCCACCATGACGAACTTAACCTCAATCATCTGAGTGATGATGAGCGCCAGGAAATTTTTCAAGCGTTTGCCCCTGAACCTAATATGCAGATTTATGGCCGGGGCATCCGTCGCCGACTGACACCAATGGTCAACAACAAGCGCGATCGCATTGAGCTGATCTATAGTCTGCTGTTTAGTCTGCCAGGTACTCCCCTACTCCGCTATGGCGACGAGATCGGTATGGGCGACGATCTTTCGTTAGAAGGCCGCAACAGCGTCCGCACGCCGATGCAGTGGGCCGATACCGAAAACGGAGGGTTCTCATCTGCTTCGGCTGATCAGCTGCCTCGGCCCATGATTACCGAAGGCGAATATGGCTACTCCAACGTCAACGTCACCAGTCAGCAGCGCGATCCCCATGCTCTGATTAACTGGATTGAGAGGCTTGTCCGCATGCGCAAGCAGTACTTTGTCATTGGTCGAGGCGATTGGGAGGTGATTAGAACCGATACATCCTGCATCTTTGCTCTGTGCTGCTACTTGCCCGATCAAGCGATCCTGACGGTTCACAACTTTTCTGAGCAGCCCTGCACCGCCACGCTTGAGGCCAATCACCTGAGCAATTGGGTCGAAATCTTCAGCGACCAGCCCTACGATCCGCCTGCACAGGACATGCCGCTTGCCTCCTATGGTTACCGCTGGTTTGAAGTTACGAGGGAGGAACCAACTTAAACCATGCCTCACATCGGCTATCACATATCCCACGAACAGTTCAAACCCAGTCAGCTTCTGCAATGGGTGCAGCGGGCTGAGCAAGCAGGCTTCACCCATGCTCTATCGTCTGACCACTTTCTGCCTTGGGGAACAGACCAGGGCGAAAGCGGCTTTGCTTGGTCGTGGCTTGGGGCAGCGATGCAGGCTACGAATCTGCACTTTCGCTTGGTCAATGCACCGGGGCAGCGGTATCATCCCGCGATTATTGCGCAGGCGACAGCGACGCTGATGGAGATGTTCCCGCACCGCTTTTGGCTGACGGTGGGCAGTGGTCAGGCGCTGAATGAGCATATTACGGGTACTCACTGGCCGAGTAAGTGCGATCGCAACTCTCGTTTAAAAGAATGCGTAGACATCATTCGCGCCCTTTGGGCCGGAGAACTGGTTAACCATCACGGTCTAGTGCAAGTGGAAGATGCCAAACTCTATACCCGTCCTGACTATCAGCCCAAGATCATCGGCGCGGCAATTACACCCAAAACGGCTGAATGGTTGGGCAGTTGGGCCGATGGGCTGATCACCACGTCCCGTCCCCCCGAAAAGCTGAAGCCCGTTGTCGATGCATTTCGGCGCGGCGGTGGCGAGGGCAAGCCGATGATTCTCAAGGTGCAGCTTTCCTACGATCGCACTCAGGAAGCGGCTCGGCTGGGAGCGCACCAACAGTGGCGCAACAATATTTTTAAAAGCGTATTACTCACCGAAATTCGCACTGTGGAACAGTTTGATGCGGCTGGAGCATTTGTTACACCAGAAGATATTGACGACCATGTGCGAGTTTCAGCTAATCCGCAGCAGCACATTGACTGGCTGAAAACGGATATTGAACTGGGCTTTGATGAACTGATCTTGCACAATGTCAACACCGCTCAAACTCAGTTCATTGATATGTGTGGTGAAACGGTCATTCCGGCTCTAACCTCAAAATGAGCCGGATCTCAACAGAACGATGGAAATTCTGCATCTGAGCCAAGTCAATCGATAGAATGGGAGATCTAGGGGCATAATCGAGATCCGGTAGCACGTTCAAAAAACTGTCTCTAACACGGCTCTCAGATATTGCCCGATTGGACTACCTTGTTTGACTAAACGGCTTTCTTTCTTTCATTGGGCTACCATTGGCAAATCGTACGTATGGTTATAGCGCTATGCGCTCAAATCAAACCAATATTTTAAGAAAACTGCGCGGAGCGCGACTTTTCTCAAAATATATGTCCTAGCCACGGACGTAGTGCCATACCCAGTCAGTCTAAAGATCGAAGATTAGATGCTCAAACTGTTATCGTTTCAGCCACAACATTTTTCAATCCTGGTCGTTGATGATTCTTCCACAAATCTCAAGATCGTGGGCCAGATGCTAAAGGATGCTGGCTATGAGACAAGCTTCGCGACCCAAGGTAAGCAGGTCATGCAGCAAGTCAAACAGGCACGGCCCGATCTGATCTTGTTAGATTTGATGATGCCGGATATGAGCGGCATGTCGGTATGCCAACAGCTACAGGCACATCCTGAGTATCACAATATTCCAGTCATTTTCCTCACGGCGAGTCAAGCGCAGGAGCATATCCTGGAAGCATTTCAAATTGGTGCCGTTGATTATGTGACTAAACCGTTTCAGAAACTCGAACTCCTGGCCCGGATTAAAACCCACCTCCTGCTGAAGCACACCACAGATCAGCTCAAGCAAACGAGCCAAAAGCTACAGATTGCCCTAGAGAAAGCAGAACGGCTTTCGCAGGTTGATCCCTTAACGAATGTCAGCAATCGTCGCTATTTCTTTGAACAGGCTGAACTAGAGTATGTGAGATCGCAGCGCTATAACTTAGTATTTTCGGCGCTGATGATAGATATTGATCACTTCAAAGCAGTCAATGACAGCTACGGCCATCAGGTCGGCGATCAAGTCATATCTGGCGTTGCCCAGGCGCTGGCTGAAACGCTGCGTCAAGTCGATCTGATCGGTCGATATGGAGGGGAAGAGTTCGCCCTGCTCTTACCAGAAACACCGTTAATTGCCGCTGCAACTGTCGGTGAACGACTACGACAGCGAACTGCTAAGCTCACGTTTCCAGTTAAAAGTAAACCGACACAACCCCATTCCTTAACAGCCGAAACAGCCGATCAAGCCAGCGAGCAGACATCGAGCCTACAGGTGACGATCAGCGTCGGGATAGCCGAATCCCACAAAGCAGACAGTCGCATCGACGATGTGTTAGAGCGTGCGGATCAAGCGCTCTATCAAGCGAAAGCCAACGGTCGCAATCAATGCTGTAGCGCAAGTTAAGTAACACGTACAATATTGAGTGGTTTACCGTGTCACCGCTAGCGATATGTTGGCGATAGACTAATATCAATCGGGTAGAAAACCCACGCTATCTTTTGTAAAGGCTTATACTGCGAGCGCTAGACAAAAATAGCCGGGTTCTTGCCCAAACTCCTGATCCAACTATTTCCGACCTGAAAGAATCAATTCAACCCGATGCTAACTTCAACCGAGCTCTCCTGGCCGTTTTGGCCAATTGTGCCGCTCTATCCCTATGGCAAGCGTCAGACGCTTCGTCAAGAAGTGGTCAAAGACACAATTTGGACATTTGATCAGCCGCAGGGAATTTTTTACGTTGTCGTACCCATTCGGATGACGGTGGTGCGGCTGGAAACCGGCGGGCTGCTGGTCTATGCACCTGTGGCACCAACGCCAGAATGTATTCACTTGATGCGAGAGCTAGAAGCCATCCACGGGGCAGTGCGCTACATCATTCTGCCCACCGTTTCGGGACTAGAACACAAAGTCTTTGTTGGCCCGTTTGCTCGCCAGTTTCCAGAGGCACAGGTCTATGTAGCCGCAAATCAATGGAGTTTTCCCATTAATTTGCCGCTCAGTTGGCTCGGGTTTCCAGGCGATCGCACCTATGTGCTACCTGAAGATAGCCGTTCAGCGCCGTTTGCGGATGAGTTTGACTATCGGGCCTTGGGGCCGATCAATCTGGGCCTTGGCCCCTTTGAAGAGGTGGCCTTTTTCCATAAGCGATCGCAAACACTATTGGTTACCGACTCCGTACAGTCGATTCCCTACGATCCGCCACCCATCGTGCAGCTTGATCCCTTTCCACTTCTCTTTCACGCCCGTGAGACTGAACTAGACTACGTCAATGACACCTCGATCAATCGTCGTAAAGGCTGGCATCGTATTGTGCTATTTGCCTTCTATTTCCGGCCTAGCACCTTAGAAGTACCTAGCCTTCGAGAAACTATTCAAAACGCAATCAAAGCCCCCGACCGCTCTAAGCGCAACTACTTCGGGCTATTTCCCTTCCGCTGGCGAACCACCTGGCACGAATCGTTTAACGCCCTATACGGCGGCGGTCGTCTCTTCGTCGCTCCCGTTTTGCAAACGCTGATCTTCAGCCGTGGCCCAGAAATTGTTATCGATTGGGTTGATCAAGTCTGTCAGTGGGACTTCCGGCGCATCATCCCTTGCCACTTAGATGCACCTATTGCAGCCACGCCCCAGCAGTTTCGGCAAGCCTTTGGTTTTCTGATGCAGGATGCCAGATTTAATCCGGCTGACTCCTTGCCCGCTGAAGATTTCGAACTCCTGCGCGAACTAGAAACCAGCCTCAGCAAATGGGGCATCACCCCACCTCCCCAACGCAGACTGTGAAACCAAACGAAACTGGGGGAAACGTTTCCCCAATCCTTCTTTAAACCAACCGAGCATTAGTAATCTGTCAACTTTGTTTTAATGAGTTTTGATGGTTGATATGCTGCACTCAGTGCATATCAACCATCAAAACTTATCTGACACAACACTAGGTCTGCGTACGAGCTGAGCGCTGGGCGCTACTGAGACTGCTAAGGCCGCCATAGCGCATCCGATCATAAATGGACTGAGTGGGAGCCAGCCAAACCCGACCTGTACCTCGAAACGTTTGCAGCAAGCCTTCACCGCTACTCATTGCGCCCAGCAGACTTTTAGCCGATTTCTCAACGCTGAATTGAATATTGCCCGTGCGCATCAGGGCAAAGTTACCATCCACTTGTAGCGTCTCGTTATTAAGCTGCACACAGCGCACTTCATCCATTGGCACTGGCAGTTCCAGAACACAAAGACCGCTGCCATTAATCTGCGTTTGGAAGAACCCTTCACCACCAAACACCGCCGACGAGACATTGCGCTGAGCGGCGACGCCCACCTGAAGCGAACTTTCGCCACAGTAGAACATCCCTTTATCACAAATGACTTCTTCATTATTGAGCTGGTAGATCAAGAAATCGCCAAAAGATGGTTCCAGAAAGATCGATCCGGTACCGCTATAGCGAGGTGTAAACGCCGTCTCATTCGTCAGCATTTTCTTGAACATGGCTTTGCCAAGACCGCCGATACCGCCTACTGCGTTATCCATCTCAATGCGACCATGCATATAGTGCAGCGCACCTGCCTCAACAATTGCGTCGCTGTTGTTGAGCATAATACGAACTTGCTTCAGCTTCAGTCCAGTTTGATTCGCGTAGTGAATATCTTGAGCAGTTGCCGGATCATTGCTGCCAGATAGGTTTTTATAGGCCAAGATATCGACCCGAAACCCCTGGCTAGTAGCAGAACTAATGATTTCTAGCTTCTTGTCATCTGCTTCCGCTTTTGGTTGGGACAGCGGGGGACGTTGGGGAGCAGGTTGAGAGGTGGAAGATTGAGGAGAGTGAGTCATAGCTTTTAATGTAGAATTCTGAGATCGCACCCATGCTAGCCACCCTCAACAGCAACCGTCGTGATCTTAATCCGCACCCACACCTGATACTCGACACTCAATCCGACGGCAGTTCTAAACCCAACTCCCGAGCAACTGCTTCAATTTTGGCGATTTCTGCTTCGACTTTCCTGAGGCGACGGGTCAGACGAGTCAACTGTTTTCCACGTGCGATCGCAGCTTTGTATGCTGCAATTTGATGGAGTTGAATATATTTACTCTTTTTGCCATTGTCCAGTAGCTTACCTCGTCCAGCTCTCAGCCGAGCATACCTACAGGTTTGCTTGGCGTTGTCAGAAGCGGTACCCCCAGCGGGCGTGAATTCTAAACGCACACCCTGTAGGCAGTCACCCGCCTGAAGCAGTTGTTCAATCTGATCTTGAAGCTGTTGCTGCTCCTGGTACAGAGCTGATAAACGCATTTTATTCGTGTCGTTTTTAATAGGCAAAATAAATATAACACGAATAGATTGAACACCATAGCTCTTTCGGTGCGATCGCAAGCCTTCACTCTACTGTGACATTGATTTAACTGACTGCTGTGATTACTTCCCACGCCAACGAAGCAGCGACAGTTGCAAACCAGGTTCAGCCAGAGACAAAGACGGCAACCTTCATCGAAGTAGCTGAAACTCCTGCTGATGTAGCGCTCAGCGGGCAAACTCTCTCCTTGATGCAGATGAAAACTGTACAGATGACTGCGTAGAATGACGGTTGTATGGGGTTGTGAAGAAACTCACGGCTTGCACCAACATCCACAACGGTTACTGTACTGCCACAATGCAGCAGCAGGGCTGCTCTGGGTTTCAATCAGCAAGATGCAGCACATGAATCAGCAATCCCCATTTTAGGTATCCGAAGTCCGGTTAAACCCGATGATTTATGTTTATAAATTGGTTTTTTACACATGGATTTGAGATGAGACCGTCATATTGCGATTTGAAATCGGGAGGTTAGATTGGTTGATGTTGTAATTGGTTTAGATTTGGGCACTGGTGGCGTACGTGCGATCGCAGTTAACTTACAGGGTCAAGTCATCGCTCAAACCACAAAAAATTATCCGTTGCTAACGCCTCATCCCGGTTGGACAGAGCAGCATCCAGCCAATTGGGTGGACGCTAGCTTGAATGCTCTGACGGAGGTAGCTCAACAACTGGATGGTCAGTCGGTAATCGGCTTGGGACTGTCGGGACAAATGCACGGTATGGTGCCGCTGGATCAGGCTGGACAGGTGATTCGACCTGCCATCTTGTGGAACGACCAGCGGACAGGCGATGCCGTTGCCGAGATTGAAGCGACCGTTCCTCGCTCAGATCTGATTCAGCGCACGGGCAATCCGGCGATTACCGGATTTCAACTGCCTAAGCTGGTGTGGTTGCGATCGCACGAACCCCAAGCCTATAAACAGGTTAAGCAAGTGCTGCTCCCCAAAGATTACCTGGGTTACGTCCTAACCGGAGAAGCAGTGACGGAACCCTCCGATGCGTCCGGCATTGGCTGTTTAAACTTGGCCAGTCGGCAGTGGGATCAAGAAATTTTGGATGCGCTCAATATTAGTCCTGACTTATTCCCCCCCGTGGTCGAATCAACCGCTGTTGCTGGACGGCTGAAACCGGAGCTAGCTGAGCAGATTGGCCTACCCGCAGGCTTACCTGTCGTGGCTGGTGGTGGCGATAATGCGGCGGCGGCAATTGGCTTGGGCATTTCCGACCGCAATCTACAGTGCGGCAGCTTGAGCATTGGCACATCGGGCGTAATTTTTGCTCCTTGCGATCGCGCTACTCCCGATCCGGAAGGGCGAGTGCATCTCTTCTGCCATGCGGACGGCAGCTATCACCTGCTGGGCGTGACGCTGGCGGCGGGTGGTGCATTGCGCTGGTATCGCGACACGTTCGCGCGTGACATTCCCTTTACCGATTTGATGACGCTGGCGGAACAGTCGCAACCGGGAGCGCGCGGCGTGCTGTTCCTGCCCCACCTAGCTGGCGAGCGCAGTCCTTATCTAGACCCGGATACGCGGGGAGCCTGGGTGAATTTGTCCTTGGCTCACAATCAGGGGGATCTGATTCGGGCGGTGTTAGAAGGGGTTGCTTTTAGCCTGCGAGCGGCGCTAGACGTAATTCAGGAGATTTGTCCGGTTAATCAACTACTGGCAACGGGAGGCGGAGTGCGATCGCACCTGTGGTTTCACATGCTGGCGGATGTGCTGCATACGGAACTGGTTGCACCCAAGGCTGAAGAAGGGGCGGCCTATGGAGCCGCGATTCTGGCGATGGTAGGAACCGGAGCCTATCCAACCCTGGAAAAAGCCTTCACGATTCTGCCCCAGAGCAGCGAAGCGGTTCAGCCTCAAGAACATCCAGCCTATGAAGCAGCGTTTGAGCGATATGCGGTTCTCTATGAAGCGCTGAAGGCAGTTCGGTAACTGATTCTCAGCCGCGATGTGAATAATATAAACAAGCAGACCTTAGAGAAATGAGGTGAGATCGCAGTTAGTGTAAGGATCTGATCATGCATAGCAACCTAGCTCACTGGATGCAGAATAGAATGTGAGGAGATAATTCTCATTGAGCAGAGTATTGAGATGCTTTCATCAGACCTAATTTCAACTCTGAGAGGACTGAGTCGCTCAGACAAACTATACATCATGCAGCTTTTGATCTCGGAACTTGCCCAGCAAGAGACCGAGCTAATCAAACCTGAACAAGCTTACCCAGTATGGTCTCCCTATGGTGCAGATGAGGCAGCAGATACGATGCTAAAAGTGCTACAGGCAGCCAAAACTCAAGATCATGCGTAATGCCGAGCGGTATCAATTTTTTTCTGGCGATCCAACGTTAGGTGAAGCCAGTTTTCGCCCATATTTGCCACTCACCTTGGTTTATCAACAGGCTTCTGTCACAGCATCGGGTTTACTAGATACTGGTGCAAGTGTTAATGTGCTGCCGTATTCGATAGGAGTTGAGCTTGGGTACGATTGGAAGCAACAATCAACAGCGCTGAGCCTGACAGGCAATTTAGCTCAGTATGAAGCGCGTGTTGTGCTTGCTCAAGCTGTCGTTGGGAATTTTGAGCCTGTGCAATTGGTGTTTGCCTGGACATAAGCTAACAGCGTGCCGCTTATTCTAGGGCAGGTAAACTTTTTCATGGAGTACGATGTCTGTTTCTATCGTTCACAGCTAGAGTTTGCAGTGAGCCCCAAAACTTGGTCTTAGTGCAAAGCTCAAAGCCGTTTGGTAAAAATTAGAAGAGTTGTCCATCGTTGTTCGTCCTGTAGGGGCGCTAGCGCAGCTATGCCCGAAGGGCTATATAAGCATTTGCTCCTACGTAACGTCAATGATTTTATAAAAAATCGCCTAGCTAGCCTTATTTACTAGCTAGGATCATAATGGCAACTGATGGCTAATCCACCGAGTATCAATCATGATGTCGTCCACTGTTGAGACCAAACGAGAGAACGATAACCAGACGGTCTATTTCCGCTGCATCGCGGGCTGTTCGGCCAAGCACTCGATCTTTGATGTGCTCTATACCTGTCCCTCCTGTGGCAGCCTGCTGGAAGTGCATCATGAACGGGAACCACTCAAACAGCGCAGCGCGGATGAATGGAAACGGCTGTTTGAATCGCGGATCAGCACAACCAAATGGCCCTACGGTAGCGGCGTCTGGGGACTGCGGGAGTGGGTGATGCCAACCTTGGCAGACGAGAATATTGTCAGCATGTTTGAAGGCAACACCAACCTATTTTGGGCTGACCGATTAGGCAAGCAACTTGGGATGCCTGACCTGTGGATTAAGCTCTGCGGCAACAGCCACACGGGCAGCTTCAAGGATCTGGGTATGACTGTGTTGGTCAGCGTCGTTAAGCAAATGATGGCCCAGGGCAGTCCGGTTAAAGCAGTGGCCTGCGCCAGTACGGGCGATACGAGTGCGGCGCTATCGGCCTATGCAGCTTATGCGGGCATTCCAGCGGTGATCTTTTTGCCTGCGGGGAAAGTCAGCACGGCGCAACTGATTCAACCTGTGGCGAATGGTGCCCATGTGCTGGCGCTCGACACGGATTTTGACGGCTGCATGAAAATCGTCAAAGAGGTCACGCAAGACAATTCGATCTACCTGGCTAATTCGATGAACAGTCTTCGCATCGAAGGCCAAAAGACGGTTGGCATCGAAATTGTGCGCCAGTTTGACTGGGAAGTGCCGGACTGGATCATTATCCCGGTGGGCAACCTGGGCAATATCAGTGCGCTCTACACGGGATTCAAGCTGATGATGGATTTGGGGCTGATTAGCCGAATGCCCCGACTGGTGGCGGCGCAAGCGGCGCAGGCCAATCCGTTCTATGAATCGTTCAAGATGGGCTTCAAAGAAAAAGTCAGCAAGACCGCAGGCGACACGTTGGCCAGCGCAATTCGGATTGGTGATCCGGTCAGCTATGCGAAGGCGACGAAGGCAATTACGGCAACGGACGGCATTGTTGAGCAGGCCACCGAAAATGAATTAGCAACAGCAGCGGCAGAAGCGGATTTGACGGGGATGTTTACCTGTCCGCATACGGGTGTGGCGCTGGCGGTACTGAAAAAACTGATTAACCGGGGCCTAATTAAATCCAGTGACCGAACGGTGGTGGTCAGTACGGCTCACGGTCTAAAGTTCACTGATTTTAAGGTCAGATACCACGAATCGAGGGTGGAAGGCGTGACAAGCGAGTATGCGAATCCTGCGGTTCACTTACCCGCTGATGCAGATGCGGTGAAAGCTGAAATTGAAAAACGGTTGAGTCGTTAAAGCATGACGTTATGGTACAAGTGAAAGTTTTCTACGAACCAGAAACGGAGTTGCTGACAATCTTTTGGCAGCCTCCTAGAAAAGAGCAAATCAGCACTGAGTTGGGGAACGGAATAATCTTAATTAAAGACTCAACAACGGGTGAGTCGATTGGATTAGAAATTTTCTCCTATCATTCTGGTAATAATTGCTTTGATGCTATCAGTATTGAGTTGGATCAGTTTAGTTCAACTCAGTAGAGGCGCAACATGACAACACTATTTGCTCTGCTCTTAAACATACGAATCAGATAAATTACTTGTATAGGAGAAGTTATGCCAGCTGATGATTCATTGCTATTCATTGATGCCAATAAATATCTTGACCTAGTTCCAACTTATTTTGTGTCAGATTTCCTTGGCAACGGTCTTCTGCCATTCAATGATGAGGCAATCAGCCAATTGCGAACCCAGTTGTCGTGATAACGAAATCCGTTGAGTTGCTCAAAGGGGCATAAGCACCCGCCCATCGCTTTGCGAGTCTTGCGACAAAAAGGATGGAAGTTCCAGAGTAGCGCCATCGAGCGCACCGACTGTTCCGCCGAGTCCCAGAATCCATGAAAATCTTGCATGGCATACAAGATGCGGTCAAGATAGTTCATGGGACGGTCAACCTGATTGCTGGTGCGATAGGCGTCAGGGAAGTCAAAGGCGCGTTGGAAGACGTGAGATTTGTCGTTGAGGCGTCGCAAGCGAGCGTCAATGGCCTGGGGCAACGCGTGGGTGTTCACCCACTCCAGCAACCGACGCAACCGTTGAGCAAAGTGACGTTTGCTCTGGCCCCGATACAGATGCCAAAGCTTGTCGGCTAGTTGCTGACCCAGGACTGGTTTAGAGCGGCACCCATCGCGAATTTTAATCACCTCATGCAGGAAGCACAGAATCCAGACCAGGCCAGGGAATAGCTCCTCCCAAGCGGCTCGGGTGGCCTCCCAACCATCAGTCGTCACCGTCTCGGGCGCATAGTCGGGAACATGATGGGCAGCTTCCTGCTGGAATACCCCATAGGCTGCGGTTAATCCATCCTGACCCGCATTGGCACTGAGACTGGCTCCCAGGACGCACCCTTGCGCCGCTGTCACTGCCAGATAGACTCGCTGCCCGTGCCAATCACAATGCTTCTCATCGGCAACTAGATGGGGGGGAGCGCCGTTTCCCTTTTGAGGGTACTGCCCACAATCGAGGCTCGACCGAACGACTGACAGAGCCGATACCAGTGCATCTCAGAACGGCCCAGCACATAGGCAATCCCCTCATACGACAGGCCATGCTTTCTTAAATAGAGCGCTTTGTCGGCCATCTCCGCCGTCTCGCTCATGTACGGCATCACCAAATCGGGACGCAGTTGATAAGCCTCTCCGGTACTCGGCAGCAAAATCCGCCGGGTCTTGAGCTGTTGACGAGAGGACTCGACCCATCCATGAAAGCGATAGCCCGCTTCAATCCCGTCGGGAAACAGTTCTGGGTGAGCCTCGATCTGCTCGTTGAGATACTGCCGAAAGGACTCACAGTCTTCTACTAAGACCTCGTAGTCAAGGTCGTCTGCAATGGGCAGACAAATCGTTTTATCGCCTGCTGTGCCACGCTTGCGTCGTTGCTGAGCCATCGGCTTTGGCCTGCTGAACTCTCTGTCTCAATTTTAATTCAACACAAACTTGGGTGGAACCAGGAATATTCCACTAGAGTCGCGTTTTGAGAGCGAGAGATTTGCTGCATCTGAGCAAGCGTAGGAGAAGACAATTCGCCTGCCTGACTCGGATCAAACTGCTCGCGGGCCAGCAATTCGACAAACGCACGAGCGCGGCCTCGTTCAGAGATTTCGAGGGCAGGTGCGATTTTGCCCTGGGTGACGAGAACTTCCTGGAGATTGCGATAGGCGGCTAGTTGAGTTTCAAAGATAGACACCTTGAAGTCATTGTTGGTGCCTAATCCAGCGCGGAGGGATTCCCAGATCGCAACGGCACGGAACAGAGCCTGTTCGGCTTCCGGCAATCGTTCCAGATAGAGCAACGCATTACCCAGATTGGTGAGCGCGATCCCTTCGCCCAAGCTGGCTCCCAATTGGCGGACAATCGTCAGGCTCTCTTGACTGTAGCGATAGGCTTGCTCGTAGTTTTGCTGATACGCATAGGCTGTACTGAGTCCCAGCAAAATCTGGGCCGTTTCCAGCTCGTTGTTTAAAGTGGTGGCGAGTGCCAGCCCGTTTTCGTAAGCTGCGATCGCATCTGCGAAATTGCCTTGAATGGCTAATGTGGCCCCCAGGTTGCCGTAGGCTTGCATTTCACCATAGGTATCGCTTGCCCCACGGGAAATGTCGAGACTGGTTTTCTGATAGTCAGCGGCTTGAGCATAGTTTTTTTCGGCGAAGTAGGCGTTGCCCAAGTTGCGATAGGTGAGAGCTTTCCACTGAGGCGCAGTCTCAATCGGCATCACCTCTAAACTGCGTCGATAGAAGTCGATAGCAGTGGCATAGTCTCCTAAGGCCGCATAGGCTGCCCCAATGCCACCCAAGGCAATTCCTTTTTGGGTGGGATCATTGATAGCCGTTGCTTTTTCGAGCTGCTGTTGATGTAAATCGAGCGCGGTTAGATAATCGCCCAGGACAAAGTATGAAATGGCCAGGTTGTTCAGAGAGTAGGCAACCCATTGCGAATTATTTTGGGCAGTAGCGGTGGCCAGGTTCCCTTCATAGCAATCAATCAAACGCTGATAGAAGGTGGAAGTGCGATCGCGGGCTGCTGTTGCTTGAATTTTTTCGGCTTCGGACTGACAGTTCTTGAGTTGCTGATTGACGGTTGAGTTTGAGTTAGCTGTGGATTCCGTAGTCGGCTCTGTTGTCGCCTCTTCTGGACGTGTGGCTATAGAATCATCCATAGGCTCCCCGGTCGAGGATGCTGTTTCTCCGGTGGGTTCTTCTGCTACCTCTGCGGCGGGGAATGGGGAAGCTTCTTCCGATGACGTTCCAGCAGCCGTATCTTCTACAGAAGCGCTAGATGAATCAGCAGAAGGATCTTCAGGCTGAGGCTCGGTCTGCGGATCAACTTGTGGATCAACCTGTGGATCAACCGGAGAATCATCAGGAGGTGGATCATCAGGCTCCTGTAGCTGGCCAAAATCCGCTGTTCCACCTGGATCTCCGGGTTGGCCAAAATCGGGTGACGTTTCAATGGCAAATCCCGAACTCGGAAAGTTGGCGGCGTTTCCTCCACTGTTACCGCTAGAACCGTTTCCTGTACCCGTAACCACTGTGGCTTCCACAATCAACCAGGACGGCTCTGGCAGCACCATGCCGAGGATACTTAATTCTTCAAGTGCAGGAGATTGGGCTATAGGCAATCCGCGCAAAGCGACTTGCTCTTGATTTGAGGGTAGAACCAGGGATAGGGGCGGAGTGGTTTCCAGCGTCAGAGCAGACGTGTCAGGGATTTCGATTTCCGGTTTACCACCATTGCCATTACCGTTACCGTTGCCATTGCCGTTGCCGTTGCCATTACCGCCATTAGGAGGAGCGATATTAATTGAAATTGGAACAGAGACTGAACTTGACACACCATCGGTCGCCTGTAGCGTGAAAGCTGTGACCTCTCCGCTCATGCCTTCTAAAGGAGTGTATTGGAGTTGATCCGTGGTAGCAACTTCATCTCCCGGTTCGATAGCTACTCCATTTCTCAGCAGAGTACCGTTGATTGAATCTCTTGGGGTCCATTCCCCGCCGCTCTGCGGCGTAAGATCTAAGAATGAGTGAGTACATCCACAAGAGTCATAACGTAACAGTTTTGCTATACCACTTAGTGTTTCCAGCAAAGTATCGACGGGTTGTGTTTGATGAGCAAGTAGATGCGGTTCTGCGAGAGGTCTGCCTCGAAATCGAGAAACGCTACGAGGTGAAGTTTGTCGAAATTGGAGTGGACAAAGACCATGTCCATTTTCTAGTGCAGTCCGTGCCGACCTATAGTGTGACCAAACTGGTAACGATGCTGAAAAGTTTAACTGCACGAGAAGTCTTCAAACGATGCCCTCAAGTGAAGCAGAAACTTTGGGGAGGCGAGTTTTGGAGTGATGGATATTTTGCGAGTACAGTAGGCCGCCACGGGGATGAAGGAATGATCGCCAAATATGTTCAAGCCCAAGGCAAAGATTACCTCAAATTGCATCGGGATAATCAACTTGCTCTTTTTTGATTCTGATACCCCGTCCGCTTGCGGCGGGGTATTTCATTTCACAATGAATGTCGTGTTATCGCTGTTGAGATCTGTGGTTTCTGGATTCAGGTTGCCTAGTGTAAAAGATACGGGTTGGTCAACTCTGGTAGAGGGTAGTGGTTCAGTAACGGACAGCGTAGGTGGGGTATTAACTGAGGTGATGGTGATATTAGGCGTGGGATTTACGCTGCCGCCAGTGGCTAAGACTGGAAAGCTGCCGCTAGCGAGGACACTGTCGGCTGCGATCGCACCTGCAGTACCGTTGGGGCTAGTGCTCCCAACCACCAACGGCACGTTGTTCTGTCCGCCATCATGTTGAATCGTAACCGTGCCGCCACCAAGATTGTCTACTGCGCGGATTGTGGTGTTGGGTGCAGAGGCGACTGAACCTGTTCCGCTCACCGTCCCGTTGGCAATAACCGTAACACTGCCTGCCGGGGCAACGCTAGCATTACTGCTGGCATCAATAGATTCGAACGCAACATTGCTATCTGAATTGATCGTGACTTGGCCGCCTGCTACAGAATTAAACGTCGTGTCGATATGGCCAATTTGAACATCTGCACCGGAAATGCTGACGTTTCCTCCTCCCGTTTCCAGTCGTGTACCTGGACTCGCGTTAACTAAACCGCTTCCATTACCATCAGAGTCTGCTGTTAAATTCACCGTGAGCGATCCGCCAGCGACAAACTCAATATTGTCATTTAAAGTAATGTCGTTGATGGCTTCTAATGAGAGCGTTGCAGCAGGCCCAGAGGCTTTTTGAATCGTGGCTCCGGCTTGCTGGGTAATGTTTCCGGCTTCAGTGCCGCTGCTGTTGGTGACAATTAAAACGTTGGTGCCACTATTGAGCGCACTGTTAATGTTCGCGACCTCAATCACAGTTGAATTAATCGGCCCACCTCCACCAGAAACAATGGTAATATCCGTCGGATCGATCAGCCAGGTGCCGCCAACTCCATTAGGGGCGCTAGCATCGGGTGTGCGAGATAGATTGAGCCGAACACCAGCAGACGTTTCAATTAATCCACCATTACCGGATAGATCGCCGCCGCGTGCAGTTAACGAACCATCCACAGTGGCGGTCGTATCGGCCCAAACAACGATACTGCCGCCATTTCCAGAGCGCGTCGTGGCATTGGCTGAGACAACAGAAGCGGTATCAATCTGCGTTGTATTTGCACGGGGTAAACTATTTCCTCCTTGGACATCACCGCCGATTCGCACGCTGCCGCCACCAAAGGTTCCTGAGGCATTCGCTTCAGTATTCAGCAGCGAAACCTGCTGTCCTAATAAATAGATTTGTCCGCCGCGATCGCTTTCAGTGGAAAGGGTTCCCGATGCGATGACGCTGCCTAGTTCAATGGGAGCCGTTGCCGAGGCGGAAGCAAGTCGAATCGTGCCATCCGGGTCTTGAACCAGAGTCAGATTGTTGTCAGTGAGAGAACTACCGCCCGTTAGCAGCTCCGGTAGCGATAGGGGATCGAACGGCTGCTGACTGTTGGGGATTACGGACGGTGTAATTTCCAGGCTGAGGAGCATATTTCCTTGGCTGAGGCGCACCCGATTTTCTCCCGGTACGGCGAGCAGCGTAATGGTGCCCTCGGGAGCAGTGAGATTGCCCAGACTCACCACTTCCCCGCCCATCAGCGTTAGGTCTTTGCCTGTATCGACCGTCAAATTACCCAGATTCAGAATCGTTCCCGGTAGCTCACTGGTAAAGGCAAACTGATTCGGTGTTCCAGTCAGCGCCTGATATCCGGCTGGGTTCATGACATCCAACCAGGTATCGCCAAAGCCGATCTGATTAGCCGTCGTTGCCGTGAAAGCGCCATTGAGATTGAGCGTAGCGTCCGGGCCAAAGATAATACCCGCTGGATTGATCAGATAAAGGTTGGCGTTGCCGCCGCTGACCTGGAGTAGACCGTTAATGATGGAGGCATTTCCCCCGTTGACGGTGCCCAGAATATTCTGAATTTCGGGAGCAGCGATGAAGTTAGCAATCTGGTCGGCACTGAGGCCAAATTCCTGGAAGCTGTGAAACAGGTTAGTGCCGTCAATGGAACGCTGCCCCTCAGTGATGTCAAGGCGGTTGCCAGTGGGAGTCACCACTGTCCCTGTGCCATCGCTGCTGGGAACAATGGCTTGAGCAACAAGCCGATCTGGCGAAATTTGGACTGAGTGGTTACGCCTGGTGCCCGAAAACTCTGGCTGTATCGATTCCGGTGAGGAGACAGGCTGAACTGCGATCGCACTTGATAGATCACCAGTTTTGGTCGTTTCAGCCTGGGCAGCCGTAACAGGTTGCTGCGTCGGAGGCAGGCTAGGGGGGATGATGAGGACATGGGGGGGCAAGGAGGGAATGACCATGACCTAATACTCCAATCTAAACTAGAGGGCAATTGGTGTTATTCGACAGGTGTTGGCTCAGTTTCAGTGACCTGACAGCAGTCGGTTAGCGGCTGGTTCACCAAGTCATCGAGCTGAACGAAATCATGTTCGAGTAAGCTGGCCCAAGCTTCCAGCAGCACTTCGGATGAGGGATTACTCAGTCGTAGGTCGCCCAACTCGGTGAGGGTGTCGTACCACAAACCGTTGTTAGCTAACAGGTCGATCCGCTCTTGGGGAGAGGCTTTGGCTAGTTGTTCAGTAAATTCTGGAGAAGGCGATCGCCGCACTACTATGCCGCTTGTCCAGGGATCAGCCTCGTCTTCACTGGGACAATCAACCGACACTGTCCAACGATAGGGTTCACCCACAGTTAGTTCTGGAATGTCCACGGGAGCAGGCAGACGGCTGATGCCGACCTGGGCAATATCAGCATAGGTAGCTTGATACAGCACCTGATCAGTGCTGGCCTGTGTGAGCGTCAGATGAAGGGTGCGATTCGGTTCAGACACATATACCCAGAACGTGGGATGCGGCTGTAGCGTTTCGCCCCAGTGGGTTTGGGTGGGTTCCAAAACGACAATGCCGCAGCCACGACTGCCCGCATCGCGCACCGTGCTACTGCGACCGGGGGCACCGCGATTGGGTGGATTATAGGGGAATGGCACTGACATAAGCTGTATCAAGCTAGCAACCTGGCTTTCAAGACGGAGCGAGGTTCCTGCATTCTTGGGAACGGTTTGGGACGGCGCTTTACAACTCGGGGTTCTGAACGGTTGGGTCGAAACGGAATCACCAACTCTCGCACCACGTTTAACAAGGCCTGGTAGCCTCGCCGTCGTTCGGATGGAGCTAGATGCAGCAACTCAGGCCGGAAGTGATTGAACTGTTGCCGAGCACCTTGTAGAGAGACTCGCAACACCCCGACCTCGCCGTCGGCTGTCGCCTCCCACATCAGGGTGCGAAGCAGATTGTAGGCCAACAGATGCACCCAAATACTTTTGCTCACCATGGTGGGTGTTTTGGCAGCAATCATCTCCATGGCTAAGGTGGTTTTGAGATGCCGGAGATTAACTTCGGCGGCCTGCCAGCGGAGCTGATAGAGTTCGGCAAGTTTAGCTTTGGGATAGCGGTTGGGATCGAGTAGCGTCGTTACCACCACAAAGTTGGTCGGGCGAAACCCAGGAACCTGAATGAAGAGATACACTTCCCGCACCTCAATGGATGCCGCCAGAGCCTCGAACTCCTGCGGCTTGAGGGCTTGAGGGCATTGCTTCGGGCGCTGCCAGCGGACGATGTGATCGCCAATGCCCAGTTTTTTGCCCCGTCTGAAATCGCAGCGGCGCTGATGATGCTTGCGAAAGACAGCATCGGCTCCCATCCGGGCGACCCAGGCCAAATCTACATAGGTGCCATAGGCTGAATCGGCCACCACCACATCCTCGGGGCGCAGTTTCTGATAGAGTTGGCGGGCTAGACGCCATTCACTCACCCGCAACGGAGCCATCGCCACGGCCATAACCGCTCCCGTGGTGACACAAAACCACACTTGGAGTTTGAGAATCGGAAAGCCGCAGCCCTCTTTCTGATTGCTGTGTTGAGGATACTCGGCTTGGTTGGCCTGCGTGTCACTCATCAAGACCGTCGTCGCATCAAAGGCTTTAACCGGACGGCCACACCAGCGTTGCTCTGGGGAGACTTGGCGCTGCAACGCCCTCACCACCCGCTCGAACAGGGGCGGAAATATCGACTCGGGAAGGCGTTTTCGTGCTTTACTATAGCCCCCGGTATCGGCTGAGGGCACCTCCAATCCCGACACGCTCATCCAGGTCACCACTCGCTTGACTGCATGGCTGAGACTGCTGTCGGCATCCAGCACTTGGGAGAGCCAACTCCACAGGACGACCATGGGAGTGTAGAGGACTTGTCGATATCGGATTCCCTGCTCGCTCAGCACAGTTTCAATCTCTGCTTCCGGCAGCATCTCAGCAAAGGGTAGACCGATGCTGCTCTGATAGTTGGCCTTGAGAACGTCCGCACGATTCGGCATCATAGAGGCAAGGTTATGGGCTTCAACGGTTTGATTCTGACAAATCAGGCGCTTGAAGCCTTTTTTGCTCTCTTATGTCAGTGCCATTCGATTATAGGGAACCGCATTTGCTGCCGCTAAGAAACTAAAGAGGCCAACTGCGATCGCACTCACACCTCCGCAAACCATCCGATACAAGCCTTTATTAATCCGTTTCATCAACGTAACCTCCTACGAACGTCCGTTTGAGTCAGCAGGCGGGCAGCGATCAGCGTGCCGCCGCTGGTGCTGATCAGACCAATCGCTGCTGGGACGAGTGGCACCCATAAGCCTAAATTCAGCACCCCCCACGCCAATCCGTATAGCCCTAGCACAGCTAGTCCGGAAGCTAAGGCTGTGAAGCTAAGGCGCTGGCATCGCCAGCCGATTAAACCGCCGATGCCAGCCCAGCCCACCATCCACAGCGTTTCAGCCCATTCTGGCCAGGTGCTGATCGGCGCTCGACCCTCCAACGCGGCTGCGAGCAGTTGATTAATCATTTGAGCCTGTAGGATGACGCCGGGAATGCGCTCACGCGGCCATGCCTGAGCGCCTGCGGGCGTTGTGAAGTAATCGGTGGGATTGGAAACGGGTGCTGACATGCCAATCAGCACCACATAATGCTTCAAGCTGTTGCTCGGGTTACCCGTTGGGTCTTGCAACGAGAAATCGTCGCTCAGGACATCGGACAGCGTGACCCGCTGCATAAACCGATCCGGGTCGGCATAATTCAGCAGAACCTGAAAGCCCCAGTGATCTAAGCTGTGATACGGCCCAGAGTTGGCTGCCAAAGGCATAAGCTGAGCTTTGCCGAGCTGTAGGCGGTCATTGGGCAGGTTTTCCGGTTTGATATTCGCAGTCGTATAGAGGTGTTGGATGGCCAGCAGCGCACTGAGGGAAAAGCTGGTGGCACAGGGGTCGTCCGTCTCCGGCTCCATAAACAGCAACTGGCGGCGCATAATCCCATCGTGATCCTCCAAGACGTTGCTAAAGCCAAGCCGATCGCTGGGCAGTTGGAGCGGTGGAGCAATACCGCTTTGGGCATCTTTCCGCGCAATTTGGACGCTACACAAACCGACTAGATTGTCTTGCTCAGCCAACTGAGTTTGTAGAGAGCTGTTTGGATCGATGCGATCGCGAAAAATATCCAATCCAATCACGCTGGGACTGTACGGCTCTAGCCGATTAATCGCCGCCGCCAGCACCTCATCGGGCAGGGGATAGCCATAGCGATTCACATCATCTTCCGTCGCTTCGATCACCAGAATTCGTTGGGGAGTAACCTGGGGCAATCGTTGTTGCAGCAGCCGATCATATGTCCGCAGTTCCCAAGCCTGGAAACCGCCCATGCTGCGGATCACCAGGATTAAGGCTGATACCGCTAGGCTAGTGAACAGCGCCAGTCGCCATTGAGGTTGAGGCAACAACGGTTCAGCGGTGGGCATTGCTGGCGTTGCTTCAGCTCGTTGCAGCTCTGCCCAAGTGGGCGGGGCATCAGGTGCCGTTTGATACAGCACAGGCAACCAACTGGCGCAGGGAAACTCGCTTTCCATTCCTTGCAGCCGCTCCCGTGCCTGACGCAACGCGAGAGGTAAGGACTGACCCGCCGCATAGGCAGGCAGAAGATAGGTGAGAAAGAGCTGAGCAATCCGATCCGGTACGGGCTGCCGCATGACGATGATCTGGGGCAGATTTAGCTGCTCTAGGTCGTGCGCTAGCCCCAGTCCGTCGCAGGAGTTAAATATGGCCAGTTTCAAACCACGGGCAATGGCCCGCCGTAAGCCGTACTTCAGCTCTTCCAGGGTTAGACTTTCCTGAGGATTGAGAAAAATCCGTCCAGTCACCTCAGAACTGCTACGAACATTGTCATTAGCACTAACACTACCGCTGTGTCCGGCAAAGAACAGAATATCCCAGGGGCGTTCCCAGAGCTGATCGGTAATCTCCTGCCGCTGCGGTTCTACCAGGAAGGTCACGTTGGCATTTGGTAACGAAGAAAGCAAAGCGCGATCGCAACTAATATCAATCCCCGCACTATGACCCAAAATCGCTAGGATATTGACCTGATGAGAGGCCACAGGTGCGATCGCAGATGGCCGCTTGAAGCGGGGCGCACTCAGGATCACTTCGGCTTGCGTATAGCGGTCTAGAAATTCCCAGAGGTGCCAGGGAAGCTGGTGCAAAGCGGGATTGGCGGTGCGGATTACCAACCGGATGCTGTCGTCGGGATGCAGTTCTTCTCGCAGCAGGCGATCAATGGCACGAAAGGTCTCTGCACTTAGCCAGCGGTTAAATTGCTGCCGCAGTGTCTGAGCCACACGCTCACAAGCTTTGACCTGCTGAATTGAGCCGATATAAACGATTTCTTTGGGCCGAATTCGGTTGGGTACGTCGAGCTGACGATAAACCTGTTGCCACACATTGAGCTGCTCTTGCAAATCGGGATCGGCAGGCAGAGCACCCGTCATCACGGCATCGGGGCGCTGTCCGTCAGCTCCAATTTCCATCGTGACCCGGAAACCTTGGCTAGCAAGGTCGCCATCGAGAGTCAGGGTAACGAGCTGGTGACGCATGGGGGCTGCTTAGGGTTACAACTTGAAGGGGAAAGATTATCCAGTGATACTGACTCCGGCGAGAAAGAATCCAAATATCGGTTGTGTATCAAGGCCGTTGAGATCCCCCTAAATCCCCCTTAATAAGGGGGACTTTGAGCCAATTCCCCCCTTACTAAGGGGGGCTAGGGGGGATCTACACATGCTCAACATCACAGTCAGCAACTTTTCAAACATCCTTTTACACCTGAAACACTTCGGTCAGGGTGCGATCGCGCCAGCTGACCTGAACACTGAATCGCTCACCCGGTTCGGCCTCAAACTTCAGTTGAATCGCCTCTGTCTGGCGGGCTTCGGCCTGCATCACGACTGTATTTGACTCATCCAGCACCCTGAGCTGTAACGCACTGGGCAGATGAGGCTGGTCACCTGCCGAACGAATCTGCACCCAAATCTCAATATTGTCCTGATCCTGGGGAATCAGTCCCACCAACAGATTGACCGTCGTGGCTGCCGATCCCTCGCCCAGCCGCAGCGGCTTAACCTGGCCAATTTCCGGTACAGGCTGGGGTTCCGTTTCCGCTGATTGAGATGAGCCGCGAAAGGCAAACGACGGTGACGGCACAGCTAGTTCAGTCAAGGCATCGGATAGAACTTGCCAACCCGCTGTTGTTATGTCCTGCAACCAGCGACTTAAATAAACGGGTATGGGTTCCGCAGCGCACTGCTCCAGATAAGCACCCAAGTCTGCCAAGGGGCGCAGCTCTGATAGCGGGACGGAGAGAGTATCACCTGTAAGCGCGGGTAAGGTATCGATAAATCCCAGCAGCGTTGCCTGTCGTAGGGATGCGTCAAGTTGAACACCGATATAGCCAATGCGATCGCAGATTACATTAGCCGGAATTGCGATCGCAGTTTCAGCGGGCAACACGATTCGACATTCGAGTCGCCCCACCTGCGTGACCAGCAAATCGGCAACGTCCAGCATTGTTTGTTGGGCTGGATCATGGCTGTAGCTGCGCTCCAGGTCAACATCGTAGCCCAGCGTATCCAGATAAGTTGCCACCGCATAAACGGCCAGGGTATTGAGATAAACGCGCTTTTGCACAGCGGGCATGGAATGGCGCTGCTGAAATCTCTTAGCCTGACTATGAGCTGTCAACGCTAATGGAATAGTAACGGTAGATAAGTCGCGGATGTCGCTCATGGTACTCGTCTCAGGTGTACGACATGGAAAAAGGCAGTGGGCTAGAGCAAGCGCTGAAATTGGGGGGCAAACTTATCGCAGCATCGCTGAAAAAAGCTACTCAGAGTGGGGATCTTGATGTCGAGATCTGTGGCAATGTCGTCCCAGCTTTGGCCTGCAAATCGAGCAAGGGCAATGACTTGAAAGCTAGCGTCGGGTCGATTGCGAATATGGGTGGACTGGAACACTCCGTTTGGATCGGTAGCAATATGCTGGCGCACCTCATCGGCCAGGGAAGATGATTCGGGTGGAGGCGCTGCGATCGCATCCAAGTCATTCAGCGAGGGCAACTCCTGCGCATCTTGCTCATTGAAGTCACGGCGACACTCAATAATCTGGCGATCGAGGCGGAAATTGACCCAGTTCATAAATTTTTGCGCTGTACCGCGCTCTGGATCATAGGTGTCGATTTTACGACAAACATAGGTCAGAGTTTGGTTGAGTGCCTCCTCATAGAGCAAGTCATAAAAAGGAGGTGAGAATTTGCTGCGGTGCGGATGAGCCAATCGCCCCGATCGCCGAATCGCCTCGATTAACTGGGTTAGAGCATGTTGCCGCAGCGGACTGCGGGCGGCATGTCGCTGAGCCTCTAAAGCCAACTGCTTGAGCTGATCATCGCTGAGAGCAGCCCGCAGCGCTTCTGCCTGGACAGCAGCGCTCCAGTCCTGAACGGCATCGCGATCGCGCTGATAGCGACTAATCCCGACTGATGCGGCAATCAATAGCTGTTCACGTATCTGATCGCGCAGAGCCTGATAGATCTCATGATTGGGATCGTCCTTGGGAGGACGGCCCAATTTTTGCGATCTCATCAGCACGGCTACGATTTCCGACAGCGCTTGAGCGCGACTGCTTTCGTCAGTCGCGTGTTGGGCTTGATGCAGATATTGCTCCAGTTCTGATTCCATACGCGCAAACCTGAGGTTGTACTGAATCCGTCCGTGAAAGACTCACATCTTGCACCAACTCAGAAGGGTTATTTTGCCGTCGCGATGGCGGCAAAATAATCGCTTCGGGTTCTCAATGTGCAAGGTGCCAGACGTGAAAAGACGAACTCAGCCTGACACTCACCGGAAAAAGCCCAGGGAATGCCGTTTTCAGAGTCTACAATGCTGATCGACCCGAATCCGGGCACATCATACATTAAGTAATACTGACGGATTAGGATTGCACTCTGCCGAAAACCTGAATTTTGGTTTTCAACTAGAACAGAATCTGAGTTTGACCATGACTCGTTTCATTTTCTAGATTTTATGCAAATTACCCACAGGTGTCATAGACAAAATGTATGTTTCTGTGGCAAGTCCATCGTTAGCTCACTCACAATGAAATCGCTGATTGATTGAGACGGCTGAACTTAGGATCGTGAAAAATAAGTTCGATATTGGTTAGGGGCGGGTTTTGCCGTTAACTCTATGGCAAGGTAAAGATTGGTCTACTAAACCCGCCCCTACAGTTTGCCAATTTATCAAATCTGCACTCCTTAAGACAAAAAATGCAGATTTGCATAATTCTCCTTTTTTCTCATGAGTGAAGGACAGAGAGCAACATTTAAGCACATATCAACTTGGTTTCCCGACCATTTGTTTCTCTACAAAAGCTCACTGTTAAGGAGATTGAACTTCATGAATACCCAAACCCTCAATCAAAACCTCGTGTTTGATGAGACCTTTGGCACCAATTCCCCGGACTATGCGTTTCTCAAGCAACTGCGACTCCGCAATGCGCCATCTGAAGCCCCATTTGGCTTTGTTGCAGTTACGTTACGAGCTTTGGATAGCAATGGCGATCCAGTGCCATCCGCGATCGCAGCTTCAGAATGGTCTCCAGATTGGAGTTGGGAAGTTCGCACGACAGACAACGAAATTCGTCAAGCGGTAACGCTGCGGTGGCTCGGTCAGGCGAGCTGCCGGGATCGGCTGACCTTGTTTCGGGTAACAGATCCAGAAGGTGAAGTGCGAACCCAGGATTTAGAAGCCAAGCAAACTGTGGTCAGCGGCTCGTTTATGATGCAGTCGTTTCGCGTCGAGACGATTAAAAATATCGCCATTTCCTGGGCGAGTCAGCCAATTGCAAACGGGATGCCTGTGCCGATTTATGCCAACTTTGATTTAGTTGGTAATGAATCTCCAGCAACGCGATCAGATCGGCTGTTGCTAGAGGCAACCTGTGCGGATGGTGAGCAGCTCGGCGGCGTTTTCTACCCGCAAATTGTGCTGCGCGTTAATCGGATTGAACCTCCATTTTAGGGAGAATTCAGATTGCTTATCGTACTTGTTCTTTAAGCAACTTGTTCGATTAGTAATCTGACTTATATAGTTGCAGCATTTGCAACCACAGCTTTCGATTTGGTGAATGAACTAATAGTGCGATCGCAACCTTTTATTGGTGCGATCGCATTTTTTGTCGTTTTACATATTGGCACTAAAAAACAAATTTGCTCAAAATCAACAATTTGCATAAAACGCTCCGAAACCCCATGAGTCACGGTCAAAGAGAACGCTATGCCGCAATTCTCTAGTGTTTTTTGATTCGTTTTCTCAAACTTAGGAGCCTGTCATGTCCCCGACGTCCACCATTGCGATTCCCCTAGTCAGCGAAATTGGTAGCCTTGATCATTTGATGCAGAGCAACCTCAACGCTGGGTTGTCCCGCGCCCTGGATACACTGCAAAACTGGGCACAAACGCATTCGTTTGCAGATTTGCTAGCTAGCTTTGATCAAGGCGATGTGACAGATAGCGCTGCCTTGCAGTCACTCCATCAGGCTTGGCAGCAGGGCGATTTCTCTCAACTGCCGACTATTCAAATCTTGTCCTCCGATCAGCTTCAGGGCGCGCAGGGAGCGTTCTCCAGCAGCACCCAAACAATCTACCTTTCTTCAACACTGATTGAAAGCGCCCAGCCATCTTCAGAGGCACTGGCGCAGGTGTTCCTAGAAGAAATTGGCCACTTTGTGGACGCTCAGGTTAATCTGACGGATTCTCCGGGCGATGAGGGAGCTGTGTTTGCCGCGCAGGTGCAGGACATTCAGCTCAGTGACGCTTGGCTAACCGCTCTCCAGTCAGAAAATGACAGTCTCACCTTACATCTCAACGGACAGACCATCGAAGCAGAAGCGATGGTGCCCTATGCTGGCGACAATCTTGACCAGTTTCAGGCTGGTTTGGATGATTTCCTCACGACGTTGGAAGACACAATCGCTCAAGTGATTGCCGGACAAGAGCTACCGCTGATTGGTTCTGCCCTAGAAACGGTTGGAGGAAACGCTCAGACTTTTGTGGCAGACATGCGAACTGCGATCGCAGATCAACTGGCTAGCCTGCCCGAATTGACGACTCAAGCTCTGGAAGATGCCCTGAATCAGGCGTTGGGGCCAGGAGGACTGGGTATTTTGGATGCCCTGACGGTAAATGAAACGGCTGATAATTTGCAGTTTGACATTACCCTGAGCCGTGACCTAGTTGAACTCGGCAGCGATCAGTTTGATTTGTCGCTGGGTGATACGGGATTAAGTTTGGATGTCAATGGGAATGCCCAACTGGATGTGGATCTGGATTTGCATCTGTTGCTGGGCTTGAACAGCGAAGGGTTCTATGTGGATACAGCGGTGGAGGATGAGCTTGGTATTAACCTCACTGCCACCATTCCGGACCTAGAAGCCACGGGTACGCTTGGATTTCTACAGGTAGATGTAGAAGACAACGGCAGCAATCTGAGCAGCGGCATTACCGTTGATCTGCAAGACTCTGCCGATGCGGGCACTGACCTCTCCCTGGCAGAATTCGCCAACCTCGCCAATACTTTGGAAGCCAGTATTAACGGTAGCGCAACCTTCAATACCAATGTCTCTTCCGGTACCACAATCTCGGCTCTGCCCAGTATTGGCACGAATCTGGTGCTGGATTGGCAATTTCTAGATGCCGATCTGAATGGTTTCCAAACTGCGGCACCGACCATTGCCATGAACGGGGTTAGCCTGGATGTCGGTTCCTTCTTTGGCGGTTTTGTTGGCCCCATTTTCGAAGGCATTACCACGGCCTTAGAACCCGTGATGCCCCTGGTCGAGCTGCTACAAACCGAAATCCCCATCCTTGACAAGCGCATTATTGATGTAGCCAAAGCCTTAGCAGAGGCAGGACTAGGCGACTTTAGCCCCGAAACAATTGAATTTATTGATTATGTCGGCTACATTGCCCAAATCATTGATTTGATTGGCAGTCTGTCGGTTGAGGGCAGCACGATTACCCTGGGTGACTTCAACGTTGTAGATGGTGACTTGCAGTCGCTCGGCGGCGGCCTTACTCCTCTTGAGCAACTGAGTGGCATCAATGAATCCACCAGCGAATTTAGCACCATTATTAATGACAATGTGCGGTTCGAATTTCCCCTGCTAACTCAGCCGGAGAATTTGGTCGGTCTGTTCCTGGGGCAAAACGCTGACATCTTCCGTCTAGAGCTACCTACCATTGGGTTTGGCGTACAGTACGAAACGCAGATTCCCATTTTCGGCCCGATTAACCTGACTGTAGGTGGAGCACTGGGAGCGGCAGCCAATCTGAGCTTTGGCTTTGATACCTACGGTATTGCCCAATTTGCAGAAGGTGGCTTTACCGATCCTGCTTTGATTGCTCAAGGCTTCTTTGTGGGTACTCCGCTCAATCCGGGCACGCCGCCTGCTCCTATCGATCCGAATGAGCTCTTTACCTTCGGCTTGGGGACAGGCGTCAGTGCGGGTGTCGAGATCGATTTGGGGCTGATTAGCGGTGGTGTTGATGCCGGACTGGTGGCCCAGCTTTTCCTCAATTTGAATGGTGATGATGAAGGCAAAGTGCGGATCGAAGACTTTGAGGTGCCGGCCTGCTTGTTAGAAGCGCTGGGTAAATTGGATGCCGTTGTAGCCGCGAAACTCCAGATTGGGTTTGGCGCATTCAGCATTCGCAAGCGCATCGAGCTTGTCCGCGAAACGCTGCTCGATTTCCGAGCAGGCTGCTCCGGTTCTACAGAAGACCATCAGCAGGCGACTGTGGGCGATGATGGTACCGCTACCCTCAGCGTCGGTGAGGATGCGGCGAACCTGACGGATATTGACGTAGAAGGCATCGAAGCCGATGAGGTCGTCACCGTGACCCATATTTCAGGCGTGGCCGGTGACGAAACCATTGCGGTAGAGGCCTACGGTGCAAGCTGGACGTACGAAAACGTCAGCAGTATCTTTGCTGATGCAGGCGATGGCAACGACATTATTGAACTGGTTGGTGTGCGTTCCGCAGCCCACCTAATTGGTGGTGCCGGAGATGATCAACTGCTGGGCGGTCAAAATAATGACCTGCTGGAAGGTGGCACCGATTCTGATTATCTCTCGGGTGGCGCAGGCGATGATGAACTCTATGGTGGTGACGGTGACGACTTTTTGGAAGGAGGAGCGGGTAACGACCTTCTGGATGGAGGCGAGGGTACCGATGGCGTCAGCTATTCGGAAGCGACCAGCGGTGTGCAAATTGATTTACCCAATGATGTGGTGATTGACGGTGACGGCACCCAAGACACCCTGATCAGCATTGAGCAGTTTGAGCTGTCCAACCACGACGATACCTTTATCGGCAGCAATAGCGGCAACATTGTCGATGGTTTGGCAGGCGATGATGTGATTAATGGCGGTGCTGGCGATGACTTCTTGATTGGCGGTGCTGGAGCCGACATCATTGATGGCGGTGGCGGAGAAGATGCCACCAGCTATCTAGAATCGAAGGCTGGCGTTCAAATTGACCTGGAAACGGGGGACGTTTTCAGCGGTGGGGGCAGCGACGCCGATGTGATGTGCTCAACAATATGGAGCATGTGCAGGGCACGTATCAGGATGATATCCTGCGCGGCAACAGTGCAGAAAATATCCTGGTAGGAGCAGGCGGTGATGATACCCTGGAAGGCCGTGGCAATGCCGATACCCTCTACGGCGATTCCGGTAACGATACAGCCGAGTACATTGACTCGCCTACGGGTGTGACGGTTTCCCTGGTCGCCGAGTCGGAAGGCTCAGACTTTAGCGTTGTCGGTCAGGGTGGTCATGCTCAAGGCGATCGCTTAGCAATGGCTACAGATTATGAAGGCAATATTAGCGATCGCAACTCTATCGAAAACCTCACGGGCTCACTGCACAGCGATAGTCTGACGGGTGACGGTGGCCGCAATACGCTCAGTGGCTTAGCTGGCAACGATATGCTCAATGGTGGTGAAGGCAATGATCAGCTGATCGGTGGGGCCGGAGCCGACCATCATAACGGTGGCGGCGGCCTAGACTGGGCGGACTACAGCGACTCCAATGCGGGCGTAACCGTGAATCTAGCGTTCAACTTTGGCCTCGGTGGTCATGCCCAAGGCGACACGTTTGCCAGCGTGGAAAATCTCAAAGGCTCTAATTGGGCAGACACGCTGCGCGGCAACGGAGTCAACAACGACATCAATCCTGGTTTAAGCAGTATTGGCCCTGGCTTTGATTTTGTGCATGGTGGCGGTGAAACCGATGCGATGGGCGATCGCCTCATCCTGGACTACAGCTCCTCCGGTTCTAGTCTGCAAGGGGGCTATGACTATGTATCTGGCTCCAGCGATTCCGGTGAATTCATTGGCAATGTGGAGTTTGACGACATCGAGCGGCTCCAGATTGTAGGGTCTTACCTGAATGACACCATTCGCGGTGGCGGTGGTGACGACTACATTAACGGCGGAGCGGGGAATGACACTATCTTGGGTGGCCAAGGCCGCAATTTCCTCTACGGCGACGACGGCAACGATACGATTACCAACCTGAATAACGCCTTCGGTGAAGTCTTCTACAACCCTGCCAATGACGAACCCCAAATTTTCTGGGTTGGCGGTGGTGCCGGTATTGATACATTCTCTGGCAATTTCCGCGATCGCGCCCAAGATATCGTTCTGACCAGTCTGAATCCTGACCAAGAGAACCCTGAGCAGTTCTTCACGCTCGGTGACGGCTCTGTTATTCATCAGTTTGAGCGATTCCAGGATATTCAAACTGGCTCTGGTGACGACCAGCTCACTCAGCTAGGCCGGGTCAATAATGACTTCCGCACCGGGGCAGGCGATGATATGGTCAATACCGGATTGGGACTGGATTATGCCGATGGTGGCATCGATGGCTTCAGCAGTGGTGAACACGTTATTTATGGCGATGACCTGCTGATTGTGGACTATTCTGAGGGCGATATCGGTGGCGGAATCGTCAGCGAAGTTGGTGGTGATCCCTTTGAAACCAGCCGCTATTCCCGCAATGCTGCCGATGGCACGACTCTTCTAGACGAAGTGGAATTTGTCAACTTTGAGCGGGTTCATCTCGATGGCACACAGCACAGCGACGCTATTGTGGGACTGATTGGAGCTGACGAGCTGCGCGGTCACGATGGCAATGATTCGCTGGTGGGTCGAAGTGGCCACGATCATATCTGGGGTGGTGCGGGTGATGACAGTATTCTGGGTGGCAGCGGCAATGATGAACTGCATGGCGGTAGCGGTAATGACGTCATCATTGATGACCTGAATGAAGATGATGACGAAGGTGGTCAAGATCAGCTCTTTGGCGATGATGGCGACGACTGGCTGCTCGGCGGTAACGGAAATGATGCACTGGAAGGAGGAAATGGCAACGACATCCTGATTGGCGGTGCCCAGAACGATACACTTAACGGCGGTGCTGGCAACGACATCCTGATTGGGATTAACTTTGGGCAGTCTCCTTTCCCTGCTGATCCTGAAATCGACACGATGACGGGCGGTCAAGGAGCGGATCAGTTCTGGTTAGGGGATGGTTTATTTTCATACTACGATGATGGCCAGCTCTTTTCAGGCGGTAGCCAGAATCAGGCCGTTATCACCGATTTCACCCTGCAAGAGGGAGACGTGATTTTCCTGCATGGAGCTGCAAGTGACTATACGCTACAGGAATCAAACGGCTCAACTCGTATTCTCCGCAATGGCTTCATTCCAGAATTGATTGGCACCGTTCAGGGCGTGACGGGCCTAGACCTGAACGACGGTGCGTTCCAGTATTTCGATGATCAGGCTAGTGAAGAGAACATGTCTCTGCTGCTACCAGCGGTACAGCAAATCCAGGCCGCTAACATGAAGCTGACAGCCGAACCAGATACGCAAGCAGCGTTACTCCTGCCTGCAATTCAGGCTGCGCGGGAGGCTGCAAGCAGCAGCAGTTCCGCTCCATCACTAGAGCAAGGTTTAGCTGCTCCTAGCCAAGACATCAGCTCTGTTCAATCTCCTCACGGTAGCCAAGTTGCGCCATCCCAGACCCCAGTGTTGCTGACAGCGGCTACTGAAGCTGAAGCAGCAAGCAACGCTAATTCACTCAATGTGCCTGCTGCTCAAGCTCAGCAAGCCGGACTGGTGCAAGACGATAGCGCCTTTAGTATTACCCAGCAAAACAATCCCTATGTCCTGCTCAACTCTTTCCTGGGTGACACAACTGGGCTGACCATTCTGAATGCTCAAACTTCCGGCGATGCCCGTGCCTTTGGCACCTTCCAGTATGATCCATTTGGTCTGGGCAACGGCATTGTGCTCAGTACTGGGAAAGTCATTGATCTGGTGGGCGAGAACCAGGTGGATGGCGGCTTTGTCGGCAATGCCAACATTCCCCTCGACTTCGTTAAGCTCGGCACTGAACCGGATTTAGGCTTCAGCAATAACTTGCTAGTGGGCAATGTAATTTCCGGCTCCGGTAACAACTCGGGTCTGAGCATTGATGACATTGTGGCTAACCCAATTGATCCGAATCCCCCAGCCGCATCAACAGCCATCTTCCGAGCTGATCTGTCCAGCCTCAAGCAAATCCAGTCACTCACCATTGCAGATAGCGGTTTGGGTATCGGCGGTGCAGGTGGTGAACGGAGCGGCTTTGATCTAGTTGGGATCAAGATTAGTAACGTGCTGATTGACGATGCGACCTCCATTGATGACATTCCTGGCATTGACCTGTTCGACTTCAGTCCCTTGAGCACGTTCTTTAAGCCTGGAACCCAGCGACCTTCGACCGGAGCGAGCTTCCCCGAAACGTCAGACATGTTTGGCTCATTGCATGGCCAGGTGAATAATGCGATCGCGACTCTGAGTGAGTTTGATTTCGACGGTGATACGGGCTTTGTCAGCCTTGGCGATGGCGGTTCCGTTGGCTTCAACTTGACGGAAACCATCAATCCGGATGGGCCGCTCTATCTGTATGTCGGTGAGGCTGCCAATAATGGTGAGTCTCTAAATGGTCAGATTACCGCTTCTGCTCAGCGGATTAACGGTCAAACGGAACTCAGCACCGACTTTGGTTTACCCGGTGCCGATGGTGATACCAGCCGTTTCTCGTTTGACTTTGAAGCCGATGGTAGCACCGAACAGGTTTTCTTCCGCTTTGTGTTTGCTTCTGAAGAATTTGTAGAATATGGCGGCAGCTCGTTCAATGATGCTTTTAGCATCAAGCTCAACGGCATGAATCTGGCTCGCTTGAGCGATGGTGCCGAGGCTAATATTAACAACCTGGTAACCAATCCCTTTGGCAATTACCATCCTGACTTTGTCCATAACCCCGTCGGTGAAGGGCCTGCGAGCAGCGAGACACCTTTGGATGGTTATACTCAGGTGCTGACCTTTGCTGGCCCGGTTCAGCCCAATGCAATCAATCATCTCGAAATTGAGGTGAAAGATGTCGGTGATGGCTTTAAAGATACCGCTATCTTTTTGCAGGCGGGCTCCTTTGGCACAGATGAAACGCCGCAGGGCAGCATTACCTTCTTTGGCACTGAAAGCGTCCTGCCGGAAGGGAACAGCTCCATCCTTAATCTGAAGCTCAATACTGTTCCTACCGACAAGGTGAAAGTTACGCTTGACCCTGATCAACAAATCGACCTGGGTAATGGCGCAGGCAAACCGCTGGCCGTCTTCTTTACGCTGGAAGATGCTCTGTCGAATCGGCAAATTAAATTTACGGCCTACGATGACAAGCTAGTGGAAGGGGCTCACTCTGGCCTGATCAGTGCCACCATCCACAGCGCTGACCCGAGCTACAGCGACGTGGATAGCCTCACCATAGAGCAGTTCATCATTGACAATGACAAGCCTTTTATCGGGATTAAGGATCCAATTTTGGGCGGACGACTCGCTGATCCTCTGGTGGGCGCACCGTCTCTGGCGACTTTGGCATCTGCTTCGGAGACTGCCACATCTTCCTCATACTCTAATCCCCCAATCATATCTCTTTCGAAGAGTCTCTTCCAAAACGGGGAAGCTAATTTACTCAAAGGGTCAACTATGTTGAATCTAGGGGCTTCTGAGCCGCTAATATCGAGCAATTCGACTTTGTTCCCAGGAGAATATCGCTCAATCGTGGATGTTAGTCATCATTCGTCTATAGCGTCGTCTTCTGCGATGGATCTGGGAGGTTTGACTAATCTGTCAAGTAGTTATCACTTCTAGCCTGCATTATTCATGAGGGATGGCAGACGGCAGACAAATGAGTCAAGACCAACCAAAATTTGCTCAAGTCAGGAACAAGCAGTTGATCAGGTAAAGAAACAGTAACAGAAATGGCTAAAATAGCCTGAAATTCAGGCTAATAGACACACTACTCCTACGACAAGACCCAAATTAGCCCAATGGCAGCACTTTTGATGACACCAATTGTTGTGTAATTTGACGCAATTCTTGAGCAAACGGACAATAAGCCGCTAATTCCACTAATACTCGCCGTGCAGACACTCTAACCCTGGCTGCCCCTTTGATCAGCATCGCTTGCAGGCGTGGAACTTGGGCAGTGGCAAATTGGGTTCCCCTAGCCGATTGTCGAATTGACAGCAGGAGGATGTAGGCAGCTTGTGCCAGTAACAGGCGAAACTGGTTGGCGATAAAATTGTGGCAACTGAGACGGTCGGCTTGAATCCCCAGTTTGAATCTCTTGGGGTCCATTCCCCGCCGCTCTGCGGCGTAAGATCTAAGAATGAGTGAGTACATCCACAAGAGTCATAACGTAACAGTTTTGCTATACCACTTAGTGTTTCCAGCAAAGTATCGACGGGTTGTGTTTGATGAGCAAGTAGATGCGGTTCTGCGAGAGGTCTGCCTCGAAATCGAGAAACGCTACGAGGTGAAGTTTGTCGAAATTGGAGTGGACAAAGACCATGTCCATTTTCTAGTGCAGTCCGTGCCGACCTATAGTGTGACCAAACTGGTAACGATGCTGAAAAGTTTAACTGCACGAGAAGTCTTCAAACGATGCCCTCAAGTGAAGCAGAAACTTTGGGGAGGCGAGTTTTGGAGTGATGGATATTTTGCGAGTACAGTAGGCCGCCACGGGGATGAAGGAATGATCGCCAAATATGTTCAAGCCCAAGGCAAAGATTACCTCAAATTGCATCGGGATAATCAACTTGCTCTTTTTTGATTCTGATACCCCGTCCGCTTGCGGCGGGGTATTTCATTTCCTTGATGCGGTGCTCACTATCGGCTCCTCGTTGCACGTAAAAGTCGTCATATATGGTTTGCGGGGGTTCCTCTAGGTTGGTCAGTACAAAGCGTGGATTAGACCCTTTGGGTAGCCACTCTGCTTTCATCACCAACCGCCGTGGGGCTTCCCAACTGGCAGCGGCATAGTAAACATCATCAAACAAGCGGGCTTTCTCTCCTGTTTTGAGGAACTGCAACCGTGCTCGCTCCAACAGGTCTGAGATTTTGCGTTCTGTGACTGCGTTGCGGGCAAAACCAATGACATATCCCACCCCTGAGCATTCACAGACCCGTAAGATTTCCGGCAAGGCAAAGCCAGCATCGGCTCGCAGGATTATCCGACCCCCCGGAAAGGCTCGTTTCAAGTGCCAGAATAACCAACGCAAAATGCCTGCCACCCCTTTACCCGGATGACTATTGCCTGCTCGCAGTTGCAAGACTAACGGGTAACCACTCTTGGCTTCATTGATCAACACTGGAAAGTACATGTGCTGCCCATAATAGCCATGAAAACAACTCAATTGCTGCTGCCCGTGGGTCGGGTCATCCCAGCCATCGATGTCCAGCACAATCTCGTCCGGGGGCTGTTGATATTGCATGATAAAGCTATCGACCATCCGACTACGCATCCGCGAGACCTCCGCTTTGCTTACATGGTTTTCCAGTCGTGTCATCGTCGGTTGGCTGGCTAAATGCTCTGCATCTGGCACCGGCAACCGGTCGCAGGCGACTTTGTAAATCGGGTCATGCCGCAACCGATTGCTATCGTTCGCATCCTCGTAGCCTCCGACGATCTGATACACCCGTTGACTCACTAACTGATGCAGGCTGTGGGTAATTCGATTCGGGTCTCGCCACTCCTCGATACACTCGGCAATGCCCTGGCAAACTTGCTGTTGTTGCTCCGCTTGTCGCGCTAACAGAATTCCCGCATCCGAGCTCAATTCCAGATCGGAGAAGCGAACCACGAGGGACCGATGTGAATAAAAATCGTAGGGCAGATCTGAATCACGCTCTGTCATGGCACAATGAGGACACTAAAAAATGTTAGAGAGCTTGATTCTATTCGGTTTCAAGCTCTTTTTCTCATCTTTCTTTTGCCTCTTCGTGAATAATCCAGGCTAGGACTGGCTGAATCTGGGACAAAATGGGATGTAAAAGCGGGATGTAAAGGCAGCGCCTTTACATCCCGCTTTCATTCCTATCTAAGATACGGAAGCCCAGCGCACAAAGCGAATACAGCGAATCAAAGATTTGCGATCGCAGTCTGTTGGGCTAGGGGGTGAGCAGTGCCACCCCAGGTTAGTTACAGACGACCATAGCCACCACCACCGGGGGTTTCGATGACGAAGCGATCGCCGGGCTGCATCTTCACCTCCGCGCAGGCATTAAGCGGTTCCACGGTGCCGTCTTGGCGCTGCACCCAGTTTCTGCCGGGCTGGCCGGACTCCGCGCCTTTGAGGCCAAAGGGCGGTACCTGGCGATGACTGGATAGGATCGCCGCCGTCATGGGTTCGCGAAACTGGATGCGCCGCACGACGCCGTGGCCGCCGCGATGGATACCGTCTCCACCGCTATGCTGCCGAATGGTGAAGGTATCTACCAGGACGGGGAAGCGCCACTCCAGCACTTCGGGGTCAGTGAGGCGAGAGTTAGTCATGTGGGTTTGCACCGCGTCCGCTCCGTCAAACTCTGATCCTGCCCCTGCACCGCCGCAGATGGTTTCGTAGTACTGGTAGCGGGCGTTGCCAAAGGTAAAGTTGTTCATCGTGCCTTGGGATGCGGCCATCACGCCTAGCGCCCCGTAGAGGGCATTGGCGATTGCCTGCGACGTTTCTACATTGCCTGCCACCACCGCTGCCGGATAGCGAGGATTGAGCATACAGCCCTCGGGAATCGTGATGGTGATGGGGGTGAGACAGCCCGCATTCAGGGGAATTTCGTCGTCCACTAGGGTGCGAAAGACGTAGAGTACGACTGCTTTACCGATCGCCAGCGGCGCGTTGAGATTACCGGGATGCTGGGCCGAGGTGCCCGTGAAATCAATGTGGGCCGTGCGGTCTGCGGTATTGATCGTGACCTGCACCTGAATTTGGCTGCCGTCGTCCATCGGGTAGGAGAACTGGCCGTTGCTGAGCCGCCCAATCACCCGCTGCACCGAGGCGGTGGCATTTTCCTGGACGTGGTGCATGTAGGCTTGCACGACATCCAGGCCGTAGTGAGCGGCAATGCGGCGCAGTTCCTGACTGCCCCGCTCGTTGGCGGCAATTTGGGCCTGCAAGTCCGCAATGTTCTGCTCGGGATTGCGGACGGGGTAGGGGCCGCCCGTCAGCTTAGCCCGTAGGTCGGCCTCCAGAAACTGCCCCTGATCGACCAGTTGCAGGTTGTCGAGCAGCACACCTTCCTGATCGATGGTGGTGCTGCTGGGCGGCATGGAGCCGGGGGTGATGCCGCCGATATCGGCATGGTGTCCCCGCGAGGCTACGTAGAACAGGGGACGATCGCCCTCAATAAAGACGGGCGTAATCGCGGTGATATCGGGCAGGTGGGTGCCGCCGTTATAGGGATTGTTGGACACATAGACATCCCCCGGTTTGAGCATGTCGCCCCGCGCCGCAATCAGACTGTGGACGCTCTCGCTCATGGAGCCCAGGTGAACGGGAATGTGGGGCGCATTGGCGACCAGCCGACCCGCCGCGTCGAACAAGGCACAGGAGAAGTCGAGCCGCTCCTTGATGTTCACCGAATGACTGGTGTTTTGCAGGGTAATGCCCATTTCCTCGGCGATGGACTGGAACAGGTTGTTGAAGATCTCCAGCAGCACGGGATCGGGGGAATTTTGGATTGGGAATTTTGGATTGGGGATTGGGGATTGGGGAGACTGGGCGGGCGAATCGATACTGCCTTCTGCCTTCTGCCTTCTGCCTTCTGCTTGCTTGACGATCAGGTGATTGCGCTCGGTGAGGTGGGCGATCCAGCCGGGTTCGATGATGTTGGTGCCCGTGGCTTCCACAATCAGGGCGGGGCCGGGGATGGTATCGTCTGCACCTAGGGCTTCCCGCTGATATACGGGGGCAGGGTGCCACTGGTCGCGGCTGTAGAAGGAAACGGTGGCGGCAGGTTCCAGGGGCGTGATGCGGGTGGCCAGCCGGGGTTCTGCCAGCGAGGGAGTTTGGCCGATTACCTCCACCGAGAGAGATTCGACGATCAGCGCCTTGTCGGGACGGGTGAAGCCGTAGCGCTGCTGGTGCTGCTGCTGAAAGTGCGATCGCATTTCCTCCAACTCGCCAAAGGGTACCAGTAGAGCGGAATCCGTACCCGCATAGCGCAGATGCACCTTGGGCACGACCTTCAGCGCTGCTGCCTCAATGCCTTGCTGGCGCACTTCGTCGCTGCCTGCCACTTCTAGATCGGCCAGGGTTTGCTGAAGCTGGGGCAGCAGCGCGGCGGTCAGTTCCTCCTCTACGGCCCGTTCCTTCAGGCTGCGAATGTCTGCCAGACCAATGCCGTAGGCTGACAGCACCCCCGCGTAGGGATGTAGAAAAATCTGCGTCATGCCCAGAGCTTCCGCAATCAGGCAGGCGTGCTGGCCACCCGCGCCGCCAAAGCAGCAGAGGGTGTACTCGGTCACGTCGTAGCCCCGCTGCACCGAGATCTTTTTGATAGCGCTGGCCATTTTGTCAATTGCGATCGCCAGATATCCCGCGGCCACTTGCTCTGGCGTGCGGCGATCGCCGATCTGCTCTGCGATCGCGGCGGCCTGGTCAGCGAACCCCTGCTGCACCACCTCGACATCTAGCGGCTGATTGCCCGCTCGCCCGAACACCTGGGGAAAAAAGTCCGGCTGAAGCTTGCCCAGCATCACATTGCAGTCTGTCACGGTCAGCGGCTCGCCCTGGCGATAGCAGGCTGGCCCCGGATCAGCCCCGCCCGACTCTGGCCCCACCCGATAGCGTGACCCGTCAAAGCTCAGCACCGAGCCACCCCCCGCCGCCACCGTGTGAATCGACAGCATCGGGGCCCGCAGCCGCACCCCGGCCACCTCTGTTTCAAAGGTGCGCTCGTACTCGCCGTTGTAGTGCGATACATCCGTGGAAGTGCCGCCCATGTCAAAGCCGATGATTTTGTCGAACCCCGCCCGCAGACTGGTTTTCACTGCGCCGACAATGCCCCCCGCTGGCCCCGACAGAATGCTGTCCTTGCCCTGAAACAGCCGCGCATCCGTCAGCCCCCCGTCCGACTTCATAAACTCCAGCTTTGGCCCTGCATCACTCGGATCAAGGGGCTGGAGAGCGGCATCGACCTGATCGACATAGCGGCGCAGAATGGGCGACAGGTAAGCATCCAAAACCGTCGTATCGCCTCGGCTGACGAATTTCATCAGTGGGCTAACTTCGTGAGAAACCGAAACTTGGCTGAAGCCGATTCGTCGCGCAATCGCAGCGACCTGCTGCTCGTGCTCCGGATAGCGATAGCCGTGCAGGAACACGATCGCACAGGCCCGAATACCATCGTCATAAGCAGTCTGAAGATCCTGGGTGACCCGCGCCAGTACGGCATCCGTGAGCGGCACCAGTACCTCGCCTTGGGCAGAATAGCGCTCGTCCACCTCTACCACCCGCTCGTAGAGCATTTCCGGCAGCTCGATATGGCGAGCAAAAATTTTGGGCCGGTTCTGGTAGCCAATCCGCAGGGCATCACGAAACCCTGCGGTGGTGATAAAGAGAGTGCGATCGCCCTTGCGCTCCAGCAGCGCATTCGTCGCCACCGTTGTCCCCATCTTAACTACTTCAATTTCGCCCGCTGGAATCGGTTCTTGCGGTGACAGTCCCAAAATGTCACGAATGCCTTGAATCACCGCGTCTTTATAGCGCTCTGGCTGCTCTGATAGCAGCTTGTAGATAATCACCCACTGCTGCTCCGGCAGCGCCATTACCTGAAAGCGACTCTGCTGCGACAGCCGTTTCGCCACAGCGGGATCGTCAGTAACAGCAACGAGATCAGTAAAGGTACCGCCGCGATCGGCAAAGACTTTGAGCATGGTTATCTTTCCTTAATGAGGTGCTTGATGAAGGGGCATAGTTCTGGATGACTAGTCATAGATGATCAGCCACATCCCAGATCCAGCGCTGCTGGGCGGCATCAGGCTTGACGGTGACGATCTCAGTCGGGGGATGAATGCGATCGCAACTATCTGCAAACTCAATTGCGCCTGTGACTCCCTGGAGCGGCTTTTTCTGGACTCGAAAATAGTGATTAAGCTGCTGTAGCAGAGTTACGCTATCGGGACAGGGCCAGCGTGCCAGCACCGTCTTGAGCATGAGCAGAGCATCGTAAGCCAGGGCACTGCGCCAGGTGAGCAGGTTAGTGCCCCAGAGAGCTTGTCCCAATTGGCAAAACGGCTGACTGCTGGCGCTCGTGCGATCGCTGTTGGTATGCCAGGGAACGCAGGCGACAATTGCTGGCTGACTGGCAGCGGTAGCGGGGTGAGCCCGTTCGTACATCCAGTGCAGCACGTTGTCCTGATAAAAGGTAGCTGACCCCGCAATCAGGCCAGTTTTGAAATTGAGCCGACTGATCAGGCCAGCGTTATTGAGCGAATTTGGCTCCAGTCCACCATCTGGAATCACCAGCAAAATATCGGCAGCTTGAGCTTCTATTTCCTGTAAATAGCGATGAATCTGGTCAGGCTGATCACTAATGCGATCGCAGTCGGCCAGCAGCGTAAACTGATCGGGATGATCGATAATGTAAGCCTTCACCACCGCTTGATAGGACAGGCAGTACTGACTGTTGCGGTTGTAAATTAGTGCAATTCGTTGGGGTGCTTTGCAGGATTCTGCGGCTCCTCTGGCGGCCAGATACGTCATCAGCGCAGTGGCGTTATGGCGATCCGGCGTCGTCAGTCGGAAAAAAGAGGGCTGGAGTCCGTCCGACAGCGCAGAGAGGACATCAGAAGTACTGCTGGCATTCATGAGCGGTAGTCCTGCTTGGGCATAAAACGGCAGTGCCTTCTCGGTCATCTCGCTGGAATAGTGGCCAATAACCGCCATCAGGTTGAGTTCCGAGGCCAGTGCGGCCAGTCGTTCCGCTGTCGGATTGTCAGCATCATAGACATGATTGGGATCGTTCACCACCATGATGTTTAGCGCCAGCGGTTGCTCCAATCCCACGGTTTCGCTGCGCTCCATTGGCGGCAACTTAGCCAGATCCAGTTCGCGATCGCAGTGGAGAAGCTGCAACCAGCGCCAGTTCGTCTGCCATTGCAGTTGCGCCACTCCCCGCAGCACTTCTGCCGCCACCTGTCCCTGATTGTGATGAAAGGGGACTACCACCGCAATCAAGGCGTTTTGGATGTCGCGATGTTGGATGCGATCGCGATAGAGTTCCACCAGACAGTTGTTGAGATAGATCAGAATTTCGGGATTGCCCCGGCCAAAGGTTGTCTGCTCCTGTCGCCAGGCTGCCGCAAAGGCATGCAGCGACTGGTAATACAGCCCTCGCTGATAAAATCGCGCCCCCTCGCGTTGGGCCTGAGCAATCGCCCGATCCGGCGGCGACAAAAACACCTGCCGACCCAGGCTACCCTGAAAGTTGTCGCTATTGAGCTGCAAGGGTGGATGCAGACGGTACCCCTGCTGTGGATGGTAAAGAAAGTTGAGAATTCTTACCCAGTTGCCGCTGATCGTTTCCCGTGGAACCTGCATCAACGCCGCCAACTCTGGATAAATCTTGCCGCTGAGCCGATCGCGAATCTGTCGATCGGCGCTTTCAACCTGTTCTCTCAGGTGCTGATCCGCTAGAGAGAGCTGCGATCGCACCTCTGCTTTGGTCAGTTTTCGAGCAGCAGCCTGTTGGATCTGTTCCTCAGCCTGCTTAATCCGTTCCAGATCCGCTTGCAGGTCAGCCTCAGTACACTGGCATCGCTGGGCCGCCCACTGCACCGCGATATCTTGACGAGACTGCCCGATCAACAACTGACAAACAATATTGCGATCGCTCTCTTCAAGCGGTAGGTTTTGCCACAGGCGCGCCCAATCAATTTCCAGTGCCTCAACAGCGGGTCGAAAATCCGTCGCCATTATGCTTCTCTCGCTCACTGTCCAAAATCATACCGATAGGGATAAGTCAGCGGCGACAACAACTGTTGCTGATTGTGGCAACACCTGTCGAAGCTCTGTCTGGCAGTTCTCACAGCCGGATTACCCGTAACAGCGATCGAATGGGTAACGGTTAGCTCCTGCATTCTTTTCTATCTGTAGCCAGATAAGTTAGGACACGGACGTTGTGGTGCGCAGCATTGCCATGCCATACAACGTCCTAACCCATATGGTTATCGCTATCGCAAAAATTAGATAATGGTCAAGGAAAAGGAACAGACTCTATCGAAGCAATATGTATCTTCTATTACCCTGAGATCTGCCCTCTGCTAGCATCGAGTTTAGAGACATGGTGAAAGAATCGTTCAGCCGTTGATTTTGCGTGGAGAAAGCCCGCGCCGACTCAACCGCTAATTCCCCCTCAAAGATGCAAGCATGTGCTGGAGGTTGTGATGCTAGTTGAGTCGCGATCGCGGTCTTATCATGAAGACTCTATTCATGACATCGCCACACAGTTCAAGACCAACCTGAATTCGGGGCTGACCGCCGAAGAAGTTGCGAATCGATACGAAACCTACGGTCGGAATGAGTTGCCTGTAAAACCTGGAAAGCCTGCCTGGCTGAGGTTTCTGCTGCAGTTCAACCAGCCGCTGCTCTACATCCTGCTGCTGGCGGGGGCGGTGAAAGCGTTTCTGGGCTCCTGGACGAATGCGGCAGTGATTTGGGGCGTGACGGTGATCAACGCCATCATCGGCTATGTGCAGGAAGCCAAGGCCGAAGGTGCGATCGCATCTCTGGCCAAAGCCGTTGCTACCGAAACCACCGTCCTTAGGGGCGGGCAGATGCTGCGGGTGCAGTCCCAAGATTTGGTACCGGGGGACCTCGTGCTGCTGTCGTCGGGGGATAAGGTGCCAGCCGACCTCCGCCTAGTGAAGTCGCGGAATCTTCAGGTGGATGAATCGGCTCTGACCGGAGAATCTGTTCCCGTCGAGAAATCCATTGAACCGCTGCCCGCCGATACGCCACTGGCGGAGCGCACCAATATGGCCTATGCGGGCAGCTTTGCCACCTTTGGCCAGGGTACGGGCCTGGTAGTAGCGACCGCTGGCGCTACCGAAGTGGGACAGATTTCCCGTTCCATGGAGCAGCGGGTCAACCTGACGACTCCCCTGACCCGCAAGTTTGCCGCCTTTAGCCGCACCCTGCTCTACTGCATCCTGACCTTGGCCACCCTCACTTTTGCCATCGGTCTGGGCCAAGGCGAGTCCTGGGAATACATGTTTGAAGCGGCGGTAGCCCTGGCGGTGAGTGCCATCCCTGAAGGATTGCCTGCCGTAGTGACGATTACGCTGGCGATCGGGGTCAACCGCATGGCTCGCCGCAACGCCATCATCCGCAAGCTGCCCGCTGTGGAAGCTCTGGGCAGCGCCACCGTGATCTGTTCCGACAAAACGGGCACCCTCACCGAAAACCAGATGACGGTGCAGGCCATTTACGCCGGAGAACAGACTTATCAAGTCAGCGGCAGCGGCTACAGCCCCAAGGGCGACATCGGTTTGGGGGCGGTTGACACCGCCGAGAATTGCTTCTTGGCCGATCGCTTACCAGACGCCCTGCGGGAATGTCTGGTGGCGGGTGTACTGTGCAACGATAGCCAGCTCAAGCAAACGGGAGACTACTGGACGGTGGTCGGCGACCCGACGGAAGGGGCCTTGATTGCAGCAGCGGCAAAAGCAGACCTGAACCAGTCGGGCATGACCAGTTTAATGCCCCGACTTGATTCCATTCCCTTTGAGTCGGAATATCAGTACATGGCGACCCTGCACGATGCTCTCCCTCGCGTCGTCTACGTCAAAGGCTCTGTGGAGGCACTGCTGCAACGCTGCTCCAACACCATGACCGAGTCAGGCCAGTTAATACCGTTGGATCAATCCACCATCGAGCAGGCGATTACCGCCATGACCGCCAATGGCCTACGGGTGCTAGCCTTTGCCCGCAAAACGGTTGGCGATCGCCACCACGCCATCGACCACGACGATATTCAGTCGGGTCTGGTCTTTCTGGGATTACAGGGCATGATTGACCCGCCTCGTCCAGAAGCGATCGCAGCCGTCCACGCCTGCCAGTCGGCGGGCATTTGGGTGAAGATGATTACGGGTGACCACATTGCAACCGCTCAGGCGATTGCTCACCGTATGGGCATCCAGCAATCTAATCAGGTGATCGCCTTTGAGGGCAAGCAACTGGCGGCGATGGACGATGCCCAACTGGCTCAGGCCGTCACTGATGGGGATGTCTTCGCTAGAGTCGCCCCCGCCCAAAAGCTGCGGCTGGTGGAAACCCTCCAGCTCAAGGGCAACATCGTGGCGATGACGGGGGATGGCGTCAACGATGCCCCCGCGCTGAAGCAGGCCGACATCGGCATCGCGATGGGCAAAAACGGCACCGAAGTGGCGCGGGAAGCCGCTGATATGCTGCTCACTGACGACAACTTTGCCTCCATCGAAGCGGCGGTGGAAGAAGGGCGCACCGTTTACCAAAACTTGCGGAAAGCGATCGCATTTCTGCTGCCCGTCAACGGCGGCGAATCCATGACCATTCTGATCAGCGCTTTGCTGGCCAGAGATTTGCCGATCCTCTCCCTCCAGGTGCTGTGGCTAAATATGATCAATTCCCTCACCATGACCGTGCCGCTGGCCTTTGAGCCCAAGTCGGACGGCTTGATGCAGCAACCGCCTCGACCCCCTGGTGAATCGCTGCTTACCGGACGGCTCCTGCGCCGAATTCTGGCGGTTTCCTTGTTTAACTGGATATTGATTTTCGGCATGTTTGAATGGGCCAAGGCGACCACTGGGGATATTGCCGTTGCCCGCACTATGGCTATTCAAGCCCTGGTGGCGGCCCGCATCATTTACCTGCTCAGTATCAGTCAGTTAGGTGTTAGCATCCTTCATTTCTTAAGTCGTCGGACAGCATCTATCCCTAACGTCCCCATCCTGATTAGCGGCATTCTTGGAGCGGTGGTTTTGCAGGTGATATTCAGTCAATGGGGAGTGATGAACACGCTGTTTGAAACGGCACCCCTGACCTGGAATCAGTGGTTAATTTGTTTGCTGCCAATGCTCCCCATGGTGCCGTTTGCAGTGCTCGTCAATCGAATTGATCCACGGAATGCGAAAAAATGATCAAACATATTCTCGTTGCACTTGATTACGGCGATACCTGTCAGAGTGTCTTTAATCGGGCCGTAGAATTGGCCCAACCCCTGCAGGCTAATCTCAATCTGCTGAGTGTTTTAATACCTGAACGAGACAACAGCCTGACCCAGCCTCTAGCAAAAAACTGGGGCGCTGATTTGATTATGATGGGTAGTCATGGGCGCAAGGGCTTGAATGAAATGCTGCTAGGCAGCGTCAGCAACTACGTCGTACATCACGCAACCTGCTCTGTTATGGTAGTGCATGAGCCAGATGAGGCAATGCGAAAATATAAGGAAAACTAACAGGGAGGGTAGAGTTTGGTGTTTGATGCTTTAGTCGTTGGCTCTGGACCTGCAGGACTGGCGATTGCCGCCGCGCTGTGTGATGAAGGGTTGAACGTTGCAGGTTTAGCGCCCGTTCCGCCTCCGGTTGAGTGGTCAAATACCTATGGAATTTGGTGCGATGAATTAGAGCCGCTGAACTTGACGCATCTTTTGAGCCACCGTTGGCAAAACACCGTGGCTTATACTTCTCAACAAGAAATTGCCCTGCAGCGGGACTATGGTTTATTCGATAACACCCAACTGCAAAACTATTTTTTGGAACGCTGCGATCGCGGCCAGATGGTGTGGTATCAGGGGACGGCTGCCACTGTGGATCATTTAGCCGATCATTCTAATGTCACAACCACAGCAGGAACGGCTTTATCCGCCCGAATTGTGATCGATGCCAGTGGTCACAACCCCGCTCTGTTAAAAAGACCCAACAGCGATCGCATTGCTTACCAGGCAGCATACGGCGTTGTCGGCAGATTTTCGTCACCACCGATTGCGCCCCAACAGTTTGTCTTAATGGATTATCGGGCAGACCACCTGTCATCGGATGAGCGCAAAGCCCCACCGACGTTCCTCTATGCCATGGATTTAGGAGATGGTGTCTTTTTTGTAGAAGAGACTTCATTGGCCAGCAGTCCGGCTGTGACATTTGAGGTACTGCAGCAGCGGTTAGAGAAGCGGCTTGCCTTTCGGGGGGTGCAGGTAACAGAGGTACAGCACGTTGAATACTGTTTGTTTCCCATGAATTTACCGTTACCGTCTTTCGATCAGGCAGTGGTGGGTTTTGGTGGAGCGGCGAGTATGGTGCATCCTGCCTCAGGTTATATGGTGGGTGCGTTGCTGCGACGTGCGCCTGGGGTCGCGAAGATGATCAGGCACGCGGTTGAAAATCCCACCGTGGCTCCCACGAGCATGGCTACATCTGCATGGCAAACGCTGTGGTCAAGCGATGAGACGCGTAAACGTGCCCTCTATCTGTTTGGTCTAGAGAATTTGATGCGGTTTGATGAACAAACTCTACAGGCCTTCTTTGCGTCCTTCTTTCATTTGCCGCGATCGCAGTGGGGCGCTTTTTTGGCCAATACGCTTTCTACCCCTGACCTGTTACAAGCGATGATGAACTTATTTGGTCACACCACCAATGACGTTCGGTGGAATTTAATCCGCTCTGCTTGGAGCGATCGGGCACTCCTGTGGCGGGCGTTGACCCTCCATTAGTCGGCTACTATGTACACACATTTTGATCACTGCCTCTCAACCCCGAACGATCCCCCCTAGCCCCCCTTAAAAAGAGGGGAATTGACTCAAAGTTCCCCCTTTTCAAGGGGGATTTAGGGGGATCTCAACGTTGAGACGGAGTCTAGAGACTTGTGTGTACACAGTAGCCATTAGTCGGAATTTGCTTTTCCTCCTCATCTCTACTTTGACAGACTACTAGAGACCTGCATCCAGCTAGCAACCCGTAGTAACTCCAAATCCTTATCCCAAGGGCCGACGAGTTGCACAGCTAATGGTAAACCACCATCAGTTTTGCCAGTTGGCAGACTCAATGCAGGTAGACCGCACAGTGTCCATAGAGCGCAAAATATGGGCGATCCAGTACTAGTCAAGCCTTTTGGCGCTGCGCCCGTAGTCGCCAACGTTAGAATGGCATCGTATTCGTCAAAAACATTAGCTAGGCACTGACGATAGTGAACAACTGCATGGCGAGCCTGGGCATAATCGACGGCTGAGTATGAAAATCCTCGTTCAAGCAGCTCTCGCATCTGAGGCGACATGCGATCGCAGTTCTGTTCATAGTCTGGCCCATGATTTGCGGCCAAACCACTACACATCAGTACCTGTACACAATCAAAATAAGCATCAAACTCGGACGGTAGCTTGAGTGGCTTAACCGTTGCGCCTGCTGCGGTTAGCGCTTCGGCTTGATTATAGAGGTTGGACTGTGCGATCGCATCTGCCTGGAACCAGTTGGGATCTTGCAGCAGGGCAATTTTAGGTGGTTTGGCTAAATTAATAGTCTGGTTCCAGTTGGACTGCAGATTACCTCCCCAGCAGTCCGGGTCGCGACTGTCCGACCCGGCTAAGACTTGATACAGCAGGGCTAAATCCTCAATGCTGCGAGCGAACCAGCCCACATGATCTAAGTCGCGGCTGACCGGCATAATACCAACTCGCGATACGGTGCCAAAGGTCGGCTTAAAGCCAAATACACCACAGTAGGCAGCCGGACGGACGACGGATCCCATTGTTTGCGTTCCTAGCGCAAGTGGTACCATGTTGGCTGCGATCGCAGCCGCTGATCCGCTGGAACTGCCACCGGGAGTATGATCAGGATGATGCGGATTGGTCGTACGGGGCGCTTGAGCAGAGGCATATTCAGTGGTGGTGGTTTTGCCTAGGATGATTGCGCCAGCAGCCCATAAACGCTCAACAACGGCAGCATCGTAACCAAACTGCTGTCTCGCGTGAATCGGTGTGCCCCATTCGGTTGGCATATCGTACGTCGCCATAATGTCTTTAATTGCTACGGGAACACCCTGTAGCGGCAGTATCGTATTGCCCTTACCATCGGTTATTTGCTCGGCTATTTGTCTGTCCCGCTGTCGCGCTGCTGCCATGGCCCGATCGGCTTGAAGATATTGCCAAGCCTGTATCTGTGGTTCTTGCTGCTCGATCTGCTGCAAGCAGTCAGAAAGCAGATCTTGGGCGCTAAGCTGACCGGATCGCAGTTGTGCGATCGCATCTGTGGCGGTTAGAACATGCGGCGGAGTTGACATGGACTGAAGAAACTCTTTGAAACCCGACTGCTTGATCAGTCTGACTATACCTTGAACTTAGACCGATGAGAAATTGGGCTGCTTGAGTCGAAATGCTGCCTCAGTCCTGCTAATGGGCAAGCTTGCCCATGATATAGGTTGCTTCTACGGCTCGGTCATCGCCCATGATGATCAGCGAAAATGCCAGATCTGCCAATTCTGCTAATGATTGAGGATGAGGCCCGGAATTCCGGAATGCCATCAGCGGCGTTGCCTGAGGATTGAGCACAATAAAGTCAGCTTCCTTACCTACGTCAAAACTGCCAATCTTATCGTCCAGAGACAGCGCCCTCGCTCCACCTAAAGTCGCTAGAAATAGAGCCTTGAAGGGTGAAAGCTTTTGCCGCCTTAGCTGTGCAACTTTGTAAGCTTCATTGGCCGTTTGCAAAATCGAAAAGCTGGTACCTGCCCCAACGTCAGTCCCTAAGCCCACTTTGACTGGATAGTCGGCAGATTTTGCCTGCTCAATTTTGAAGAGACCGCTGCCCAGGAAGAGATTTGATGTTGGACAAAATGCGATCGCAGATTTTGCCTCTGATAATCGCTGAAATTCTGCATCCGTTAGCTGGACACCGTGAGCAAAGACAGACCGTTCTCCAACTAAGCCAGCGTGATCATAGACATCTAAATAACCTGCTCGTTCCGGAAATAGCTGTTTGACTAGGGCTACCTCGTCTACATTTTCAGATAGGTGAGTATGCAGATAAACGCCTGGAAACTCCTGCAGCAGCTTACCCGCGAGCTGTAGCTGCTCGTCGCTAGAGGTAACCGCAAATCGAGGAGTAACAGCATAGCTAAGCCGCCCAACCCCATGCCATTTCTCAATTAGCGCCTTTGACTCTTCATAGGAGGATTGGGCCGTGTCGCAAATAAAATCAGGTGCATTGCGATCCATCATCACCTTGCCCGCAATCATCCGCAGATTGCGGCGGGCAGCTTCTTCAAAAAAAGCATCGGTGGATTGGGGATAAACCGCTGCAAATACGAGTGCGGTGGTTGTACCATGCCGCAACAGTTCATTTAGAAAAATATGAGCGACTTCCTGCGCATAATCGCGATCCTGAAACTGGCGCTCAGTGGGAAATGTGTACTGATTTAGCCACTCTAGAAGCTGTTCCCCATAAGCCGCAATCATGCCGGTCTGGGGAAAGTGGATGTGGGTGTCGATAAATCCCGGCAGCAGCAGTCGATTTGTGTATGTTACAGTCGGTAGCTCAGCATACTGTGGAGCCAAATCCTGATAGGAGCCAAAATCCTGCACAATGCCGTCCCGTAGCACCAGCAACCCGTCTGGGATGTAGCGAACGCTGTCTGCTTCAGCAACAAAGAACGGATCGCCAACACAGTCTAAGAATGAGCCGCGAATCGCGTTGAGACCAGAAGGCAAAGCATGATCCTGACTAGGGTTGGGCATAGGGGTATGAATTAAGGTTCAAAAGAACGAATGGATCGCACGATTAGGCTAGATTGCTTTCCACAAAGCTGCGTCCGGCAATCATAGCCGCATTGCTGGTTTCGTAGGTTCTGCGATCGCACAGCAAGTTTAGCTCCGGATTGATAATCCAGCAGAGATAGCTATCTTTGCCACTGCGGCTCACGCCCACAATCCAACCGGGGTAGGCGGACAGTTGGACAATAGATTCGTTATTCATGGCTTTGGCTCCTATGAATTGGATGATACCGCTACAGCGGCACCCGCTTGATGAGTTGGTAGTGGTGCTTAAGTAAAGACTTATTGTGATAAGTAGGTTGGCATAAATAAACGCACTTAAAAACTCAGGGAAGTGCCCCTCCGGGGCGCTCCCCCGGGTTTTTGAATATGCATTTATTTATGTGCAGCTACTTAAGCCTATACGATTAATACCTATTACTTTTGCGAACTACCATATTTTCTAATTTGCCGAAGACAATCTGTTCTGCAATCCCTATCAGGGGTTATTTTGCAGATGATACTCTGCATGAACAGTATCTTCTGCCACTTATGACTACACCGATTTCTAAAATCATTCTGGACACTGACCCTGGCGGTGACGATATTTTTGCGCTGCTTTGGCTGCTAAGTCTGGTACAGCAAGGCTTTGCTGAATTGGTGGCTGTGACCACAACTGCGGGAAATGTGTCTGCTCAGCAAACGTTTCTTAACGCCAGCCAAGTCTTGACTACCGTTGGGTTTCCCCACATTTCCGTGGGACGAGGTGCCACAGCGGCTCAAACGTCGGCTCAAACGTTGGTGCAGGCCGATGCCTCGCACATTCACGGATCAGACGGCATGGGCAACCTGTCAGCTAGCCTCAAGCCAGCAGTTCATGCCGTTGACCAGGCTCCCAGCTCAATCGACATATTAATTCACAATTTGAATCAAGCTCCGGGCGAAATCACTCTGGTCGTCGTTGGTCCCTTAACAAACTTGGCTGCTGCCGAAGCCACCCAGCCTGGGGTGCTCCAGCAGGCGAAGGAAATTGTGATTATGGCGGGCGCGTTTGACTGTGCCGGAAATGTCACGCCTCAAGCCGAGTTTAACGTCTGGTTTAATCCGGCAGCGGTGCAGACGGTATTGGAGGCGGCCAAAGATGTAGTAGTAATTCCCCTGGATGTGACGCGCCATCTGATTTTTACAGATGCGATGGCGGCACAGTTGACGCAGGCGAATGAAGGTGCGATCGCATCTTATATCCGTAATCTATGCCGCTTTCTGACCCAAACTAATCTTGCCTATCGCGAAACCGGAGGATGTCCTGGATTTCTTGTGCATGATGCTGCAACGCTAGCCTACTTGTTTTATCCTCAAACGTTGCTGCTGCGTCGAGCCAAAGTACAAGTTGAGACGACTGGCGAATACACACACGGCCAAACCATTATGGATCGCCGTTTTTCACCCCAAACAAATGCCAATGCTTGGGTGGCAATGCAGGTTGATGCCGTGAACTTACTCGCTAGTTTAATTGAGGATTTGAAGATACTAGTTGCACAGTCAGACAATGGCCATTGTTTGTGACTCTTTTTTGTGACTTTTCTTGTGACTCACTGATGATCAAAGCTATATCACGTGCATTTCTGCGATCGCATTAATCTGCATCGGTCTAAACTATCCTTAAAATTAAACAGAAGGTAATGAAGGAACACGAGTTAGTCTGACATGCGCGTACTGGTCGTGGAAGATGATGCAGGGATTTCCAAATTTATTCATCAAGGTCTGCACGAAGCAGGATATGCTGTCGATCTGGCTTCTAATGGACGAGAAGGGCTAAACTACGCCGTTGCCGCTGAATACGATGTAATCGTACTTGATGTTTTACTTCCTGAATTGGATGGTCTTACTGTCTTGAAAGAGCTGCGGCAACTAGGATTGCAGACTCCTGTGTTGCTCTTAACAGCACGGGATAGCGTACAGGATCGGGTATTGGGACTAGATGCAGGGGCCGATGATTATCTGATTAAACCATTTGACTTCATTGAATTGCTGGCTCGACTACGGGCCTTATTAAGGCGTCCTCCTCTTCAGTCCGATGTGATCCTACAGGTAGGAAATCTAGAGATGGATACCGCCAAACGGTTTGTCAGGCGGGGTGGTCGGCTCATTGAACTCAGCCCGCGAGAATTTTCTCTGTTAGAGTATTTGATGCGTCACCCAGGCCAAGTTTTAAGCCGAACTCAAATCGCTCAACATGTCTGGAGCTTTGATTTCTATGGAGACTTCAAAGTAATTGATGTGTATATAGGCTACCTTCGGCGCAAAATTGATCGGAACGAACCTTTTTCTCTGATACAAACAGTTCGAGGTGTAGGCTATCGTATCAGCGCTGATGGCGGGGAGTCGCTATCTAATTAGTGACTTATTTTATTAACTTAAGTAGGTTGGCATAAATAAATGCATATCTAAAAAACCGGGGGAGCGCCCCGGAGGGGCGCTCCCCCGGTTTTTTAGATGCGTTTATTTATATACAGCTACTTATTAAGGTGCTAAATAAAGCTATGTTCTCCCGTCAGGGAACTGTAAGTAAGGGTTAATAGGTCATTTAGTGCTTCTGGCTGAGTTGATCTTCCTGACCAGTATTTCCTCTTTTTTCACGGTTTATCTAAGATGAAGTCCCGTAAACCTTGGCAAAATTTGCGGATACGATTAGTTGCCTGGTATAGCTTGCTAGCAGGGCTTTCCATGCTAGCTTCAGATAGCTTCATTTATCTAGAATTTCGTCAGACATTACTCAATCAGGTTGATAGTGCATTAGAAGTAACCGCCATTCAGGCGTTGAAGAACCTTGATGATGAAGTTGATGACTTAAAATTTGATCCCCGTCAAGAAGCTCCTGTTTTAGGATCATTGTTGAATGATGCAGGTGTCGAAATTTATTTGCTAGGGGAAGACGGCTCTGTGAAAGAGCATTTTGGTGACTCACTCACATTACCGACCCAGCCGGATCTAAAGCCTGGCTTCAAGACGCTCAAGACCCAGAACGGGCGGTGGCGAATTTACACCCAAGAGATATTACCGCTTAATGAAAGGCCCTCCGGATGGCTCAAAGTGGCCCGTTCTCTCCAACCTGTAGATACTACCTCAAATAATCTTCTGAATCTTCATCTCCTGAAGGTTCCACTGCTCCTCGGTATGGTTGGCTTGGGAGGAGCGTTTCTTGCTAATCGTGCTCTGAAGCCCATTGGCCAAATTACTCGAATGGCAGAGCGGGTCAGAGTCAGTGGTGATCTAACTCAGCGTATTCATTATCAAGGCACAACCGATGATGAGTTGGAGCAGTTGGCAACTATTTTTGACGAGATGTTAGATTCGTTGCAAGCGACATTTGAGCATGAAAAGCGATTTACAGCCGATGTATCCCATGAGCTACGGACACCGCTTACAACCCTCAAAGGACGATTGCAATTAGCGCTTAGTCAACCGCGTACAGCAGGCGTATATGAGGAAACACTGCAAGCTATTGAACAGGAAGTTGATCGTCTGATTCGTCTCAGTAGCGATCTGTTATTGCTATCTCGTCTTGAACAGCATCACCAGGAAGTACAGCTTGAACCGATTGATCTGAGCGATTTATTGGCCGCAATCTCTGAACAGATTCAACCACTGGCTGATCTTCAACATCTTCAGTTTTCCACTCAAGTTGTGCCCAATCTGCAAATTCAAGGTAGCCCGGATCAGCTGATTCGTCTATTTCTTAATCTGCTAGAAAATGCGGTGAAATATACACCTGCTTATGGCAAGGTCAGTTTGACGACAACTGATTGTGGGGCTTGCATTCAAATTAAGGTGAGTGATACTGGGATGGGTATTTCGCAAGAGCATCTACCTCATTTATTTGAGCGTTTTTATCGAGTGGAAAAGTCGCGCTCCCGTACTGTTGGTGGATCGGGTTTGGGCCTAGCGATTGCTCAAGAAATTGTCCACCGTCATCAGGGAACCATCACAGTCCAAAGTCAGCTTGCACGGGGCACGACTTTTACGATTACGTTTCCTCAATACATCGCATCGTAAGAGCTTTCTTACCATTTTCCTACCGTTGTCTTACTACCTGACTTCTAGACTGGGTTCAGTTTACCGATACAGGCTGACAGATGAATCGAACGACTGCCTGTTTCCATATGTTGCTTTGAAGCAATGTCATAAGACATGTTGTTCTATCCATCCGTCATGCAATAGACGCAGCAAATTGAGGGTTATCTGAATGAAATTATTCACAACAGCATTAATGATCGCAAGTGGTTTAGTTGCGGTGAATGTGATGTCAAATGCCCACGCGCAGCAAAGCCGCTCTTTCAGCGGAACGGTGGAGCGTGTTTGGGAAGATGGCTTTCGGTTGAATGCAGGCAATCGTATTCTGCGAATTGATTCCTGGGATCTTTGCGGCGACTTTACAGCAAGTTATATCAGCGCGGGCGATCAACTGACGGTAACAGGTGAATTTGAAGGACGTGAATTTGATGCCTTTTCCATCACTAATCCTGATGGAACTGCAACTTGTGGCCAGAATGACTGATCAACAATAAAATGCGTAGCCAGCCGATCTAGAGACCGCTGGGCATGATAAACGATAAGTTATCAATACCAGCGACCTCTAGATCACTACCCGTCGCCACCCTCTACGACGGTCAGCAGTTCCTGGTAGAGCAGTACAGCCTAGGAATGATACCGAGTTTGCACCTGGTTGATACTCGCCATACACCGATTACGGGTGCCCAGGTTTTGGCGATGGGAGCCTCCGAGTTTGATAACTAGACCTCTTGCATGAATCGAAAAACACAACGTGATCACAGGGACTTCAGCCTTCAAATTCTGGTTTGTGCAAGAGGTCTACTTGCCGCCCCTGCCTGCTGTCCCTATCGAAATCAATTGATTAATAGACTTTATTGGAAATAAAGTTTTTGGGGTCGGAAATTGTTTTGTAGCGCGGCGAAGCCGCGCTACAAAACAATTTCCGATAAAGTCTAATGAAGAAATTGGGTCAGGTGAAAGTATCTTCGTAACGCCTTTACGCCAGAAGCTCAGAAGGCAGAGAATTATGCAATTTAATCTCTGTGGGTCTAATTCCCCGTGGCTTGCCACGTTAGTGGTAGCGCGGGAGTGCGTCCCGAAGGGCAAATTCCGTAATGCCCCGTCCGCTTGCGGCGGGGATAGGAATTTGAGCGCCCCGCGAGATTTACTTTTTTGGCGAAATTGTTGCTGGTTCATGTTAGCGTAGGCAGCATGTGACCTATTTCAAAGATAATAAATTCAAAGATAAACCCCAACAGGGTTGAAAAGTAGAGTTTTCCCTCAGGGAAAACTCTACTTTTCAACCTGGATTTGGTTTAAGAAATTCAAAGATAAGAAATTCAAGATTCTTGACCCTTGAGGGTACTAGACAGCTCTCAACATCAACGACAATATGAAGATCATTCGATGGACGGACTCTTCATTCGTTGAGAGACTTTGCAATGCTCCAACTACCCATCAAAATTTTGGTTCTGGCTGCTAATCCTAGCAATACCGATCGTCTGCGTCTCGGCCAGGAAGTGCGGGATATTGAACACGAGCTTTTGCTAGCAAAAAGCCGGGACTGCTTCGAGCTAATCAGCAAATGGGCCGTGCGGGTGGATGATTTGACGGGTGCTCTTCTAGAACATAATCCCCAGATCGTTCATTTTTCCGGTCACGGAGGGGGCCACGAAGGATTAGCGCTGGAAGACGATGATGGCAACTTGCAACTGGTTGAGACAGAACCTTTGGCACAGTTGTTCAAACTAGTACGGAAGACGGTTCAATGCGTCGTTCTAAATGCTTGCTACTCCCAAGTGCAAGCGGCTGCCGTTCACCAACATATTGATTGTGTCATTGGCATGAATAAGGCGATTGGGGATAAAGCCGCCATTCAATTTGCCACTAAGTTTTACCAAGCGTTGGCAGCAGGTCGTTCTTTTCAGGATGCTTACGATTTTGCCTGTACGGTTCTCAATTTGTCCGGTAGTACTGAATCAACTATTCCTATCCTGCTAAATCGCAATGAGACAGAGAATCCCCTTGGATTTTTGACGCCTGCAATGTCACTTCTACCTGAAACCCCTGATTCTTACAATTTCCCAGCACGGCAATCTCAATCTGTCAGTAATATCACTAGCGGTAATGGTTCAAACATTTCTGTCAATCAGTCTGGTAGGGATATCATCCTAAACCAGAGCAGCACTCAGAGTAGCGCCAGCAACATTGATCTGCAAGCCGCTCTAGATGCGATCGCACAACTAAAGCAAGCAATCGCTAGCAGTCCAGAGCTAAACCCGATCGAGAAAAAGACCGTTGCAGTGCCGATCGACATGCTGGAGTCAGAATTACGCAAGCCTCAACCTGATAAGAGTCTAGTCGATCAAGCGATCGCAACTCTCAAAAAGACCTTGGATGGAGTTGTGGCTCTGGCCAAACCCATTACCAAAGTTGCAGCTTTAGTCGCTAACGCTTGGGGAGGTTTGCTATGAACTCAGATCCGAACCAGATTCCTCCAGACGAACAGCTCTCTGATCAGCAGCAATCCGTCAGGGATGTTCAGATCCAAGGGCATAACAACACGTTCAATATGCTCCAGGCGGCGCGAGATATTATCTTGACTCAAACCCAGATTATTCAAATCTCGGTCGAAGAAGTCAAAACGCGATCGCTAATTGAAGCATCGCCCTACAAGGGATTAAAACGGTTTGAGGCTAATGACCGTGAACTGTTCTTTGGACGAGATCAACTGATTCGAAGTTTGGTTACTGATCTGGAGACGAATAATCTAATTTTGCTGCTGGGGGCTTCTGGTAGCGGTAAATCTTCAGCTGTACGGGCTGGATTAACGCCTCGACTGAAGCAAACGTGGGGCTCTCAATTTTTACCAATTTTCTTTACCCCCGATCGCGACCCCTTTGAATCGTTATATGCCAGCTTATTGCAAACCTTTAAGCAGGATAAGGCAAAAGTTGCTCGCCAGACAGACTACAAAACGCTGATTCAAACTGTTAAAACTCTAAAACCTACAAATCAGCAGTGGCTCATTCTCATCGATCAGTTTGAAGAGCTGTTTACCCTAACACCACCTTCAAAGCGAGCGGTCTTTATCAAGGCGCTATTGGCCTTAAATAGCGCTCTTCAGCATGCTGGATGGCACTCTGTTAAGTTGATTTTGACAATGCGGGCTGATTTTTTGGATCGAATTAGCGCTTACCCTAATCTGGGTCGGTTGCTTCAAGGACACATACAGTTAGTAACCGATATGCATCCTGATGAATTAAGGCTAGCGATCGAGCAGCCTGCAGCTCATAACGGTGTTGTTTTTGAAGAAGGCTTGGTTGAAGAAATCATCAAAGATGTGCAAGGTCAGGCTGGCTCTTTGCCGTTGCTTCAGTATACGCTCGACCTACTTTGGCAGCGAGATGATATTCGCGATCGCACTCTCAATACGCAAACTTATCGAGAATTGGGTGGTGTACGGGGTGCGCTCCAGCGCCGAGTGGACACAATCTATAGAAGCTTTAACCCTGAAGAGAGAATAGAAGTTAAACAGATTTTTCTAAAACTGGTGGATGTTGTCGGTTCGATCGAAGAAGTTGATCTAGCAGGTCGAGCCGTCAGTAAACGAGTTTCACTAATGTCCTTTGAGGATCAACATGAACGTCAAATTCTTCAAAGGCTTGTTGACTATAATCTCCTAGTTAGTAATGATCGACGACAATCAACTGATGATAATTTCTTTATTGTTAGCAAGGAACAGTACTCAACAGTTGAAATTGCTCATGAGGCTCTACTAAGTTCATGGAAAACCCTACAAAATTGGATTGATGAAAGTAAGGAAGTCATCATTATTAATAATCGTTTGCGAGATGACTCTATTCGATGGCGACAGCTTTTGAATACTGACCCAGCGGCTGCGGAAGAGGAGCTTTGGAGCGGCACAAAACTTGACCGGGCTTTAGAACTGCAACAGCAAAAGCTATTTGAGATTACCCTGGGTGGATTAACTGAAGATGAAAAAGCTTTTCTTCAAAGCAGCGTTGACCGACAGCAGCGGTTACGCCAGGAAGCAGAGGCTAGAAGACAGCGTGAGTTGAATTTAACTCGTAACGCGTTGGAACAGGAGAAACGGGCTGCTGCTGAAGCTAAGAAAGCACAGGCACAAGAACGTAAAGCTCGTAAAGCTACTCAAAAATTTGCGATCGCTATAATTGTTCTTTTGGTGGCAGTAGTTGGTGGCAGTGGATTGATCGGATGGCAACGGCAGCAGCAGCGATATGCTCAACAACAGCAGCGATATGCTCAGCTTGTGGCTGATGTTGCTAAGGGTGTTATCAACCCCGAACTGTTACCAGTTGCAGCAGATATCCTTGAACAAGGCAGACAATTTCAGCAGGTCGGTCGTATAGAGGACGCTCTATCGAATTATCAAGTCGCACGAGATTATGCTATGAGTTTGCAGTCTGCAGCCACGGAAAATTTGACAGACGACTTTGATTCCGTGGGCATAGAAGAATTATTTACTCACTCCACAGATGCAATCATTTCAATAATTTGTGCAGAAAGATTGCCAGAACTAAAAAGTTATCTGGAAGCTAATGAAATTGGTAAACCAAGAGAGTCCGGAGATGTCACAGACCTCGAAAATCGATACGAAGTTGGAGCCCTTAGGTCTACTTATATTGTGGCGATAAGAGATACTGGTGCTGATCTTGATGATGACGGAATATTAAGCGGGCCAGAAGAAACTGATAGAATACCCTGCCCAATATTACAAGATATTGAAGAGGCATGGCGAGAGCTTACAAATAATGACTGCGGCTGGTTTGGTCCACCTGACGATTTTGAAGATAGCTTAAACCGTTTCAATCCAAATTGTAATCAGCTCAATGAATCAACACTTTCAGCAGAAATCTTTGTTCAGCAAACTTATATTGGCGAAAATCGACTCATTCAATGTGGCATAGGCGAAGTGTAGATGCACAACGACTGAGTCTAACTCAAAATTCCTCATTGTTTTCTAGATAAAGATGTTATGAGACTTCTAAAAAACAGCACAAAAATAAATCTGCGTTATCGCTTCAAGTGGATCATGGTGGCCGCCCCTGTGGTTTTTGCACCTGCATATATTCTTTTGGCTTGTCTAGAAGGATATGGCCAGATTTTCGACCGCAATCCTACTGGAGCAATCATCAGCAATCAACCTAACGGTAGCGATCCAAATGTGACTAATGTTGAGATTATCCGTGAGTTTATCCCTCCAAATGGGACTCTGATCATAAGTGACTCAAAGCGGGCGGATCGGAATGACTCAGTGGTTTCATATTATCAAAAGGTCACTGTGCGGAATGACAGTCGTTCTTATGCTGCAATGAACTTCTACAACAATGGAAGGCCGATGCAGCTAGTTGTTAAATTTGGTCCAAATGGTAGTGATGGAAGCGCTACAAGCTTTATATTTCCGTGTGTAGATTGGTCTGGAAGTTCTGAATGGAGTTGGGGTGTTAGAAAAAACGGAGGTACCTGCGCACAAGGTGTGAAGGTTGAACACAGTAGATATGCAATCAGCACAATTGACCAGTTAATTAATGCACCCCATGCCGCGTTGACGAAAACCATCGACTTGATCAGCGATGCTTCTCCTCTAAATAATTTCGCTCGTTACTGTGGTGCGGTTTCAGCAAGTGGTAATGGATGGGAATATGATGTCTCTCAAGAAAATTGGATTGATGTCTTCTCTCCCAATGCATCTCCATGCCAAGAGACCGTCCAACTCTGTGAAAGCAATACCGGTAGCGAATGCTTTGATGTTACTTCTGGAGAATGGGCTTTTGACCAGTCAAATTTAGCAGTATCACTTCGTTGTGAAGATGATCGTAGTTTTGTTCGCAATAACCTTAATGGTACAGATATTGAATTAAGCCTTCGTGAGTTGAAAAATGAAGCGATCGCCGAGTCCAAAACTAGCTGTGCGCCAGCTGTAATCAGCGAAAGTACAGTTATTGTTCAGCCCTATGGAACTGAGGCAACGAAAGTAAAAACAAGTAGAACAGACAGCCAAATAATCATTGATACATTAGCAGGTGCAGCCTTTGTTCGTTCAGTTGCTGATCCTGGAGGCAAAGTCGTATTTAAGGGTGAACGTTATATCTACACCGTTCCGGGAAGAACCCGTGACATTGTTGCTTCAAGTACAGAAACAGCCCCCCTAGATTGCAATGATTTTCGAATTCCTGGTGATCCTGAAGCGGATGAGTTTGCTGCAATCTGTGCTCAAGGAAACGAGGCGCAGCGTGCGCCAGCTTGGCAACAATACGATATTTCTTCTCAAGCATTTCAAGTTGGGTTGTTATCAAAGCAGATTACTGCTCAAGAGACTGAACCCCCGTACGCTAGTTTGAAAATTCCGACCGACTGGACTAATGACATCACTGGTTCCAGTGGCTCTGTCCCTGTGTGGCTTATCAATACACAATTTTTTGGAGATTTTGTAGCCTATAAACAATCAGCAGAACCTGTCAACAATAGCAACTTCACAGATACTCAAATTGTTTATGTACTGAGAAGTGAGCTTTCAGAAGATGAAGACTCACTAGATGAAATAGCTGCTAATCTTCGGCAAGACGATGTTACTGCAACCGTTCGTCGAGTGAGCTTAGCTGATGGAGAAGGACTTGAATATGCGACTCTTGCAACAGTTGACAGAGTGGATAATAGTATTCCCGTCAAGCGGTCGGTCTATTATCTAATTCAGGGGAACTATCTTCACAATATTATTTTGGATTCGTTCGGTGAATATGTGCAGCAAGAAGGAGCTGAACAGGATCTGAGGAAAATTGCGCAATCTTTCCGACTTAATCAAGATCAATTTGCTGCTGACCAAAATCAATCAGCAGATGGTTCATTCTGATATGAAGGGAGATATGTATCTATGAAATACGGATTTTGGGCCATCAGTTTGGCTTCTACTTTTACAGTTGGATTTAGCAGCTTACTAGCTAAACCTGCATTCAGTTCCGACACTATTTTCTTGTGTGAGACAGTTAATGGAATATTAACAACCGTTGCACATATCCGAGAACAGCCAGAACCCGTTGAGATTGTGCGCTGGCAGTCCTCGCGCTGGTTTGATCAGCTTTATCCTCCTGCCAAACGGTGCCAGGAATTTGCAAGTCGGCTTCAAACTTACTACGCGTGTGGATTCATAACAGAGTTTTTGGAAAATACAGGCGATCTACCTAGTCCTTTTTTCGTAGAGACTCGGACTTTTCCGTGGTCGCAGGCTCAGTTTCCGGTCATCTATGTAAAGGTTCCTCCCGGACGAGGAGACGATCGCTGTGCATCCCAACGTACAGCAGATCAGGAATTGTTGCTGCTGATGCTGGAACCCGGAGCCGAAACTGACACGATTGTTGAGCAGCTAGAAACTATACGTAGAGGTATTGGAGAGCCTATTCTTTCCGGTTCTGACAGATAGTTCCAGATACCAGTATTTGAAATCCCATATAGTAGACTTTGTTGGAAATAAAGTTTTTTGGCGTTGGAAATTGTTTTGTAGCGCGGCGGAGCCGCGCTACAAAACAATTTCCGATAAAGTCTAGTTAATCATGCTTGTGGTGAATACTAGAACCACAGATGAGTGTTAGCAGAAGCCTGTTTGGATTTACGATATTAAGCGACTGTAAATGTGGTGGGCTAATCCGGCAGCGGCAATGAGTGAATCGTCACTTTTTTGATAGCAAGGGGGCATCGCGCTAGAAACGACCATTGCGATCGCAGATCAGGCCCTATACAAAGCCAAAACTGAGGGGCGAAAGACCTAGCGAGGCGGTTCGCGCTAAATTTTCATATGTAAAGGGAGCTTAGCACCGCCAAGCTCCCCCATTTCATTCATTGAACACACAACTACTTTGCTTACTTGGAATACAGATCACTGCCTGTATCCCTTGTGCAGCAAGGTCTCAGACAATCAATCTAGCCAACGAAAGCAACACGAGGCTCGGAAACACCCTGAGGCTGCTCACCCTTCATGTAGGCCAGCATGGTGTCAGCGTCAGAAACCTCGAATGGGTCGGTGGGGCAGTTGTCGCCAAAGTCAGGCTCAACGAAGATCTTATTGATTTCGCAGTTGTCTACCAGCATGGAGTAGCGCCAAGACCGCATACCGAAGCCCAGGTTGGATTTGTCAACCAGCATACCCATTTTGCGAGTGAACTCACCGTTGCCATCAGGTAGCAAGAAGACGTTCTTCGCACCCTGCTGCTTGCCCCACTGGAACATGACGAATGCGTCGTTCACAGAGATGCAAATGATTTCGTCTACACCCAGCGACTTGAACTCATCATAGAGTTCTTCATAGCGAGGCAAGTGGTTGGAGGAGCAGGTGGGCGTGAATGCGCCAGGCAAAGAGAATACAATGACTTTCTTGCCACCAAAAATCTCTTGGGTAGTCTTGTCCTGCCAACGATAGGGGTTGGGGCCAGGAACGGACTCATCACGAACGCGAGTCTTGAATACTACGTCAGGTACACGCTCAATAGCTGCCATATTTACCTCTTTCTCTAATGATTACTTTGACGAACGACTCTTGGCTGTGACTTCATCTGTGTTCTCAGAGAAGCGAGCTAAAATCGTCGGTCATTTCCACTATAACTCAGAATAATTCTGATTTAGGAATAAGTAAATAGTCAAAATCACTTAGTCCTTAAAATTTTTGATACATTTTCTAGACTCTAAGACTAGAACGCTATAATCATAGGTAATATATCGAAAATTTGTTGGAACAGATGAGCCGTCTAGGGCTGTCTGGTTAGATTAAGACCTTGAATATTGGACTTTAATTGGACTTTAAGAGCTTGAGGGGATAGATACGATGCAACAGCAGGCAGAAGACGTTGTCCAGATCTTGAAATCGAAAGGGTTGCGGGTCACTCCGCAGCGATTTGCGGTTTATGCTAATCTGCTGGCTCGTACCGACCACCCCACGGCAGAGCAGATTCTGGGCGACCTCAACCGCGATGCCCCGATGTCTTCTCAGGCAACGGTGTACAGTGCTCTGCAAGCGATGCGGGAAGTTGGCCTTGTGCGCGAGGTGCTGCTGGAAGAAGGCATCTCGCGCTATGACGCAAACACCAATTTGCATCACCATTTCCGCTGTCAGTCCTGTGGTGCCATTGAAGATATTGCTTGGGAAACCTTTCAGGACATAGATCTAAATCGATTGCGCCCTGGCCTAAAGGCTGAAAATTACGAAGTAACTGTACATGGCGTCTGCGATCGCTGTCAGTTAGAAGCGATCGCAAAAATTGACGAGTAGGTTAGCAGATTTCCCTCTATCATGGCTCAGAACATAGAGTGATTGGATTTGAGACCTGCGATCGCGCTTTGATGAAATTGCGACAAAGCCGTCTCGTCAAGTGCCTGATCTGGGTTGTTCCAGGTCGTGGTCACGCAGTAGGTATTGCCAGCTTCATCCTGGAGCCAGGTCGTTAGATTGAGCACTCCCGGTTCCGACCCACCTTTGAAGGCCACTTGCTGCCAGTCAGCAGGATTTGCGACACCCGGATTGACGCGCAGGGCCGAGAGGGGAGCGACCTGCTCAATCAGTTGGCACAGTTCCTGACTGGTGAAGAACCACTCCACATCGGGACTCACGGGTGCTCCAGCAAATACGCTTTCGCTAGGCAGCGGCAAATCGGGAACTTCTGTCAAAACCTGCCGCTTTGTCTCTAAGTCTCCTTGGCGATAGCGTTCCAGCCACGCGGCATTGGTCGGATTCTTGAGCGCAAAGAACTCCCGCGTCGTCAGGAAAGGCTGATTACGAGGAGTCAGCGCTTCAATGTTTTCGCGTCCCACAATGTTGATCAGTGCGTCGGTTGCTGTGTTGTCGCTAATCGAAATCATCAGCGTTGCCAGCGTCTCAATCGTCAGAGCAGACCCAACAGGCCAATCTTGCAGTATTCCACTGGGCAAACTCTTCCACTCTGGCTGTAGCTCAACGACAGTATCCCAGGCCAGCTCACCAGTTTGAACTTGCTCCTGGAGGGCAGCCAGCACCGCTAGCTTGAACGCTGATCCAACCGCTAAGGGCTGATCGGCATTGACATTGGCCTGCGCTTCACCATTTTTGAGAATCAGTAAGCTAGCCGGATAGGGAGCCTCTCGAATCGCAGAAGCCGCATCCTCTGGGCTGATGGGGGTAACGGCTGGCTGGAAAAAGAGGGTTGTGATTTGACCATTGCCATCGAGTCGAATTTGAGCCGGAACAGTGCCCTGCTCGAACCGCACTTCAAAGCCAGCTTCGGTTTCAGCAACGCTCTGGTACTCACCCAAGTTCTGCGTAATTTGGTCAATTACACCCTGAATCTGCGTGGCAGAAACCTGCTGTAGAAAGGCTGGAGCGAACCAATCAGCTTGGATTTCAGGGTTAATAAAGAGCCGTTCTAAGGCTTGCTGAGGAGTAATCATAGGGGCTTGAGCGATTTGGATCGGTGCAACTGTATTCGATGCCGGATTCAATAGCGAGGTTGGTAGCAGACCTAGCTGAAATGGCGGATGGGGTTGGAGCAGGAGCAGCAGAGTGCAGAAGAAAACGAGCATAAGGATTAACGTAGATGAAGGGGCTAATGTGCGATCGCACGTTCTTTCCTTAGCCTAAACCCAGAATCGCGCATTTTATCGCCGCATTTATCGCCATATTGCGCAGCGAAATCACGACTTCTCGGTTTTAGGGCAAGATGTGAATAGACTCTCTGTTGCATAGCGGGAACTGAACATGGCGTGTAACCACATCAGAGCACTCGATTTGGCGCGAGACGGTCAGTGGGATGCTGCCCATGACATCGTGCAGCCCCATTATGATCGCTACTCTTGCTTGATCCATGCCTACTTGCACCGCGTGGAGGGCGATTTGAGCAATGCGCGGTATTGGTATCGACAGGCGGGAGCCGCAATGCCCAATAACACGCTGGCAGAAGAACTGAGTCGTTTGTATGACGTAATTGGCTCAGGAAGCTGAACCAGATGTGAGTTGCGAACTGCGATCGCATGTTGTCTATTCCTGGACAGCAGTTCATATCGGGTTAGACGGGGTTAGAACTGAAAGACGGTGCGCAAACTTCCCACCCAGATGGTGTCGTTGGCGCTGTCATGCTCAGGGTTCAGCACAACAAAGCCGCCTGGGATGAGTGAGACATGCTCGTTCAATTGGTAACGATAAAAAGCTTCTAGGTGCCAAGCTGATGCTTCATCTACAGCACCACCTGAATTGGCTGTCACTTTAGGGGGTTGACCCACAATGATTCCGCCTAGGTTGCCCCGTCCACTCAGATCGGCCAAGCCCAAGCTGACGGCCCAGTTGAATATGGTGGCTGAATCTCCGGTTGCGATCGCGCCACTACTGTGTTCGGCAGTAGCAAAACTCAATCCCGCCCAACCCGACAAAGTTACCTCAGACCCGAGACGCAGACTGGACTCCAGACCTAGATGATCTGCCGAAGTAGCCAGGTCGCCAAAGGGCGCATTGGCTAACAAACTGCCCGTTCCGCCCACCACTGCCACCGATCCTTGAGGATAGAAGGAATGAGCGTAAGTCAGTCCCAAATCAACGGTATTGCTGGGATGAACATCCAGCTGAGCTAAGGCCGTATAACCGCCCCCAAACAGCCCAATTGTGGGATCATTTGCCGTATTGTCTGGTGACAGATAGCCTACTGCCAGGGAAACGCTGTCTCCAAAGTCATATTGCCCTGTCACTCCTACCCCAGGAAAGCCTTGGTAATAGATGGGATTGAATCGCCCAAACCGAGACACGGCCCCCGCAATTCCACTGGAAATTCTGGGGTTAAAGGTGGGCAGGATGTTCATGCTGTAGGTTCCTTTGGCCGCATCGACCTGCACCGTCAGGTCATCGCCCACGGGAAACCGATAGAACAATGAGCCAATGTCAAAATCGTTTTGGTTGGAGCGATCAAAGGCCAAGCGGGTCATGTTGGTGCCCGTCGTTCGCGCATTCAACACGGTGGGATTCAGCGCATCGAGTCGAATCCGGAGCAAATCGTGCCCCGTAAAGCTGGTATCTAGGTTGAGGCGGGCTCGGCTGCCAAAGGCCAGGGATTGTGGCAGCGGAGAATCGCTGCCATTAGGTTGATCGTCCCCCACGAGTTGATCTACAGAGAACGTGACTTCTCCTCGCAATTTGGTCGTGGTGGCAAAGCTGTGAGCCATAAGGTCTGCGGTCTGGGCTTCTAACGAGGTGAGCCGTCTATCTAAGGACGTGAGTTCAGTGGCAAACTCCGTTTGTAGCTGTTGCAGAACTTGCCAATCCGCTTCAGCGACAGCATTGTCTGCCATTTGGGTGGTTATGGCTCTTAGGCAGGTGTCGAGCCCCGCCGCAAACTCAAACCGCGTGAGGGGGCGGTCTCCCTGAAAGGTGTTATCAGGATAACTGTTGAGACATCCGTATTTCTCTATCAAATTCTGCAAAGCCTGAAAGGCCCAGTCAGTTGGTTGGACATCGCTTAGTTGCTTAACCGAAGGGATATTAGAGCTGTCAGCAAGCATTAGCGCCGAAACCAGTTCTGCTGGAGCAGCTCCTTGATCGACCTGCCCATCGCTATGCTCTTGCACCACAACAGCGATCGCCTGATCAAAGGAGGCATCCATAACAGCATGGAAGTGATACATATCTCGAAATCCTAGATGGGGTTGAAGGGGTGGAGACGGAATGAGCTGTCCGTCGAAGTAATAAATCCTTTATAACGTTAAATAGCTAAATAACAAAGTAGTTGTTTAAATGAGAAATGAAGGCGTTACTGGAATTGTGCGGTCGGTGGTGTCTTAAACGTTGTTTTATAGTTGCGATCGCACCTCTTCTATCCCATCTCTTCCATCCCATCTCGTTGGCCCACTCTTCGAGAAGCCGCGATCGCGTCTACATCCCCCAGTCCCTTTTCCCGCAGGAGAAGAGGAGCCGGAAATGGAAACCTGCTCAAAGTCCCTCTCCTGTGGGCTACTGCTTATACACATCTGAATAGTCCTTCTAAATCCCGGACTGATCCCCCTAAATCCCCCTTAAAAAGGGGGACTTTGAGCAGGTTCCCCCTTTTTTAAGGGGGGCTAAGGGGGATCTCAACGTCGAAACGAAGTCTAAGAGATTTATGTATAAACAGTAGCTCCTGTGGGAGAGGGATTTAGGGTGAGGCCAAATGTGCAAAATCCTAAACAGAATGTTGTCGCACCCTGAAACTCATGTCATAACAGGGGAGAAGTCCTTTATCATTCCACGCTCATGGCAGATCCGGTGACGCTGACGGTGGTAGCAAGTGCAATTTTGAGTTTAGTTTTTAAGCCGTACTTAGAATCTACGGCTGAACAAGTTGCAGAAAAGCTGAATCCTGTTGTGCTGAGTAAGATAAATGCTCTACGGCAGAAAATTTGGCAGAAGCTGCGAGGAATTCGGGAAGTAGAGGAACTGAACAAGACCGTTGAGGCGGGTGGCATTGTTACTGAGCAGCAGGTCAAACTGCTGACGCCTCATTTGGAAGCAGCAATGAAAGAAGATCCTGCTTTTGATCGAGAGATTCGCAATTTAGCGCAGCAAATTCAGCAAGAGATCAACATTAATCAGGGTTCAGGCAGTGAAGTCTGGAATGTGATCGGCCATGCTGAGAAAAACGAATTTACAGACAATAAAGCTCCGGTGATTAAAGACAACACTGGAACCGTGAACATCAACTACGGACAACCGCCTGCCTAGCTCCATGACCAACGAATCGTCACCTTTAGAACAGTGGAACGTTACCGGGAAAGCCGAACGAAATGTCTACACGGGCAACTATGGCCCGATCCTGCCGAACAATCAGGGAACAGTAAACATTCATGCGGCACCTGTGCCAAAGGGAGATCGTCCTCCCAGTAATATTCCGTTCTTGGGCACGAACAGCTTTGTGGGTCGTGACCAGGATTTGGTGCGGCTGCATGAGCAGTTGCAGCAGGAACACCGGATTGTCATCACGGCTGTGACGGGAATGGGTGGCGTGGGCAAGACGGAACTGGCGGTGCAGTATGCCCAGCGGTATTGGCAAGAAACGTTTCCGGGTGGGGTGTGTTGGCTGTCGGCGCGGGGGGCGGAGGGTGATGCGGATATTGGTACGCAGATCATCACGTTTGGCAAGAGCTATCTGGGGCTGAATCCGCCGGAGGATTTGGACGCGAAGGATCAGGTGGCGTTTTGTTGGCGGCAGTGGCCGAGGTTTGATCCGGAGGCGCAGAAACCGGAGTCGGTGCTGGTGGTGCTGGATGATGTGACGGATTATCGGCAGGTGGAGCCGTATTTGCCGCGTGAGGATCGGTTTACGGTGTTGATGACGACGCGGGTGGAGTTGGGGTCGCGGATTGCGAAGTTGCCGATTGGGGTGTTGGCGCGGGCGGATGCGCTGGAGCTGTTGCGGCAGTTGGCGGGGGCGGAGCGAATTGATGCGGAACCGGAAACGGCAGAGACGCTGTGTGAGTGGCTGGGTGATTTGCCGCTGGGGTTGGAGTTGGTGGGTCGATATTTGGCGATGGATCTAGACCTGTCGTTGGCAGAGTTATGGCACAGGCTAGAGGATCAGGAGTTACAGGCACGGGCATTAACGCGAGTTGAAGAGGGAATGACGGCCAATTTAGGTGTGGCTAGTGCGTTTGAGTTGAGTTGGCAGAAACTAAGTCCAGAAGCGCAGGAGTTAGCCTGTTTGCTGAGCTGTTTTGCGCTAGCTCCGATACCTTGGAAACGAGTTGAGGCATGTTTTCCAGAAACTGAACCAGAGAACTTGCAGATTTTGCGAAATGAAAAACTGGTGCGGTTGAGTTTGCTGAAGCGAGTGGAGAGGGGACGATATCAGTATCATCAGTTGATTCAGCGGTTTATTCGGACGAAATTGCCGGAGGATTCACCGTTGATTGGGGCTTTTTGTCGAGAGATGGTGGCAGCGGCACGGGAAGTTGATGATGCTCTAACAAAAGCGCAAGCGTTGGCTTGGAGTGAGATCGTTCCCCATGTGGAGGAGTCAGCAACGCAATGGATTGCTCAGATTGCAGATAATGAACTATCTTGGCCTTTTATCGGCTTAGGTCGTTTCTACCAAGGACAGGGACTTTATATCCAAGCTGAACCTTGGTATGAAAAATGTGTGACCGTAACTCGCAATTGCCTGGGAGAGGAGCATCCCGATGTAGCCACGAGCTTGAACAATCTTGCCAAACTCTATCATACTCAAGGTCGATATAGCGAAGCCGAACCGCTGCATGTTGAAGCGCTGGAGCTGAGAAAGCGTTTATTGGGAGAAGATCACCCCGATGTAGCTACGAGTTTGGCTAGTCAAGCTGCACTCTATCATGCTCAAGGCCGATATAGCGAAGCCGAACTGCTGCATGTTAAAGCGCTGGATCTGTATAAACGCCTACTAGGGAAAGAGCATCCCGATGTAGCCACGAGTTTGAATAATCTAGCCGAACTCTATCGTGATCAAGGCCGATATAGCGAAGCCGAACCGCTGTATGTTAAAGCGCTAGAGCTAAGAAAGCGTCTATTGGGAGAAGATCATCCCGATGTAGCCACGAGCTTAAATAATCTGGCCAAACTTTATCATACTCAAGACCGATATAGAGAAGCCGAACCGTTGTATGTTGAATCACTGGAGCTGTATAAACGCCTACTAGGGAAAGATCATCCCGATGTAGCCACGAGCTTGAATAATCTGGCCGAATTCTATCGTGCCCAAGGTCGATATGGAGAAGCCGAACCGTTGTGTGTTGAAGCGTTGGATCTGTATAAACGTCTATTAGGGAAAGGGCATCCCAATGTAGGCACGAGTTTGAACAATTTGGCCTTACTCTATAAGTCTCAAGGAAGATACAGTGAAGCTGAACCGCTTTATCAGGAGGCTTTAGCGTTGACAAAACAGCTTTTGGGGGAGAAGCATCCCGCTGTTGCATTCCGTCTAAATAATCTAGCGGGGCTTCATCAGATTCAAGAGAAATATGTTAAAGCTGAACCGCTTTATATAGAAGCGTTGACAATTTGGTTGCAACTGGGAGAAAACCATCCCAAGGGATTGTAAATTAGATTGTGTCAAAGGTCAGAGATGAGATCTAATGAACTATTGAACCTAAGAGACTCGTACTATGACTTTTCGACCTGAACTCCTGGATGAATTGCTTAAAGGCTATCAGAATCCCGAAGACCTGCTGGGGGATGGAGGGATTCTTAAGCAGCTCACGGCGGCTTTGGTGGAACGCTGCTTGAATGCGGAAATGAAAACCCATCTGGACGAGCAACAGGCGGAGCCTGAAAGCGACGTCAAGCCAACTCGTAACCGCCGCAACGGCCACAGCAAGAAGACCATCAAAGGGGAGTTTGGAGAAGCTCAAATCAATGTTCCCCGTGACCGCAACAGTGAGTTTGAACCCATCATCGTCAAGAAGGGGCAGACCCGCTTCGAGGGCTTTGATGACAAGATCTTGTCCCTCTATGCCAGGGGCATGAGTACCCGTGACATTCAGGCTCAACTGCAAGACCTGTATGGCGTTGAGGTCTCAGCCGGGCTGATCTCGAACGTCACGGATGCGGTTGAAACGGAGCGTAAAATTTGGCAAAATCGCGCGCTCGACCCGGTTTATCCCATCGTCTATTTTGATGCCATCGTGGTCAAAGTCAGACAAGACGGGCGGGTGATCAACAAAGCGATTCACTTGGCGCTTGGGGTTAACTTGTCTGGCACCAAAGAACTCTTGGGGATGTGGATGACCCAGAACGAGTCTGCCAAATTTTGGCTTCAAGTGCTCACAGAGCTGCAAAATAGGGGTCTCAAAGACATCTTCATCGCTTGCTGTGATGGCCTCACTGGCTTTCCCGATGCCATTGAAGCGGTCTTTGCTCAAACCCAGGTGCAGTTGTGCATTGTTCACATGGTACGAAATTCACTCCGCTATGTGTCCTACAAAGACCGTAAGGCGGTTGCAGCAGACCTCAAGCTGATTTACACGGCCAGCACTGAGACTGAAGCAGAGCAGCGCTTAGTTGAGTTTGCCGAGCAGTGGGACCAGCAATATCCAACCATTAGCAGGTCTTGGCTTCATCATTGGCAGCGGATTATTCCCTTCTTTGCTTTTTCACCGGAGATTCGTAAAGCAATCTATACGACCAATGCGATTGAATCGATGAATATGACTCTTAGAAAGGTGATTAAAAACCACCGAGCTTTTCCAACCGATGAATCTGCCCTAAAAGTTATCTACTTGGCAATTCAAAATATTGCCAAAAAGTGGACCATGCCCATTCGCGACTGGAAACCCGCTCTCAACCGCTTCGCGATTGAATTCAGCGATCGCTTTCCAACTTGAGTTTTTACCTTTGACACAATCTATTTGACATACCCCATCCCAACACCCAAACAGGCTGGAATAACTTTGTTTGTTGCCTCCAACAAGCCATTGAAGCAGGCCAAGCCGACAGCCTCTCCAATCATCCCCTCACCCAACAAATCCTCGCTCAACTCCAATCCCAACCCCCCGAATCCTAATCTGGCACTCCCACCCCCAACCCCTCAACCACAAATCTCAAACACCATCAATTCAGGCATAATAAAAGCTTCTGGTTGCAAGGAGCTGGACATCATGCGTAAATTCTGGTTGCCCCTAATGTCATTTGCCCTGCTGGGCACCCTCAGCACCGTCAAACAGACCACTGCCCAAACCCTGCCCCTGGCCGAACAGCTCACCTCGCTCACCTCGCCCGATGGTCAAGCCCTGTTGATGAATAGCGAAGCCCTCGCCGACTACATTCCCCTCGCAACCCAGTTTACCACCCAAGATAATCAGGCATTTTGCGGCATTGCCACCACAGCAATGGTCTTAAACGCCATGCAAATTCCCGCCCCCCTCGCCGCAGAATGGGAACGCAACTACTTCACCCAAGACAACCTGTTCAACGAACAGACCGAAGCCATCATTCCCCGTTCCCTAATTGAGCGCCAAGGACTCACCCTCGCTGAACTCGCAGGCATCTTCGAGAGCTATCCCGTCGATGCAGCCATCTATTACGGTGGCGATGTCACACCCGACCAGTTTCGCGACCTGATTGTCGCCAACCTCACCGAACCCGGCAACTTCGTCGTCATCAATTACCTGCGCAGCGCCATCGAACAGGAGCGCGGCGGCCACATCTCACCAATTGCCGCCTACGATGCCGACACCGACCAGTTTTTAGTCCTCGACGTATCTCGCTACAAATATCCGCCCGTCTGGGTCAGTGCCGAAGCCCTCTGGGCCGCAACCAATACCGTCGATTCCGTATCCGGCCTGACGCGCGGTTTTCTGCTGATCAGTCCCAAACCTGAATAGAACACATCAGTATTAACAGCACTAAAATCTCTAAACCTTAATGTGGCACTTCCACAGCGAACTACTCGATAACAACCGCATCCTCAAAACCACCTTGCATTACAACACCTCACCCATTCCCTACGCCGAGGTGCTTCAGCGGTGGCAGGATGATGCCGACTTTCGGGATTTCTTCATCGCGCTGCTGGCCGACTGTCCCTTCACCGCCTTCCGCTGGGAAACCCCACCCATCACCCGCGCCACCACCCAGCGCCCCTTCGAATTCGTCCAGATCAACAGCCCCAGCCTCGCCCGTCGCCCCGATATCCAGACCTTCGCCGCCCACTTCCGCGACGATGCCCCCGGCGGCATTGTCGAATTCGCTAACCTGGGCAACGATGCCATCCTAGTGGTTCCCTGTCCCCAAGCCGATGCCTCCGCCTACGGCCACATCGCCGCCTTCCTCCGCCATGCCCCCGACCCGCAAAAACACGCCCTCTGGCAACAGGTTGGAGCTGCCATGCAGCGCCGCTTAAGCAATTTACCCAGCAATCAGCCCCTCTGGCTCAGCACCGCCGGAGGGGGCGTTTCCTGGCTACATGTGCGATTAGATGATCGACCTAAATACTATGGCTATGCCCCCTACTGTCTTTTAGCGGATGGTCGCTAGCTCCAAGCCCGTGCGAACGTGTTGTAAGAGTTCTGTTTCGGCAGAGTGGATGAAAAAATGATGTCCGGGTAGCACATGCTTAGTGAATCGCGCGTCAGTTTGATAGCGCCAGGCTCGCAGTCTGCCTCGACGTGTAGCTGCATCCTGAGTACCACCAAAAGCCGTAATTGGGCACGATAGAGGTGGTTCAGGCCGATAGCTGTACGTTTCACAAACCGTGAAGTCGGCCCGTAACACAGGCAAAAGCAATGCCATAAATTCATCGTTGTCTAACACAGCTTGGGGTGTACCCTGGAGCCGCCGCAGCTTATCGCGAAATTCAGACTCCGGTAATGCGTAAATGGGAGGCTCTGGGTCAGGGAGTTGCGGTGCTCGGTGGCCGGAAACGAACAGATGGGCGGGCATCGGCTGATTATGGCGACGATAATGGCGAGCTAGCTCAAAGCTAAGGAGTGCCCCCATGCTGTGACCAAATAGAGCGAAGGGACGATCTAGAAACGGCTGGATGACATGTGCGATCGCAATGACTAGCTCATCCAGATCGCTAATCGGCGGTTCAGTTAAGCGAGTGCCATGTCCCGGTAGCTCAATGGCGCAAACATCTACATCGTCAGGCAGAGCAGCCGACCAGTGGCGGAAGACGCGGGCATTACCGCCAGCATAGGGGAGACAAAATAAGCGGAGGGCTGCATTGGGATTGAGCTGCTCGGAGCGAATCCAGTTTGTAGCTTGATTAGTAGAGTAGGTGGAGATCATAGGAGTTCGTGTGTTGGTTGGTTGGCAAGTTGCTGGGTTAATTGGCGCAGCAGATCCTCAACATCCTGATCCGAGAGCTGATCCAGGTGCTCAAGCTGATGCTGCGCCGTAGAGACATCGGGGCGGGGCAGAGCGGGAATCGGTGGCATTGATGGTTGATCTTGGGCAAGTGCGATCGCATTTGCCAGTCCGGCAACGGTGGGATCGTCAAACAGGGCGCGTAGAGGGATATCAACCTGGAAATGCTGGCGCAGGTGAGCAATAATCTGCGTCGCCAGCAGGGAATGACCACCCAGTTCAAAAAAGCTATCGTGAACGCCAATTTCGTCGATGCCCAGAAATGACTGCCACACGTCGGCAATCGCCTGTTCTACAGAATTGCGCGGCGCGACGTAGGCTCCAGACAGCGAGGGTCGAGCATAGAGTGTTTGGTTCGCTGTGGGGGCAGATACGGCTGGTGCTGGCATATCTAGCCACTGCTGCTGTCGTGCGGATAAATCTGCGGTTGAGACAACGATTTGGGGCGCTACAGTGTAGGCCAGGATGCGCTGCCAAGCCGCAACACCTTCCTCCGGCGTGAGCGCCAATTCTGCGATCTCTTTCCCAATCGCGTCGTCTGATTCTGATTGGGCATCCGCTTTTGATTGGGCATCCGCGTGAGCTGGAAAACGCCAGCCGTCCCAGTTGACGCTGATCCAGGGGAAGGAGCTGTGGCGGTTTTGCTGATGGGCAAATGCATCCATAAACTGGTTAGCCGCACTATAGGCCGCAAAGCCCAGTCCACCGAGAATTGAAGCCAGCGACGAGCAGAGCAGACAAAAGTCCAGTGGTTTGTCCCGCAGCACCTGTGCCAGGATTTGCACTCCTTGCACTTTAGCGCGAAACTGCTGCTCTAGTTCGGCCAGCCCCGTCTCCTGAATCAGCCGAAACGCCTGCTCACCCACCGCTCCTGCCGCATGAATCACGCCATTAAGCGGGCCAAACTGCGCCTCGGCTTGGGCAATAGCTGCCCGCAGCTGCTCAACATCTGCAACGTCAGCCGATAGGACTAAAACCTCGGCTCCACCAGCTTCCAGAGCCTGGAGTTGTCGAATAGTAGTAGCTACATCATCCTGCGGTTGAGCCGTTGACAAAACTGCATCCCACTGCGATCGCGGCGGGAAGGGGCGACGGCTGAGCAGTACGAGCTGAGCCTGATAGGTCTGCGCCAGTTCAGTCGCTAGGGTGAGGCCAATTTTGCCGAGGCCACCCGTGATCAGATACACGCCGCTGGAACGCAGCTTTGTTTGCGTAGCGGGTGCGGTTGGTAAAGCAACAGGCTCAAACCGCTGTACCCAGCGCTGTCCCTGGCGATAGGCGACGACTCGCTCAGGGGAATCGGCTAGCATATCCTGGAGCAGTGTATGTAAATGGTCAGATTGATTGTGATTGTGCGATCGCAACCAGTCCACAACGCGACAGGTGATGGAGCGATATTCCTGTGGAATGACGGTACAGGGGCCTAGCAGCGTTGCCTGTGCCGGTATGAAAGACTCCGTGCCGATCACATCGAATATGCTGCTGGTCAATACCGTGACTTGTAAGGGATGGTTCCAGCCGCCCTGCGCCATTGCCTGAGTCAGGAACAGGAGACTATAACAGCCTCGCGCCTGAATCTCTGGATTATCGGGCAAACTATCCGACCGATCTGCTACACCAAAGCTCCAGCCGTGCAGCACTCGGGCTGGCCGATTTGTTCCCAACGCGTTTAGTAGCTGGGTGTAATCTTCGCGGCGATGCGGATTTAGCGTGTAAGTATGCTCATCCACACAGCTAAAGTGGTCGCCAATTTGAACCGTGATGGCGTTAACCCGCTGCCGCAGTAATTCTGCGATCGCACTTACTAGCGGATCATCATCGACAAACAGCAGCCATTCGGCTGTTTCTGACTTGACTTTCGGCGATGTGGTAGCTACAGAATGAGGCTGAACAAGTTGCGATCGCGTCCAGGTTGGTTGATAGAACCAGTTCGCTACATCGGTATTCTTCGTCAAATTTGGGGTAGCCAAAGCGAGAGTTTGCTCTGACTGGGGGGCATCAATCCAGTAGCGCTGTCGTTCAAAGGGATAGGTGGGAAGCGAAATCCGCCGCCGCCGCTCATGGGCGTAGAAGCCTGACCAGTCAACCGATATACCCTGCAACCAAAGCTGTCCTAGTGCAGTTAGTAGGCAGGCGATGTCGGACTGATCGGCTGGATTGGTCAGACTGGATGCGTCAGACGGATTAGCTTGAGCCGCCTGAGGATGGCGCATAGACGTGACAATTTGGGCTGAATTTAGCTGCGGTTGCTGACGTGCCAGCGTGCTCAACGTCCGTCCGGGGCCGACTTCTAGCAGGAGAGGAGCATTATTTTGGCAGCAGGTTTGTAGTCCGGTGCGGAAGCGGACGGTTTGGCGCAGGTGCTGCACCCAGTAGTTGGGACTAGTTGCTTGCTCAGGCGTAATCCAGGTGCCAGTTAAATTGGAAACCCAGGGGATTTGCGGCGAATTGAGCTGTACCTGCGCGAGCTGCTGGCGGAACGGAGCTAAGGCTCCATCCATTAAAGGAGAATGGAAGGCGTGGGAGGTTTTCAGCCAGCGACAGGCAATTCCCTGAGCCTGAAGCTGAGCCTGAAACTGCTCAATAGCTGCCGCTGTGCCAGCCACAACGCAGAGGTTAGGGGCATTATCAGCCGCCAGCGTCAGCGACTTCGGCAGATAAGTGATCACCTGATCGGCAGACTGGGCAATGCTGAGCATTGCGCCCGCTGGCTGCTGCTCCATCAGCCGCCCCCGCTGAGCAACGAGAGGCAGCACCTGCTCAAGCTGAAACACACCTGCTAGACAGGCCGCAACATACTCGCCTAGACTGTGACCAATCATGGCCTGCGGCTGTACGCCCCACGTCTGCCACAGATGCGCTAGGGCATATTCAACCACAAACAGCGCTGGCTGTGCGATCGCAGTTTGCTGCAGTTGAGCCGTGGCCCATTCTGTTTGGTCAGCCGCAGGATACAGCACCTGTCGTAAATCCAGGCCCAGATGCGGCAGTAGCTGCTCGGCGCAGTCATCGACAATGCGTCGAAAGTCGGGTTCTGTTACATACAGATCGCGCCCCATGCCGACATGCTGTGTTCCCTGACCGGGGAATAAAAACACCACAGCAGGCGGATGATCAGATGCCGTTTGAGTAGCGACTCGCTGATCCAGGTTCGTGAGAGCCGCGACTGCGTCAGTGCGATCGCAACAGACTGCCATCCGGCGGTGGACAAATCCTTGGCGACCAACCTGGAGCGTATAAGCGGCATCGGCCAAGTCTAGGTCAGGCTGCTCTTGCAGACGGGTGGCAAGCTGCTGGGTAGCGCTCTCCAAAGCCGTATCTGTTTTGGCTGACCAGAGCAGCAGTTGCCAGGGACGCGATCCACTGGTCGGTAGAGGCATTGGTGCTTCTTCCAGAATGACATGGGCATTAGTGCCGCCCATACCAAAGGAACTGACGCCAGCCCGACGCGGTGAGCCATTGGCAGGCCAATCAGCAAGCTGGGTATTGACATAGAACGGGCTGTGGGCAAAATCAATCTGTGGGTTAGGCGTCTCAAAATGCAGACTGGGCGGAATCTGCCGATGCTGGAGAGCCAGAATCGTCTTAATCAGTCCGGCAACGCCAGCCGCTGCATCGAGATGACCAATGTTGGTTTTGACTGCCCCCAGGGCACAGTATCCGGTTTGCGCCGTCTGAAACGCCTGCGTCAACGCCGCAATTTCAATTGGATCGCCCAGAGCCGTGCCCGTGCCGTGCGCTTCAATATACTGAATCGTTTCCGGCTCTACCTCCGCCATCTGCTGCGCCGCTTGAATCACCTCGGCCTGCCCTTCAATGCGGGGCGCAGTAAAGCTCATTTTGGTTGCACCGTCGTTGTTAAGGGCTGAGCCTTTAATCACGGCATAGATAGTATCGCGATCGCAGATGGCCTCTTCTAGCCGCTTCAGCACCAGCAACCCAATGCCGCTACCGCCCACAGTGCCCTGAGCTTTGGCATCAAAGGCGCGGCAGTGTCCATCAGGCGATGAAATTCCACCATCTTGATACCAGTATCCCCCTTTCAATGGCAAGCGAATCGAAACACCGCCAGCCAAAGCCAGGTCGCACTCGCCACTGAGCAACGCTTGGCTAGCCAGATGTACGGCAACGAGGGAGGTTGAGCAGGCAGTCTGCACATTCAGACTTGGCCCACGCAGATTCAGCAGGTAGGAAACGCGGGTGGTGAGAAATTCCCGCCCATTCCCCAAAACCAGCGGAAACTGCCCCACGGTCTCCGTGAGCTGGCGGTGGTTATAGAGATTAAACAGGTAGCCGCTCAGAGTTGCCCCACCATATACGCCAATCGTGCCCGGAAACGTTTGGGGGCTATAGCCAGCGGTTTCCAGCGCTTCCCAGGCTGACTCTAGAAAGACACGCTGCTGTGGATCAAGAATTTCGGCATCTCTAGGACTCAAGCCAAAAAACGCGGCATCAAACCACTCTGCGTCATCCAAAATAGCGCGAGCTTTGACGTAGTTAGAGTGACGCAGCGTCTCGGCATCAATACCAGCAGCCAGCAGTTCTTCATCACTAAAGTGAGAAACGGATTCGACTCCAGCCTGCAAATTTTGCCAAAACTCGGTCACGTTGCTAGCGCCTGGAAAGCGCCCAACCATGCCGACCACCGCGATTTCTAAGCCTGTGAAATGAGTTGCCATTGTCTGCTCTTTACTGTTCATTAAACTGGATTGCCCTCACCCTCAACTCCCTCTCCCGCAGAGCTACTGTGTACACATAAGTCTCTAGACTCCGTTTCAACGTTGAGATCCCCCTAAATCCCCCTATAGCCCTTCGGGCATAGCTTCGCCTAGAAAAAAAAGGGGGAACTTTGAGTCAATCCCCCCTTCTTAAGGGGGGTAAGGGGGGATCATTCGGGGTTGAGAGGCAGTGATCAAGATGTGTGTACACGGTAGCCACAGAGAGAGGGAGTTGGATTAACCGATTTTTTGCTGATCGCGTCGCTGTTGACGGCGCTGATGGAGTCGGGCTTTGCCTTGTTCTCGCTGATTCTGCTGGTGCGATCGCAGTTGCTCGGCTTCTGTATCTGCCTGTAAATCTGAGCGATTCAAAAACCCAGCTAGCGCATGAATCGTCGGGTAGCGGAATAGATCCATTAGCTCGAACTTTGCCTGGAGCGCAGTTTGAAGCTGATGATGCAGTTGAAGTAGAAGCAGCGAGTTGCCACCGAGATCAAAAAAGCTATCGTGAATGCCAATGCGGTCAAGCTGAAGAATCCGCTGCCAAACTGCCGCAATAGTTTGTTCCAGCTCGGTTTGAGGCTGAGTATAGGCTACCTGGAGGGCTGGACGAGCGCTACTAGGGACAGGTAAGCGGCGGCGATCGAGCTTGCCGTTTGTCGTCAGCGGAAATGTCTCTAGCCGCACAAAAGCCGCAGGCACCATATAGTCAGGCAGTTTGGCCTGTAGCCACTGACGTAAATCCCCGTCGGTCACTGAATCCGAGGTAGGATGCGGTACCCAGTAGCCTACCAGTCGCGACTGATCCGGTTGCTCCTGTCGCAGCAGCACGGCTGAGGTCTGTACTGCCGGATGCTGATTGAAGGCAGCCTCAATTTCACCCAGCTCAATCCGGAAGCCGCGCAGCTTGATCTGCTGGTCGAGCCGACCGAGATATTCCAGGTCACCTGTGCTGTGCAGACGAACGCAATCGCCTGTTTTGTAGAGGACTGGCTGAGTTGAACTGGCTTGGCCTGACTGGAACGGGTTAGGAACAAATCGATCTGCCGTCAGCTCAGGGCGATTCAAGTAGCCCTGAGCCACTCCGGCCCCACCCACATACAGCTCACCGGGGACACCCATTGGCACCAGCCGCTGCTGCTGATCCAGCACATAGACTGCCAAATCAGGGATGGGTTGACCAATGAGACTAGCTGATTCAGCCGTATCGGCTTGAGACAGCAATCGCCAGGTGACATGCACGGTGGTCTCGGTAATGCCGTACATATTGACGAGCTGCGGTGTGCGATTGCCATGTCGAGCAAACCAGGGCTGCAAACTGTTCAGCTCCAGCGCTTCCCCGCCAAAGATTACCCAGCGCAGCGTCAAATCTGATGCAGTGGCTACATCCAACTCACCATCAGCATTAGAAGCACTCAACATATCAGTTGTAACCGCTACTGCATCTACTGCCATCAACTGCCGAAACGCGGCAGGAGTTTGATTCAGTACCGTTACCTTTTCCCGCTTCAGTAGCTGATAGAAGTCTTGAGGTGAGCGGCTGACCTCGTAGGGCACGATCACCAACCGTCCGCCGTAAAGCAGTGCACCCCAAATTTCCCAGACCGAAAAATCAAAGGCATAGGAGTGGAACAGCGTCCAAACGTCGGTAGCTGCGAAATTAAACTGCGCTTCGGTGGCCGTAAATAGCCGCACAACTTGGGCATGGCGCACCAGGACGCCTTTCGGTTTGCCAGTAGAGCCAGAGGTGTAAATTACATAGGCTAACTGGTCGGGCTGCGGTAGCTTCAGCGGCGGCAGGATTGACTGCTGGGCAATTGCGGCTGCATCCCGGTCTAAACAGACGCCGCCATCATCAGCCAATCCTAAGCGATCGCAATAGTCAGTTTGGGTCAAAACCACAGCCGGACGAGCATCATCTAGAATCCAGCGTAAGCGCTCTGCTGGATAGCTGGGGTCAAGCGGCACGTAGGCTCCACCCGCCTTCAGAATCGCCAAAATAGCAACAATCAGATCCAGCGATCGCGGTAAGCACAGTCCCACCAGCTGATTTGCCGCTACTCCCTGCTGCCGCAGATAATGCGCTAGCTGATTCGAACGCTGATCAAGTTCACGATAGGTGAGCGACTGCTCGTTACCATTATGAGAGAAGGTCAGTGCGATCGCAGTTGGTCGCTGCTGTACCTGAGCTGTAAAGCGCTCAATCAGTCCTGGCGTCACTGGGAACTCGGCTTTGGCTGCTCCCCAGGTGAGTAGCTGTTCCTGCTCCGCTGCCGTCAGCCAGGGTAAGTCGGCCAACTGCGACGTGGGCTGCTCCATCATGCCAATTAGTAGCTGATGCAGATGGTTTAGCAAGCGCTCCATCACATCCGCTGCAAACCGCTGCTGATCATACAGCACCTGGAGCAGCAGCCCACCCGGTACCGCATCTGGATCGAGCATGGCGATAAGGGTCAGCGGATAGTTCGTCCGCTCCGTACTTTGAACATTGCTGATCCAGGCCGCGTTATCCTGGTCGGTCAAGGCACGAGTAGACGACTGAGCATCTGGCCGCAGCGTCGGATCAATTGGATAGTTTTCAAACACCACAATGCTTTCAAACAGCGGTGTACCCTGCGGAATTTTGCTCCACTGCTGAACTTGCATCAGCGGACTATATTCATACTGGCGCAGGGTTGCCTGCTGATTCTGTAGCGCTTGCAGCCAGGGAATGAGCGACTGATTGGATTCGACCTGTACGCGAGTTGGTAGCGTGTTGATAAACACACCCACCATCGATTCGGAATTGGCTAAATCCGGTGGTCGTCCTGCCGACGTAACGCCAAAGACCACGTCTGACTCACCACTGTAGCGGCTCAGCAAAATTCCCCAAGCGCCCTGCACTAGGGTGTTTAAGGTGATCTGATGCTGCCGCGCGAAGCTTTTCAAGTTAGCGGTACAGTTTGGGGCAAGCGTGAGAGCAGCACTAGCCGTATCGGCAATCGGCGTAAATCTGCGATCGCGCTTTCGATCAATCCCTAGCGGTGTAGGAGCGATGATTCCCTGTAGCCCCTGTCGCCAAAAGGTTTCGGCCTTAGCCAGATCTTGCTTTTGCAGCCAAGCCACGTAATCACGGTAGAGCGGTGGCGGTGTTAGTACGGGCTGCTGTCCCTGACGCAGTGCGTCATAGCAGACGAAGACCTGCTTCAGTACCAAGTTAGTTGACCAGCCATCTAGCAGTAGGTGGTGCTTACTCCAGACGCAGCGGTATTCCTGGTCGCCTAGCTGAATCAATGCTAATCGCATCAGCGGTGGCTGATTCAGCGTAAACCCCTGCTGCCGATCCTGCTGGAGCCATGCTGCTAAGCTTACCTGCTGCTGGGCTTCCGACTGATCGCGCCAATCTAGCTGGATGATCGGTAGCTGCACCTGTCGCTGCACCACCTGCAGCGGCTTCTCCAGACCTTCCCAGAGAAAGGCAGTTCGCAGGACAGGCTGATGCACTAGTACCTGCTGCCAAGCCTGTTGGAAAGCATCAACATGCAAAGCCCCACGAATTGTAAAGCTGAGCTGGATACAGTACATGCCAGCGTGGGGAGCCATTAGGCTGTGGAAGAGAATCCCCTGTTGAATCGGGGTCAACTGGTATAGGTCATCCAGATTAGGAATCTTCATGACTAAGCCTCCTCCGTCTGCGCTAATTGAGCCAGTACCTGCTCTAAGTCCGTTTGGCTGAGCTGCGCTTGAGGGAAATCAGACGGCGTGTAGCCACCCGCATCCGCTGCCGTACAGTGTTCAATCAGCGATCGCAACTTGTTCAAAGTGCTATGAGCCAAGCGCTCAATGGTCTGCCGCTGATGGCACTGGCTGCTGTACGTCCAGTCCAACTGTAGCTGTCCAGCCAGGATGCGACCGTTGATTTCAATGAGATGCCGTCGCTCTGCCTGTGGATCGCGGCTTACGCCGTGGGATTCAGGCGCAATATCAAACAAGCCTGTTTCAGGTAAGCTACTGTCAAACTGCCCCAGGTAGTTGAAAATAAGCTGTGGCTGTGGGTGCTGCTGGAACTGCGATCGCACCTCTACCTGCCCATCTTGCCCATCGGAGTGATTCGAACTTAAGTAGCGCAACACGCCGTAATCAATTCCCCTGCCACTGTGCCGGAGCTGTTCCTTAATCGCCATTAGCGCCGCTCCGGGTGCATTATCTGTGGGCAGCGTTAGCTGAACTGGGAAGATAGCCGTAAACCAGCCGACCGTGCGCGACAGATCGAGCTGACCGCCAATATCCTCTCGGCCATGTCCTTCTAGCTCCAGCAGCAACGATGAGCGCCCGATCCAGGGTGCGATCGCTTGCATCAGTGCCGTCAACAGCACGTCATTAATCTGCGTCTGATAAGCCTGAGGAACATCTTGCAACAGGGCTTTCGTGGCGGCAGCATTAAGCTGCACCGACACCGTTTGAGCCGTTGCGATCGCATTTTGTCCGGCTGGATAATCGACGGGCAGAGTCGCTTCTGCCTCCTGCACAAACTGCCACTCCATCTGCTTTGCCTGTAGTTCTGGCGACTGGGCATACACCGTCAACTGTTCAGCCCACTGCTTAAAGGCCGTCGTCTTTGCAGGTAGCTCAACGGGTTGCCTCTGCTGAAGCTGGTGATATACCGTCTGTAGGTCGTCCAGTAGAATTCGCCACGATACCCCGTCAATGACCAAATGATGCACCACCAGCAGCAATCGACCTGATCGCTGACTTCCCCAGTCGAACCAAGCGGCTTGGACTAATGGCCCTGTTGCCAAATTCATTGAGGTTTGTAGCTTCTCCGCCCAGAACGCAATCTGCTCCTGGTATTCCGGCTGCGACAAAGATCGCCCATCAACTACAGTGAGCTGAACGGTGGCATCATGGCGGTGAACGGCCTGCCAACTTTGGTCATGCGGCTGAAACCGCAGCCGCAGGGCATCGTGGTGCTGAAGCAAATGCTGTAATGCTTGCTCTAATACGGTTGGCTCAATTGGCGTGCGCGTCGCGAGTAAAACCGCTTGGTTCCAGTGATGGCGATTAGGAATAACCTGCTCAAAGAATCGATGCTGAATGGGCGTCAGCGGTAAAGTACCCGTTACCTGCCCCTGCTCGGCTACTGATGCGGCTTCCGTTCCTGCGACGGCAGCCAGCGCTGCAATCGTTTGATGTTCAAACAGCTGACGCGGAGTTAGCAGCAATCCAGCCTGATTCGCTTTTGCGATCGCTTGAATACTCAGAATGGAATCTCCGCCCAGCTCGAAGAAGTTGTCGTGAATACCCACCGCGTCAACGCCCAGTAGCTGCTGCCAGATCTCGGTCAGGATTTGCTCAGCTGGCGTTCTTGGCGCAACGGTCTGCTCAGCTCGCTGGGTCGGTGGCACAGGCAGGGCCTGTCGATCAATTTTGCCGTTAGCCGTCAGGGGAAACGCCCGCAGTTGCACAATCGCCGTCGGCACCATGTAGTCCGGCAGCTTTTCGGCTAGATAGTGGCGCAGGTCAAGCTCATCTGTCGAGCGATTGGTGAACGTCCCTGGAGAAGTATTCGACTGTCGTGCAGGCACCACATAGGCAACCAGCCGCGATATTTCCGGACTATCGGTTCGCAACAGCGTAATTGCCTGCTGAACAGCAGGATGCTGCTGCAAAACGGCTGTGATCTCGCCCAGCTCGATTCTATAACCCCGCAGCTTGATTTGATCGTCAATCCGGCCCAGAAATTCCAGCGTTCCGTTCGATAGGTGCCGCACCCGATCGCCTGTTTTATACAGCAGCCCCTGGCCAAACGGATTGGCAATAAAGCGTTCTGTCGTTAAATCAGGCTGCTGCCAGTAGCCACGAGATACCGAAGCGCCGCCGATATACAGCTCACCTGGTACCCCGATTGGCAAGGGTTGTAACGCGGCATCTAACACATAAACCTGCACATTCGGCAGAGGACGACCCAAGGGAACAGCCACCTCGTCTAGGTCGCGAGCCTCACCAGGCTCTAAACCATCAGTAATCACATGGGTCAACACACCGACTGTCGTTTCAGTCGGCCCGTAGTGATTCAAAATGCGGCAATGGGCAGCCTGACGCTGCACCGTCGCAACTAATGAGCTGGGAACGGCCTCTCCGCCCAGCACCAAACACTGACGCGGCAACCAGTCCGCCGACTCGCTTTCACTCAGCAAAGCCGCTAGGTGAGATGGCACAATTTTCAAGCTATCTAGAGGATACTGACGGCAGTAATCTGCCAGTGCTTCCGCCTGTAGTACCCGATCCTCCGACAGCAGATGCAGGCATCCACCCGTGCAGAGGGCCGGAAACAGCATCGTATTACCCAAGTCTGCCGCCACGCTAGACACCATACCGTAGTGCGCTGCCGAGCTGAGCTGTAGCTGCGGGATAATGCCCTGTACATAGTTCAGCAGTTGGCGATGCTCCACGGCAACGCCCTTCGGTTGACCAGTAGATCCCGACGTATACATCACATACGCCATATGAGACGACTGGGTTAGGTTCTCCGGATTCTCGGTGCTATGCTCGACACTAGATGACGCAATGGTCGGCCAATCCCGATCCAGTGCAACAACCGGCATTGAGCCTGAGATGTGATTGAAGATGCGATCGCAGATCTCAGCATTTGTTAGAACGGTAACAGCTCCTGCGCTCTGGCACAGATGATTGAGCCGCTCGACAGGCTGATGTGGATCAAGCGGCAGGTAGGCTCCACCCGATTTGAGAACGCCCAGCACGACAATTAGCCAGTCAAGAGAGCGCGGTAGGACAATCGCTACAATACTCTCTGGTTTAACGCCAGTCTGCCTCAGGTAGTGGGCGAGCTGATTCGCACGGGCATTGAGTTCGCGGTAGGTCAACTGCTGATCTTCAAACCGCGCCGCAGGCTGATCGGGCGTTTGCTTGACCTGATCTTCAAACCACTGATGCCAACTTGCATAGGGCAATGGATCAGTAGAATTCGCATTAAAATCAATCAGTAGTCTCTGCCGCTCTGCCGCAGTTAACAACGGCAGTTGAGCAATGGGGGTATTCGGCTGCGCGATTGCCGCCAGCAGCAGCGTCAGCCAGTGACCCTGAATTTGCTCCACAGCCGCCGCAGATAGACGATTCGCATCATAGTAAAAGTCAGCGGTCAAGCTGTCCTGATCTGAAGCGTGATCAGCGTAATGCTGACAGACTAAGCGCAGCGTAAACGGTTCTAGGCAAGCCAAAATTCGCTCTAGCTGAAACGGAGTTGCGATCGCAGATTCAGATACACTTTCAAAACCAAAGCTGACTGGAAAGCCGCCAGTGGACTGAGGCTGAATCTGCTCCCAGGCAAAGTAGTCCTGCCAGGGCTGGATATCCTGCACAGCGGCACGAGCCTGCTGCACGATATCCAGAAACGTTTGCTCGGACGGCAGCTTGATCCACAGCGGCAGATCCCGCGTTAGCAATCCTGCTGCTGTTTGCAGTTCCTCATACTGCTGACGCTCATCACAGGTATAACCCAAAGTGATTGCCGTTTGTTCGCTCAGTCGCCCCATCACTATCTGCCAAGTGGCCAGACATACATCGGCCACGGTGACATCCTGTTGAGCGGCCCAGCTCTGTATCCGTTGTACTTGGTCGGCTGGCAGCGACAGGGAGTGGGTGCAGGGTCGAAATGTAGTCTGTGGACTGGAATGCTCCAAAGGCAGCGATTGAATGCAGTCATCTAAATGACTAGTGCGTCGCCAGTAGCTACGTCCAGCAGCCGTCTCTTCACTTTCCAGCAAATCGGCCTGCCATTCGGCCAAATCGGCATACTGCAAGGGTTCGCTTGCTGGGGCAGCGGTATTGCTGTTGTAAAGCTGTTGCAGCTCTTGAATTAGCAATGGCAACGTTGCCGCATCGGCACAGAGTGCAGGTAAGCTAATCAGCAAAATATCATCAGACGGCTGCCGCTGTAACCAGTGAACCTGTAAAAGCGGGCCTTGCACCCAGTTAAATGGCTGTTCCAGACAATGGGCGATTTTAGAGGCGAGGTCAGTCACTGACACATCCCGCCAATCGTGAGTTGTCAAGACCGTAGCCGGATCAAGCGTCGGCGCAATCACCTGTAGCGGCACTGTCATCCCTGGCAAGGTACGAAATGTAGTGCGGAGAATTTCATGGCGGTTGATCAGCTGCTGGAGGGCAACCTGCAATTGTTCAGCCTCTAGCGCTCCGTGATACCGAATTTGCGCTGATACGCGGAAAGGCTGATCGGGGTGAATCGACTGTAGTTTCCAGATGCGCTGCTGCTGGGGCGACAGGCGATATCCTTCAATTGCTGAGGGAGAGGGAGATTGAGTCGTCTGCATGATTACGAATAGGATTAATGTTAATCGGTTTAAAGTGAACAAACTTACGTAGGGGCAGGGGCGAATGGTGTTCGCCCCTACGGGGCAAATCCTGAACTAGAGGCTAAATTGGGGTTCAAACGGCAGTCTGTGTGGCTGCGCCATGCCGACTAGCACTTGCCGAGCGCCCTGGAAGGGAGTCCGCCCGTGGGCAACGAGTAGGTTGTCCAGTAGCAGCACATCTCCAGCTTGCCAAGTGAATTCCACTGTAGCCGCTTGGTAAGCAGCCCGAATCGTGGCTAGCTCTGGCTCATCCAGTGGCGCACCATCGCCAAAGTAGGCATTACGCGGTAAATCTGCTGTCGCTAAGTCGGCCAGTAAGCCAGCGCGAACGGTGGGATCAAGACTAGAAATGTGGAACAGGTGAGCTTGATTAAACCAGACAGATTCCCCGGTGTCGGGATGATTGACTGTGGCTTGGCAGATTTGCTGAGTGCGGAGGCGATCAGGGTCTAGCCAGTCCCAGGTCATACCCTTGGCCTGACAGAAGGCTTCCACCTCGGCAGGGTCTTCAGTTTGAAAGACCGTCTGCCAGGGTAGATCCAATCTGCCACCATAGTTGCGAACGTAGCGAATGCCGCGCTGCTGCCAGCGATCGCACATTTCCCTCGGCAGCGACTGAAATACCCGCCGACTATCGGCAATCGGCGTGTTTCCGCCAGCGGCAGCGGGTTGGGTGCAGAAGAAGGCAATTTTGAGCGGCCACTCGCGGCTGTAGGCCATCTCGTTATGGAGCGGGATCGATTGACTAGCTGGATACTCGGTCGAGGTATAGACCTTGCCGCTGACCTGGGTGCGCGGTGTCGAGCGGTAGCGATAGTCCAGCAAATCACCACCCTGCGATCGCAAAAACTGCTCAAATCCCTCAGTGCCACCCACCTCAAACCCGCGAAACAGAATTCCCCCGTAGCGGTAGAGCTGAGCTTCAATCCAGTCCGTTTGGGTAGCAGCCCACTCGGACAGCTGGAGAGCCGCTTGATTCGGCTGCACAACGAGCGGCAGTGATGCTGGGTTGAGGAACGTAGTCGTAACTAGGGCGGTGGGAGACACCTGCATGGTGCGGCGGCGCATCTGCCCTAACCGTTGACGTGGCGCATGTTGCATAGTTCTAGGAGCTGAAGTTAGCTAGCAATAAATTGGTAATTAAGTAGCTGCATATAAATAAATGCATATCTAAAAAACCGGGGGAGCGCCCCGGAGGGGCGCTCCCCCGGTTTTTTAGATGCGTTTATTTATGCCAATCTATTTAAGAATGACTGGATGAGTGGGTTTGACGGCGGGTGCGCTTGAGTTTCTGGAGTGGCGTAGACTGTAGCGTTTGCACCTGCTGGGTTTGCGCCTGCTGATCGAGGTCGCGGAGATAGGTCACTAGCTGATCCAGGGAATCGTCTGGATGACTGGCAATCCGAGCCAATAGTGCTTCATAATGCCGCGCCAATCGCTCTACCGTAGCGGATTCAAATAGGTCAGTACTGTATTCCAGTGCGCCACTCAAGCCAGCGGCAGTCTCCCAGAGTCCCAATTTCAGGTCGTGCTTAGCGGTATTGAGATTAACCTCAAGCGGCTCCAGCATTAGGTCTGGAAACGAAACGGTGGTCACCGGGTCGGCCTGGAGATAAAACCACACCTGAAAGAGCGGCGTTTGGGCCAGCGTTCGCTGCGGCTGCAGTTCCTCGACCAGTTTTTCAAACGGCAAGTCCTGATGGGCATAAGCGCCAACGGCAGTATCCCGCACCTGTTGCAGCAGATCGCGAAACGTCGAATGACCGCTCATCTCACTACGCAGCACCAGCGTATTCGTAAAAAAGCCAATCAGGTTCGCCACTTCAGGCCGATCGCGATTGGCAACCGGAGTGCCCACGCGGATGACAGGCTGCTGAGTGTAGTCGTACAGCAAAACTTTGAATGCGGCCAGAGTGGTCATAAACAGCGTCACATCCGCCTGCTGGCTGAGTTCCTGTAGCTTAGCCGTCAGCGTCGCGGAGATAGCCAAACCGTGCCGATCGCCCTGATGGCTGCGTACCGCAGGCCGAGGAAAATCAGTCGGCAGATTGGGCAGCGCGGAGAGGGGAGACAACTGCGATCGCCAATAGTCCAACTGCTGAGTCAGGACATCGCCCTGAAGAAACTGTCGCTGCCACACCGCAAAATCCGCATACTGAATTGGCAAGGGCGGCAGGTCAGGCGGACGATTGTGCAAATGCGCCTTGTACAGTACGGCCAGCTCCCGAATCAGCACTTCCATTGACCAGCCATCCGAGACAATGTGGTGCATCGCCAACAGCATCACGTGATTATCCGCATCAAGCTGCAAGATCTGCGATCGCACGAGTTGATCGTGAGCCAAATCAAATGGCTGCTGGGCAAGCTGGAGCACATAGGAGTGGATGATCTGCTCTTGTTGCTCGGGTGATTGGGTTGACCACTGCGCCGACAGATCAATCCGCTCAATCTGCGGCAGCGACAGATGGGTGACGGGATGAATGCGCTGGTACGGCTGTCCATCGACTAGGACAAAATTAGTCCGCAGAGCTTCATGCCGCTGCACTAAGCTCTGAAGCGCTCGCTCAAAAGCTGTAAACTGGAGCCGACCCCGCAGCCGCACCGCCACCATCATGGTGTAGGCCGGACTACCAGGCTGGAGCTGATCTAAAAACCACAGCCGCTGTTGAGCGAACGATAGCGGAAACTGGTTGGCCTGCTGAATGTACTGCTTTAACAAAGCAGCCAATCGCGACCGCTTTTTAGTTGGAGACAAATCTGCGATCGCATCGCCGCTTGTAATATCACTTACAGTTCCAGCCGCAGAGTTTGTAAACGTCATGATGCATCCTCTTGCTAAATCTTCTCAGCTAGCATTGACTGCTTGGGTTTAATACTCCAATGTGCATCCACTTATTAGTAGATATTTTCGATAAGCCCGGATAAATAAACTGTGCGGATGAGACTATGGCAAAACTGAATGCAGAATTAGTGATTGCCAATCCTTGCAGTAGCAGATTAAATGTTTTTAAGAATCTTTGTCAACTAAATTCAATCAGGTTTTCCTCGCCTGGTTTGTGAGGAGTGTTTCATGAATTTAATTCACCTGCTGCTGCGAACGTCCCGGTTTGGTATCAGTGCGGCTATCATTGCTGGCATCTTGAGCGGTGGCGGCAGCGCTCGATTAGTGGCCTTAGTCAACGAGGTCGTCAACGGTCGGCAAACGGTTACAGCCGAATTTCTCGGCTACTTCTTTGGCCTGCTGCTAGTCGTCTTGGTCGCGGGCTATATTTCTCAACTAATGCTGATTCGGCTGGCTCAAGGGGCGTTATTGCAACTGCGGCTGATGCTGACGCGGCAAATTTTGGGCTGTCCCCTGCGGCGATTAGAAGATCTGGGTAGCCATCGCTTACTAGCGGCGTTGACCTCCGATATTGAAGTAATTTCATCAGCTTTTAGCGTCATTCCCTTCCTCTGCATTGATTTAGCCATCGTGGTCGGGTCGCTCGTTTACTTAGCGTGGCTGTCACTGCCGCTCTTTCTGATCATGTTTGCCTTTATCGCCCTAGCCACTGTCACCTATCAGCTGATTGCGCGGCGCGCTAGGCGTTTTCTAGTGCAGGCTCGGGAAGAGCAGAATCAGTTATTTCACCACTTTCGCGGCATCGTCAACGGTACCAAAGAGCTGAAGCTACACTATCAGCGGCGGCAGGTCTTTATCGCTGATGACTTACACCAGACGGCATCGCGCTACCGTCATCACAACATCATGGGCATGGGCATTTTTGCCGGAGCCGCAAGTTGGGGCCAGTTCCTATTTTTTGGCATTCTCAGCCTCTTTCTATTTGTGCTGCCTCAGCAGTGGAATCTACCGTCTCCCCTGGTTTCCAGCTATATTTTGACCATCATTTACTTGACCACACCGCTGGAAAATCTGATGCGGCGACTACCAATTCTTAGCCGCGCCAGCGTAGCACTCGATCAGGTGGAATCCTTTGGTCTGATGCTGCACCGCTGGCTAGAGCCTCCTAGCACCCACGTTATGCCGCAACAGCAGGACTGGCAACATCTGGAGCTGCGCGGCGTCACCCACACCTACGCCAACGATCGCGACTCTAATCCGTTTACGCTGGGGCCACTGCACTTAACGTTCTACCCGCGCGAGGTGGTATTCATCATCGGCGGCAACGGTAGCGGCAAATCTACCCTAGCCAAGCTGATTACTGGTCTTTACACACCTGAAGCGGGAGAAATTTGGCTCGATGGCAAACCTGTGACCGACTGCGATCGCGAAGCCTATCGGCAGCAGTTCTCTGCCATATTCGCCGATTTCTACCTGTTTAACCGTCTGATTGCGCTCGATAGCTCAACGTTGCTATCTCAAGCGCAAACCTATCTGGCAGACCTACAGCTTGACCATAAAGTGCAGATTGAGTCAGGCACATTGTCTACAACAGCGCTATCGCAGGGACAGCGCAAGCGTCTTGCCCTGCTAACCGCCTATCTGGAAGATCGTCCGATTTACTTGTTTGATGAATGGGCTGCTGACCAAGATCCGCAGTTTAAGGCCATCTTTTACAGCGAAATTCTGCCGGAACTGAAGCGGCGTGGCAAACTAGTGCTGGTGATTACCCATGACGATAAATATTTTCATTTGGCTGACCGAATATTGAAATTGGAAAGTGGCCAACTGGTCGAAAGCAAAACAGCTCATTTTCTGCCTTGATCAGGTTCTTGACAAGCTCACAGCAATCCCTCTAAGGTACGAAAGAAAACTCAATTGATAGATATTCTCACTTATATTCCAGTAGTTCTCAAAGAGCGATGATGGATGGCTTTGTGTTTGGTTATCTTTACCAGCAATCATCGCCTGCATGTCACGTCTATTCTCAATCTTGCCGATGCGGAGAGTATCTATGTTTAGGCTGCCTCAACTCCTGAAGCAGATTCTGCTGGTGGCTATGCCGCTGCTGTTGGTGATCGCCTGTAGCGGTCGCCAAACAATCGATTCACAGCCTGTGCAGCCAGAAAATGGCCGAGTTGTTGAACATGCTTTAGGAGAAACGGTTGTGCCAGATTCTCCTGAACGAGTGGTGGTGTTGGCTCAAAGCGCATTAGATAGTGCGATCGCACTTGGCACAAAACCCATCGGCTCAACCTATGCTGGATTTCCCCAGCGGTCGGACTACGGCGATTTTCCAGACTATCTAGCTAACAAAACCTCCGGGATCAAGAACGTTGGTCATGCCGCTCAGCCTAATCTAGAAACGATTTTGCAGCTTAATCCAGACTTGATTCTCAGCTCTGTGGACGACCATCAGCAGCTTTTCGGTGCGCTGTCTCAGATTGCACCTACGGTACTGGTTGAGAACCGAGCAGATGCCCTGTTGAATTACGCAGAAGCGCTGGGCAAGACTGAGCAAGCCGAACAGTTACTACAAGACTATCAAGCTCGTATTCAAGCCTTTCGGCAGCAAATGGGTGAACGCTTGAATACAACAACCGTTTCAGTCCTGCGATTCAGGCCTGATCAGGTGCGATTGTATATGAAAGACTCATTTTGTGGCTATGTTTTGGAGCAGGTTGGACTCCCCCGACCGGAAGCCCAAAATAAAGATGAATTTTACGAAACGGTCAGTATTGAAGCCATTCCGGCAATGGATGGAGATGTGATCTTTTACTTTCAAGACAATCCGCAAGATTCAATGGCACAGCAAATCATGAATCATCCGCTATGGAATCAGCTTGATGCTGTCCAACGTGGTCGTGTCTACCAAGTTCCATTTGATACCTGGTTTCTCGGCAACGGCATCCTGGCTGCCAACGCCGTATTAGATGATCTCTTTAAGTATCTAACGGATGCTGAACCTACGAATGGCCAAACCTAGTTGCACCGTGGTCGAACACCATCTATCTGTAGCCCTTCGGGCATGGCTTCGCCCAGAAAAAAGGGGGCTTTGGGCCAGAGTTGGAACAGCCCCCTTTTTAAGGGGGCGGCAACAGCGGGGGATCCTATAGCTGCGCTAAACACATGCCAAATAGCCATTTGCCCACATCAAGGGTAAATTATTCGTCCTCAATCATAAATTGAAGCCCTATGATCAGTTCGTCCGAATCCGTTACAACATGCCCAGATGCAGATCTCTGTGCGGTCTTTTCCAAGCAGAACGGTGAAGATCCGATTGGCTCGGCTCCAGAATGCGATCGCTATTTAGTGATTGAAGTTGCTCCACCGTGGGGCCGCAACGCGCTACAGGCCGATGATTTCCCAAAAGATCTGATGCCAATTTTGCAGCAGGCCGCTCAGCGAAGCGCCAAAGGGCGCTGTCTTGCGATCGCACCTGATCCCAACTACTCTAAACCAGGCTATCGCCGAATTCTTTACTGGCAGCGACCCTCGGAACAGTTCGCCACCTACGAAAAACAGGAGTTTTGGGTACCCAATGATCAGGTCATTCCGCTGGTGCAAGCGCTGCATCATCCTGACCAGCTAGCGGCCTTTGATGCTTATCGTCAGGACAATACAACGCGCGACTTGCTGATTTGTACCCACGCCGAACTGGATATCTGCTGCGGCAAGTTTGGTGAGCCGATCTATGCTGCGTTACAGGCCGACGCTGAACGCGATCGCACTCGGATTTGGCGTACGAGCCACATCGGCAGCCATCGGCTAGCCCCCACGCTGATCGACTTTCCCACAGGTCGCTACTGGGGCCACCTAGACCTTGAAACCGCCCAGATTCTCATGCGTCAGGATCAGCCCGTGACGGCACTGCGAGACTGCTATCGGGGCTGGGCTGGCCTACCGCCAATGGCTCAAATTGTCGAGCGCGAAATCCTCATGCAGGAGGGCTGGGCTTGGTGCGATTATCGTCAATCTGGCCAAATCATTGACGTAGATGAAGTGCGATCGCACACTCAGGTTCAAATTGACTTTACTAGCCCAGATGGACAAGTTTCTGGCTCCTATCACGCTACGGTTGCTGTCAGCGGCTCAGTGACAACGCTGAATAACTCTGGCAAGGGCGATTTCAGATCCATAAAGCAGTACCAAGTTCACGATCTGAGGAAAGTTTTGGTAGAAACCTAGGACTAATCTTTGTAGGTTGGGTTAAGCAACGCGCAATTTAAAACTCAACTTATGTCTGTGGAAGGCTGGCTAAGTCAGCCTTCCACAGACATAAGTGTATCTATTCGACTTGATCTACGGCTGAACGGCTCGTCGATGGATCAATTCCAGCTTCTGGCGGTTGGTTTGGGTTAATGTAACCTGTAGCTGTCGGGACTGGGTTTTGGTCAGATGATCTAGCTGCTGATTCAGGTCTTGAATCGAAACCTGAGGATTCTGAATCATTCCTCGTAGAAGTGCCACATACTCCGCAATCCATCTCTGTAAGGTCGCTGGCTCAAACAGGCTAGCACCGTACAGACAGTTCAACTGCAAAGTGTTGTCCATTTCGACCAGATGCCAGGTTAGATCCCAGCGGACATAGGCAGGCGGCTGGGGCACAACATTGACTGCTAAATCATGCAGCGAAGGCACAGGCAGCGATGGATCAAGGTTGAACAGCACAGGCAAGATAGGTGTGCGCGGATCGCGCGGTATCTGTAGCGATCGCACAAGCTGGCTGAACGAATAATTGGCGTGGTCGTAACTGTCCAATAAACGAGTCCGCAAGTTGTGCAGATAATTGATCAGTGATTGATCAGGCTGAATCTGGCTCCGCAGCGGCAGGACGTTGACGCAGTGCCCAACCAGGTTTGGATTATCTTGCTGTGCCTGTCCAGCAACAGAAATACCAACGATTAAATCCGATACTTTACTACACCGATGCAAGAGCAAGTTAAACCCTGCCAGCAAGGTCATGAACGGTGTACAGCCCTGCTGACCGCTCCAGGTTTGAATAGTTTGATATAGGTTAGTGGGCAGTTCATACTGGAGCTGATCGCCTCGGTAGTTGACCTGCTGATCGGCTGTAGACTCAGTTGGTAAACGCCAGCGAGGCAGTCCTTGAGTAAACTGATCGCGCCAGTAGGCTTTATCTTGAGCCGGAGTTTGGCACTGGCGCTGAATATAAGCGCGATAAGAGGCAGGTGGAGGAAGTGCGATCGCACACTGGTGCTGAATATAAGCGCGATAAGAGGCAGGTGGAGAAAGTGCGATCGCACTTTCTTCGACAGTACGTTCCTGGACAGCAGCGTTATAAAAAGCCGTCATCTCCTCTAGCAAAACCTGCGTAGACCAGCCATCCACCACAATATGATGAACGGTCAGCACCAGGCCGTAATGCTGCTCGGCCAGCTTCAGTAACTGCACGCGCAGGAGTGGTGCCTGTGTCAGGTCAAAGGGCTGTTGCTGTTCAGCTTGCAGCCACGCTTGCAGACGAGTTGCCTGCTCTGAGGGCGAAGCTGACGATGAATCAGACGTAAAATCGATCACCGGCAAATCCACCGTAACCTGGGGCTGAATCTGCTGCGCCTCTCCGGACGGTAGGAAAGCGGTTCTCAGCGCCTCATGACGATTGACAACCTGTTGCAAGCTCCGATGTAAAACCGAAACCTCTAGCTTGCCGCGCAGATCTAACCAAATGGATTCGTTATAGGCGAGAGAGGCGGCGGTTTGCAGATGAGCGAGCAGCCAAATCTCCTGCTGGCTGGGCGTCAGGGGCAGCGTTTCCACTACCGTTAAAGACTTTCCCGGCAGAAAACCTCCGGCCTGCATCTCAGCGACGGATGCTTGAACAGCTTGAATAATTCGCTCGATGTCAGCCTCGGTATGAGCCGTTGACAGAAAGCAATTGCGGCCTTCCCAGATGTAGATGCCTTTTTCAATCAGGTGATAAAACAGCAAGTCATAGTTCCCGGTAAAGGTAAAGCGGAAGAGGGAGCCAAACTGCACCATCCGAATGGGTACTTCAGCCTGGTCAAAGAATGAATTCAATCGCTGCACGAGCTGGGTCGTCCGCTGGTTGAGCTGTTCCTGAAGTTGGGCACCCTCCTGCTTCAGATGCAGCAAGACGGCTTTAGCAGCGGCCAGCGCCAGGGGCGGCTTACAGAACGTTCCGGCAAAAAACGTCCGCTCAGCACTAGGATAGGAGTCGTCGCCGTAGCGCCACAGACCACCGTCGATTCCGTCCATATACTGCGCCTTGCCAGCAATCACGCCAATCGGCATACCGCCTCCTAGGACTTTGCCGTAGGTGGCTATGTCGGCCTCAACGCCAAACCAAGCCTGTGCGCCACCGGGATGAATCCGAAATCCGGTAATAATCTCATCAAAAATCAGCGCGATACCGTGATCAACCGTGAGCTGCCGGAGATCGTGCAGAAACTGACGGGGCTGTACATCAGGGCGACGGCTCTGCACTGGCTCCACCAGAACAGCAGCTAGTTCATGAGCGTGATCTTGCAGCACCTGGAGCGATCGCAGATCGCCATATTCCAGCACCAGCACATCCTCAACCATACCGGGCGAGATTCCTGGCGCGAGCGGCACCGCTTGCTGTCCATCAACAACAGATTGCGATCGCGCTAAGACTCCATCAAAATGACCGTGGTAGGACTGGGCAAAGCGAGCAATCTTGGTGCGTCCCGTTGCTGTGCGGGCTAGTCGTAATGCCGTCATGACGGCCTCTGTGCCCGATTGAGCAAAGGTAACGCGTTCCATGCCAGTCAGCTCATGAATGAGCTGCGCCACTTCGCCCGTTAGTTCGGCTTGGGGGCCAATTTGAATGCCTTTCTGTAACTGGGCTTCCAAAGCAGACTGAATAAACGGAGCGGCATGACCAAACAAATGCACCCCAAACCCCATCGTTATGTCAATGTACTCATTGCCGTCAACATCCCATAACCGCGATCCAGCAGCACGGATGCCGACAATCGGATACAGCATTTCTTTGGTGGAGCGCCGAAATCCAGCACAGGCACGACTATCCGCCAAGTAAGGATGGCTCATCTCCTTTCGCCGTTTTGATCCTGCCGTGCGCTGAGTGTAGCGCTGAATCAGTGACTGGAGATGCTGCTGTTGCTGAGCGGTCAGCGCCGCAGTTGTTTCGGCAGACACCGATTTGGGTGACGGACGAGCTACGGTAGTTGGCTGTGGGATAGAAGGTGAAACAGAGCTTGATTTGGGCGCTGGTGCTGTAATAGATGCTTCATTTGACAAAGCATTTGGCAGGGTATCTGGTGCTGTAACTGCTGTAGCCAATGCTGAATCTGCCTGTTGCAAAATTGCGAGCTGCTGCGCCATGACTTGAAGCTGTTGAGTCACAACGCGCTCTAACGCTGTAGCCCCGCGATTGGTGGGTATAGACTGGCTCAGAGACGAATTGACGGGCTGTGAAGATTGAGGATTGCTAACAGGAGTTTCAGTAGATCCAGACTGCGATCTAGAATCAGCTTGCACTTCAGAGCTAGACAGTTGAGCCTGATCTGAAGTAGTCGGTACGGTATCGGAACTCATGCTGAGTGATACTTCCCGCTGAGCAGTAGACGCTGCGATAAATGCAGCTAGTTCTTCAATCGTCCTGAGGTCTTCAAAAAACTGACGAATCGTGATCTTGATGCCAAAGTTGGCTTCAATTGCCTGCACGGCTTCAATCAGCACAATCGAATCCGCTCCCATTTCCAGAAATGGGGCTTGAGTATCCACTTGCTCAGTCGAAACCTTGAGTAAGCCAGCAACCAAAGTCTGGAGCTTTTCCTGAATTGGTGCAACGGGCGGTACAGAAGAATGGGCGGAAGAATGATTAGAAGATGGCATGATGGGTTGAGCAGGCTGCATAGGTTGAAACCAGTAACGCTGACGCTGAAACGGATAGGTTGGCAGGGCAATGCGCTGGCACGAACGGTGCTGATGAAATGCAGTCCAGTCCACTTGAACTCCCTGCGTCGCGAGATGACCTAGCGATCGCAAGATCACCGCTCCGTCTTTCTCTCCCCGTTCCAAAGACGGTAGCCAGGGCTGCACAGCGGCTGGATAGTCCCGCTGCACAATGCCCAGCAGTGTGGAGTGGGGGCCAATTTCGACCCATAGGCTGTTCTGCTGACTGTTCTGGAGACTAGTTTGAGTCGCCAAATATTCCACACCAGCCGCAAACTGAACGGTCTGTCGCAGATGCTGGCACCAATAGGCGGCATCGGGTGGAGAGGCCAGCGGCTGCCCTGTCACATTGGAAATCATTGGAATGCGAGGCATCTGATAGGTGATCGAAGCGGCTACTGCCTCGAATTCGGCCAAAATCGGCTCCATCAGCGGCGAGTGAAACGCATGGGAAACGGGTAGAGCGCGACTGCGAATGCTCTGCTCAGCTAGTACCTGTAGTACCTGATCAACCGCTGCTTTAACGCCAGAAATAACCGTATTGCGGGAGCTGTTGACGACTGCGATCGCAACTGCACTTCCAACCTGATCGATTGCTGTTTGTACAGTCTCAGCCGCCGCAAAGACCACTGCCATCGTGCCGTTAGCTGGTAGGTTTTGCATTAAATGCGATCGCACAGTGATCAGCCGTAGGCCATCCTCCCAGCTCAAAGCTCCCGCCACGCAGGCGGCCACATACTCACCCAAGCTGTGTCCAATCACCTGCTGGGGCACAACGCCCCACTCGCGCCACAGTTCGGCTAAAGCGTACTCTAGGGCAAACAGGGCGGGCTGTGTATAGGCCGTTTGGTTGAGCTGCGCCGCGCTAGCCTCTGGCTCTGTTTCGGGATACAGCAGGCTGAGTAACGGCTGATCAAACTCTGTACGTAAGAACTGATCGCAGTTCTGCAAAATGCGGCGAAACGTGGGCTGCGTTTGGTAAAGCTGGCGACCCATGCCCACGTACTGAGCGCCCTGTCCCGTGCATAGAAACGTAATCGCAGGCTGCCGTCGCGCCGCTTTTGCCTGTAGAATTTGCTCACCCACCTGGCCTTGATCTGCTAGGAAGAGTTGCGATCGCAGATCCGTCACCGAGTTTGCCACAATTGCACAGCGATGGGGAAACGCTGAACGTCCCGTGTGAGCGGTAAAACAGAGGTTGTCTAGGCTCACATCAGGTTGCGCCTGCAAGAACTGAGCGTAGCGCTTAGCCAAAGCCGACAAAGCAGATTTGGATTTGGCTGACAGCATTATTAGGTGCCACGCAGAGCCTGCCTGTACTTCTGTCGATGACTGTTCTAGTAATGTTTTGGGCAACTGAACGGGTAGTTCAGGAGCCGCAGACACGATTACATGAGCATTGGTTCCGCCAAAGCTAAAAGCGCTAATGCCTGCTACATAATCGTTTCCACCTGCGGGTAGCTGCCACGGCTGTAGCTGTTGCGGAATAAAGAACGGCGTTTCCGATAGGTCAATGCGAGGATTAAGCTGCTGTAGATGCAGGTGGGGCGGAATCTGGCGGTGCTGGAGCGCTAGCACAACTTTAATCAGGCTGGCCATGCCTGCGGCGGCTTCGAGATGACCAATGTTGGTTTTGACCGAGCCAATCGCGCAGGGCTGCTGCTGCGAGCGCCCCTCCATCAGCACTGATTTTAAGGCGTTCACCTCAATCGGATCGCCCAAAGCCGTGCCAGTCCCGTGGGCTTCCACATAGCTAACGGCATGGGAGGCAACACCTGCTTGGACTAGAGCCTGTCGAATGACCGCCTGCTGAGCCAGGCCATTCGGAGCAGTTAGTCCATTACTCAGCCCGTCCTGGTTGACGGCGGAACCCCGAATCACCGCAAAAATGCGATCGCAATCTCGTTCCGCATCCGCCAGTCGCTTGAGTACTACTACGCCGCATCCCTCGGAGCGCACGTAGCCATCTGCTTGGGCATCAAAGGTTTTGCAGCGACCATCGGCGGCCATCATGCCCGCCTGCTGAAACACCTGCGTCAGTGTAGATGACAGCCTGAGATTGACACCACCTGCGATCGCAAGATCACACTCGCCTGTCTTCAAGCTCTGGCAGGCTAAATGCACAGCCATCAGCGAAGACGAACAGGCCGTATCTACTGCTAAGCTTGGCCCTCGTAAATTTAGCCGATAGGAAATGCGATTGGCGGCGATGCATAAGGCTGTACCCGTTCCGCTATAGGGATTTGGAGTTCCTTGCTGCTGAAGCGCGTGGCGATAGTCACTGTGGCTAATGCCAATGAATACTCCGGTGTTGCTACCTGCCAACGTGCTGGGTGCGATCGCAGCTTGCTCTAGGCCTTCCCAGGTAACTTCCAACAGCAACCGCTGCTGGGGATCAATCTGTTCGGCTTCACGCGGCGAAATGCCAAAGAAATCGGCATCAAACTGATCGATTTCCGACAAAAATCCACCCCAATCAGCCTTAAAGCTATTCGTTTGATCGCTAAAAGCAGGATTTAAACTAGCGCCTGAATCACCTGCTAAATCAGAATTTTGGCGATCGTGGGGTATGCGCGTAACGGCATCTTGCCCCTGCTGGAGCAAGTGCCAAAACGCATCGGGACTGTCTGCACCTGGAAAGCGGCAGGATAATCCCACAATGGCAACGGAGTTCATGCCCAATTCCTCTAATGTGGTTGCGGTTAATGGGATTGATGAGTCATATCAGCGACAGCCTGATGCTAGGAATGTGCCAAGTAATCAGCTAATCCAGCAATCGTGGGGTAGTCATACAGTAAAGTTGGCGAGACAGAGCGCTGTAGCCACTCCTCCAGTTCCCCGGTTAAACCAATGGCCGCAGCGGAATCCAGCCCGTAGTCATCAAACGGCACCTCCGGATCAATGTTATTGATATCCGTTTGGAGAAGATTAGCCAAGCGCTCAATCATCCATAGCTCAATGGCTTCGGCTGAAGGCTGAATATGATTTTGATGAGCGGAGTAAGCTGCGATCGCATCGAAGGGCTGATTCATAATTCAAGATTCCAGTCATATAGGTTAGCGGGTTTAATCGGACTGTTGATGATTAGCCAGAGCACGGCGATCTTCGGCAATACTGTGTAATTGATTGGCTAAGAATTGGGATCGACAGCGATGCCGCTGAATCTTGCCGCTCGACGTTTTTGGCAGACTGCTCGGTTTGACCAAAACCACCGTATCGACCTGCAAACCGTGAACCTGAGCAACGCGCTGCCGAATGGCTGTAATTACTTCCTGGGGCTGCAGTTGCCGAATCCAGGTGCGCGTCACTTCTTGGACAATGACGAGATGAGTTGCTCCAGCCTGTTCAATCGTAAATGCGGCCCCCCAGCCTGCCCCTAGCGCTGGATGGCTTGCCGCCACCGTTTTCTCCAAATCGCTAGCATAGTGATTGCGACCGCGAATCACCATAACTTCCTTCAATCGTCCCATCACAACCAGCTCACCGTCATCCATCCAGCCCAGATCACCCGTCCGTAAAAATGGCCCCTCACCCGTATCAGCCAGATAAACATGGAAGGTTTCTAGGGTTTGCTGGGGACGATTCCAGTATCCGTGCGCCACGCTGGGACTGGCCACCCAAATTTCGCCAATTTCATTGGGTTGACAGCGTATCCGCGTATCTGGATTAACGATAACGACTTGGCTATCGGCAATGGGAGAGCCACAGCCCACCAGTACGCGGCTGTCTGGAGCAGTGGGATCAGTGATCTGAACATGGTGCTGTTCAAGCCGATCGCCGCAGACGGAAACCGTTTTGGGAAGGTGCGATCGCAACCCGCCTGTGACCATCAACGTCGCTTCAGCCATGCCGTAGCAGGGATAAAACGCATTTCGCCGAAAACCACAGTCAGCAAAGGCAGTAGCGAATCGATCTAGGGTATCAGCCCGAATTGGTTCAGCACCAGTAAAGGCCAAAGTCCAGTGGCTTAAGTCGAGACTAGCTCGCTGTTCCGGCGTGCTGCGCTGCACACAGAGATCATAGGCAAAATTCGGCGCACCGCTAACCGTCGCTCGGGTTTGAGCAATTGCCTGTAGCCATCGCAAAGGCCGCTGCAAAAACGCCACCGGCGGCATCAATGTCACGGGAAACCCGGCATAGATGGGCTGTAGGATGCCACCAATCAGACCCATATCGTGATACGGCGGCAGCCAAATCACAGCAGAACTTGCAGGCGTCAGCTCGAACCGCTGGCGAATCGCAGCCGCATTATGCAGCAAATTCCCGTGGCTCACCTGCACACCCTTGGGTGACGCGGTGGAGCCAGAGGTATATTGCAACAGCGCAATCGTATCGGCCTGGATCGCAGGTGCTTGCCAGTCCCCTGCATCCTGCCCATCAATCTGATCGACCACCAAGCACGGCAGAGTCCGAATAAACGAATTCAACTCTGAATCTGAATCAAGTTGCTTGATCTGAGCGTTAAATGCCTGTGTGGTCAGTAACATAGCCGGCTGAGCGTCTGCCGCAATTGCTTGCAGTCGTTCCAGTAGCTGATTCAGTCGAGGCGGATAAATGGGCACTGCGATCGCACCTGCATAGAGGCAGGCACAGAACGCCACAATGTAGTCCAGCCCTGGTTGACAAAGAATCAGCACCCGCTCATGCTGGAGCTGACGGGCCTGGAGCTGAGCTGCAACCGCCCGACTACGCTGATCGAGTGCCCCATAGGTCAAACTTGCAGTGAGCGATTCACCTGTTTCCCAAAACTGAAAGGCAACTTGATCCGATTGCTGGTCGTTGCGATCGCGCAAGATATCCACCCATGTCATGTCAGCACGATGGGCAGTCAAAGAACTGAAGGTAGAGGCCATTTGCTTGATAAGAATTCTCAACAAGAATACGCAATCTTTTCCTGTTTGGCAAGGTTGAATCTTATCGCTAATATCGTCCGTTGAAAGTTTAATTAGGACGCGCTTGAGACACTTGGGTTATGCAAGAGGTTGAGCAAACCGCTAATCTGTCAGGAGCGTTTATCAAACTGTACGATAAATTGGCTTCAGTGCTGATGCAGAAGGGATTTCGAGTAAATAGCTCAGCAAAATCAAATAGCTCAGCCAAAATCCCAGCCAAGATCTCAGCCAAAATCGAGTAACTCACGAGTGCTGCTAATGCATCGCCTAGGCAGCTTGGATCAACGATTTGAAAGACGACAGGGATTTCTGACAGGGGACTTGACAAGACGGCCAATGCCCCATCAAATAATTAAGAAGTATTCTCATTAAATTTGATCTTCGTTACCAAATTACCAATCTTCGTGGCTAGGTCATTTATGCGTGGTCTAGCTGCATTGGCCTGCCCAACCGTCATTGCTACAGACTTGGCGGCAATGGCGAGTCAGATAGCTGATGCAATCAACCGTACTCAATGCTGTCAGCCGTCTGACGCACTGCGATAACTCTTGTTCTATGTGTGAGGAATTGACGTGAAACAGTCTTTCTGGGCTTACTCGGTGTGGACAGCCGGGGCCGTTGCCCTAATCAGTGCCCAATCGGCTCAAGCGAATCCGATTGCAGTGACCGATATTCAGCTTAATCCAACTGCTGAAGGATTTGATCTTGTGTTGGAAACGCCTTCTGAGCAATCGCTTCAGGCGTTTACCAGCCAGTACGGTGAAACCCTGATTGTCGATGTCATCAATGCTCAGCTTCAGCTTCCTGACGGGTCGTCATTCCAGCAGCAAAATCCCGTCGCTGGCGTTGAAACACTGCAGGTCACATCCTTAGATGCCAACAGCATCCGGATTACTATTACTGGACAGGCAGCCGTGCCCACAGCCAGTGTTATTTCGCGATCGCAAGCACTGGTACTGCAAGTCAGCGCCCCAGAACCAATCGCCCAAGAACCATCTGAACCCGCGCCTGATCCCTCCACTACACCCCCTCCAGACATTGAATTTACTCCCGAATCTCCAGCCGATCCCACGCAACCCGACACCACCGACCCACCATCAACCATCGACCCAACCCCTGATCCCGCTGAAATACCTGTAGCTCCTGAATCCCCTGAAACCACCGAAGCCGCGCCCATCCGTATCGTTGTCACCGCCACCCGCACGGAGGAAGAAGAAGAGGATCTGGGCCGTTCCGTGACGGTGATTACCCGTGAAGAACTGGAGCAGCAGTCGGTGCTCTCGCGTGATCTGGCCGACATTCTGGGCACCTTGGTGCCGGGCTTTGGCCCGCCCAACCAGCTTCGTACCACGCGCGGACAGACGCTGCGTGGACGCGAGCCTGCTGTCCTGATTGACGGTGTACCGCTGGTAACGAACTTCCGCGTGAATCGCCAGGAGCTACGCAGTATTGACCCATCGGCGATTGAGCGGATTGAGGTGGTGCGAGGGCCAAGCGCCATTTTCGGCGGACAAAGTACGGGTGGGGTAATTAACATCATCACCCGCCGCCCAGAAAACCAGCCCGTGACGCTAGAAACACAAGTGGGTGTCAGTGGCTCCGTGGGTGAACTGGAAGACGACGGCTTTGGCAACGTCCTGTCCGCCGCCATTTCCGGTCGAGCCAATCAGTTTGATTATCGGCTAAGCGCCTCTCGCGAATACACAGGTAGCTTTTTCGATGCGGCAGGAAACCGAATTGTTTCCGAAGCGAGTTTGAGCGACACCACCTCTTACAACATCTTGGGCAAGCTGGGTTATGACCTGACCGACTCACAGCGACTCGACTTTACCGTCAACTACTTTGACTCGGAGCGCGAAACAGACTTTGTTGCCGACCCCAGAACGCTGCTCATTCCGGGCCGCCAAATTGCCCGTGCATTGGAAATCGAAGGACTAGAGCGCGAAGATAATCCCAGCGATCGCAACTTGGTGCTCAATCTCAGCTACACCAATGAAGACCTGTTCGGGAGCCGCTTACAGGGACAGATCTATTACCAAGATGCTGTTGCCCGTGGTGAATTCGCCGATGGTCGATTGGGGGGTGAATTTTTCCCGTTTTTGTTCCAGTCCCGCTTAGATGCTGAGCGCTGGGGAGGCCGATTACAGATTGAAACCCCCCTGACGTCATCAGAAACGCTCAACCTATTGTGGGGAGCGGATTACGAGAATCAGGAGAATCAGCAAATTACCGCCCAGTTCGATGGTGATATTTTCGATGCCGAGCGGCGACTGGCTGAAGTGCAGGAGTTTAACTTTACGCCACCCTACACGCTCGACAGTCTCGGACTGTTTGCCCGCTTAGAGTGGGAAGCTAGCTCAGAATGGCTGCTGCGGGGCGGACTACGCTATGAAAATATTGGCTTGAGTATTGATGACTATGTCTCGGTGACTCGACAACAGCCCGTTGAAGGTGGCAATCGCTCCTTTGATGACCTGGTGTTCGACGTTGGTGCTGTCTATAGTCCTACCGATAACATCTCATTCTTCGGTGGCGTTGCCCAAAGCTTTAGCGTGCCGGAATTTAGCCGTATCTTCCGCCTACCACCACCGGGATTCGTTAGCGTTGAGGATGATCTAGAGGTGACGGAACCGATTAAAGTGACCGAATACGAACTCGGTGTCCGAGGTGATTGGCCTACCGTGCAGGCGAGCCTGAGTGGCTTTTTCAATACCTCATCCCTCGGGGCCAGCTTGGTTCCCAATGAGAACGGGCTGCTGGGTCTAGTCCGTGCCCCGCAGCGAGTCTACGGTCTGGAAGCCACCTTAGACTGGCAACCAACTGACCGCTGGGGCGTTGGCGGTATTCTAAGCTGGATTGAAGGCGAAAACGATGTTGATGAAGATGGTGACTACATCGCGCTCAACAGCGGCGAAATTCAGCCTTTGAAGCTAACGGCCTATGTGGAAAATGAAACCCTACCCGGATGGCGAAACCGATTGCAAGCGCTGTTTGTCGGCGGGCGCGATCGCGCATTTGATGCCGGAGTCGATCCCGTGACCATTGAAGACTACGTTGTCGTTGATTTCATTAGCAGCGTTGATATCGGCCCTGGCACTTTACAAGTCGGCGTGGAAAATCTCTTTGATAACCAGTACTTCCCAGTGATCTCGCAGTTTCTCTCTGGCTTTGACGATCGCAACTACATTGGGGGTCGCGGTCGCACCATTCGCTTGCTCTATTCCGCAAGCTGGTAGCAGAATTGCATTTCTTAAAAAGCGGTCATTGGCCTCAGGTGTGAGTTTCCGACTGTTCAGTGCCCAGACGACTCATCCGGCCAACGAGTGGCAAGTGTGTCTGGCTCATCAACTGTGCGATTGTCAGTATGCCATCGATGCAGGCGATGAGCTATTTGCTCTCCGGATGAAGCGGCTGTTCCTCAGAGCCATTGCCCTCCAACGGCGATGACACACTCTGTCGGCTGCAACCGCCGAGTAAACAGGTACTGTGAAACATGCGATCGCACGTTTCTGGCAACGTTGCGTTAACGCTAGCAAGACTCGCGCTTAACTTAAACAGACAAAAAGCAAGAGGGACGCACTCAGCGCGTCCCTCTTGCTTTTTGTCTGTGTTCTGTGAACGACTAGCTCACTTGCTCATCCAAAAACTTCATCAGCGCATCCCAGGATTTAATATCGGCCTGAGCGTCATACTGAGACGTTTCACGGTTCGCGCCCCATACAGTAAACGAGTGCTTCACGCCACCATAAAGCTCCATGCTGTAGTCCACACTCGCTTCATTGAGCTGAGTGGCGAGTGCCGCCACGTCGGACATGGGAGCAACTGGATCATCGGCACCGTGCAGAATCAAAATTGGCCCAGTCGCTTGACTGTAGTTTTGGCCTTCTGGTGTAGCTAGGCCACCGTGGAAGGAGACAAAACCATCCAAGTCAGCCCCAGCGCGGGCAAATTCTAGAGCTGCCGCACCGCCAAAGCAGTAGCCAATTGCCACGACTCGCTCTGGATCAACACCGGGCATCATTTGAGCCTGTTCCAGTCCGGCAAATAAGCGCGATCGCATGGCTTCGCGATCTTCATAGAGGGCTTGGCTAGCCGCTTGCGACTCTTCTGTGGTTGAGGGGCGATTGCCCTGACCATAGAGATCCACAGCGAAAGCTGCATAGCCCTGCTCAGCTAACATTTGTGCCCGCCGCTTTTCGTAATCATCAATGCCATTCCAGTCGTGAATCAGCATAACAACGGGCTGCGAATCACCAAATCCGGTATTGCGGACGAAGTAACCTTCGTAAGGCTGTCCGTTGATTTGATAGACGACGGACTGACTGGCAATATCTGCTCTAGCTACGGTTGCAATCACAACGGCAAATACGACCGCTGCGATTAAACCCAATCTCTTCAGCACGGTTTTCTCCTTATCAATAAACGATTAATACTAATTATAAAGAAATATTAAGCCTGACTGAGGCCACATTTCAAATACAGCCTCACAGCCCTTTTAGCCTTTGCAGTCCTCTGAGAACTAAAAAACAGGTTGCTAAGTCGTAGTCATTATGAGTATGATTTATTTAGCTCAGATTCGTTATGAGTTTGTTGGAGTCAGCCGATGAATAACTGAGCAATTAGAGTATTCATCAATCTTCACCTGCCTAACCGGAGGTTCCCTATGAATGGAGCACAACGTCCTAATCGCCCTCGTCGCCTCAGCAAAGTTGACATTCTGATGATTGTCCTAGCGGTTATGGGAGTGAGAATCGCCTCGGATGATCTCGTTGATCAGCTGCTTGCCCACTTTCTGCATTAGGCATCCGTTCTTCTTGGTATTTATTACGTTGACCTCATCGAAGAGGTTCCGTGATAGTTCAGTTGGCAAAGTGGGCAGTCTAGGCTCAAATACCGCAAGATGACCGGATAGTATCTGGTTGATACACGGTTGATCCAATCTTAGTGGAGCCTTCCTCATGACTCTGGCCGTTCGTCAATTGATTGAGAACCAGTATGCCCAGCAGGTTGAGGCATTTGAGCAGTCGAGCCTGTTTCAGCAGATTGAACAGGGGCAGGCATCCCGCGCGGCATACGATGAGTTTTTGTTTAGACTTTGTCAGACTCACCTGAAAAGCCCGCAGATTCTAGCCTTTCTCTACTCGGTTGCGCCGCCTGCTGCTGCGCCGCAAATTAAGCACAACCTGATGGAAGAGATGGGTCTGGATGAGGCAGAAATTTGTCATCCCGATTTGCTACATCAGCTCGCAAAGGCCGCTGGATTCGACGCTGCGAAACAAGCTGAGCTAGCTCAAGCCGCTCAGGCTGAGATTTATACGCTTTGTACTGACCCGCTACTGTTTGGCACGATTCGCGAATTGGGTCTTTCAGTGCTGCTGGAAGTGACCTGCTTTGAGTGGATGCTGTCGCGACTCGCTAGTCGCCTTGGTGCAGCTCTAGAACGCCATCGGGAATTGGATTCCGAAAGTTTAGCCTGGTTCTATCATCACTCTGAAGTCGATATTCGCCACGCCGAAGAAGGGCTGGACAGCGTTGAGCAGTATGTTGATTACTACGAATTTGAAGCCGATGAGCTAGAAACGATTCTAGATATTACCTTCCGCGAGAATGTCTTTATTAAGCATTACTTCGGTGAACTCGCTTTAGCCCAAGCAACACACATGCTCTAATTTTGTAGGTTGGGTTGAGTGATAACGAAACCCAACAAGCTCCGAAAACGTTGGGTTTCGCGTTGCTCAACCCAACCTACGAAAAATCAACCTCCGAGATCCTTCATACAGCCATGTCTCACCATGTAAGGTCACTATGCAAATCGTTGAAGCCACCCTGTTTGCCTTGCGAATCCCGTTTGTGGAAGCCTTTGCCCACAGCATTAAGTCGCGCACCTATTCCGACTCAATCGTAGTCCGTTTGCAGGCTGACGATGGAACAGTTGGCTACGGTGAAGCTGTGGCGCGTCCCTATGTGACAGGGGAGACGGTTGAGACTTGTTTACGCTACATGGTTGGGGCACTCTGGCCTGCGGTACGAAAGACAGATTATGCCCCGTGGTCAGGCGAAAAAGCATTCGACTGGTTGAATCAAATTGCCGCCACGTTACCAACTGGTGCAACTGATACTGTAGTCGCCTGGAATGCAGCTTGCTGCGGGTTTGAGCTAGCTTTAATAGACTGTTTGCTCAAGAGTCAGGGCGTATCTCTAGCAGAGCTTTTACCGCCTCAGCGGTCAACCGTAACCTACAGCGGTGTGATTACCGCCAGCAGTGTTGAAGGTGCCGTTAAACATGCTAAGCGATACAAGCAGTTTGGCCTACCTCATATCAAGGTCAAAGTGATAGGTGAAGCCGATCAGGAGCGGATTGCAGCCATCCGTGAAGTTATTGGGCCGGATGTTTCGCTACGAATTGACGGCAATGGAGCTTATACCGTCGAAACTGCGATCGCAACTTGTCAAACCCTAGCGCAATACGGCATCGATAGCGCTGAACAGATGATTGCCCGTGGCGATGTGGCAGAACTGGCAATCGTACAGGCTGAGTCTCATATTCCCCAGATGGCTGATGAATCGCTGATTACTTTGGCTGATGCTCAGGCGTTAATCGATGCTAAAGCCTGTCGGTTTTTTAATCTGCGGCTGTCTAAGTGTGGCGGATTCGCTCAGACAATTGCGATCGCAGATTTGGCTCAGGCGAATGGCATAAAAATCCAGGTTGGCTGCCAGGTGGGCGAAACAGCAATCCTTTCAGCCGCTGGACGATTCTTATCAGCGTACTTGCCGGACGTTGTGTTTACAGAGGGATCATACGGTTCGCTGCTGCTGAGTCAGGATATCAGCCGCCAGCCGATTCACTTTGGGCATCGAGGATTAGCGAAAGGATTACGGGGTGCAGGATTAGGAGTCGAAATTCAGGACGCGCTGCTAGAGAAATATGCTCACCAGATTATTTCTCTCCCAACTGCGCTGTCCGTTCCCGTAGTGTGAGGGAGGTTGAGCCGATGTCCTGGTTAATGACGACTGCGCTGCGCTGGCAAGGCTATCCGCTGATGCAGCAGTTGGAAATGGCGACTCAGTTTCCTGCGATCTCACAGCAGCAGGTGTTGCGGCAGCTACTCCAGCGACATGCGAAAACCCAGTTTGGTCGGGAGCATCGGTTTGATCAAATTCGTACTCCGGCTGATTATCAGCAGGCCGTCCCGATTCGAGACTACGAAGGCTTTCGGCCCTATATGCAGCAGATGATGGCGGGTGAGCCGGACATCTTGGTTAGTGAGCCTGTGCGGATGTTCACGATGACCAGCGGTACGACGGGACAGGCCAAATATATTCCCGTTACGCCCAGTGTCGAGCAAAGCGGCTCAGCCCTAATGCGTCATTGGCTCTACCGAATTTGGCTCAACTACCCTCGTTTTTTGAACGGCGGCATTGTTGGTGTTGTCAGCCCTGCGGTTGAAGGCTATACGGACGGCGGCATTCCCTACGGTAGCTTGTCTGGCCGCATCTATCAGCAGATTCCGCCGCTGATTCGTCGTCACTATGCTGTGCCCTACGAAGTGTTCGAGATTACAGATTACGACGCTCGCTACTGGGCCATTGCTCGGTTTGCCCTAGCCAGGGACGTTTCATTTCTCTGTACGCCCAATCCCAGCACGCTGAACCGCTTAGCGCAGGTCATGAGTCAGCACAGTGAATCGCTGATTCGCGCTATTCATGACGGTACGATGGGCGAATGTCTGCCTGCTGTAACCCAGTTCAACCTCGTAGCGAATCCTCAGCGGGCACGACAGCTTGAACGAATTGTTGACGCAACAGGTGGACTTAAACCAAAAGATTGTTGGCCACATCTGCAACTGCTTGGCTGCTGGACGGGTGGCTCTGTGGGGGCGCAAGCTCGGCAGCTAACCGCTGATTATGGTGCGTTACCGATTCGCGATTTGGGCTACTTGGCCAGCGAAGCGCGAGTAACGATTCCCTATCAGGACAATACGGCTGGCGGTTTGCTCGATCTCAACACCAACTTCTATGAGTTCATTCCTGAAGCCGAAGCAGAACAAGCCGATCCACCGATTTTGTTGAGCCATGAATTAGAAATCGGCCAGCGCTACCAGATTTTACTCACGACTCCCGGTGGTCTCTATCGCTACCACATCAATGACATTGTCGAAGTCACGGGTCGTTACCATCAATCGCCTGTGATTGCCTTCTTACGCAAGGGACGAGACATGAGCAACCTTACGGGTGAAAAGCTACATGTCAATCATGTGCTAACTGCGATCGCAACTCTTCAGCATCAGCTAAACTTAGCGATCATTGCCTATCGCCTAGTGGCAAACCCCACCGCCATGCGCTACGAGCTTTACCTGGAGACAGCTCAGCGTTTTTCTGCAACTGATGCAGAGCAGGTTTTGTCAGTACTTGATCAGACTCTAGCTCAAGTCAATGCTGAGTATGCTCAAAAGCGGGCTTCACAGCGGTTACAGCCACCTTGCTTACACTGGATGCGTCCGGGCTGGGCCGAGGCTATCAAGCGGCAGGCCATTGCCCAAGGTAAGCGCGATGTGCAGTATAAATGGCCGATGCTATGCCCAGAGCCGCTTTCTGAGGATATTTCAGCGATCCTGCAAACCCATCTCATGGCTGAGAGTACGGTACCCCATGCTCCATCCTGCTAAGCTACTGACATCGTTAGCGCCGACTCGCCATCCGCTCTGCTGGCTGTGGGGCTTGACGCTGCTGTTTTTTCTGCGGGTGCTGGGGCAAATTCTCGTTGTGGTTTGGCAGGTTCCCTTTTTGCCGCCGATGCCCCACTGGTATTCGGGTTTGCTACCTTATCCAATTTTGCTACCCACTCAAATCGCTATTCTCTGTCTTCAGATTAAACTGAATATTGACTTTGCTCAGCAGTCCGGCTTCTTCCAACAGCCAAAACCGCTGATTGGCAAAGGACTACAGTACTTTAGCTATTTGTATGCGACTGCAATGGCAGTCCGCTACGTTGCCACCATGATCGTCTATCCAGAACGCCGCTGGCTGGGTGAAGGAACGATTCCGATTGTGTTCCACTTTGTGCTTGCCACGTACCTCTGGCTGTGTGGCTGGGGTTATCGTTTGCGGAGACAGCCATGAGTCATTTTCTGCGTAAAAAGTGGCTGTGGTTGCTGCTGGCAGTACTAACCTGCATCGTTGTTTTAGTTATAGCAAATGGAAGTGCGATCGCAGCTTTCTGGCTTGGGCGTCAGCTCGGCTATGAACCAGCTATCTATGGTGTACGGCTAGATCGACACGTAACCGTGACAGCGCCTGACAATACAGCGCTAGTGGCCGATATCTACCATCCCCGCACGACTAAACCAACGCCGACAATTTTGGTGCGAATTCCCTACTCAAAGAAAATCAAGCACGTTCTATTTGCTCGCACGATTGGTCATCTCTGGGCCAGTCATGGCTATACAACCGTCATTCAGGGGACGCGCGGGCGCTATGAATCGGGCGGCAGCTATGATCCACCGTTCTTGAACGAAACTCAGGATGGTTTAGCAACGCTGGATTGGATTGCTCAGCAGTCCTGGTATAACGGCAAAATTGGCATGTGGGGCGGTTCCTATTTTGGCTATACCCAGTGGATCTTGGCCGATCAGGTTGATCCGGGGCTGTCGGCGCTGATTCTACAAATTTGCAGCACCGACTTTTACCGCATGTTTTATCCCGGTGGCGCGTTTTCGCTGGAAAGTGCGCTGTATTGGGCGACGCTCAGCTACGGCAAGCAGGATATCCCCCTACCTCAAGAGCAGCTACAGCAAGGATATCAGGGCTGGCCGCTGCTGGAGGCAGATGATCGGGCCGTACGCGATATTTCATTTTTCAATACCTGGGCGAGCGAAACCGAAGCGAGTAATTATTGGCGGTCGGTAGATCGGATAGAAGCCGATGAGCTGAAGGCTCCAGCACTTTTAATGGCGGGCTGGTACGATCCGTTTTTGCCCACCCAGATTGCTGACTTTCAGCAGATTCAGGCTAATGCTGCACCGGATGTTGCACAAGCATCTCGTCTAGTCATTGGCCCTTGGGTTCATGCCAATACCGTCACGTTTCCCGACGGTACTGAACCCCGCAACTATCGGCTCGAAAGCATTGGCCCCAGCCTACTCTGGTTTGAGCAGCATCTGAAAGACTCGCCTCAAACCGCTTATCCTGCACCTGTTCGCATTTACGTGATGGGCTTAAATACCTGGCGTGATGAAACGGAATGGCCGCTGGCTCGCACGGAATACACTCGGTACTATCTGCATAGTAACGGGCAGGCCAATACGCTCAATGGAGATGGTAGCCTCAGCCTAGAGCTTCCTGTTAAAGATGAATCTAGCGATCGCTTTGTCTATGATCCCAATAACCCAGTTCCCAGCGCAGGGGGTGCCATGCTGGGGCCAAATGCGGGGATTCAACCGCAAAATGCAGTGGAAGCGCGCGATGACGTTTTAGTTTACACTACACCACCGCTGGAGCAGGATGTCGAAGTCACGGGGCCAGTGCAGCTTACCCTGCAAGTTTCAACCACAGCACCGAATACCGACTTCACGGCTAAGCTGGTTGATGTGTACCTGACGGCAGTGCTTATAACGTTTCTGAGGGGATTCTACGCCGCGACTATCCTCAAAATAGCGATCAACCTACAGAAATTACTGTTAATCTTTGGCCGACTAGTCAGGTCTTCTTCCAAGACCATCAAATCCGCTTAGAAGTCTCCAGCAGCAGCTATCCTCGTTTCGATCGCAATCCCAATACGGGACGGTACATTCCCACTGAAGCCAATCCCGTTTCCGCCACTCAGACGGTTCACCACACGGCAGTTAGCCCTTCTTATGTGGTATTACCGATTATTCCTAAGTCTGCAAATTAGTGCTATAGCGGTTCTAGATAAAAACGAAAGAGCAGAGTGCCTTAGGATGAGGCACTCTGCTCTTTCGTTTTCTCACTCTTAACTGGAATCACTATAAGTGCTGAGTGAACGGGATAAGAATATTTCTAGTTCCAACTTATTTTGTGTCAGCGTTCCTGAGCAATGGTCTTCTGCCATTCAACGATGAGGCAATCAGCCAATTGCGAACCCAGTTGTCGTGATAGCGGAAGCCGTTGAGTTGCTCAAAGGGGCATAAGCACCCGCCCATTGCTTTGCGAGTCTTGCGACAAAAGGGATGGAAGTTCCAGAGTAAGGCCATCGAGCGCACCGACTGTTCCGCCGAGTCCCAGAATCCATGAAAATCTTGCATGGCATACAAGATGCGGTCAAGATAGTTCATCGGACGGTCAACCTGATTGCTGGTGCGATAGGCGTCAGGGAAGTCAAAGGCGCGTTGGAAGACGTGAGATTTGTCGTTGAGGCGTCGCAAGCGAGCGTCAATGGCCTGGGGCAACGCGTGGGTGTTCACCCACTCCAGCAACCGACGCAACCGTTGAGCAAAGTGACGTTTGCTCTGGCCCCGATACAGATGCCAAAGCTTGTCGGCTAGTTGCTGACCCAGGACTGGTTTAGAGCGGCACCCATCGCGAATTTTAATCACCTCATGCAGGAAGCACAGAATCCAGACCAGGCCAGGGAATAGCTCCTCCCAAGCGGCTCGGGTGGCCTCCCAACCATCAGTCGTCACCGTCTCGGGCGCATAGTCGGGAACATGATGGGCAGCTTCCTGCTGGAATACCCCATAGGCTGCGGTTAATCCATCCTGACCCGCATTGGCACTGAGACTGGCTCCCAGGACGCACCCTTGCGCCGCTGTCACTGCCAGATAGACTCGCTGCCCGTGCCAATCACAATGCTTCTCATCGGCAACTAGATGGGGGGGAGCGCCGTTTCCCTTTTGAGGGTACTGCCCACAATCGAGGCTCGACCGAACGACTGACAGAGCCGATACCAGTGCATCTCAGAACGGCCCAGCACATAGGCAATCCCCTCATACGACAGGCCATGCTTTCTTAAATAGAGCGCTTTGTCGGCCATCTCCGCCGTCTCGCTCATGTACGGCATCACCAAATCGGGACGCAGTTGATAAGCCTCTCCGGTACTCGGCAGCAAAATCCGCCGGGTCTTGAGCTGTTGACGAGAGGACTCGACCCATCCGTGAAAGCGATAGCCTGCCTCAATCCCGTCGGGAAACAGTTCCGGGTGGGATGCGATCTGCTCGTTGAGATACTGGCGAAAGGCTTCCCGGTCTTCTACTAAGACCTCGTAGTCAAGGTCGTCTGCAATGGGCAGACAAATCGTTTTATCGCCTGCTGTGCCACGCTTGCGTCGTTGCTGAGCCATCGGCTTTGGCCTGCTGAACTCTCTGCCTCAATTCTACTCAACACAAACTTGGGTGGAACTAGGAATATTTACTTACAGTTTGTGAAAACTCTGATTATGGCCTGCTCGTCTTAGGTAGTGTGACCTTATATATTTGGGTGCAACCAATTTGAAAAACGAATCTTTATTAAACCTATATTCAAATGTTAAATAAACAATGTTGCGATCGCATTTCTAAAATCTTTTTAGTCACCGGGGCCGCTTGTACGGCTCTATTAACAGCTTCTCTTCCAGCAGATGCGGCTACTTTTATCACCGAACGCTCAGCTTTGGGTGGCAACGATCAGGTTGATTGGGCCAGTCTGGGCAAAGTGTTCAATCCATTTGCGCCCGATCCCACTGCCTTTTTGCCGAGTAGTTTTGCCGCTACATCAGAGAATGGATTAGGCATTAATGTTGATATTCCTCAGCCCAGCACGGCCAGTATTACGCCACCATTTGTATTTGTGACGAATCCCATTCCGAGCGGTATTCCGACTAATTTTGCCCCAGGGGATTTTGTTCTATTTACAGGGTTTGATCCGAGTCCTGTTTTTCCGGCGATTGGCAATCCGGGGCCGTTGACTATCCTATTCGATACACCTGTTTTTGGTGCAGGCACTCAATTAGCTGTGGATGATGCGTTTACCTTTACGGGTTTTATCGAAGCGTTCGATCCATTGGGGAACCTAATCGCCTCATTCGAAACACCTGGCACATCTTCCCTTGATCTTGATAACTCTGCCGCGTTCTTTGGTGTTCGTAGCGATCAAGCCGATATTGCCAAGCTGGTTTTATATTCTTCTGTGCCACAGGCTGCTTTGGGCATCAATAGATTGAGCATTGTCACCGAAGATGTGCCTGAACCTGCCGCTATTTTGGGTTTGGTTGCAGTAGGCATAATAGGCGGGAACGTAAAGCGGATACGGGCCGTGAGCTAGGCTCTGTAGCCGTTTGATACACTTGGCAGGTTGCCTCTGAATTCTGCTGCTTGAACGGTTGTGGGTAGACATGTAGGATCAGCCAATTGTCCTCTGTCATCGGCCAAAGACTACCGGCTTTAACTAGTAAGGGGATTTGTTCCATCATCTGCTGAATCACAGAGCTTCCCCGGTCGAGACAATGTTCCCCGTCCATCTTCACCACAGGCTGCCACTCCTGATCGGCAACCAAGCGGCAATCACTACGCTGTGGAATGGTTGGATTAGTGCTTCTCCAGCTGTGCGTCAACCCAGAGCGCTATATTGTGGCTGCTTGTTGCTACACAATATGGCGCTCTGAGACAACGTGCAAGATGATCAGATCAGCAACCCCGGAGAACGCAATTACGGAGAACATATATGGCTAATTTGGGCAGAAAAATTTATCGGCGCATTAGTCCGGCAAAGCGCAGCTACGTTGACTACACCTACGACTAGCCGGGTAGTATGCCCGGTACGTTGCAAATTAAAGCGGGTGCTAGCCCACCGAAGATTGTTTTAATTGACTACAACTTGGATAACGCCATCCGATTAGCGATCGCAGATCCCGAAGACTGTGCTGCTCACTTAGATACGGAATCGGTTTCCTGGATCAACATTGATGGTCTGGGCCAAGAAGATACCTGGCGGCGGATTGGGCAGGTTTTTAGTTTACATCCTGTCGTTCTAGAAGATATTGTTAACGTACCGCAGCGTCCAAAATCCGAGGACTACAGGGATCAGCTAGTTACGGTGCTGCACATGGTGATGATGATACCTGACCAGCCTTGCTTTTTGAATGAGCAGGTGAGCTTTGTTCTCGGCTCTAACTATCTGCTTACGGTGCAGGAAGAACCTCAGTATGACTGCTTCGAACCTATCCGCGATCGCATTCGGCTGAATAAAGGAATTATCCGACAGCGCCAAGCTGATTATCTGCTGTATGCCTTAATTGATGCAATTGTGGACGGCATCTTTCCAGTATTGGAATCCTACGGTGAGCGAATTGAAGACCTAGAAGCAGAAGTTACCAGCGCACCGACTAACAAGACGCTGACTGAAATTCATCAACTGAAGCGAGAGCTGCTGTCGCTGCGACGATCGATCTGGCCGCAGCGAGAAGCCATCTCTGCCCTGCTGCGAGATGACTGTGCTCTGGTTAGTCCCGCTGTGAAAGTTTACCTGCGCGACTGTTATGAACATGTGGTGCAAGCATTGGACATGCTGGAAACCTATCGTGAACTAGCATCCAGCTTGATGGATGTCTATCTCTCGTCGGTCAGCAACAAAATGAACGAGGTGATGAAAACCTTGACGGTAATTTCAACAATTTTTATTCCGCTGACGTTTGTGGCGGGTATTTACGGCATGAACTTTAATCCCGATGCTTCCCCTTTCAATATGCCGGAACTGAACTGGTATTGGGGCTATCCAGCCGTTTGGATCGTTATGATTGGCATTGCTGTAGGCATGGTCTATTTCTTCTGGCGACGGGGATGGTTTGATAATTTTTCAACAATCACCCGAGGCTAGCCAACTCATATCCTGCAGTTTGCTGCACTGCAGCAAACTGCAGGATATGAGTCGAAGTACCCGTAAGGGGCATACTATTTTCTTGAAAAATCCTATAATCTGCAATTAATCCGTCAGACAAAAATCGCCCACCATATTTTGCAGGATTGACTTTCAACAGGTGCTTTGCAGTATTAAACGGTGAAAATATGGATGAACTGACAGCCTTAAAGCAAAAAGTAGCTCATCTTGAAGCTGAAAATGAAGAGCTGAAGCGGCTAGAAGGTATTACAAAAGACTTGTATGTTCAGGGAGTCTTCGAAGAAGCAAAGCAAAAGATTTTTGATTATTTTTCCCCTATTGCTAGGGCCGTTAGTGTTTTCACATCTGTGGCTGTTGTTCTAGTTACTGTTATCGGCGTCAAAGAATATATTAGCCTCAACCAAATCAGGAGCAAGATGGAAGAAGATGCTAGAAATCAATTAACAGTAAGCATTGATGAGGTCAAGGAGAAGGCCAGACGCGAAATTGATGAAATTATTAATCTTGAACTCGAAGATAAAATCGAAAGTTCTGCAACTCGAAAACTGTTGAGACAAGAAATTGATAATAAAATTATCGATATTAGGACGGCCTATGACAACAACTTTGTGATTCATAGAAAGCAGATAGATGGCATAGATAATGTTCTCAAGGCAGAAATAGACAAGATTATAGCTCAACAAGTAGAAATAGAAAAGATGATGGCCCAGCAGGTAGTTCTGGAGGACAAAATTCAGCAGTTAGAAACCACTACCTTAGCGAGCAACGATTAAAAGCAATATTTTCCACAGGAGCAAAAGTCGCGTCAAAAAGTCTTTACTTGCCAAATTCACAAAAAGGGGGAATACTTTTTTGTTTGTTTCTCCAAACCTGTGTCATTGGACTGATATAAATAAATCTCAGCTCAGCCTTTAGACTCACAGTTAATTTGCCTCAAAAATTTACTCTAAAGAGGACATTAACGCTTTGAGTATTCATCGGTATGGGAGCCACTACTGAAGCTGGGCTGTTTATGGTGACTCGCTTTCCCCAGCCAGGTCGAGCCAAGACCCGACTCATTCCGGTCTTGGGGCCAGAGGGAGCCGCGCAGTTCCAGCGACAGATGACAGAACATTTGTTAGCACGGTTCCAAAGGGTTTGCCGTAATCATCAGCTGGCTCTAGAAGTTCATTTTGCTGACGGCACGCTCACGCAAATGGCCGATTGGCTGGGATCTCATGTATCACTTCAGCCCCAGTGCGACGGCGATCTGGGACGAAAACTGAAGTATGCCTTTGAGCGGGGATTTGCGTCTGGACTGCGGCGCGTACTCATGGTTGGCAGCGATTGCCCCGGCATCGGTAGTTGGCAAATTACCCAGGCTCTCACTCAGCTCAACAGCCACGATGTCGTCCTGGGTCCGGCTGAAGACGGTGGCTACTACCTTGTAGGGCTGAAAACCCCACAACCTAAGCTATTTGAGACCATTAGCTGGGGGAAAAGCTGTGTGTTACAGCAGACCCTTGCGATCGCAAATCGTCACCGCCTCTCTGTTGCACTGCTCAATCCGCTGCCCGACATTGACCGACCCGAAGATTTGCCGCTGTGGACTACCTACTCTGGCGCATCTAGCAGCAGTCCCCAGGTGCGATTGTAGGGATGAACTCGCTGCACAGGGGTGCTACCGTCTGCTACCACCGGATGACCCTGGTTGTACCATTCAAAAATCGAGCCCTCTAGATTCATCACATTCTTGTGGCCCATTGCTTGCAGCTTTTCCGCCAGTTGAGCTGAACGGTAGCCTACAGAACAGTACAAAACCAGAGTTGCATCGGTAGGAATGTCCGCCTGCTGGATTGCCTCAACAGTCGGTAAATGGGAAGCACCGGGCAGGTGACTGACGGCATATTCTTCCTCCTGGCGCACATCAATTAATACGGGCGGCGGCAGTTCGTCCACCAGCCAGTTGGCCAACTTGGTCGTAGAAATGCTCTGCACCTGAGGAAACTGGCGTTGCACCATGCCCTTGACGAAGCTCCAGGCTATAGCGCGAAATGGTTTTAGGATGAAAAACTGGGAAACCAATACCATGATCGACTTCACCCCCTGGAATGACATGCTACAGGAATATGTTAACGACCAAGGCCAGGTTGATTACGCTCGTTGGCAACAAGAATCGGCTCAAAAACTTGACCAGTGGCTAGCCAGCGTACAAAAAACGAATTTACAAGCTCTCGATCGAGAAAGCGCGATCGCACTTTTGCTCAATCTCTATAACGCTCTGACCATTCAGCAGGTGCTGCAACAGTACCCGATTCGTTCGATTCGGCCCACGATCCTCGGCATTCCCAACTGGCTAGCCTTCTGGTGGTTCTTCAGCAAAAAGGTTTACACCCTCAACGGCCAGTCGCTTAGCCTTAACGCGATTGAGCATAATATTCTGCGATCGCGCTTTCAAGAGTCGCGGATTCACTTTGCTCTCGTATGCGCCTCCGTCGGCTGTCCCCTGCTAAGAGCGGAAGCCTACTTTCCCGGCAGACTGATCCAGCAGCTCGACGACGATGCCCAGCGCTTCATCAATAATCCAGACAAAGTACGCTATGATGCGGCCAGCCAAACCCTGCGCTGTAGCAAAATCTTTAAATGGTATCAGCCCGATTTTCTGGCGGCAGCAGGCTCAATCGTGACCTACATCAATCGCTACTACGCTGGCGGCAAGTTACCCAGCAAAACTCCAATCGCTTATCTGCCCTACAGTTGGAGCCTCAATCAGCGCACATCTTCATAGAACTGTTTCAACCGCTCAGCAGGCACACCAATGCCCCACAAAAAGCCAATCGCGAGGTAAATCAAATTGGCTTTCATCGCTCCCCACTGGGCCACCCGCCGATCTGAGGACTGCACCAGCCGATTTACCTGACAGATCCGTCCCCGCTGGGCCAACTTTAAACACAAATCCGCTTCTTCCATAATCGGCAGAGCCGGATCAAAACCGCCGCAGGCCCAGAAATCAACCCGTCGGCAAAACATCACCTGATCGCCAAACAGCAGTCGGAGTCCATCCCGGAAATAGCGATGGGGCCGAAATAGCAGTGGCGCATAGTGGGTTTTGAAACTATTGTGCAGCGTGATCCCCCAGCGTGTGGTCTGATCCCCAGCCATGACTGAGATAAAGCCACCGCAGGCAATCTCCGAATCAGCTAGGGTGGTGTCTACTAGCTGTACCAAGTCGTCAGGAACCAGCGTATCCCCGTGCAGAAAACAGAGAATATCGCCAGTCGCCAGCTCTGCTCCGAGATTCATCTGCGCAGCACGACCTTTTTGAGGTGCGATCGCAACTTGCGCTCCACGTTGGGTTGCAATAGCCACGGTTGCATCTGTACTGCCGCCATCCACGACAATCACTTCAGCCGCAGGCGGGGCCAGAATCTGCACATGGCGCAGGGTACGCTCTAAACAATTTGCCTCATTCAGAACAGGAATAATGATCGAAACGTTCGCCACAGAATCCTCAGCAACCCCCTACCTTGCCTTTATACTTGACCGTTATAGCGTTAGCGCCTTTGGCTCGGCCCGTGCCTGAGGGCAGATTATCCAGCTTCCAAGCGTTTACGGGTTCGCTCTAGTTCCGCTGCCAGCAAATCAGCATCCGGCAGCATCATCTGATACTCCGCTGCCATCACTTTATTCGCTAATCCTTCCAGAGCATAGTGCGCCACGGCCTCATCCTTTTTGTTGCACAAGATCAGGCCAACAGGTGGGTTCTCTTCCGGGTACATCCAGTGTTCGCGAGCATAGTTGAGATACAGATGCATTTGGCCTGCATCCGCATGGCTAAACTCTCCCAGCTTCAGATCCACCACAACCAAGCAGCGCAGGCGGCGATGGAAAAATAGCAGGTCAATCCGAAACCACTGATCGCCAATTCGGAGGCGGCGCTGGCGTCCCAGAAACGCAAAATCGCTGCCCAGTTCTAGCAGGAACTGTTCGATATGGGTAATTAATGCATCTTCCAAATCACTCTCGGAGTATTCATCCTTCAGATCTAGAAACTCCAAGACAAACGGGTCACGGATTTCGTCTTCGGGGCGAGTGAGATCCGTTTCTACCGCAGCCACTGTCTTGGATAACATCGCCGCTTTATTACGCGACAGCAGCGTCCGTTCATAGAACTGGGTTGAAATTTGCCGTCCCAGTTGGCGTACTGACCAACCATGCCGCAGAGCCTCCGCTTCATAAAACGCTCGGGCCTCGCTAGACTTAACTGATAGCAGCTTGACATAGTGTGACCAAGTAAGGGGAAATTGTCCAGACACCGTCTGGATAATCTCATTGGGCGCAGCGGCTGTTCGCTCAACTGCGTGAGGATAAGCCTGATAAAACGCTCGCATCTGGAACAGATTGCTGCGACGAAACCCCCGACCAAATCGGGCAGTTAGGTCTTCCGCCAGCTGCTCAACCAGAGCCGCGCCATATTCTGCCCGTTCAGTTCCACCCTGCTCCAGTTCAAAAATTCGACGACCAATTTCCCAGTATGTAGCCGTCATGATTGAGTTGACGGTTCGTGCAGCTGTGCGCCGAGCAGCTTCGAGCAGCTCAACCACCGCAGTTAGAACTTGGCCATACTCATTCTGCAAGCTGGCTGAATCTGGCTCGTTTAGGGGATCTGGCGTTTCCGCCATTGGCTCGTGCTTAGAATCTGACACTACTCATCCTACTTTTTTCATCAGGATAAAACACTAAAGCCCAAGCAGCATCTTGTTGCAGCGCAACAGTGAAAGCTCCTTGGGCTTTAGGTAAGGAATGGATGAGGTTAGCTTGAAGCGCTTAATTCTTCCTGCTGTTTTTGCAAACGGCGCTTGCGGGCGTAAAGTTGAATGATCACGGCAAACGCGATTACGGCTAGCCCAGTGCCCAACGCTGCCAGGTCAGTTGGCAAGCTATTTTTGAAGATCGCCAGCAGAACCACCAAGAACAGTAGAATCGTTGGCACTTCATTAATTTGCCGCATTCTCAGGCTGCTAAGCGAGCAGGTTCCCTCTTCTAGTTTGCGAATCAGGCGACCGCAGTAGTGGTGAAATCCAATTAGGAGCAGAACGAAAAATATCTTAGCGTGTAGCCAGGTTTCTTTCATGACAGCAGGCTCAGTGGAAATAATGCCGATGGCCATGACGATGGTGAAAATCATTGCTGGCGTCATGATCAGCTTGTAGAGCCGCCTTTCCATGCGGGTATACTCTTCCTTGATGGCCGATTTGATCGGTTCGGGCCGTTCTTCTGCCTCAATGTGATAGACAAACAAGCGAGGTAGATAGAACAAACCCGCAAACCAGGCCACAAAGCCCAAAATGTGAAATGACTTAAACCAGAGATATGCCATAGTGCTTGATGAATCTCGCGATCATATAGATTTTGATATTACTGTATTCCTGGATGACTCCTCAAAAGGCAATGATTTTTAGTATGCTTGCAGTGATGGTATAACCTTCTGGATTGATCCTACGGGTGCGACGACCCAGTTTGTCATTGGCCCCTGAGCGCACTTGCTCATGGAACAGTGTCTTAACATTGGGAAGCTTGAAGAAGAGCTTCAAGCCATTCTCCTGCAACCCCGATCTCCTTAAACATTACTTCAAAAGATATCCACCTTTTCACTTCACCTTCAAACATAGCCCATGCCTCCCATTCATCATCATGAATAACGTTTGGATTTAGTAAGATATGTGCATTATCGACTTTATTATGGTCATTAATCAATAAGCATTGTTGAAGATGTCGAGCACGGTATGCAAATTGATCTGAACCGTAGGAAAAATATTTCCTGTCATCCGACTCAACAGCATCGGGAAACCTTTCTTCAAATCTGATGTTTAAGTCAATAACGTCCTGATAATCCTGATAGAACCAAACTATTTCATCTGAAGAATAAAAGCTTCCACCCTCACAAAAATTCCATCCTTCCCATCCATTTGTTACTCTTAGAAAATCTCGATAAGAAGGTGGCAAATCGGTCTTCAAGCGCTGTTCAGCAACTCGAATTTGTTCCTCAGAAGCTCCAGGGTTACCCAACCATTGAAGTTCAACAGCATTTAATGGAATTTCATTATATTCCCATACAGATTTTTTCCTGAATTTATCTCTCTGATTATAAACATTGATAACTCTACGGCTCTCTTGCTTTAAAACAACACTCCGGACAGATTTAGGAGACTATCGCCCCGTAATCAAGCAGCTTTTGGTAATTAGGATGGGATTTAATAAAAGTCGGCTCCAAGTCAAACTGGTCAATAAATCGGTCTAAAAGATGTTGGTTGAGGGCCAGTCGTTTGAAAGAGGCGAGCGAGAAGCTCAGCGAATCATCGTCTTTCTGGTTGTTTTGCAACGCGACTTTAGCCAGGTTCAGTGCCATCAAACTGGCATTGACATGGGTGTCTATCGCTTCGGCAGAGCGAGCTTGACAGTCCACTAACCCGGTAAACTGACGAGCATCACGGAAAATAAATTCAATCTGAAATCGGGCCGTGTAGCACCGGTAAAGGAGGAACGGGTCAATGTTGAGGTCGGTAGAAAACAGCACGACATAACTGCGGCGACCCCGATGCTCTTTGAGCAGATAGGCCAACCGGATGTTGCGCTTGAGGCTGACCGACCAAACGATGGCGGTATAAAGATAAACTCCATCGTCCAAGCGTTTGACCAACTGAAATCGTCGGTGGTCTTGCAGGTTGACCTTGCCGTCAAAGCGTCGAGGAGCACCTCGCCCTTGGTATGGCCCCTCATAGAGGAACTTGAGGTTGGCATCACAGCGCAGTTTGCCAATCGCATGAAACCCGAGTTGCACCACGCCAGTGACCCACTTGTACTTGCTGTAAAACCCGTCGGCGACAATGTAGCGAATCCAAGTGGGGAAGAACGTCAGGCAGTAGGCCAGATGCCCCAGATAGAAGTCAATCCGGTTGCCCTTCGCGCCCTTTCCCTGTTTCGAAGACGCTCTCAAATGAGGTAAGTCTGCCTCGGTTTGCTGGGCAGACAGCGTGTACCCTGTATTCTGCTCCAGATCGACAATCGCCACCACTGACAGTTCTAAGCCCCGTTCTGGACGCTGGGTTTTACCGTTGTAGAACTGGTCTAGACCGTAGGTGTGCCGTCCACTTTTTTCCATAAAGGTGCAATCGACCACTGCGACCTGAACCGCCTCGTCTCGTCTTAATGGTTCTATCAGTGCTTGATTGAGTCCTTCGAAGCCAATGCCCCGTTCGAAGTGTCGACGGTAACTTCGCTCGCTTAAGTCACTGTAACGACTGAGGTTGGCGTAGTTCACCTTGCCACAGACCACGAAAATTGTGGTCATCAAGGTCAACAAAAACTGTTGTTGGGGTTTACCAAATGGCCTGCTGTCTCCAGCAAACCGGTTAGAATCCGATTGAGGCTATCCATTGGTGCGACATGTTAGGTACATTCGCACTCTACACGGTGGATAGCTTTCTTCGCACTCTCCCAAAAACTGTCCGGACTGTTGTTTAAAAAGACTTCCACTGCGATATGTCCATAGTAACTGCATCCGTTACTTGTTTTGCTATAAGGAATTTATATTAAATCCACAGCGCGATCGCAGATCTTGTAGGGTGCGTTAGGCATTAGCCGTAACGCACCGATTCTTGATAACTCTTAACAATGATGATTGATGGTGCGTTTGCTTAACAGCAACACACCCTACGCTAGAGGTGCGATCGCGCTAATCGATATCCGGATTAGCAGCATCGTCGGTGGATATAAAAGGCGAATATTCACTGTTCTGAGCTTCCTCATCTATTTCAGCTTCATCAACTGGACTGAATGGAGAATACTCAGGAGGTTCATTAACTGTTTCAACCTCAATTGGATTAAATGGGGAGTAACTTGGAGATGCATCTTCCAGAGGCAGTAATCCTTCATAGCGTCCACCTGCTTCCATTAGCGTTCTCAAGATGTGTTCATGTCCCCGAGAAGCAGCCCAGTCCATTGCTGTCCAGCCACTACGGCTGCGCCGATTTGGATCGGCTCCGGCTTCCAAGAGCATCTGTACAACTTCAATATTCCCCTCATAGGCAGCATCCATCAAAGCAGTTTCGCCCTCTGAGCTTTTAGCCTCAATATCTACTCCTTTGTCAATGAGCAGGCGAACTAAATCTGTAAATCCTGCTCGGACTACGCACATTAGCAAACTTGCCCCTGTGTTCCGTTGACGTCCATTTGTGTTTTCACCTTGTTCTATTAGGCGGCAAATCGTCTTTTTTGCAGGTGGTGAAGCTACAGCCAGTTCCATTGCCAAGCTCATTGGCATAGATCTCTTCTTAGCTATCATTGAAAACTACTAAATTGTCTTCAGTGCGATCGCAGATCTTGTAGGGGCGTTTCTGCCAAGCAAAAGCTTTGACAGCCCAGACTACTCATGTAACGAACCATCCGGCATGATTGTGCCAGCCAAATTCGCGTCGGTTAAGATGGCTCCGGTCAAATCGGCATCCCTTAAGTTTGCTCCACACAAAATAGCCCCGGTCAGATCGGCGTAACTCAAGTCGGCATTACGCAGATCGGCTTCGCTTAAGTCGGTAGGCTGCATATCGTGGTGGTGATTGCGGTTGAGCTGGGCGCGGCACAGTTTAGCTCCGTCCATGCGGGTGCGATACAGTGTGGCCCCGCTGAATTTGGCGTAGCACATGTCCGCATCGCTCAGAAGCGCCCAGCTTAAGTTAGTCACCTGATCCGAAGTGGGGCGCAGGTCGGCTTCAAACAAATTGGCCCGCACCAGTCGCGATCGCTCTAGATTGGCACCGCCCAGGGTTGCCTTACTCAAATTTGCCTGTCCCAGATCGGCATAATCCAATCGGGCTCCACTGAGATCGGCTTCTCGCAGAATCGCGCGGTACAAATCGGCTTCGCTCAGGTTAGTGCCCCATAAAATTGCTTCACTGAGGTCTGCCTCTCGAAAGCTGGCTCGGCTAAAGTCTGTTTTGCCCAAGCGCGACTGTCGCAGATCGGCCTGATTGAAGTTCACACCATGCATGTGGGCATCATGCAAATCCACCTCGCGCAGAATCGCTTTTTGAAAACTGCGATCGCCTGCGACATACCGATCTAGAACTTCTTCAACTGTCATATCTGCTGCCCTCAAGTGTTGCAAATGTGGGGTTTATAGAAGAGATGGCTACTTTCACACGCTGGTCAAAGCAAAACCCCTGAAGCTAGGTTAGCTTATATCCTGTAGCTTGAACCGAGTGCTGAATCAGCTAACGTTAACTAAATCTGCCATCACTTCAGCAACTGGCACAATTTGTTCGGCTCGTCCCACATTCGCCCCCGAAAAGAGCAGCCCATTTTCAATATCGCCCTTGGCGGCATTGGCGAGCGCTTGTAACATGCAGTAGGTTTGGCGCTGATCGCGGCAGAGACAGCTTTCGAGGCAGTTGGCAACACAGCGTCGTTTGATGCCGACAGATGCCGCCATTGCTTTCTCGGCAAATGCATTACGGAGGGCCCGCGCTGGCTTACCCACTGGGCTTGGCACCATGACGACATCCGCCGGAGTGGATTGGAGATGAAATTCTTTGTAGCGATCATCCGCATCGCACTCTTCAGTGGTAATGAAACGAGTACCCACCTGTACGCCACTGGCTCCGAGCGCTAGCATCCGCTCCACATCGGCTTGATTCCAGATGCCGCCTGTAGCAATCAGCGGAATATCGACGCGCAGGTGATGGTGGAGATAGTGCTGAATGCGGGGCAGCAGCATTTCAATTTGGCTGCTGTAATCGTCGCAGGTGCTGCCCACATGGCCGCCGACTGCTTTGGAGTTTTCGACAATAAACGCATCGGGCAACCGACCATACTGCTGATGCCAGGTTTGGCAAAGGGTTTGCGCAGCAGGCAGACCGCAGACCATTGGCACCAGCGCCACCTCTGGGTAGTCGGCAGTATAAGCAGGTAGCTGTAGCGGCAGACCTGCGGCGGTGATGATCAGATTGGCTCCGTTGGCAGCGGCAGTTTCCGCTAGCGTGGCGTAGTCGCGGGTTGCAACTAGGACGTTAACTCCAATGATGCCGTCGGGACTAATGGTGCGCGCTTTTTGCAGTTCATCGATTAGCGCGAGCTGATTAGCCTCGAAAAAGTTGCCCCGGCGGGACTGATTAAAGTGGGGCGAAGTTAGCCCTAAACCCAGCGCTGAGATAACCCCAACGCCTCCGGCATTGGCAACGGCTCCTGCCAAATTAGCACCAGAAACCCGCACCGCCATTGCGCCCTGGACAATGGGATAGCGAGCAACGTGCTGACCAATTTTGAGAGGAGAGTGCGATCGCAACATGATCTGTTCGATTGATAACTAAATAGCAATCTTTCGATAATACATCACCGTGCGACGATTACATGCCCCAGACTTCTAATTGCAGACCTTTAATCCCAGACTTCTAATCATATTGAGCAACGGTCTGCCATTCTTGAATAATGCTTGATGGAACAGGTAGCGTCACCTTGACTCCTTCAGCCGCTGGAATCTGTAAGCGCCAGGGCAGTTCGGCCCGCAGCTCCGCCAGAATTGGCTGTAAGTTGTACTGACCGACGTTTGGCTCCGGCGCACTTGCATCGGTGAACATTCGGCTGGAGGCATCGGCGGCTTCCAACGTTTGTCCCATTGAGCTGGTTAAAACCAGGGGCTGAGAGCGGTCAATGTCGGCTGTGCCAGGGAAGCCAACCAGTCGCAGATAAACCTGGGGATTGGCATCGGGCTGGATGCGTTTAAATGCGATCGCTTGCCAACTATTGTTGTGTTGATCCTTGAGCGTTTGCCGCGACTGGTAGACAACCTGTCCGGGTGCTTCTTCTAGCTGACGAATGGCAGCCAAGGCTGGCGGTGTTGAGAAGATGCAGCACAGCAGGGTTAAACCGACTAACGCCGTAACTACCAATAACGAAACTGTGCGCTGGAGCTGATGCCACATGGAAGTTGCCTTATGGAAAATTGAGTGAGGAGTGAGGAGCTACTACGAAGGGTCAAGTGCAACTCGTAATGCTTGCTGTACGCTGGCTTGCACGTCTGGCATGAACACGGAATACATGCCGCGCAGGTCGCCAACTTGGAAGTCGTAGGCTAAGTCTTGTGGGTAGTTGTCTTTGACGAACTGAGGGCGGCTGTTTTCGCTGCCGTGGCAGGCTAGACAGCTGGCTTCGACGTTGATGCGGCGGAAGTAGCGGGTTCCTGCTTGCCCATTGATCGTTTCTCGTTCCCAGAAGCCAATTAGGTCAGGATTCTGCTCAAATTGCGCTAGCGCTGCTTCGGCATTGGGATTGTCAGGTGCATGGGCGGGATTGCGATACTTGTTGGCGATTTGCTTCACCTGCCAACCGTTTTCCTGCCCCAGCTGCATTGCTTTCATGCCGACCGGCTTGCAGACTTCTTGCATCGTTTGGAGAGTTGGTTCCTCAGTCCGCCCCTCTAGTGTGGAAGCCAAGCCGGAACGCAAACCATCGAGGTGTTCAATTTCTTGCACGGCTTTAGCCAGTTCTGCGGGGTTGGTCTGTGCCCAGGCCGAAGTCGGATGCCAAACCACAAGTGCGATCGCACATCCGATAGTAAAAACGAGCCGATAGATGAGTTTTAGCATGAGTTCAGTCGATGAAGGGGTGAACATATCGAGCGATCTAGAGCAATCAGCCAACGCAGGGCGAACCTAAATCGCTAATCTATAACCATGAAGCGATTAATATCTTTATATAGCTATATGACTGCTTTGTCGAATATTTGTATTTACACTTCGTTACCGAACGTGAAACGGGCAAAACGTGGAGCTGCTGAAATAGGAAAACAAAGTAGATCGGCCTAAGTAGCTCCTCAAATCTGTTCGTTATTGCAAATCATCCGTAACCGGATGCAAAAACAAAAAATTCCACTAATGGGCTTGACAATTTAATAACTATTTAGTTATTAAATATGAGGGCAGGCTTTTCCTGCCGATTTCACTTCATACGTTTCCTATATTTTCATTCATTGAACTATGACTACATCTCTACAACAGCGCGATCGCGCTAATGTGTGGGAGCGGTTCTGTAGTTGGGTTACCAGCACAGAAAATCGGCTCTACGTTGGTTGGTTTGGTGTTCTACTTATCCCGACTGCTCTCACGGCTCTCATTGTCTTTGTCTTGGCATTTATTGCAGCACCTCCCGTCGATATTGACGGCATCCGCGAACCCGTCAGCGGTTCACTGCTGTACGGCAACAACATCATTACGGCGACTGTCGTTCCCACGTCCAACGCCATTGGACTCCATTTTTATCCCATCTGGGAAGCGGCGACGCTGGATGAGTGGCTCTACAACGGTGGTCCCTACCAGATGATCATTTTCCACTTTTTGATTGCCGTCTATGCTTACATGGGGCGTCAGTGGGAACTCAGCTATCGTCTGGGTATGCGGCCTTGGATTCCGGTTGCATTCTCTGCTCCGGCTTCTGCCGCAACGGCTGTTTTACTGATCTATCCGATTGGTCAAGGTAGCTTCTCGGATGGCCTGATGCTCGGCATTTCCGGCACCTTCAACTTCATGATTGTGTTCACGGCTGAGCATAATGTGCTGATGCATCCGTTCCATATGCTAGGTGTGGCTGGGGTCTTTGGTGGCGCACTCTTCAGCGCTATGCACGGTTCACTGGTAACCTCCAGCTTGGTGCGGGAAACGACTGAAACGGAGTCGCTCAACTACGGCTATCGGTTTGGTCAAGAAGAAGAAACCTATAACATTGTGGCCGCTCATGGCTACTTTGGTCGGCTGATCTTCCAATATGCCTCGTTCAACAACTCGCGATCGCTGCACTTCTTCCTTGCGGCTTGGCCGGTAATTGGGATCTGGTTCGCCTCGCTCGGCATCAGCACCATGTCATTCAACCTGAATGGCTTTAACTTCAATGATTCTGTGCTGGATGCTCAGGGCCGCCCGATCGCAACTTGGGCCGACGTTCTCAATCGAGCCAACATGGGGATTGAGGTGATCCACGAGCGTAATGCGCACAACTTCCCGCTGGATCTGGCGGCTAGTGATATTCAGCCAATTGCACTGGTTGCACCTGCGATCGCAGGTTAAGCCGAGTGAAACTAATGGGTCCTAACTAAGGTGTATTTCAACTGAAACCTGACACTGAGGAAGCGTTTTGGAGAGTCGCTTCCTCAGTTTTTTTAGTAATGGGGAGTTGGGTTTTGGGTGTTAGGTGCTAGGTGTTGAGTGTTGGATGCCAGGTGCTAGTTTTTGGGTGTTAAGTATTGGTGTCAGGTGTTGGGTAATGAGTTTTTACAGTCTTTATGCCTCATGCCTCACGCCTTACGCCTCACGTCTCACGTCTCACGTTTTACTTCCTCACAGTAGGGTTTGAGCTAAATTGGGGTTGATTGGTGGCTAGACCCATTGCGTATCGAACGAGTTCGCGCTTGAGTGGTGAAACATGTTCGATCCCAAACAGGCCCAGCCGACGCATCAACTGTAGTGGTAGCCAGCTATTAGAAAACAAGCGATTAGCTAGATCGGTGCCAAATAGAACTGTTGCGTTATCTGGCTGACGCTGGCGCTGATACTGCTGGAGGAGATCGGCGTGTCCTGGATCAAGGCCGAGAGTCTGTGCCCGAGTTAGCAAAGAGGCTAAGACAGCGACATCCCGTAAGCCCATATTTAGCCCCTGCCCCCCCACGGGATGAGTGGCATGGGCGGCATCTCCGACGAGTGCCAGTCGGTGAGCCTGGTAGTTCCGGCTGTGCTGATAACGAGGGCTGTAGCAAGCCCGTGCAGAAACCGATAGCACCTGTCCTAAATCAGGACTGATTCGAGGAGCCATTGCTTCAATAAACGCTGCATCATCTAGAGCCAGTAAGCGATCGCGCTGCTGGGCTTGGGCTGTCCAAACGACACAACTGCGATGGATGTTGGGTGAGCCATTAGGCGCAATCATCGGCAGAATGGCAAACGGCCCGCTACGATGAAACCGCTCATATCCCGTTTGGTAATGCGGCAGTTCAGTGGTGATGGTGCAGACAATGAGCGCTTGCGGGTAATCCCGCTTGGAAACGGGAATATTAGCCCAATGCCGCACCCAGGATTGGTGACCATCTGCACCAACCACCAGATAAGCAGAAACCTGCTGCACCTCATCCTGATGTTCCAAGGTGACTTGCAGATGACTGGGCTGAGCGGTGATTTCCGTTACCTTGGCAGGACGTAACCACTGCACCTGGGGAGCAGCCATAACAACCTCAGTTAATGCTGTTGTTGTCACCTGATTTTCCACAACGTATCCCAGTGCCGGAACGTCTAGATCTTCCCGGTGCAAGGTGGTCGTTAGGGGAAACCCTTCATCCGATATGACAACTTGATGGATGGGAGAGACTCCCAGGGTTTGCATCGTTTGCCAAGCTCCAATCTGATCCAGGATATAGGCTGAGCCAAGTGCGATCGCACTTGCTCGGCTGTCGTTTTGTAATGACTGTGGGTCGGTGCGTTCAATGATGCCGACCCGCAGTGATGTGGTTCTCAAAGCAGCGGCTAAGGCCATGCCAACCATGCCGCCGCCGACTATCAGGACATCGTAGTCAACCATGATTTATGAGTTTCTAAAGAGAGCACTAAAAAAGAGGATGTTTCGCTGTACAAACTGCATCGGCACAGCAAAACATCCTGGTCTGAATCCTATTCGTGATTGAAAGACTTCACACGTTCCATAGCTGAATGCCTCTAGCCAAAAGCGCTGCAAATAGAGGAATGAGCGCTAGCCCGATCAGTTCTCCTCGAATCAGCCAATTCAGCCGCTGCACTTGTGGCAGCTCAAGGCTGGGACATTTGCCGTTACGTAAATCCTTGACCCAAGACAGAAACGAAAAGGTAGGATAAATCGATAGCAAACTAACGATAATAAACAGACCAACTTTGATATAAAAAACCGGACTGTTGAGATAATATTCCGTTCCTTTACCAAAATAAAGGACTCTCAAAACTCCCGTAATTAAGATGACCGTCGCTGACAACCCATAAATTGCGTCTGCCGTTAGTACGCGCCAAGCGTCTGCAAGATTAAGATCTTTCTTCAGCGTTTGATTTTCAATGACTAACGCTCCAAACGCCAACATGAAACCTAAGTAATGTAAATAGGCAGTGATTGCGCTACCCCACATTTGCTTTCCTTTTTACTAAAACACGAAGAGGGTATTTCGCGCCGCAACGCGGCGGCAAAATACCCATTTCACCACGAACTATAGCGCTATGCGCGTTGGTCAAATACGGTTATATGAGGCACGCAGCGCTCCACATAACTGTTTTCGTACGTAACAGTTTTTGTATGTAATGCGGCTACACGTAATACGCTTGTCAACCGCTACAAATGGTTGGTCAATCAACAGATTGCAGATTGGATATGGCTTACTCGTGATGACAGCCACATTTGCCTGCATGATCACCTTCTGCGTGATCGTGAGCATGATTATGTTCTTCTGGAGAACCGACAGCCAAAGATCCGGTCAGATAAGCTGCGATCGCAGTGTCTGGATCTGTTTCAGATGTCACCAGTGGCTGAATTCCTTTAGCGTCCAGCCGACGGGCTAAGCCTCGACCCATGCTACCGCTGATGAGTACCTGAACCGTATCTAAGGGGTGAGTTGTTTTAGGAGAACTTTCGTGGAAGCTTTGGCTTTTTGCCAGTTGTAGCAGCTGTTTGTTTTGAATCGTGTCAGCGTCTACATCGTAGATCCAAAACTTTTGGCAGTGCCCCAAGTGAGCCGTTACATGAGTTTGGTCTTGACTGGATACAGCAATTTTCATACAGACTCCTATGGTGTGGAGGAATTGAGTGAACGTGAAGCGAGTTACATCAAGTCTGGTTGAAAACCCATAATTTATTTTTGTGAAACATTTGCTTCGCAAACGTTTCACAAAAATAAGTAGGGTTCTTATACACAGACTGGATATTAGTTGTAGAACGATCAGCTAGCCTGTTGTGGAGATCGGCAAAACTGGACAAGTTAATGATAGGTTTTCAGATTGGCATCAGCATATATACTTAACCTAAGTACATGCTCTGATTGCTTCAGGTACTAGCTAAACCCACCACGGTTGTTCGCCAGTTCGAGGATCAGTCTTAGTCCACGGCGAAATCAAGATGGTGTTATCAACAACGGCCACCTGAACCAGCTTCAAAGGTAGGGGAGCTGGCCCTCGAATAACTGAGCCATCCGGCGCATAGCGAGAACCGTGGCAGGGGCACTGAAACTGCTGATCGGTTTCGTTCCAGGGGAAGGTGCAGCCGAGATGGGTGCAGTTATCGACTAGCCCCATGCGGTCGAGGGTGCTGTCTGCTTGAACCGTAAGGTATGTCGGCTCACCCGCTAACCCTGCGACTAAGGCGCGGGTGCCGGGTGGTTCGGCCAAAATTTGACTTGCCGGAATCGGTTTACCCAGAATATCTTTGGCGATAATAGCGCCTCCAGCTCCCGTCGGTTCGGCAGGTGGTACAAACACCTTGCCCATTGCGTAGAGAGCAGAGCCAGCGGTGGCTGCAACGGTTGCCCCGGTCAAGAAGTTGAGCAGTTGCCGCCGAGATAGGGACGGGCTGTCTAACGGCAAACTGTTGTCCATACTATTGCTCATCGTTACTCACCTCCACTCAAATGGCGTATTCGGCTTGCTGGGCCAGTCGGTTGGCGGCAGGGAGACGCTCGATGACGCGCTGCATCTTTTCACTAGCATCCAGCGCGATTTCTTTAACGCGGGGATTATGCACCATTAAAAACATGATCAACGGATCAACCGCCGAAACTTCTACTCTGCCGTCTTCATGCTCCTGTACCACCACGTTACAGGGATACATGACTCCCGCTTTATCATCGGTTTGCAGGATTTGATAGGCAATCTGAGGATGACAGGCTCCTAGAATCTTGTACTGTCGAAATGAGGCTCCTAGCTTTTTCTGAAAGGCAGCCTGGACGTCGATTTCCGTTAAAATGCCAAAACCGTCTTGTTTAAGGGATTCGGTTACTTGTGCGATCGCATCTTCGAAGGACGCATCAACCACTTTGCTGAAGTGATAAGTCATGATTAAGTTCTCAAGAATAAGCTGAGTAATGTTTTAGAGCTGTTCATTGGGCTGCTTTGTGCAAATCCCCAAAAGCTTGTAAAGACCACAAAAGCCAATTAGACCCGTTACAAATGAAATGCTGCCTGCAAGGGTGAGGCCAATTCCCAATGCTGTACCGCCGTGAATTAACAGACCAAAATACAGCAGTACAGATGCTAATAAGAGACGAATGAGCCGATCAATTGAGCCTACATTTGTTTTCATAAGTATCATCTCCGAGATGAGTGGATCAATCGCCAAAACTCTAGTCGTTATTGAAGCTGTGACTTAAGGAGAGGTGGCAATATTTTCGTTATGCTCCTTAATATAGCTTATTGGTTATAGAGTTGTAAAGCAGATTTACGATCGCGGTCGAGTCGCGATCGTCGCAACTGTTGCTATATGGGTATTAAAGAGGTTTTATTATTTAATCGCTATTTAAAAGCGTAACCAGTGTTGCAGATCGGCTTAAGCGCTTATCCAGACTGAATTTGTAGAATAAAACTGCTGCTGACTGCTGTTGTGTAGCACCAACGACTGCCGAAGCAAATTTCAGTCGCTTTTATAAAAAAATTCTATCTTGCTGTTGTTGATCATTGCTATTTGTCAAGACAAAATCTCTAAAAATAATTAAATAGTCATTTAGCTTTAAAAAGCGGTTCTATAATTCACTCAGGACTGACCGCTAACGTTTTCTAGGCTGTTGGCCCGGCGTACGGCGACGTTTTTCTATATTTTTCTAACGGCAAAATTTGTCGGACTCGTCTAGTTGACAGGTCAGTTGATTGAACAGCTTGCTGATTGAGTTGTTTCATTCATCAACTTAATTATCCAAGCTTCAACTCGCAATCGATCGTCGGTTTGTTAAGAGACATCATTTTCTCTTCATCTTATAAACCGTCGGTTTTCTCCTCATTTAAGGAGGCTATATATGGCTATTGCACTCAAAAAACGACCGGCCATTGATTTTGATCTATGGGCTGATTTTTGTCGCTGGATTACCAGTACTGACAATCGGTTATACATTGGTTGGTTTGGTGTCCTCATGATTCCAACGTTACTAGTAGCCACAACTGTTTTTGCGTTGGCCTTCATTGCCGCCCCACCTGTAGATATGGAAGGGATTCGGGAGCCAGTGTTTGGGTCGCTGATCAGCGGCAATAATCTAATCACGGCAGCCGTGATTCCCACCTCTGCGGCAATTGGCTTGCACTTTTATCCCATCTGGGCAGCATCCTCAATCGCTGAGTGGCTCTACAATGGCGGCCCCTATCAGCTAATTGTGCTGCACTTTTTGATTGGCATTTTCGCTTACATGGGTCGTCAGTGGGAGTTGAGCTATCGGCTGGGGATGCGTCCCTGGATTGCGATCGCATTTTCGGCCCCGGTGGCAGCGGCCACAGCGGTTCTGTTGGTTTATCCCATTGGTCAAGGTAGCTTTTCAGAAGGTTTACCGCTCGGAATTGCGGGCACGTTCCACTTCATGTTTGCTTTCCAAGCTGCTCACAATATTTTGATGCATCCACTGCACATGATTGGGGTGGCAGGCGTCTTTGGTGGCGCGCTGTTGAGCGCCATGCATGGCTCTTTAGTCACCGCTAGCCTAGTGCGAGAAACCTCTGATTTGGAATCGGCCAATGCGGGTTATCGGTTCGGTCAGCAAGAAGCAACCTATAACCTAATTGCCGGTCATGTCGGCTACTTGGGGCGGTTACTGATTCCCTCACTTGCGTTCCGCAACAGCCGCAGCGTTCACTTCCTGCTCGTCGCGTTGCCAACGATTGGCATCTGGTGCGCTGCTCTAGGTGTCGGCGTGATGGCCTTCAACCTCAATGGCTTTAACTTTAACCACTCTATTTTGGACAGCCAAGGCTCCGTGATTCGCACAAACGCGGATATTCTCAACCGAGCCACCTTGGGCATTCAGGTCATGCATGCGCCCAATGCTCACAATTTTCCGGAAGTATTAGCCAGTGGTGATATTACGCCTATCAGCATGGTCGCACCTGCAATCGCACTTCACAGCTAGTCTTTCAACTTGTATTCCAACTAGTACAGCGTCAAGGTTCATTCTTACTTCATCACGCCATAGGGGAATCGATATCACTGAGTATCGGTATCCCCTTGTTTTCTTTAGCATGTTGTAGTGTGTAAAAACGGTAGGCGATACAGGTATTAGGTATTGGGTCTCCTTTACCACTTGCCATCTCATACCTAGCACCTGCTACCTAGCACCTGCTACCTGCATCTCTTTCCCCTCATCAAAAATTAACTTGAATTTTTCATCACTATATGGTTATATACTTTAAATACGCAATTAATTAGCAATTTTAATGACTCACATAAGCTGCTTTCAGCGTTTCAGGATGGGTGTCTAGGTAGGGCTGATTCTCTAGCAGAATAATAATTCTGTAACTCCCAATTTATGGTTCTTTGCCAAAACGGGTTGAACGAGGAAATAGGACTTACGAGCATTTTCTTTTTTTAGAGAATCAGCCCTAGGGTGTCTAGGGGGTTTGTCTGCACAGCCGGATTAGGCAAGACGTGACTTAAGAACTTATTGATTGAGGTTATAAGAAATGGCAAACGTAGTAGTGATTGGAGCCGGATTAGGAGGCTTGCCGACAGCTTATGAGTTACGGCATTTGCTGCCCGCTGAGCATACCGTTACGTTGATCTCGGAACACCCTAAATTTACTTTTATTCCAGGTTTAGCGCGAGTTGCACTCGATCTTGATCCGCTGGATCATTTTCAGTTAGATTTGCAGCCGCTAGCCGAGCAACATGGCTTAACGCTAATTGATAGTAAAGTCACTGCACTCAACCCACACGAAAAGCGGATCACCGTGCAAACGGGTCAGACGATTGACTATGACTATGCAGTAATTGCGACAGGCCCAAGCCTCGCCGTTGATCAGGTGCCCGGATTAGGCCCACACGGCGGTTACACCCATTCCATCTGTTCTGCCGATCATGCGGTGGAAGCTCGCGACGCTTGGTTAAGGTTTCTAGATGATCCAGGCCCACTGGTAGTTGGTGCCGCCCCTGGAGCGGGATGTTTTGGCCCAGCCTATGAGTTTGTGCTGATGGTGGACTGGATTTTGCGCCGTAAGAAACTGCGAAATAAGGTTTCGCTCACCCTGGTGACGCCAGAGCCGTATGCGGGACATTTAGGTGTTAGTGGCGTAAAAAATGCCCAAAAACTGACGGAAGCGCTGTTGCGTAAGCGGAATGTTGAAATTGTTGAGGATGCAGCAATTACTAAAGTGACTGACACCGCTATCACACTGGATGATGGCCGCAGTATTCCTCAAAAGTACGCCATGATTTTGCCTGCATTCCGAGGCGTGCGGTTTGTTCAAAACGCGCCTGGATTGGGTGATGAAAAAGGCTTTATCCCAATTTTGCCGACTCAGCAACATCCCACGTTTCCAGAAATTTATGCACTGGGGGTCAGCGTGCAGTTAGCGCAACCGGATAAGCCGCGTGTCCCGATCGGGCTACCGAAGAGCGGACAAATGACGGAAGCAATGGGGATGGCCGTCGCACATAACATTGCAGTTGAACTCGGTGCTATTTCGGAACCATTAAAAGTACCCACTCTAGAAGCCATTTGCTTTGCGGAGTTTGGAGACACAGGCATTCTTTATGTCGCTGCTCCAGTTCTGCCAGATCCCGTTACGCATCAGCGGCGCTATGCCTATGCAGTGCAGGGAAAATGGGTTGTTTGGGGCAAAACCATGTTTGAGCAGTACTTTATGACCAAAATGCGAATGGGGGTTGCTGTACCCTGGTTCGAGCGACTGGGGCTGAAGGCTCTATTTGGCGTGGATTTGGTACAGGCGTCATCAACTCATCAAAAAAATGTGAAAGATATGGCCGCGAATGCTTAGCTCTCAATGTTGTGGGTTGTAGGTTGGGTTGAGCAACGCGAAACCCAACAACTAATAAAGTTGTTGATTTTCGTTATAACTCAACCCAATCTACATCACTCCAAAAATGTCTAGTAGGGGCGGGTTTAGCGACTCAATTTAGGCTTTCAATTAGAACCGATATACAAAATCCGCCCTACTGCGAATGACAAAAAGATCTAATTGGGAGTGGTAAGCAGTGCTCATCCTACACAAGTACTTGTATTATCACTATTTAGTTATATATAAATTAATTTGCGTGAAGAACAATGAGACAGCAAAAACATCAAAAAAAATACTGGCCTTATCTAGCATCCGTTGGAGCTGGAGTGGCAGTGATGATCGTTGCGGCGCTTTCTGCCTATGGTGCGGGTGGCACTAATCTTGACGCTAGAACGCAATCGGCCATGATCGACGCCATTAATGATGAATATCATGCCCGTGCTTTTTATAGTGCTGTGATTGACAAGTTTGGCTCGGTACGACCCTTCAGCAACATCGTTCAGGCAGAAAATCGGCATGTGCAGCTTTGGCAGTCACTCTTTGCTCAATACGGAATCCCTGTGCCGGAGGATACCTTTGCAGGCAATGTAGAGATTCCCGACACGCTTCAAGCGGCCTGTCAGATGGGAGTCGAGGCCGAGATTGCAGACTACCAAATGTATGACCGTTTCCTGAGCTTTGTGCAGGAACCTAACCTAAGAGCGGCCTTCACTCAACTCAGCTACGTGTCTCAGAACAATCATCAACCCGCATTCGAACGATGTGCTGGAACAGCTATGCTGACTGGATTATAGCAAGGTCGCTGTAGCAGAGGACAGCAAGGCAGAGGCATAGTAAATTTACAGTGACGATATGCATGATGACTACGCTACCATCGCTCAAAATTGGTCAATATATAGCTCGCTATCCGATCATTCAAGGCGGTATGGGCATTCGAATTTCGGGTGCCAATCTTGCCGCTGCCGTTGCCAATGCGGGAGGCATTGGTGTTATCTCTGCTGTTGGATTGGGGTTTCGGTCTCCTTACTTCGACCCGCAGCAGCCCAAGAACACCTTTTTTGCTGCCAATCGACTAGCGCTCATTGATGAACTAGAACGAGCACGAGAGCTAAGTCCAGACGGCATCATTGGCATTAACTCAATGATGGCGGCCCGCGATCATGAAACGCTGGTGCGGACGGCGGCGGCCCACGGGGCAAACATCATACTCAGCGGCGCAGGGCTACCGTTGAACTTGCCGGAGTACACGCAATCCTATCCAGATGTGGCCCTGGTGCCAATCATTTCCACCCTGCGAGCGGCCAAACTCATCTGTCGTCGCTGGGAATCTCGCTATGGTCGTCTGCCGGATGCATTTGTTGTGGAAACACCCAATGCTGCGGGTGGTCACTTAGGCGCAAAAGCTGAAGATTTAGGTAAACCAGCTCTGGATCTGGATATCGTTATCCCAGAGTTAGTAAATTACCTGCAGCATGATCTAAACGTTGATATACCCGTAATTGCGGCGGGCGGCATTTGGGATCGGCAGGACATCAACCGTATGCTGGCATTGGGGGCTAACGGTGTTCAGATTGGCACTCGATTTATTACGACCCATGAGTGCGATGCCAACATCCGCTACAAAGAATTTCATCTACAGGCCAGTGCTGATGATGTTGTGATTTTGTCTAGTCCGGTGGGGCTGCCGGGACGAGCACTGCGCAATTCGTTTACAGAGCAGGCTGCCCAGAACTTACCCGATCCCTTGGTTAAACGATGCATTGCCAACTGCTTGCAGGTTTGTCGATATCGGGAGGCGAAGGAAGGATTCTGTATTCTTCAGGCGCTTGATCGGGCCGCACGGGGAGATGTGCAACAGGGTTTAGTTTTTGCAGGTAGCTATGCAGGGCGAGCGACGGAGATTGTGCCTGTTGCAGCGCTGATGGCAGAGCTAGTGGCCGATACCTGACCCTACTGGCCAACCTAATCAACTCCAGATTCATCATCTAAATCATTGCCGTAGTCAATCTCTATCAATTATTGCCGTATATAGGAGGCAAAACCATGACCGTTAAGTTTGTCACCCACTCCCTCACCACCCATGACATTACGCTAATGGGGCAGGTCAATGATGTCGCTACTGTTAAAGGCAGCAAGATTTCTCGTGTTGGTGCAGTTGAGGGTCAAGAGCAGCAGAACCCGGCCTCTATTCACCTCAATTTTGAGGTGACCAACAATCCAGACGATATGTTCGTGATCATGCTCAGTTCTACGGATGCTGTGGAGATCGGGCTGCAAATGGTGGCGATGGCGCTCGAAGAGCAACCGAAACCGAATGTGAATGCAATCCGCGATCGCATTTCACAGCTCATCGCAGAACTCGATCGCACCTTACAGGTTTCCCATTAAGCCATAGGGATCGATAGGGACGAATACCATTCGCCCCTACTAAATATTTCCAACATTGATAACTCAAGACAATAACTCAGGAGAATTGTGAACTGTGTGGAAGCTACTGGAGATTTTTCAAAAGAATCTGGTTTGGGCCGTTCCATCGTCGATGGTGGCTGGAATTGTAGTGGGATATCTGACTAATCCGGCTCCGCTAAAAGCTTGGATTGTACCGCTCACCTTTCTGATGGTGTACCCGATGATGATTAACCTACAAGTCCAGAAGGTCTTGTCAGGTAAAGATTACAAGCTACAGCTTGTGACTCAGTTCATCAATTTTGCGGTTGTGCCATTTTTTGCGTACGGCATGGGGCGAGTGTTCTTTAGCGACCGTCCTCTGGTGGCGCTGGGCCTGTTGCTGGCGTCGCTTCTGCCGACAAGCGGCATGACCATTTCTTGGACAGGATTCGCTAAAGGCAACCTAAGTGCTGCTGTTAAAATGACAGTAATTGGCCTCATTCTGGGCTCAATCGCCACGCCATTTTACGCAAAATGGCTGATGGGAACGGTGATTGAAATTCCCTTGGCGAGCACGTTTCGACAAATTGGCATTATCGTTTTCTTACCCATGCTATTGGGAGTTGCCACTCGTCTAATTCTGATTCGGATTGTCGGTGCAGATAAATATAATCGCAATTTGAAGCAAAAGTTTCCGGCATTTTCTACGTTAGGCGTGTTGGGTATTGTGTTTGTGGCGATGGCGCTCAAAGCGAAAGATATTGTGGCTAATCCGCTGGAATTGTTGTCTTTTCTGATCCCGCTTGCAGTTCTTTATATCGGTAATTTTATTTTAAGTACGATTGTGGGTAAGACCTTGTTTAATCGAGGAGATGCGATCGCACTTGTTTACGGCACCGTAATGCGTAATTTATCGATTGCCTTGGCTATTGCCGTCACCGTATTTGGGGGTGAACAGGGATCAGAAATTGCGCTGATTATTGCGATGGCTTATATCATTCAAGTACAGGCCGCTGCCTGGTATGTGAGACTGACCGATAGAATTTTTGGCGCACCTCAACCCAGCGAAGGAGTTGCAGTATGACCCGCATCAAAGCTAATCCCTATACCGAACAGATTGAAATTCCGGCTGGCCACCTCAATATCATGGGCTACGTTGATGAATCGGAAGTGAATGGCCCCGGTTGCCGTGCTGTTGTCTGGGTGCAGGGCTGCTTACGGGAGTGCCCAGGCTGCTTCAATGAGGCGTCCTGGTCGTTTGAACCGAATCAGCTCATCTCAATCGAGGATCTGGTCAACCGAATTATCAGCCATCCCCAGAATGAAGGCGTGACCTTCTCCGGTGGCGAACCCTTCTGGCAAGCGACAGCGCTCGCGGCAGTGGCTCGTCAGGTCAAAGCTGCCGGACTCAACGTCATGTCGTTTACTGGCTTTACGGTTGAGCAACTGCGATCGCAGAATGCACCCGCCGGAGCACAGGATTTACTCGACCAGCTCGATTTGCTCATTGACGGCCCCTATGTCGAATCGCTGGCGATTAACAGCCCTGACTCCCTGGTATCCTCCAGCAACCAGCGGGTGCATGTTTTGAACCCCGCGCTACACGATCGCCTCACCTGGGCCAGCGACCAAATCGAAATCCATGTCCTCAAAGACGGCAGCCGTATTGTCACGGGATATCAGGGGCAGATGAATTTGGCTGAATAGGAAGGGGTGAGTAAAGGTTGTAGAGGGCTGTAAAGGCTGTAGAGGGTTGTAAAGGGCTGTTCGCAATCCAAAATCTAAAATCCAAAATCCAAAATCTAAAATTCACAACGTGTCACACTCCATTCCCCACTGGCCTGTCCAAGATCGCTTTCTGGAGCTGCGTTCTCGCTGGATGACGCTGATTGGGGAGCATTTGCAGGATGATCAGGGGCAAACGCTGGAATATTGGCGGATTGAAAAGGCCGATTCGTTGATTGTGCTACCAATTCAGTGCGATCGCATTGTGTTGCCGCCGCCCAGTTATCGGCCTGGTATGGGTCAAGCGAGTCTGGATTTTCCCGGTGGTCGAGTGCCAGAGGGATCTTCACGGGAGCAACGGGAGCAAACTGCGATCGCAATTCTCAAGCGAGAGTTGGCCGTTGATGCGGCGGAAATTATTCAGCTCAGGCCGTTCAATACGGAGGGATGGCCCGTCAATAGTTCGTTTTCAAATCAAAAACTGTATGGCTATGTTGCGAATCTAGCTAGCACTGCCAACGTATTATCTGGCAAGGATTTCAAAGCCTATCCGGTTAATGCAACAGGTATTCAGCAGTTAAGGCAAGCTCTGATTTGTCTGCAATGTCGAGCCGTTTTATTGGAATGGTGGTGCTCCCAGCAAGTTTGCTTTGAATAGCTAATTGCTTGCACTAAAATCGAAGAGGCAATTTTGCCGGACGCGGCAAAATTGCCTCTTTAGTTGTTTATACAAAATCCGGTTGAAAATCCAATGATTTATTTTCTTGTGAAAGCCGGGCTCAGTCGGCCTTTCACAAAAAGTAAATCGGTTTTTTGTACAGGGATTTGATATTAATCTACAATGCGCCAGATTCGTCTAGATGTCAAAATGAGGCTGGTTGATATATTCCCAGGTATTAGCGCCTACAATGCCGTCTACGGTTAAACCGCTGATGGTTTGGAAACGCTTAACCTGCAATTCAGTACTCGTACCAAATGTACCATCAATCACCAGTTCAGGCCCAAAATAACCATTCAGTCGTACCTGAAGATACTTGACTTCTCGACCTCTACTATTGAGGCGCAAAACAGAATGTAGTGAGGTAGCAAGCGGTATAATCTCATCAATAAAGATCCAGGTTTTCACCCCAACGATTCCATCAATAACTAGATTGCAGTCGTTCTGAAAGCGCTTGACAAGTGTTTCCGTCTCATCCCCAAAAACGCCATCGGCATTGAAGTGTAACTGATAGAAGTTACTAAGCTGCTGTTGCAGAAACTCAACTATTTCGCCTGTGCTACCTCGACTCAGAATTGTGCGAGTAACCATTCCACCGGAATTAGACGTCAACATAATAGAGATCACCTTGTTGAACGGGAGTAAAGGGAAAACATCTTTCACTCTTCAGGCAGTTGATCAGTAATCCGGATAAGTTACATTTTGAGACAAAATCTAATTTTGCTAAAGTTAAGCGAGCTAAAACCACACGAAACAATGCGATCGCATTTACAGCGTTTCTTTACAGCGTTTTAATAAATTCCAACACCTCATCACACCAGTCGATCCAGGCCATTTCGTAGCGGATTCCGCGTCGTAAGGTCATATAACGGAATTGTTCAGGCAACGAGGGATTCGTTTCTGCCTTGAATAGAGCATCTTTTTCTTTATAAAATGCAAGCTGATCGAGGTGCATTTGGCGACGATACTGCAATTCTTTAACCAGTAAATCGCGTGGCATAAAGGCTCCGGACAGTACTTTGACCAGCAAATCCTCGCGAATGGGAGTGGGTTCAGTGGGTTCTGCAAACCAACTGGCCAGCTCCTGTTTGCCTGTGTCGGTGACGTAATAAATTTTCTTATCCGGTTTGCCTTCCTGGGGAATTTTTTCGGATTCGACCCAGCCTTTGTCTTCCATCTTGCTGAGTTCGCGATAGATCTGCTGCTGGCTGGCTTGCCAGAAACAGCCCACGCCCTCGTCAAAGCGCTTACTGATGTCGTAACCGCTGCAAGGTTCATTGACCAGAACTACTAAAATCGTGTGCGCTAACGCCATTTTGACCTGCAGGAAAACGTATTTGAGTTGACATACTCAATAAGTTGAGTATAAGCTGTGGACGTAATATACAACAAGTTGAATACAAAACTTTTGTATATCAAAATACATGTATATCAAACAATTGAATAGCAACTTGTTGAATACTCCCTCAAGGACACGGCTATGACCTCTGAGACACCCGCTTCGGTCTTCACGCGCTTCCTTTGCCATGCTTCTGCATCTCCCAACTCGAATTCTGATGTTGAGCGTCAGGATGGTACGTCAGATTTGGTTGATGATGAATTGTTAATGGAGAATGTGGCTCAATCTCCAGCTCAGTCAGCGGTTTTATCAAGCAGTTCGCAGCGCAAAAATCGGCGGCGCTTGTTGTGGTTGTTGCCGCTAGTGGTTGGGGTTCTGGGTGCAGGTGCGATCGCACAATCGCGCTCAACGAGTCAAACACCAGTTGCCGTTGAACAGTCCCAGGCATTACCTGTGGAAACAATGACGGCTGAACCCGTTAACAGCTATACGGTGCAGCGAACTTACACCGGGGAGATTACCGCTCGACGTACCAGTGACTTGGGGTTTGAGCTAGCGGGTACCGTCACGCAGCTTTACGTGGAAGAAGGGGAACGGGTGGCAGCGGGTCAGGTTTTGGCGGAGTTGGATATGCGATCGCTGGATACAGAACGACCGCAGCTAGTGGCGCAGCGGGATCAGATGCTGGCGCAGCTTCGGGAACTCCAGGCAGGGCCACGAACGGAGGAGATTGCAGCAGCGCGGGCAGCAGTGGCCGACTTGGAGCAGCAGGTTCAACTAGCGCAGCTTCAGGAATCGCGGCGAGAATATCTCCATGCTGAAGGGGCGATTTCGCGGGAAGAATTGGATCAGCAAAGCTTTAATCGAGGCTCGCTAGAGAATCGACTGCGGCAGGCTCAAAGCCAGTTAGATGAACTGTTGGCAGGAACGCGCTCGGAGCAGCTTACTGCTCAGTCCGCTCGGGTACGGCAACTAGATGCCAGCATTCAAGCCATTGATGTGCAGCGCTCCAAGAGTACGTTGACCGCTCCGTTTAACGGCGTTGTCAGTCAGCGTTTAATTGATGAAGGCGTGGTTGCGAGTCCCGGACAGCCCGTGCTGAAGCTGGTTGAAGGCGATTATTTAGAAGCTCGGATTGGTGTACCGACAGATGAAGCAAGTGCGATCGCAGTTGGCAGTTCCCAAACGCTACAGGTAAACGGACAGGCAGTACCCGCGACTGTAACAGCGCTGTTGCCGGAGCTTGATCCGACCAGCCGCACGGTGACGGTTGTGCTACAGCTAGAGCCTTCAAATGCCTTCACTATCGGTCAAACCGCTCAGTTGTTGCTCGAAACGTCGCAGTCAGCAGAAGGATTTTGGGTACCCAATACAGCTTTAGTTCAGGGAGATCGCGGTCTGTGGTCAGTGTATGTACTCGATGACCTGGCAGAGCACGAAAATCCCGTCGTCGCAATGCGGACAGTGGAAGTGCTGCATACCGATACAAACCGCGATCGCGTTTTAGTACGGGGTACGCTACAGGACAATGATCAGATTATTACCAGCGGCACCCATCGCATTGTTCCAGGTCAAGCCGTGCAAGCCTTACCGTAACTTGTACGCGACGACGAATTCGTGGTATCAGGCGAAGCCGTAACGCACTGTAATAACCGTAAAACTGAATCTCAAAAATCAAGACCAAATTGATTTGGGTCGTACTAAAACGTATTTCACTAGGGCGTCTGCCATACGCCCCTACAATCCTGGATTAGGCGCGGGATACGCCTTACACCTATGAATCTTTTCTATCGTAACCGCCAACTGCTGCTGTTAACCCTCACACTAATCGTGGTTTGGGGACTGTCGGCCTTTCTAACCTTGCCCCGCATGGAAGATCCGCAAATTGTGGAGCGCTATGCCACCGTCACCACATTTTTGCCGGGAGCGAGTCCCGAACGGGTGGAAACGCTAGTAACCGAGAAAATTGAAGAGAAGCTGTTTGAACTAGATGAAGTTGAGCTGGTTGAATCAACGTCTAGCGCTGGGATTTCAGTGATTTCAGTGGAACTGAAGGAAGCGATTCGAGAGGTTGATCCGGTTTGGTCAAAGGTGCGCAGTAAGCTCGATGATGTTGTACCGGAGCTGCCGCCAGAAGCCACTGAGCCAGAGTATCGTGACAGCGCTGTGGCAGCAAGTGCCATGATTGTGGGGCTAACCTGGGAGCTAGATACCCCCGTCAACTATACGATTTTGAATCGTTTAGCGGAAGATATTGAAGATCAGCTACGGGCAATTCCCGGTACGGATAAAGTCGAGCTGTTTGGGCAACCGGACGAAGAGATTCAGGTACAGATTATGCCGTCTGAATTGTCCCGATTTGGCCTGACTGCACAGCAGCTAGCTCAGCAGGTGCAGGCCAGTGATGCCAAGGTTTCTGCCGGACAGCTCCGCAACTCGGATCAGGAACTGCTGCTTGAGGTCGATACCGAGTTGGACTCGCTGGAGCGCATCCGCCAGATCCCGATTCGCACAGGTACTAACGGGCAAACCGCTCAGCTTGGCGATATCGCGACCGTAACTAAGGCGCAGCAAGATCCAGCTTCTGATTTAGCGTTTGTCAGCGGCTATCCGGCAGTGGTGGTGTCAGCGACCGTGGAGTCCGGTCAGCGGGTTGACCAGTGGGCTGAGCAGGCGAGACAGGTACTGGATGAGATTAACCAAACTCTCTCTGACGGCATTGGCTTACAGACCGTTTTAGATCAAAGTCAGTATGTGCAGCAGCGGCTAAATGGCGTAGTCAGCAATTTGATTCTAGGTTCTGCTTTAGTGATTGCAGTATCGCTGCTGATGTTGGGCTGGAAGTCAGCGCTAATCGTAGGTACGGCATTGCCGCTGACAACGCTGATGGTGTTTGGCAGCATGAATGTGATTGGCATTCCGCTACACCAAATGTCAGTCACCGGAATCATTATTGCGCTGGGGCTGCTGATTGATAATGCAATCGTCACGGTAGACGAGGTACAGGTGCGTCTGCGAGCAGGTTTATCGCCAGGAGAGGCTGTGAGTTTAACTGTGCGCCACTTAGCTGTGCCGCTAGCGGCTTCAACGCTGACCACTGTTTTTGCCTTTGTACCGATTGCATCTTCACCGGGAGGGGTGGGTGAATTCATTGGCACCATCGGTCTGACCGTAATTCTGGCGCTGCTTAGCTCCTTTTTCCTGTCACTGACCGTGATTGCAGCACTGGTCGGTCGGCTGCACTATTGGCAACCGTTTACAACTCGCTGGCGCTGGCTGAACGACGGATTCTCCAGCGCATCGTTGACCGCACTGTACCGCTCTACTCTACAGTTAATCTTCCGCCGACCTTGGCTGGGCGTCGGTTTAGCGTTGGTGCTACCCGTGATGGGCTTTATCCAGTTTGGTACCCTTGAGCAACAGTTCTTTCCACCAACGAACCGCGATCAGTTTCAAATTGAGTTTGTCTTACCGACTCAAACCGCGATCGCAACCACTCAAGAACAAATTCTCCAGGCTCGCGACCAGATTCGTCAGCATCCAGAAGTCGCGGACGTACACTGGTTCCTCGGTAAAAGCGCACCAGCCTTTTTCTACAACGTGATTGGAGAGCGCGAAAATGCGCCCAACTATGCCCAGGCTCTTGTGCAGTTGAATTCCACGGAGCACCTGCGGCAAACGATTCAAGAGCTACAGCAGGAGCTAGATCAGTCATTTCCGGATGCTCAGGTACTTGTCAAGCAGCTTGAGCAAGGGCCACCGTTTGATGCGCCAATTGAGCTGTTGGTATACGGTTCAAATCTGGATCAGCTGCGTCAGATTGGCAATCAGCTACGGATGGAGCTAGCCCAGGTGCCAGATGTGATTCACACTCAGGCAGACTTAACGGAAGCGCTGCCTAAGCTCAGCCTCAGCTTAGACGAAGTACAGGCACAGCAGCTGGGCTTAGATAATGCTGCGATCGCACAGCAGCTTAATTTTGCCCTAGAAGGCGCAGTGGGTGGCTCAATTCTAGACGGGACAGAAGACATTCCGGTGCGGGTGCGGCTGAATGATGCACAGCGCAGTAATTTAGCGAATGTAGCGTCACTGGACTTAGTTACCCCTCAGTCTAGCAGCGTGCCGCTGGCAGCTTTAGCAGAAGTTGATTTGGTGCCGGATCTAGCAACCATTTCCCGCCGTGATGGTCAGCGGATTAACACGGTGCAGGGCTTTATCACAGCCGGAGCGTTGCCGGATACCGTGCTAGACCGTTTTCAGCAGCAGTTGGAGCAGCACAATTTTTCCTTACCGACTGGCTATCGAATTGAGTATGGTGGCGAGGCTGATGCGCGGGGCAATGCAATTGGTAACTTGCTTTCTACCGTCGGCATTCTTCTAGTGCTGATGACGGCGACGCTGGTGCTGTCGTTCAACTCGTTTAGCTTAGCAGCGCTAATTGGTTCCGTTGCGATCGCAGCCGTCGGTTTAGCCGCACTGGCGCTTAAGGTTTTCGGCTCACTGTTTGGCTTTACCGCAATTCTCGGTACCTTGGGCTTAATTGGCTTGGCGATCAACGACTCAATCGTCGTACTGGCTGCCCTTCAAGAAGATCCCTTGGCGCGGCAGGGCAACCGTTACGCCACCGAACAAGTGGTGATGAAATCAACTCGTCATGTTTTGGCAACAACCTTTACGACCATTATTGGCTTTGTGCCGCTGCTGATGGATTCGACGGGGTTTTGGCCGCCACTGGCAATTGCGATCGCAGGTGGTTTGGGTGGTGCAACCTTGCTGGCGCTGTACTATATTCCCTCTGTTCATCTCCTGCTTCAGCGCCGCAGAATGAGTCGGCAAATTAAAGACAGCTCTGATCAGCGTATGCTACGTCAGCCGGATGTCATAGAAGCTAAAGGATAGCAATCTAAACGGCGGCACTGTAACCGAGATGTTTGATGAATTAACTCTACAAATATCTGTGGAGACCAGAGATTTCTGAAGAGAATTAGAATTATCGCCGATAAATAACCCCTATCTGTCATTGGGATGATGATCCAGGCAGATAGGGGTTATTAATGTAAGCAGTAGCAACAAAAGCTAAAACGTAGCTAAATTAGTGATGAATTCAGGTATTTTTGCGATGACGTCAAACTGAATAAAACATAGAAAAGCCAGAGTAGAGTTGCTTATTTGATTTCGAGAAACTGCAAGCCTCCAAAGCTTGCGTTTTTACATATCAAATCAAGTCAGTTAGCCCAAAAAACTGATGCATTAGTCTGCCTTAAGATTGAGATTGGGAGTTGGACGCGAACTTCACCTAATTGTTTGTGCGGATCATGATAAAGGCTGATAGATAAACGATTTTGTTTTTGATAGATATTTAGACAAAGAGTAAGTAGAAATTATGAAGAATGCCAAGTAGTTAATAGTAACCAACAGGCAATCATTACAGCTTCTTGGTTTATGTTTATTTGCGATGTATCAGCTTTGCTCATCTTTGATAAACATAAATGCTAAATACAGATTGGCTTAAATAAATTCAGACGAATTAAATATCCGTTTGAACTTTTATTTGGACTGTTTCTGATCGTTATTACTCCTTAGGTAAGGGTCGCTAACCCATGACTAAAAAGGTTTTGATTACAGGTGGTGCAGGTTTTATCGGTTCTCATCTAGCCGATGAGCTGTTGCAACATCGTTATCAGGTACGAGTGTTAGATAGCTTAATTCCTCAGGTGCATTCTCCTGAGGGAGTTCGTCCGTCCTACCTACATCCAGAGGTGGAATTGATGATCGGTGATGTGCGTGATCCCGCTACGGTGCAACGTGCGATCGCAGATGTCGATGTGGTTTATCACTTTGCCGCTGCGGTTGGTGTCGGCCAGAGTATGTATGCAATTTCGCACTATACCAGCGTCAATAATCTGGGTACAGCCGTGCTGATGGAAGAGCTAGCGCAAAAGCCCGTTGAGAAGCTGGTGATTGCATCCAGTATGAGTCTGTATGGTGAGGGCTTGTATCGTACTCGCTCCGGCCAAATCAAAACAGGTCTAGATCGGAGCCTAGAGCAGCTCCAAAATCACGATTGGGAGGTACGAGATGCGGAAGGACATGAGTTGATCCCAGTACCAACACCGGAGACAAAGACTCCGTCCCTGTCTTCTCTGTATGCCCTGTCAAAGTATGATCAGGAACGGATGGGGCTGATGCTGGGTCGAGCTTATAACATTCCGACCGTGGCGCTGCGCTTCTTTAATGTCTATGGCCCTCGGCAGGCGCTGTCCAATCCCTATACGGGAGTATTGGCTATTTTTGCTTCTCGCTTCCTCAGTGGCAATGCGCCGCTCATCTTTGAGGATGGCTATCAGCAGCGGGATTTTGTGAATGTGCATGACGTAGCGCGGGCCTGTCGTCTCGCGATGGAAACACCGGATGCGGCTGGCGAAGTATTGAACATCGGCAGTGGTCGTCAATACACTGTGCGCGGCATTGCTAATGAGATGGCAAAAGCGTTGAACTGTGAGGAAATCCAGCCTGAAGTAGTCGGTCAGTACCGCATGGGTGATATTCGTCATTGCTTTGCGGATATTACTCAGGCACAGCAGCTTTTAGGATATCAGCCGCGCATTTCGCTAACCGATGGTTTAGTTGAACTGGCTGATTGGCTGGCTGATCAGGTGGTGCGCGATCGCGTGGATGAGGCACGAGCAGAGTTAGCAGTACGAGGGTTAACCGTATGAGATCTCAACATCACACCGTTGCCCAACTCGGCATTCTAGAATGGTTTCGACCGGGAGAACATGAGCGGGTAGAGCAGCTTTTAGCTGACTTACAGACGCTTGGCGTGACTTATTTGCGGACAGGAGTGTCCTGGGCAGACTATCTCGCGCCAGAAGGGCGCGACTGGTATCATTGGCTGCTACCGCGTCTTGCTCAGTCTGTAGAAGTCCTCCCCTGCTTCCATTACACGCCTCCATCTTTGGGGGTTGTACCGAAGACAGCTTCGCCTCCACGCTGTCTCAAGGACTATGCCGACTTCATCGATGTGATGATCACCGACTTTGGCCAGTACTTTGAGTGGGTTGAGCTGTGGAATGAGCCAAATAACCTGAACGACTGGGATTGGCGGATCGATCCGTCGTGGAAAAACTTTTGTGAGATGGTTATTGGAGCAGCCTATTGGGCGAAGCGCCGTGGGAAAAAGACAGTGCTCGGCGGCATGGCTCCCGTAGATCTTAACTGGTTGCAGCTTATTGGCGATCGGGGCGTGCTCCAACATATTGATGCGGTTGGGATTCATGGTTTTCCGGGCACCTGGGAGTTCGACTGGGAAGACTGGTCGGCTATTGTCAGAGATGTGCGATCGCAACTGGCGCAGCATAATTGCCAAGCTGAGATTTGGATCACCGAAACGGGTTTCTCGACTTGGCGGCATGACGAACGCAGCCAGATTGAGTATTTTTTGAAAGCCGTTCAAGCCCCTGTGGAGCGGGTCTACTGGTATTCGCTACATGATTTGCATCCCAGCTTGCCGACTCAAGACGGCTTCCACACCGACGAGCGGCACTATCATATGGGCTTAACCACAGCCGAGAATACTCCCAAGCTGCTGTATCGTCTTTGGGCTGAAGCCAACATTTCGGCTTTACATGATGTGATAGCAACAACTGAAGTGCGACCGCTATGGATTGTAGACGAGCGCCCGGCATTGATCACGGGTGGAGCAGGCTTTGTAGGCACGAATCTAGCCGATCGGCTACTGTCAGAAGGGCGATCGGTGCTGTTGCTAGATAGTCTATCTCGTCCAGGCGTAGAGCATAACTGGTACTGGCTGAAGCAAAAGCATGGTGATCGCGTGCAGCTCAAGCTAGCCGATGTGCGCGATCGCTACACCTTACAGTGGCTAGCCCCCCAGGTCAGCGAGATCTATCACTTAGCCGCTCAGGTAGCCGTAACGACCAGCTTGGCGCATCCCTCGGAAGATTTTGCCATCAATGTGCAGGGAACGATTAATTTGCTGGAAGCCCTGCGCCATTTGGACACACCGCCGCCACTGGTGTTTACCTCAACCAATAAGGTTTACGGTGGGCTAGAGCATGTTGAGCTAGTCGAAAAGTGCGATCGCTATCAGCCTGCTGATCCCCAGATTCGCGCTCACGGCATCAGTGAACAGGAATCGCTCCATTTCCACAGTCCCTATGGTTGCTCGAAGGGCACAGCAGAGCAATATATCCTCGACTACGCACGTAGCTACGGCATTCCGGCAGTTGTATTTCGGATGAGCTGCATTTATGGCCCGCACCAGTGCGGCACTGAGGATCAAGGCTGGGTGGCTCACTTCGTGAAGCAAGCTTTAAACCAGCAGGAGATTACACTGTTTGGCGATGGCAAACAAGTCCGCGATATTTTGTTTGTTGACGATTTAGTGAACGCCTTCCAGTTGGCGCAAACCCATATCGATCAGCTCTCTGGGCAACCATTTAACATCGGTGGTGGCCCCGCCAATTCCACCAGTTTGCTAGAGCTGCTCGACGAAATTCGTGACTTACATCATCACACTGTGTCAGTTCAGTTTGACGATTGGCGACCGAGCGATCAGCGCTATTACGTCTCGGATACTCGTCAGTTTCAATCTGCAACCGGTTGGCGACCTCGTGTATCGGTCAAGCAGGGTTTAGCGCGGTTGTATGACTGGCTGCAGCACCAGCAGGTACGTGATGACAGACTGGTTGCTTTGTCACGATAGCCATCACTTTTATTTGACATTATTTGAAAGTCCTATGAAATACGCTTTAATCAATCCCAATTGGCAGTTTGATGGCAGCATTTATTTTGGTTGCCAGAAGCCTCATCTGCCCCTAGAATATGGCTATGCCAAGGCTTTGCTAGAGCAAGCGGGTCATCAAGTACTGCTGATTGATGGCCAGTTAGATAATCTTTCCATCCGTGACATTCAAACTCAGCTCAGTCAGTTTCAGCCTGACTTTGCGGTGATTACGACGGCACCCAGCTATTTGTTCTGGCGCTGTGCGCCGCCAGAACTGAGGATTCCGCTCATGGTGCTGCGGGATTTAGAGATTGAGACGTGCTGGATTGCGGTTGGTCCCCATGCTTCAACCACTCCCCGCAGTACGTTGCGGAAACTGGGCGTGGATGCTGTAGTCCTAGGCGAGTGCGAAGACATCCTGCCGCAGTTGGCCGATCAGGATTGGTCGGAGATTTCTTCGATTGGCTATCGCGATGGCGAAGAGATTCGGATTCAAGGCGGCCCTCACACAACTGATATGGATAAACTGCCCGCGCTGCACTGGCCGGAGCAAACTGTCCAGCGACATCATCACCATCATCATCGGTTTGAGGCCGCTCCTGACGGCCCTGGAGCCGAGATGGAAGCCTCTCGTGGCTGTCCTTACCACTGCTCGTTTTGTGCAAAGGATAACTTCCGTAATGGCTACCGTCAGCGGCCTTTGTCGGTAATTCTAGAAGAGCTAGACGGCTTGATTGCTCAAGGGATCGAGTATGTCTATTTTGTCGATGAAATCTTTTTGCCTCGGCGGGAACTCCTCCAGGCACTGGTTGAGCGTGATGTGATCTTCGGTATTCAGACCCGAATTGATCTATGGAATTTCAAGCTTTTGGAATTGCTGGGTCAGGCGGGCTGTGTGTCGGTTGAAGCAGGCGTTGAAAGCATTACACCTGAAGGGCGACAGCAGCTTGACAAGAACTGTCGTTTGTCTACAGATGAGCTGTCAGAGCGGCTGATCTTTGCTAAGCAGCATATCCCCTTTGTCCAAGCCAATCTCTTGCAGTCAGAAGTAGATGATACAGTTGCGATCGCACAGTGGCGACAGCATTTGCAGCAACATGGTGTGTGGGCAAACAAGCCTGTGCCGCTGTTTCCCTATCCCGGTTCACCCGATTACGTCAAAAAATGGGGCTTTCCCGATGAGCAGGCGTGGGAGCGAGCGCATGATTACTATCTGCAACAGTACGCTGAGTTCAGTGATATTCAAGACGCGCAACCTTTGCCACTACAGGAACTAGAGTCTGTAGCAACCCGCTGATTTACGCTCTCGCATAGGTTGGGCTAGCAACAGCGTAACCCGATTCGAACGAATACTGAACATCTTGCTGCACACCTTTACTCAGGTAACTTGGCATGACGAATCAGCAGCCTCAACGTGTGTTGATGACAACAGATTTCATGGGTGGGGTGTGGGTTTACACTTTAGAATTGGCGCAAGGATTGAGCCAACGAGGTGTAGAAGTTGCGATCGCATCTATGGGTGACTTGCCGAGTCCTGAGCAGCGGCAGGCACTTGAGCAAATTGCGGGTGTGCAGCTGTATACGAGCCAGTTCAAGTTGGAGTGGATGGACAATCCCTGGGCTGATGTTGATCGGGCGGGGGACTGGTTGCTGTCTCTGGCTGAGGAGGTGCAGCCGGACGTAGTGCATCTCAATGGCTACGTTCATGCTGCCCTTGCTTGGTCGGTTCCGGTTGTGGTTGTTGGCCATTCCTGCGTGATGTCCTGGTGGCAAGCTGTCAAAGGGGAAGCCGCTCCGGCCAGTTGGCAAACCTATTGCGATCGCGTTGCTGCGGGGATTCACCAGGCAGATTATGTGATTGCGCCAACCCAAGCCATGCTGGATGCCTTGAGCAACCACTATGCTACGCCCGACAAGCCACTGCCACCAAACCGAGTAATTTACAATGGGCGCAGTTCCTGGCCCTTTATGCCGGGAGCGAAGCAAAATGTTGCCCTCGCCATTGGCCGCTTGTGGGATGAGGCTAAGAATCTATCGCTGCTGAGCCAGGTCGCATCTGATTTGCCTTGGCCTGTGTACGTTGTAGGGCAGAAGCAGCATCCCCAGGGTTCTGCCATTGAGCTGTTAAACGTGCAGGAGTTGGGCAATCTCTCGTTTGAAGAACTCCGTTCCTGGCTGAGCTGTGCCGCGATTTATGTGCATCCGGCTCGCTATGAGCCGTTTGGGCTGGCCGTTCTGGAAGCAGCACTGTCAAAGTGCGCCCTAGTGCTGAGCGATATTCCCAGTTTGCGGGAGCTGTGGCAGGATGCTGCGCTGTTTGTGGCTCCGGATGATGCTGACGGATTACGGGAGCTGCTCCAAGGCTTAATGACGGATGCTGCTCGGTGCCGAGAATTAGCGCAAAAAGCCTATCAGCGGGCACAGCGGTATACGCCGCAGCCGATGGTTGAGGAGTATGTGCGGGTTTATCAAGCGCTGCTTAGCTCTTATTCCCAGCCCCTCTGCCAGCGGGAGCTACTGTCTATACATAAGTCTCCTAGACTTCGTTTCGGCGTTGAGATCCCCCCAGCCCCCCTTGAAAAGGGGGGATTGGCTCAAAGTCCCCCCTTTTTCTAGGCGAAGCCATGCCCGAAGGGCTATAGGGGGATTTAGGGGGATCAGTCCGGGATTTAGAAGGACTATTTAGGATGTGTATAAACAGTAGCCGAGTGGGAGGGGGCAAGGAGCGGGGTCATACATCAACAGCTTAAATTAGGAGGAGTATTTTGCGGATTGTTCTTTTCTATCACTCATTAATCTCAGACTGGAACCACGGTAATGCTCACTTTTTGAGGGGAGTTGTGACGGAGCTACTGGAGCGGGGGCATGATGTGCAGGTGTATGAACCTGCTCAAGGCTGGAGCTTACAGAGTTTGCTGGCGGAGCAGGGAGAAACTGCGATCGCAGATTTTCAAGCAGCCTACCCGACGCTCAAAAGTACGCTGTACAGCCTGGAAACACTGGATTTGGACACGGTATTAGCCGATGCTGATCTGGTACTGGTACATGAGTGGAACGATCCGCAACTGGTGCAGCAAGTTGGTCAGCATCATCAGCGCCATCCCCGCTATCGACTGCTGTTCCACGATACCCACCACCGCTCAGTGAGCGATCCGAAGGCAATGGCGGCCTATGATCTGCGTCATTATGACGGTGTGCTCGCGTTTGGGTGTGTTATTCGAGATTTGTATCTGCAAAACGGTTGGGCAAAGCGGGCTTGGACATGGCACGAAGCGGCAGATATTCGCCACTTCCAGCCGATAGAGGTTGCGGAAACGACTGGGGATTTGGTTTGGATTGGCAACTGGGGTGATGATGAGCGCACTGCTGAGCTGCATGAGTTCTTACTGCGTCCGGTGCAGGATCTTCAGCTCAAGGCTCGAATCTACGGTGTTCGCTACCCTGATACAGCTCGTCAAGCCCTGTCAGAATGTGGGATCGAGTATGCGGGCTGGCTACCGAACTATCAGGTACCTACGGTTTTCAGTCAGTTTAAAGTGACTGTGCATGTACCCCGTCGCTACTATGCTTCTATTCTGCCGGGAATCCCGACAATTCGGGTGTTTGAGGCTCTAGCCTGCGGTGTTCCGCTCGTTTCGGCTCCTTGGGATGATCTGGAAGATCTGTTTGAACCAGGGCGTGATTTCTTGGTGGCTCACAATGGCGAGGAAATGAAAGCTCATTTGCGTTGTGTTCTAGCTGATGCCGAATTCGCTCAAGCATTGGCCGATCGGGGACGGCAAACCATTCTGGAACGCCACACCTGCGGGCATCGAGTAGATGAGCTGCTGGCGATCTACGAAGCATTAACGGCAGAGGCATTACCAGCGCAAGCTACAAGCTGATGATCAGATAGACGGTGAATTGAACGGTTCTAGTTATGAAAACTGGTTTAAACATTGCTTTTTTCGGCTCTAGCTTAGTCTCCGCTTATTGGAATGGGGCGGCGACCTATTATCGCGGGATCATTCGTGCGCTGAGCGATCTGGGTCATCACGTCACCTTTTATGAGCCGGATGCCTACGAGCGGCAGCAGCATCGCGATATGTCTGATCCGGACTGGGCTAAGGTGGTCGTGTATCCCGCCACGGAGGAAGCCGTTGCTCGGATGCTGGAGCAAGCTAAAGGTGCCGATCTGGTCGTGAAAGCCAGCGGTATCGGGGTGTTTGATGCCTGGCTGGAAGCGGCTGTGCTGTCGCTGCAAAGCCCAACGACGCTCGTGGCATTTTGGGATGTGGATGCGCCTGCTACGTTGGATCAGCTCCAGCGCGATCCGACTGATCCACTGCGATCGCACTTGCCAAAATATGATTTAGTTCTGACCTATGGCGGCGGTGATCCGGTTGTGCAGGCTTATACGGCCTTAGGCGCACGTCGCTGCGTACCGATCTATAACGCCCTCGATCCGACGACCCATCATCCAGTGCCTGCTAATCCGGCCTTTGCTGCCGACCTAGCTTTCCTGGGTAATCGCTTACCCGATCGGGAGCAGCGGGTCGAGCAGTTCTTTCTAGAAGCCGCCGCCCAGCTACCTGATCAGCAGTTTTTGCTGGGTGGCAACGGCTGGGCCGATAAGCCAATGCCCGCCAACGTGCGCTATCTCGGCCATGTCTACACCACTGACCACAATGCCTTCAACTGCACGCCCCGAGCGGTCTTGAATATCAGCCGCGAAAGCATGGCCCGCTATGGATTCTCGCCCGCCACCCGTGTGTTCGAAGCAGCGGGAGCAGGAGCCTGCTTGCTGACCGATGACTGGCAAGGACTGAAGCTATTTCTAGAACCCGATCAAGAAGTACTAGTCGTGCAAAATGGTGCCGACGTAGCAGAAAAACTGCGATCGCTAACGGCTGAACAAGCTCAACGCATTGGTCAAGCTGCCCGCCAGCGTGTTTTAGCCGAACATACCTACACTCACCGCGCTGCCCAACTTGCAGCCGTCCTAGATGCCACCCCCAGCAATCTCTCTATTACTGCCCCCAATATTTAGCTCCCGTTGATATCAAGTCTATGTGTAAGAACCCAATTTATTTTTGTGAAACGCTTGCTCCGCAAACGTTTCATAAAAATAAATTACGGGTTTTCAATCCCACACTGCCATCGAGGTATCTACTATGACCCTCAATATCATTATCCTCGGACTATCAATCACCTCCTCCTGGGGCAACGGCCACGCTACCACCTATCGAGGGCTGGTGCGAGAGCTGAGCCGTCGCGGTCATGCGATCGCATTTTTGGAGCGAGATGTGCCTTGGTATGCCAGCAACCGCGATTTGCCCGATCCTCCCTATGGTGAAACGTATCTGTACCAGGATTTAGACGATCTGCGCGACAGTCATGCGGCGCGGGTGAGGAATGCAGATGTGGTGATTGTCGGTTCCTACGTGCCGGATGGAGTGGCCGTAGGAGACTGGGTGCAGCAGACGGCGCAGGGCGTGACAGCGTTCTACGACATCGATACGCCGGTGACGCTGGCGAAGCTGGCGCGGGGCGATACGGAATACTTAGCGCCCCATTTGATTGCTCAGTACGATCTCTATTTGTCGTTTTCGGGTGGGCCGATTCTGCGCCAGCTTGAGCAGCAGTATGGTTCGCCCCAAGCGCGGGCGCTTTACTGCTCGGTTGATCCAGAGCTGTACTATCCCGATTCGGATTCGCTAGCGGATCAGACCTATGAGTGGGATTTGGGCTATATGGGCACCTACAGCCCAGACCGTCAGCCAGGTTTGGAGCGATTGCTGCTGGAGCCTGCCCGCCAGTGGCCAGAGGGACATATGGTTGTGGCAGGGCCGCAGTATCCGGCGGAGATTGACTGGCCCGGTACGGTGCAGCGGATTGAGCATTTGCCGCCTGCTCAGCATCGCCAGTTCTACATCGCTCAGCGATTCACGTTAAACTTAACGCGGGCCGATATGATTCGGGTAGGCTATTCTCCCAGCGTGCGGCTGTTTGAAGCGGCGGCCTGTGGTACACCGATTATCAGTGATTACTGGATGGGGTTGGGCACCGTATTTGATATCGGTACAGACATTTTGGTAGCCCGCTCAACCCAAGATGTACTGTACTATCTGCGTGATGTGCCGCGCGATGTGTGGCAGCAAATGGGGCAGCGGGCACGTCAGCGAGTGCTGTCCGCTCATACAGCGGCTCACCGAGCGGCGGAGCTGGAAGAGTATTTGCAGGCGGCCTTATCGAGAACGGCCAAAGCTCAGTGTGTTTGATATCCAGCCTAGTTGAAAACCAATTTATTTTTTGTGAAACGTTTGCGGAGCAAACGTTTCACAAAAAATAAATTGGGTTCTTATACACAGACTTGATATTACATAACAAACGTTGAATTCAATCAGTTTAAGCATGAGTCATTACATGACTGCTCACGATAATGCGATCGCAACTCTCGCACCGTGGTTTCACAATTTGCATTTGCCGGATGGTCGGCAGACGGCTCCGGATCATGTTCTGGGCGATTTTCCTCGGTTTAAGTGGCAGCAGTTAGCTCCCCATTTGCCAGAGGATTTAACGGGTTGGCGAGTGCTAGATATTGGCTGTAATGCCGGATTCTACAGCTTTGAGCTGGCGCGACGGGGCGCAACGGTGCTGGGCATTGATGTGGACGAGCATTATTTGGCTCAGGCCAACTGGGCAGTGCAGCAGTTTCAGCTCCAGAAGCAGGTGGAGTTTCGCCAGATGCAGGTGTATGATCTGGCGCGGCTGGATGAAACCTTTGATTTGGTGCTGTTTATGGGAGTGTTTTATCATCTCCGCTATCCGCTGCTGGGGCTAGATATTGTGGCGCAAAAGACCGATCAGCTGTTGGTGTTTCAAACGCTGACGATGACGGATAATGCGGTGCATCCCCAGGCAAATGGTTTAGGCTTCCACAATCGCGAGGTGATGAGCCAGTCGGGCTGGCCAAAGATGGCGTTTATTGAGCGAGAGTTTGCAGGTGATCCAACCAACTGGTGGGCACCCAATCATACTGGGGTGGAAGCGATGCTCCGCTCAGCGGGACTGCATATTGTGGCTTATCCGGGACATGAGATGTACCTCTGCTCACCGGATGGAGCGCAACCATCAGCAATGACCACCTGGAACCGCGATGAGTTTCTGGCCGCGTCCGGGACAAATAATAGTGCTTGTTAGAGCTAACCTAGCCACTCATGCCAACCCACCGCACCTTTCATCTTTTACAGGAAAATTTCATAAACATCATTGAGGTGTAGAAACATCACCCGGACTACCTCAGCCCAAGCAGTTGGGTAGATGTCAGAATGGCGCAACCAACAGCCACCCCAGCAATTTTGCAATGCGATCGCACATCTTACTCACCCCATATTTTTTATAAAGATGATATTTTTTGTTTACTTTATCCCTTGAACTCAAACCTAAAAAGGTCATGTTACTGCGGTAATACAGCAGCCAAATAGCTCTACCGGAGTTTCGATTTATACTGCGCAAGAGAAAAATTTATAGATGCAATGTAATACCAAAAGAGAGTCTGATACTGTCTTAAAACATCAGACTCTCTTTTTATATCTTCCTTATATTCCTCTTAGAGTATTGCTATTTCGCCTTTCTATACTTAGAGGCTGGATAGAGAAAATGTTCGTTTTTGCTGGTCATGACTGGCTGCTTGAGACGCAAAATATTAATGCTTTTGTGAAGGAGATTCATGAGCATAATTCTACTCTAAAAGAAATAGCTTGCATACTCTTCATTAATCTTTGAAGCAAGGAATTAGCTGGCCTCAAGGCTTGATCCCTGAGGAGTCGCAAGGTTGATGAAATTCAGCAGCAGTATGGGGATACGAGAGGTGCAGTTCCGTTTTTAACGGCATAGATTTTGGGGTTAGAGATAATTAGGAGTAAATCAATGGCGAATTAGCTGAAAATAAATTGCCAAGTTGTCACATCAGTCTCAATATGAAAGAATGCCTACATTCAGCGCCGCAAGATACGCCAAGTATGCTGATAAATCTGTAGATTCAGTCTCATATTGAAAGACGATATTTTCTACCAGAATTAATTTATAGGTCTCACCATGCATACTGATTTGAATATGTTGCATACTAACTTAGCTACTTCACCACTGCGTGTAATCAATCCTGCGACTGAAGAATTACTGCAAGAAATTCCTACCGCTGACGATTTAGCCATTGATCAGTATTATCAGCAGGCCCGCAGTGCCCAACCTGAATGGGCTGCTCGTTCGCTCAATGATCGCATTCGGATTCTGCGGACGTTCCAGGAGCTGCTGATGCAGGAGGTGGGTTTTCTAGCTCGTCTATTAACCTCAGAGACGGGAAAACCCATCACCCAGGCGAAAAATGAAGTTCGATTAGCGGCTCAGTGCATCGATTTTTTTCTAGCTAATGTGCATCAGCTAATGGAGCCCAAGCTACTGCGCCAAGCTCCCGATCCGCTAGCGTTTCCGGGTTTGGCCGATTTGGAAGAAGTGCTAACTTACGATCCATTGGGCGTGGTCGCCAATATTTCGACCTGGAGCCATCCCTACTTAGCTGGTGCGAACGTGTTTGTGCCTGCCTTGCTGACGGGTAATGCGGTACTATACAAACCGTCTGAATCAGCCACATTAACCGGGCTTGCGATCGCAGATTTACTGTATGAAGCCGGGGTTCCCAAAGCTGTGTTTATTCCTGTCATCGGCGCAGATGAAGCCGGTACAGCTCTGGTACAGCAGCCACTAGACGGCATTTTCTTTGCAGGTTCCTACGCAACGGGCAAAAAGGTGGCTACTACGGCAGCGGAGCGGTTAATCAAGGTGCAGCTCCAGCTCGGCGGCAAAGATCCAGCCTACGTTTGCGAAGATGTCGATCTGACCAAAGTGGCAACTAGCTTAGCCGAGGGTGTTTTCTGCAACAGTGGTCAACGCTGCTCAATTGAGCGCATTTATGTGCATACCTTGATCTATGACCAGTTTGTCGATGAGTTTTTGCAAACGGTTGAAGCGTTCAAATTTGGCAATCCTGCTGAACCCGATACCTACCTTGGCCCCGTCAGCCGTCAATCCCACTTGGTCGCACTCGAACAACAGGTCGAAGACGCTCTGATGAAAGGCGCGTTTCCCCTCTGCGGTGGCTATCGGGCTGAGAAGACGGGCTGGTACTTTGAACCTACGGTGCTGGTAAATGTAGATCACCGCATGGCTGTGATGCGGGATGAAACCTTCGGTCCAGTCATTGGCATTCAAGAAGTTAAAGATGATGCCGATGCGATCGCAAAAATGAACGATAGTGACTATGGCCTCACAGCAGCGGTTTATACCCAGAGCCGTGAGCGGGCTGTTCAGCTACTGCGCCAGATCAATAGCGGAACGGTGTACTGGAACTGTTGCGATCGCGTGAGCCCCTATTTACCTTCGACGGGACGCAAGCAGTCCGGGCTCGGAGCGACCCTGTCGCATATTGGCCTAGAAGCATTTGTACAACCGCGAGCTTGGCACTTGTGTAAACCCTAAACGTGATGATTCAGCGCACTTTATATGTTCTGGCCGTGCCCGATTTAGCTACCTCTGCTAAATTCTATCGAGATGTTTTAGGATTTACAGTGCATGAAATGGGGGATCCGGGCTGGCTCATGTTTGTGCGGGATAGCTGTCGGATTATGGCTGGACATTGCCCCGATGCAATTCCTGCTAGGGATCTAGGCGATCACTCTTACTTTGCCTACTTTGTGGTTGACGATATCGATGCCTATTATCAGCACGTCGTGGCCAATGGGGCAGAGTTGATCAAATCGTTACGAGATGAGCCTTGGGGTATGCGAGAATTCGGTCTACGTACAGCAGACGGTCATCGAATTATGATCGGTCAAGATCTGAATGTCTGAATGGATAAATAGCGCTATCATCTTTGAGCTGAGATGATCAATGCCCTATGCAACAACGACGCCTCAAGGCTTATCTTGAGCTTATTCAAGAGCTACTGAGCTGTCCCAGTGGGGAAGAGTGGATTCGATTGCGGCAGCATGAAGATTTAGTTGACGCTGGTTTTGTGCAAACGATGGAGCAGGTAGCCACGTCCCTCGCTCAAGAAGGTGACATGCAGCGCGCCACGTTTCTGCACAACTGGGCCGGACAGCTGCATCATATTCTGACCCAAACGACTGCTCCGCCACGGGAGGAAAAGTCAAAGGCTTATCTAGACTTTATTCAATTGCTCCTGGGCGCTTCGCCGAAAGAACAGCAGCAGTTGATTGCGGCCAATCAAGACCTGATTGGGCCAGGATTGTTCAACATGATGCGGCAGATTGGAGCCCAACTAGCCGCGCAGGGCAATCGTGATGCAGGGATTTACCTGACTAATCTATCTGAAGAAATGCGCAAGCTGTGGCTGCAGCAGCACGGCTTTCAGTCACAGCCGCTCAGTGCCGAGGCGACCGAGCCACGCGCTAAAGGAGAACCGGCAAGCTACAAACAATCTAAGCCATCCTCTACGCGGCAACCCACCAGCAAAGCGCCAACCACCCCGCAGGACGCTCAGAAATCACCAACTGCGGCTCAATCAGCTCCACCGGTTGTTGATCCGACAATTCCTGATCCGTGGGCAGAATCGGACTCGTCTTCAGAAGGAACTCCAAGTGAGACCGCTGCCAGTGCGGCTGTTGCGGCCCCAGCGACGTTGGCAAACTCTACGGCTGTATCATCGACGCCAGAACTGGCTGAGCGAGTTCTACAAGAATTGAATCAGCATCTAGCTGCGATCGCAACTGCTCTGACGGAGCTGACTGAGCGATTGGCCACTCATCCACCGTCACCACCACCGCCACCACGACCACTCTGGCATTTAGAAGCATTAGAGCAGGCGTGCCAAGCGGGCTGGGTGTTAACGACAGAGGAAGTCGAGCAGCTGATTCAGGTAAAACCGAAGTGTTCGGCCAAGGAAGATCACTTCGACCGAGGGAACTGGCGGTTTATCAAGGCCGGTAAAATTGGCATTCAAGTGGCATGGCGGATTGAGAAACTGGAGCTAGAGCAGACCTAACGCTTTTGGGCAGGTGCGATCGCAGTTGTGATCACTCCCGCCGCCACACCTGCGATCGCAGCTACGATGAGCCCTAACTGATGGGGCAAACCGTAACTGAGTAGCGAAACGACTCCTGCTGTCACCACTGTTGCCGCCATTGGTCGCGTGCGCACATAAGGTACAACCATACCAATAAACGTAGCAACCATCGCGAAATCCAGTCCCAAATTGGCCAAATTGGGCACCAACCGTCCGGCAGTCAGTCCAATCCAGGTGCAAAGCTGCCAGCTACTATACATGGTTAACGCCGCCCCAATGTAGTACCAGTGCTTATAGGGACTCTGATCCGGCTGCTCATAGCGACGAATCGTCACCATAAAGGCTTCATCGGTTAGCCAAAAGCCAATCGGCACCTTCCAGTGCTGCGGCAGATGGCGCACGTGGGGCACTAGACTGGCGGCATACAGCAAATGACGCAAGTTGACGACAAAGGTTGTTAGCACAATCAACGGCAGGCTGCTACCTGCTGCTAACAACCCCAATGCGATAAACTGAGCCGATCCAGCAAACACAAAGGCCGACATGCCAACTGTCGCACTAAACGGTAATCCACCGCTCTGCGCCAGTGTACCAAAAATGATACCAAACGGAATCGCACCAACCACCAGCGGCACAATTCCGCGCGCACCAGCAAAAAATTCAGTTCTAGGCGTAGATACGTGGGGCATTGTGGGATGTGAATATTCCTCGCTCAAACCTAAGAATTTTTAGCAGATTTTTAAGATTTGCAGCCGCAATCCGCTATGACTGTCATAGCCTAGCAGTTGGAGACAGAGTCAGCCCATGCAGACTGGTAGAACAAACCGCTTCATTTTGGTACTAGATCATAATCCTGAGCATGTTGATACTATCCAGCGATCCCTGTGCAGCAGCGGCAAACCTTACCATCTAGAAACGATTGGCGATGGCGATCGTGCTTTAGATTTCTTACATCGTCGTGACCCATACAGTGAAGCCGCTCATCCTGATTTAATCCTGCTGGATCTCAATCTGCCGGGACGGAATGGTAGAGAAATTTTGGCTGACATTAAGACCGACAGCAGCCTAAAGCGAATTCCCACGATTGTATTCACGGTATCCGACAGCGATGCTGACATTTTGTACAGTTACACCCACCAAGGTAACTGCTACGTGGTGAAGTCGTCTGACTTGGAGCAGCTATCTCAAATTGTCAAACGGATTGAGGATTTTTGGCTGGAAATTGTGACATTGCCAGTGGAGTGAAGGAAGTGCTGCTCTCGTTAGGTATAACTTTTGTGTTGTTGTTTAAACTTTGCGCTCGAAACTAAAATTTACGCAGCTTTTTCTAGGGATTTACTGCTAAGAAAATGACCAAAATTCGTGGCTAATCAAAACTTAGAATTGATTTAAGATTTCCCTTGGTGGTTTAAAAATCATCCACGCTATGCTGCAAGTGTGTGGCCTGTGGTGATAGCCCAAGTCGCTATTGGTACAAGTTTCTTTGGCATCAGTAGGCGAACGTAATTCAAAGCACAACAGTTCCCATGACAGAAGTTCACACGACAGATCTAAGCTTGGTTGAATTAGTTGAATTAAAAGTAAGCACCCCAGCGTGAATATCTTAATGCTGGATTTGCGATCGCATCATCCATTACCAAACACCCTCAAAAAAGCTGCCTACTGATCAAGTATTTCTACTCATCTGTCGGACTCATCAGCCTCATGAAAACCGAACACTAGAAGCAAACATTCACAATCTTAATGATTGGGAGATCTCCCTATGACCGCAGTGAATTTAAATCAAGAAATTAGTCTTGCGGGACTTAACCTAACCAACCTCAAGCAGCCGGATATTAATACGTTGACTCAAGTGCAGCCTCACGGTGTGCTGTTGGTATTGCAGGAGTCAGATCTAACCGTGCTACAGGTGAGCCGAAATACCCGCACAGCACTGGGATTGCCGCCAGAAGAGGTACTCGGCAAAACCCTCGATGATTTGCTTGATCCCTATCAGGTTGATCAATTCCGGACTGGACTGTATTACGAAAACTTGGACATTATTAACCCGACTAAAGTTTGGGTGAAGCGCCAGGGAGATGACTACGGCGTTTACGATGCCATTTTTCACCGCAGCGCAGATGGGTTCTTGATTGTGGAGTTGGAACCCGCTCTGACGCAGGAAACTATTCCCTTCCTGAGCTTTTATCACCTAGCTAGAGCCTCGATCAGCCAGCTTGAGGCAACGCCGAATCTAGTGGATTTCTGTCGCATCATTGTCCATGAGGTACGTCGCGTCACTGGTTTTGACCGGGTGATGCTCTACAAATTCGACGATGACGGTCATGGTGAGGTGCTAGCTGAAGAGTTAGTTGAGGGTATGGAATCCTATCTGGGTCTACATTTCCCAGAATCAGATGTACCACAGCCTGCCCGCAAGATGTTCCTCTCCAACTGGATTCGGGTGATCCCCGATGCCAAAGCAGAACCTGTCGATCTGTATCCGGCCAATAATCCCGTGACGGGCCAGCCAACGGATTTAATCATGTCCGTTCTGCGTCAGCCCTACCGCTGCCATATTGAATACCTCAGCCACATGCAGGTGGGATCGTCGCTGACCATTTCGCTGATGAAGGATCAGAAGCTCTGGGGTCTAATTGCCTGCCACCACCGTACACCCAAGCAGGTGCCTTACGAACTGCGGAAAGCCTGTGAATTTCTGGGTCGGGTGATTTTCTCTGAAATCTCCACCCGCGAAGAGGAAGCCGACCATAACTACCGGATGAAGCTGGCCCAGGTGCAGTCCCGTTTAGTTGACCGGATGGCGCAGGAAGACTACTTTGTGCATGGTCTGGTGCAGCAGGAGCCGAGTTTACTGGATTTGGTCGATGCCAAAGGAGCCGCGATTTGCTTCAACGGTCACTGGACCACGATTGGCCGGACGCCCTCTGAGGAAGAGTTGAACTATCTGGTGCAGTGGCTGAATAAGACCGTCGATGGCGAGATTTTTGAAACTAGTGCGCTGCCATTGGTTTACTCCGATGCCCAGCGATTCAAAGACGTAGCCAGTGGTTTGCTCGCAATCCCGATCTCGAAGCGCAGCTACGTGCTGTGGTTCCGACCGGAAGTCATTCAAACCGTCAACTGGGGCGGCGATCCGAATAATGCTTACACATTAGAAGGTGAAGCTGACAATCAGTGGCTCTGTCCCCGTAAGTCTTTCCATCTCTGGAAAGAAACAGTAAAGCTGCAGTCGCTGCCCTGGAAATCGGTGGAGATTCGGGCGGCACTAGAACTGCGTAAAGCAATCGTCAACATAGTGCTGCGACAGGCGGAAGAGTTGGCCTTACTGGCTCAGGATCTGGAGCGTTCGAATGCCGAGCTGAAGCGGTTTGCCTACGTTGCGTCCCATGATTTGCAGGAACCGCTAAATCAGGTGGCTAACTTTGTGCAGCTTCTGGAAATGCGCTACGATGCTGAGCTGGGTCAAGACGGTAAAGAGTTTATTGGCTTTGCCGTTGAGGGCGTCAGCCTGATGCAGACTCTGATCGACGATGTATTGGCCTATTCCAAGGTTGATCTAAAGGGGATTGATCGGGAGCTGACCGACGTACAGGATTCGCTGGATCAGGCGATGAATAATCTGCGCGGGCGGATTGCGGATGCCAACGCCACGATTACTGTAGACCTGCTGCCGACCATCGTGGCGGATGGAACCCAGCTCATGCAGCTCTTCCAGAACCTGATCGGCAATGCGATTAAGTTCCGCAAGCCGTCTGAACCGCCGCGCATCCACATTGGCGTGCAGCGTCAGGAAGATGCTTGGCTGTTCTCAGTCAAGGACAACGGCATTGGCCTTGACCCACAGTTTGCCGAGCGCATTTTCATCATCTTCCAGCGGCTTCATACTCGGGATGAGTATCCCGGTTCCGGTATGGGACTGGCGATCTGTAAGAAGATTGTCGAATGTCATCGGGGCCGCATCTGGGTTGAATCCCAAGTGGGAGAAGGCGCAACGTTTTATTTCACCATTCCGGTTGAAGGACGCGATCGCAATCATGGTAATGGACGAAAAGCCCAAACGTATCTTTTTGATCGAGGATAATCGGGGTGATATTCGACTGATTCAAGAAGCCCTCAAGAGCAGTAATGTACCTTGCGAGGTCGAGATTGCTCGCGATGGCATGGAGGCAATGGCCTACCTGCAGCAGGATGGGGAAGATGCGATCGCACATCGTCCCGACCTCATCCTGCTGGACTTGAACCTGCCGAAGAAAGATGGTCGGGAGGTGCTAGCTGAAATCAAGGCTGACGAAGCGCTCAAGCACATCCCGATCATCGTGCTGACGACATCCCGCAATGAGGAGGACATTAGCAAGAGCTATGATCTATACGTGAACTGCTATATCTCCAAATCGCGGAATCTAGCGCAACTGTTCAAAATCGTTCGAGGGATTGAGGCATTTTGGTTAGAGACAGCCAAACTACCGTCCAACGGCCCTTAGGCAAACCGCTCGTCAACGTCCTGCTGATTGAGGACAATGTGGCAGAAGCTCGTCTGATCCAAGAAGTCCTCAAAGGAACGCCACGCAGCCGCTTTGTCCTGTCCCACGCCAAGCGCTTGGGAGAAGCGATTGAGCGGCTCGGTGCTAATTCGTTTGATGTGGCACTGCTGGATCTGACGCTGCCGGATAGTAGCGGCTTGGAGTCCCTGGATCGGCTGATTCGGGATGCGCCAACTCTGCCGATTGTGGTGTTAACGAACACCAACGATGATGACCTAGCCGTGGAAGCGGTGCGGCACGGAGCGCAGGACTATCTGATGAAGCGGCAGATGAACCAGGAGCTACTGGTGCGATCGCTGCGCTACGCGATTGAGCGCAAGCAAACCGCTGTAGCGCTGCGGCAGGCAAATGAGGCGCTGGAAGAGCGGGTGCAGGAGCGCACAGCCGAGTTAGAAACGGCCAACGAGCAACTGCGCCAAGAAGTCGTGCAGCGCCAGCGGGTTCAGGAACGGCTGACGTTGGCTCAAAAAGCAGCCAAAATGGGCGCGTTTGAGTGGGATATCCCCTCGGATCAAATTAGATGGGGCGTGGAATTAGAGAAGAGCGCAGCACAGACTACTGCTGATTCACTCGCATCCTTGAAATCCTCTGTATCAGGCAGCTTTGGCAACTATCAGAGCAAATGGATCTGGACACTGGATCCCAATGACTTAGAGCGAGTTGAACAGGAATTGCACCAAGCTGTCCAGTCCGGACAGGGGTTGAATACAGAGTTTCGTATTTCTGACGATGCAGGCAAGGTGCGGTGGATTGCGATTCAAAGCAGCTTATTTACTAATGTAGCGGGCCATCCTCTACGGCTGCTGGGCATCTACATGGACATTACCGAGAAGAAGCACCTAGAAGAACAGTTCCTGCGGGCGCAACGGCTGGAAAGTTTAGGGACGCTTGCTAGCGGCATCGCTCATGATTTAAACAATATCCTAACCCCCATTCTACTAGCAGTCCAACTGCTACCTCGTATGATGCCCCATCTCAATGAACCAACTCGTCAACGGCTAGAAATTCTAGAAAATAGCGCTCACCGAGGCGTTGATTTAGTGAAGCAAATTCTTGCGTTTGCCCGAGGAGTAGAGGGTAAGCGTTTCAGCCTGCAAGTTAGCCCGCTGCTGAAGGAAATTAACAAGTTAGTGCGGCAAACGCTGCCCAAGTCGATTGAAATTCAAGCTGACATTGATCCTAATCTGTGGACGGTGTCCGGCGATGCGACTCAACTGCATCAGGTGTTTATGAATCTCTGCGTCAATGCCCGCGATGCGATGTCGAACGGTGGCACGTTGCAAATTACGGCAGAGAACAAGCTGGTGGATGAGCAGTTGGCTCAACTGCATTTAGAGGCACAGGTTGGACGCTACGTCCTAATCACCATCAGTGATACGGGCTCCGGCATTCCATCCAATATTCTGCATCGAATTTTCGATCCCTTTTTCACGACTAAAGAGGTTGGTAAGGGTACGGGACTAGGTCTATCAGCGGTTTTGGGAATTGTTAACAGCCACGGTGGCTTTGTTGATGTCGTGAGCGAAGTAGGTAGTGGTAGCCAATTTAAGGTTTATTTACCAGCAACGGAGGAGGCTGTGCCCAAACCGATCGATTCCCTGGATCTACTGGCTGGACATGGCGAGTTAGTCCTGGTTGTAGACGATGAACCTGCTATCTGCGAGATTACCCAGACGACGCTCGAAGCCTACAATTATCGAGTAATAACAGCTCAAGATGGCGCAGATGCGATCGCACTTTTAGCGGAGCATAAAGACGACGTTTACAGCGTCCTGATGGATTTAATGATGCCCAATATGGATGGCCTGTCAGCTATTCCAGTCATGCGCCGCATTAGTCCTAATCTACGAATCATTGCCACTAGCGGCTTAAACTCTACCGATGCTGCTGCCCAGGCCGAAAAGCTTGGCTTTCAAGGCTTTTTACCAAAACCCTTTGCGGCACAAGAATTACTACAAATTTTGAGATCAGAGTAGGGCAAATGGCATTCGTCTCTACGCAGGTCTTCTTTGAATCTGTTGGGTAGTGTCATCAAAACTGCGATCGCATCTTCGGTTTGCACGGTCTGATTGGCCTAAGCCGTAATTTCGGTAACAGTGCCAGATGTGGGAGCCTGAATCATACGCAGGTCGCCAACTGGCCGAATGAGAGCCGGAGCCTTGGCCGTGACGCTGTATTTGAATAAGATCGCAAACGTCAACTCCCCCCAAAGAGGCCGAGCAAGGCGATGCCGCCCAGTTTCGACCAGCGAGAAATGGGCGGCAAAAACGCGTCGGGGGTGACGGCTCGGAATAGTATGGGCGGCTTAACGGTCACATCTGGAGAATCAAAAATTGATGAATGATCAGAACATGAGGCTCATCGCCCAGGTTAAATGATCATAGGATTTCAGCTTAACTCGAATACGCTCATTGTTACCTCCCTGAAGATCGGCCTGAGTCTCTTCAGGAATTTCACACCATAAATTATTACTGGTGAGGCTGTTGCTGGCGCAGGATATTTGATGATCTTTTATCTGACTATGTTGTGAAGCTAATGTCATTGATTTCACTCCCAAATATCGCGATTAGCTATTAAGTTTGTTGAGCAACATGAGTTAGTTCATGGGCCAGAAGACTGGATCCTCCAGAGAAAACTTGTGTCTCACAATCAGACAATTCAGTAAAATGCTTAGTCAGGTTTTCAAGATTAGAGCATTTATTTTGCTTATTTTGCTTATTCATTGTTCTCAATTTAATTCGAGATCACCCAATCTGCGATCGCAGCCCCATCTCTAAACGATTCTGGAAGTGCGATCGCAAACTCTAATTCAGGTTAAGACAGCCAGACCAAAAAACTGAATTTCAAACCTGGAGCTTATCAAGTACCACCTTGACCTGGACCATCACAAGGAAACGAGTAGCCGAAATCTTTGCCTCCGCTAAGAGTTGATTGCGTATCGTTCGACAGCTCTTGCCAAAGTGATGGTTTAGTTAACAAGTGTTGGGGGTTAGAAGGCTTTGCAATATTACGTTTCATAGGATTTTCCAGTTACAGCAAAGTGTCTGACGATAAAGGATACAGCTAGAGCTGCTAGTCTTACGCATCCACACGTCCGCGCAAAGTTGCAAGTTCCGCTGAAAACTCTTCTTGGAGCCGTTGGGTGTTACTGGTTGCTGCCGCAAAGAGGAAAATTACGCTGCCGCCTGAGATTGCTTCCGTTTCGTTTTCTGAAAGCTCTATTGCATCAAGGACAGGCAAAAGCTCAAGTTGATTTTGGTGTTTACCAGGTAAACTGTTTCTAAATTTTTTATTCTTCATGAGCATCTCCTTTCCCTCAAAAGGGAAACAGGCTGGAATAGAATTTATTCGACTAAATTGCAATTTTATGATCGCAAATTTATATACTAAAACTCTCCTCTCGCATCTGCTTGGACAACAACCTTCGTGAAGGCATCAAACATTCCGCCTTGAATTCTGCTCTGAGTCGTTTCAGGAATATCTTGAAGGAATAATATTTTCTTAATTTGTAGATATTTAGAAGAAAGCTGTCTCATGTTTGGTTTGTTTTGAGTACAGGCCATTGATAAACCTCTTTATAGATGTACAAATGTAGTTGATCTATGCAGGCTGGGTGAAACAGCAGATGACTAATAGACTTTATTGGAAGTAAAGTTTTTGGGGTTGGAAATTGTTTTGTAGCGCGGCTCCGCCGCGCTACAAAACAATTTCCGATAAGGTCTAATATGTAGCCAAATTCAACCCAACCTACATATTGACTGTAGATTCTCAGGCAAAAGGATTCGCAAACAGCAGAACCAATCCACCGGAAATAGATTCTGACTGATCAGTATCTAGGGGTTGCCATAGTTGATCTTCAGGGCAAAGTTTATTCTTTTTAGATTTTGAATTAGCTGATTTGGAAGGCTGGCATTTCATCTGTTTAGCTCCACTCAAAGATAGTGAAATAGGCTAGATTCATTAATAGGCATACCAATAGGCTATTGAAGATACGTTGGCCTGTCTTGCACAGATTTGCTGTTTAGGCAGAGATTTTGATAAGTTAATAAAACGTTGCGTAAAACGGTCTGATTGCTTTGGGTAAATCCTGTAAGAGGATTGATGTGTGCGACCTGAAAGCGATATTGACCAGGAGATTGAGTGATGACTCTATCGCGATCGCAAATTAATGGTTCTGATGAATCAAAACGACTAGCGGAACTGATTGACCTTGAACCTGATACTGCTAGCTATGATGCCGATTGGCGAAGCATCACTTTAGAAACTTTCAATATTCCGCCAGGCGCAACACCCGAATATTGTTTAGATCACTATGTCGTGAGTATTGCGTTGGGGCCAACCGAAGGTGGTCAATTCAGACGCATTACTGACAACAAGTGTGAAGAGTCTACGTTTTCGTCAGGATCGGCATCAATTTGCCCGATTCATCGTTCTCATTTCCTTGAGTTGAATACCCATGCTCAGGTACTCAGCCTCAACTTGAAGCCAGAGTTGCTGCATTCACAAGCTACAGAGTTACTAAGGTGCGATCGCATCGAGCTACTGCCCAGCTTAAACATTCGAGATAAAGTAATTTATCAGATTGGGCGCGCTCTACAGGCAGATCTGCAACGGCAAGCTAGCTCTGACCGCATTTATGCCGAAACGCTGGCCAACGCCCTAGCCGTCCATCTTTTACGCAACTATTCAACCGTTCGCGATCGCACGTCAGACTGCAAGGGAGGTTTATCGCAACATAAGCTGAAGCTGGTGACGGACTATATCAACGATAATTTGGAGCAGGATCTGGGTTTGCAGGAGTTAGCTGCGATCGCACAATTGAGCCAATATTATTTCTGTCGTGCGTTCAAGCGCTCAACTGGCTTGAGTCCGCATAAGTACCTTACCCGACAGCGGGTAGAACGGGCGAAGCGCCTGCTCCAGCAGAATTCCATGACGCTGGCAGAGATAGCTTTAGCCTGTGGGTTTACCCACCAAAGTCATCTCAATCGTCATTTCAAGCGCTTAACTGGCATGACGCCCAAAACCTGGTTGAATTTGTAACGTATGCGCTTTTCCAATAGTGGAATCAAACAGTGGCCGACAAAGATCTGTTAAAACTTGATTTCACCCACGAACAGGAACTCTCTCGTGTGCTGAATAGATCGTGCTTACTCTCAAGCCATCAAAGCCATTGGCGCGGAATCAAACTCGAAGTTTATCGTCATCCCCCGTTTGAAACACCGGAGTGCACCGTTCTTCAGCACCTCATAACGCTTCCTAGAGGGTGCAAGATTGAAGAAATCATGGCAGGTAAAATTCAGACAGCTGAGTTTTGCCCTGGTGATATTTCCTTTGCTCCTAGTGGGATGTATCGCCAATATCGCTGGCAACAAGAGATGGAAACGATTCATTTAGTCCTCGAACCTGAATATGTCCATCACGTTGCCTATGAGAAATTAGATCCAGATAAAGTTGAACTCACATCATATTTTGGTAAATCTGATCTACTCATTTACCAAATGGTATTGGCTCTTATCCAAGAACTAACCATCAATCCAACTGGCAGTGGCTTATATGCCGAGGCTGTTGCAACCCTTCTAAGTATTCATCTGCTACGCCATTACTCTACCAAACAGAAAATCATTCCAATCTATCCTGATGGTTTATCGCAATCAAAGCTACAAACAGCGATTGACTATATTCAGGCTCATTTAAATGAGAGCATATCACTAGAAGCGATCGCAGATCAGTTAGGAGTTAGTCGGTATTATTTTTGTCACTTATTTAAGCAATCTATGGGAATTAGCCCTTATCAGTACGTTATTCAGCAAAGAGTGAATTACGCCAAGCAGCTACTGCAAGAAGGAAAACTGAGTATTAGCGAAATCGCTCTCGCCAGCGGGTTCTCCCATCAGAGCCACTTAAACTACCATTTCAAGAAAACAACGGGTCTTACGCCAAGACAGTTTTTGCAATCGCAATAATCTTCAAGAAATGTATCAACAGCAGCAACAACTCGCAAAATCTACAAGAACTTGCAAGATATTTCTTCCCTTTTTCAAGATTATAAATTTAGTACATATAGATGTATATGGAGCAAGCCATGAAACGAGCTATTTCCAGGCCGTCTCTCAAAGAACTACCATCTAAACTATTTTCAGAGATTGGTATACAGAAAGCAGAAAATTTATCTGGTGGATTGATATCGTTCACGTCGGTCAAAATTCCTGACTATAAGCCTAAGCTAGCAGGCGAAGCTTCAGTAGTGACAAGAGAGCATATTCTTTTGTAAAGGGTTAGGCTCCTTTACTTTGATCAAGATTAATTCAGAAATTGACGCATAGTTTAAACCAGGAGAAAAACATGAATACTAGAAAAGATAAAGTTGAATTGAAGTCAAAAAAACTGTGGAAAGAACTAGAGGACAATCAACAGGAGCAATTTCAAGGAAGTGGAATTGGAACATCACCTATATGGCGGTTGATTCTTGTCAAAGGAGCGCTTGATGCTCGATGACCTAAGTAAAAGTATTTTAGGCTAAAAAATAAAGCTCCGATGATCTGACACAAGATCTCGGAGCTTTATTTTTGTTGCTTTTTTATACAAGTGAGGGGAATAAGTACCTTTGCTGTAGTCTTTAATGGCATAAGCCAATGCTGCCAGATTAATGAGATACGCATGTGTCCAGCAACATAGTGAAGAAGACTGTGGTGCCGCCTGTCTTGCGACGATCGCCAAACACTATGGACGCACACTTTCGATCAGCCGCATTCGAGAAGCCGTTGGCACAGGACAGCTCGGTACAACCCTGCTGGGACTGCGACGCGGCGCAGAAAGCCTGGGTTTTGATGCGCGTCCGGTCAAAGCGTCACCCGAACTGATTGATCACCTAGAGGAGGCACCGCTGCCTGCGGTCATTCACTGGAAGGGCTATCACTGGGTGGTGCTGCACGGGCGAAAAGGCAAGCGCTATGTGGTGGCCGATCCGGGCGTGGGCATCCGCTACCTGTCGCGCCAGGAATTGACTGAAGCCTGGGCAAATGGCGTCATGCTGCTGCTGGTACCGGATGAGGCGCGTTTTTATGCTCAGCCCAGCGATCGGATTAAAGGCTTTACGCGTTTTTTGCGGCGAGCCTGGTCGTATCGCAGTGTTTTGGGTGAAGCGCTGTTGCTGAACCTCGTCGTGGGACTGCTTTCCCTGGCGCTGCCGCTGGTGGTGCAGATTCTCACCGATGAGGTGCTGGTGCAGGGAGACGTACAGTTGCTTACGAGGGTAGCTGTAGGTGCGATCGCACTTATTACCTTCAGTAGTGCACTGCGCGCCATCCAGTCCAATCTGATTGCTCACTTTGCTCAGCGGCTAGAACTGGGACTGGTGCTAGACTTCGGTCGCCAGATGCTGCGCTTGCCATTGGGCTACTACGAATCCCATCGCAGCGGTGAAATTGTCAGTCGGCTGCGGGATATTCGCGAGGTGAATCTGCTGGTGTCACAGGTAGTGGTTAGCCTGCCGAGCGAAACGTTCATTGCGCTGGTGTCCCTCGTCATCATGCTGGTGTATAGCTGGCGGTTGACGCTGGCGGCTCTGGCTATTGTCTTTTTTGTCTCGCTGCCGACGCTGCTGCTGCTGCCCATGCTCCAGCGCAAGACCCGTGATGTCCTCGTCACCGAATCGGAAAATCAGGGCATTTTGGTAGAAACCTTTAAAGGTGCGCTGACCCTGAAAACCACCCACGCCGCACCACAGGCTTGGGATGAGCTACAGGCACGCTTTGGTCGCTTAGCTAATGTTACGTTTCGTACCGTGCAAATTGGCATTTTGAATGGGGTAACGTCCAACTTGGTGTCGGGTGTAGGTGCGATCGCAATTCTCTGGTTTGGCGGTTGGCTGGTGATTCAGCAGACGCTCACGATTGGCCAGCTTTTGGCGTTTAATGCCCTGTATCGCAATTTCACCCTGTTCACGAATACGGTAATTAACTTTGTCGATGAGTTTGCCCGCGCCAAAACCGCCATGCAGCGACTGGGCGATATCATTGACGTGACGCCAGAAGTGGCCGAGGATAGCCCTAAACCCTGGGCCGCTCTGGCCGCCGATGCTGATATTGTCTGCACTGACTTGAACTTTCACCATGCGGGACGGGTGAATTTACTGAAGGATTTTTCCTTGACGATTCCGGGCGGTCAGGTGACGGCGCTGATTGGTAAGTCTGGCTGCGGCAAGAGTACGCTGGCGAAACTGATTGCCAGCTTGTATCCACTCCAGTCCGGCAATATTCGCTTTGGTTTGTATAACCAGGCCGATCTAGCGCTGGATTGTCTGCGCCAGCAGGTCGTACTGGTGCCGCAGGAGCCGCACTTCTGGAGCCGTTCCATTCTGGAAAACTTCCGGCTCAGCTATCCCTACGCCAGCTTCGAGCAGATTGTCACCGCCTGCCAAATTGCCGGAGCGGACGAGTTTATCAGCCAGCTACCGGATAAATATCAAACCGTCCTGGGCGAATTTGGCGCTAATTTATCAGGCGGACAAAAACAGCGACTTGCGATCGCACGGGCCATTGTCACCAATCCACCCATTCTGATCCTGGATGAATCGACGGGCGCACTTGATCCGATTAGCGAAACGCAAGTACTCAATCAGCTTTTGCAGCATCGCCAAGGCAAAACCACCCTGATGATCAGCCATCGGCCCCGCGTCATTCAGCGAGCCGACTGGATTGTGCTGCTTGAACATGGCGAACTAAAGCTCACGGGGACTCCAGCAGAATTAAGTCAGTTACCTGGTGAACACCTGAACTTTGTAAGTGGCCTGTAAACGGCTGAGCAAATAATCGCCTGACTTGACGGGTGGATACTTGGGCGGATTATCCTCACTCTGACAGGTGGGCAAGCAAACGATTTCCGCCTCTGCATCCGGCTGACAGAAGAAGGCAATGGAGTAGCGATCGCACATCGCCTTTTCTGCGGATGGTAGGCCAACCCGATGCTTAGTGGAGCGAAATACATCATTGCTCCAGCGCTCCATTAAATCCCCCGTATTAATCAGAATCGCACCGGGCACCGACGGCGCAGAAATCCACTCACCCTGGCTGTTCAAAACCTCCAGTCCACCCACATCGTCCTGAAATAGTAGGGTTAGTGTGCCGTAATCAGAATGCGCTCCGGCCCGAATCTGTCCGGGTTTGGGCGGCGCAGCAAGGGGGGGATAGTGCAGCAGCCGCAGCGTGTAATTATGGGTAGCGTGCTTCTCGACCATGAACTCGGCAGACATCGAAAGCGCGATCGCAAAGGCGCGAAAGATCCGTTCCACTCCCGCTGCACAACTGTCAAAAAACTCAGTCATGACAGCTCGAAATCTGTCTTGCTTCTCTGGCCAGCGATTCAGCACCAACTCAGCCCCAGTGGTCTCGGCCTCTTCTGGCGTCACCTCTCGACCCATATTAAAGGCTTCTTTCAGGTCTCCAGGTTGGGTTTCGTCCAGACGTTCCCGCTCAATACCGACGTAGCCCCGATTGCTAACCTCACTTGACCAAGCAATCTGCTGCTTTTCGGCCAGTGGCAGCGCAAAAAACTGCTTTGACTGGTCAAAGGCTTGCTCAATCGCGGATTGCGGAATGCCGTGATGGGTTAAATACAGAAATCCAACGTCACGACCAGCACGATAAATCTCTGCGGCAACTCGCTGCTGCCCAGCCGGGTCATCCGCCAAAAACGGCGAAAAGTCAATCAGCGGAATATTACCCTGCGTCTCCATTGGCATAAACCAACCTCACAACGTCATCATCTGCCGCTCGCGTGGTGTGAAGTCAGACAGCAATCCGAATCACGACTGACTTTACGACCACCGAGTAACCAACGAATAACGACCAGCAAATAACTACGTCCGTATCACACGCCACGGTTCCCTACAAAATTTGCTGTCGCGCAGGTTAATCTTCATCGACAACCTGAGCAATTTCTTCCAGATCACAACCGAGCGCATCGCACAGTCGATTCATTTCATGGATTTTGAGTGTCGGCACTGACAGCCCTAGCGTCCAGCGATTAACAGCCGCTTTCGTAATTCCAATTCTTCGTGCTAGCTCAGCTTGAGTGATTTCTCTAGCCTTCAACGTTTCAACTAGCCATTGGCTAAATTTCATGGAACAACAACCAACTCTATAAAGACAAATAGAAATATTCCCTGATTGGGGGCATTGTGGCAAGCAGTAGGCGTAAAACATAGCGATCTTTTTACCAAATACCAAAGGTGCGATCGCATCTGCTCACAGCTTTTGTCATTTCTGATGTTATTTCTGAATTTTGGCTGAGAACAGCGCTCAGGTTTCTCATCTATACCTTAAGCAACCTTCAGATCAGGTTCAGAGGCCGTTCAGACTATCCGGGCACGATAGATATCAAAGCAAAGTAAACAACTGATTTCTTCAATTTCTTCAAGGAGCCCCCACTATGCAACTCACCTATCGCGGCCAAGCTTACCAATCCTCTTCTGTCGTTCTGCCAACCATCATTGCTGAGCAAGACATGTCCGTTACCTATCGCGGAGTTACGACCACTGCTAAGCGGTACGAATTCAAAGCCGCTACTTTGGATCATCCCAATTGGCGCACCATGCGATTTATGGGTAAGCGCTATACAGCAGCCCCATCGCTCAGCCTGGTGTAATTCCCCGCTGCCTGACTTATATCAAGTTCGGTTGAAAACCCATGATTTATTTTTTGTGAAACGCTTGCTCCGCAAACATTTCACAAAAAAATTGGGTTCTTACACGCGGACTTGATATTAACTCCCATCTTGCACCGAAACCCACTGGCACCCATCATATGATGGGTGTTTTTTTGCCAGAAAAAAGCCCGCCACATGGCACGCAGCGGCGAGCGGATGTCCAAACTTTCTTCTGGTTTCATTGTGCCCACACCCAATCGCAAAATTTATGTTGCGTAGCATGAAGACAACACGTCTAAGCGCATGAGGGGAACTGGATCAATCAGCGAACGGACTTCAGCCCATACTTTTTGCATTCCATCCCACTCCACTGAAACGATGGAGTGATGACCCAGATCTCCAAGCGCACAAGCGAGGGCACAAGCTTTGGCTTGCTCACCTGATGAATACTCTGCAATCAACTTATACAGCCCATCTGACATAACGGCTCCCCGATAAATCACTCCATCAGCAAAGAAGTTGAATTCACTAATGGCAGAGCAGGAAAGAATACGAAGTTTAGACATATGGGTCGTTCCAGTAAAATCGCTTGATCGGCATAAACCAATCAAGTGTATAGATAAAAGTATATATAAATACCAATTGAATTTAGATATTAATTCTTTGAAGAAAGTTAAGTATAGTTTAAAGCTGCTCTATATTTCGCATCGGCATGCTTAGCGCAGTGAGCCGAAGTACGAGGGCACCGTCCAATGCTCAAATGTTTGGGGGAAAAGAATGCTACGCATCGTAAATCAAGCTTGATGAAATGAACAATGAGTCAGGTGGCCAAATTTGAACCGAGTACCGACGCGGGCATCAAATGTGCGATCGCTAAATGTTTGCCACAGCGCACTGATCGCTTGTGGGCCAGTGCAGTGATTGGCCCCAATCAGTTGAACGTCATATCGTTGCAGGTGTTCGACTGTGGCCCGAATCCGTTTCCGACTGGTGTTGATGAGATACTACGAGAACTGTGGCAAACCAGGCGTTGTTGCAACTTAGTCAAACATGTTTAATCAGCTATATAGCTAAATAGTGACCGATAGCAAGTTCCTTATATAGTGATTCCAGTTAAGAGTGAGAGAGCGAGAGAGGAGAGTGCCTCAGGATGAGGCACTCTCCTCTCTCGCTCTTATCTAGAACCGCTATACAATCAATGAGCAGCACAAGACAAGAGGTGATGACCAAAGTCATGGGTGCGATCGTGACTTTTGCCGCCTCCCAATCGGGTGGTGCATTTTCTAAGCTTGAACAGTTCACACAGCTGAAAAGCTTATTCATCAGAAATTTAGCCCCTATGAACAAAAAACACGGTTCAGTCGGTTCTACTTTCTCTAAGATCAAGCGCCGAAAAATGTTGGGCTTCATCAGTGGAACTGCCGTTGTATCGCTGCTCGGCTGCCAGCGTCAGCAGTCCACTGCCCCACAACCTGCCATTGCCCAAACCAAATCCCAGACCGTAGCGCAGGCAACAGATTTGCCTACCTGTGTGGTTAAACCTCAGCAAACAGAAGGCCCCTATTTTGTAGACGAGGCTCTGAACCGCTCCGATATCCGAGCAGGTAAAGCGGGTGTTCCGCTCAAGCTAGTTCTGCGGGTATTTCAAGTGAATGCGGGTGCTTGCAGCCCCCTGCCAGGAGCCGTCATCGATATTTGGCACTGCGACGCGGAGGGTATGTATTCTGATGTGCGCGATCGCAGTTTCGATACGGTCGGCCAGACGTTTTTGCGTGGTTCGCAGGTGACGGATACAAACGGCACCGTTGAATTTGTGACGATCTATCCAGGGTGGTATCGGGGACGAACCGCTCATATCCATTTCAAAATTCGCGGTGATGCAGCGGCTCAGCAGGGCTTCGAGTTTACATCGCAGCTTTACTTTGACGATGCTCTCAGCGATCAGGTTTATGTGCAGGCTCCCTACAACAATCGGGGACAGCAAGATACTAAAAATAACCGCGATCGCATTTTCCAAGACGGCGGCGATCAGCTTACACTGCAGCTCACTCCGACTGAGGAGGGCTATATTAGCACCTTTGATATCGGCCTAGATGTGGCATAAACGCTCACCACCAATTCTCCAATTTGACGCTAAATAGAGGATAAATAGAGACCGATATCACTGAAGTCCCACAAACAAGCCGCTATATTCAGTAGGTAAATAATACTAAAGAGCTCTGACTACAATTGGCGGCAATGATTGAATGATTGAGCTTCCAGGATATCGTATCTTCGAACAACTCCATGCTGGCCTCAAAAGCGTGGTTTACCGGGGTGAGTGCGTTTCCAACTCTCAGGTAGTTGCGATTAAAATTCTGCGCAATGAGCGCCCATCGTTCAGCGACCTAGTGCAGTTTCGCAATCAGTTTGTGATCGCCCGCTTATTAAACCTGCCGGAGGTCGTTCAACCCCATCAGTTGCTGCCCTATGGCAACGGCTATGCGCTGGTTATGGAGCATTTCGGCGGTATTTCTCTAAAGGAATGGATAGAACACCGTCGCACCAGCGACCCAGAGCCAATTTCCTTGAACGAGATACTTGCGATCGCACTTCAGCTCACCGAGGCGCTGAATGGGTTATTCCACAGCCGCGTTATTCATAAAGACCTGAAGCCCAGCAATATTTTGATTCATACCGCCACCCAGCAGGTAAAGCTGACGGATTTCAGTATCGCTTCTCGCCTGCCTCGGGAAACGACAGTGGTAAAAACGGCGGGTCGGATGGAAGGCACGCTGGCCTATCTGTCGCCGGAGCAAACCGGACGGATGAATCGGGGGATTGACTACCGCACGGACTATTATTCTCTGGGCATAACCCTCTATGAGTTGCTGACGGGTCGCCTGCCGTTTACCGCCAGTACGGCAATGGAGATGGTGTACTGCCACATGGCCAAACAGCCGCCGCCACTCCAGCAGTTTAATCCAGCCGTACCGGAGGCTCTGGCCGCCATTGTCTATAAGCTGATGGCTAAAAATCCCGAAGATCGCTACCAAAGCGCATTGGGATTAAAGCATGATCTGGAGATCTGCCGATCGCAACTGGCAACGATGGGGACGATTGTGCCGTTTACCCTCGGCCAGCGCGACATTAGCGATCGCTTTTTGATTCCGGAAAAGCTGTACGGGCGGGAAGCGGAAGTTGCTGCTCTGCTAGCTGCATTTGACCGTGTGGCAGAAAGTGGGCAAACGCTAGTCGAGTCTTCTGAGGCATTGGTCGAACGACCAGTTGAGTTGTCGGTGATGAATGCGCCATCACCATTTGCTGCTCAATCGACAGCTCAAAGTCTCGACTTTGCACCCGCGTCTGCCCAGGCTGAACGTTCTGCAGCGACGCGCCAAGCTGGGAATTTGGCCACCGTTGCCCATACTGAGCTGATCCTAGTCACGGGCTACTCCGGCGTCGGCAAGACAGCGGTGGTAAATGAAGTGCAAAAGCCGATTGTGCGGCAGCGTGGCTATTTCATTCAGGGTAAGTTTGACCAGTTCAACCGTAATATTCCGTTTTCGGGCTTTTTGGCGGCGCTGCGCGACCTGATGGGGCAGTTGCTCAGCGAATCCGAACCGCAGCTCCAGCGGTGGCGCAGTTGGATTCTGCAAGCCGTGGGCCACAGCGGCCAGCTACTCATTGAGGTGATTCCTGAATTGGAGCAGGTGATTGGCTCCCAGCCACCGATCGTCGCTCTGGCAGGCAATGCCGCCCAAAACCGCTTTAACCTGGTGTTTCAAAAATTCCTGCAGGTCTTTGCGGCGGCGAATCATCCGCTGGTGATTTTCCTAGACGACTTGCAGTGGGCGGATTTGGCCTCGCTCGAACTGATCAATCTGCTGATGGGGGATATGCGCTGTCACCACCTGCTGCTGATTGGCGCATATCGCGATCATGAAGTATCTGCCGTTCACCCGCTGATGCTGACGCTAGAAAATCTGCAGCAAGGCGGAGCCACCGTCAATACGATTAAGCTGGCTCCCCTGTCGATCACTAGCCTCAATCAGCTCGTTGGCGATACGCTGTCCTGTAGTTTGGAGCTGGCCGAGCCGTTAGCCACCCTGATTCATCAAAAGACCCAGGGCAATCCCTTCTTTGCTACCCAGTTTTTGCAAGCCCTCTACCAGGATCAGACCATTACCTTCGAGCCAAATCAAGGCTACTGGCAATGCGACCTGGTGCGGGTGCGGGAAGCGGCACTGACCGAGGGCGTTGTGGCATTTATGGCGCAGCAGCTCCAGAAGCTGGCATCCCATACGCAAACCATGCTGAAGCTGGCAGCCTGCATTGGCAGTCAGTTTGACTTAGCAACGTTGGCGATTGTATCCGAGCAAACTGAAACCGAAACTGCGATCGCACTTTGGCCCGCCTTAGAAATGGGCTTGGTGCTACCCGAAAGTGATATTTACGCCTTCTACTGCGATCAAGCCGAAGCCTGGAACCGGGATTTGCCGCCGCTGAGCGCCCCGGATTTGACCTATAAGTTTTTGCACGACCGGATTCAGCAGGCTGCTTACTCCCTAATTCCCGCCGATCAGAAACAGCAGACCCACCTGACGATCGGTCAACTGCTGCTCCACAAATCGTCTCCCAGTCAGCGGCAAGGGCATTTATTTGCCATTGTTAACCATTTGAATATGGGCCGAGCGCTGATCACCGATGCGGCTGAGCGTTCAGAACTGGCTCAGCTCAACCTCCAGGCTGGCCAGAAGGCTAAAGCTGCAACCGCTTATCGTGCTGCAGTTGACTATCTCAGCCAGGGCATTGACCTGCTGGCGGCAGACCCCTGGGAACATCAATATGAGCTGACGCTGGCGCTGCATCAGGAGATCACCGAGGCCACTTACCTCAGCACCGACTTTGAGCAAATGGAACAGTGGGCCGCCATTGTTCTAGAACAAGCTCATACGCTGCTAGAGACGGTGCCGATTTACGAAACGAAGCTACTAGCGGATCGGGCGCAGGGCAATTACTTAGCCGCTGTGCAGACGGGGCGACAGGTGCTGCAAACGCTGGGGGTGGAATTTCCTGACCTGCCGACAGGCTCTGAAATTCAGCATGCCTTTGCCGAGACACACCAGCTCTGGGCAGGGCGGGAGCCGCTGAGCCTGCTGACGCTGCCGCCAATGACCGACAGCCAACGGCTAGCGGCCATGCAGATTATGACCAAGCTGACGGCTCCCACCTATCGGGCGCTGCCGACCTTGATGCCCCTGCTCATGACCAAGCAGGTGGAATTTTCCATTCGCTATGGCAACTGCCCAATCTCGATTTTTTCCTATGCGGGCTATGGGTTATCGCTGTGCAGCATGGGTGAGATTGATGCGGGCTATGGGTTTGGCCAACTGGCCCTCGGTCTACTGGCACAGCTTCAGGCCAAGACGGCTGAGAGTCGAGCCGGATACCTGGTGCATAACTTCGTCTCCCACTGGAAAGACCCGATTCGCACCAGCTTGCCCGCCTTTGTACAAGCCTACGAGAGCGGTCTGGAGACGGGCGATTTGGAGTGCGTGGTGCTAAATGCCCAAGCCTATTGCCACTATGCTTATTTTGCTGGACAGCCCCTAGCCGATCTGGGAACGGAAATGTCGGCTTATCGTCAAACCCTGCGGCAGTTCAAGCAGGTATCGCTGAAGTGTCTGGAAATTGTGCAGCAGGCGGTGCTAAACCTGGTTGGGGAAGGAGATACGCCCTGGCTGCTGACCGGGTCAGTCTATGACGCGATAAGCTCAGTACGATTTCACGAGGAACATTGCGATCGCACGTCGCTGTTTCACTACCACTTCAACCAAACCGTTCTTTACTACTGGTTTGGCCAGTATGAGCAGGCAGCACAGCAGGCTGAACAGGTCAATGCTTATTTAGATGGCGGTCGGGCCCAGTTTCCAATTGCCCTGTTTGCCTTCTACACAGCGCTGATTCAGCTCGCTCGCTATGCAGATCTGCCGCCAGAGCAGCAGCCTGCTATCTGGGAACAGATTGAACAGCAGCAGACCCAACTGCGCAACTGGGCTGACTTCGCGCCGTCCAACCATCAGCACCGCTGGCAGCTAATTGAGGCCGAAAAAGCCCGCATCAAAGGTCATACGCTAGAGGCAATGGACGCCTACGATCAGGCGATTGCCACCGCCGATAGGCATGGATTCCTACAGGACAAAGGACTAGCCAATGAACTGGCCGCCCGGTTTTATCTCAGTTGCAACCGACCCAAATTGGCTCTGCCCTATATGCATGAAGCCTACTATTGCTATGCCCACTGGGGCGCAAAGGCCAAAGTGGAGCAGCTAGAGCGACTCTATCCTGAATTGCTACAGGCAATACTGGCCCCCGCCTCCCTGGCTACGTCTGAGCAGGTGCGATCCGCCTTGGCCGATATCACCAGCAGCACCACGGATACGGCTCACCTGGATTTGGCTGCTGTCATTCGCGCTTCGCAGGCGATCTCGAAGGAACTGCTGCCGGATCAGCTGATTGTGACCTTAATGCAGCTGGTGCTGGAGAATGCAGGCGCAGAGAAAGGGTCGCTGATCTTGCGGCAGGATGAGCAGCTGGTGGTGGTGGCTCAGTGTATCAACGGCGAAACCTGTACGGTGCAGAAGTCGCTGCTGGAAGCCAGTGACAGCTTGCCCATTAGCCTGATCCAGCGGGTATCGCGCACAGCGGAAGCGCTGGTAATCGACAATATGCAGGCCGAGCTGCGCTTTGCCGCCGACCCCTACATCCAGCAGCAGGCTCCAAAGTCGGTACTCGGTCTGCCGCTGATCCATAAAAATCAGCTCATGGGAGTTCTCTATCTGGAAAATGGCCTGACTACTGGGGCGTTCACCTGCGATCGCATCCACGTGCTCAAAATTCTCTGCACCCAGGCAGCGATTTCCTTCGACAATGCCAATCTCTACAAGAGCCTACAGGCCACCAATGATAACCTGCAGCAGTCGCTGGAAGCATTGCAGTTAACCCAGTCCCAACTGCTGCAGGCGACCCAAAAACTGCAGCATGATGCCCTGCACGACGCTCTGACCAACTTGCCCAATCGTACCTGCTTCATGCAGATCCTGAATCACACGATTCAGGTCAACCATCGCCATCCGGAGCGGTTTTATGCCGTCCTGTTCATTGACCTCGATCGGTTTAAAAACATCAACGATAGCCTCGGGCACCTGATTGGGGATGAGTTCCTGAAACTGGCAGCTCAGCGGCTACAGAGCTGTGTGCGCCCTGCCGATGTGGTTGCCCGCTTTGGCGGCGATGAGTTTGCCGTTTTGCTGGAAGATTTGTCGGGGATTCAGGATGCCATAGCGGTTGCCCAGCGCATCCAGGATCAGTTTGGGCTGGCCTTTCGTACGCGGGACTATGAAGTGTTTTCCACCGCCAGCATCGGCATTACCTACAGTCTGTTGAAGTATCAGAAGGCCACTCATGTGCTGCGGGATGCGGACGTGGCGCTGTACCAGGCAAAAGCCAGAGGCCGCAATCAATGCGTGCTGTTTGATCCGGCCATGCAAAGACAGGTGACGCGCCGCTTACAAATCGAAGGAGAACTGCGACGTGCGATCGCAAATCAGGAATTTTGTCTTTACTATCAGCCAATTATGGCCCTCTCCACCGGACAAACTCGCGGTTTTGAAGCCCTGGTGCGCTGGCAGCACCCCACCCGTGGACTGGTCTCGCCCAATGAATTTATTGCGATCGCAGAAGAGACGGGACTGATTTGTCAGATTGGTGAATGGGTCATGGAAGCAGCCTGCCAACAGCTGACCCGTTGGTTGGCACAGGTATCCCAACCACTAACCATTAATATAAACCTGTCGGCCATCCAGCTCAAGCAGTCGAACCTGATGGAACGGTTAGTCAAGATTTTGCAGACGACCCAGGTGCCGCAAGAGTATTTGAAAATCGAAATTACGGAGAGCTGCATTCTCGAAACCTTTACCTCAGAAGCCCAAGCCCTAAAACAGCTCAAGGCTCTGGGTATTCGGCTCTGTATTGACGACTTTGGTACTGGCTACTCATCTCTCAGCCGCCTGCATGAGTTTCCCATTGATACGCTGAAAATCGATCGTTCCTTTGTGCAACGCCTCAATCAAAACTCGCTGGAAACCGTGCAAATGGTTATTACCCTGGCCCACAGTCTCAATATGGATGTGGTCGCAGAAGGCATTGAAACCGAAGCCGAGCTAGCCATCCTCCAGCAACTGGGCTGTGAACTTGGTCAGGGCTACTGGTATAGTCCTCCCCTTGATACGCAGCAGGCGAGCGCTTGGCTCGGTATTCGTGAATAGTATTGTATGGCAATACTCCGATCGGTTAGGACATATATTATTGGGAAAGCCGCGCAAAGCGCGGCTTTCCCAATAATATTGGCTTTGCTTAAGCGCGTGGCGCTATAGCTGTAGTCAGCTCTGTTAGGACACGGACATTTCTGTGACGTGGGAAGCCACGCCACAAAAACGCTCTCACCCCCATCAGGTAAAAGTTAGTAGATTAAAGTGCTGCTACTCATTTCCCAACAAGCCGCAAACTGGACCAGTTAATTCACCAAGTGCCACATCCGGGCCTTTTACAGCCACGTCAATGTTGCCTTCGGTCACATCACCTGACAGCGTTACAGAGAACACGCCATCGATGAATCCACCGCCTGGCTGCCATTTGATGCCGTTCAAACCAGCATTGGGGTCAGGGTTGACCATCTCACCATTGGGTGAGGCGCTGACAACACTGGCGCAGCTTGGCAACTCCAACACCCAGTTACTCAAATCTTGAGCAGTTGGCAGTTCCTCAACCCGGTAGCTCCAGGTGGAGGTGGTGCTGCTGTAAGACACATCCAAGAAGGTGACACGATACCCATTAGACAGAGTAACTACATCACCACTGGTTGCCGCGATTTCATCATCGGTCTCATTGGTCTCATCGGTTGCTTCAACCTCAGATTCCGAGTATGAGACGAGTTCAGCTGAGACATCGTCAGAATTTGAGGCTTCTTGAATTTGCTCAAAAGGACACTGCTGCACCGTATCAGAGGCTAAGCGAGTGCCTCGGAGTTCCCGGATGGCAACTTCCATTTCGCTCAGGCGGGCTTGCAGTCCGCAGTAGGCAATTTGATTAGATCGGAGTTCTGCCGCCACCAGTTGTTCGCGCTCCTCTAGCTGGCTGACTTCTAACCGAGTTGTTTCCCGTTGGGCTTCCAAGCTGGTGATGTCAGTACGCAAAACTGCGATCGCATCTTCTAAACTTAATCGCTCTGCCTCAAGCGTTTCCAGCGACGAGTTGGCTGTTTCAATCTCGATGCGGAGTGCTGCTAACCTGGTCTCTGTCTCTTCATATTCGGTCTCAAGGGACACCAAGCGGGCTTCAACTTCCTCAACTTCACTTTGAGAGCTGACCAAAATACTGTGCGACTCATCGATTTCTGCCCGCAGTGACACTAATTCAGCTTCAAGAGTCTCCTGCTCAGCCGTGAGAGCAACAAGTTCAGTTTCTGTCGATTCAATTTCTACCGCGATCTCAGCCAGCCGTTCTTCTGACTCTTCGATGTCAGCCTGGATGACAACGAGCTGTGACTGAGCTGTTTCAATCTCCGTTTGTAGACTGACTAACTGCACCTCCAGCGTTTCTTGCTCATTCCGCAGGATCACCAGTCGCTGCTCAGCCGTTTCAATCTCAGCCTGTACTGCTACAAGCTCAGCGCGATACTCCTCAACTTCGGACTGAGTTGCAGTCAGTTCTGCCTGCACTTCAACCAGTTCAGCTGCTAAACTCTCGCGCTCTAGACTTAGGGCTGCCAGTTCGGCTTCCGTCGCTTCAATCTCGGTTTGAATGGTTACCAGTTGAGCTTGAGTGGCTTCAATGTCAATTTGAATGGCTTCTTGCTGATCAAGTGCGGCTGAGTTTTCCAGGCGAAGCTGTGCGAGTTGAGTCTCCGTCGTTTCAATTTCCGACTGAAGGGCCAGCAATCGAGCTTGTTCAACTGCAAATTCGCCATCTTCAGTGGTCTCAAGCAGCGCTAATAATCCCGACACCTCAATATCATCTGGCTCCAGATCAGATGCCCGGCTCAATGCAACGATCGCCTCTTCATACTCTTCTAGCTGCAGCAGGGCAAACCCTTTCAGTTTCCACGCCTCTGCATAAGTCGCATTGACGGCAATCGCTCGATCACAGGCGGTAATAGCATCCCGATAGCGTTCTAACTTGTAAAAAGCTGTTGCTTGACTCACCAGCAGAGAAGCTGAGGATGAACTCGTCACCAATTGGTCATAAACAATCAGGGCTTCTTCATACTCCTCTAGCTCATACAGCAGGGTATCGCTAATCCGTCGAGGAATAACAGTTTGAATCAGCTCTTGCTCATAGCTTGAATCTGCGTCTAACACCAGTGTTTGTTGCCAAACCGCTACCGCTTCTTCATATCGCTCTAGGTTGTAGAGCGCATTGCCCTGTTCATAGAATGCTTGTAGGTAGAGCGGATTAACCTCTGCGGCTTGGGCAAAAGAGTCTACTGCCTCTGTATATTGACCGAGCTGGTTAAAACTTAAGCCTCGCCAAAACCAGGCTGTTGCCATTTCAGGCTGTAGGTTCAGAAGCTGATCTAAAAAGGTAATCGCCTCCTCGTAGTTCCCGACGGCTTGAGCCAGAATAATCTGTTGCCAAAGGCTGTCAATGGACGGCAATGATTGAGCGGTTAAGCTTGCGTCCACCGTGCTTTGATGTTCCACCTCTTCCAGGGCAAGCGCATTGACGCCTGCCATCGTGGACATCATGACTGTAGTTGCGGCAATCCCAATCCGAAGCGGTAGTTGTTTCATAGTGAATGAACGTGGTGAATAAACGTGAATGAAGTCGTAAACGATGTAGTTCGCATATCTTGCACCTTGCCAAGCAAGAACCCGAAGGCGCTAGTTTGCTGCCGCGATGCAGTAGCAAACTAACTCTCCTGGGTTTTGATACAAGATCTGAGAATAAGCAAGAGCACTTTAAGCGTATTGCTGTAAGCTAAAGAGCTGAATTCTCTGCTTAAAGTTCCCCGGTTAATGCTTCAACTACCACTCACTGAATCGGGAAGAATTACCACTGACAGCGGCAACAATCAGGCCAACTTGCGATCGCACCTTCTACCCCAGCAGCCCAAACGTAAACCATGCGATCGCGCCACCACCACCGCAAAATCCGAATGAGCAAGTCAATTTGATCCCGATGAAAATCGCTTTCCAATGGTGGTTCGTCACTCCATAGATGAATGGCACTGACATAAGAGAGCAAAAAAGGCTTCAAGCGCCTGATTTGTCAGAATCAAACCGTTGAAGCCCATAACCTTGCCTCTATGATGCCGAATCGTGCGGACGTTCTCAAGGCCAACTATCAGAGCAGCATCGGTCTACCCTTTGCTGAGATGCTGCCGGAAGCAGAGATTGAAACTGTGCTGAGCGAGCAGGGAATCCGATATCGACAAGTCCTCTACACTCCCATGGTCGTCCTGTGGAGTTGGCTCTCCCAAGTGCTGGATGCCGACAGCAGTCTCAGCCATGCAGTCAAGCGAGTGGTGACCTGGATGAGCGTGTCGGGATTGGAGGTGCCCTCAGCCGATACCGGGGGCTATAGTAAAGCACGAAAACGCCTTCCCGAGTCGATATTTCCGCCCCTGTTCGAGCGGGTGGTGAGGGCGTTGCAGCGCCAAGTCTCCCCAGAGCAACGCTGGTGTGGCCGTCCGGTTAAAGCCTTTGATGCGACGACGGTCTTGATGAGTGACACGCAGGCCAACCAAGCCGAGTATCCTCAACACAGCAATCAGAAAGAGGGCTGCGGCTTTCCGATTCTCAAACTCCAAGTGTGGTTTTGTGTCACCACGGGAGCGGTTATGGCCGTGGCGATGGCTCCGTTGCGGGTGAGTGAATGGCGTCTAGCCCGCCAACTCTATCAGAAACTGCGCCCCGAGGATGTGGTGGTGGCCGATTCAGCCTATGGCACCTATGTAGATTTGGCCTGGGTCGCCCGGATGGGAGCCGATGCTGTCTTTCGCAAGCATCATCAGCGCCGCTGCGATTTCAGACGGGGCAAAAAACTGGGCATTGGCGATCACATCGTCCGCTGGCAGCGCCCGAAGCAATGCCCTCAAGCCCTCAAGCCGCAGGAGTTCGAGGCTCTGGCGGCATCCATTGAGGTGCGGGAAGTGTATCTCTTCATTCAGGTTCCTGGGTTTCGCCCGACCAACTTTGTGGTGGTAACGACGCTACTCGATCCCAACCGCTATCCCAAAGCTAAACTTGCCGAACTCTATCAGCTCCGCTGGCAGGCCGCCGAAGTTAATCTCCGGCATCTCAAAACCACCTTAGCCATGGAGATGATTGCTGCCAAAACACCCACCATGGTGAGCAAAAGTATTTGGGTGCATCTGTTGGCCTACAATCTGCTTCGCACCCTGATGTGGGAGGCGACAGCCGACGGCGAGGTCGGGGTGTTGCGAGTCTCTCTACAAGGTGCTCGGCAACAGTTCAATCACTTCCGGCCTGAGTTGCTGCATCTAGCTCCATCCGAACGACGGCGAGGCTACCAGGCCTTGTTAAACGTGGTGCGAGAGTTGGTGATTCCGTTTCGACCCAACCGTTCAGAACCCCGAGTTGTAAAGCGCCGTCCCAAACCGTTCCCAAGAATGCAGGAACCTCGCTCCGTCTTGAAAGCCAGGTTGCTAGCTTGATACAGCTTATGTCAGTGCCATTCCTCCATAGATGACTCGGTGGGCACTGTACCTCACCTGCATCAGAGGGAGTAGACCCGAGGGTGGCAGGTTGAGACATACGCCGAAGAAGATAGGGTGATTGTGAATTCTATTGTAGTCTTTGACTCAATCGCCCCTCAAAAGGTCAAAATTTTTTGAGTATAAGGCTGCCGCCACACCCTAAAAATTACTGTCTGAATAGGACTATCCCTGGATTCTATACTTGAATTCCTATTCCTGAATCAAATGTATGAAACTTAAACGCTATCAACCTACTTTTGAAGAAAAGCTCAGTGCCATTATTGGTCTAGCACTGGCACTGACGCTGATAGCAGTTGCAGCTTGGGCGCAGCGTAGGGACTTGTACGAGCAGGAAACCATGAGGGAAACTCAAGGCGTTGTTGTTGATAGCGTCAGTCGTCGTGAGCGCGATACGACTCGCAATCAAGATAAATTGACCTATGCCCCAGTGATTGAATTTCAAGCTAATGGTCAGTCGGTTCGGTTTACAGGTTGGTATGAATCCTATCGCTGGAGTAACGGTCGCGTTGTCGCTGTTCGATATGATGCAGATGAGCCAGCTACGACTGCAAAAGTAATTGATCCGCTAGCAGGTTTAATTCCTTGGCTAGTCATCGGTATGGGCGGGTTTGCCGCCGTCTGTAGCTTAGGTACATTGCTACCTGTACGACTATCGTCTGACAAGTTACCATCGTCTGATTCTTAGTCAGATCCTGGTTTTACATGCTGTAGGATTCGAAAACAAAGTCTAATGTAGCTTTGAGCTGTTCATTTAGTAATATTTAACTTACTATTAATTAGGAAAGGTCATCTGCTATCCTCTCTCTAATCTGCTGATTGACTTTAGCTAAGCTTTACTAGCTGCGATCTCACATCGGCAATGCTATCAGTTGACTATGGTTTCTTGGCTATAGTTTCACAGAGCAAATTCTAGCAGAGTTACTTGTTTGATTATTTCCTTCGTCTATTCATTCCAGTAATGGGTAGATTGAGCTCCGAAATAGATTAAGCGTTTGCTCTTCGCTCTTGCTCTTGGCTCTAATCCTGCGTATTAAGTAGGTTGGCATAAATAAACGCATCTACAAAACCGGGGGAGTGCCCCGCCGGGGCACTCCCCCGGTTTTGTAGAGATGCATTTACTTATATGCAGCTACTTAGCTTCGGGTGGAGTTTAGTTTCTTTCAGAGGGATAGAGCCTATAGGCGGTCAATGGCTGCTTTATCTGCAGTAATTAACGCTGATGTTGACTGCTTTCGCTGATGTTGACTGCTTTCACAGTGATAGCATCGAGTGGATAGCTGTAGCATAGTGGCAGTCTGGGGCAGCTTTGTCGAAGACTGATGCTAGTTGCAATCTTAATTGAATGTTTTAAGTGCTTTTTCTGGATGATTTTGCTGTTTTCCTATTTACAACTGTATTTTGATGAACGCTTAAATTCGCAGTTCGCTGAACTAATCGATATAAGCGGTTATACAAACGGCTATTTCACAGCCTGATGGTTCGTTTTGTTTTTGTTGTTTTTTCTAACGGTCTGTCCCTATGAGTTCTTCATCTTCAACCCAAACTCTTCGTCAGCTTGATGATTTGATTAAAGATATTGCTAGTTTGACTGGCATGTCACAACGACAGGTCAAAGAGCAGGTGAAAACCCTTGATGTTCCAGCGTTTAATTTCCAAGGGATTGTTCTGGTTCCTTCAGATGTTGTTGATCCACTGGTTGATCGGTGGGCAGCTGATATTAAGGCCAAGCTTCATCAAGGTGGTACAGTTGCTATTTCTAGCGCCAACGGCAGCGTTACTCCAGTTGAGGTCACGGACACGGTAGCTGAACCCACACCAAAGGCTGCATCCAAGTCTAAGAAAACCGCTAAGGCTGAACAGAACGGGGCAGCAGCAGCTAAGCCAGCGGCCAAGTCAGCGGCTAAGCCAGAACCCCAACCGGAAGCAGAAGCCAATCCGGAGCCCCAGCCAGAGGCAAAGTCTGAAGCGGAGCCAGAGGTAAAGGTTGAATCGAAGCCTGAATCGAAGCCTGAAGCAAAAACTAAAGCACCTGCACCAAAGACTGAGACGAAGCTGAGTGAATTGAAGTTACCCAAAGGTTTTAGCCAGCAGGTTTCAAATCGCTATGGTCCTACGCTGGACAAGCTGCTGCCAGAGGATTTCGAGGATCGGCTGGTGTATCTGAAAGAAATTGCCGATGAATCGTCTCTCGGCTCGAACTACCTGAATCGAATTGCAACAGTGATTCAGCGTAAGTATAAGGGCCGCACGGCGCGTAGTACGGCTTATCGCGGATTGTTGGGTAAAGCGCAGGATATGCTGGAGAACCTCAAAGCTGGCGACGCTATTATGAGCCAGCTAGAGAAAGAGACGGCTTAAGAGGTGCGCGACGCATCTAAATAAAACAACATTTTGGGGAAAGCTACGCGCCGCGTGGCTTTCCCCAAAATATATGTCCTAGTCTACGGGTGTGGTGCTACATCAGTCACGGAATCAGTAACGGAACTCGTAGACCTGGTATGAAGAGGCAGCTTAATCAGGAAGCATATTTCTGTTGATTGGCTGGTGACTTGGATTGTGCCATTCAGTGTAGCGACTAACTTCTTGACAAGGGCTAGGCCGAGTCCGGTGCCGCCATATTTCCAAGGATCACTGTTGGGTATGCGATAGAACTTCTCGAAAATGCGCGCCTGCTCAGCGGGTGGGATGCTGACACCTGTGTTCTTAATTTGAATATTCAGCGTGGTTTGATCCAAGCTAGTTTGCGCTGCAATGGTAACCGTTTCACCTGGTGGCGTGTATTTGCAGGCGTTGTTGAGCAACTCACTAATGATCCGTTCTAGGTAGTACAAATCCGTCACAATGGACGGTAAAGCAGCAGGGATTTCGAAGCAGAGCTGCTGTTGCTGCTGCCGAATCCGCTCTTCGAAGGGTTCAGCAATATGCCTGAGCCAAATTTCAGGCTTAATCTCAATCATGGACAACGGTTCGACCTCGGCATCTAAACGGCAGAGATCTAATAAGTCATCAATTAGTTGAGATTCACGCTGACATTCGATTTTGAGCATGGAGTTGTAACTGGGAATGCGATCGCATCCTGGCTTTTCTACTCCCTGGTGAAATTGTTGGCACCTCAACAATCCTTGCAGCTGCATCTCTAGCATTTCGGTGGCCATGCGAATGTTGGCCATTGGCGTACGTAGCTCATGCGATACCGTGCTGAGGAAGTCATCCTTCAGCCGATTCAAGCGCTCTAGTTCCACGACTTGGGCTTGGGCGGCTCGGTACAGATTGGCTTGGCGCAGGGCAATGCCGTACTGGTTAGCGACCTGCTGCACTAGCTGAATATCATGCTCTGTAAAGGCGTGCCCCGATCGGCTGACCAGCCACAGATCGCCCAAAACGGTTTGGTTATCCATGATGGGATAAGCCAGCAAGGCCACCCGTCCTCGATCTGAATTGGGCATCAGAGAGCAAAACTGAGAGGCTTGTCCCTGGAGGAGCTGCTCGTAAATTTCCGGCGCATTCTGCATTGGCAGCGTGCGTCCTAGATAGGAGCCGGACAGCGTGGTGTGCTCGTAGCGGACATGGGCCACTCGTTCACTGAGATCATAAAGTGAAGCGTTGCAGCCGTGAGTGCCAATCGCTTGGGCTAGCTCCTGCACGGCGGTTTGAATCTCTTGGGGTCCATTCCCCGCCGCTCTGCGGCGTAAGATCTAAGAATGAGTGAGTACATCCACAAGAGTCATAACGTAACAGTTTTGCTATACCACTTAGTGTTTCCAGCAAAGTATCGACGGGTTGTGTTTGATGAGCAAGTAGATGCGGTTCTGCGAGAGGTCTGCCTCGAAATCGAGAAACGCTACGAGGTGAAGTTTGTCGAAATTGGAGTGGACAAAGACCATGTCCATTTTCTAGTGCAGTCCGTGCCGACCTATAGTGTGACCAAACTGGTAACGATGCTGAAAAGTTTAACTGCACGAGAAGTCTTCAAACGATGCCCTCAAGTGAAGCAGAAACTTTGGGGAGGCGAGTTTTGGAGTGATGGATATTTTGCGAGTACAGTAGGCCGCCACGGGGATGAAGGAATGATCGCCAAATATGTTCAAGCCCAAGGCAAAGATTACCTCAAATTGCATCGGGATAATCAACTTGCTCTTTTTTGATTCTGATACCCCGTCCGCTTGCGGCGGGGTATTTCATTAATTTGATCTTCGTCCAGACTTTGGCGCACCTTGTCCGTAATGCGCTTCAGCATGGCTTCAAACTCATAGGCTAGCTCCAGCTCAGCCGTACGAGCTTTCACCCGCCGTTCTAGCTGAGCATTTAACATCTGCTCCCATGCCGCTTGCTGACGCAGTTCTGCTTCAGCCTGTTTGAGTTCTGTAATATTTGTACTGGTGCCAATAATGCGATCAATGCGTCCGTCAGCATTGTGCAGCGGTGCCAGGCTGGTTAACCACCAGAGCGACTGCTTCTGGAACGGAATCATTTCTTCGGAGATAATGGTGTTGCCGCTGCGTAGACAGCGCTGGCAGCGCTCTTGAATGGAGCGGGCCAGCGCTGGTGATAATACCTCTTCTGGTTTCTGGCCCTGGATAACGTCTGTAGAAATGGCGAAAAGCTGCTCATAGACCGGATTCAGTCCAGCGTACTGAATCGTGCCATCGGCGAGAACGTCAAGCACAAAAATGCCTTCCTGAATGTTGTCATAGATGCAGCGGAGGAACTGCTCCTGCTCCTGCAGGCGAGCTTCGGCTCGCTGACGTTCTGTTAGCTCGACCTGGACTTGTCGATACAGCTCTGACTGGTGAATTGCGATCGCAACTTGGGTGGCAAGCTGTTGCAGCAGTTGAATCTCCAGCCGCTGCCACTCGCGCACCGAGCGACACTGCTGCACCACCAACAATCCCCACAGCTTTTCATCCGCCACGATGGGCACGGCTAGATTAGCGCGGACTTGGAACTGGGCGAGTAGCTCCACGTGGCAGGGGGTTAGCTGAGCGGCGTAAATGTCGGTGACGGCGTGAACCCGACCCTGGCGATACAGCTCGGCGTAAATATCGTTAAAGTAGCAGTCGTTAATTTCTCGACCGAGAACCGACTGCCAATCTTTGCCAACCGCTTCAGCGACGACTCGGCCACCCACAGCCGGATCGAGGCAGTAAGCTAATACGCGATCGCAGTTAAAAAACTCTTTTACCTCAGCCACGGTGGTATTCAGGATATCCTCTAACTGAAGCGACTGGCGGATGCGCTCTGTCATCTTACGGATCAGTGATTCCTGCTGATGGGCCTGTTGTAGTTCGTGAGTACGCTGCTGCACTCGCACTTCCAGCAGTTGATTGAGCTGCTGCAGCTGTTCTTGGCTGTCAACGCGATAACTGCGATCGCGATTTTCTCGCAGGACGAGCAGATGATGCTGGGGACGATAATCAGGCAGCAGCGTACAGGTGACGGGCAGAAGAACACCATTTCGCCCTCTTGCAGATAAATTTGGCTCTGGATTATCCTGCTGAAATAGCCAGGGTAGGGTAACAGGAGTTGAACCCGACTCTAGCAAATCCGATAGGCAACAGCCCAGCAGATAAGCCCGCGAGTAGCCGAGCAGTTGGCTGGCCGCAGGATTGGCTTCCACACAATGACCCTGATGATTAACGATGAGTACGGCATCTGATAGAGCCGATAGCAACATTGTGAACTGTCGCTGCTGCTGGTGGATTTGGGCAATGGCCTGTACCTGTTCAGTTTGGTCGAAGCAGGTATAGCACAGGACGGGGACAGGATGCTCTTCACCCGTTAGCCGCTTGACGTGCACAATGAGATGCCGCAGTTGACCCGCTTGATCAACTGTTTCAACTGGCAGATTTCGCAACTCACCCTGCTGCGCTAGCTCTTCTAGCGAAAACAAGCCGCTGCCCAGCAAGTGACGAATGTTGCCCATCTGCTCAACTTGCTGCACGGAATATCCCAGCAATGCTTGGATGGAGGCGCTAATAAACTGAAACTCACCCGCTTCGGTGGTGAGAATCACGGTATCGGCCAAATTGTCGAGCATAGCAAGGGCTAATGGTTGAAATCCCGGCACGAAAGACTGGGCCATTGGTTTCCTACTTACTTGAGTAGTTGTGCGATCGCAGTTCATAGCAGTAGCAGCGTGATAAGCGCGATCTGAGAAGTTAGTTGTGCTGTCTACCCTTAGGATTGCCCGCTAAATTTTGAGAAGTTTAAAATCTAAACAAAAGTTGAATTTGGTATACGAAATGACAAAGAACTCATTGCACCAAAACCCGAAGAGGTTAGTCTGTCACTGCAACACAGCCATCAACTAACCTCTCCGGGTTCTCAATTTGTAAGATGCCTATGCGAATAAGGGCACTAGCCACCCGACCTCACGCGATTGCCAAGAAACCACCACAGTTCGCCAGCCATCAAAGCGAGTCCGCCAATTGTCACTAGTGCTTTCACGCCCAGTGGCTGATCGATAGGTTGAAATGAGGTATCCGGATCGGTTGTGGGGTCTGTCATTGAGTTGGGCATAGAATCGGGCATTGAGTGTGGCATAGAACCCAGCATAGAATCTGTCATCGGCTGGGCCATATAGCGTTCAGTTAGCGAACTATCCCAGCCCGTGACTTTGGCCTGATAAGGAGTAGAAGCGACAGTTGGTGCAGCGATTGTCAGAAAAGTCCCAACTAGCAAGCCACTCCAGATAAGCGCGGATTGGGGAGATGCAATCGCAGTTTTATTGGATTGGTTGTTAGGTGGTTGGGGGGAGTGGTTCATGGGTTCATGGGTTTGTGGGGAGATGGGGAGTAGGGAAGTAGGGGAGTAGGGGAGTAGGGGAGATGTAGGGCTGCTAGGGGCGAATGGATTTGGGTTGGAAGCGGCGGAGTCGGAGGGCATTGGTGACGACGGAGACGGAGCTGAAGGCCATTGCGGCTCCGGCGATGATGGGGTTTAACAGCCAGCCTGTGAGGGGGAAGAGGACGCCTGCGGCGATGGGAATACCCAAGACGTTGTAGATGAAGGCAAAGAATAAATTTTGGCGGATGTTCTGCATGGTGGCGCGACTGAGCTGAATGGCGGTCACGATTCCCTGTAAGTCACCAGAGATTAGGGTAATATCGCTGGCTGCGATCGCAACGTCGGTACCTGTGCCAATGGCAATGCCGACATCGGCTTGGGCAAGTGCGGGCGCGTCGTTGATGCCGTCACCCACCATTGCCACTCGCTTGGGTTCTCCACGCTTGTCTTCTCGCTGAAGCTGGAGGATTTGCTCCGCTTTCTGATCGGGACGCACTTCGGCAAAAACGCGATGAATCCCGGCTTCTCGTGCGATCGCTTCTGCTGTGGCGCGATTGTCGCCCGTCAGCATCACCACGTCTAGTCCCAGGCGGCGCAGGCGGTGCACCGCCTCAGCCGACGAGGGTTTCAGGGCATCAGCAATGCCAAAGATCGCTTCGACATCTTGATCAACCGCTAGCCACACCACCGTCTTACCCTCAGTTTCAATCCGTTCCGCCTGCACCTGGAGAGCCGCAGTGTTTAAGCCCAGCTCTCTCAACCAGCGGGCGGTGCCGATGTGTACCATTCGATCTGACACAATTGCCTGCACGCCGCTGCCTGCCACTGCGTCAAAATCCCGAGCAGTCGTCAGATCCACTTCTTGCGATCGCGCATATTGCACCAGCGCTTCGGCCAAGGGATGCTCCGAGTTCTGCTCGACTGAAGCGGCGAGCCGGATCAGCTTCAGCTCATTCTGATTGGCTGTTCCCTGCACCGTCACAAAGTCAGTCACTGTGGGCTGCCCCTGCGTCAGCGTGCCCGTTTTATCCAGCACAATCGTTTCAATCTTATGTGCCACTTCTAGGCTATCGGCTCCCTTAATCAAAATGCCGTTTTCTGCACCTTTACCCGTGCCGACCATCACTGATGTCGGAGTCGCCAAGCCCAGCGCGCAGGGACAGGCAATAATCAGCACGCCCACCATCGTCACCAGCGCCAGCGTGAGATTGCCCATGACGTTAAACCAAATGATGAACGTCAAAAGTGCGATCGCAATCACCACGGGCACGAACCAGCCCGTCACCTGATCCGCCAATCGCTGAATGGGAGCCTTTGCGCTTTGAGCCTGCTGCACCAGCTGCACGATTTGCGCCAGCACCGTATCGCGGCCAATTCGGGTTGCCTGGAACTGGAAACTGCCCGTCTTATTAATCGTTGCGCCAATCACCTCATCCCCTGACTGCTTCTGTACCGGAATGCTTTCCCCCGTCACCATTGACTCATCAATCGTCGAGGAACCCTCGGTGACGACGCCATCCACCGGAATCTTCTCACCCGGACGCACCAGCACGATATCGCCCACCTGTACTGATTCGATCGGCACATCAACGGTTTGGCCATCCCGCACCAGCCGCGCCGTTTTGGCCTGTAGACCAATCAGCTTGCGAATGGCCTCCGAGGTTTGTCCCTTGGCTCGCTGCTCCAGTAGCCGACCCAGCAGAATCAGCGTAATCACAACGGCTGCCGATTCGTAATAGACCGCAGGCGACAGACTCTGACGAGCGAAAAACTCTGGAAACAGCGTCAAAATTAGCGTTACGACAACCGAATAGAAAAATGCTGCACTAGTACCCAGCGCAATTAACGTATCCATCGTCGCCGTGTGCCGCCAGAACGACTTCCAGCTATTGATATAGAACTGATAGCCACACCAAAACTGCACAGGCAGCGTCAGCAGCAACTGCACCCAGGGATGATGCAGCCACGCCGGAATCCAGCCAATCTCCAGGCCCGTCATCATCGGAATTGAGCCAAACACCAAAATGGCGCTGATCACGCCACCAACGATCACCCGCCGCTGCAACTGCTGTAGCTTTTCCTGAGCCGCCTCTTCCGCTGCCTCGCTGCTGCGCTCATCCTCCAGCGGAAAAGCACTGTAGCCAGCATCTGCGATCGCAGCTTGAATCTGCTGCAAACTGGTTTGGCGGGGATGATATTGAATCGATGCCTGCTCCATGCCAAAGTTGACGCTGCATTCATCAACTCCCGATACAGAGCGAATTGCATTTTCGATGGCGTTGGCACAGCCTGCACAGCTCATGCCCTGAAGTTTTAAGGTTGCCTGTTCCATAGGTGAGCTCCTGCGAGAAGGGCTATTCCTATGATGAACCCTCTAGTTAGGTAGAGAGTCAAGTGTTAAGCACAATACCGCGTAAATACCGTTGACGAGCGTCAGAGAAGCAATAGGGATCAAAGAGCCCGTTCCAAATCTGTAACTTAAACAACTATTTATAAGTTTCCCAAAGCCCATCGTGCTGCGGCGTTAGAGCCAACAGTTGCCTCGTCCTTTAACCCCAGTTAATCATAATTGAACTTTATTTAACCCTGGCTTTACCCATTGCTTAGCATTGATGTGAGAGTATTTCACTGAGTAAAAACCCTGAATTTGGGTGTAGCATTTCAGCGGCATTTTTTGTCTCGCAGTGTTTAGCTCAAACTGTCCTTTCATAGCTTGATTTAGAAAATCCATTGAATCCTCCAAAATTCTCTAGATTCTAAATCAATTGAACGTTTAGAGATAATCAAAGAAAAAATGCTCAGTAAATGCCTTGGTTTTCGTTGTTCAACTCAGCGGTTTTTTATGACTGCTATTGCTGCTTCAATAGCACTGTCGAGTATCGGTGTATCTAGCGTCTCAGCAGCTCAAGTTGGCGCGAATTCTTTCACCGTAGATTTGGAAATCCCAAATCAATTAAGATACACCAGTGCAATTCAGCAGGCTGAGATGCTGGCAAGATCTGAAATTACCAAGCAGTTCAATCTTAATCCTGGTCTAAATGAAGTTCAAGTTGTTGTACTAGGACATTACGTTGGCGATATTGTCCCTCTTCTAATCGTTAATGTTTCCCGTGAGCAATGGCAATCTTCACCTCAGGTTGATAGATGGGGCAGCTACTACAGCGCGACTTATGCATTACTCAGTCGCCATGACGAGGACAACAGTGAAACTGATAATCGGATAGCGCGCTCCTCTCGAAGTGCGAGCGGCGTCAATCCCCAATCGCAGTCACAAGAGTTTGTTGATGAAGCAGAGGCCAGGGTTCAGGTTGAGTCAGCCTTTAGAGATGGTCTACTGACGCGAGAGGAATATCAGCAATCTGTTGATGCTTTAGACTAATTGATCTTTAAAGTATTGTTCTATCGATACCACTGCATCAGGTTTCAACACTCCGGACAGATTTAGGAGACTATCGCCCCGTAATCAAGCAGCTTTTGGTAATTAGGATGGGATTTAATAAAAGTCGGCTCCAAGTCAAACTGGTCAATAAATCGGTCTAAAAGATGTTGGTTGAGGGCCAGTCGTTTGAAAGAGGCGAGCGAGAAGCTCAGCGAATCATCGTCTTTCTGGTTGTTTTGCAACGCGACTTTAGCCAGGTTCAGTGCCATCAAACTGGCATTGACATGGGTGTCTATCGCTTCGGCAGAGCGAGCTTGACAGTCCACTAACCCGGTAAACTGACGAGCATCACGGAAAATAAATTCAATCTGAAATCGGGCCGTGTAGCACCGGTAAAGGAGGAACGGGTCAATGTTGAGGTCGGTAGAAAACAGCACGACATAACTGCGGCGACCCCGATGCTCTTTGAGCAGATAGGCCAACCGGATGTTGCGCTTGAGGCTGACCGACCAAACGATGGCGGTATAAAGATAAACTCCATCGTCCAAGCGTTTGACCAACTGAAATCGTCGGTGGTCTTGCAGGTTGACCTTGCCGTCAAAGCGTCGAGGAGCACCTCGCCCTTGGTATGGCCCCTCATAGAGGAACTTGAGGTTGGCATCACAGCGCAGTTTGCCAATCGCATGAAACCCGAGTTGCACCACGCCAGTGACCCACTTGTACTTGCTGTAAAACCCGTCGGCGACAATGTAGCGAATCCAAGTGGGGAAGAACGTCAGGCAGTAGGCCAGATGCCCCAGATAGAAGTCAATCCGGTTGCCCTTCGCGCCCTTTCCCTGTTTCGAAGACGCTCTCAAATGAGGTAAGTCTGCCTCGGTTTGCTGGGCAGACAGCGTGTACCCTGTATTCTGCTCCAGATCGACAATCGCCACCACTGACAGTTCTAAGCCCCGTTCTGGACGCTGGGTTTTACCGTTGTAGAACTGGTCTAGACCGTAGGTGTGCCGTCCACTTTTTTCCATAAAGGTGCAATCGACCACTGCGACCTGAACCGCCTCGTCTCGTCTTAATGGTTCTATCAGTGCTTGATTGAGTCCTTCGAAGCCAATGCCCCGTTCGAAGTGTCGACGGTAACTTCGCTCGCTTAAGTCACTGTAACGACTGAGGTTGGCGTAGTTCACCTTGCCACAGACCACGAAAATTGTGGTCATCAAGGTCAACAAAAACTGTTGTTGGGGTTTACCAAATGGCCTGCTGTCTCCAGCAAACCGGTTAGAATCCGATTGAGGCTATCCATTGGTGCGACATGTTAGGTACATTCGCACTCTACACGGTGGATAGCTTTCTTCGCACTCTCCCAAAAACTGTCCGGACTGTTGAGGTTTATTATTTGTTAAAAAACAATAAACCTGATGTAATAAGCTTCCTATTGTTCATTCCAATTCCACTCTTCATGGAAGCTCAACTTAACTTTCATGCTTCTTTTGTCAGCAGCGCTTACTGAAAAACGAGTTAGATGCAGAACATAATCAATTTCATGAATTGCAGGCTTTATATTCGCTTAAATTCAATTTAGGCGATCGCTGATTAAGTAACTGTCAAATCTAAAAGAAATATTGTTATACTCCCTACTTGTTGGCAGGATAATGCGTTATTTTGATTCTCAATTTTGTCAAATAATAAACTAATTTTAACCATAAATTTGCTTTCTAATTTCTAATAGATGATAGTTTGTGATCGTGATTTTAATTCTCTGATATAGTGCAAATCGGAACAGAGATTCCAGGGTAAATCTTTCTTCTAAACTTTCAGAGAATCAGTAGAACGCCTTGTTCCGATCAAAGTCGAATTTTTTACCCATTACTATTGCCGATTCCGAGATATAGTCGCTCTCAAAATTATTTAGCGACGGTACATGTTGATTATTCCTAGAGGGTTGAGAACATCATGTCTAAGCTTTCACGTCGACAGTTTGTCGCGTTGATGTCAGCCGCAGCGGCAGGCACTGCATTGGCTCCTATGGGTATGCTAAATGCCCGCAGAGCAATGGCTCAGGGTAGCTGTGACTTGGCCAGCTTCAGTGTTAACGGCTTTGGCCCAATTAGTCCTAAGTTGCCTTTGAATACGATGGAGCTGCCTAGCGACATTCGAAATGTTCCCTTGCTGAGCTTACCTGATAAGTTTCAGTACACTGCTATTTCCATTGAGGGACAACCGATGTCCGATGGCGGAATAGTTCCGGGTAATCATGATGGTATGGCTGCTTTTCAGGGACGCCAGGGCAACTACATCTTGGTTCGTAACCATGAGCAAAGTATTGGTGGTGCAACTATCGCTCAAAATGGTAAGCGGTATGATTCGTTTAATGGATCTGCTGCAGGTGGCACTTCTACCGTTGAAGTTGACCGTAACGGTAGAGTCGTCAGAGATTATGTTTCTCTAAGTGGCACCATCCGCAACTGTGCTGGTGGTCACTACCTACTGGGGTTCCTGGATTACTTGCGAGGAGAATACAACAACTCCTTCTGGAGATCCGATGGCTACGAAGAAGCATGGATATAACTTCGAGGTCCCCTCTCAACTGGGTGAAGCTGTTGAAGCGATTCCTTTGATCGATATGGGTCGGATGAATCACGAAGCTGTTTCAGTTGACCCGCAGAGTGGCTATGTCTACGAAACGGAAGACCGTGGCGACAGTATCTATTACAAGTTTGTACCCAAGCGAAAGTCTCGTCGCTTTGGCGATTTGCAAGAGGGTGGTGACCTTTATGCAATGGTGATCAAAAAAGATCAAACCTCTAACTGCACGGGTGAGCCTTTACCAACCAGCATCTTAAACGGTACAGAGGTTGTAGATACGCGTGGACTTGAGGGTGGCGCGTCCGGCAGCATCTTGGCGTTCTTGGGTCAACCGCTTGCAGTCGAGTGGGTCAAGCTAGAAGACGTTGATCCTGAAGAAGATACTCTGCGGTTTGAAGCACAAGCCAAGGGTGCAGCCGTTTGGTATCGCGGTGAGGGCGCTTGGTATCACCAAGGCAAGCACTACTGGGTTTGCAGCAATGCAGGTGATGAAGGAGAAGGCCAAGTTTGGGCTTATGATCCCGCAACCGAGACGGTTACTCTGATCGTCGAATCGACCGACGAAAACCTGCTAGATGGCCCGGACAACATCACTGTTGCCCGTGATGGCACGATCTATCTCTGTGAAGACGGCAGCAGCGGCACCTTTGGTGCACCGAACTACAGCCAGCGGGTTGTCGGTGTAGATGCTTCGGGTGGTCTGTTTAACTTCGCCCAAAACATCATCCCAGGCAACACCAGTGAGTTTGCAGGTGCCTGCTTCTCACCCAATGGTCAGTACATGTACGTTAATGCTCAAGGAGCAGGCATCACTTATGCCATCTGGCGAACGGATAATCGCCCAGTTGCTCTGAGAGGTTTCACTCGATAGCGCTTAATTTCGATAAGATTGCAGCTACAGCCCCAGCTAGTTAGGTAGAAACATCTGTGTGAAGTGGCTTTAAGCCGCTCCACACAGATGTTCCAGTCAGAATACAAATGGCGGAAGCTAGATTTTGGGTGCGATCGCAAACCACGCAAACTATACAAACCACGCAAACCAGCTGACCTAGTAATTCACATCTTAAAAACCGCATGCAGACAATATCTTGGTCCGTTTCTGCTTGGAAACAGCTCAAGCGAGGCGAAATCACCTGTGAGATGGCGCTTAGGCTTCTGTGCAATGAGCAGGGTAGCCTCAATTTGGAGGTGCTAGATGAGGAAGTGTGCAGTCGCTTCTTTCAGCATTTTCCAGGGCAGCAGCTACCGCCAGTAGTTCCGCTACTGCTTTGGCAAAACTGCTTCTATCTAGGCAGTCCCAGCGAAATCGCGCCAGAGATTTTGACGCAACTTAGCGATCGCACACTCACAACTATTCAAATCGTGTCGATTACGGCCAAGAGCTATCGAGCTTGGCACCACAGTCGCACCATTGATCTCAATCAAATTCAAGCTGGCCCACTGCTCGATCCGCTGTCTGGAGAACACCTACAGGAAGATGCCGGAGAAACGACTGAGCTCTTTCTGGCTAAGGCAGAAGGCCAGCGGGAACGGATCAAAGCCATTATCTCCAGTGCCTTACGCTACCGAGCCAGCGATATTCACCTGGAGCCAACCGAAGCCGGCTTACGGGTGCGCTACCGGATTGACGGCGTACTGCGTAACATCACAACGCTACCGCTGGAGGTGAGTCGGCGGGTGGTCGTGGCGCTCAAAGTAATGGCCAATATGGACATTGCTGACAGTCGCCGTCCCCAAGATGGCCGCATCGGTGAGCAGTATGCCCTCGGTCAGGATGCAGGCCTGGAGATGGATATGCGGGTGAGTACGCTGCCCTGCGTCGGCGGCGAAAAGGCCGTTGTGCGGCTGCTGCCCCGTAAAAACCCCTTCTCCACCATCGATAAATTAGGCTTTTCGGCCAAGTCTTTGACTACCTATAAGTCTTGGCTGCGGCAACCCCAAGGCCTGATTGTGTTTACCGGCCCTACGGGTTCAGGTAAAACCAGTACTTTGTACACCAGCCTACAAGCGATCGCAACTGAAGATGTCAATGTGGTGACGGTGGAAGACCCGGTTGAGTACGTCTTACCCTGTATTACTCAAACGCAAGTCAATGAGGCAGCAGGCATGACGTTTGCGGCAGGGCTGCGAGCAATTCTGCGCCAAGATCCCGACATCATTATGGTGGGGGAGGTGCGCGACCACGCCACCGCCGAAACCGCTGTGCGAGCTGCTCTGACAGGTCACCTGGTGTTTACGACACTGCACACGAACGATGCAGTGGGAGCCATCCCCCGCATTAAAGACATTGGCCCTGATCCAGGTTTGATTAGTGATGCGCTGTTAGGGGTCGTTGCTCAGCGACTTGTGCGCCGTATTTGCCCCCACTGCAGCGAACCTGCCCGACCTAATCCCCAAGGATTGAAGCTGCTGGGGCTGGATAAAAAGCAGGTGAGTCAGGCCAACTGGCAGCAGGGGAAAGGCTGTAGCCACTGTTTGCAGTCGGGCTATTTGGGCCGTGAGGCAATTGTGGAACTGCTGGAGGTAGACGATCGCATTCGTGAAATCATGTATGACGGCACGATCACTCAGCTTCACCGCTACCTTAACAAGATTGATTTTATGTCGTTCCGCAACGCGGCAATTGAAAAAGTCTTAATGGGGATTACAACTGTCGATGAAGTGCTGCGAGTCCTGCCCCGCACCGCGCTCAATCGGCAGTCGAACTACGATGCTGACACGATTCAGCTATTGCCCACCGTTCCCGAACCGTCTGCGGCGGCAACCTAATACGACAATTTTTACGTTGACTATGAACAGGCCGTCCCAGCGGGGCGACCTGTTCATAGTCAACATCGCTTACTCGCAGGCTTCTAGCTGCGTCATCCGCATCACAATTGTATCGATCGCATCTAGCATCACCGATCCCGATTGACCAGGCTGATTGATCAAAATACTAAACACCACTGATTCACCACTGGGCGCATCCATATATCCCGATAAAGCTCGAACGCCGCGTAGCGTTCCGGTTTTTGCCCGCACGCGCCCTTGGGCCACTGTGCCCGAAAACCGCGATCGCAGTGTGCCCGTCATACCGGCCACAGGCAGCGACTGGTAAAATAAATCCCGATTTTCTACCGTCTGCATCGCTTCCAACAGAGCTACTAGCGTAGTCGGCTGCACCATGTTGTAGCGTGACAGGCCGGAACCATCCACCTGGCGGAAACCATAGGGATTAACCCCAAGCGTTTCCATGACCGTTTGTATCCGTGGCTGTCCGCCCAGATTACGGAATAGTGAATCCGCTAAGTAATTATCACTATCACGATTAATTGTGCGAATCTCGTCCAGCCAGCTAGTGTAAGCACCAAAATTGCGCTGGTCAAATAACTGCAGCGCCGTTGCCGTTGTCAGCAACTTGATATTTGAGGCCGGAATAAAGTACTCATCGGCATTGTGGCTATACAGCACCTCACCGGAGTTGAGGGATTTTACTAAGATGCCCCACTGTGCCGAGGCAAAGGATGGCTGATTAATTACCGAATCAATCACAGCACCGAGATCTGCCGGACACAGTCGCGCCGCCGTGTAGGACTGGGCAACCTGAAATGCTTCGGCTTCGGCATCCATCGATAGGGTCGATGTAGTTACATTTCTGGACGGTGCCGATTGCGCGATCGCAGATCGAGGCATAGCCGCACCGAAGGCGAGACTTGTGGTTAGAACAGATGTCATTACCACAGCAGGAACGACATTCAAGCGGAGTAAGGAATTCTGCATAAATTGCTTCAAAAACCAAGACACAACAGCGAACCAGAGTGAAAACTCTCTCAGGAGAGCAGTGAGTGAGATCGAGTCGGTGAAACAGTTTGGATGTTAAAACCAGATTTTGCCTGCGTTGTATGACTGGATGGAGACAGAGATGTTTCCGCATGGGTTCAAGCTGATTCCAGTTGATCCAGTCCCGTGCTTTGGTCGTTACCCTAAATCTTTAGGAAAGTTTAAGGTATGTTATCCCATATTTGGCACCTTGCAAATCAGGACTCCCATCAGCAGTTAGTTAATCACACGGATATTTTAATGGTTTAAATTGAACAAATTAGTTAAGCGTAAATACTTATAATTGAACAGATATCTACTTCTCTTCATCAAGAAATGTGCAAAATACTGTCAGCCAACTGGGGACTATAGGTTCTAGAAAATAGGAATGTAGATTGGCAAATGCTGAGGATTGAATACTGAGTTCTGAGCGCACAAAATTTGCTTTATATCTCACGCTTAGCGACTCCCTGCTTTAGGCCTTGAGGATTACGAAGAAACAGGCCCAGTTCTGCGGAATAGTCTGAGAAATAGTATAAAGCTATAGATAGAAATATAGATATAAAATTTGATAGCTAAATAATTATATTTTTTGTAAAGTGCCCGTATAAGGTGTTTTGCAGCAGGTATTTTGCAGAGAACAACCAAAGTTTTACATGTCAATTGGGTATCAGCAGATTAACATCGCTCAGCACAAAAGCTTCACGAGAACTTCATTTTTTCCTAGAGATATTGTGTTCATTGTAAAGCTGCTGTGGGTTAAGCCGTGCGTGGTTTGACGGTTGATTGGCTTAATCAAACGGTCGAATAATAAATATACTGAAAAATAAATAAAAGCCAATTTTGTTTTACAAAGTTCTGATCCGCTAAGTTTGGCGAGATCAGTGATTTACGGCAGGGTCTGTTGTGAAAGAGGGTAAAAGCGTATTTTCAGCAGGTCATGAATGACACATTAAGTATTTTAATGTAGCGATAAATTATTGCTATGTTATATCTGTGACTAAGAAACATATCCTGCTGGATTTGATCAGATTAAGAGCTGGATCGAGATATGTTGAATTGGCTTCTAGGTAACTCTAGGGGCTCTTTAAACCCGTAAATAAGCATCTACAGCCATTGAGCTGCATACTTGCTCCTTGGTCTCATTTCCGACACAAAGATTAGTTAAGTAGTGCATTTGTATAACAATATGATTAGGTCATTCAGTATACTCATTGGTTTTCTATCCGTATTAGTAGCAGTGCCAGCAGTTGCACAAACCAGCGATCGCAGTGAGTTTCCGGGGCGGCGTGTGGGAGGTGGTACACGCGGTGAATGTATGCCAGCCCAGCCACTCGTTGCGCTGAACCCAGCTAGCAATCTGGCTTTGACGACTAACGAGGAGCCAACGGTCTATTTCTCCATTCCCTCGCTGGCAAAATCGCATCAGATGGAGTTCTTCCTCCGCGATACTGACGGCAATTTTGTCTATGAAACCGCTTTTGAGGCAGGCGAGACCGCTGAAATTGTTGGTATTACCGTACCCAACGGGGTTTTGGCACTAGAGCAAGACTATCAATGGTATTTTTCTGTCGTCTGCGATCCACTTGATCGCTCGCAGAATATGGTGTTGGAAGGATGGCTGCGGCGCACATCTCCCGCTGCATTGCCGATAGAAGAAACCTCTGAGCTACCGACCAGTCTTGAGTTAGCTGCCACCTACGAAGCCGCTGGCTTATGGGGAGATGCGATCGCAACTCTAGTTGAGCTGCGCCAAACCCAGCCTGAGAACAGCGAGGTTGAGCAGCAGTGGAGCGAGCTTCTCCAAGATCTCGAACTGGATACCGTCCTCGACCCAGAGACAGAGGAGTAATCGCTGAATAGCCATCATGCGGCGTCTCCAAAATCGCTTGCGACAGCTACATGGGTGGCGTTTACCGACTGCCCACTGGATTCGCGTGGCAACGCGCTCAGTTGTTCTGTCTAGTTTACTCGTGACGGCTGCTTTACAAGGTGTGGAGTGGTTTGGCGGCTTGGAGAAGCTTGAACTAGCCGTGTTTGATCAATTTGTCCGGCTACAGCCCGATGCACCTCCTGATTCTCGTCTTGTAGTCGTTGCCATCACAGAGCAGGATCTACAGCGCTACGGCTGGCCGCTGTCGGATCAGGTGCTAGTCGATAGTCTGCGCCAGCTTCAAACCTATCAGCCCCGAGTGATTGGACTCGATCTCTACCGCGATTTGCCGACGCCACCTGGAACAGAGCGCTTATCGGCTCAGCTCCAGGCTGACAACGTCGTTGTGATTGAAAATATTCTAGATGGCATCGCTCCCCCTGCCGTTGAGATGGAACAGGTTGGATTTAATGACCTCACGTTAGATCCAGATCTAGCTTTGCGCCGGGGATTGCTATTTGTTGCGGGTTCTGAGCAAGATTACTATGCATTTGCCTTGCGAGTTGCCTTAGCCGCACTGCCCGATGAAGACAGCTCATTTCGATATACCGATCAGGCGTTGTGGATCGGGAATCAAGCCATCCATGTCCTGGAGAAGAATTCGGGGGCATATCAAATTGCTGATACCCGTGGCTATCAGACATTGATACATTATCGGGCTCGGGCTCAAATTGCTCCAACCGTCACGCTACAGCAGGTGTTAGCCAATGAAGTGTCAGCCGATCTAATCCGTGACAAGGTGGTCATGATTGGCACGGTTGCACCTAGCTTGAAAGACTTTTTCTATACGCCCTATAGCGGCGAGGCAGACGCGCTCCAGATGCCGGGAGTGATTGCCCATGCTCAAATTCTCAGTCAGCTATTAGATATTGCGGCTGGTCAACCCGCTCAGTTTCGATTTTGGCCACAGTGGACTGAGTGGTTCTGGTTAATGGGCTGGAGTATTGTTGGCAGCTCGGTGATCTGGTGCTTCAGACACCCGCTGGGCTTTGGAATGGCTGGGTTATTGAGCTTAGGCGTGATTGGCGGTGTAGGGTTTTGGCTGTTTGGTCAACTGATTTGGATTCCAGTTGTGGAACCGGCTGTGGGGTTGATAAGCGCATTTGGCCTCGCAATGGCGCATCGTTTGATTTATGTCACGACTCGCGATCCGCTGACTGGGGTGTTAAATCAAGGCGCTTTTATCCGTTATCTGGGTTGGCAACTCACCCATCGGCCTCATTTCAAGCTCTTACCCAAAAAACTGCCCAACCTAGATATTTCGGCCCACGTTGGCGTTCTCTTTTTGGATATTGATCGCTTTGAGACGATTAGCAAAAGCTTGGGGTTAAAAATTGGCGATTATTTTTTGTGTCAGGTAGTAGATCGATTGTGCGCGATCCTGCCGCATTCATCTCGTTTGGCTCGGGTTGGCAGCGATAAGTTTGCGATCGCACTTCCATCTGATCAAAGCGATCGGCTTGAAGACCTGGCTGATCAGCTCCAGTCCGTGCTGGCTGAACCGTTTTGGATTGAGCAGCAGCAGATTGTCACAACTGCCAGCATTGGCATTGCCGTCACCCAGGCAGGCTACCATCACACACCAGAAGATATGCTGCGGGATGCCCATACGGCCATGTATCGCGCCAAGTCTTTGGGTAAAGCTCGCTATCAGGTATTTGCCGCAGGAATGCAGGTAGAAGAGTTGCATCAGTTGAAGTTAGAGGCCGATCTGCGCCGAGCCATAGCGGAACAAGAGTTTGTTCTGTACTATCAGCCGATTGTGGAATTGAATACGGGCAACGTCTCCGGCTTTGAAGCCTTGATTCGCTGGCAGCATCCCAAACTGGGCCTTGTTTCGCCCCAGCTATTTATTCCGCTGGCTGAAGAAACGGGACTGATCATTCCTCTGGGCCACTGGATTTGTCAAGCTGCCTGTGAGCAAATTCGTCAGTGGACTCAACAGTTTCCTATGTTACCTCTCGTCATCAGCGTTAATCTGTCTAGCCGCCAGTTTGAGCAGCCAGATTTAGTTCATCAAATTGCCCACACGATTCAAGAAGCCGGCATCCCAGCAAAAACACTGAAACTGGAAGTTACAGAAAGCATGGTGATGGGCAATGTAGAAGTAGCCATTGATTTAATGCTCCGCCTCAAAGAGCTGGGCTGCAAGCTCAGTATGGACGATTTCGGTACAGGATACTCGTCTCTCAGCTATCTGCGCCGATTTCCAATCGATACGCTCAAAGTGGATCGATCCTTCGTGCTCAAGATGGCAGAGAGCCGAGAAGATGCCGAAATTGTCCGCATGATCATCGATCTCGGTCATACCTTGGGTATGGATTTGATCGCGGAAGGGGTGGAAACCCAAGCGGACGCTGATCAGTTGCGATCGCTAACGTGTGAGTTTGGTCAAGGTTACTTTTGGGCAAAGCCGCTGCCTCCCGCCGAGGCGACGGCTCTATTACAGCAGCAAGTCCAACAGCAAAGGCAATAACCGATTCATCTATCTATTTAACGCACTACTGAACGCACTACTTATTAACACACTGCTTACTACACACTGCTTATATAAATGAGGGACACCATGACAACTATCCGTTCTGTTCAAGCTCAGTCTAGACTATCAGGATTGCTCCGTTCACGGCTGTTTGGTTTCACGACCTGGGTCGGAACAGCATTGGCACTGGCGAGTATGGGTGTTTTACCTGTCCAAGCCCAAACCCTCTCTGAGAAGGTTTTGAACATGGAACGGGGATTAGAACAAGAATTTGAAGATTACTTTGGCGAAGATCTCGCCGACGTTACTCAGCCTCCCGAAGCGATCGCCCAAACCCTGGCTCAGATTGGAGAAGAGACAGGTACCAAGCCTGCTGTACTGTGGGTTATTCCGCGTGAAGATCACCTACATCTCGTATTAATTACTCCGGGCGGTGAGCCGATTGTCAAAGACTTATACGAGGTATCATCCGCCAATCTGCGCCGCACGGTGGATTTGTTTCACCTGGAAATGCACAGTTCACCGACAGAGGTGAAGATGACGGCGGCTCAGCAGCTTTATGAGTGGATGATTAGGCCCTATGCCACCGATTATTTAGAAGCAGAAGGGATTGATACGATTCTGTTCTGCTTGGGCAACGGTGTCCGGAGCATTCCCCTGGCAGCGCTGCACGATGGGGAACAGTTTTTGATTGAAAAATACAGCGTCACCCGCATTCCCGCTTTTAATCTGATTCAAACAGACTATGTGGAACTGCAGCGGGGGCAGGTTTTGGCAATGGGAGCCTCTGAGTTTCAGGAGTTGAACGCTTTACCAGCAGTGCCAACGGAGCTGTTTAGCGTTATGCGCGAGTTACGGGATGCCCGCCCCGCCGAAGCCCAGTGGACTGGAGCCTCATTTCTCAATCAAGAGTTTACTCTGTCAAATCTCCAGCAGCACGTTGAGACTCACCTGCCCAACGTTGTCCATCTAGCGACTCATTCGGTCTTTCGCCCCGGTGAGCCAGATAATTCCTACATTCAGCTTTGGGATACTCAACTGGGTCTCAATGATATCCAAAACATAGGCTGGAACTCTCCGTCATTAGAACTCCTGGTACTCAGTGCTTGCCGGACAGCCATCGGCGACGATCAGGCCGAACTGGGCTTTGCCGGAATGGCTTTACGTTCCGGCGTGAAAACCGTGCTGGCTAGTCTGTGGAACGTCAGCGACGAGGGCACTTTAGCGCTAATGAGCGAGTTCTATAACCAGCTCGGCCACACCACAACTAAGGCAGAAGCGCTGAGACAAGCTCAACTGCGGATGCTGCGCGGTGAAGTGCAGGTTGAGGGCAATCAGCTACTGCTATCCCGTGGTGCGGTGCCGCTACCAACGGAACTGAGTGAGGAGGCAGTTAGCGATTTGTCAGCACCGTATTATTGGGCTAGTTTTACGTTGGTGAGTAGTCCTTGGTAGGGTTGTAGAGATCTGTAGGGGGTCGTAGAAAGCTGTGAAAAGTAAAGGGTGTCGAAGGGTTCAAATCAGCATAGGGCTGTTAGGGCACGAGTTTGGACTGGACGGCATCGTGGGCTGCGGTTGTAACTTGCTGGATGACTGAGTTGCGATCGCAGCTATAGGCTTCATAGTGATCCTTCAAATTAATTGGCTCACCAAGCTGAATCTGAGCGCGTCGGAAGCCCTTGGGTGGTGGTTGGTCAATGTTAAACACTTCTCGCTCTAGGCGAATGAGCGTGTCGAGAAAGCGCTCTGGCGTGGGACAGTTGGCGACATATCCGTCATAGATGGCATCAAAATTCAGCAGCCGACTCATCCCTTTCTGAATTCGTTCCGGGTCAAAGTCTGCCGAAAAATTCATTTCATCCACTTTGGTTTTGAGTGCGTACTGAATGCGATACACCCGCTCGCGAATCATGCTGTCGCTGGCTGAAGACAGGTTAAGCTGAGCTTCATAAGCCTGAATCACCTGTAGCTTGAGTGCGGCAATCCGTTCATTCCAGGACTTATCAGCAACGGTTGTTGAATCAAAATGGTATTCCGCCTCAATCCGCGCCAAGACAGCTGCGGCTACCTGCCGCAGTCGAATGTAATTGTCTAACTGATTTTGCACAGGCAGATCCAGCGCTTGCTCTAGTCGCGCTAGTGTCTCACGCATTACAGGCTGCATATCCTGGGTGTAGTGGTACTTAATCGTGACTGGCAAGACGTATAAGTTAGGAATTTCCTGCCCCTCTTTAGACAATCGCTCCAAAGCTTTTAATGCCAGTTGAAAGCCGCCCGACCGAAACGGCATCACCGTATCATTCTGAAACGAGCAGCCTCCCTCTGGAAAGATGACTAAGTGAGTCGCTGGCTGACAAAACAGCTCAATGGTTTGCATAATGCTGGGTCGATCGGGCAATCCTCGCCGCACGGAGTACATGCCCAACCCTTGCAAACACCACTGGAAAAACTTCTCAAATAGCTTGTTGTGGGAAAACCCGCTTAAAAACGGCGCTTGTGAGGAGATGAAAAAGACTGTACTAGCATTTTCAAACGTTTCATAGGCCGCTAAATAGTGAAACGACTGCTTGATCTTGGCTGATAGCGTAAATATCACCATTGGATCGTGAAACGTTGGATGATTCGGCGTCAGCAGGAGCCGCTGACCTCGCAGTTGCTCCAGACGCTCAAGATCGGCATCGCTGATGTCAATTTGGAACCAGTACAGCCAGCGGGCAACTGCAGGTGCGATCTCTTGGACAAAACGCACCAAGGATGGATTCAGTCGCGGCGGATAAAACTCGGATCTAGAAGCCATTGCAGCAAGGTGTTGAAAACGGCTGAACTAAACTGGAGCGTGTGTTTGGATATGCGGTAAATTGGAACATCGGCAATCTCTTCACCCAGCAAAGCAGAGTGATTTATTGTGGCATGTTTACCGATTTTATAGTGTCTGATTTAACCCGCAACATAGCAGAAGAACAGTTCGCCATCGCGGTGCGCTAGCAAAATGCCCTTCTATTTTTTGAATACCTAACATATAGCGGTTCTAGATAAGAACGAGAGAGGAGAGTACCTCAGGATGAGGTACTCTCCTCTCTCGTTTTCTTACTTTTGACTGGAATCACTATACATGAATGGCACTGACATAAGCTGTATCAAGCTAGCAACCTGGCTTTCAAGACGGAGCGAGGTTCCTGCATTCTTGGGAACGGTTTGGGACGGCGCTTTACAACTCGGGGTTCTGAACGGTTGGGTCGAAACGGAATCACCAACTCTCGCACCACGTTTAACAAGGCCTGGTAGCCTCGCCGTCGTTCGGATGGAGCTAGATGCAGCAACTCAGGCCGGAAGTGATTGAACTGTTGCCGAGCACCTTGTAGAGAGACTCGCAACACCCCGACCTCGCCGTCGGCTGTCGCCTCCCACATCAGGGTGCGAAGCAGATTGTAGGCCAACAGATGCACCCAAATACTTTTGCTCACCATGGTGGGTGTTTTGGCAGCAATCATCTCCATGGCTAAGGTGGTTTTGAGATGCCGGAGATTAACTTCGGCGGCCTGCCAGCGGAGCTGATAGAGTTCGGCAAGTTTAGCTTTGGGATAGCGGTTGGGATCGAGTAGCGTCGTTACCACCACAAAGTTGGTCGGGCGAAACCCAGGAACCTGAATGAAGAGATACACTTCCCGCACCTCAATGGATGCCGCCAGAGCCTCGAACTCCTGCGGCTTGAGGGCTTGAGGGCATTGCTTCGGGCGCTGCCAGCGGACGATGTGATCGCCAATGCCCAGTTTTTTGCCCCGTCTGAAATCGCAGCGGCGCTGATGATGCTTGCGAAAGACAGCATCGGCTCCCATCCGGGCGACCCAGGCCAAATCTACATAGGTGCCATAGGCTGAATCGGCCACCACCACATCCTCGGGGCGCAGTTTCTGATAGAGTTGGCGGGCTAGACGCCATTCACTCACCCGCAACGGAGCCATCGCCACGGCCATAACCGCTCCCGTGGTGACACAAAACCACACTTGGAGTTTGAGAATCGGAAAGCCGCAGCCCTCTTTCTGATTGCTGTGTTGAGGATACTCGGCTTGGTTGGCCTGCGTGTCACTCATCAAGACCGTCGTCGCATCAAAGGCTTTAACCGGACGGCCACACCAGCGTTGCTCTGGGGAGACTTGGCGCTGCAACGCCCTCACCACCCGCTCGAACAGGGGCGGAAATATCGACTCGGGAAGGCGTTTTCGTGCTTTACTATAGCCCCCGGTATCGGCTGAGGGCACCTCCAATCCCGACACGCTCATCCAGGTCACCACTCGCTTGACTGCATGGCTGAGACTGCTGTCGGCATCCAGCACTTGGGAGAGCCAACTCCACAGGACGACCATGGGAGTGTAGAGGACTTGTCGATATCGGATTCCCTGCTCGCTCAGCACAGTTTCAATCTCTGCTTCCGGCAGCATCTCAGCAAAGGGTAGACCGATGCTGCTCTGATAGTTGGCCTTGAGAACGTCCGCACGATTCGGCATCATAGAGGCAAGGTTATGGGCTTCAACGGTTTGATTCTGACAAATCAGGCGCTTGAAGCCTTTTTTGCTCTCTTATGTCAGTGCCATTCCACTATACATGCTTAATAAGACTGCAATGAATCAACTATTACGAACCTTTGGGCAAGCAGCGGCTTCTGGTTTTGCCGTTGCACACTGCATCATTAGGCAGGGTTGGTGATAGGCGTCTTCGGTTTCGAGCGGTGGTGGGGTTTGGCCGAAGACCATCTCGCAGCTAAAGTCGTCGAAATTGGGCGTCATGGTTAGGGGGATGCCAAATTCTTTGGTAAAGAAATCCTGAGTCGGTAGCTTGCACATATTGATGCACATGCCGACGCAGCGGCTGTTGTCGAGGTAGCGGCACTTTTTGATGTGGACACCGCTGTTTTGGGTGACGATGTTGCCATGATCGTCTTTAATTTCAACGGTTCTGACTTCGCATTCGCCCACCAGCCACTCGAAGAGGAGGGTGGCAAACCAGGCATTGAGTTCGCATACCCAACGGGTTGGGGAGAACAGATTGCGCACTAGCCACAGGGCGGGACTTGGTATGAGGGAATTGAGCACGACGGCAACCAGCTGCTGCTGTTCTTGGGCGTTGCGTCCCTGCATGATCTGCCTGGACAAATCCACAAATCCGTCATAGCCCGGTTGACGCGCAGGCTTGCCGACCGCATTCGCCATCTTGCGGCTAAACAGCCAGATGAATGACCGATCAAACCAGTTGTCGTGGTAGGTTTCCGGCTCAGGTCGTTGAATGGGATTCGGGGTACTAGTCATAGAAGAATGAGCAGTCAAAGACAGACGGCCCAGCTTTACGTGTAGTTTCTTTAAGGTCGAACAGAGCTATCCTATCAAATTCGAGTTTGGGCTTGACGGCATTTCTACTTTTACAATCAAATACGACACCGCAATTCTGCAACCGCAAATTACAACAATAAACAGTCGCCCTCAAAAGCTCCCTTAAAAGCTAATGATTTGTGGTGGTGTGAATGGTGTCCATACCACCACAAATCATTACCGATGTACCACTACCCCATAAGCAAGTTAAAGAGAACCGCATGAGCGCTTTAGATCAATTTTGGACATTGGTCGGCTGGGTTTTTACCCTTAATCCTAAGGTCTTTGAACGGGTCGCTACTCTACCCAAGGGATGGATAGCTGCTCTGATCGTGGTCGTTGCGGCAGGCGTGGCTCAGGCGGTAGCTCAGAGCATTATCCTGTTTATTAACCGAGTGCAGCCGATTCGATTCGTCTTCAGTCTGCTGATTAATACGCTGCTGTATGTGGCAGGCTTTGTATTTATCGTGTTGAGTACCTGGCTGATCACGCTGCTGCCTTGGGCGGCAGATGTGCCGCTCGTCAAATTAGCGGTGGTGATCGGGATTGCCTATGCGCCGCTGGTCTTTAGCTTTTTGGGGGCGCTACCCTATCTGGGGGTGCCGATTCTCACAGGCTTATCGATTTGGCACCTGCTGGCGATGGTTGTTGGTTTTGCTGCGATCGCACAAGTTAGCACTGGTGCAGCCTTTGGCTATCTGGCCGTTGGTTGGTTTATCTTCCAGGTTTTGCAGCAAACCGTAGGTCAGCCCATTGCCAACTTTGGTCGCTGGCTGGCCGATCGGACGGCGGGCGTGTCGTTGGCTCGCAGTCGGCGGGAACTGGCGGAGTTACTACGCGGCGAACTGAGCCAAGCGGCGAATCCGTTCACTCAACCGTCGCTCCAGATTACGTCACCAACGGGTGCCGCCGTCAATGAAAACTGGAATGCGGCCCTCTCGGAGCGGCGGGCTGGGGCCAGTACCAGGACAGATGCTAGTGCTAGTAGAGTAAGTGCGATCTCAGCTTCATCTAGCCCAACCCCAACCACTTCTGCATCCAAAACGCCTGAACCAGCCAAGGCCAAGCCTGCTCGACCTGTCCCGCAGCGCCATATGCTCAGAACAGTCTTTGGACTATTGGGCATTGTGTTCGCGACGATTTGTATTGTCATCCTGTTAGAACCCGTACGGGAATGGTTGTTTGGTTCCTACCAACATTTGCCGGGATTTATGCGGTTCGGGATCGACCTAGCCTGGATTGGCATCGTCGCCGTTGTCGTTTCGGGCTTTCTGGCTCCGCTGGAAACGCTGGGCTGGTGGGCTGGCTGGTATGAAGATGAAGTGGATACGACGATTAACTCTGGAGAACTAGCCACCCCAATTGCTGAGCCAGATGGCGTGTCTCGCTACATTGTCTACCTTGACGGCATCGGCAAGTCCACGTTCGAATACATGCCGGATGTGGAGGATTTTCTGAGTGCTCTGACTCCGGTACTGCCCTCCAATGTAGCGCTGATTCGGGGCATTATGCCCTATTCGGTACTGAATAACCCGCTGGATGAAGATCGTCCCTTAGCTTTTCTATGGCGACTGACAGATAAGGTAAGGATTGCCAATCCAGCCAGCGTTCTGGGCCTGATGGTGAACATTCGCAATACGATTATCGTGTCCGTGTCTGCCGATAAGCGCTATGGTCCGCTCTACAATCGTGGCATCGCCCAGGTCGTCTACAACGGTCTCATTAAAAATGGCTATCGACTGAGGAGCGGCGTTCCGATTACGCTGATTGGCTACAGTGGCGGCGGACAGATGGCTGCCGCCTGTGCGCCGTTTTTGAAGCGGGCCGTCAGTGCGCCGATTGATGTGATTTCGCTGGGCGGGGTGATCAGCGGCAACTGCAACATTCTGGAACTCGAACACCTCTACCATTTTGTGGGCGACAAAGACGGAGTGGAAAAGCTTGGCCCAATTATGTTTCCGGGTCGCTGGAAGCTGTTCTTCTTGTCGTACTGGAATCGAGCCAAGCGGCGGGGCAAGATCAGCATTATGTCCCTTGGCCCAGTGGGGCACCAAGTTCCCGGCGGCATTATGGATCCTGAGCTGCAGCTAGAGGATGGCCGCACGGCATTGGAGCGTACCATTGACGCGATTCAGGCAGCGCTCAAAGGCGAGATTTTAGAGGATGAAGAACTAGCGGAGCGGAAGCCCAGCAACTACAGCCTCTATCAGCAAGCCGAGTTTAACCGCTATACCTACTACCCCGCGCAGCAGTCCGTCTCGTCCAACTACTGTGCGATCGCATCTTGGATGGGGCGGCTGATTTTGCCCAAACATGATGAGCGCCGCCAGGTGAACGGTGTGTGGTTCAAGGTCTATCATGCGCCAGCGGAACAGGCTGAACTGGTTGGTCAAGTTGTCAAACTGCAGTGGAGCCGCGATCCGCTGGTGCAGCGCTACGTAAAATCAACCCGCAAGGATGTCCACTTTAGCGCGGAAGCCGTGTATACCAGCCGTTTCGGTGGTCTCGTTCATCCCAATCGTCTCAACCATTGGCAGCAGGTCGATCCGCTGGAGTCGCTAGCGGCGACGCATCCAGTTGATGATGTGATTGTGGCGCTGCCGGAAGATGGGGTGACGGTGGTTCATGGTCAGTCGGATGCAGTACGGTCAAAGGATCGGCAGGATTATGATGGTGCGATTGATAGTGCGATTAACAGTGCGATTAACAGTGCGATCGCACTTCAGATTGATGCACCACCGATGGTGATTACGGGTCGTTACTATGGCCTGGTGCAGTTTCAGAGCAGGGTTGACGATTCGGATCAGTATCGCGTGACTCACTTCAATCCGGCTTCGCGTCAGTTTGACGGTGAGGAAGAAGTGGTGCTGCTGCCGCAGGTGGTGGCGGATCAAAACGGTTCCTTCCCTTCCGTGAATCAGCACATTGAGGATTCTTATCTCAATGAAACAGGCTGGTACATCTATGGCGCAAAAAATCGGCATGGGCAGTTTGTGGTTCAGTCCTTAGCACCGCGATCGCTATTGCGGCTCCAGCCTGAACGGGTGATTAGTGACGCAGCCGCAGGCTACAAATTTATTCGACAAGAAACCTGGTCAGATACTGCGGCCCAGAAGGGACGCATTCAGTCGGTACTAATTGCTGCGGAATCGCACGCCCCGCCCCAAGCGGCAGTTGACGAGTGGCAGGAAGGTGATCGAGCTCTACTGCTGCATGTCTATGGCGGCATCGGCGGCAGAAAAAAGGAACCCTCAGCAGCGACACCGATCTTCTTTGGTCACTTTGCCTATGGTTTGGCCAAAGTGGTGCGAGAACCGCTAACTGGCAATTTATGCTTTGATATTCGCTACTACCAGGTCTACACCAACAATACCGACGGCTTGCCCGCCGGAGCGCTGCACTGGTCGCGCTATATGGGCGATCGGCAGTTTGGCTGGATGGGTTCCCGCCCCGTCGCGGATATTTTGATCAAGCATGATGCCTTCACGGGCGACTACGAGAGTCCGACAGGCCGAAAACAGTCACCGCTGCATTTGATGCTGACGCAGCTTCAGGTCATGCTAGCTCGCTATCGGATTGGCGACGGTACGGGAGGCACTTACGTTGGGCCAGCTAATAACTGCGCCCAAGACTCTAACCAGGCTCTGTTTGCCAGTCTGCAACAGATTGAGTATTTGATTCAGCTGCAATCGGATTGGCTGCAAACGTGGCGGGATCACTATCCCGATCAGTGGCAGCGCTTTCAGCAACTGGTGCAGCTTGGGCGGGCACTCAAACAGCAGCTCCAGCCCTTTGGCAGTCCTCGAATTGACTGGGAACGGAACGAATATAATCTGGGCAGTACGCTCGAAGATAAACCGTTCCGCAATCTAGCCGCAGGGCTAAACAGTTGGCGGACATTGCTGCCCCGCTTGGCTAGCGATCGCATTGTCAAAATCTTTCTCGAACACGGTGCTTCGGTTTGGGTGCTGCGAACCAATCAGGTGGGAGGCCATGATCCAGATATTGAGCCAATTGCGCCGTTTACGCTGTAGTGCAGGTGATCCAATAGCAATATTTTAACGATATTTTTCTGTTACGGTAAGTCCAGTCTCGCGATGCCATGCAGATCATTTCCGAATGATATCAAGTCCGCGTATCACAATAAATTATCGGGCTTCAACCGAATTTCGTATGACCCAGTAATGCTCCGATTTTGCTATGGCCGATTATCCAACGACTCCTGATGGTCGCTATTTTGTCGTGAAAGGCCGACTGTGGCGCTGTACAAATCCCCACTTAGACGAAGCGACGCGTCAACAGTTCGTTCGTGAGCTGATGGCAGCCCGGCGAGCTGTTAAACATGCAAGTGATGAAACGGCATTAAAAGTGGCTCGTCAGCAGGTGCATGCCGCCAAGGTTGCGCTAGGTGAACGTGGTCCCGTGTGGTGGGATGATGACATGCCCGATTACAATCGGCATCTGGTCAAGAACACGCCCTATGCTGATTGGTATACAGCATTGTGATGCTTGCATTTGAAGGTTTTGATGGGTGATAGGCCATCAGTAATCAAAACTGACTTGGCATAATAGGCGTGCCTGTTGTAGTAATGTCGGGCAACGGCTGGTTAAACATAATCACGGTAAAAGCTGTTGCCACAGCCAGCGCCAGTAACCAGAACAGCTTGATCAGCTGAGGATTCGTGGGATTGCCCCTCAAAAAGCCCGGATGACTCACCATGATTTCTGCACCGCCGCGCAGGATGACCCAATAGGCAACAAACCCAATCGTGAGCCAGTACGTAATCCACCAGGCCAGCACGTAGGGGTCGCTGGTGTTGGGATAGAGAAAATGCCAAATGGTCGGCACATCACCCACCACAATACCAAACCCCATCACCAACCACGGCAAGCTAGAGCAAACCAGGAAACCGCGAATTAAAGTCGCGTAACCGGGTGCCAGTGCTGGATTGTCCCGAATATGAGACTGCGATCGCACTTTGAAAATTACCGTATTGAGCCAGGTGACGAGTAGGCAGATCAGCCAGAAATAGCGGTTGATCACGCTCAAAAAGAGGAAGTCCATGAATTGACTGGGGGCCTAATAGCAAAATATTAATGCTCTATAGCTTCAGATCCGCGTGGTTTTTTTCCGGAACTGTCCCGTCTTCAACCTTGCCATCATCAGACAGCTAATGAATGATTGAGCCTGAGTTATTCACAGAGAGTTATTCACAGAGTAGGGCGGGCAGCGTCCACCACCGTTTCTGCATCAGGTTCAAGGTTATGGTGGGTGTGCCCACCCTACGTATCTCACCTGAGAGCTTGGGATGTATATCTTTGTCCATGATGAACAATTTGAGTGACAAAAAGAAATCACCCAATTCGCCTCTCTCAAAAGAGTGAAAAAAATCTAAATTTTTATTGAAAAAGTGATCAAAGAATATTACGACATAGAAGACAACCGTAGCGACATTCCAAAAATAAAATGACCCAACCGATTGAACCATCTGGAAGATATGCTGAAAACTTTTTAGGATAGGGTTGAACTGCGGCACAATAAGAACGTAATTCCCCGGAGGCCATGTATAAAAGGTTACGTATTCAATCTTGGTTTGTTTCTTAGCTGACACTATTCAGAAACAACCTACGTGTTGTTAATGTCGGCTGGTATATCGACTGTTTTTGTGTAGCAATTTAACAGTAAGTAGCTACATGTGGATAAATGCAAAATCTGAAAACTGGGGGAGTGTCCCTCCGGAGCAATCCCCCGGTTTCTAGAATGTGTTTATTTATGCCAACCTACTTGTTGATTGAAATATTTAATAGGCATCCAAGCAAATTTCGTTTAGAACGGCTTGATTTCCTGTCCCAAAATAGCTGCTGCTATTTATCTAACTAGTCAATCCAATTATCAACAGCCAACTCAAGCGATTTGTTGATTCTCTTAGGAGAAACCTGTGTTTGAAGATTTACTACCTCCTCTTAATAACCATAATTTGCCCTATCCCGATACCATTCATCCGATCGTCGTTCACTTTGTGATTGCGATGGTTCTGTTTGGCGTCTTATGCGACATCATTGGATATTTCACCAAAAATCCCCGCCTGTACGAAGTGGGCTGGTGGAACATGGTATTTGCGACCGTTTCAATCTTTATCGCCATTATTTTTGGTCAAATCGAGGCGGGTCTAGCCACACCCTATGCTGCTGCGGCTGGGGATCTCAATTTACATACTCTGATTGGCTGGTCGCTATCGGGTATTCTGGCGGCCATTACAGCTTGGCGCTATATCATTCGCGTGCAAAATCCTGACTCTCTGCCAAAGGCGTATATGGGCATGAACGTTATCCTAACGGTGATTGTCCTGTTTCAGGTTTACCTCGGCGATAAGTTGGTGTGGGTTTATGGCCTACATACCGAGGCGGTAGTAGAGGCAGCGCGGAAGGGATTGTTGTAATGATGGATGAACGATTACCAACGATGGTTTTGGGTTTAGGAGCTAATGGATTACCGTATGGTCTGCCGATTCATCCCAACTTAGTGCATTTAACATTGGGATTATTCATTGTTGCGATCGCATTTGATATCGTGGCGGCGCTCTATCCGCTGGAAAAGCCGATTTTCAAGTTTCTGGCGATTACCACCACTAGCTCGGATCTCTACGATGTCGGCTGGTTCAACATGGTAGCGGCGGCAATTATTACCTTTTTTACGGTTGCGGCTGGCTTTTACGAAATCCTGCTAGCCGATCCGCCGCAGGATATGGTCAGTCCCTGGGGTCTCAACGCTATGGACACCATGATTTGGCATGGTCTAGGTGGCGTTCTCCTGCTGGGGCTGATTGTCGGTATGACCATCTGGCGCGGTTTCCAGCGCTATGTCTGGCGACAGGATCGGGCGCGTCAGGTGCAGTGGAGCTATCTAATCGCGGGCCTGTTTATTTTCGTGCTGATGTTCCTCCAGGGCACGCTGGGCGCACATCTGGGCGCAGATTTTGGGGTTCACATCAGCGCCGATCGCCTGATTCGGGCAGGGATTAATCCCAACACCCAACTGGATATGTTGATCAAGCATTTGAGGCTGTAGCAGATATGAATCGACGACGCACAATTGTGGTGCTGGTGGGACTTGCGATCGCAGATCTCGTTCTCAGCCTGTGGATTGGTCAGCAAGCCTACAACTGGATGCCGCCCCAAGCCTCAGCAGAATCTATGCTGGTGGACAATCTGTTCAGCTTCATGACCACCATCGGCAGCTTTATTTTCTTTGGCGTATCTGGCGCACTGCTCTACTCCGTTCTGTTTCAGCGAGCCAGCAAGTATGATTTCAGCGATGGCCCTCCGGTTGAAGGCAACGTCACGCTGGAAGTGATTTGGACAGCCATTCCCATTCTGTTAGTCATCTGGATTGCTGCCTTTAGCTACCAGACCTATGCGCGGATGGCCATCTTAGGGCCAATCGAGCCGATGGCAATGGGGATGCCTGTCGCTGAAGCGGCGGCTCTAAGCACAGATAAACCTGCCACAGATGAACCCATTAAAGTCTATGCACGGCAGTGGGCTTGGGAATTTCGCTATCCCGACGGCATTAGCAGCACGGAGCTACATGTCCCCGTGAATCAACGAGCTAAGCTGCTGCTGTCCTCGGAGGATGTGCTGCATGGTTTATTTATCCCGGCTTTCCGCATCAAGCAAGATGTTGTACCCGGCGAAGAAATCGAATTTCAGTTTACGCCTGTGCGGGAAGGGCGCTATCGGATACGAGATTCGCAATATAGCGGGACTTACTTTGCAGCGAATCAAACCAATGTAGTTGTAGAGTCGGCGGAAGACTATCAGCATTGGCTAGCGACCGCCGCCGAGACACCGCCATCGCCTGCGCCCAACGTCGCCTACGACGAATTTAACCGCTCAGCGCAAGCTGCTATTGATCTGGGCTGGGCAACCGTAGAACCTGCCCCAGCACCTGTTGTTAACTACGCCAGTTCAGAGGAGGATTCCTATGAGTAATGCCACGTTGGGGGCTGGATCAACCAGTCTTCAGCCCCAACCAGGGGCACCAGATAACTGGCGCAGATTTTTCACGTTCAGCACCGATCACAAAGTAATTGGTATTCAATACATTGTCACGGCCTTCGTCTTCTTCCTATTTGGCGGACTGCTGGCGATGGTGATGCGGGGCGAGCTGATTACGCCAGAAGCGGATCTAGTTGACCGCACGGTCTACAACGGCCTGTTCACCATGCACGGCACAATCATGCTGTTCATGTGGACGTTTCCCATGCTCAACGGTCTGGCTAATTACCTCGTGCCGCTGATGATTGGGGCGAAGGATATGGCCTTTCCCCGCCTCAATGCGGCGGCCTTTTGGCTCGTCCCCGTCTTTGGCGTGATTTTAATTACCAGCTTTTTCATTCCTGGTGGCCCCTCCCAGTCCGGCTGGTGGGCCTATCCTCCCGTCAGCTTGCAAAACCCAACGGGCAATTTAATCAACGGTCAATTTCTGTGGCTCTTGGCGGTGGCGCTATCTGGCGTCTCCTCGATTATGGGTGCTGTCAACATTGTCACCACCATTTTTCGGATGCGGGCACCGGGCATGGGCTGGTTTAAGATGCCGGCCTTCTGCTGGACAGTGCTCTCAGCCCAGCTGATTCAGCTCTTTGGCCTGCCTGCTTTGACTGCCGGAGCCGTAATGCTGCTGTTTGACTTAACGGTCGGCACTAGCTTCTTCAACCCTGAACTGGGCGGCGATCCAGTCCTGTATCAGCACTTTTTCTGGTTCTACTCCCACCCAGCGGTCTATGTCATCATCCTGCCGATTTTTGGCGTCTTTTCGGAAGTCTTTCCGGTGTATGCCCGCAAACCCCTCTTTGGCTACAGAGCCGTTGCCGTGTCATCTCTGATCATTACCGGACTGAGCGGCATTGTCTGGGTCCACCACATGTTCGCTAGCGGCACTCCCAGCTGGATGCGGATGCTGTTTATGATCACGACAATGACCATTTCCGTCCCAACCGGAATTAAAGTCTTCTCCTGGGTAGCAACGATCTGGGGCGGCAAGCTGCGGTTGAATACGCCAATGCTGTTTGCCCTGGGTGGTCTGGTCATGTGGCTGTTTGCCGGAATCACGGGCGTGATGCTAGCTTCGGCCCCCTTTGATATTCACGTCAATAACACCTACTTTGTGGTGGGCCATTTCCACTATGTAATTTTCGGGGCAGTGGTGATGGGCTTCTACGCCGCTATCTATCACTGGTTCCCCAAGATGACGGGGCGCATGTATTACGAGGGCTTAGGCAAGCTGCACTTTGCGCTGACGTTTATCGGAGCCAATCTTAACTTTTTACCGATGCACCCCGCAGGACTGATGGGGATGCCGCGTCGGGTGGCCTCCTATGACCCCGAGTTCGCGTTCTGGAATGTATTGGCTAGCCTGGGTGGCTTTCTGCTGGGTGTTTCTACGCTGCCTTTTATCTTGAACATGGTGAGTTCCTGGGTGCGCGGCAAGGAAGCGGGAGACAATCCCTGGCGCGCCATTGGCCTGGAGTGGCTGGTGTCTTCGCCGCCGCCCCACGAAAATTTTGAGCAGATTCCAATTATCGTGTCGCCTCCCTATGGCTACGGCAGCGATGAACCCTTGGTTGCAAACGATCCGACAAAGGAGCTAGCCAGTGAGCACAGCTAATCTTGATTCCACCCTCAATGCTCAGACAGCCCACGGCGAAGAGCATGAAGATAACCGCATGTTCGGTTTTATCGTTTTTCTGCTGTCAGAAAGCGTTATCTTCCTCAGCTTTTTTGTTGGCTATATCGTCTATAAATTGGGTGCGACAGACTGGCTGCCAGTTGGTGTGGAAGGACTAGAAGTGCGGGAGCCGTTAATCAATACGATCGTCTTGGTATCCAGTAGCTTCGTCATCTATTTTGCTGAGCGGTTTCTGCACAAAGAAAACCTGTGGGGGTTTCGCGCCTTTTGGCTGTTAACGATGGCGATGGGCAGCTTTTTCCTCTACGGTCAAGCTGTGGAGTGGATGCACCTGCCCTTTGGCTTTACAGACGGCCTGTTCGGCGGCACGTTTTATCTGCTGACGGGTTTCCACGGCCTGCACGTTTTGACGGGCGTGCTGCTGCAGGGAATTATGCTGGGTCGCTCGTTTATCCCCAATAACTACGCGGGCGGCGAATACGGCGTGGCCGCAACCTCAATTTTCTGGCACTTTGTAGACGTGATCTGGATTGTGCTATTTACCTTGATCTACGTTTGGCAGTGATTAACCTAGTAGTTCTCAGATAATTTTTGTCTTGTGGGGGCATCGCCCCCACAAGACAAAAATTATCTGAGAACTACCATTAACCCATCGGTAACCTCCAGAGGAGAAATCCATGATTATTGATGATCAATACTATGACGTAATCATTGTGGGCACAGGGGCTGGAGGTGGCACTTTGGCCCAGAAGCTCGCTCCGACGGGCAAGCGGATTTTGATTCTGGAGCGCGGTTTGAGCATGGCGCTAGAAGATCAAAACCGAGCTGATGTTGACCTGTTCAAAAAGGAACGCTATCACGCGCCAGAACAGTGGTATGACAAGAGCGGCGAACCCTTCTCACCCCAGACCAATTATGCGGTTGGCGGCAATACCAAGATCTACGCGGCTTCCCTAATGCGAATGCGCGATCGCGATTTTGAAGCCGTTCAATATCAAGACGGTCTTGCCCCCGAATGGCCACTCAAGTACGCCGACTTTGAACCCTACTACACCGCCGCCGAGCAGCTTTACCAGGTGCATGGGGACTGCCAGAATGATCCCACTGAACCTAAGCACAGCGCTGATTATCCCTATCCGGCTATTGACCATGAACCCGTCATGCAGCCGATGATAGATGCGATCGCACATCAAGGTTTGCATCCTACGCCACTGCCGCTAAGCCTGACCCGTCAAGATGATGACCCCACGGGTGATGCCGAGGTGTTCGGTATTAACCTGGCGCTGAAACACGACAACGTGACGCTGAAGACAGGTGCGAAGGTGGTTAGCTTGCACACTAACCCTTCCGGTGCCGTCATCAAGGGGGTGCAGGCGGAAATTGAAGGGCAGGCAACTCTCTTTAATGGCGATATCGTAGTGCTGGCCTGCGGTGCAGTCAACTCGGCAGTGCTGATGCTGCAATCCGCTAATGAAAAGCATCCCAATGGCTTAGCGAACAGCTCTGACCAACTAGGACGGAACCTGATGAAGCCGCTGATGACGGTGATCGTGGAGCGAGGCGCAGCCAACAATTCCGGCACGTTTCCCCGCAGCGTCAGCGTCAATGACTTTTACTGGGGCAATGGCGACTATCCCTATCCGATGGGTCACATCGAAAACAGCGGGGGGCTACTGCAAGATGTGGTATTTTCGGAATCGCCACCGCTGCTCTCAGTACTGGCGCAAATTGTGCCGGGAGTCGGTTTGAAGCAATTAGCAATGCGCTCGATTGGCTGGTGGGCGCAAACGGGCGTTTTGCCTGATCCCAATAATCGAGTGCGGTTGCTCAATGGCAAGCTGCGCTATGAGTTTGAGCCGAATAATACGGAAGCCCATGATCGTTTGGTCTACCGCTGGCTTGAGGTGTTAAAAACCATGGAACGGGATACCAAAGACGCCAAACGCAGCGCTGTCTTTCCTCGTGCTGAAGCGCCCGTTCAGGTGGTGGGCTATCAGTCTGGTACCTGCCGCATGGGCGTCGATGCGACGACTTCAGTCCTAGATGTGAACTGTCGCACCCATGAAATTGACAATCTTTATGTAGTAGACAGCAGTTTCTTCCCCTCCTGTCCAAGCATCAGTCCAGCACTGACGATTATGGCCAATGCGCTGCGAATTGGGGAACACCTAATCGAGCGGCTCGGTTAATTCACGTTATCCAGCCGTGGTTGCCGATATGATCAAGATCACGCTCAAACTCTGAGCTAATCACAGTTCGGGAAGTATCCGCGTCACGGAGAAAATTCTTCCTTCGTTCGATACTAAAGACATCGAGTTACGCATCCGACGATGAATTCCCAGTCATACGGTAGTCGCGTTTCTTGCTCTCTGGACAGCTCCTCTATCCTTCCTAATCTCTAATGACCAGCGCCCTCAATCCCAGCGGTTGAGGGTTTTTTCTTGCAGATCGGTTAGGCTAGCGGTAGAAGAGGTGAGGAGCAAGAAGCTAGAGAATTATAAAGGCTGTAAAGGTGATGGTTGTTTGAGAGTTGATGCTATGGCTGAAGATGGTTTTCAGGCGCGATCGCAATCTATTGCTGAGCAGCTGATGGTGGATTTGCAGCATGAGCATGAGCTGTTGAACTTGATGATTCGGGGCTGTGTTGAGCTGCGGTGGGCCGTGGCGGAAGAGGAGCGGGAAATTGCAACGGCAATGATTTATAACGCATTTGAAACCTATGCGATCGCACGTGGGATTTCAACAGCGGATGCTGAGCGGTTTTGTGACCAGCACCTGGATCAGTTAATTCAGCAGATCTGTCAAATTTTGTAAGCGACTCGTCAGCGAACAGGTGGGTTTATTCGCTAATCTAATAGCGTTGAGTACAGCGTTAAGTTTATTTTTGGAGCTAAACTCTTCGGAAATTTATCCTCAAAAATAAACTTAAACAGACCACTAGGGCTTGCGATCGCACTTGTGGTATCGCATTTTGGTGAAGCATTATGGCAACGCGCAACAACTCCGGTAAACTGGCTGAACTGTCAGATGACTCGTTTAAGGACAATCTGAATGAGCTGCTCCCGCTAATTGAGGCCGAGTGGCCGAGTATGGATACTGAGGTAATTAAGGCAGCGGAAGGCGATTTCGACGCAGTGGTTGACTACATTGCAGATCAGACTGAGCATACGCGTACCCTCGTCCGACGCCAACTAGCCGAGTTAAACAGTTTGGCCATTCGCGATCGCGCAGCTAAAGAAGCCCAGGTTAAACCCGCTCCTAACGGCAGCAGCACCCACAGCACCAGCAATGACGCAAACGGCAGCGGGCTTTCCTCGGAGATTGACCAAATTTTGCAGGTTTTAGAGCGACATACCGAAGATTTAGTCGGCCAGTTTAAAAAAGACGTGCTGCCGGAAGTCAGCGATCGGGCGCGGAGCAATATTGGTACCAGCTTACTCACGGCTCTGGGTATTGGTTTCCTACTCGGCATCATCATCGGAGGTGGCCGTGGACGCTAACGGCTTGGTTGATACTCTAAACAGCTATATTCAGCGTCTTTGGCGCGTAGCCAGCGTCCTGATCGACATGCACCTGGATATTGCGACTCAAGAAGCTCGCCAGGAACGCAGCCGGATTATTGTTGGCGTAGTCCTGCTGCTGCTAGGTGCTGTTTTGCTAACCATGACAACGGTTTTGCTCCAGGTGCTAGCGGTTTGGTTTGCTTATGCTTGGGGCCTAAGCTGGCCGATGGCAATTTTGGCAGTGGCGGGCGGTGATCTACTGATTGGCTTGCTGTTGATGGTGTTAGGAGCCTGGCGATTGAGTGGGCCGTACATGATTCAAACCCAAGCTCGTCTGGCCCGCACAACGGCACTGCTGAGCAGTCGCTACCCAGATCGAACCCCGATTGAACGGTAGCTTGGGGCAATAGGAAATTGCGATCGCACCTTGAACCTACCAATGAATGTGCCAATGAATGTGCCAATGAATATGTCGGTGAGATACCCTCTTCTCGATTTTGAGTGACAAACGGCGTAAATCGAATCCGCTACAGGCGTTAACATTTCAACGTTTGAATTTTGGGGCAAACACGGTAAAGTAAAAAATCGTGAGAATTGTCGAATCGAGAGGATTGATCTTTATGGAGCCTGGTACCCGTGTTGTGTGCCCTGCAAACAATCAATCTGGTGTGGTTGAAACTGTAAATCCTCAGCAACAGCCTGTACCGGGTTATTCACTGGTACGATTGGATGCAGGTGGATTACAGTGGCTCTACACTAAAGCATTAAAACGCGAAAACTAATATTGGCTGTTTTGGTATTTTAGAGCTCAAGCAAAAAGGCACTCTGCTAGCAGGGTGCCTTTTGATATCTTTGCTATCTATAGCTCTATTAGACCTTATCGGAAATTGTTTTGTAGCGCGGCGGAGCCGCGCTACAAAACAATTTCCAACCCCAAAAACTTTATTTCCAATAAAGTCTATTAAATAGCTAGTGAACTGAGTTGATTATGAACAAGCCACCCCAGCGAAACGGCCTGTTCATAATCAATTTAAGATTGCTGTATTGATCAGACCTGCATTCTACCCAAAACGAGTTGGATGCTTGATCTTGATGCAAGATAGGAATATTTCTGGAAGGAGATGAATGCAGATGGATGCGAATTCGCCTCGTCAGCCGCCGAATATGCAGGCGGAGCTAGCCAAGGAGCGGAACCGGGCGGCGGCAGAACGAACGCTAATGGCCTGGATCCGGACTTGCCTTGCCCTGATTAGCTTTGGCTTTGGCATCGACACAGTGGTCAGCGCAATTCTGAGCCTACAAGTTGTAGACAGCGTGAACCCCGTGCGTCTATCGCGAATTTTGGGCTTGGGCTTTATTGGAGTAGGCACCTATGCCATGCTGGCAGCCGTATGGGAGCATCGACAGGAACTAAAGCATATTCAGCAAGATGCTGATTATTACTATCGGCCCCGTCGTTCGCTGGGCATGACGGTTGCGGTTAGCTTGATTGGCATTGGTGTGCTGGCTTTCCTAGGGATTTTTATCCGCTCAATTTTGCGTTTGGTTGGTTAATTTGGTTCCTATGAGTGCTCAGCCTTCACCACAACGACCATACAGCGCCACGAATGAGTTAGCCAAAGAGCGCAACCGAGCAGCGGCTGAACGCACACTGATGGCTTGGATTCAAAGCAGCGTTGTGCTGATTGGCTTTGGTATTGCAACCGAACACATCTACATCGCATTTAGCAACGTCTTTCCGGAGCAAAGTTCCAGGTTTAATCAGACAGTAGCTTCAGTGATGGGCTTAAGCGCGATCGCACTTGGCCTGTTTCTACTAGGTTTAGCCGTGGTGGAATATCCGATTCAAATTAGAGCTATTGAGCGCAACGATTACTTAAGTCGTTCCTCTCGCTCATCGAGTCAGATTATCATCAGCGCTGTGATTTTGTTTGGCCTACTGGCGATAGCAGCCGTTTTGGTTAATGCAGCAATCCAGTACTAATCCAGTAGCTAAGCCCTCTAAACGTCGTATATACGGCACTCTGGCGCATCGGGATAGAGGCTGCAATACTCTTCAAAAGCGGTAACTTTTTGCTCTCTTTGTTTAGCTTTGACGGAAAGCAGTTCTTCAACTTCTTCCCAAGCAACGGCTACATCGGGAGACGTGACCCCATAAAGAGCAGTGAGACGACGAGCATGCTCTCTAGCGGTGCTGATGCGGGTATCTAAAGACGGTTCTACGGGCGTCAGGATAGGATGAACAGCAGTATCAGTTGTTTTGAAAAAGTTTGATGTGGAAACCATGATGCTTCTCCGATAGGTTATGCCTAGGGTTTAGCCTCCTCAGCAAAACTGGTGTAAACCCTATGTCTCTACATTATTCATAATTCCCACAAATGACAATAGAATTTACATATAAGTTCCTGTTATAAAATATTTGGTTTTCTTAACAGCGCGACATGAAGAAGCACCTACCGTAATACTTCTCTCAGTAGATGCTTCAGACAGTTTGAGATAGCTGAATTGAGAGTCACAAAAGTTACTTCCCCTCACCCTGAATCCCTCTCCCAGAGTGGCTACCGTATACACACATCTTGATCACTGCCTCTCAACCCCGAATGATCCCCCCTTGCCCCCCTTAAAAGGGGGGATTGATTCAAAGTTCCCCCTTTCTAAGGGGGATTTAGGGGGATCTCAACGTTGAAACGGAGTCTAGAGACTTATGTGTACACAGTAGCCCAGAGTGGAAGAGGGACTTTGAGCTAAACCGTTTACTTGCCACCGTAGTAGAAGGCGATTTCTTTTTCCTTGAGCGGGGCAAAGCCAGCATCAAGTAGCTTTTGGTTTAGCTCATCTTGGGCAATGTGCTTGGCTCCAATGCGGACGATTCGCGATCGCATGGTGTTGCTGACCCCGCTGCGCTGGCGGTTGGCTTCGAAGCCCATTACTTCCTTATACAGCGATAGCTTTTCAGCTGGAATGGGGGAACCATCAAGGTCAACTCCGTTTGCGATCGCAGCGTCTACAGCGTCGGCTCCAGTGGTTTTAGCATCAGTGCTCATCTGTTTTCTCCTCGTGTTAGTGAATCACTGAGAGCATTGTCGGTCATAAAGGGCTTCGTATTACATTCTTTACCTTCCAGAACAAGCCCAGCGATTTGAGATAGATTAGGGACAGTTTAGGTAACAGGATGCCCCTCCATGAAAGATCGTGACTATACGCTGATTCTCGATAAAAGCGGCAGTATGTCCACCCCAGATCAACCTGGCGGCAGAAGTCGTTGGCAAGCCGCTGAAGAATCAACGCTGGCTCTGGCTCGCAAGTGTGAGCAGTTTGACCCAGATGGCATCACGGTCTATCTCTTCTCTAGTCGGTTCAAGCGCTACGATGACGTGACTTCCAGCAAAGTCGAGCAAATCTTTATGGAGAATGATCCGGTAGGTACGACGGATCTGGCGGCTGTCTTAAACGATGCCATTCAGAGTTACCTTCAGCGCAAAGCAGCCGGACAAACCAAGCCCAATGGTGAAACGATTCTAGTAGTCACGGATGGCGAGCCCGATGACCGTCGCGCGGTCATGGAAGTGATCATTGCGGGTACTCAGCACATGGATCGAGATGAAGAACTAGCGATTTCGTTTATCCAGGTTGGTAATGATGCGGGAGCAACCAAGTTTTTGAAAGCACTGGATGATCAGCTCAGTTCAGTCGGCGCTAAGTTTGATATCTGTGACACGATCACAATGGACGACATGGCGGATCTGAGTTTGGCTGAAGTATTGATGAATGCGATCGCAGATTAGCACGCTTTGAGTTATGGATGAGATCGATCGCTTGCTGGCTAAGTTGGACAACCAGCCTCGTCAGCAGCCAACGCCCAAGCCCAATAATCCTGAACCGCAGCCTGCCGCTCCGTCTCAGTCACTGGATCAGCTTTTGAACCAGTTGGCAGACGGTAAAAAGCAGGCTGTGCGGGCAGAGCTACTGAAACATCCGCCTAAGCCACTGCGCCCAACCTCATCGGCGCAGCCGTCACTCCCTCGCACTCAGTCCAATATTCCTCCAGCAGTCGATCCACTAATCGCAAAGCTCAAGTCTGAACAGGAAGCCCAGAGCCGAGCCGAGCAGCTCAGGCAGGAGCAAGAGCAGCAGGAAGCTGAGCGGCAGCAACAGCAGCAGGAACAAGAGAGGCAGCGTCGCCTAGAGGCACTGAAGGCTCAGCGTCGAGCGGAACTGACTGACTATGCAAAAGAGTGGCTTCGGCAGCTCGACCCCCGCTCCCAAGAAGGGCTATGGTTTGACGAGTTTGCCTGCAATTATGAGTCGCGCTTAGATGCTGCTGTTGAGTATCTCGAAGCCTTACAGAGTGTAGAGCGCGGCACCTTTTGAATGAGTATTTGAGTTCGTTGCAAATGCGATCGCATCTCATTGCCATCTCATGCTGAATGGATGAGGTTACGATGGGAGAAAATTGTGCGCTGGCTGGCAAGCGAGATGGTGTTTGAATCCTTTGCGGTTGCGATCAGATGAAGTTTGAATGGAACTCAGACAAAGCGGCTCGAAATCTTGAGAAACATGGTGTTTCATTTCAAGAGGGAGTAGGTCACCTTCTACAGAGAAAAACATCTCTGAGGTGAGAGCCTGCCGTTGAGGTAAGCACAACGATGCGCTAAAACCTGCGGCACCCGCTCAGCGTTCCAGGCAGCGCCAGGGATCTTCGTGCGTTGGTTAATTTGCTTCACCCAGGACTCAACATCCCCCGAGCCAATCGGCCACCCTTCTTCTTGGTAGTAACGATAATTGGGGATGCGGTCACGATGCCGCTCTAGATAGCCACAGAAGCGACGTGCTGCTTCCGACTCGCTCACCTCAAACACATTCATAGCAGCGTCTACTTGTCCCTGCCAAAGAAAGCTGCGAGCGGTTTCGAGTGCTTCTGGAGTGGCTTGGACTTGATGCAAATTTTCCATCAGGTGAAACCAATCGAGGATTTCGTGACGTTGGTGGTCGTTGCCAATCTGGGCATAGATGCCCCAAACCCCATCATGACCATCGCCCAGGCAGTCCACTATCGGGGCTAAGGGGAGGTCATTTGCCCACTCAATCAGGTGTTCGTTGTCTTTGAACCAGGCCATGCCCTGATGCTGCTCACCCAAATTCAAGGCTTTATATTCGCGCCACTCAGCCGCTTCCCCCAGCGGCGTGCGCAAGCGAATCATGCCGCCATCCAGGCTCATTTGCTCAACCGGGACCTCACTCGTGGGCAGCTCGAAGTCATGGCGCGCCTCCAACCGCTGCTGCGTTTTCGCACTCACCCGTCGTCCCGTTTGCACCTCTACTTCAATCGCCGCTTGGGCATAAGAAACAATTGCGCTTTGGCGCAGACAGCACAGCTCTAAATAAGGGCTGACCTGTTGTCGGGGACGGACACCGAGTTGTTTGGCCTGTTCACTACTGAGGGATAACCGGCCCAGAATGCTCTCTAGTTGGCGGGGATATCCTTCGTCGGTGCCGGTAACGGTTTGGCAAAAAACTCCCCAATGACTGGCGTGACGTGTTCTTGCACTTGAGCGCGCACCGTTGATTCGATGGCTCCCAAATTTGCCATCGGCTGGTTTTGCTCACAGGCTTCCTGGTACAGTAGTTCCGCGATGCGTTGACTGCACTGTAAGAGTTCTTGGTGTTCCGCTGGCGTCATTAGAGCACCCTCAAAATATCGCTACAGTCTTACTCTAATTTTTCTCTCAAGAAAGTGACCTGCTCCCTTTCAAGAGGCAATGACCGTTTTCAATGATCCACTTTCTGTTACGTTTCCTGATCCTGACCATTCAATTGGTGAAAGTCGCTACGTTATCATTGGGATGTCTCGGTTTGGGCAGGTTTTGGTTGTTGCACATACTGACAGAGCAGACCGCACCCGAATCATTAGTGCTCGGAAAGCAACACGTTCTGAGAGAAGGTTTTATGAGTCAGAATCCTGAGAACGAAATGACGGATGAACTGCGTTCAGAGTATGACTTTGCTCAGATGAAGGGTGGAGTACGAGGAAAATACGTTGAGCGCTATCGTGCAGGCACAAATTTGGTGTTACTTGATCCAGATGTGGCGGAGGCTTTTCCAGATGAGAAGTCGGTCAATGATGCGCTACGGCTGTTGATGCAGATTGCCCAGCGGCAACAGAATAATCAAGCGTGATCGCACTAATGGCAAAGGTGCGATCGCATCTCATTGCCATCTCATGCTGAATGGATGAGGTTACGATGGGAGAAAATTGTGCGATCGCATTAAACTGGGGCTTTGTAAAGAGAACGGGCAAAATTGAGCACTTCTTCTTGCCTACTTTCGGGCAACGCATCGATCATCGCCGTGATTCGCTCAGATATAGGTACCCAAGTTTCTGTTTTGCTGCGCCAAACTACAATAAATTGCCGAGTGGACAGAGACGTATATTCTAGAGTCTCTCCATAGGAATTAGTAAATTCGACTTCAAAAACTGTGTCAGTATGTTCTTCAACAATGGCACCCCGATCGCCTGCGCGTAGATCTAAATCAGGTAGATCTACAATCAATTCAACAACATCAAATAATTCTGGTTTCGTCATTTTCGCCTCGGAATATATAACGTAACGAGTCTTGCAATATCTTCATTCGGTTTGACAATCCATCCCGTACGCACGATCTCCTGTTGTGTTGGATCTATGCCAACGACGGTAATATCTACTCGATAGCGTTGCCCATACTCATTGTATTGCCTTGGAATAGCTTCAGCATCCATCGCCTGCTCTTCAATCTGCTGGAGCAAAGACTGATAGTTTTCTCTCGTAAAGCCTAAGTATTCTCTAAATAAAAGTGCCTTATCTCGACCTTGTAGATTATTTGGATTCAGAACATAGTCTGTGATTTTTCTAGAGTCAATCAAAATTTGATTGGCAACATCTCTGAGTTTCACACATCTGTACTCCTATTTTTGTGAGAAAAATATTCACGTTAACGATATCAGAACAATCAAACGCGATCGCGCTAATGGCAAACGTGCAAAGGTGCGATCGCATCTCATTGCCATCTCATGCTGAATGGATGAGGTTACGATGGGAGAAAATTGTGCGATCGCAGTGAAACGATATGGCCTTGGGATTTGATGACTTTGCAGTTGCAGTTGGTCTAACGGGTTTGGCGAAAGAGGTGCTTTGGCCACTGCTGAAGGGCAGTTTGGAAGATTACACAAAGGATTTTTTCAAGGGCTGTATTGAAGATGTGGCGGGTTTGGCAGAGCAGGAACCCGTGCAGAAGGCGATGGGCAAAGCGCTGAAGGCGTTTGTGGAGCTGATGTTGGCGGAGTTGGAATATGCGGGGCTGACGGGAGCAGAGATTCGGGATTTTTATCAGCCAGCGCTGCGGGCGTATATGAAAGATGCCGATGTGAAGGCGACGTTGGGGACAGCGTTTGAGCCGGATTGCAAGGCGATTAATCATGAACAATTGCAGGAGCGGTGGGCGGAGCTAGATCTGCGGCAGTTGCCCGATGATTTTGATTGGGAGCAGATTAGCAAGCAGTATGTGCGGAAGGTGAAAGGGATTTGGCGCGAGTCGCCAGAACTGCGAGAGTTGCTGACGCTGCATAATCAGGAAGCGATTCGGCAGGGCGTTGAGTCACTGGTGGGGATTGAGCCAGATTTTAATTTACGGAAGTATCAAGAAGGATTGCGGGAGCAGTATGGCAATTTGAAGCTGGAGTCGTTGGATACGTCGGCCTATGCGTATAACGAGTTGAAGCTGTGGCGGATGTTTATTCCGCAGGATGTGCGGCCTTGCCAGGAATTTAACCCGAAGGTGTATGAGATTCCAAAGGAAAAGCTGCAAGAGCTACAGGAACGGGGCGAACTAGATGCGGAGGAGCTAGAGGCGGCGCAGCTAGAGGCGTATCGGCGCAGCTATGTGGAGCAGTTGCCAGCCAATGTGCTGGAGGTGGTGGGACGGACGGTAGGCAAGGGAGAGCGCAGTCGCCCGCTGGCGGATTATGCTGTGATTTTGGGCGATCCGGGGTCGGGAAAATCAACGCTGTTGCAGTATATGGCGCTGGAGTGGGCAGCGGAGCCGATTGGGTCAATGCGGGAGTTGGCGCAGCGACCGTTGCCGTTGCTGATTGAACTCCGCAAGTATGCCAAGGATCGGCAGGAGAAGAAGTGCAGCAGCGTAGTGGAATATCTGCATCAGGGAGAGGTGGTCTGTCGGCTGAATCAGCATCGGTTGGATGAGGTGTTGAATCAAGGGAATGCCGTGGCGCTGTTTGATGGGATTGATGAGGTGTTTGACCCAGAGCAGCGGGAAATCGTGGTGACGGATATCCATCGATTTACGAATAATTATCCGGCAGTACAAACCATAGTTACTTCGCGATGGCTGGGCTATAAGGCTCAAACGCTTCGGGATGCAGGATTTCAGCACTATATGCTGCAAGACCTGAATCAGGAACAAATTAAAGAGTTTATAGAGCGGTGGCACGACCAAACGTTTGCAGAAGGGGCAGATAAGCAGCGCAAGCGGGAACGACTGCACAAGGCCATTTCGGACTCGAAGGCGATCCGTGAATTGGCAGGGAATCCGCTGCTGCTGACGATGATGGCGATTTTGAACCGCAATCAGGAATTGCCGCGCGACCGACCGGAGCTATACAACCAGGCTTCGCGGGTGCTGCTGCATCAGTGGGATGTGGAACGCAACCTGATTGAACATCGACTCGATCCGCTGACGATTGACTATGCGGATAAGCAAGCGATGCTGCGGCAGGTGGCGGATCATATGCAGTCGGGCAAGGATGGATTAGCCGGAAATATTATCAGTGCGGCGGATTTGGAGCGGGTTTTGACGGAACAGTTGCAGCGACTGGATCTAGAGCAACCGCGCACGTTGGCTCGACTGATGATGAAACAACTGCGGGAGCGTAATTTTATCCTCTGCTTTTTGGGTGCGGACAATTATGCGTTTGTGCACCGTACATTTTTGGAATATTTTGCGGCTTGGGCGTTTGTTTGGAAATTTAAAGAGCATGAGATAAGTTTTGATGAATTGATGCAGCAAACATTTATAGCTCATTGGCAGGATGAGCAATGGCATGAGGTTTTGCAGTTAATAGCTGGAATGCTGTCTCCTCGTTTTGTTGAAAAAATAATTGATTTTTTGTTAGCGCAGAATGGGAAGAACAAAAAGTTTATCAATATATTTTTATCAGCAAATTGTTTGGCTGAAGTAAAGCAACAGAGCGAGCTTCACGAGGTTGGTGAACGAGTATGGGATTCAGTTGAAAAGCTCACAACCTTTGACTTTCATTACTACTATGAACCAATAGACGCAGAAGCTGGATGTGTGATGAAAATCCGCACAAAAGCAGTTGAAACCATTGGCGCTGTTTGGTCAGAAAGTGCGAGAACTTTTTCGTGGTTGAAATTGTGTGTTCAATCTAATTCAGATAAGTATGTACAAGGTGCAGCAGTAGAAGAGTTTGTCAAAAGATTTAGGAATGATCCAGACACCTTATCGTGGCTTAGAGCCTTAATTCAAACCTAGTTCCAACTTATTTTGTGTCAGCGTTCCTGAGCAATGGTCTTCTGCCATTCAACGATGAGGCAATCAGCCAATTGCGAACCCAGTTGTCGTGATAGCGGAAGCCGTTGAGTTGCTCAAAGGGGCATAAGCACCCGCCCATTGCTTTGCGAGTCTTGCGACAAAAGGGATGGAAGTTCCAGAGTAAGGCCATCGAGCGCACCGACTGTTCCGCCGAGTCCCAGAATCCATGAAAATCTTGCATGGCATACAAGATGCGGTCAAGATAGTTCATCGGACGGTCAACCTGATTGCTGGTGCGATAGGCGTCAGGGAAGTCAAAGGCGCGTTGGAAGACGTGAGATTTGTCGTTGAGGCGTCGCAAGCGAGCGTCAATGGCCTGGGGCAACGCGTGGGTGTTCACCCACTCCAGCAACCGACGCAACCGTTGAGCAAAGTGACGTTTGCTCTGGCCCCGATACAGATGCCAAAGCTTGTCGGCTAGTTGCTGACCCAGGACTGGTTTAGAGCGGCACCCATCGCGAATTTTAATCACCTCATGCAGGAAGCACAGAATCCAGACCAGGCCAGGGAATAGCTCCTCCCAAGCGGCTCGGGTGGCCTCCCAACCATCAGTCGTCACCGTCTCGGGCGCATAGTCGGGAACATGATGGGCAGCTTCCTGCTGGAATACCCCATAGGCTGCGGTTAATCCATCCTGACCCGCATTGGCACTGAGACTGGCTCCCAGGACGCACCCTTGCGCCGCTGTCACTGCCAGATAGACTCGCTGCCCGTGCCAATCACAATGCTTCTCATCGGCAACTAGATGGGGGGGAGCGCCGTTTCCCTTTTGAGGGTACTGCCCACAATCGAGGCTCGACCGAACGACTGACAGAGCCGATACCAGTGCATCTCAGAACGGCCCAGCACATAGGCAATCCCCTCATACGACAGGCCATGCTTTCTTAAATAGAGCGCTTTGTCGGCCATCTCCGCCGTCTCGCTCATGTACGGCATCACCAAATCGGGACGCAGTTGATAAGCCTCTCCGGTACTCGGCAGCAAAATCCGCCGGGTCTTGAGCTGTTGACGAGAGGACTCGACCCATCCGTGAAAGCGATAGCCTGCCTCAATCCCGTCGGGAAACAGTTCCGGGTGGGATGCGATCTGCTCGTTGAGATACTGGCGAAAGGCTTCCCGGTCTTCTACTAAGACCTCGTAGTCAAGGTCGTCTGCAATGGGCAGACAAATCGTTTTATCGCCTGCTGTGCCACGCTTGCGTCGTTGCTGAGCCATCGGCTTTGGCCTGCTGAACTCTCTGCCTCAATTCTACTCAACACAAACTTGGGTGGAACTAGATTCAAACTAGTAAAAGTACAGTTCGTATTGCGGCATTGAAAGGCTTAGCTCAAGAGTTTAAAAATGATCCAGAGACTTTGCAAATTCTCAAAATACTTGCCAGATCGGATGAGGATAGGTTTGTGCAAGGTTCAGCAGTTGATTTGCTAGCTCAAAACTATAAGGATGATTCAGAAACATTACCGATCCTCAAAATACTTGCTCAATCATATAAAGATGGATTTGTTCGTAGCAGAGCAGCAAATGGTTTGGCGCAAGAGTTTAAAAATGAGCCAGATACTCCACGGATTCTCAAGGCACTTGCTCAATCAGATAAGGATGACTTCGTACAAATAGCAATATCACGGGGCTTGCTCCGAGAGTTTCGGAAAGATCCAGATACTTTACCAATTCTTAAAACACTTGTTCAGTCAAACGCAAGCAACTTTCTGCGGGAAGCCATAATGAGGGAACTCATCCAGGAATTTAAAGATGATCCGGATACCTTGCCTTGGCTTAAAGCATTGGCTCAATCGGACAAAGATGAGTATGCACGGAGTCCAGCGGTGAAAGCATTAGCCCAAAACTACAAAGATGATCCAGAGACTTTGCCAATTCTCAAAACACTTGCTCAATCAGACAATGACATTTTCGTACGAAGTACAGCAGTAAAAGAAATGGCTCGAGAATTCAAAAGCGATTCAGAAATCTTATTATTTCTCAAAACAATAGTTCAATCGGATGAAGATATTTTTGACATATATGTGCGGAGGGGAGCAGTTGAGGCATTAGCCCAAAATTACAAAGATGATCCAGAAACTCTTCCGATCCTTAAAACACTTGCTCAACTCGAGCATAAGTATTCAGTGCGAAGTACAGTAATAGAGGTATTGGCGCAGAACTATCAAGACGACCTGGAAGTTCTATCACTTCTCAAAAAGTTAGCCCAGTTGGATGAAGATATTATTGTGCGAGCAGCCGCAACAGCAGGTTTTATCCAGCAATCAAAAAAAGATCTGGAATTGTTTGATTTTGTCTGTTGTCGAGCCTGTGATTATTCATATGCAGATCCTTTTTATAGCTTTCTAGATTGGCAACCTGCTTATCATGCCTTAAAGATCCTCGTACAGGAATATCAGGATCATCCTGAAACTTATGAGCTATTACGTAAACTCATAGCAGATTTAGAACAACATGATAACAGCGACAATGAACTAAAAGACTGGGCAACCAAACAACTGACAAAACTCGAGACTACTTCTAAATCTCAAGTTTAACTACATCTCAGCTCCTACACTCTTCCCACCTTCATTCAAATAATACTCAATTCGCTGGCGCAACTGGTTTACCGTTAACCGCTGCGTCCAGTATTCCACCAGTGCATGACCAAACGCCCAGGCATCCCGATCGGGCGATGCCTTGGAGTGTTCCAGCAGGAGCGGCCACAGTGCCAGCAGGTCAAACTTGCTCAGATCCGTTTCTGCGCTCAGCAGCGAAAACAAATCATAGGCCATCTGCAACTTGCCAATCACAATCGGCAACCGCTCCACCGGGATTTGCTCCGCCAGCAGATAGGCCAGTGCAGGTGAACCCGTCGTCAGCGTCGAGAGAAACTGCAAAATTGGGCTCTTCAGCAGCGCCGTCACGCCCTGCGTCGTCGTCATCTGCACCGTATACTGGTCAATAATTTTCGCCGCTGCCAGCACCCGCGCATCGCGATCGCGCAAAAAGCGAGCCAGCCGCAACTGCTTGGCCGAATCCAGCGACTCAATTAGCGCCAGCGAAAGCTGATCGGCATTCCAGGCTGAGCGATTCGAGTTTTCATCCCACGTCACCAGCGGCAAGATGCGATCGCACATTTCGTCCAGCGCATCCCGCCGATAGGCGGTTGCCTCCCGAATCGACTTTTCCTTGGCACGGTTGCCCCACTGCCAGTCATAGGGCGGCTGCCACTCCCGCACCGGACGCAGCCGATCTACCTGCGTCACAATCGCAATCGTCGGCAAGTTCTGAATCTCCTGCTGAAAATCCCGCAGAAAGTCCACATCCATTTGCAGGGCTGGGTCGAGGGCAGGTGTTACCAGCAGCAGCAAATCTGCCGTATGGGCATAGTCGATCACCTGCGATCGCAGATCGCGCCGCTGCACCTGCTCATACCCCGGTGTATCCCAGAGACAGAGCGACTCCCCGGCTTTTGTCTGCCACTCGTAACTCTGAATCTGATCGGTGCTGGGCAGCACGTCCACTTCTGCTTTGTCGGCTTGGAATAGCGTATTGATAATGCTGCTCTTGCCTGCTCCGGTGCGCCCTACCAGCAGAATACTGACATTGGCCTGCTCTACGGACTCTTTAGGTTCCGCCTGCTCGATTAGCGCCCGCAGCGTCTGCGTTTTCGCCTTGGGCAGCGTGGCCGCTGGTTCAGAAGTTGCGATCGCATCAATATTCGGCAGTTTGGCACTGTCGCCGCCATAGAGCATCACTGCCTGTCGGGCCAGATTGCGGAGTGCCGCCTCGCGCAGGGTTTGGCTGAGGTTGACAATGAGCTGCTGCGTGGCCTGGTTGCTGGAGGACTTGCTGGTTTCCCGCGCCAGTGCTGCCGCCGGATTGAGTACCCACTGCGCCCAGTTCCAAATGCGAAACACCTTGCGAGCCGAGGGTTCCAGCTTTTGATAGACCTCATAGGCTTGATACGCCTGCCCTACCGTCACCTGACCCAGGACGGGCGACAGCCTGCCCATCCAAGCGTCCATGTCGTCTACGGTTCCTCGGATCAGACCGTAGGCTTGCGGCACATAGATATTGAGTAGCGGATACTTCACTTCTGGGTGATAGACATGTGCGATCGCAATTACAATTTCGCGACAGCGCTGCCAGAATTGGCCCCAATCTTCCCATGCGGGCGGATCGTTACGGGCTTCGACTAGGATGGTCTGGAGCTGCGATTCAATCTGCTGCACCATTTGAGCATTCGTTGTCGCGCCGTTGGCCAGATTTGCTTCACCAATGGCGGTTTCTAGGTCTTCATTGACTTCCGCCACAATCGCTTCCATCTCGTCAAAGCCAGGACTCGTCCAGCGCACCAGCAGCCAGCGCCAGCCGACCAGGACAAAAATGAAAACGGCCCAGATCCAGTTCAGTCCCCAATCCCGGAGCTGAATGCCTGCCGATATCATCAGGAACGTTGCGATCGCAACTAGCGGTGACGCTAGCACCACCCACTGCCAAGGCTTTAATCGCACCACGGCTCTACCTCCCAGAGAGATCTTGTTGAGTATCTACCCCAGCGGCAAGCTGCTGCGCCATCTCCAAAAAGGCATAGATCGCCGGACTGTGCAGCCCATCCGCCAGCAGCACTGCCCCTAGTTTACGCTTGAGCGGCTGGAGCAGCGGCCAAATTCGCACTTCTTTGGGAATCGGAATCGCCGCCAGATAGGGCAAAATCGTCATCCCCAACCCCTCTGCCACCATGCTAACAATGGCCGAATCTTCGTTTAATTCATAGGCCACCCGCAGCTTCACGGGCAACTTCGCCAAATACTCCCGCAGCAGCGTGTAGCTGTTGTCACTGGGCAATGGCAAAATCAGCGGATAAGATTGAATCTCTTGGGGTCCATTCCCCGCCGCTCTGCGGCGTAAGATCTAAGAATGAGTGAGTACATCCACAAGAGTCATAACGTAACAGTTTTGCTATACCACTTAGTGTTTCCAGCAAAGTATCGACGGGTTGTGTTTGATGAGCAAGTAGATGCGGTTCTGCGAGAGGTCTGCCTCGAAATCGAGAAACGCTACGAGGTGAAGTTTGTCGAAATTGGAGTGGACAAAGACCATGTCCATTTTCTAGTGCAGTCCGTGCCGACCTATAGTGTGACCAAACTGGTAACGATGCTGAAAAGTTTAACTGCACGAGAAGTCTTCAAACGATGCCCTCAAGTGAAGCAGAAACTTTGGGGAGGCGAGTTTTGGAGTGATGGATATTTTGCGAGTACAGTAGGCCGCCACGGGGATGAAGGAATGATCGCCAAATATGTTCAAGCCCAAGGCAAAGATTACCTCAAATTGCATCGGGATAATCAACTTGCTCTTTTTTGATTCTGATACCCCGTCCGCTTGCGGCGGGGTATTTCATTTAGACCCCAGAACTCCGCATCAGTTTCCACCTTTGGTCGTCGGGGTGCATTGGTTGGCAGCAGCGCAATGTAATCGTCCGTAAATAACTCATATACATCCAATCGCTGCGGACGAAAAATATCCATCAGCCCCACATCTGCCGTGCCGTTTTCCAGCGCCGCCTGCACCTCACCGTGGTTCATACAGCGGGTCATGGTCACCTGAATCTTCGGGTAGCGCTGCTTAAACGCCGCAATCAGCTGCGGCAGCCAGTGCGTTGCCAAACTGCGAATCGCCGCCACCCGCACCTGGCCAGCCTCCAGCCCCCGCACCTGCTGCGTCTTGTTCACCAACTGCTCCAAGTGCTGCAACATCTGCCGCGCATGACCGACAATCTCCGAGCCAATCGGCGTCAGCGTCGCCCCGTGCTGCCCCCGCGTGAACAACACTACACCTAGTTCTGTTTCTAAACCTGCGATCGCATGGCTAATCGCCGACTGCGTCAAGTCCAGTTCCACAGCTGCTTTGCCGAAACTACCCTGTTCCACCACAGCCACAAACGCCCGCAGCTGAAACAGCTTGATTTTTGACCCATTAACACTGCTCATGGGTCAACATTATCACCATCATTTGAAGGGTTTCGGTGTGGTGAATACGATTAAGTTAAGAAATTTGAGAGAGGTGCTTTGAATGTGAGGAGAGAGGAGAGAGGAGAGAGGAGAGAGGAGTGAGGAGTGAGGCGTAAATGAAAGTTAGGCGCTAGGGGTGAGGCAAGCGTCATAAAAGTGGCTCAGAATTAAGGTTATAGTCCTCACCTCCAAACCCTCTCCCGCAGGAGAGGGGAGCCGAGCCAAATACGTTTAATTCTTGTTCCCTCTCCCTGTGGGAGAGAGCTAGGGTGAGGGCCAATGCAATGCCTCCAATCAGCTCCCATAATCAACTTAACTCCTCACTCCTCACTCCTCTCCCTTCCCACTTCCACCAGCTTCTGCAAAACCAGATAACACCCAAGGATAAAACCCATGAATATCGGACTGCCCAAAGAAATTAAAGATCAAGAATTCCGGGTTGGCTTGACTCCGGCTAGTGTTCAGGCGCTTTGTCGGCAGGGGCATCAGGTCGTTGTTGAGCGTGGTGCGGGGGTCGGTTCTGGTTTTACCGATCAGGAATACATCCAAGCTGGGGCAACCTTGGTGACTGATCCTGCGATCGCATGGAGTCAGGCGATGGTCGTCAAGGTAAAGGAACCGCAGCCATCGGAATATCAGTACTTCCGTAAAGATTTAATTCTATTTACCTATCTACACCTAGCGGCTGAGCCGGAGCTGACCAAAGCTTTAGTTGAAAGTGGTGTACATGCGATCGCATATGAAACGGTGATGACCGCTGATGGTAAGCTGCCGCTGCTGACGCCCATGAGTATTATCGCTGGTCGCTTGTCCGTTCAGTTTGGTGCCCGTTACTTAGAACGCCAGCAGGGCGGTCGCGGTGTGCTGCTGGGCGGCGTTCCCGGTGTGGCTCCCGGTCGCGTGGTCATCCTGGGTGGCGGTGTGGTCGGCACGGAAGCGGCTAGAATTGCCGTTGGCATGGGTGCTCAGGTACAAATTATCGATCTGAATGTCGAGCGCCTATCTTATCTAGAAACGATATTTGGTTCTCGGGTTGAACTGCTCTACAGCACGCAGGCTCAAATTGAGGCATCTGTGCCAAATGCGGATCTGCTGATTGGTGCGGTACTCGTACCGGGACGCAAAGCTCCGACGCTGGTGAGTAAGGAACTGGTCGCGAAAATGAAGCCCGGTTCTGTGATCATTGACGTAGCGGTGGATCAGGGTGGCTGTATCGAAACCCTGCGGCCCACGTCTCACAGCCAGCCGACCTATATTGAATCCGGTGTGGTTCACTTTGGCGTTCCCAACATGCCCGGAGCGGCACCCTGGACAGCAACGCAAGCGTTAAACAATGCCACGCTGCCCTACATGCTGAAGCTTGCCAATAGCGGTTTAGATGCGCTAGTCACTGACAGCGCACTACGCCAGGGACTCAATATTTCCAAAGGAGAAATTGTCCATCCAGCAATCCAAGCTGCTTTTCCCGACTTAGCAGACCGCAAAGTAACGCAAAGTGCTCTGAATTAAAGCTTTACACTAGCTAGCAACATCTCGTTTAACCCTTATATGACTATGCATGCGGCGGCAGGTCAGCCTTCTGCCGCATAGTTTTTCCAATAACAGCGGTTCAACTAATCCCCACTGCTCGGTTCCCGCTGCACAACCGTCCCACTGTCGAACAATTCACCATTGCGGGTTAGGGAGCATTGCGATGTTGTGTTGTTTGGCACAAACAGCGCCCATTGGTTTTCACCCCGCTCATTGCTGTAAGTATAGCCCTCTGGATTTGGTTCCCGGATAGCAGATGTGTCTAGGAACACTACATTGTCTGAGCGGTCATAGAGCCTAAGTTTGAGCGTACTATCTGGAGCCTCTGGATCACCACTGCGATAGACATTCATCGCCAGTTGGCCACCATCACAGTAGGCAATGGTGAAATCTGCATTGGCGCGATGAACAATCAGTACGCTGCCTGCCACTATTCCAGTTGCAGCAACTCCCAGACCAATAAAGCGTTTAGATAAATTGAACATAAAACTAACTGGATTCTGATGTGAAACAGGTATCTAAACCTCAGAATTGTTTAAGCCTGATGTTTGGATGAATCTACACATTACCTATTTTTTTGCCTAAAAATATTAAAAAAAGTAAATATGTTCGGATGAATCTATTTTTGTTGATAATGACGCAAATGGCTCGTCTGGAGAGAGTTTCAGCGTCCTTGTTAACTCCTCAGTTATCTTCTCGCTTAATAACCTAAACGTCGGTGGTTTAGTCCTAAACAAGTTGGCACACTGAGCATGTTCGAACAGATGGGTCGGTGATCAAGGTGTATTGTGCACCGACTCATTTTCCTAGCCCCCACTATGTTCGTTTAGGAGTTTAAAATCATGACTTTAACGTATCGCGGTTGTCGTTATCAGCCTCAAGTAGCCCCCCTACCGATGGTTAAAAGCGAAACCGAAGTTGCGATGGCCTATCGCGGCATCCCCTCTACTGTGAAGCAGTACGAGTTCCAAACGTCCAAGCTAACCAATCCAAACTGGCGCACCATGCGTTTTTTGGGCAAAGTATATCTGGCAGCACCAACACAGATTATGGCGATCGCGCAGTAGCTGTTTTGGCGTAAAAGATAGATAAGGTAAATCAGGTAAATCAGGTAGATAAAGAAGGTGCGATCGCACCTTCTTTACCTGTTTACACAAAAACACCAAATCCAGAGTAGGCATGATGCCGCCGCAATTGCGGCGGCATCATGCTCTGCCTGAGCTTTACCTAGAGGATAGCCGTTTTACAACTAGCGCTTAAGCAACTAATTGCATACCAGCATCAGCCATTGAGGGCGTCAGATCTCCAGCCTGGCCGACTGAAGGCTGACCAAGAATCGGATCGGTGAGTTGGTCTCCTGTACCATTGCCATTGAAGCCACCTGTAGAGCCCAGATCCACATCAGGCACTGGAGTAGTAGGCGTAGTGGGTACAATATCCGGATCTAGATCAACTGAAGGCTGAGTAGGATCTTGACCGCCGATGATATCGCCACCAATATCGCCACCAACGTCAGGGTTAGTGATGATGTCGATATCTCCACCAACCACAGGCTGATTCGGATCTTGACCGCCGATGATATCGCCACCAATGTCACCACCGTTATCACCACCGATGACACCGCCATCACCGTCGCCGCCCATATCAGGGTCAGTTACACCGGAAGCAAGCCCTTGATTCTCGTACCAAATCAAGGAATTATTACCAGCAACCAGCAGATCGGCATCGGTATCACCATCTACATCGGCTGAAATGATGGAGGTTGCACCTGTAATCCCTGTCGAGAGCAAGTTTGCTTCAGAAAAGGTTCCAGTGCCGTCTTGATTTTCGTACCAGCTAATCTCACCTGTGGTCGTGGACGCTGACAGCACATCTGCATCACCGTCGCCATCGATATCCGAAGTGAAAACGGTTTCAGGATTAACAGCCGTATTTGTAATGACATTGGCAGTCCAGGTCGTACCATCGCCATTGGCATTTTCATACCAAGTAATGGTGTTGTTAGTTGGTGACGAAGAGAGGGCATCGGCATCACCATCACCATCGATATCAGCAGCAAGAATAGAACTTGCGCCAAAAGCGGTATCGGAAATCGTGGTTTGAGCGTCGGAGCTGAAGAAAACGTTTGCCATATCGTCGTTCAGAATGATTCCAGTTTGTTGTTCAGTTGCGATGATTGCTTCACTTGAAGAAGCATTGGAAAGAGTGACGTTAAACAAATCCGCGTTTTGCAGTCCGGGTTGCTCAACTTCTGGGATTTCATCACCCGCCACCTCGACCGTAATTGTCTGGACTGCTTCTCCCGCAGCAAAGGTAACTGTTCCACTCGGAAATGTACCGCCAAAGTCACTTTCATCTGCAGGCAGTTCCCCATCTACAACTGCCGTTAGCACCGGGCTATTGACCGTGTAGTCTACTGTTAACTCATTTGTCGTATCGCCAGTGCGTACAACCTGAAATGTAAACGGTGTAGTGCCGCTATCGCCTTCTAGTTGTACAGCGTTTTGGGCGAAAAGGTACACGTTAGACATTGCTTTTTTCCTTAATTAAGACAAATTTTGACAGCAATAATTTGGCAGCCTGAAACAGGAGAAATAAGCGCTATTCCTCTGCGTTCAACCAATTTGAATTGGTTGAATCAAAATATTCCATGCTTGAAAAATACTGATTCTGGAAGCCAAATTAATTCAAGAAGATCACTTTCAGAATTTGGGACAGAGCGCAAGTGCCAAAGCAAAGATTATGCAAAGGTTATTAGATTGATTTGAAACACCTGCAAAATTATCTGAAAGAGCGTTTTGGCTTTTAATCTCTGTGGGTCTAATTCCCCGTGGCTTGCCACGTTAGTGGTAGCGCGGGAGTGCGTCCCGAAGGGCAAATTCCGTAATGCCCCGTCCGCTTGCGGCGGGGATAGGAATTTGAGCGCCCCGCGAGATTTACTTGTCATTCCGACATTGAAAACTGTTCATCATGAGCACCCTAATGTCACTGGGGAAAAACTAACAGGTTGCTCCTGAGCCGTTCCTCTACCCAAAGGAGTAACGTAATCTTTATCGCGGCTGTCATGGTTCTACAGTGATGATGATTGAAATCGCCTGTAGAAACAGGGATTTAACAACACTAAGTATCATAGGCAATCTAACCAAAGTGACATATTGCAAATAAAAAATTAGGAGGAGTATTTCAGTCTTGAGACTGTAATTACTCCTCCTAATCTCTACACCCCAAAAGTGAAGAATTCGATTATAGCGCTCACGAAATCAGCTCTTACATATCAAAAGTAAAAAAGTCGATGATAGAGTTCTCAACTAATTTGCAAGACAAGCAATGAGAAACAAAGTATACACATCTACTTCATCTATCACTAAATTTTTAATGCTTTTCCTCCCAATCAATTACCAATTTGCCTTGCTGTATCTGATTCGTGATCAACTCGCGCACCAGACCCAGCTCTTCTACAGAGATTTGGTGATCAGCACGGATCAGTTTCTGGATCGTTTCCGACTCAGCAGAGGTCAGCTTGCCATCAGCAGTTGCGCGTTCAATTACGGCCTTTAACTTATCAAGCTGTTCTTGTTCCTGTACCGTCAAAGCTGGAGCATTCGGATGTTCAATTTGCATAAGACAACCTACCTTCAGTTATGGCTATCACACTGGTGATGATTACAATTTGTCAATTTGGCTTAATTGGTTCCGAAATGTTGGTCGTGATGGGTGAAGTGTATTGATGTATGACTGGTGTAATTGAGCACTCATTCAGTTGGGAACTCATTGCGATCGCAGATTTTTATTTTTGACAAATCTCCAAGAGGCGCTCTCTACGTGGTATTGTCATCAACATAAGCACTGCATCAATCAGTCATTGATCACGAATCAATCACGAAGTCAAGTATCAGGAGGACATATGGCTGAGTCGGTTTATATAGCTCAAATTTTCACGAGCAGGTCATAAGCACATTGACGGTATTAAAAGCTGTGGCAGCACCTCCTCTACTGAATGGACTGTGAAGCAGAATTCAATTCAGGGACGAAGCTGCAACGCGGTACGCTACAGGCTTTAGTACAGGGCACGTTTTAGTTGATCGACAGATAATCAAAGTCATCTACCACATTGTAGGAAAATTGGTATTTGGCTCTGTTTCTAGTGTCCTACTATCGTCTGCTAATGCAGCATTTTTAAGAGACTTCTTAACGATGTGTGTGTTCTCTCACATCTTGTACTCAAACCCAGAAGGGTTAAGTTTGCCGCTTCAGGTTTTGAAGTTACAAGATGAAAGATATGTGTTCTATGACCTGCTGCACTTCAACATTTAGGTCATTTTTAGAACATATTGCACAGGACACATCAAGTCATGAATTTATACCAGTTAGGCTGGAGCAAAACATTTGCTGCTGCTTTTGAATCCTTTAATGGTAAGGGATTTACCGTTGGGCGCGTTGCGTCCGAACACCGCGATCGCTATCAGCTTTATACCGAACAGGGCGAGCTACCAGCGGAAATCACGGGCAAACTCCGCTATCAAGCCGAAGAATATCTGATCAGTGATGAACCTATGCGGCCTGCAGTCGGTGATTGGGTGGTGATTGAACTGCTCGATCAGGCGACTCACGCCATGATTCATCACGTTTTGCCGCGCCGCAGCCAGTTTTCTCGCAAAGCTGCCGGGCAGCGCACTGAAGAACAGGTGATTGCCGCTAATGTCGATACCGTATTTCTAGTATCGGGATTAGACCATGACTTTAACCTGCGGCGAATTGAGCGCTATCAGGTACTAGCCTGGGAAAGCGGCGCAAATCCGGTGATTGTGCTGAATAAAGCCGATCTCTGTGTAGATCTACCTGCTCAGTTGCAGGCTGTATCTGCGATCGCACCTGGCGTCGAAATCATTACCCTGAGCGTCTTGACTTCCGAGGGACTTGAGGCGTTACAGCCCTACCTGCGACCGGGTCAAACCGTTGCCCTGCTTGGCTCATCGGGCGTTGGCAAGTCAACTCTGACTAATCAGCTCATGGGGCAAGTAACGCAAGAAACGCAAGCGGTGCGGTCAAGTGATAGTCGCGGGCGTCATACAACGACTCATCGGCAATTACTCTGCCTGCCGTCAGGCGGTTTGCTGATTGACACACCGGGAATGCGAGAGCTACAGATCTGGAGCGACGAGTCCAGCGTGCAGCAGACCTTCGAGGATATCGAGGAACTGGCAACGCAGTGTCGTTTTCGGAACTGTCAGCATCAGGATGAACCCGGTTGTGCTATACAGGCAGCAATTTCAGAGGGCTGGCTAGACTGCGATCGCGTTGCGAGCTACCAAAAGCTAAGCCGTGAGCAAGCGCACCTCGAACGCAAGCAAGATCAACGACTACAGGCCAACACCAAAGCCCGCTGGAAAAAGATCACCAAGCAAATGCGACAGCATTACAAGCAACGGTAACTATCTAGAAAAAGTCATTAAGCTGCCGCATCGCGGCGGCTTAATGACTTCCTTGAGTTTCGATACAAGATAAAACAAGGTAGAACCAGCGCAAAATCCCTGAACCATATTTAGTCCTCAGCCCTCATACTCATAACCCAACACCTAAAACCTAAAACCCAATCCTCATTCCACCAATTCCTGCTAATTGCTCCCAAAATCGGCTAGATTTAATCTCATCACCGTTTCTTAAGGTGACAAAGGAGTGTTGTTATTCGTTGAATCATGATGTCAGTGCTTCTCTAACCCAGCTTTACCAGGACGTAAATGCTCAGATTGCTTCATTTCAGGCGGCAACTGGGCTGCAGTGTCCCCCCGGTTGTGGCCAATGTTGTGAAAATCCAGAGGTTGAATCCTCTCCCTTGGAGATGGTGCCGATGGCGCTAGAACTCATTCGGCGAGGTGACGCGGCGGCTTGGCTCGAACAGGCTGATGCCGCAGGAGTTCCTAGCCGATGCGTGTTCTATCAGCCGGATGAACATGTGGCCGGTAACGGTCGCTGCCAGATGTATATGTGGCGACCCTCTATCTGTCGGTTGTTTGGCTTTGCAGCCGTCACCGACAAACTAGGTACGCCGAAATTAGCGGCCTGTTTCAAGCACAAGCAGGTGTATCCCGATCAGGTAGCAATGGCCCAGGTTGCGATCGCAAATGGTCTGCCAGTACCTCAGTTTGCCGACTGGCAAACGCAGATTGCCAATGTAGATCCGCACTGGGGCTATCAGCGGATGCCGATTAACCAAGCGCTGAAGATCGCGATTGAGCGGGTCAGCTTGAGCTTGGCCTACGAAACCCAGAATCCAGGCAATGCCGTACCGTCAACTGAGCTGTCAACAGAAGTGAAGCCGACAACAGAATCTGCTTATGAAGCTTTAGACTGATTAAATTTGTTGGATGTCACGTAGGGGCAAATGGCCATTTGCCCCTACCAGGCAGCGATTATTCAAGTCATCTAAAGCTCTTGCGCGTCTGGCGGCTGAAACAGTTCAATCAGGGCTACCGTACCGACAAAAAAGGTATAAATGCTATATTTCAGCGGCGACTGATTCCGGGGAGCCGCATAGAAAACTGCGATCGCAGCTTCAATACCGTGGCTAATTAGGGCAAATCGCTCAATGTAGAAGAGAATCGTCAGTCCCTGAATTGGAGCATACAGATTCCACAGCTCTAGCCCCAAAGCGCTGGTAATCAGCACCGTTGAGAGCACTTTGATTAGGCTGCTAAAATTTTTATCGAGTTTAAACAGTGTCGGCATCAGGGTCACATTCCTTAGACTCTGTATTGGCTAACGCTTTCTACCTTACGTGTTTCATGAATCAATGGCTACTGAAAAAACTGCTAGGCATTTGGCTGGGCTACGATAGGTTGGCTTGGTATAACCAGCTTGATTGGCATCAAGCCATTTCAACGTTTCAGCAGCCAGAGCTGAGTTATCCAGACTACTACAGTTCCCAGAACTTTCACGGTATTCGCGAGGGATATCTAAATCCAATCGCCGCCATTACCTACGATCCGGTGACGAAACTGGCCTCTCCTCCCCATGAAGGTTGGCTGCGGCGTCAGCTCCTCACTATGATTAAAGGTCAACCCCAGCAGATTCTAGATCTGGGCTGCGGCACAGGATCTTCAACGCTGTTGCTAAAGCAGGCTTTTCCAAATGCAGCGGTTGTGGGCCTTGACCTGTCTCCTTACATGCTGGTCATGGCAGACTATAAAGCGCAGCAAGCGGGGCTGGAGATTCAGTGGCAGCAGGGTTTGGCCGAAGCGACTGGCTGGGAATCGACGGGAGCAGGTCACTTTCTTGAGAGAAAAATTAGAGTAAGACTGTAGCGATATTTTGAGGGTGCTCTAATGACGCCAGCGGAACACCAAGAACTCTTACAGTGCAGTCAACGCATCGCGGAACTACTGTACCAGGAAGCCTGTGAGCAAAACCAGCCGATGGCAAATTTGGGAGCCATCGAATCAACGGTGCGCGCTCAAGTGCAAGAACACGTCACGCCAGTCATTGGGGAGTTTTTTGCCAAACCGTTACCGGCACCGACGAAGGATATCCCCGCCAACTAGAGAGCATTCTGGGCCGGTTATCCCTCAGTAGTGAACAGGCCAAACAACTCGGTGTCCGTCCCCGACAACAGGTCAGCCCTTATTTAGAGCTGTGCTGTCTGCGCCAAAGCGCAATTGTTTCTTATGCCCAAGCGGCGATTGAAGTAGAGGTGCAAACGGGACGACGGGTGAGTGCGAAAACGCAGCAGCGGTTGGAGGCGCGCCATGACTTCGAGCTGCCCACGAGTGAGGTCCCGGTTGAGCAAATGAGCCTGGATGGCGGCATGATTCGCTTGCGCACGCCGCTGGGGGAAGCGGCTGAGTGGCGTGAATATAAAGCCTTGAATTTGGGTGAGCAGCATCAGGGCATGGCCTGGTTCAAAGACAACGAACACCTGATTGAGTGGGCAAATGACCTCCCCTTAGCCCCGATAGTGGACTGCCTGGGCGATGGTCATGATGGGGTTTGGGGCATCTATGCCCAGATTGGCAACGACCACCAACGTCACGAAATCCTCGATTGGTTTCACCTGATGGAAAATTTGCATCAAGTCCAAGCCACTCCAGAAGCACTCGAAACCGCTCGCAGCTTTCTTTGGCAGGGACAAGTAGACGCTGCTATGAATGTGTTTGAGGTGAGCGAGTCGGAAGCAGCACGTCGCTTCTGTGGCTATCTAGAGCGGCATCGTGACCGCATCCCCAATTATCGTTACTACCAAGAAGAAGGGTGGCCGATTGGCTCGGGGGATGTTGAGTCCTGGGTGAAGCAAATTAACCAACGCACGAAGATCCCTGGCGCTGCCTGGAACGCTGAGCGGGTGCCGCAGGTTTTAGCGCATCGTTGTGCTTACCTCAACGGCAGGCTCTCACCTCAGAGATGTTTTTCTCTGTAGAAGGTGACCTACTCCCGAATCGACTCGGTTTGATCTGGTAACGGCTTCGTTCCTGTTTCACGAGATGCCGCCTGCTGCCAGTCAGGCCGTTTTGCGGGAGAGCTGGCGGTTGCTCAAACCGGGGGGACAAATCCTGATTCTAGATGGCAGTCAGCGGATACTGCGGCATCTAGGCTGGCTAATTGATTTATTTCGTGAACCTTATTCACGAGTGTACGCAGCGGAATGCGTACAGGGCTGGTTAAACGCAGCGGGATTTGCGACCGTGCGATCGCACCACCGAGGACTGATTCACCAAATTACAACCGGCCATCGTCCACATCATTGGTAGTGATATTCGGGTAATGATTTTGAGGACTACCCACATCATTAGCTGGCAAATAGTTGTAGTCCTTAGGAGCGTGAATTAAATAGCCTGTCAATCATTCCATCCGTAGGGACACGGCATTGCCGTGTCCCTACCCCAAAGATTTCGCCTTATTAAATTCACGCTCCTTCGAGAGCCGTTATTGCAAATTATTATATTGCCACCGGACGCGGTGCTAGCATACTCCCTGCAAGGGTTTCGTGCTTCAGATCACAGACCTGAGATTTCCTGAGTTTCCTCCCAAAAGCCTCGACAAAGACCATAGTTTTTCCGTAGTGACGGCTACAAAATCGATTGTTAGTTTGGAATCGTCCGATGTTAAAGCCCCCCAACGGAGAAACAATCTATGAACGGTAATCTCGAATTCTTGCTTAATCTCATTATCAGCAATCTGTTCCCTGAAGCGCCCCCGATCGATAATTTAGGCGACGTTTTCTTTGGTGATGACGGCAACGACCAGTTTGTTGGAGGAGATAAACAAGATATCTTCTTCGGAGGAAAAGGAAACGACAAAATTGAAGGCGGTGACGAAACTGACGTAGCCTTCGGTGGTGCAGGTGACGACACTATCGTTGGTCAGCGCGGCGACGACGTTGTTGCCGCCGGTGCAGGTGATGACCGCGTGATCTGGAACAACGGCGACGGTAGCGACCTAATTGATGGTGGTTCTGGTTACGATGTCTCTGAAGTCAACGGTTCCAACAATAGTGGTGATGAATTCACTCTTCAGCAAAACGACAAGGGACAAGCCATTTTCGACCGCGTCAACCTCGGCCCCTTCACCCTGACTCAAGACAGCATTGAGCAGATGGAAGTCAATGGTCTAGGCGGTGACGATTCCTTTACCATCGGTGATTTGTCTAACACAACTATCAAACGCATTCTATTCTCGGGTGGAGACGGTAACGACGTCTTAGATGCACGAGAAAGTGCAACACCGATTGAAGCCGATGGTGGTGCGGGTGATGACCTGCTGCAAAGCGGTTCCGGTGCTGACAACCTCAAAGGTGGAGACGGTAACGACACCATCGTTGCTCAGCGGGGCGATGATGTGATTGATGCGGGTGACGGTGACGATCGCGTGATTTGGAACAATGGCGACGGTAGCGACCTGATTAATGGTGGCATGGGCTTCGATGTCTCTGAAGTCAATGGTTCCAACAACAGCGGTGATGAATTCACCCTCCAGCAAAATGACCAGGGACAAGCCATTTTCGACCGCGTTAATCTCGGCCCCTTCACATTAACTCAAGACAACATTGAGCAGATGGAAGTCAACGGCCAAGGTGGCGACGATTCCTTCACTATTGGTGACCTGTCGAAAACCACGATTGAAAAGGTCGTATTCTCGGGTGGAGACGGGAACGACGTCTTAGATGCACGAGAAAGTGCAACACCGATTGAAGCCGATGGTGGTGCCGGGGATGACCTGCTGCAAAGCGGTTCCGGTGCTGACAACCTCAAAGGTGGAGATGGTAACGACACCATCGTTGCTCAGCGGGGCGATGATGTGATTGATGCGGGTGACGGTGACGATCGCGTGATCTGGAACAATGGCGACGGTAGCGACCTGATTAATGGTGGCATGGGCTTTGATGTCTCTGAAGTCAATGGTTCCAACGCTAGCGGTGATGAGTTCACCCTCCAGCAAAATGACCAAGGACAAGCCATTTTCGATCGCGTCAACCTCGGCCCCTTCACCCTGACTCAAGACAACATTGAGCAGATGGAAGTCAACGGCCAAGGTGGTGACGATTCCTTCACCATTGATGACCTGTCGAATACTACGATTCAGAGCATCTTGTTCTCGGGTGGAGATGGCAACGACATCTTGGATGCCGGGAACACCGCAACGCCCATTGTAGCCGATGGTGGCGCGGGCGATGACATCCTGATCGGTGGTTCCGGTGACGATATTCTGATCGGTGGCGACGGTAGCGACCTGCTGATCGGTGGAGCTGGTAACGACATCCTGATTGGTGGCAACGGGCCGGACAGCTTCGGCTTTGACAGCGGAGCACTGTTCAATCCTAGCGATATCGGTACTAACCAGATTCAAAACTTTGATGCGGCTACCGATAGCATCATCCTGGATCAGACGGTCTTCGCCGCCATTACCGGAGATAGCTTTAGCTCAGACTACTATGGCATGGTTGCTACCGATGCTGAGGCTGCTTCGAGTGATGCGTTGATTGTCTACAGCATGGGTTCGGGTAACCTGTACTACAACCCTAATGGTGCTGAAGATAGCTACGGTAACGGCGGACAGTTTGCCGTGCTTGAAGGTGCGCCAACTCTAACGGCTGATAACTTTGTTGTTCAACCGTAGATATCTAGCGATAAGTGTCTAACGAATCACTGTTTGCATGACTAATTTCCAAACTTCATCATGATGCAAGTGTGGACGACAGCAAAGCTGCCGTCCACTTTTCTATAGCTATAGCGGTTTTAGATAAGAACGAGAGAGGAGAGTGCCTCATCTTGAGGCACTCTCCTCTCTCGTTTTCTCACTCTTAACTGAAATTACTATATAGCCATGTTGGTTGGACGTTTGTGTCCTAACAGAACTGACTACATCAAAACCTTGCGAAACGGTGCGTTACGGCTCCGCCTAACACACCCTACAGCTACAGCATCGTGTAATTTCAGTCATCTACTGACTCACAGATTGCACCTAATCAATGAGAAATCAAGTATTCCGAAAGGTTATTTTGTTACCATCATACGGCAGCGAAATAACCTTTTGGGGTTCTAGTACAAGCTATGAGTTGACTTAATGAAAAATGCGATCGCACTTCTCCTAATAGGATTCGTAGGTGCGATCGCACATGGTTAATATTGGAGCAGGAGCGCTGTTCTACAATTTGAGCGATTGAACATTCAGATCCTTCAATGTAATTGAGAAGTGGCGCTGTTCACCTGTTGCAATGAAGGACACAATCACCTCACAGGCCACAGCAACCGTTAGCATCACCAAATTGCGAGCTAGCGGATAATCACAAATATCATCATTCACATCTGAAGGAACGCGATAATTGTCATTCCAAATTACTTCCGCATAATCAGCCGCAAGTCCCGCATGAAGACAAGAAATTTCAGCTTGATCAGCATAATCTTTCACTACCTGACGTGACACACTATTGTCGAAAACATCAACAATTAATCCGCTGCCTTTAAGCAATTGAGCAACGTTATCTACAGTCAACTTTTTAGTTTCAACTTCGACCTTTGTGCCAATTGCTCGATACAGATTATTTGCTACAATTTTGGCCTTAAATGCACCGATATCAGAACGATAATACGGCTGATTTGAAAGATTCCGTTCTTCAATGCGATCGCAGTCAATTACCTTGAGTTTGCCGAACCCAGCCCGAGCCAAATTCTCAGCTAGATTGGCACCCAAAGCCCCCACACCACAAAGGGTTACGGGATAGTCCTTCAGCTTTGCCATCACCGCATCGGTTCGGTAAAGTTGTTCATGGAGAAAGATAGTCATAGTCCTTCCATCACACCCACTAAGGATTGCAGGTCAAAATCGCGATCGCGCCCGCTCAAGCAAATACCAGAGCTGACTACCGTTAAGTCATTTTTTGCGATCGCACTGGTATGGCGAGTGCCGTCAGCCATTGTCCAATCAACTGTCCAGTACTCACCCCGATCCCGGAACTGGTGCAGTTCACCGCCGCCAAGTTTGAGCGCTTGCCGCAGTCGTCGCTCGTCGCGCTGCGGTTGGGCAAATCCGGCTGTGCGCTGCGTGACTAACTCATATAGCGATCGCATTTCGGGCGTCATGTCCTTAAACTGCAACTCCTCAACCGGAGTGAGCTGCTTGAGATTAGCTTGCAGGGTTTCTGCGATCGCCGGATCAGCCCGCCGATCAACCTCTTCAAACCAGCAGGACTGACCGTTCCAGCGAGCCGTGATTTGCTCAAACGCCACGCCTTCTGTCACCAGATGCACCAGCACGGGCTTAATAACTTTGAACCGCTGCCGCATATCCGCTTCATTAACTGGATAAGCTAGCCAAGTTTGATTCTGTAAGCGATAGGCTAACCGCAAGCGAACCGATTGAAACTGCTGCAAGTACGCAGCAATCTGGAATAGATCAGCTTCTTCTACTAGCGTTACGGTCTGCTCGTCCACAGGCTGAAAAATCCCCCATCCCTCAAACTGCTGGGGTTTCGGGATGAAGGTGTAAACCATGCCTGCAACCCGCGTGCGGACTCGTCCAGCTTTGACACAGGGAGCCAGGAATTGAGTTTTTTGCAGGTGTGCTTCAGCACTGGCAATCTGATTCAAAAGCTGGCGGATGTCAGTCATAACGCAAAATTTCGCGAACTTTCATTAGAATTTGGCCCAGTTTGTTCTTGCCGCTGCCGTCTTTGCCACAGCCCCAGTAGTAGTCAATAGGGGAATTTTCGACGATTAGTTCATTCCCAGTACTGAGTAAAATTTCTTGAATATCGGCATGGGTGCTAAACTTTTGCAGCACCGCTTTATGCATCACTTCATCCTTGACTTGTTCCCAGTCGGAACGAAGTGGCAATGTGCGATCGCGCCCCATGTTGGCAGCCTGTTTGGGCGTTTTGGTTTGCCGTACCTTATCTAGATAAGGAGTACCGATAAACTTTTGCGCCTGAAAGTAGTGTTCACTGGTTGCCCAATACAGCTCATCAAGCATAAAGCCATGCGCTGAGAAATTGGAGAAGCAACCGTAGGGTTTTTCTCGTTCAACGTAGAAGTAAATCGTCATGGTTGCTCCCTATCCTTGTCTCTAGCTAATACAGAGTTCGGTTAAAACCCAATTTATTGTTTGAGCAAGCTTGCTCAAACAATAAATTGGGTTCTTATCACGGACTTAATATAATGTCTGCGTGCAAGTTTTTAGAGCGTTGCACGTTCTCAGTTACTGGGGGGACTCCGCTGGTGAGTTCTTACACACTCTTTTAAGGATGGCTACTTCTAAGCCGACCTCCCAGGTTCTTCGCACTCCCTGTTCACACGCGCCCACTGCATGGCAGCGTCACGTTTCCTCTCGTACTCGTATGTAGGCTCCACAGGTCAGGGCACGCAGGATGTATACTACATTATACTACAAGCAAAATAATCACTTTTCGGATGATTGTTCAAGGGGATTTTGGTAAATATTCAGTCCCAAACAGGACATGCGCCCTCAAATAGTTACTGGATTCATTCCCAACCCAAAAAGAATGTATGGCAAAAATACACGCGTACTAATCCTGTCTAGAGAGAGACGGCAACGCGCAATTAGATACGTTACAAGGGAAATGGAAAGATGGGAGATTAAACATGCCTGTAAAAGAGCTACGTAAGAGCGCCATGATGGCACATTTGCTAGATGCGTTGGATGCCGACCAGGATATTCAACATTATGGAAGACTTGTTTTTGCGATGGTCGCGCACCATTTTATGGACGAGGAGGAACTAGTAAGCTATCTGCAAAAAGGTGGACATATCAGTGAAGCAGAGGCTCGATCGCTTTATCAGCAGGTGCAAGCAAAAGACTACAACCCACCCAAACGCGATCGCATTTTGGAGTGGCAGCAGCAACAAGAGTTTGCCATCTGTCCCAATGCCGATGATCCAGATGCGTGCAATGTCTACAAAGATCTGCAATTTCCAGATCAAGTGTATGAACATATTTCAGAATATTATGAGCAGAAAGCGACGTAGTAAAAGCGGCTTGTTCGACGATTTGCCGTCTCATGCTTTGAATCTCTGCGGGTTCATTCCTCGCCGCTCTGCGGCGTAAAATGCGGGGATGAGCGAGTACATCCATAAAAGACATAACGTTACAGTTTTGCTTTATCACTTAGTGTTTCCAGCAAAGTATCGACGGGCTGTGTTTGATGAACAGGTCGATGCAGTCTTGAGAGACATCTGCCTAGAGATCGAGAAGCGATATGAGGTCAAGTTCATCGAAATTGGAGTGGACAAAGACCATGTGCATTTTCTGGTGCAGTCGGTGCCAACCTACAGCGTGACGAAACTGGTGACGATGATCAAGAGCCTAACAGCTAAAGAGGTGTTCAAACGCTGCCCTCAGGTGAAACAACAGTTGTGGGGTGGAGAGTTTTGGAGTGATGGTTATTTTGCAAGTACGGTGGGCAAGCACGGAGATGAAGGCATGATTGCCAAGTACGTCAAAAATCAGGGCAATGACTATCTCAAATTGCACAGAGATGATCAATTGACTCTTTTTTGATTCTGATACCCCGTCCGCTTGCGGCGGGGTATTTCATTTAACTTTAGTAGTCATCTGACTATTTAGAAGAGCGGAATCATGAGGCGGTTTATCTTGACGGTGAGGTGAATGGAAACGCGATCGCAGTTGTCACTACAATCAAGGATATAGATCTTGAATCTCTCGCTCTTAGCACCAATCCTGAATTTTTAGCCATCATTCAAAATGCACGGCAAGAATTTAAAGCAGGTAAAAAACTATCACTAGAAGAAATGAAGCGAGAAGTTTTATGAATCGGGTGAGATTTTGTATGGCTGTTAATTCTGAGCTGGCAACTTGTAAAAAGTGTTTCCACCTTGATAAATATAAAATTCTTTATCAGCCGTTAATCTAAAAAAGACTTCAATTCCAATCCATGATTTAAACCAATATGAATCCAGATAGTTAGGATGTGGTGTGATGATCCCATGCTGACTCAGCCATACTAAAATCTCTGAATTAGTCCAGCCTTCCCAATAACACCAAACAGCATCAGCTTGAGAGCATAAGTCGATTAGCACAAAATCTTGCATTCAAAATTTCTTCAAAGAATTCAGAGTATAATCTGAAATTATAACTAATATCCTAATCTTCTATTCGCTTGCCTGCCGCCAATATTGTGTTGTTTGATCAAAAAATGATTGAGCTAGTTCTTGATTTCGAAATGCTCGTTTTGGAATCAAATATGCTCCAGCATCTTCAAAAAATATAAAAATGTAGCTAGAGCTTTCAGCTATTCGAACAATACCCGACCAAGACGTGAAAAGCTCTTTAATGGAATTGTTTGCTCGAATTCCATCAGGCGATAAAAACACCGTGAATTCACCAATTGCTCCTGGTGTTTTATGAACTCTTGCGTTTACCATCTGGTGCCTTCTCCAGAAGTAAAAACAAGCATTTATGGCAAACCATGTTACAGGCATGATTACGAGCAAAAATACATCTAAAGTTCTTAACAATGCTGAGAAGAACGCACCGATTAAGAAAATAATTGTAAATAAACCAAATAAACTTCCAGCCACAGCAGAGCGCACGGAGGGAACGTTCCACATCGCAAATTTGTAGAATTCCCAATGATCCTTTGCTGTAAGTGTAAATTGAACATCCCTAGTTCCAACTTATTTTGTGTCAGCGTTCCTGAGCAATGGTCTTCTGCCATTCAACGATGAGGCAATCAGCCAATTGCGAACCCAGTTGTCGTGATAGCGGAAGCCGTTGAGTTGCTCAAAGGGGCATAAGCACCCGCCCATTGCTTTGCGAGTCTTGCGACAAAAGGGATGGAAGTTCCAGAGTAAGGCCATCGAGCGCACCGACTGTTCCGCCGAGTCCCAGAATCCATGAAAATCTTGCATGGCATACAAGATGCGGTCAAGATAGTTCATCGGACGGTCAACCTGATTGCTGGTGCGATAGGCGTCAGGGAAGTCAAAGGCGCGTTGGAAGACGTGAGATTTGTCGTTGAGGCGTCGCAAGCGAGCGTCAATGGCCTGGGGCAACGCGTGGGTGTTCACCCACTCCAGCAACCGACGCAACCGTTGAGCAAAGTGACGTTTGCTCTGGCCCCGATACAGATGCCAAAGCTTGTCGGCTAGTTGCTGACCCAGGACTGGTTTAGAGCGGCACCCATCGCGAATTTTAATCACCTCATGCAGGAAGCACAGAATCCAGACCAGGCCAGGGAATAGCTCCTCCCAAGCGGCTCGGGTGGCCTCCCAACCATCAGTCGTCACCGTCTCGGGCGCATAGTCGGGAACATGATGGGCAGCTTCCTGCTGGAATACCCCATAGGCTGCGGTTAATCCATCCTGACCCGCATTGGCACTGAGACTGGCTCCCAGGACGCACCCTTGCGCCGCTGTCACTGCCAGATAGACTCGCTGCCCGTGCCAATCACAATGCTTCTCATCGGCAACTAGATGGGGGGGAGCGCCGTTTCCCTTTTGAGGGTACTGCCCACAATCGAGGCTCGACCGAACGACTGACAGAGCCGATACCAGTGCATCTCAGAACGGCCCAGCACATAGGCAATCCCCTCATACGACAGGCCATGCTTTCTTAAATAGAGCGCTTTGTCGGCCATCTCCGCCGTCTCGCTCATGTACGGCATCACCAAATCGGGACGCAGTTGATAAGCCTCTCCGGTACTCGGCAGCAAAATCCGCCGGGTCTTGAGCTGTTGACGAGAGGACTCGACCCATCCGTGAAAGCGATAGCCTGCCTCAATCCCGTCGGGAAACAGTTCCGGGTGGGATGCGATCTGCTCGTTGAGATACTGGCGAAAGGCTTCCCGGTCTTCTACTAAGACCTCGTAGTCAAGGTCGTCTGCAATGGGCAGACAAATCGTTTTATCGCCTGCTGTGCCACGCTTGCGTCGTTGCTGAGCCATCGGCTTTGGCCTGCTGAACTCTCTGCCTCAATTCTACTCAACACAAACTTGGGTGGAACTAGGAACATCCATTAGCCTATGCCTACCGGAGCTATTTGCGGGATTTATAACATATTGCCCATTCAGGCTTCTTTTCGACCGCAAATAGCAAATGAAGTCAAGACAGTTTAAATCGACACTCCAGCAACATAGCAAATTAGAAAGGGCATCCCTACAGTACAAGACTAAAGTGCGAAGGCTGAGCAACAACTCGCACTCAACTCAGCACTCGATTGGATATGCCCTATTCTAACTTCACTTATCCATCCGCACAGGCAGCGGCGTGTCCAGAATCTCCAGTAGCAGATCCAGACGAGAAGGCCGCGTTAGCAGTGGGACAAGGTTCGGCAAGCTGTAGTAGTCTCCCGCGAAGGTAAACGTTTCTACAGGTGCTTGCTGCTGCTTCAGTTGGCCCTCCAGCCAATTGTAGTAGCTGCCCACACGGACAATCACCACATTCGGCATCACCGCCAGCTCTCGGCAGTAGGTCTTGTAAACCTCACCGAAGTATGGAGCCGCATTTTCGCCCTCGTCCGTCACGATGATGATTTGATCCACCACCTGACGCTTCTTGCGCATGGCCTCCAACGGCGCACCAATGCTGGTTCCGCCGCCTGCCTTAATGTGCTGGAATGCCCGATCCCAATCGGTCAACTCCTTACCTTGGGCAGTGATAGGATAAGGAATGTTGTCGAATGCATAGACAAACAGGTCAGCCTGGGTAATTCCAGAGATCAGCGCCGCTAGCTGCTTACCAACTGCGATCGCATTTTCCATTGAACCTGACTTGTCCACCAGCAGAGCCGTTGGACGGGTAATCATACCGCGCCGCTTCACCTGCTCATTTGTTACCTTCTCCAGCCGAGCTACGGTTTCGTCATCGAACTCGGCTGCATCGGCAGCAACCTGAGCCTTGAATGCAGCAACTCGCTTACCTTTGGCAGCCTGATCAAGCTTGGCATCAATCAGCGCCTTCACCTCTGGGTGATCCATTGCGCCTCTTGCCTTGAGTGACTTGAGGTTGTTGATCACCTCCTGCGGCGTCATGCTGTTGATCAGCGCGACTAGCACAGTTGGAGTCAACTGCTTGATAGCACCAATTGCGATCGCATAGGGCAACTTGAACTCGACGATTAGCCGTGCTTGCTCTGCTGCGCTTTCGGCCTTAGCAAGCTGCTTCAGCACGTCTGCCAGCGAACCCACTGGAGGCTGATCGCGGAACAGAATCGCATTGGCCCGCTCATTCGGCTTGATGTGTAGTGTTGCATACAGGTGCTTCATCGCCTTGCGGCCCCGCAGCGCCGCCCGGTCAAATAGAGCAGGATTGCTCTCTCGCACCTTCAGATACCGCTGCACGGCAGTTCGAGCAGAACGAGGCACCTTATTGCGCTGCTGCTTCATGAAGTCCACCACCCGCGCCACTTGGTAAGGTGGGAACTCTTGCAGCATGACGAAGCCAGCATCCCGGTGCTCCGTCAACTCGCTGGTTAGCAAATGCGCCAGAAACACTTCCTTGTGGTCACGCACGTCGCCATTGCGCTGATACCAAACCGCGAGATGACCGTAGAAAATCGGGTCAAGTTCTACAATTAGCTGGTGGATCTCGGCCACTTGCTCCAGCTTGCGGTGCGGAGTGGTTAGCAAGCTGTTGAGCATTTCCAAACGTAAATCCCGTTCAGTGTTGTTCATGAAACCTCCTTAGAGAATTTTGGATTTTGGATTTGCGATTTTGGATTGGAATGTGACCTCCAAAATCTAAAATCCAAAATGAAGGAGGCAGATGCTGCACGCAACGGTGATGAGTCACCGCGCAAGTTACAGAAGCTAAGTCAGTACTGAGTTACAAGTGCTGAGCTGCTTGCTCAGTGCTCATCCCTCATCCCTCAGTCCTAACCTTTTGCCTGCTATGGGTCTCAGGCTTGCAGCGTACATCCCACTGTACGCACCAGTTTGTGTTTTGGTAGGGTATGTAAGCTTCTGCGATCGGGGCGCGGCAACAACTGCCAGTACTAAAAGATCACTTCGTGCAAGTCGAAAAAGCTGTTGTTTCATACACAGGATTCGTAGCTTGCTTCCGCGAAGCGGTACCTATGACTGATCGATCCAAAATCGATTGCTCTACCACTGAGCCAGTATGTAAGCTTTTGGGGTTAGGGCACGAAGTGGGAATTAAGAGCCTATCCGAAAACCTCAGATGAGCGAAATGTGATGACCGCACTGGCAAGTTGTAAGAACGCCAGATAGTTTTCGGGCTTCTTCTCCCAGCGGATCAACAGACGGCGAAACCGATTCATCCACGAATGAGTCCGTTCGACCACCCACCGTCTGGCCCGATAGTTGGGAATGTCGTGAATCACTAGGTCACCCTCGTTTTGAGGCGGAATATGCCCTTGATAGCCCCACTGCTTGAGAATCTGGCGCACCGAGTGATAGTCGTAGCCGCGATCCAGACAGAGATGTCTTGATTCCTCGTCCTCCACATCCGGTGGCACCAGCGGTTGAGCCTCTAAAGTTACCTCAACAAGTTTCATGTCATGCCGATTAGCGGGTGCGAGCACAAAGGCCAGTGGGATGCCGTTGCCATCGGTTAAAACCGAGCGCTTGGTGCCCAACTTGCCACGGTCAGTCGGGTTGGGGCCTGTCTTTTTTTCCCCCCAGTGGTGCTTTGACCATCGCACCATCCATCGATTGCCAATGCCAGTCCACTCCTTGAGTGCGGGCATACTCCATCAATCCCGCCTGCCAAAAGCGAGCAAACGTGCCGTTGGTTTGCCACTCTTGAAAGCGGTCATGCACCGTACTGGAGGCCCCTAAACACCGAGGCAACGCATTCCACTGACAGCCGGTGCAAAGGATGTAAAAGATCGCATCTAAGGCTTGGCGATCATCCATGCGAGGGCGGCCTCCCTTAGGCTTGGGTGGCTCCTCTGGAATCAGAGGATGCAGGCGCTCCCACAGCTCATCGGGCACCCGATAACGAGGGTCAATTTCGACGGTTGAACGAGGAGGCGTCACGGTAGACATCTGGGACTGCTCCTATGGCGACACCTTCACCTTAAGCACTCATCTCTCGAACAACATCGGTTTTCGGATAGGTTCTAATTAATTTGATTCAGTTTTTCTTGAATTATTTTGATTTCGCGCTTGTTGCACTGTCGCTTATGGGCAGCATAGAGGTGATTACTAGAATGTTTAGATTCTGGTGTAACCGTAGCCCGATGTAGTACATCAAACACAATTTCAGTTGTTGGTACATCTTGATAGGTAATCAAATACCAAATATCATCAATTTTGCGATACTGATGATATGCATCTAGATTCAAACAATCCAACTGCCGATTTGGCTTGGAAATTGAATCTACAAAAGATGTTGGATCAATATCCTTTACATCACAGAGAATACCTGTTTCAGAATGAACATAGAGCTGTAATTGATAACTCCGTGTTAGCCGATATCCTCCATCTGATTTCCGATAAGGAATACCATCAATTAGTTCAACATGTCGCTCAACGTAATGCCACACATGGCTCAGGATATGCTGTCCCGATAATGTACTGGTGTCTAGCTGCTGACATAGTTTGCTGTAGACATCGTTCCACGGTTGTCCAACCTGCGATCGCAAATATCGACGTAAGGGAGCAAGATGATCTGAGAAATACTTCGACTTATTTCTAGGTTTAATTAGATAAGGTCGGAGTAAACCATCTTCGCTTGCTTCTTCGGTTAGTTTGTGTAATTGTTTCTTAAAGCCTTTCACTTTTCTCAGGCTTATTCGCATCCCATATCGAGGACGCTCAATCACAATTTCACTTAAACGATGTTCGCTCATGGTTTGAAGTTTCCAACCTACAGACTGGTTTCCCAGTAGTGTGCAAGCTTTGCAAGTCAGAGTACGGAAATGATTGGTGAGAAGCGCTTTCATGCAAGTCAGCAAAAGCGATTGACAGCTTACGATCGCTCTTACCAACAAAGTTGGCAGTGGGCACGTATGCTAGATCTGCGAGAGACCTAGAATCACACTTCGCTGGTTCGATCGCTCGAACTTCGCTACCTTAGGATCGTTATTCGTGTGTATGCTTCTGCGGTCGGGGCACGAAAGAGATCTTCTTAGCCGTAAACGGCTTCCGGACGAATAATTAAATCCCCGCTGGGACGGCGATCCACAACGTAAGCAGAGAGCCGATTCGTATGAACATCCAAATGCTGAGAAACACGCTCTTTTACCGCAATGTCGTTCATACCAGTTGTAATTCCCAGTTGAGTTTCGGTCACGTCAAATGAACGACCTTCAAAGCGAATATGAACCATTGCTGTTACCTCCTTTCATCGAATAGGTGAGGCGTGAGAAGCGAGGCGTGAGGCGAGTTTCAGTAACTCAGCATTCAGCACTTTCTACTCAGCACTAAATTTCTGGGTTGCTTCATCTGGGGATAAATTTGGATATAGGAGTGGTGCCCCTAAATCTCAGTTCATCCCTAAAATCAGCAATGCCAAATTTGGGGTGACTGACGAGAGTTGAACTCGCTAACACTGGTGTCACAAACCAGCCCCTCCACCGCTTCGGGTTCAGTCACAGTGGATTCTGGTCGGATTTGAACCGACATCTTTCTGCTTGCAAGGCAGATGCTTTCCCAATTAAGCTACAGACCCAAGATGAGAGTAATATCCAAATCCGTGTGTAAGAACTCTGTTTATTTTTTGTGAAATGCTTGCTTAGTAAACATTTCACAAAAAATAAACAATGGGTTTTTAACCGGATTTTATATAAATGTCGTGCAAGTTGAAAAAGCTGTTGATTCATACACAGGACTTGAACCTGCAATCGACTGTTCTAGAGACAGTTGCCCTACCATTAGGCGAGTATGTAAGCTTTTTCGATCAGGGCACGACAACGCACAGACGAGGATTTGAACCTCGAACTACGGTTTTGGAGACCGTTGTGTTGCCGTTACACTATCCGTGCAAGAGAGGATTAAGCGCTGAGGGCTGAACGCTGAGTGCCAAGTGAAAGTTGTGAAATCGACTTAGCTCCTTTGCGCTGTGTTGATACTACAATAATACGTATACTACAAAACGTCAAGGGATATACTACAACTTTTTTAGAAGACGACCAGTTCCTTATGAGACAAGGATTTGAAGGCAGCATCTTGAGCTGACTGTATCTACTACAAATGTTTTTGTATGAATTTCTGCCGTGAGTAAAAGGTGCGATCGCACTATGCATCACACCTCGTAGAGGCAAGCAGACATTTACCCAGTGCAGCATTGCCCCCATTTTTGCCCACTTTGCAATCTTTATCTGCCATTTGATACGGTTAACTCAACCAAACCAAAGTAGTATGGTCGCAAGCAAGTACGGTGGTGAACAATGGCAGACGAACTCAGGACATTCAAGATTGATTCTGAGCAGTGGCAGGCGTTCGAAGAGAAGGCAACCGCTAACGGCACTACTGCATCAGAGCTGCTGGAGAGCTATGTACAGCAGTACATAAGCGATGATCCAGATAGTGAGTCAGACAGGGTTGATCAGCGCATCAATGCCATTCTGGAACAGCGTTTGGAAGGCTTTGGCGCTCGCTTGTCACAGGTCGAACAACGCCTAAATGATGATGCAGCTCATCCAAGTCAACATATCGGTGAAGGTCTAGGCAATATAGACAAACATTTGGATCAGCATTTAGGTGATATAGACGAACACCTGGTCGCCTATCTCGATAATCCGAACGAAACTGAAAAGAAGTCTCACCTACCAAGACAGGCTGTAGAAATTCTAAAAGATCGCCAAGGCGAGCAGCGACCATCTCAACGTCAAAAAGACAGTAACCGTTGATCTCAATCAGATTGAGTGACTGATATTTGTGCGATCGCGCTTTTCTACATGGGATCTATCAATGGATCTGCTGGTGCGATCGCGCTTTTCCTACATCAAAATCTCACCACTCGTAGGATGTGTTAGCGACAGCGTAATACATCTAATCTTGAGAAAACGATGCTTTAGACTTCATCTAAAGCACTTCATAAACCTTAATTATTAACAACTTATAGTAAATCAAATGCTGTCAAAATTCCCATAAGTTCCCCTTGTTCTCCATCACGAGTTACGAGAATAGGTCTATCATTGAGATCTCTCGCTATGATATCAGCAATTGCCGTCGGCTCAGTAATTCTTGCCAAAACAGGCTCAATTTTGTCCTCTAAATCATCCGCTGATATAGCCTCGGAAAGTCTTTGGGCAAGACGCCTTTTCCGTAAGTCAGAATCCACTCGTAAGTAGCATGCAAGTTGTTGGTCAGATACTAAATTCCACACATCGTTGATTCTAACCGGGAGAAATGAAAAGGAATTAGTAAGCATTTGTTGCCGAATAAAGCTAAGAGGTTGCCATAGCTTGCAACATAGTGGTTCTCGAACCATAAAATCACGGACTTTGTCTTGATTACTCATAAGTGCATCTTCGAGTATGATACTAAGTTCTATGGCATGATTTGTAAGATGCCGTGCATATGCACCTTGATGTAATGCGTCATTACGTGCTCGCATTATAAGTTCATATAAACGATGGAAGGGAATGTGTACATCTGGATATTGTCTAGGAATATCTTTTGCAAGATTTGACCTACGAGCTAAACGCTGGATTTGGCATTTGTAAATATGAAGGGTTGCAATTTCTTGTCGGAGAAACGATCCCAATCTTTCAACAGCAAAAGTAATTTCTGCAAAATCCTCAGCATCTTTGATAGCAGCATCTCTAGCAGATCGAAGCTGATCTCGGAACGCTATTGCAACTTCCGATTCTATTGGTAGTGTCATTATCACAATAAGGTTGTTTTTTGATTGAAGCGATAACTTATTGATCGCACATGGATATCCCAAGTATATTTCTGCGATCGCACCCCGTCACACCTCGTAGGGGCAAATGGCCATTTGCCCAATGCAGCACCCACAACACAGAATAATCTAGCTAAATTTCCAACCTTTCCGGAATCGCCATTGACGCAATGTAGTACAAGAATGTAGTATAAACTCATCCGTAGAGAAGCGGTAAAGAAAATGAAGCTAGCAGAAGCCCTGATTGTGCGGGCAGATTGTCAAAAGCGGATTGCTCAACTTCAGCAGCGCCTCATGCGGAGCGCCAAAGTGCAAGAAGGCGAGCAAGCGCCCGAAAACCCACAGGAACTGCTGGCTGAGCTAGATGCAGCAATTGTTGAACTGACTCAACTCATCCAGCAAATTAATAAAACGAACGCTATTACCTCCTTGCAGGATCAAACTCTGTCTGAAGCCCTTGCCCAGCGGGACACCCTGCAAACGAAGCGCAATATTTACAGTCGCTTAATTGAAGCCGCAGCGATTCAGCCTACTCGCTATAGTCAATCTGAGGTTCGCTTTGTCAGCACCGTCAACATCGCCGAACTTCAGCGCCAAGTGGATACACTGGCTTGCGACTATCGCGTTCTGGATTCCGCGATTCAGGAGATCAACTGGCAAGTTGATTTACTCGATAATTAACGGAAACTGTATCGCCTCATACTAACCACATCCGGCTCTCCTCGCCCTATGGGCTACTGTTTATACATAAGTCTCCTAGACTTCGTTTCGACATTGAGATCCCCCCTAGCCCCCCTTAAAAAGGGGGAATTGGCTCAAAGTTCCCCCTTTTTAAGGGGGATTTAGGGGGATCAGTCCGGGGTTTATAAAGACTATTCAGAAGTGTATAAACAGTAGCCTATGGGAGAGGGGCTGGGGGTGAGGGCAACAGCAGGTAGCTCATTCATCACGAAGCGAACACAACCCGCCAACGGGGTTCAGTTGGAACTTACCAATCTGCAAAATTGGTCTTTGGTTGCACTGGGGCAGTGCGGTGGGTTCGATTCCCCTTACAACTTATGCCCAGTATTGTTACAGGCGTACTGTGCATTGTTATCGCGTACTACCACGTGTTGATCGAGATGAATGAGTGAGGGTGGGTTCGGGGTTTACGCTGTTGATCCGGTGATAGTCAACGCAGAATGTTAGGTGGGGACGGGTTTAGCCGCTCAATTATCGGTCTGGATCTGTAGTGATCAACAAAACCTGTCCTTAAAAAAGTACATTGACTAAAACATTGGGTAAAGGCGGGTTTAGCCGTTAAATGATTGGTTTGAATCATAGCTAATCAACAAAACCTACCCCTACAGAAGGCACATCTTTCAATGGTTCAAGGAGAATCAACATGTCCTATCAACAACTCAAAATCTCTACACCAGCGCCTGTGTTCTCCTGGGCCAATCACGACCTGGGACACGCCGAAATCAGCATGGCGAAAAACGTTGCGTCCCTTCCCTTCGTGTTTAAGCATGTGGCGCTGATGCCCGATGTGCATCTGGGGAAAGGTGCGCTAGTTGGCTCCGTCATTGCTACCAAAGACGCCATTATTCCGGCAGCAGTCGGCGTAGACATCGGCTGCGGCATGTGCGCCATTCAAACGCCGTTCCAGGCCGACCAGCTTGACGGCAAGCTGAAGAAAATCCGCTCGGATATTGAAGCGGCGATTCCGACGGGCTTTGACCAGAATAAGGAGTCCGATAAGCAAGTCGATAACTGGCAGGGCTGGCAGCAGTTCAAAGAGCTGCATCCTGGCGTGCAGCACCTAGCGGGCAAAGCCTCCAAGCAAATGGGTTCGCTAGGTGGTGGCAACCACTTCATTGAAGTGTGTCTGGATACCAACGATCAGGTGTGGCTGATGCTGCATTCCGGTTCCCGCAACATCGGCAACATGCTGGCTCAAAACCATATCAAGACGGCCAAAGAAGTAGCAAAGCTGGCCGAAATGAAGCTACCTGACCCCGATCTGTCCTACTTCGTGGCTGGAACATCGGAGTTCGCTGCCTACTGGCGCGATTTGCAGTGGGCGCAGGACTATGCTCGGTTCAACCGTGAGGTGATGATGACTCGCTTCAAGCGAATTGTCGAAAAGCACCTGGCAGGCGGCAAGCCAATCAAGCCACTGCTGTCGGTGAACTGCCACCACAACTACGCCGAAAAGGAAACCCACTTTGGCGAAGCGGTGTATGTCACCCGTAAGGGAGCCGTGCGCGCTCAAACCAATGACTACGGGATTATTCCCGGTTCAATGGGCACCAAGTCCTACATTGTCAAGGGCAAGGGTCATGCTGATAGCTACTGCTCTTGCAGTCACGGTGCTGGCCGCACAATGTCCCGTAACCAAGCCAAGAAGCGCTTTTCACTGGATGATCTACTCCAGCAAACCGAAGGCGTGGAATGTCGTAAGGACAAGGGTGTCTTGGATGAAATTCCAGGTGCCTACAAGCCAATCGACGAGGTGATGGCTAGCCAGTCTGACCTGGTTGAGATCGTGGCAACCCTAAAGCAGGTCGTCTGTGTGAAAGGCTAGAACAGCTAGCTCTACTAAAGCTCGGATCTGCGATCGCACATCTCACTCCCCATATCCTGTAACGAAATAACCCGCATGGGTTCTAGGACGTGTTGACATTTTGAGGAATGATTCGATAGGTTGCAAGAGTAGCCACTTTCCCAGGAGATATGCCGTCCGCCAAACTGCAGGAGTCCCAATGGCAACGCTTGTTGAGTGAACTGCGAGCCATCCCGGGGGTATACGTCGGTCAAGAAAACCAGTGTCGCCGTTTCATCGAAGCGGTGCTGTGGATGAATAAAACCGGAGCCCAATGGCGGGAACTCCCCAAAGAGTACGGCAACTGGAACAGCATCTTCAAGCGCTTCAACCGGTGGAGTCGTAAAGGGATCTGGCAACAATTAAGTCATGCAGTCGCCGACATCATCGACCTGGAGAACCTGGCAATCGATAGCACCATTGTCCGAGCCCATCCCTGTGCAGCGGGCGCAAAAGGGGGACCTCAGCGCAGGGACTCGGGCGCAGTCGAGGCGGCTTTAGCAGCAAACTGCATGCCAGCACCGATGGGTTGGGCAATCCGTTGAGCCTTCGGGTGACGGGGGGTGAACGACACGATATCACGCAAGCCGTAGCGTTGGTTGACGGCTATGCGGTCGAGGCGGTTCTTGCCGATAAAGCCTACGATGCCAATACCTTCATTGAATGGTTGGAGCACCGAGACATCGAAATCGTCATTCCCCCACGCAAAAACCGCAAGCAGGCTCGCGAGTATGACAAGCATCGCTATGGTGAACGCCATCTTGTGGAATGCTTTTTCAATAAAATCAAGCGATTCCGACGAATTTTTACTCGTTATGACAAACTGTTGAGAAATTACTTGAGTTTTGCCTACTTAGGGGCAATCCACATTTGGCTCAGATGAAATGTCAACACGTCCTAGCTTTGCTAGGTGCAAGATGTGAAAATTGCCACTGTGAGTGATTTGGGGAACATGTGCGATCGCGGATTATTGCTTTCCAAATCTCGATTGTTTTTATTTCGCAACATTCTCACTGTCCATTCTGGAATTCTACAGTCAAAAGCCGTATCCCTATCCAGAGAAATGCACTCTACATTTAAAAAGGATTAGCCCCCATGTTGATGCTCTACATTCGTTTACCTAGACCTCCGAAAAATTTATTTGCTCCGCCTCTGAACGATCAATCAGATAACCGTGAGGTTAAACCGCTTGATCGCCCGACCGAGGACGAAACGGATCATGAAATTGCTGAACATCCACGCAAGATCCACGTTGATAATTACAAGCGCAACGCTCAATCGAACTATTCACTCGAGCGACGGATGTTCTGGTAACACGGTGCTAAAACTTAGTCAGTCATGCGATCGCACTTTTCTGAAGTTATTTAGGAAAGTGCGATCGCAGCAACAACGTTTAAAGTAAAGAAAGATTTTACTCATAAAAATCAAGCCCGTAATGATGCTGCACCCAATCGGCAAGCATGAAGATTTTGTTGGTTGAAGATGATTTCCGAATTTCTAAGGCGATCGCAGAAGCGCTAACCGATCAGCGGCATATTGTGGAAACAGCAGACGATGGTGAATTGGGTTTGGCATTTGCTGAAACCAACACCTTTGACCTGATTGTGCTGGATTTGATGTTGCCAAAGCTCGACGGTATTACGCTTTGTCGTCAGATCCGGCAAGCTGGCACGACAACGCCTATTTTGATGCTGACGGCTCGCGACACCAGCAACGATAAAGTATTAGGGCTAGATGTGGGTGCGGATGACTATGTGGTGAAACCGTTTGACCTACCCGAACTGTTAGCCCGCATTCGTGCCCTCCTCCGGCGGAGCAGAGTTGCCGCCACCACCATTCTAGAATGGGAACAGCTTAGTCTCGATCCAGATCAGTGTCAGGTACAGTACTGCGATCGCAGCTTAAACCTAACGCCCAAAGAATATGCGCTCCTAGAGCTATTTCTGCGCAACGGCAGTCGAGTGCTAAGCCGCAGCGCTATTTTAGAGCGGGTTTGGGCTTTCGAAGATATGCCTGCGGAAGAAACCGTCAAAGTGCATTTACGCAGCCTTCGCCAAAAGCTGAAAGCAGCGGGTGCACCCCCTAATTTTATTGAAAACGTCTATGGCTTGGGATATCGGCTCAACCCCAATCTCTAATCAGCGGTTTGGTCAACTGCGCAATCGGCTGCTGCTGTCCTACCTAGCGGTGATTATGCTGATTGTCGGGGCGTTTTCAGTAGTCGTGTATCTGCTCGTCGCCCGCGATCGCAATCAGCAGTTGGACATGCAACTACGCCAAGTTGCCAGTACAGCAGCCAGTAGTCTGGACATTCTGCGCCATGAACAGGCAGAATGGCAGGCCAGAAATCGGGCAGACGAAACCCACAACTCAAGCCAAGCAGGCAAAACACAATCCACCAATCCCTATCTAGAGCACAGGGATGCTGACGATGGTTGGGATGTAGACGACGAATACGCGGAGTTTCGATCTAGCAGCTCCAATCAACAGCAGCGGGACGAAGACCTAGACCATCAATCTTTCAACCCAGAGCAAAACCGACTGGCGAATGAGGATAGTCGAGTAGCGGATCGCTCTGCTCCAGCTCCGTTCTCTGACTCGATTGAGAACGACAGGGTTCACTCAATCACGAATCTGGCTGCTGATCCGCACATCCTGAATCATCAAGGGGTTGAGTGGTTTGATGATCGGCAACAATTGATTGTGCGGGAGGGTGATCTCTTTCCCTCCCAGTCTCTGCTATCTGACGATCTATCCACAGCGCAATGGATACAGCAGGGCGATATTCGCAGCTTTATCCTGCCTGTTTATCGCGATGCACCCTCGGGTCAATCCTATCTGCTGGGCTATGTGCGAGCGAGTGAATCAACTCGCCATCTTGATCGGGAACTAGCTCAGTTGCGGAAGGGGTTAGCGCTGGGCGCTTTCATTATTTCGGGACTCGTTACGCTGGGCGGAGTTTGGTTAACTCGCGAGGCGCTAAAACCTGTGTTGATCAGTTTTGATCAGCTCAAGCAGTTTACGGCAGATGCGTCCCACGAATTGCGCAATCCACTGACGGCTATTCGTGCCTCGATTGCCGTCATGCAAACCCATCCGGAACGGATTCATCCAGCCGATGCGGACAAGCTAAGTGCGATCGCAAGCGCCTCGGTTCAAATGAGCCAGTTAATCGATGATTTATTGCTGCTGGCCCGCATGGATCGGCAAGCCCCAGATCGGCAGGCATGGCACCCGATTCCCCTGGATGAGCTACTAGAGGATCTGGTGAATGTGTATCATGACCAGGCCGACCAGGCCAACATTGGGTTGAAGCTTCAGCTCACTGATGCCTTAGAAGTGGTAGGAGATGCGGCTCAGCTCCAGCGCTTATTTACCAATCTGCTCACCAATGCTCTACGCTATACGCCCACAGGTGGCACCGTCACGGTTTCACTCCAGCGCAGCGGTGGTCAAGCCGTAATCAATATTCAAGATACTGGTATTGGTATCGCACCAGAACAACTGCCTCATATTTTTGATCGCTTCTGGCGAGCCGACTCCGCCCGTAGCCAGCATGATGGTGGCACCGGACTCGGACTTGCGATCGCAAAAGCTGTCGTTCAGCGGCATGACGGCAGTATCACGGTACAAAGCAAACTGGGGGCTGGCAGTTGCTTCCAAGTCAAACTACCATTAGCCGCAAAGACATGAGGTTAATCAATCTGATCTTTCCCGGATCTTTACTTTTTCAGCATTACCATCGCCTCAACTGATATGAGGTATGTTGATGAACTTTCGCAAACTGCACCGCAAAATAGCGCCCATTCTCTTCCTTCCCCTACTGCTCACTGCTCTGACCGGAGTTGTTTATCGGCTTGGAAGAAACTGGTTTGGTCTACCCAATGCAGCAGCGGAATTCATGATGACAATCCATGAAGGTCGTTTTTTAGGGCAGGCACTTGTACCGATTTATGTCTTACTAATGGGTTTGGGCTTACTTGGGCTGCTTGCAACGGGACTGGTGATGATCATCAAGCGTAAACCCAGCAAGGCCAAAGCCAGTTCTAAAAGAGATTGGCGATGGTATCATCGCTTCGTTGCACCAATTGCTTTACTACCTTTACTTGTCAGTGCGATAACCGGGATTGGTTATCGTTTGGGCAAAGCATGGTTTGGATTGTCGAACGAGCAAGCTGCAATCCTGTTAAGGCTACATCAGGGTTCATATTTAGGTGATGCACTTAAACCTGTTTATGTGCTGCTCGTTGGCATTGGATTAATTGTTCTTCTGGTTTCCGGTATTCAAATGACAGGCATTGTTCGCAAACGTCCTAGCTCTTTAGTTACTCGAAAAGGGAACTAACACTAAGCCCAGCTTAAACTCGTAGATTGTTATTTAGACGTTATGATTTATAAGATCCGACAGGTAGGATCTCATAAATCATAACGTCTTGTTTTAGTAGCAAATGTAAGAAATGTTGGACAAAATTCCTACTACTGGGCGATGGGCAATTGAATAATAAACTCCGTCCCGTGGCCCAGTTCAGATTTCACCTCTAGGGTGCCATTGTGTTTTTCGGTGACAATTTGATGTGCGATCGCAAGTCCTAATCCAGTTCCTTTACCGACATCTTTTGTTGTAAACAGCTGATCGAAAATTCGAGATTTTACGTTTTCGGTCATGCCTTTGCCGTTGTCACGGATGCGAATTTCAACTAGCTTTCGTTTTGATAACGATCTGGTTTGAATCTCAATTTTTTGAGGCTTTGTTTGCAGCTCATCAAATGAATAGCTCTGAGCCGCTTCATCAAAAACATCGATTGCATTGGCCAGAATATTCATAAATACTTGGTTTATCTGTCCAGGGAAACATTCTACTTGAGGCAATTCACCATACTCTTGAGTAATATCAATCGCAGGACGATGCTCATCCGCTTTAATCCGATATTTAAGCATCAGTAACGTACTATCAATTCCTTCATGGATATCAGTACAAACCTTGTATTCTGTATCAGCCCGCGAGAACGTTCGTAGACTCGTGCTAATTGACTTGATACGGTCAGTTGCGCCCTGCATGGAGTCAAGCAGCTTGGGCAGATCTTCAGCTAAAAAATCAATATCAATCTCTTCAGCTTTTTTAACCACAGGATCAGCCTCATCCTGATGCTGCTGTTGGCAGAGTTCAATATAGTCTAATAAGTCTTGAACATACTCTTTGGCGTTGTTGATACTACCATTGAGAAAGCCAATAGGATTATTAACTTCATGGGCTACACCCGCGACTAAGCTACCCAAAGAAGCCATCTTTTCGCCTTGAATAAGCTGGAGCTGATAGCGAGAGAGCTGATCCAAAGCCGCTTGCAGCTCAGCCGTTCGTTCTGCAACTCGTTGTTCCAGCCGCTTTGCGAAAGAGTTTAACTGTAAATGGGTCTGTACCCGCATTAACAGCTCTGCCTCTTGAAACGGCTTTGTAATATAGTCAACTGCCCCCAATGAAAACCCCTTGATTTTACTATCTGCATCGGCAAGAGCCGTCATAAAAATAATCGGGATATCGGCAGTTTCTGCATCTAATTTAAGCTGTTGACAAGTTTCAAATCCATCCATTCCTGGCATTTGAATATCGAGCAAAATCAAATCTGGCCGACAGGTTTGAATGCGCTTTAACGCCCGATCGCCGCTGATAGAAGTTGAAACTGTATATCCTGCTTGAGATAAGGTTTCTGTGGCTATTTCTAAGTTTGCAGGTTTGTCATCCACCACTAGGATCGTCGCGCTATTCGACATGCGTTAGTCCTCCCTCTAAATACTGTTGCAGTAGCTCCTCAATTTCTTCGGCTTGAAACTGCTTGGCTAGTGAAAGAATCGGTTCAACAAAAGGGGCGTACTTCTGATCAGTATTCACAAGTTGCTCTAGCTGATTGCGTAGAGCGAAAAGATTAGCCTGCTGGGTAAGTTCTAGTAGTTCTTTTAGGGTTTGATTTGGTGGTACAACTAATTCAGTCGGTGCCATAGTCTTCGCTAAATCTGTTTCTACAGGCTCATAGAGCCAGTGAATGTTCAAATGCTCAGACAGCAACTGAAATAGAACTTTGGCATCGACAGGTTTAGACAGGAAATCATCACCGCCGCTATCAAGTGCCATCTGTTGATCTAGTTGAGCAACCGAGGCAGAGGACACAATGACCTTACTTTGCTTGAGATCATGGCTGGTTCGAATGTGTTTCAAAAATTCAAACCCATCCATAACGGGCATTGCTAAATCCGTAATCACCAGATCAGGTTGCTCAGACCGCAGGTGCTCTAAACCCTCTTGACCGTTCTCAGCTTCGATAATTGTAAAGCCAAGGGGAGCGAGGAGATTCAGCAATACGGCGCGATTTTCCCAGCGATCATCCACAACCAAAATAGTTTGACGGTCTCCGGTATAGCCAATAATGCGATCGCACTTATCAGAGTCATCTTGATGCCGTACCCAGTCTTCAACCAGCGGCAAATTAATCGTAAAAAAGAACTCACTACCAGTTCCCAACTGACTTCTGACCTGGATTTCGCCGCCCATCAGTTGCACAATCCGCTGACTGATCGCGAGGCCAAGCCCTGTTCCTTCTGCCTGCTTTTTGCGATCGCCCACCTGCTCAAACGCCTGGAACAGCTTGGTACAGTCTGCCTCGGCAATTCCGACTCCCGTATCGATGACCTGAAACAGCAACGATGCTTCCGTCTTGGAACAATCGAGCACGTCAACCCGTAGGGTCACGGAACCCTGATCGGTAAACTTAATTGCGTTGCCCAGTAAATTGATCAAAACCTGCCGCAGCCGCTTCTCATCAGTTTTGACGCCTTCCGGCAAGCGAGAGCTGGTCTGATAGACAAACTCAATCCCTTTTTGCTCTGCCCGAATTCGGCAAATTTCCACTACACTTTGCAGCAAAGCAGGCAAATAGAGCGCTTTTGAGGTCAGTTCTAACTTGCGGGCTTCAATTTTGGACAGATCCAAAATGTCGTTAATCAGCATCAGCAAATGGGAGCCACACTGGTGGATTACGTTTACTCCGTGCAGTTCCTTCTCGGGCAAGATTTTTGAGCGTTGCAAAATCTGGGCGTAGCCCAAAATTCCGTTGAGCGGTGTGCGTAACTCATGGCTCATGTTGGCCAGGAAGTCGCTTTTCGCTTGGTTGGCCGCATCGGCCTGCTCTTTCGCCTGCGCCAATTCAGCCGTCCGTTCGGCCACCCGATGCTCCAGGTTGGTGAATGAAGCCTTGAGCTGACTAGCCATCTGATTGAAGGTTTGGGCCAGCTTACCCACTTCATCCTCAGTTAGGACTGGCACGGTTTGCGTCAGATCACCTTCAGCCAACCGACTAGCGGCTATGCCAATCGCCACGATTGGCCGTGTAATCCGCCGGGAGAGAACATACACTCCAATCAGCAGCACACCCGACGACAGAAACCCAATCACCAGAATATTGCGAGCCAACTGTTGGGCGGGCAAAAAAGCCTGAGCCTGACTGATCTCTGCGATTAAGGCCAGGTTTTGTTCCGGGAGCCAGCGGTAGATGCCAACAACAGGAACTCCTTGATAGTTGTCGTAATAGCCAAATCCACTTTGCTGAGCGATGGCTCGCTCAATGCCTTCGCTGATGATGCTTTCGGTCGTAGAGTCGGTCTCATCAGCCTGATCCTGGTCAGTTTCCTGCTTAGAAACAAAGATAGTCTTGCCCTTGGCTCGACCCACTAAATAGGTTTCTGCCGTTTTGCCCAAACCTGTATTGTCCCGAATGAGCGTATCCACTTCATCCAGGTCGAAATCGGCAACCAGAGCGGCCATTCGCTCATTCTGATCGTCCATAATTGGCGTGGCTACGGTAATTGCAGCTTTCTGAGTGGCAGGCGAAATATAGAAATTCGGCACCACCACATCAACGCGATCGCGAGTAAAGTAGGTGGCCGGATCACCCAAAGGACGATATTTGCCTTCTAGATTTGGGTCATCGGACGCAAAAACCACAAAGCCGCTATTCCGGGTAATCCGAATACTGCGTAAGTTGGGTTTAATTTCAGTCAGTTCAGCCACGTGCTGAGTGAGAGCAGCGTGAGCCGCTTTATAGGCTGGCTGAGCGGGATCGGTTGTGAGCAGAGTCGCAACAGTGGCTTGAATTTCGCCTTCCTGGCTAACGATCAGGATATCGCGCAGTTGGTCTTCGACCCACTTATCGAGCTGATAGCCTTTGAGCTGGGCAGCAACTGTAAGTCGGTTAATCACCTCGGTTTCTAACGAACTGCGAGCCTGAAAATAGGAGCCAACGGCAACGGCACTGACGGTAATAATAGAAAGTACCGAAAAATAGCTGACCAATTGAGTCAGCAAGCTTTTATTCAACCAACTTTTCATGCGGTTTGCTCCCATTCCGTCCAGATATTCTTCATTTGCTCGATGCCCCAATCCGTAGCTTCAGCGGCAGAAGCTTTGTCTTTCAGTACTTTCAGCACAGTCTTGGCCCAAAGCTGCTGACTTTGCACTTCGCTAAACGCCGAATGCGTTACCTCGTAAGGCGTAAGGCTGGGCAGGTCGTAAATCTTAAGCGCAGTGGCCAGATGCGGATCGGTCGTGTCGCTCCACAGCGAGTTTTCCAAAAGTTGCGGCATTACTGGCATCACCCGCCCCTTAAAGCCGGTAATCAACTGATTCAAGTTTTGCGGCTCGATCAGATAAGCTAGAAAATCCTTAGCGGCATCAGGATGGGGACAAGCTTTGGGCACAATGGCCTGCTTAATTCCTTTGCGAGTGAGCAAATCAGTACCGTCGGGCTTTTGCGGTCGCCCCATTGTGACCATCTGCCTGTAGCGCGTATCCGCGTCTTGGTTGTACTGATTGAGCGGCAGTTTCTGCGTTAGCGGAATCGATAAGGTAAGGTTCTGCGTCATCAAGATGCCGCCATCAATGAAGCTGCTGTTGTTGCCGCCGCCCGTCCAGTCCAATGCTGCAGGCGGCACATAGCCATCCAAGAAGAAGCGAGTGTATTCGTCAACTGCGATCGCCATCCGCTGCCGATTTTCCGGTGTTTCCAGCAAAAAGTCACCCTCGGCATTTACCACTTCCACGTTGTAGGCATCAAGGAACATCATCAGGCAGGTGTAGGTGTCAAAGCCAATGTCCGACATGCATAAGCCCACGCTGTAGATATCGGGATGGCCTTGCGATCGCAACTTTGCCTGCGCATCCCGCCAAAACGCCCAAAAGGGTTCCCAAGCCACCGGTACATTAGGCCCCAGATCAACGGCTTCCAGCAGATTGCCCCAGTAGTGAATGTAATCTTCTGCCAGCCACAGCGGCAGAGCATAGTAGCTGCGTTCTCCCTGCACCTTGTTCTGATAGTTCACTTGGGCAAGAGCAACGTCAGTGTAGCGATTTTTAATCGGCGAAATGACATCTGACAAATCCAGTAGCTGATCCCGCCAAGCCAGACGGGGTGCAAGCCCTGCATCCACTCCGATAGAGTAAACGATGTCCGGCATCTGGGAATTATCTGATTCTGTTACCAACTTAGAAAGCTGCTGATCAATTAAATCAACAGGAAGCAACTTTAAGTTGACGGTCATACCCGTCTGTTGCTCCCAAGTGCGCACGATTTGAGCCACTTGCTCGTTTTCTTCCGGTAGGAATCCTTGTTCCCACCAAATGGTTAAATCGGTATCTGAATTTGAGTTGGACGCATAAATCGTAGACGTTGAACTAGAGGTTGAACCAAATGGAGTTTGAGACTGTGCTGTGCAGTTAGCTAATCCAAGTCCTAAGCTAAACAGGGACAGCCGCGTAAAGTTGCGCCGGGTGAGCATAGTAGTTAATCGTAAATGTAGCCAATAAGATCACTATATGGTTATGCAGAATTGTCATAACATTAAATATAGTATTCACTCTTTCTAGAGAGAAATAACATTTGATGCCCTAGTCAGACAAGAAAATAATGCTCCATGCTTTTTCCCCTTGCACCTCACGTAGCGTCAGGTTCTAGGATGCAGATATCAACCGCATTCATTCGGTCATCAGCGACCAAAGCAATCATGTCAAACCTGATGAAAATTGGTGAACTGGCCCAGCAGACCGGACTCACCATCCGCACTCTGCATCACTATGACGATATTGGTTTACTCTCTCCTTCCCATCGTAGTGAGGCGGGGCATCGGCTCTACAGCGATCAGGACATCATGCGTCTACAGCAAATTTTGTCGCTGCGACAGCTTGGCTTTTCGCTAGATGAGATCCGCCAGTGTCTCGAAAACCCAGACTATGCCCTGCCGCAGGTGATTGATCTGCATTGCGATCGCATTCGCCAGCAGATCCAACTGTCTTACACCTTACTGGAACGATTAAACAGCATTGCCCAAGAGCTGGAAAACACCGAATCAGTTGCGGTTGAAAACCTGATTCAAGCAATGGAGACTATTACTATGTCTGAGCACTATTTTACGCCGGAGCAACAAGTTGTTCTCGATCATCGCTTTCAGGCAATACAAGCCAACTGGCAGGAAATGCTCGGTTTGGCTCACGATGTCATGCGGGACGGTACAAAGCTGAGCAGTGTTAAGGTTCATGCCCTGGCTGGCTACTGGCAGCAGATGATGAAGTCGCTGATTGGTGGCGATGCTCAACTGTACGAGTCGTTCACCAAGCTCTATCAGCACGAGGGAGCAGAAGCCATTAGTCGGGGTGATTTAGACGCAGCGACATTCGAATATATTCTCAAAGCGGTTGCCTTTGCATCGCTAACGGAAGATCTAAAGCTGCACTTTTCGGAGCAAAACTATACGCCCGAGGCTCTACAGGTGATGCGATTGGGAGATGAGGCTGTCTTCGAACTGAATCTTGATGTGTTGGGCACAGAAGGAATACTGCTCGGTCTGCTGGCAGAGGGTGCTAATCTCGCGGCACAGGTGCTTACAGCCGCAGGTGTGACTTTTGATGCCGCTCAGCATGAGATTGTACAGCTCCTGGGAGAACGCCCCAATCCACCGTCCGATATGCCTAGACCGGATCAGCTACCGTTAGCACCCAGAGCGAAACGGGTGCTGGAGCTGGCTCGTGAGCAGGCAGAGGTATACCATCAATCACATATCGCTCCAGAGCATTTATTACTGGGCATTTTGCAAGAAGATGCAGAAACGCCCGAGCAGTATACGGGAGTGGCTGTTCGTATCCTCAAAGATCGATTTGCGATGAATCTGACCCAGATGGAGCAGCAGATCAAAGCCGCAATCATGCAGTAGGGCTGTGCTCAACAAGTTTTGATGGTTGGTGTGTTGTGCTTTGCATGACACACCAACCATCGAAATTCATATCAAAACTTATTGCAGCAAACGAGATGGTTGAGTAGGAGGCTATTTTTGGAAACCCCTGCACAGCAAGAATTTCAAAAATAGCTGATGTCCTAACTAACCCTTCCAGCGCAATATATCAAAATTCAGCTCAGCAGAATAAAGGTGGTAGACGAGTAGCAATTCAGCCCTAAGCCAGAGTATAAAATGAGTTCAGCATATTGAGCGAAACGCCACTAACACGATTTATGGCTTCGCTGCCCGCCACTTTAACAAAGCCCATCCGCTGATAGAGATTGAGCGCTGGATTTATCGGCTGCGATTAAGGCGCGTACAGTGTAATTCATCATTCAGCTCGCTACCAGCCTAAAACCACGCCCCAGAAGGCATCTTCGAATGGGCCTTCGTCGGCCTCAATAGTGACACGCTTGGCCCAGGTAAACACATCGAAGCTGACATGACCGCTGTCGTGGCGGCCAAAGGTGCCCTTTTGAATGTTGATATTGCCCACAATCGTAATCCAGTGATCCGGAGCCGTAATTCGAGGTGGATCATCGCTGAGCAAGGCGCGAGCCGTAATCAAGCCAAATGCTACACCGCCCTGATCAAGGACGGTCTGGGCTTTTTTTAACGCCGTTAAATCTCGCAGCACATAGGTGTGCATGTAGTCCACATGGTCATACCCTAGGATTTCTCGAACCCAGCCTTTCATCTCCCAGGATTTGGTCATACCTGCGAAGTTGCGAACTACCGTCGGCGCGTTTGGCTCAACCGGAAAGATCAGATTCTCCGATTCCCGTAGAGTTGCCAATACCATCCAGTCCGCTGGCCCCATCCGTAAGTTGCCTTGGCTGGCATCTCGCAGTTTTGCGGATGTTTGAATTCGACGGCTCTGGGCCTGAAACCCTCCAGTTTCAAATAGATCCCGGCACAGTTCAACATAGCGTAGCGGAAATTTGTCAATCAGCTCGAACAAAATGGACGCGGGGCCGCAGAACGGCTGCTGTCCCTGGTTGACGCTGAAGGGATTCTGCAACCGAGCGCGCATGTCCTTAATAATTTTGTCTTTGTTGAGGTGGGGCCAAACTCCCGGCTGATCAGAGGCTTGAAACTGGTTCAGCGCCAGTGAAGCCTGCTGCTGGGTTTCCACCGGATTATCAAAATGGGGGGCAGACATGGTCAGACTCCTAATAAACGGATCTGATATAACAACAAAAATTATGAAATCAATTCCGCTATGGCGCTCAATAATTTTTCTGGTTCAACGGGCTTAGGAAGATGCTTTTGAAAGCCTCGGTCTAAAGCCCTTTGCTCATCTTCTTTACGGGCATAAGCTGTCAGTGCGATCGCAGGTAGTTGTGTACCTCGTTGACACGATAAGTCTTGTACCTGCGCGATCAAGTCGTAGCCATTCGTATCGGGCATTCCGATATCGCTAATCAGTACGTCGGGCCAATATGACTGAAGGTTTTCTAACCCATCAGCAGCCGTGACAAACGTTTGCACCTCTGCACCATGCTGGCTGAGCAATATCTTCAGAATGTTCAAGGTATCAAGGCAGTCATCGATAATCATCAGCCGCACTCCTGTTAGTTCGACTGCGGACGATGAGCATGACTCTGTGTGGCTTGCATCCGGCGTTTGCGTTAGCAACGGCAACCTGACCGTAAACGTAGCTCCTTGTCCTTCGCCTAGGCTGTCGGCTGTAATCGTACCTGCATGAGCCTTAACTAAATACTGCACAATGTTTAAGCCCAAGCCCAGCCCACCAAAGCGGCGGGTAATGGTGGGATCTTCTTGACGAAACGATTCAAAAATATGAGGCAAGAAATCCGGATGTATGCCGATTCCAGTATCAATGACTTGAATCTGAGCATCGTGATCCACTTGGGTCAACTTAACGGTAATCTTTCCGTTTTGAGGAGTAAACTTAACGGCATTCGTCAGCAGGTTCCAGATGATTTGCTGGAGGCGGGCTGCATCGCCCTGAATGAGACCAATTGGAGCTAAATCAACCTGGATTTGAATGTCCTTAGCGTCAATGCTAGACTGAACCGTCTCGATGGCCTCTGTCACAACTTGAGCGAGATTAATCGTCTGTATGCTGAGTTTGAGTTTGCCCCGGAGGATACGAGCTATATCGAGCAGATCGTCAATTAACTGAGTCAGCAGTTTGGCGTTCCGTTCAATGGCAACCAGTGCTTGAGTTGTCTTTTCGGCACTAAATTGATGAATTTGCAGTAGCTTTGCCCAACCTAAAATTGGATTCAGGGGTGTGCGTAACTCATGGGACAAAATAGCCAGAAATTCATCTTTAATCCGATTGGCTCGTTCGGCGGTTTGTCGAGCTGTTGATTCCCGCTGTAAAACCTGTGCTCGTTCTGCTTCAGCTCGTTTGCGTTCGGTGATTTCTTCGCAAACTGTGTTGATGCCAACGATCTTATTGCCATGCTTGAGCGGCAAAAAGTTTTCTCGCCATACCCGCTTTACGCCTGGCATCGCTGGAGTTTCGCCCTCGATTTCAACATTGAGAACAGGGTTCCCTGTCTCAAAAATCGGATTCAAAAGCTGCTCAGCCGCATCAGCTAAGTCAGGCAGTACCTCTCGCACGGTTCGACCAATATGGGCTTCTACAGGCAGTCCATTCATGTCTGCTAGCAACTGGTTAATTCGAACAAAGCGTAAATCTCGATCCAAGACGTTCAACCCAATGGGGGCACTGTGGTAGATCGTTTCGATTTCTGTCAACTGCTGCTGGATCTGAATCTGTTGGGCTCGGAGCGCTGCTTCTACCTGTAGTCGCTGGGTGATGTCAATCCCAGACGGAATCAGGTATTCCACCTCGCCACGGGCTGTGAACAGGGGAACAAGAGCAAAATCAATCATGATAAATTGCTCAGGTCCCAAGCGAACCTGCACGTCGTAACGAACGGTTTCTCCGGCGGCAGCTTGTGCGATCGCATCTCTGAGCTGAGCCTGCACGGAGGGCGAATACGACCACCAGTACGTTTCTGCAAACGGTCGCCCGACCACATCAGCTGGTTGCAGAGAAGCCGCCGCCAGAGCCGTCTGATTGGCATCGACCACAATACCATCCGGCGTGAGCACACCAACAAAGCTACACAGCGTATCGATGACCCGCCGGAGGTTTTGCTGGCTCGCGTTCAGAGCAGCTTCGGCTTGTTTCTGCTGCGTCAGGTCAATCGCAAAGGCCACATGCTCATCTGGATTATCGATCCATTGCGTTGCACTAATCCAAACCGGAACGCGGGTGCCATCACGGAGCTGCAGTTCCTTTTCTGCTGGTGCAATGAAGCCTTGTTCTATTAGCTGAGTGATGCCCTGCTCAGACTGCTCCTCGAATTCGGGCGGGACAAAATCGTGCCAGTTCATGCCTTGGGCTTCAAATTCTGCGCGGCTATATCCATGCAGGCTGAGCATGGCGTCATTAATCAGTCTCACGTCGCCATCTGCTGTGCCAATGCCGATGCCAATGGGCGCATGATTGATTAATTGAGTTAAGCGGTCTTGCTTTTGCTGAAGTGCGATCGCAGTTTGCCGCAGGTTTGCTTCCAAGCTTTTGTAATCGGTAATATCACGCCAAGAGGCAACAAAACCATCATTGAGCTTGCTCGCCCGAATATCAAACGCCCGAACGAGCTGTCGTTCACCGTAAACATCGTCGTAAATGAGCGAAACTTTGACCAGTGGCTCGCCGATTTCAACTAACTGACAGTATTCATCAAACAATCCGGATTCACGATGTCCAGGCAATACCTGACACAGACGACGCCCCAACTGTTGCTCACGGGACATGCCATTATTTTCGCAGGCTGCTGCATTAACATAATCAATTCTGAAATCAATAATTGTGCCCGATTCATCTCGAATTGCAGAATAAATGCCAAAGCAATCCATCATATTTTCAATGGACGTTTGGAACTGCACTTGACTATGCTGCAGTTCTCGCTTTAGTTCCGCATTTTCAATTGCTGTCCGTAACGATAAACACAATGCATCTGATGTTAACTGTTCCCTAACTAAGTAGTCAGCAGCTCCAAACTTTAAAGCTGTAACAGCAGTATTAACATCTGCTCTGCCAAGCAGAATAACCGGGGGACAAGCTTCACCAAGCTGAAGCCTGAAGGAATTTAACAGCTCTGAACAATCCGTTTCACAACAGCGGTTGTCTAAAAGGATACTGTCAACTTGAAACGCTTGACAAAAGCCCAAAGCCTGAGTGCTATCTTGCTTTGCAACCAGCCGATAGGAGGTGTTTGTATCTTCGCTCAGCAGTTTCCGATAGGCTTCGGCCTCTCCCTGCACATGATCAATTAAAAGAACAGTTCGATCGGGTGCTTTCGTCATCATAATAACGCCACGGTGTATAGAGGACAGTCATTGTTGCAAAAGCGGAAATAAACGATAGGTAAACAACAGAAGCACTGAATAGAAAAATTTGCTTTTAGAGAAATTTAGCTTTAAGACCGCATTCTTTAATAAAGACAAACGTTTTTTAGATTCAGTATTCAGTTAGCTGATCATTATTAATATTTGACTGTACTTATTAATATTCTGCAAGGTGTTTTAATTGTTGTAATGTTTTGCAATCTCGTATAGTAATCTCACATGGAATCAGAATAGTTGAATCCCCGTGACAGTGGCAGATTGCGGGAAGCGTCTAATAGATTTAGCCCCGCTTCTTAAGTATGTTTTTATATTTTGGGACTTGCGATCGCAGTCAAAGTAGACTAACGCATCAGATCAGTTTTTATAAATTTATTTAGCAAGCTGCCATAACGCGATCACGGCCTGCGGCTTTGGCTTGATAGAGCGCGAGATCAGCCGATTGCAGCAACAGTTCACTCGTTGATCCATGATCGGGAAAACAGGCAACGCCTACTGAAACGGTGATGGAACCGAGTTGCTGTTGATGGTCAATTGCTAAATGCTTGACTCCCTGTCGGATTTGTTCCGCCCGCTGGTAGGCAATGTCTAGCGAGACCTCCGGTAAAATCAGCACCATTTCTTCGCCGCCATAGCGACAGGCGATATCCGACCCCCGCACCTGCGCTTGTAAAAACTGGCTGAGGTGGCGCAGTACGGCGTCGCCCGCATCGTGGCCGTAGGTATCATTGAACTGCTTAAAGTGATCGACATCCAGCAGCAGCACGCTGAGGGGATGCTGATTGCGCTCTGCTCGCCGCAGCTCTCGTTCTAAAAAATCATCCAGATAGCGGCGATTAAATAGGCTTGTCAGCGGATCGCGCGTGCTTTGATTTTGCAGCGTAGCATACAGCTTGAGGTTTGCGATCGCAAGGGCAACCTGGCGGGCTACGGTGGTGGCTAACTGCTGCTTGGCTTGGGTGAGCGGCTGTTCGGGAGAGCTGATGTATAACACGCCAGAGGCTGTACCCTGCGCCACCATTGGCACACAGAAGTAAGCTTGGGGTAAGGGGGCAAGTAAGTGCGGGCAGCACAGCCCCCGATGCGTGTCCTCCACGTAGTGCGGCTGTCCCCGCCGCAGCGCCAAGCACTGATCCGACGTAAAGAGAAACTGACTTGCGATCGCGGCTTCGCCATCCCCATCCGCTTGCTCACCCCAAATCGTCGCGGCTTCAACGAGCTGCTTCGATTCACTAATGACGTATACCGCGCCACCACAGCCGGGAAACAGGTGCGGCATTAGCTGAGCAATCACAATGTAAGCCTCATCCACCGTTAAACAAGCCTGCATCAGGTCGCTCATTTCGTTCAGCAGGGTGATTTCTTGGTGCCGCTGTTCCAAATCATCAACCCACTGAGTCAGCTTGGCGTGGGCATCTTGCAGCGCCGCTTCCGTTTGCTGACGCTGTAGGATCTCTTGCTGGAGCTGTGCGATCGCGTGATTCAGTTCGGCTGTGCGCTCGGCCACCTTGATATCCAGTTCTTCATTGGCCTGCTGCAAAAAGGCTTCAAACTGCTTGCGATCGGTGATGTCAATGGAAATACCCAGGACTCGTACAGCGGTTCCGTCTTCGTCGTAAAAGATCTGTCCCCGTTCTAATATCCAGCGAATAGTGCCATCCGGATGAATGATGCGAAATTCATGGCTAAGTTCCGTATCCTGCTGGGTCACCTGGACCAAGTACTGCTGCACAAATTCCAGATCGTCCGGATGCACTCGGCGAAGAAAGGCGGCCTGGGTGCCTTCGAAACTACCTGGTGCCAAGCCATAGAGAACTTCACAACTTTCCGACCAGGTCGATTGCTTGGTCAAGAGGTCGAGTTCCCAAATGCCCATTTGGGTGGCATCCAGTGCTAACTTTAAGCGCCCCTCACTTTCCCGCAGCGAAATCTCTGCCTGTTTGCGATCGCTAATCAAGGCCAGGTAGTTCGCTAAGCTCGACAGCCACTGGAGACTGCGCTCGTCGGTCGGTACGTCCTCCGGATGCCCCAGGCTCAATGCCCCAATCGTTTTTTGATTGACGGTCATCGGCAGACAAATAAAGGTTTGAATGCCCAAGCGCTTTAATATGTCATTCGCCCCGCAGAGCTTCGCTTCTTGCTGCACCAGATGCCGAATCACGGTCTGTCCCGTCAGCGCCACCTGTCCCGACAGCGTTTGGTCAGTTGGCACTTCTAAGCGATCACAACCGGGCGGCAGCGCAATGCCTTGCATCCCTTCAAAAACCATTAACTGACGAACGGGGTCGTACAGTTCAATCGCCACAATCGGAAAACCAGTAGCGCTGCTAATTTCTTCGACAATGCCCTGAAAGGCGGCCTTCAGCGATTGGCTTCTGAGCGTGATTTCAGAAATGTTGTGCAGAGTTAGCAACTCTTGATTACGGGAGCGCAGCGATTCCTCTGCCTCCTTACTGGCCGTAATGTCTTCAATCGTGCCCAGAATGCCAATCACATTGCCCTGCTCATCGGGAATCGGCACCTTGTTGACGCGAGTCCACAGCCACTGACCGTTGGCGTGCTGCTTATATTCAACTGCCTGGATGACGGGCTGTTCCGTTTCAATAATCGTGCGGTCTTCTTGCCTGTAGTCATCGGCAAAGCCAGGATTCCACGGCAGATCATAGTCAGTTTTCCCCACGACATCCTCGGTGCTGTCCAAGCCTACCATCTCGGCCCAGAGCTGATTGCCGCCCAAATAGGTGGACTCTCGATCTTTCCAGAAGATTTGCTCAGGAATATTGTCTAAAACGAGCTGTAAAAACTGCTCTTTTTGCTGTAGCGCGCGCTCGGCCTGTTTGCGATCGCTAATGTCGGTGATGCGCACCCAAATCAGCGATTTATTCGCAATCGAGAATAGTTTGTTTGAAATGCTGCCCCAAAACACGTTGCCCTTGCAGGTGCAATATTCAATTTCGCTGTTCCAGACGCCGTTGGCCTGTAGCTCTTGATTAACCGCCGCCATTATTTCTGGAGTCCAGGGCGTCTTATGAAAGGAGGTTCCCTGTTTGCCCAGCAGTTCTTCTTTATGATCCGCCTCAAACAGTTCCAGTGACCGCTGATTGCAGTCCAGAATCAGACCAGTTTGACCATCGACGACAAAAATGGCATCAGTGGACTCATTAAACGTGGCGCTGAACAAATCGCGACTTTCCTGGAGGGCTAGTTCGGCGCGTTGACGTTCTGCATCTAGCCTAGCCCGTTCACTCACATCGCGCACGATGGCAACCACCTCATCTTCTCCACATACGACGATACGGGCCTCATGGGTGCGAATTTTGCCTTCAATTGGCAGCTGTAGCTCATAAACTTGCGTCGTTTCCGTTTGCAGCGCGCGTTCGATATACATCATCCGCTCCTGAGCCAGATCGGGCGGAAAGACTTCATAGAGCGACTTACCGATGGCTGCTTGGGTTAAATACGCCTTGAAATCTGGGGATGGTTTGTAGTCCAAAATGGTGCCATCGCGATGCAGGCGGATCATCAAGTCGGGGATGGCATTCAGCACCGCTCGGTGTTGAATTTCGCTCTGGCGCAGGGCTGCTTCTGCCTTCTTTTGCTCCGTGATATCAATACTGACCCCCACATAGCCCTGTACCATTCCATCTCGGCGAGTGGGAGCCAAAATCGTGAAAAAGGTTTGCTGGATTTCGTCTATTTTGTGGTGAGTTTCAGCTTGAACCACCTCGCCTGCCAAGACTTGCTGTCGATAAGGAATCCACTCCGACACGATACTAGCGGGCAGATTGCTGTCTTCGTACCGTAACCCGATTAAATTGCCCCACCGTTGAGCATCGACGGCATTTTGCAAGAGGTGTCTGCCCTCAGCATCACAAATCCAGCAGCTAAAGGGTAGATTATTTACCAAGGTATTGAGCCGAGCTTCATTTTCAAAAGCTCGTTTGGCTGCCTGAGCATCATCGAGTAATGTTCGGATGCGTCGCCGATTCAGGCGCTCTCGATAGATCAAAATCGCGATCGCAATCAGCGCGATCGCAATTCCTCCCCATGACTGAACTAAGTTCCAACCAGCAGTATCATTTGCCCCGGTGAGCACGTTGGCAACCCAGTCCATACCCTGCATAGTCGATTTCTTAGAATGCTTTATTTGATTTAACCCAATTTTAGGGGTTCATGCATCAGGGGGATGGGCCTTAATTTCTGCAACTTGTAGCGATAGTCATCTTGATTTGGAGGTTTTTGTGCGTCGCCGCATTACAAAAACCTCCAAATCTCAATCCAAATCTCAATAAAGCTGACTGCGGCTGTATATCGGCGTGAGCGGTGTGGAGGAGTTTGACCCTCTAGTTGGCTGAAAGGTTTAGAATGGTAGTGGATACGGTAAATGTAGATGCGATAGGTGCGATAGATGCGATCGCAAACCAGAATTACTTAGGATTGCGAATTAAATAGCCTGTCAACCATTCCATCCGTAGGAACACGGCATTGCCGTGTCCCTACCTCAAAGATTGCACCTTATTAAATCCGCGTTGCTTAACAAAATCGCTGAATACAACGGAGGAAAACGAAGGCCGTGGCTGTAGCAACAGGTTTAAAAATTGGCGAAGTTGCCAGGCAAACAGGGCTTGCAGTGGGAGCCTTGCGCTACTACGAGAGCCTGGGTCTAATTCAGTCCGAGCGCGGTGACAATGGCTATCGTTACTACCAGTCATCTGCCGTTCAGCAAGTGCAGTTTATCAAGAAAGCTCAATCGCTGGGCTTCTCCCTAGAAGAGATTGGCGACATTCTTACCGTTCATCATCAAGGCGATGCCCCCTGTGAGTTTGTCCAGTCGCTGTTACAGGACAAAATTGAGCAGCTTGCAGCTCAAATTCAGCAGATGATCGCATTCAAAACTGAGCTTGAGCAATATCGCGATCGCTGGGCCACGATTCAACCTCATCTCAAACCAGACGATATCTGTCCCCTAATCGACACAGTACCGCTGCAATCCCTGTAGTTAGTCTGACTCAATGTGCAGCGGGAATACCATGATGAAGCAGGTTTCTACGGCTGGTTGATCGGTCACTGCTTGATCGTCCGCGCAGCTAGCTGAACCACTTGAACAGTTGTCCCGCCTCGGTTGGGTACCCTCATCCGTAACCTCAACACTGCCGCTACGGCACTCAATCGTTCCCTTCAGTTCATGCACTAACTGCTGCACCAGTGCCAGTCCTAATCCTGTTCCCGCTTTAGCCCAGCGGTCGCCTTTATGGGCTCGATAGAAGGGCTCAAAAATGTGCGGCTGATCAGCCGATGAAATTTCCACGCCTGAATTGCAGATCGAAAGCTGAAATAGCTGTGCTGTAGAGCTTCCAGCTCTTGGCAACAGCCGTACTTTTATGACAATTTGTTCGCCATCTGGCGTGTATTTGCAGGCGTTGTTCAGCAACTCCACGATGATGCGCCGCAGCGGCACTGGATCGGAGGTGATTGCCGGAAAATCGGCGGATAGCACTACCTGTAGTTGCTGTTGGTGCTGCTCGATTCGCTCCTCAAATCCGCGTAGAATGGGGGGCAACCAGTCCTGTAAAGTAATTAGCGTCAGGTTTAAAGCGTAGGTATTGACCTTGAGGCGCTGTAAATCTAACAGATCGTTGATTAGTGCATCTTCCTGCTGGCACTGTTCTTCTAAAATTTGCAGATAAGACTGAATCCGCTGCCAGTCCATATTTTCTTTAGGCTGGTTCAACTGCAGCGACAGCATTTTACTCGCCATCTTAATGCTGGTCAGTGGTGTCCGTAGCTCATGAGAAACCGTGCTCAAAAAATCGTCTTTGCTGAGGTTCAGACGACGCAGTTCTTCCATATTGCGGATCATGTCTAGCTCGGCCTGTTTGCGATCGCTAATGTCGCTCACCTGCACCAGAAACAGCATGAAATCAGCAATTTCCAAGAACTTAACGGATAAGCGGCCCCAAAATGTCCGTCCGTGCTTGGTTCGATACTCGACTTCCTGCACCGAGAAACCATCGCGATTAACTTCCTCGCGGATTGCGGTCAGTTCCATTTCGGAAAAGGGTCGGACCTGTAAGTCATTCCCTTCATAGCCAATCAAATCAAGCTTAGATTCGGCTTCAAACAGCTCAATGGCGCGTGAATTACAGTTGATCGTCAAACGAGTTCTGGCATCAACCAGAAAAACCGCATCGGTCACTTCTTCAAAAATAGCTTCCTTGAGCCGACGATTTCGATCAATTTCTAAATCAACCGCCCGTTTACGCTCCGTCACATCTTCAACCGTGGCAATAATCTGCTGAATCTGCCCTGCTTGATCTCGAAGAATGGACTTACCAACGCTTGCCCAAATGATTTGGCCATCTTTACAGACATAGCGCTTTTCGAGCTGGCAATACTCCTGCTGGCTGGCCATACAATCCTGCATGAGCTGTTGTTCACGCTCTAAATCATCTGGATGAGTAATCTGCTGCTCACTGATCTGCTGGAGTTCTGCCGCACTGTAGCCAACAAGAGACTGAAAAAACGGATTCGTCATCGTCATCCCGTAATCAGGCGGCAGTGACGTTATGATGCCGACGCCAGCATGTTCAAAAATTGCTCGAAACTGGGCCTCTCGTAGCTGGAGAGTAGATTCAGCTCGTTTGCGATCGCTAATATTGCGCACCAGCGACAGCACTCGATTATCCTCCATTGGCACACAGCGCACTTCCTCATACTCCTGCTGCCCGTTGATTTCAATGGTTTGCTCGTACGTGTGAATCTGCTGAATCTGGAGGGTATGCTGAATGGCTTCGAGCTTTCGATTGGCAACCTCTAGCGGAATCAGATCTACTAAGGGACAGTTAATATAGTTAACGCCCGGCGGAATCAAAGACATGGGATAGTTGGGTGCCACCAGATCACATAGAATACCGTCGGCATCAACTAGGTCGATCAAATCCGGAATGGCGGCCAGAACAGCGCGGTGACGGTCATTATGTTCCACCAGTTCAAGCTCCCGCTGTTTCCGATCGGTAATATCAATACAGTTGCCGACATAGCCCGCAAAGTGACCGACTGGATCGAACCAGGGCTGCCCCGTATGGATCAGCCACCGATATTCACCATCTTGGCGCTGCCGCCGATATTCCACTTCAAGCGGCTGGCGAGCTTGAAAGGCGGATTGGTACGCCGCAGCAACCATCTCCCGATCGTGGGGATGTATATCTGTCGTCCAGCCCCGCTTTAATTCTTGCTTTAACGTACGACCCGTAAACTGTAACCAAGCTTGATTGAGATAAATATACTCACCATCCGTACCGGAAGCCCACATTAAACTGGGGCAATATTCCAGCAAATATAAACAAGCTTCTAGAGAACCCAGTTGTCCCATCACCTGCGATTGATGTTCATTGCCTAGACGTGTATCCATCCTGTCTGAGTCCCACTACATTGAAGGCAGATCGAGCAGTTGAGGGATATACATTTAGAATTCCCAAACGAAGAACGGTTTCATACTCCCAAATTAGATAAAGCTTAACGAATTGTCCTTATTGATGGTTTTAGAACTGGCCTCGATCAAAATAATTTGCCCCAAAAATTCAGAAGGAGGATAGCAGAATTTCGCAAATTTTGCGCGACAAGAATAAAATTCGTTTAATATATCAGACTTACCATGCATACATTCTGCTTTGGCTATCACAGCAACTATAGTGATTCCAGTTAAGAGTGAGAAAACGAGAGAGGAGAGTGCCTCATCCTAAAGCACTCTCCTCTCTCGTTCTTATCTAGAAACCCTATAGAACCGCTATAGCCCTGCAAATTCTGCAAAACCTAGCACTGCCCTCAGCCCCGATTGTCCAACATAATTCAGGGTGGTGAGGCAAACCCCTACTACCCCAAATCGTGATTGTGTATATTTACATTTTGCACCTTGCAAACCTGGAACCGGAAAAGTTGATTTTTACCTTCGGGTTACAGCGGCAAAATCGACTGTCTGAGTTTGGGCACAAGATGTGATTGTGCATTAATCCATAGTGCTGGCGATTTATACACCAGAAAGAGGCTGAATATCGTTGAAGCGAAGCCAAATATCGGCTAGGGGTTTTTGGCGCGGCCCTAGAACTTCGCCACTGCGGATTTCGCGTTCGGTGAGCAGATAATAGCTACCAATTTTTTCGTGAAAGTCGCGCACATCATCTTTTTCCAGCACCGTGCCAGTGGCAGCATCACGGAAGATAGCTTCAAAGTGCGCAGGCAGATAACCTTCCGGCGGCGTAATCCAGCCCAGGGTGTTGACGGTGACCTCCACATCGCCCATCGTGCGATTCACCTGCGTAATCTTGTGATTCTTAATCAAATAGGATGCTGTGCGATCGCGTTCTGTACCCAGCCCTGGAGGTACATTTGCCATATCCGTTTCCACGATTTCAATTGCCCCATCGTTGCGGGTTTCAGCAATCTGGAACTGCTGCTGGCGATGAACGGCGTCAAACGGGCGCGCGCGGCGGTGAATAATCTCCATCTGAAGCTGCTCTTGAATCACGCGGCGGGTGTTATCATCTTCAATATTGCGAATGTCTATGCTGCCGTTGGGGCCAACAAACACTAAGCCCTGATCCACACTTTCGCCCCACCGCACTGAAACTTCTGCCTGATAACCAGGAAAATTCTCATCCCAGGTGTAGCGATGTTCGTAGGCATCCTGAAAGATATCCGTCGCTGAGGCTTTGGCCACCAGTAAAGTGGATTGTGAGGTAAGGGGAGTTTGGGTGAGGGGGGTTGCGATCGCAGATTCACTCACACTCCAGCCCAGTATAGTTAAACCAAGGCTGAGAACGCCTGCCAATAGAGCGCTCTGTGCAGCGGAGAGTTTAGAGATTAAGTTAGAGATCAGATGATGCATAGCCAGCGTTCACGGTTTTAACTTGCAGCAGCAGCGCAGGCTAGACTTACATTTTGCACCTTGTAAACCAAGAACCCAGAAGGAGTATTTCGCTGCCGCGATGCGGCGGCGAAATACCCTCTTCGGGTTTTAGTGCAAGATGTAAGTAGATTAGCTCGCGCTATCCAGACCTTAGTGCGTTGGTGGTGAACTGGCTTCACTCAAGAGAGATAAATGGGCAAAATTCAGGTCAAAGTTGTACCGTCGTCGTCCAAAGATGTGATTATGGGCTGGCTGGGCGAGTCGCTGAAAGTCAAGGTGCAAGCGCCGCCGGAGAAGGGCAAAGCCAATGCCGCCGTGATTGAATTACTCGCCAAGCACTTGGGGATTGACAAAAGCCAAATTGAAATCGCCAGCGGTCACTCATCGCCAAACAAAGTGCTGCTGATCCACGGTTGGTCAGATGAGCAAATCGCCCATACGCTGACGTCTTAGGCTCGCATCAATCTTCAGTCGAAGTCAGTCATATTCAATGTCTTCGTTGCTCAAACAGCGGACAATGTCTGGAAAAATAGGAGTATGAATATTCGACTTCTTCTTTGCGGTATAGTAATCGGCCTACTCATTACTGGCTGTTCTGGTCAATCTTCGAGCCCACAAACAGATCGCCCGTTAGCCTCGACTGTTCAGGAAACCTCCCAGCGCACCATTCAGCACGCAATGGGAACGACTCCTGTTCCGGCAAATCCTCAGCGGGTTGTGGTTTTGACTAACGAAGCGACAGATATGGTGTTAGCCCTGGGACTAACGCCAGTGGGCGCGGTTCAATCTTGGTCAGGTGCTCCTTACTACGACTACATTGCCGATGAGATGGTAGATGTACCTGTTGTCGGTGATGAGATGCAGCCCAACCTAGAGCAAATTGTGGCGCTGAAACCCGATCTGATTATCGGTAGCCAGGTGCGGCAGGAGCAAATTTACAACCAGTTAAATGCGATCGCACCTACGGTTTTCTCAGAAACTATCGGTGAAACTTGGCAAGATAATCTACTGTTGTATGGCAAAGCGCTCAATCGTGAAGCTGAAGCTGAAAAGCTGCTAGCAAACTGGGATAGCCGTGTTGCTGATCTCCGCCAGCAACTGGCCGATCGGGACATTCAAGTTTCCCTAGTGCGATTTTTACCGGGAACGGCTCGGATTTACCTTAAAGACTCGTTTCCAGGCCAAATCTTGGATGAAGTTGGCCTCAAGCGTCCCTCCGCCCAAGACGGAACTGGATTTGCTCAAGAAGTTTCGTTCGAGCAGATTCCGCAGATGGATGGTGATGTGCTGTTTTACTTTACCTACGCTGGCGACGGCAATAACCAAGCCCCCAGCACAGTCACGAACCCTTGGCTCAGCCACCCCCTTTGGCAGCAGCTAGAAGCTGTAAAAGCTGATCAGGTCTACCCTGTCAGCGATGTCGTGTGGACAACAGCCGGAGGAGTACAGGCTGCGAATTTGTTGCTAGATGATGTGGAGCAGGTTTTGGTCGATAAGTAAAGAATGAGGTGAGTCGGAAAAACTTTCCGACTCACCTCATTCTTTACAACTAAGCGAACTACCAAGTAAACGAATACCCAACTCTGACAAACCGTCCTCTGCCGGCAGCGTTACTTAACTCGCTGGGCTGGAGCTGAGAGACAATGGGAAAGTAGTCAGTATTGAGCAGATTGGCGATGCCGATTTCCAAAGTGCCGGGGCCGATATCGAGGTTGCTGATATAGTCCACGGTGAAATAGCTATCGACGGCGGCTTGACCAAAGATGGTCTCATCATCGAAGGCATCGCGGCTGCCGGAGTAGAGAGCCTGGAGGCGATTGCTCCAGATCGGGGTGGTCTGATTTTCAATGTAGGCCGTGACTTTCACGGGGGCGATGCGGAAGCCATCTAGCGGTTCATAGTCGCCATCGTCATCACGATCAATGTCGCCTTCTGACCAGATAACTGTGCTGCCGATTGCCCAGGTGTCGCTGAGCTGAGCGTCAACGGTCGCTTCCACGCCGTAGACTCGTTCTGGCGCACGCAGAATTTCTCCCGGTGCGGTGAAGGTGTTGCCCAGTTCAGACGAATTGTAGAATCCAGCCAGGGAGGCTTGAATGCCAGCCCAATTGCCGCGAATGCCGAGTTCGTAGTGATTGACTCGCTGAGCTTCGGGGCGGAGCGTTTCAACGGAGAAGCCAGCGGGGGCACTGCGGAGCACTAGGCCGACATCGGCCAGCGAGAATCCTTGAGCAAAGTTGGCGAAGACGTTGACATTGTCGTTCAGATCAACCACTCCGCCGACATTGAATAGGGTGGCATCGTAGTCCAAATTGCCGCCTTCAATGGCGTTTCCAGCTAGCGTCACAAAGTCATCGACGGCTAATCCCACCCGTTCATGACGAATGCCGCCGAGTAGAGTAATGCGATCGCTAATATCCCAGTTCAGTTGAGCAAACAGGCCCAGGCTATCTTGATCTAACGGTGGCACCCAGGTGCGCTCATCGAAACTACGATACGTTAGTCCGCCGCTAGCGTCAAAAACGGCTGGATCAAAAATGGTCACGGGCTGGGCGGTGCGCTCATTGGCATAGTCAGCGCCCCACAGTAGCCGCAGTGCGCCATCATCGGCTAGCGGCGTATCGAGCTGGAGCCGTCCCCCCCATTCACGTGAATCAACCTGAGATTGGAAAATAACGTTGCCGAGGCTGTCAAAGGCGCGGGCATCAAAGGGGAAAAAGCGGGTCAGATAGTCGCGGTAATAAAGCTGACCTTTTAGATCGCCGCCCAGAACGTCAGTATGGGTGTAGTCCAGGCTGAAGAAGGTGTTGATATTGGTCTGGGGACTATCTAGATCCAGTCCCTCTAAAGCTTGCGATCGCTGCCGACCGGGAATGGCTTGAATACTCGGATCGGTTGTAAAATCCGTGTCCTGAGTCGAGTCGTAATGGTTAGCCGTGAACTGTAGGCGCTGCTCGTCAGTCAAATCCACGCCAATCTTGCCGAGGATATTGAACGTATCCGTATCTGCCAAGCCGCCCTGGGCATTGGGATCAGGTGGAATGCGATTGCCCAAAGCATCGAATAAGCCGCTGATATGGTCGTAGGAGAATGTCAGCGCATAGTCAACATTATCGACTTGGCCGCCGACATACTGCTCGACCGTGCCGCCCAAGCTTTCCGAAAAGTCATCAAAGTCGGTATTGACGCCCAGCCGAGTCCGCAGCACAACGGGCTCATCCTCTGGCGCACGGGTGATGATGTTGATCACGCCGCCCGTGGCTCCGTCGCCGTAGATGGCGGTTGGCCCTTGGATTACCTCAATCCGCTCAATCGCGCTGGGATCGATGGTTTGCAGATCCCGAAACGCATTGCGGTTGGTGGTTTGGGGTATGCCATCAATCAGCACGAGAATGTTGCGGCCCCGCAGTGACTGGCCGAAGTTGCTGGCGCTTCCGGTTGTGGGAGCCATGCCGGGGACGAGCTGACCCAGAACATCGCCCAAACTCTGTGAGACTTGAGCTTGCTGATCGATTTGCTCGCGCTCAATCACGGTCACAGAGCGGGGAATGTCTGAGGTGGCCTCTTCGGTACGAGTGGCCGATACGACAATTTGAATCGCGTCTTCGGTGGCTGTCGTCGCATCTGAAATCCCTGGCGAGAGGGAAATCACGAGTCCTTGAGCAGCAGCCTGAACATCAGCCGTAGGCGGCGCATCCGTGCCAGTGATGGCAAGGCGAATCTGATTGTCAGCAATGGTGGTTGCACTGATGAACGCAATACCCTCAGCCGGGGCAATCTGCTGAAAATCCGTCTGATCGGGCAGCGCTAAAACCGCATTGGGAATCGTGGCGATCAGCGCATTATCAATCGTTTCAACGGTTGGAACAGACAGCTCTCCGGCTGCCGTTTCCAGCACCACCTTGAGTCCCGTTTCTGTCGTCTCTAACCGAATGTCAGTTACCTGCTGAATATCCACTTGAGCAATCTGCTGAACGGGCCAAGTTGCGATCGCACTTACTCCTAACCCCTCAAACTCCTCACCTATATGGCTAGAGTGATTCGCCGAAATCATCTGCTCATCAGCCATCTGAGCACTTGCTACTAGGCCAAATCCACCCACCAAGCTCCCGGATAGAGCCATCATCAACCCTAGCCGAACTGACATTGAACGCCGCCAGATATTCATCTCACATCCTCTCCACTCACTGTTGAAAATTATTCTTAGTTAACAGGGTGTTAGCGAGTGTAAATAAATGCGCGTGAATCTGTCTATCCGAAAACGGTCAGTGCGATCCGAAAACGGACTTAGGGGACGAGAACAACATTAGACCAAACGCCTTGTGCGGCAGAGTGAACCATTGATACACTCGCTGGGTGTGATGCCGAATTGCTGTTTGAAAGCGGCAGCGAAATGACCGAGGTGGGTGTAGCCGACTTTGTTGGCCACTTCTGCGACGGTATATTGATTTTGCCGCAGGAGCTGCTCGGCTTGGATCATGCGCTGCTGCTTGAGATAGCCGATCACGCTGGTGCCAAAGAGCTGATGAAATCCACGACGCAATGTGCGATCGCACACTCCCACCTGAGCAGATAGCTCAGTGATAGAGGGAGGCTGCTCTAGCTGATTCGTCAGAATAGCCTTTGCTTGATAGATGCATTCTACCGTCTGGGGTTTAAGGGAAGAGGTTGCCGAGGACGGCTTTAGCTCCGTTGAAACGGCATCAAGCTGTAATGCCAGCAGTTCAAAAACTTTAGCCTGTAGGTAGAATCGGCGCGCACTGTTTTGCAGTGGACACTGCATCATCTGCTGCACAACCGCTCGTATCTGAGGCGTGACCGGAGGAAACCAAGCGGTTTTCCAATCATCAGCCTTCAGCAACAGGTGACGGAGTGCAGAAGACTCTTCGGTTAACAATGGTTCAACGGCTTCAGGGCTAAAGTGAATATTGATGCCCTTTAACTGACGCGATCGCCCATATTTGGCCGTGTAGCCAGGTGAGATGCCGCTACCCGAAAAGTAGCTCTGTCCGGCTCGTAGCGCCGGATAAACCACGTCATAATCCACAACCCCTGACAGCAGGACAGTAATTTGCACTAAATGCTCATGGCTAGGAACTTTCAATGCCCAGGATTGGGTAAATTCTTTATCGATGAAATCGAGCCAAATTCCAGACAATAGTTCAATGCCGTATGTCGAACCACGTCCCAAAGCAGATGGTAGCCAGCGATGCGTTTCGCCCATATTGAAGCAGCTTGGGTACATTGGCTGTCGGGAACTCGTCTCTTGCGAGAGTTCATCATAGTCTGCTACAGAAAGCACTAAAGTCATAGGACATGGGCTTCACCCGGTGAGCTGTAGGCGAAGTATACTAACGGTATTGGTGGATCTGAAAACTAAGTTGTTCAGCCTTCAATCCTACACTTAATGAGACTTGATCTCAACTAAATGTAATTTTGATGCCGACTGGTGGATATGCAGTGGCTCATACTCACTTCAGCCACTTGCGAGCTTTGTAATACGCTTCCCAGTTGTGATCTTTCTGGGCGCGACCTTTGACCACCACGTTGAAATAGTGAGTGAGCTTTTTGGCATCTTCCGGATTGTCCTTGAGTACCGTTCCAACCAGATTGCGAACCACGTGTTCACTGGTGACGGTGCCTTCTCCCAGATAGTAGGCATCAAGTCCAGCGGAGACGCTGACGGCCACGGCTTCGGCAGTGGACATGACGGTGGTTGGGCGCTCGACGACGGTGCCTTCCTGGGTGCGGCCCGATCGCAGATCGTGAAACGTGCTGACCAGTAGCTCAATCACATCCGGTGCGATCGCAACTGGAACCTCCGATTCAGCCAGCAGCGACTGGGTTTGATCCAGTACAAGCTGCCGCTCTAGGGCCGGATTAGCAATCGGCGCAACGGTTTCAAAGTTGAAGCGGCGCTTCAGGGCACTGGACATTTCGTTCACACCGCGATCGCGGATATTGGCGGTACCAATCACGTTAAACCCCTTTTGAGCCAGCAGCACCCGTTCGGCTCCATCCAGTTCGGGAATCATCAGCACCTTGTCGGACAGAACGCTGACCAGCGAATCTTGGATTTCCGGCGGGCAGCGGGTGATTTCCTCAAAGCGCACCAGCTTTCCTTGACTTAGCCCCACGTAGAGCGGTGAGGGCACCAGCGCCTTGGGGCTTGGCCCTTCTGCGATCAGCAGGGCGTAGTTCCAGGAGTATTTGATTTGGTCTTCCGTGGTGCCCGCCGTACCCTGAATCGTGTTGGTGGAATCGCCGGAAATGGCGGCACAGAACAGCTCGGACAGCATTGACTTAGCGGTGCCCGGTTCACCCATTAGCAACAGGCCTCGATTGCCTGCTAGGGTGACAACACAGCGATCGACCAGTGCATCATCGCCATAAAATTTCTGGATGATGGGAGTGCTGAGAGTTTTGCGGCCCTGCTTATAGTTAAACGCTTCGCCGTTGGAACCCAAGATAAACGTGCGTACCGCGCGGGGAGACAGCCGCCAGCCGGGTGGTTTGGGATGGGGATCATTGGCTGCGATCGCAGCTAGCTCAGCGGCATAGCGGACTTCAGCGGGTGGACGAACGGTATTGCTCATGATTAGTACTCCACTTTTTTCTTCCAGTCAGCATCGTAGCCGCCACCTTGATGCGCTATTGTTTGCAGGTCGTTCCAGCTTTCACTCAGCAGCACGGGCGGAATGCTGCTCAGCGAAAGCTTGGGACGGTGATAGAGGTAGGATGACTCCCCTTCCTCTGGCAGTTGGTAGAATGCCAAATCAATCAGGGCGACGGTGCGGTTTTCCTCTGGCAAGTAGTTGCCGCTGAAGTTGATCACCGCTTCAATCCCCAGCCCCGTATAGGATTTGCGGTAGTCGTAGAACCAGCCCGCATCTTCCGTTTGACCCCGCGTATAGCCGCGCTTAGTCGCCAAGCCCCGCAGTTGAAACGCTTCAATCAAATAACCTTCAAAATCCGCCAGTTCGGTGTTCTGCTGCTGATCCTCTGGTAGGACATAGGACTCGGCAGGGAACTGCTGCAACAGGGGCGGCACTTCATAATCGGCCAGATGGGTTTGCCAAGCCTCAATCACATCGGCGGGCAGGGTGCAGCTATGGGCCAGTCGAACCGTCGCGTCGGCAGCGGGCGTCACTTCTTCATCATTGGCATCGGTCAGCGTCCGATCCTCCAGCGGGCGAAACGTCTGCACCAGCGTATCGCCGTCATAGATGGCCCAAATTAACTGCTGGCAGTAGCGCCCGACAATCGGGTGCTGATTCAGGTAGGTGTCCCAGTCGGCAAACGGCCAAGCCCGCTGCGTACAGATGGCTTCATAAAGTCGCTCTCGCTGCATTTTCAACACTTGCTTGAGCTGCTTTCTAGCATCGGCCAGTTGCTTCTTAGCGGCTTTCACCTGCTCGGGATCATCATCTTTACGAGCGGCAGGTAGTGACTTGATCACCTTGCCGTCTGGATTCTTCAGCACCAGGCTCATATCGACATCCAGCAACAGCGTAAACTGGCGGCTACCGTAATCGAGGGTTTGCTCAATACCCTGGTCAAATCCGGCAGTGGGAATCGTGCGATCGCTAAGCTCATCTCGGCTCCAGCTATTGCGCTCAGCCAGCTCTGTGACCAGCTTTTCAGCTTCCTTCTGGATGCCCTTGGTGCGAAATCGGTTGGCAACCGACAGCAGTAACTGAATGGCGCTATTATGTTCCGTCCAGGCTAGAACTTGCAGCAGCGCCTTACACTGAGCCATCCGCATCCCGTACCAGGTGGTGAGGTAGTGATTGATCGGTGCGATCGCACGTGTACCACAGCAGGCTGCTGCGATCGCTAAAATCCCCTTTTCCTTGATGGCGCTGCCCAAACACTGGTTGAGAAGCTCGTTGTAGTAGCGCTGATACAGCTCGTCGTAGGTGACCTGATAGTAGGTGGAGTTGGGATACTGCTGCTGATACTGCTGGTAGTACTGGAAATCCTGCTGCGCCCGCTTTTGCGCTTTCTGATCCGCTTCTTGGGGAGTATGAGCAGGGGCAGTATCGTGAGCAATCCAGCTTTCTAGGATGAACTGTCCCAAGACTTCCCGCTCAGCGGGTTGCCACATCTCGACATAGCGCTTCAAAATTGGCCCTGGTTCCGGTGTTTTTTGCTTCCAGCACTGGAGGAGCAGTCCTTTGATAATATCCGTAGCGACGGGTTGGCCCGTGTCCTGCCAGTGAACAATGGGCAGGGCGTTAAACGGAAACCATTTGAGCGCTGCGGGGATTCCTTTTTGCAGCAGTTTCTGGCTGTCTTTGAGCAGGTTGTCGCGGTCTAAAAACTCGTCTACCGATGCGCCCAGTTTTTCCAGCGATCGCAATATGATGTCTTTGGCGGCGTCACTTTTTTCTTTTTTCAAGGCTTGCTTGAGCGGTGCGATCGCAGTTGCATCTCCCCGGTTGCCCAGCCACTCGGCGGCAATGGTGCGCATGTTTCGATTCGGGTCAGTCAGCCCTGCTAGAACGCGATCCAGCGTTTCGTCAAATTCGTTTAGGCAATCCTGCACGATTTCCCGTTCATTTTTGGCTCCTTCAAAAGCCAGCTTCCACAGCAGAGGCAAGAGCTGAGCAGGCGGCTGCGGAAAGGTTTTGAGGATTCTAAAGGCGTTTTTTCGCTGTCGTTTTTGCGTGTAATAACTCGTTGACCAGCTATCTCCAACCGCAGGAGCGAAGGCATCTTCTAAAAGTTGCGATCGCTCTGCGAAATAAGGCCAAATTGCGTCCTTACCCCAGCGCCAAAATGCACTGTCTCCCCACGTATCAAGCATCTCGACTACTCCGATTCGATATGATTCGATCTGAAGCGCCTCTAAAACAGCAGCTAACTCTCGTAAACACTGTAGTTGATCAGGATGGTGATTCCGATAAAGCAGAAGCAGATCATGACCTTCATTCGTTAGCAGATAATTTGAATATTGATCTCCATTTACAGTTAAATGTCCCGTTAGAATGAGTAGTCGAACAGCGTGAATAGGCTGCAAATCATCTAGTGCAAATAAAGCTTTAATATTGATCTCCATTTACAGTTAAATGTCCCGTTAGAATGAGTAGTCGAACAGCGTGAATAGGCTGCAAATCATCTAGTGCAAATAAAGCTTTAATCTCTGTGGGTCTAATTCCCCGTGGCTTGCCACGTTAGTGGTAGCGCGGGAGTGCGTCCCGAAGGGCAAATTCCGTAATGCCCCGTCCGCTTGCGGCGGGGATAGGAATTTGAGCGCCCCGCGAGATTTACTCTCATTATCAAAATTATGTTGTCGATTAAATCGACTAATTTGATAAAAACGACCTACACATACATGCTGTGAGCATTCTTTATGAGTACCATGCTCTAATACTTCAGCTAGCGTTGAAGAAGTTACCGTTGCATAACCACCATTTCGATCTAAAATCTCCCGAAACCGTTGCAGAGCTTCTTCTTTGTCAAATTGAGGATTATCTTTAACTTCATCTAACAATTGAATTACCTCCTCTGTGATTTTCTTGGAGGTATAATTCATTATGAAGTTCAATTCGCTATGAATTGAGCTAGAAACAGCATAAGTTTGACCTGAGCGATGAGATTCTTCAAGTAGATCAAACAGTATCTTACAAGATTCAATTCCGTATTGATTGAAGATATCGGCCAGTTTCCTCAATAAATCAGTTGCACTTTTGGGAACTGGAGCATCGAATTGAACTTCTGGTAAAGGTGACAGCGATACAGTTTCGTTTGTGATTTCTGCTTCAGTTGGCGTAATCAAAAACTGTTCAATGGCAGAGCGAACTTTGGCCGCTTTTTCCACTTCGAGGCGTGATTCCAGGAAAGGCTGAATCTCTGCACCAGCCAAATCCCAAAGGAGTTTAACCGCGTGTTGACGGTCGCTGGCACTACCCGATTCCGCTTTGGCTTGGAGCAGCGGGATCGCCGCTTGAGCCTCTTGTTTCAGTAGATCAGCAGCAGACTCGCGCTCTTTCTTGGATGACGAAACCGCCAACGTTGCGATCGCATCCACCCACGTTTCAATCGGCACCTCCGCCTGCCTCAGCATTTGTAGCGCATGAATTCTGCGATCGCGCTCTGGCTGCTGTAGCGCTTCCTGCACAATCGACGCATATTGCAAGGTGTAGTCTACAAAGCCTTTGACTTTGATGGCTTGGTTAGCAAGGCTTTGCTGCTGGTAATCTTTCGGATCAGCACAGTAGACCACACGCGCTAACGCTCCGGCTGGTTCGCCCGCTTCCACATACAGCGCATCGACGATATCGGCTGAAATCAGCGGTTCTTCTCTTAGGCTGTTACGAAGAGAACGACGATACTGCGTCATCATCTGTAGAAACTGCGGCAGTCGGTCTTTTAGAGGCGGTAGATGAACAGTACCAGAGGGATGAATTCCACTCCCAAACATGCCACACATCATCATGCTGAGCCGACCATAAAACCCCGGCTCAGATACAGGATTATCCGTCAACCACACAAGTAGCCGCTCATTACCGCCTTGACTGAGGAGGAAAAGTGCAGGAATACCAGAGCGAAAGAATCCTACTGGGTTCGTCATCTGGCTCTGCTGATTGAGTTGCTGATGAGTGATTGCGATTACCTCTTCAATCACCGCTTCGTCATCCCCGTCAACGAGGTAGCACAACAGCCGATCTGAGAAATCGCTGTCGAGTTCATTAAACGGCTGAAGCGCCTGCTCCAGCGAAGTCAGCGCGTCTTCAGAGAGATTCAGCGAATTCTTTAGGTCTATCAGCATCTAGACTTGTCCTCATCAACTCAGTCAGCCAGAAGTAACCCTCACATCTTGCACCAAAACCCAGAAGGGTTATTTTGCCGCCGCATGTATTTGTTTAGCGCGACACTCTGCATAGATCCCCCCAAATCCCCCTTAAGAAGGGGGAACTTTGAGCCAGAGTTGGAATAGCCCCTTTTTTCTAAGCGCAGCCATGCCCGAAGGGCTATAGGGGGCGGCGACAGCGGGGGATCATACGGCTACGCTAAACACTTACCGCCGCATCGCGGCGGCAAAATAACATTTTCGGGTTCTCAAAGCGCAAGGTGCAAATATCCTGTCTTAGATTGCCCACTTTTCGTTCAACAATCTCTGGCAGTCTCCGAACACTGGTGCTTTGACAATTGAATCAAATATAGTACAATTGAACCATAAAACTTGTATTAATTTATACTCGATCTTTTTCGCTTGAGCAAGTTATAACCGTGACTACCTGAGTTGAGACTGTAATTCAACGTTAAAACGTTCGAACGTTACAACGTTTTAACGTTTCCCAACCCATGTAACTACTGCCTAGCTGATATCAAAACTCTCAAATTTGGGATAACTACTGATATAGAACTTTCCCCGTGCCTATGGCCCTGCCACCCCTCGACGATGTATTGCGATCGCTACAGCAGACGCGGCTGGTGTTTTTTCCGATTCGTCACCACAGTCCGGCCTGTGCATGGCATGTTCAGCAGTGGATTCAGACCAATCAACCCGCCGCCATTCTGATTGAAGCGCCTGCCGATGCGACGGATTTAATTCCGCTACTGCTGCATCCTGAAACGCAGACGCCAGTGGCGCTGTATACGACTTACGTGGATCACGACGGTCATTTACCAGCAATTGGCACTGACGCAGATACCGAAGTTGATAATCCAAGCATTCTAACCCCTCCAGCTCCAAAGCAGGCTGAACCCCTGCGGTTTGGGGGCTACTATCCCTTTTGTGACTACTCGCCGGAACTGGTGGCGTTGCGGGCAGGGGCAGCAGTTGGAGCGAAGCTGCAATTTATTGATTTGCCCTATCCGCAAAAAGTAATTGCTACCCAGATTCAAACCGACCCAGAAGCTGCACTGAGACTGCGGGCATTACAGGAAGAGCATCACCTCCAGCAGAGTGCTTACTTGTCAGCCTTGGCTCAAAAAACGGGTTGCCGAGATTTCAATGAGCTGTGGGATCATCTGTTTGAAGCTCACGCCCAGTCAACGCCCACAGCTGGCTTTATGCAGCAGATTGCCACCTACTGCTATCTTGCCCGTCAGGATGCTGACTCAGCCACGCTAGAGGCAGAGGGCACGCTGGCCCGTGAAGCGGCGATGGCCCAGGCGATTGCTACGGCTCTGACGGAGATGGACGGAATGATTCTGGTCGTCACCGGAGGATTTCATACCGTCATCCTGCCATCGCTGATCGACGAGCCACCAGCCGTTCCGCTAGCTCCTAAGCTGTCAGCCGATTCAGCCCAGACTGTTTTAATGCGCTATAGCTTTGAACAGCTTGATGCCCTCAACGGTTACGCTTCCGGTATGCCCGCTCCAGCCTACTACCAGCAGCTTTGGCAGCACATGCAGGACACTGAAGGTAATGCGCTGAGTCAAACGACCTGCGAGATTCTGATTCAACTGCGATCGCTAACTCGGCACCAGAAACCGCTGGTGCCGCTCTCGGTAGCCGACGAAATTGCGGCAGTGGAGCAGGCGCAGCGGCTGGCTCAGTTTCGTCAGCATCCCGGCCCGACCCGCGAGGACTTGCTGGACGCGGTGCGCAGTTGCTTTGTCAAAGGGGCAATGGATGGCGAGGGGGCAATGCTAATGACTGCTGTGGCCCAGTCGCTGCGGGGCGATCAGATTGGCGATTTACCCGCTCATGCGGGTGTTCCGCCCTTGGTGGAAGACTTTCGCCGCTTAGCCAAACAACTGCGGCTCAAGCTCAGTTCGACATCGACTAAGTCGCTCACCCTGGATATCTACCGGAAAGAGAAGCACCGTCAGCTCAGCCGCTTTCTGCACAGCCTGAACTTTGCCAAAATTCCGTTTGCTCACTTCACGAAAGGGCCGGACTTTGTCCTCGGTCGAAAGCTAAACCAAATTCAGGAGCACTGGCACTATCAGTGGCAGCCCCAAACCGAAAGTGCGCTGATTGAACAGTCGCTCTATGGCTCAACGGTGGTGGAAGTGACGCTGTATCACCTGCGTCAGCGGATTGCTGAGCTAGCCGATGAAGGCCAAGCTCGATCTGCGATCGCAGCCGTGCAGTTACTAATGGCGGCTTGCCGCATGGGATTGCAAACCCAGACTGAGCAGCTACTGGCGCTGATTGCTGAACACACTGCCGCCGATCCGTCGGTGGTGTCGCTAGCGCAGGCAATGGGGCAACTGCTGCTGCTGTGGCAGTCGCGAGAACCCCTGGCAGCGCAATCGCTGGAAACCGTGCCCCAACTGGCGACGGTGGCCTATCAACGCTTGTGCTATCTGGTGCCGCACCTGAGCGATTATCCGCTGGAAGAAGCACCGCCGCTGCTGGGGGCGCTCAACGGGGTCTGGGAAATGCTGAATCGCGCTCAAGCAGATTTAGACCCAGAGCTATTTATTACGGGTCTGCTGGACTTGCTGACCACGCAGGGCAACCCCGTTGTCCTTGGTGGCGCGGTTGGGGTGCTCTACAGTGCAGGCCGTATGGAAACCGGGGAACTTGTCATCCTGGCGGCTGGCTATCTTGACCATGCGGCAGTGGAGCCAGCGCGGGGCGTTGGCTTCCTGCGGGGACTGCTGCACACCTGCCGCGAGGTGACGTGGCAGGTGCCCGACCTAATTGCGGCAATTAATGCGCGGCTAGAATGCTGGAATGAAGATGAATTCTTGAGTGTACTGCCGGAGCTGCGGCTGGCTTTTGCCGATCTGGCACCGCGTGAAACTGATAAAGTGGCTGCGATCGCAGCTCGGCTAGATGGGCGGGCTGATTTGGGATCTTTAGTTCATGCCACTGTTGGCGAGGCTGATCTGCACAAGGGTTTAAAGCGAGAGCAACAGGTTCGGCAGGCACTGGCTCAAGATGGCTTACTCAACTGGCTGGTTAGCACGGGAGAAACGTATGACTGAAATTGATCCGGTAATTCGTTGGCGACATGTTCTGGGCCGCTTTGCTGAGGCTCAGCTACCCTGCCAGATGAACGCTACCCAGCAGCGGATGGAGCAGGCGCTGGAGTTTCTCTATGGCCAAGAATACAGCGGGCGGGGTGTGCGAGGCACATCTGGAGCGAAGGGTTCCACCACCGATAAGCAAGCTGGCAGCCTAGACCCAAGCCAGCTCAACGTGCCGACCTGGATCACGGAAATTCGCGAACTGTTCCCGCAGGAAACGGTTGAAATCATTGAAAAACATGCGCTTGACCGCTACGGCATGACCGAACTCGTCACCGATCCGGCCACGCTGGAAAAGCTAGAGGCCAATATGGATCTGCTCAAGGCGGTACTAACGTTTCGCTCTCAAATGCAGGGGCAAGAGGTGCTACAGGCCGCACGGCGGATTGTGCGGCAGGTCGTAGAAGACATTCGGCAACGGCTGGAAAATGACATTCGGCAAAGCCTGCTCGGTCGGCTGAACCGCTTTCAGCATAGTCCGCTCAAGGTTGCTCAAAACCTGGACTGGCGAGGCACCCTGCGCCACAACCTGAAGCACTACGACCGCGATCGCAGTCAGATTGTGGTGCAGACCGTCAAGTTTTTCTCGCGGATTGAGCGTCGTCTGCCTTGGCACGTTATTCTCTGCATTGACCAGAGCGGCAGCATGGCGGATTCCGTGATTCACAGCGCCGTCATGGGCGGTATTCTAGCGGGTTTGCCGTCGCTTCAAGTCAGCTTTGTAGTGTTCGATACGTCCGTGGTAGATTTGACCGATCATGCCGACGATCCAGTGGAACTGCTGATGAGCGTTCAGCTTGGCGGCGGTACCAATATTGGTCAGGCGATTGGCTACTGTCAAACCCTAGTACACAATCCCCTACGCACCGTTCTGGTTTTAATCAGCGACTTTGCCGAAGGCGCTTCTCCGCAGATCCTACTGACTCGCTGCCAACAGCTTCATGAAGCAGGCGTGACGCTGCTGGGACTAGCCTCTTTGGAAGATAGCCAAGCAACAGCGTTTTATGATGTCGGCATGGCGGAACAGTTAGCCGCTCGCGGTATGGAAATTGCTGCTCTCACCCCTCGGAGGTTGGCCGAATGGTTAGCACAGAAGATCGCCTAGCGAACTACTTGGCCCAAATCCAGCCGCAACTGCTGGCGCTGGACGACGATACGCTGGCTGCTGCTAGTAGCAAAGGCTTGGTGCGGCGGGCTTACAAGGAACTATCAAAACTGGCTGCTCCGGAGCTACAGGTTGACGACACGAACCTGCAATTTACCGCCGATGACTGTACTGTAACCCTTTCTACCAGCGATTTACTCAATGCCACCTGTACCTGTCCAGCCGCCGATACCTGTCGCCATATTCTAGTCGCCTATCTCTGGTTGCGATCGCAACTTCAAGACCAAAATCCTATCGCCACCTCAAATCCTGAATCCGTTAATTCACAATCAACTCAGCCCCTAACCTATACGCTAGAAGACCTAATCACTTGGGCAGGCAAAACGACACTGCGGGATGCCTTTGCTTTTTTGCAGCGAGAACCCCATCAAATTGAGGGACAAGACCCAATTGTCGCTCGCTTTAACAATGCCAACATCACCTGTCGCCACTTCTCCGCTACTGGATTAGCTGGAATGCTCTGTTCCTGCAAACCGCGACAAGTCTGCCTACATCAGGCCGCCACCGTATTAGCGGTATTGCGCAGCCAGGGCACTGTTCTATCCCTATCAGACACATCCACTGATTCGGATGATACTGTAGTCGCAGCCGAAGCGCCGCAGGTAATTGCCAGTGCTCAAACTCTACTGGAAAGCACCGTGGCGCTAGGACTACTGCACCTTTCCGATATCAGCCATCAGCAGTTCGTCACGCTAGCCGTGTCAGCTCAAGCTGCCCACCTGCCGCGCCTTTCTCTAGCGCTGCGCGGCATTGCCACTGAGATCGAGCTACAGCTCAAGCGCGATGCTGAGGCCGATTGCGATCGCTGGTTTGAACGAATGTCCCGTACCTATGCTCTCTGTGCGGCTCTCCAGCAGGCCGCTCCTAACTACCCGATTTACTTAGCAGGTCAGTCTCAGAGCCGCTATGACGATACGGGTACGCTGCATCTGATTGGCCTGGGAGCCTATTCCTGGCAAAGTCAGTCTGGCTATGGTGGCCTCACCATCATCTTTTGGGACACGGCGGCACAGCAGTGGTGTAGCTGGTCAGACTCGCGACCGCTGTTTCATCAGCAGAGCTTCAATCCCGGACGCATCTACCAGCAGTCCGGCCCCTGGGACGGTATTGCTAATCCCGCCGAAGCGTCCCAAAGCTGCCTCCAGCTTTACAACGCCCGACGCAACTACCAGCAGCGGCTTTCAACCTCCAGCCAAACCACTGGCACAACGATCAGACCGACCTCTGCCGCCGATTGGCAGTCTATTCGCTGCTGTTTTCAAGACTGGAATACACTGCGGCAGCACATTGCCCGTACTTCACCCATTGGCTTGACCGAAGTCTCGCCGCTCGACCGCCTAGCCATCGTTCAGCCCCAGCGCTGGGGCACGCGCCAGTTTGATCCGGTGCAGCAGCTCTTTACCTGGGTTTTATGGGATCAGCAGGATCAGCCGCTGATTCTGCGGGTGCGCTTTGCCTCAGATGCATCGGCAGTAGTCGAGCTACTGGAACAGCTTGATGCTACACAAGAAGATGGTTCCGGCATTCTGGGGTCTATCTATCTGGAAAAAGACCAGATTTTCTGCCACCCGATCTCACTTTGTCGTCAGACCGACGCCGGAAAGCCCACCATTCTCAATTTGCACTTTCCGCCCCAGCAGCAGACCGCTGCTAAAAGTGCTGAGAAGGCTGAAAAGACTGAAAGTTCAGATGCACAGCCAAATGCGATCGCAGCCGACGCAACCGAACTAGTCCCCGTATCAGCCGATGAAGAGACGAATCCAATCGCCGCCGATCCAGCCATTGATTTCCTGATCATCGCTCTACAGCGCCTCGCTGAACGGGGACAGCATGCGTTCAATCTAGATCACAATCGGGAATTACTTCAGTCAGCCCGTCATTTTGAAAAAGTAGGCATGGTCACTTTGGCTGTCGCAATTCAGACATTGATACAGTCTCCCCATAAATCGGCAGCTCACCTCTTAAAGCTGCGCTATCTCTGCTCTCTTTACCAAAAGAGTTGATAACCGTCTTTGGCTGCGATCGCATTTTACGCACCATATTCTACACATTACATGTTGCGCACCACATTTCGCGCATCGCACTTTCTCAGCACATTACCTGGGGGATATTGTCTTTTGTCATCAAAACATGACATTCTATGAGTACATTTTGCGTGTTACTCATGCTGAGCGTGCGAATTGGTAGTCCAAAGTAGCAAAATTGGCCAGATGAAAACTCGGAAAGAGCTTGCGAACTATCAAGGTGCAAAAAACTTATCCCGTCCAAGTCCCAAGCGTTATCACTTACCCTTGAACAGTTTACGGTTCTCAAAATGGCTGTATCGTCCTGCCTATCAACCGCGTTTTACGCCTCAGTCCATCCTGCTATCGTATTTCTGTAGCTTTATTGGCATTGCTCTCTTGGCTTATCTCACGGCTTATACCGGATATCCACTTATCGCGGCTCCGTTTGGGGCAACAGCAGTGCTAGTCTTTGCGGTTCCCGATAGTCCGTTGGCTCAGCCTCGCAATGTCGTAGGAGGGTGCGTAATTGGTGCAGTGGTCTGCGTGACTTGCGTCAGCTTATTTGGTTCTGCACCGTGGGTGATGGCCCTAGCAGTTGCCACTGCGATTAAGTTAATGCAATTGACCCACACCCTACATCCTCCAGGAGGAGCAGTAGCGCTGGTGGGGGTAATGAGCAATGCCACCTGGGACTTTATCGTTGTTCCGGTGCTGAGCGGAGCCATTTTGATGGTGGCTTGCACCGCTATCTTTGGGAGTTTAATGCCTGATCGTCGGTATCCCAAGCACTGGCTTTAGTGGCCGTCTGGGAATTAGCCTTATCAGTTTAGTACTGAGTGCTGAAGTTGTTTATAGCCATAGTCATATTGATTGAGACGTTTTTGTGGCACAGCTTTGCCGCGCCACAAAAACGCTCGTGTCTTAATTAAAGCTAGCTACAGCTATAACCAGCAAACTTGTAACGTTGACTACAACTACGACTTGTGGAGTATCTGCCTACATCTCCTGTGGGAGAGGCTAACCACGGTTACGCTACCTAAGCTAAGAAGCAGTTATTCAGGCTTTCTAGGAGGCTGTTGTGAATTTGCTTCGCTCGATTCGGCACATGGTGATTGCCCTATCACTCGCTTTGTTAGTGTTTACAACTGCTTGTAGCAGTAGCAGCGTTCAATCTAAATCGCCTGCTTCACTGCCCACTGGTGCCTATGCCCAGATCGAACGAGGAGATACAACTTCTGGCCAAAACTTTGGCAACTGGGTAGTACAAACTGCAAGCGGTTTAGTTTCGGATGCCTACGTTCGCGACAACGATAAGCTAGGTGTTGTCATCTCGCCACAAGTTGCACCCAGAGACGTTAAGACACTTGCCAAGTCACTATTGCAGGGTTTTCAGAAGAATTTCCCCCATCGTGATTTGACGGTACTCGTCTATACTCCCGATAAGGAGCTGATTTTGACGGCTAAGTATAACGATAGTACTCGCATGATTGAGTACAACTCGTAAATTCATTGGCTTAACTTCCAAAAACGAATCTTTCAAGAATTCAAATCGAGAATTCAAAAACTTCATTAACTAAAACGGTAAAAAAGGAGACTTCCCATCATGTCTAGCAGTGACCGTTATAAGCGCGAGATTATGCAAGATCTGGCTGGCGGTAATGTTGAGTCAATTGACTCCGGATCGACTCAACCTGAAGCTGAGTATGCAAACTTTGATGACTTTGCTCAGCGGTCGTCGCGGGATCAACGCAAGCAGCTATTTGGCCGAGCATTCCATCCCGAGCGAATTCCAGCTAATCAGATGGAACCGGAACTGAGAAGCGCGATCGCAAAAATTAAGCCTAATGAACGGGATGATGTTGCCCGTGACTTTTTCAAGCATTTGAAGAAGCGGGGCTTGAGCGAGCGGGATCTAGAACAGCAGCTTGGTCTTTCGACCCACCATTCTCGCCGCATGGACGAGGATGATGTCACAAAACTGGCAGCCTTTACTTATCACAGCCACCCTGACATTTTCCAAGAGGTACTTGCCGATCAGCCAGCGCTGGTTAAGTTCTTCAGCAATCCGCTGGTTGGAGCCGCACTAGGTGCGATCGCAAGTCGCTGGTTCAGCCATCGCTAAGCTACCAGCGCACGGATTTTATAGCTCTCTAGACTGAAATCACAGCCCCTTAGTTTTGCTAAGGGGCTTTTTTGATGCGTGTATAATGCTGATCCAACAACTAAACCAAATCCAGGTTGAAAAGTGGAGTTTTCCCTGCGGGGAAAACTCCACTTTTCAACCCTATTGAGGTTTATAGTGATAGTCATATTGGTTAGGACGTTGTTGTGGCGCGGCACTGTCGCGCCACAACAACGTCCGTATCCTAAACTTAGCTAGCTACAGCTATAACTATTGCAGAGGGGCCAGTAGTTGCGCCGCCCGGACAGATAACCGGAACCATAATGGTTGGCGCTCGAAACTGTATAAATCAACCTCATGGGACTGCTCCAGGTCGGTTAGCAACATCTGTTCAACCTGCCGAAGTCCTTTACCGTTGGTCATGTAGGCCATTACTTCAAAATTGAGGTGAAAGGAGCGGTTATCTAAGTTCACCGTACCCACACCTGCGATAATATCGTCCACCAAAAGCGCTTTTTGGTGCATAAAGCCCGTTTTGTAGCGATACAGCTTGATGCCCGTTTCTCGCAGCTCAGCATAGTAGGCAAATGAGCACAGGTAGACAATTAAATGGTCGGGGCTATCGGGCAGGAGAATGCGAACATCGACACCGCGCAGAGCGGCCATCTTCAGGGCTGCTAGGGTTGGTTCATCGGGGACGAAGTAAGGTGTGGCGATCCAAATCCGAGACCGAGCCAAGCAAAAGATACTGCTAAAGAACAGCGTACAGGTTTGTAGGGTGTCGTTGGGGCCAGAAGGCAGAATCAAGATAGCTTCATTGCTGTGACGGTCGGGCTGCACATTCCAGCGCGTTTCAGGAATTTTACCCGTTGCCCAGTACCAATCTTTGAGAAACGAAACTTGTAGACATTCCACAGAAGGGCCACGCAGGCTGAGATGGGTGTCTCGCCATTTGCCGAATTTGGGGTCTTTGCCCACATACTCATCGCCAATATTTAATCCGCCCGTAAATGCGATCGCACCATCAACAACCACAATTTTGCGGTGATTGCGAAAGTTGATTTGAAAGGGATTGCCCCTCCCCTTCGTGGATCTAAACTTACAGACTTGAACCCCGCTATTGCTCAGCTCATTAAGGTAGCGGCGGGTGAGCCGACTAGAACCAATGCCGTCGTATAGGACATACACCTGCACCCCCTGCCGCGCTTTTTCCGTTAATGCCCGCAGAAAGCGGCGGCCACTGTCGTCGTCGTGAATAATATAGAACTGAAACAAAATATAGTCTTGCGCTTGAGCGATCGCGGCCAAAATGGCCGCATAGGTTTGCTCTCCGTCCACCAGTAGCTCAGTCTGATTCCCAGACGTGAAGGGCACCTCAGCCAGAGTTTGCACCGTTTTCTTCAGAGCCGATAGCTCTGGCGGCAGAGCATCAAGATAAGGAAAAAGATTTTGAACAATGGTCAGGGTACGTTCTTCATATCGGCTGTAGGCTTGGCGAATGGCGTCGGTATAGCCCCTAAATTTACTTTGGCCTAACGTCCAATACAGCGGAATGGCGATCCACGGAAAGGTGATCAGGCTGATGCTCCAGGCCGTTGCACTCTGAGATAGTCGCACGTGCATCACAGCATGGGCAGCATTGAGCACCCCTAGCAGATGCACGGCGATTACAATCAAACCAAAGAGCGTAATGTCTTGCAGCCAATTCATCTTTCGCGATCGCAGATAGTCAACAAGGATACTGTGTTCAGAACAGTATCCTAGAATTAGCAGCCGGAAAGCCGAAAAGCGTTGATTACTTTAAGGTGGCCTGACACGCACTAAATGGTTCTCGCACGAAATAGAGCGCATCGCGTCCCTGCACTGTCATCCCTCCTTGATTCCAGGTGCCCCAGCGCGTGACGTACTTCTTGCCGTCCCGCTGCTCAATTGCCACCGTAAAACCATTCCGTAGCTCTCGATAACAGCCATCAAGATTGGAGAGCGTCACATCCAGCGTCGGCCTGCTAAACAGGTCTATGCCCTTATTCTCAACCAAAAATCCCTCTGTGCCTCGCTCCATCAGTAGAATAGTCGGACTGTCGATCACCCGTAGAATATTTTCCGCCACGTTTTTACCTTCTCTACCGCGCTGATTCATAATCTGGCGAAACTTGACGCCATAGGGAATATAGGGCGCATTGATGTTATCGGCATTGAAAACCAGCGGGGTACCTGCTTGGCGGGCCAGCACGTAGGCTGTCGCCAAGTAAGCATCGATCACGTCATCATAGGGATTAATCGCGTTTTCATTTAGGGCGCGAATTGTGTCGTGGTTCTGCCCAAACGTAACGCTGCGTGGGTCATTGACGGCATTGGCAGGTAGCGATCGCAGATCGCCACCAAAGGTAAAGGCAGTTTTTAGCGAGTTGTACAGCACAAAGTCGGTGACGGCTGCAACTTGGTTGTAATCTTCAGCTCGCGTATCACCATCGGTAATCACTTCCAGGTAGTTCCAAGCGCTACCGCTGCTTTCTTGATTGATATAGTCAAGATACTCTTGCAGCACGTCAGCGGGAATGTGCTTGGCCGCATCAAACCGGAAGCCATCAACGCCTAAGTCAAGCAGCGTCTTGAGATGAGCTTTTTGCAGCGCTTTGACGGTGTCGGTAAATTTCAAGTCCGGTAAGCCGCCTAACCAGCAGTTTAGTTCTGACTCCCGATTGCCGTCGCTATAGTTGATGTCGCAAGGCTTCTGGCCGAGATTATCACTGACCGTATTGAAATCATTGGGTGATAGGTCGGGAAACTGCGTCAGATCTTCAAATCCTTCATCCGCATCCAGATTAGCCATGTGGTTAAATACCACGTCTGCAATCACCTTAACTTGGCAACCATGAGCCGTGCTGATCATCTGCTGAAGATCAGTCGCAGAGCCAAGTCCCTCGATCACGCTGTAGTCAATCGGCTGGTAGCGCTTCCACCATTCAGCACCAGGATTAGATTGCTGAGCAGGAGAAATTTGGACATGGGAATAGCCCTGATCCGCTAGCTGGCAAACGAACGTCTCGATCTCACTATAGTTTTGATTAAATGCGTGAAAAATTGCCGTCGGCTGTTCTGGGGTGGTAGCCGTTGCCTGCAACTGCGTAATTGACAATGCAACCAGCACGACAATCAGAAGAAACCGTCTGATAGAACTTCGTTTAAACACTTGCCGAAAGCCTCCTGCCGTTTGGGTTTAACGTACACACGGTAGAGATCTTCAGACAATAGCTTTCTGCGAGATTGCTGTTAGACTTCTATTGCTGTTTAAGGTCTACCCAATGCGCCATTAAAGTTGAACTAATAAGAGGCTGCAATACGCTGAGGGACAGTTACAGCAGTGGCTAATCATGAATTTTCTACTTAAAAATTGTCCTGCTATTTAATAGAGCTACATAAAACCCAACTTATTTTTGTCAACACTCCGGACAGATTTAGGAGACTATCGCCCCGTAATCAAGCAGCTTTTGGTAATTAGGATGGGATTTAATAAAAGTCGGCTCCAAGTCAAACTGGTCAATAAATCGGTCTAAAAGATGTTGGTTGAGGGCCAGTCGTTTGAAAGAGGCGAGCGAGAAGCTCAGCGAATCATCGTCTTTCTGGTTGTTTTGCAACGCGACTTTAGCCAGGTTCAGTGCCATCAAACTGGCATTGACATGGGTGTCTATCGCTTCGGCAGAGCGAGCTTGACAGTCCACTAACCCGGTAAACTGACGAGCATCACGGAAAATAAATTCAATCTGAAATCGGGCCGTGTAGCACCGGTAAAGGAGGAACGGGTCAATGTTGAGGTCGGTAGAAAACAGCACGACATAACTGCGGCGACCCCGATGCTCTTTGAGCAGATAGGCCAACCGGATGTTGCGCTTGAGGCTGACCGACCAAACGATGGCGGTATAAAGATAAACTCCATCGTCCAAGCGTTTGACCAACTGAAATCGTCGGTGGTCTTGCAGGTTGACCTTGCCGTCAAAGCGTCGAGGAGCACCTCGCCCTTGGTATGGCCCCTCATAGAGGAACTTGAGGTTGGCATCACAGCGCAGTTTGCCAATCGCATGAAACCCGAGTTGCACCACGCCAGTGACCCACTTGTACTTGCTGTAAAACCCGTCGGCGACAATGTAGCGAATCCAAGTGGGGAAGAACGTCAGGCAGTAGGCCAGATGCCCCAGATAGAAGTCAATCCGGTTGCCCTTCGCGCCCTTTCCCTGTTTCGAAGACGCTCTCAAATGAGGTAAGTCTGCCTCGGTTTGCTGGGCAGACAGCGTGTACCCTGTATTCTGCTCCAGATCGACAATCGCCACCACTGACAGTTCTAAGCCCCGTTCTGGACGCTGGGTTTTACCGTTGTAGAACTGGTCTAGACCGTAGGTGTGCCGTCCACTTTTTTCCATAAAGGTGCAATCGACCACTGCGACCTGAACCGCCTCGTCTCGTCTTAATGGTTCTATCAGTGCTTGATTGAGTCCTTCGAAGCCAATGCCCCGTTCGAAGTGTCGACGGTAACTTCGCTCGCTTAAGTCACTGTAACGACTGAGGTTGGCGTAGTTCACCTTGCCACAGACCACGAAAATTGTGGTCATCAAGGTCAACAAAAACTGTTGTTGGGGTTTACCAAATGGCCTGCTGTCTCCAGCAAACCGGTTAGAATCCGATTGAGGCTATCCATTGGTGCGACATGTTAGGTACATTCGCACTCTACACGGTGGATAGCTTTCTTCGCACTCTCCCAAAAACTGTCCGGACTGTTGTTTTGTGAGCGGCTTGCCTAGCAAGCCGCTCACAAAAATAAGTTGGGTTTCAAAGGGACTTCAAACAGCTAAGCCATGCTGATTTCACAGCACGAGCGTTGAGATTATCCTCTCGCCTGTGCCACATCAATAAAGGCTTCCCAGGTGTTCTCACCCACAATGCCATCGGCACTTAAATTCACGTACGGGCCTTGAAACGCTAGGACAGCCTCACGGGTACTCGATCCGTAGATGCCATCCACAGCACCTGCATAGTAGTTATTCTCTTTGAGAAAAGCTTGAACCGCTTCCACCGCAGGCCCACGTGTACCGTAAGCCAATGTTGGGGCAGTGGCTGGACTGTATTCTGTGACGGCACTTTCACCAATATCAGGTGACGTGCGGTTATACGCGTCTAGCAGTGCTTCCCAGGTATCTTCGCCCACGATGCCATCGGCTGAGAGATTGCGCGATCGCTGAAAGGTAATTACCGAAGAAGCCGTTCTGGAGCCATAGATACCATCAATGACACCGTTGTAGAAGCCTTGCTCCTGAAGGAGTGACTGCACATTTTCTACAGCGTCACCGCTGCGACCCTGATACAAAACAGGGGCAGTCGCTGGAGCATATTCATCTAAATTGGCCGCTCCAGTGCGGTCGTCATCCCCTAAATATTCAAGATCGTTGTCGCCAGATGGAGTCTGGGCCACCGCCATTTGAGGAACTGCGATCGCAGGTACAATAAACAGGGCTGATGCCAGTCCTAATTTAGCCAAACCAGTTTTCAAACTGGATCTGATTGATCTGATTGAATTGATTGTGAGGGTTCGCATATTCATAAAATGCGTTCCTTCTTGTGTGCGTCTCAGCGCTTATTTTAAGCACCTTAAAAATCGAATTTTATTCTGTATATAAATCTGCCAAACAGTGAATTTGTCTATTTTTATTTATTGCTACAGAACTTTTATTGCTACCAAGCTTTGCAATAAACAAAAAGAATTTTTAGCCATCAAACAAAACTCTTACTTTCTAGTCTTGCGTAATTTCGCGTTGTTACCCTCTTGCTAAAGTGCAGTTTACATCCTGATCTAAAGGTTTGTGTGACGAGACTTAAGACTTTGAGCAGCTTGCGATCGAAATCCTTTTTACAAAAGAAATAAAGTGCGATCGCAGTTCAATAAATCGAACAGAAGTAATAGCTTGTAAGTATATAAGTTCAACATACATGACCTTGGACATATTGCAAAAGCAATGGATTTCCACAAATAGCGAGATATTGGTTTTTGGGCTAGAAAAGTAAAAGTTTATTTCTATTGCGTTTGCTAGCCCTTTAACAAAATCATGTGGCAAGTTAAATAGTAAGGAAAACTATTGGATTTAGAGGTTAATTATGAATAGTTCAGAACAGGCTCGGGAGCACCAGGCCAAAGAGCGGCAGCATGATAAGCATCTGAACGATACGATGCGGCAACGAAGCCAAGCTGAAATTCACCAAGCTGAGGCTGATGGAACGGTTTCGGAACAGGCCCGTGAAAACGTAAATCAGCACCGACACCAGACGGATCATCTACAACAAACCATGCGGGAACGGTCTGAAGAAGAACTGAAGTAGATCTAAACCTTGTAGATCTTGCACCAAAACCTAGATAGGGTGGCCTGTCGCCGCAATGCAGCGGCAAGCTACCCGCTTCAAATTGCTAATCCCAAAGCAGACGCTAAGGAACCGATCAAGTCGGAGTGTAAAACTCTACTACCATCGGCGCATGATCAGATGAAGTTAAATCCGGAATCACGACTGCACTATCGGGTTTAACGACTAGTTCTCGATAAAAAATGTGATCCAGCGGATGAGAAAACAGAAAGCGCTTCAGATATTGATGATGCTCATCTGTAAATTGCACCGACACAAGTCCCAGCCGAGTCGCTAACTCCGTCAGCAAATCCATGCGGCCAAAGTGCCAGGTGTTGAAGTCGCCCGAAAGAATAATTGGCCCTTGATGATGTGCGATCGCATTTTCTAACTGGTAAAGCTGGGACTCAAACTTAGCTGTGCTGACAAAATTAATGCCGTGCATATTCACTCCCATCAGGGTTTGAGCCATGCCTGCCAGCGGATATTCGGTGATCAACGCCACCTTTGGAATGTTAAAAAATGGTTCAAAATGCTCAGTTAACAGACTTTGCCAGGACGCTGCATTAGCCTCGGCTGCCGTCAGAACGCCAAAGTGAGTTTGCAGAAACGGAGTTTGAAAATTAGGCGCAAAGTGCCAGCCTGCTTGTGAATTTGGAATCGGCGATCGCTCAGCAATAACGCGAGCTTCCTGCAAAAACAGCAAATTGGGTATGTACTGCCGCGCAATCGACTGGAAATCTTGCCGCCATTGGGATTGGTGATTATTTTTGGCAACATTCCAGTTCAACACCCGGATCGAACGTCCATCCAGGGCCAACTGCGTTCCCGGCTGATGCTGAATAATTGTTTCAGTCGCCTTAAACAGATTCATGGCTCTATTCTCACATCTCGCACCAAATCAGATCATCACGTGATCACCCATCTAGCCCTTTACCCATCCACCTACTCTCCCGTACCCATCCACTCATCCACTATCGACTCATCTATAGGCCAAATTGCAGAATTGATACTACTCAATGCCGGGAGGTACACGCTCTTCCGGCGATAGTTCCCGAATCACGCGACAGGGATTGCCCGCTGCGAAAACATTGGGCGGTACATCTCGTGTCACCACGCTGCCTGCCCCAATCGTACTGCCATCGCCAATCTGAACGCCTGGACAAACAATCGCTCTGCCGCCAATCCAAACGTCATCCCCAATAGAAACGGGAGCCGCTAATTCCAATCCTGTGCGGCGAATCGACACGCTCAAGGGATGGTAAGCCGCATAGATATGCACCCCAGGAGCTAACATCACGTTATTGCCAAATTCCACGCGATTACAGTCCAGAATTACGCAGTCGTAGTTCATGTAGAGATTGTCCTTAGCAAAAATATGACAGCCGTAGTCGCAGCGGAAGTTTGGCTGAATCACTGGATTTGCGCCCACTTCACTAAATAGCGTGCGGATCAGCTCCTGACGTTCCGCCAGTTGATCGGGTGCAGTTGCGTTGAAACGATACAGCAACCGCTGCGCCTGGAGATACATTTCATACAGTTCTGGATCGCTGGCGAGATACAGCTCATTAGCCAGCATTTTTTCCCGTTCAGTTTTGTCCATCCGATCGCATTCCTATGCATTGAGTAGCGCTGTATCAAAGCGGGTGAGTGGTGTCTACTCCTACGGTATATCAAGGCTTAGAGAATAGGCCTGTCTTACCTCATCTCCATAGCGCTAGCCACTTGAATTTCCGCAAGTCGTTCATCACTGTAGGGTGCATGTGTAGAGCAATGCACCACTGAATTAGCTGAAACAAGCATGATAATCATTCTCATTTTGTGCTAAGCTTCATTGAGTAATCACCCAACATATGTGCTGTTATTGGAGTAGGTTTTGTTTCGCAAATCTTGATTCCAATTCAGTATTTATCGACTAAACCTGCTCCTACTCAGGTTATGGGAGGTTGAACCAGGATTAGGGGAAACGTTGCCCCACAAATTTTGGTTAACCTTACATCTTGCATCTATCTGCAGATTGGACGTTTTTCAGGCGTGGATAACATGTGGCGATCTTTCTATACTCACATCTTGTACCTTGCAAACCAAAGACCCAGAAGGGTGATTTTGCCGCCGCGTCGCGGTGGCAAAATCACCTCTTCGGGTTTGAGTGCAAGATGTGAGTATACAAATACTGGATTGAAAGTGGGTATCGCGATTCTGCCGTTCGCGCTGGGACTGGCAGGCTGTGGTGATTTATCTTCGAATACGCCATCTAATTCCGTTGATGACAATTCACAGTCACAGGTTGAAGCGGAGATGCCAACCGTTGTCGCCACCAACGGCATCCTGTGCGACCTAACGCAGCAAATTGCGCAAGATACGGTGGAACTAACCTGCCTGCTTGAACCGGGCCAAGATCCCCATACGTTTGCGCCTTCTCCATCAGCAGTGCGCGCCATTGAAGAGGCTGATTTGGTACTGTACGGGGGCTACAATTTTCAGCCCAAGATTCAGGGCATGATCAAAGCGTCGCTGTATAAAGTTGCCGTCTTCGAAGCCGCCGTACCGAACCCACGTATGGCTGATCCCCACAGTCATGATCATGATCATAGCCATGAAGCTGCCCATGAAGGTGAACACGACCACGACCACGATCATGACCATGCCCATGACGAAGCTGCCGAGGGAGACCAGGCAGCGCAAGCCAATGCAGGTGATCAAGTGCCCGATCCCCATGTTTGGCATGATGCAGCCTATGGTGCGGCGCTAGTAGATGAAATTGCCGCGCGTTTGGCCGAAGCGACACCAGATGAAGCTGAACAGTATCAAGAGCGAGCCTCGGCAATCCGCCAGGAGTTGACGGATATTGATCAGTGGATTCAGGCTCAAATCGACACGATTCCAGAGAGCAATCGCCTCCTGCTCACGACTCATGATTCATTTGGCTACTATGCTGATGCTTATGGTTTGACAGTCGCGGGTGCTCTCAGTGGTTTGAGCACTGAGGAAAAACCGTCGGCGAATCGGCTGACGGAAATTGTGGATCAGGTGAAACAGGCTCAGGTACCTGCCATTTTTGCCGAAACCACGACTAGCCCCGATTTAATTAACACGGTGGCGCAAAATGCAGGCGTAACTGTTGCCGAAACGCCGCTGTTTGTTGAAGGCCCCGGTGGAGCTGGCGCAGAAGCTGAAACCTATCAAGAAATGCTGATTGTCAATACCTGTACGATCGCAACTGCCCTGGGTGGCAATTGCGATCGCAGCTCTCTGTAATCTCTAAGCTGTTCCCGGCTGGATGGCCGGAAATACAACTACATCACGGCACTGTTCTCCGGACGTAAACTCGATCAGCTCAACTAAGGCGGTTCGGGGATTGGCGGTGCGGCCATTGGGCAAAACGGCTCCCCAAACTTCAACTTCGATGATGATGGCCCGGCAGAGCTTAGCGCTCCGGAGATCCGCAGAGGTTAGGTCAGTCTGCTCTAGCATGGCTCCCAACAGTTCTGCGCGATAAAGCGTAGCGCGCTTCAGGTTGGTATAGCGGAGCCGCACGCCACCCATGCGAGCTTGGCTGAAGTTAGCAGCTTGGCAATCGGCCCGATCCAAATTAGCCAACGCCATATCCGCTTGACAAAAGATGGCATTCTGGAGCTGGCAGCGGCTTAAATCGGCTTTAATCAAATCAGCTCGGCTAAAATCAGCGGCATAGAGATTGGCACCGCTGAGATTCGCGCCATTCAGATCAGCACCGCTTAAGTTCGCATTCTGCAACTTAGCACCACGAAAATTGGCATCGTTTAGGCGAGCACCGCTTAAATCCGCATTGCTTAGATTAGTGCCATTGAAATCAAATCCACTCCAATCGGTTCCACTCCAGTCCACACGGTTCAAATCTAGCCCGCTGAAGTCCCTATTTTGCAGGGCTTTAGCGAGTAAGTCTCCGCCGAGACGATTAATTGGGTTATTGAAGGTCATTACACCTGATCTCCACTAATGTTGCGATTGGGGGTTATCGAAAAGGGAGATTGAATCAGGCTGGAATTGATTGCTCGCCTGGATCGCATGATATCAAATTCGTGTATGAGAACCCGATTTATGTTTATGAAACGCTTGCTCCGCAAGCATTTCACAAACAATAAATAATGGGTTTTCTACCGGATTTCATATGACTACTGATCCAGGCGCGTCTTGTCCTTGGAGAAACGATGGTTGATGGCTAGGAAAGTTAACTAGATTGAGATACGCCCATAACTCTAGGTACAAGACCGAAATCCATTGATTTCAATCTCGATATTGGTCAAACGAGCTAAAACAGACATGTTGAATGATTGTGTGTTGGTAATGTCTGACGAAACGCTGCTGTTGACTAGCTCAAACTGAATTGCTCAGAAATGACTCAGGCTCAGTTTGCTGAGAACTCCGTGTGAGCAGTGTTAGTCTAAACTTGGCAAAATTTGCTCTGCATAGGAATACGGAAACAAGAGATACAGCGAAGAAGCTTATTCTCACTGCTCGATAGGGATCAATTGGGCAATGTATCCTAATGCAAACCAATTTCTGACAGCAGCACTGGTGAATTCAATGTTGAAATCATTGCATGAATCCTTACAATCTCAAACACCAATAGTTCAAACTTACGAATTGCCGATTTAGGGAAAATATGAACTGCGATCGCAGCTTATAACTGAGGTCAAACACCCCAAACGCGATCGCACTTATCTCATTTAGTAGCAAAGATAACTAAATTAGCGCAATTTCTGAGTCGAAAGTTAACTACTTGCCTGAAGGAATGTTGGTTAAAATCTAACCAAATAAAAACGGCGAATTTCTTAAAACAGCAAAAATACACATTTTTTAACCTAAAAGCCAGCTCATTTAAGGATCAATCCATCTAACCGAAACCTAACTGAACCGCAATATTCAAACAACAAACTTACCCACCCTCAATCTAGCCCATCCATCCCCAATCCAACCAAACCTATTAACCATCAACTGTTAACTATTAACCACTAACCACTAACTACTAACTACTAACCACCCATCCACCCATCCACCCATCCACCCTGCCCCCATGACCCACCCCGACCAATCCCGAGCCAGAATCACAGGCGGCTATCTGATTGAGCGGCTGATTGCCCTGCGGACGTTTGATCAAAGTAAACCTCCTAGCCAAAACGAACTGGCTCAGCTGTTCTATCCCGACAAAAGCCCCAAAACTGGACGCGACTACATCAATAAACTGCGGCAGGGAGAGCGCAGTCTGACCACAGGGGAACTAGTCGATCTGCTGCATCGCTTGCAGGCACACTATCAGAGCCAGCAGCAGCAACAGCGGCAGAATCGCGATCGCACATCTAACCCCTCCCCTGCCAGTAGCTACGTCCTAACACCGGAGGAAATGCTGGTGCTGCTGCAAAAGCTGGTGCAGTTGACCCCGGCTGAGCGACAGCAGCTCAGTCTACCAGCGGGCATGGAAGAGGTCATGCTACAGCAGGCGCTGCTCAATCTCAGCCTCTACCAAGATCAGCGCGACTATGAAACGATTCTCAGCCTCTATCGCTCCTCGATTGGGCTAGCCTTTGTGCAGGAAACCTCTTCGCCGTTTGGTGGTCTCGATGACGTACATCGCTACATTGATACGCTGGTGGAGCACGATCCACCCTATTTGCCTGCCGGACTAAGCCGCAGCAAGCTGGATGAACTGGCGGGTAAAGCCAAACGGGAAATCGATCGCATTTTGCTCAAGTGCGGCGTGAGCCAGTTTCAGTTTCAGTTTCCTAATGTTTACCGCCAGGGGCAGTCGGCCTACATTCAGCAGTATTTGCCGCGCGGGTTTGTCCGCCGTCTCACGCAGGCGGTGATTGAGAATGAGTTGCTGACCCAGGATTTCCCGATTTTTATCAAGACGATCACGATTCAGCAGATTGGGCCGTTTCCGCTGCGGGTGGCCAATCAGCCGGATGATCCAGGCTTGCTACTGGGCAATCTCCTGCGCTTCGACGATACCGACGTGGAAATTGCCTCGCAGTACGCTAATCGGGTAACGGTGCATTTTTACATGCGTTTGCCTGCTGATTATCAGTCGGATTTTCCGGCCATTTTCGAGCAGCTCAAAAGCCAGGATGATACAGGATTACGGATTGATTTTTCCCTCAGCAGTACGGGCATTGGGGGCACGCTGTCCCACGTGATTAAGGTGATTAACATGCTGCTGTTGAGCGATAACCAAAGTTTGCGATCGCAGTATTTCCCGATTGCCCACGATGTGCTGATTAATCAGGAAATCATCCGCAGCAATATGCCGTCGCCCGTCTGGTCGCACAGTCTGGTCAAGCTCTGCAAGGTCAAAACGCTGGCTGAGGCGATGGATCAGAGTAAAACCGTGGGCAGGCTCCAGCTCTATGATCAGTTTTCCTTTGGTGATCCGGTGGGTCGGGGTGACTACTGCGGATTTGATTTGATTCTCTGTTCCGCTAATGCAGCGCTACAGGCGCGACTGCGAGCCATTCGCTACACCGAAATTGCTCCCGCCGACTATGGACAAGAACTCTGTCGCCGGATTGAGCGGCTGTATCTGCTGCAAGAAGCGATTTCCTATGTGGAATCCTATCCGTTTTCGTCCTTTGCGCTGTCTAGCCGCTTGCGGACAACCCTGTTGCGATCGCTGCGAAATCGCGCCTTGACAACGGCTGATCCCTACAGCTTGTTCGATGCCTGCTTGACAATTGCCCAAATTGACCTGAATGAAGGAGCCTACCGCCGCGCCTATAGCTATTTGGATCAAGTGGCCGTGCTGAAGGGGCTGTCAGACAGCGGCATCAACTGGCTGAGGCGCTTTGGCAATGAGAATCAGGCCACGCTGGCCGAGTTCGAGATTTTCTCAGGTGCGCTGATTACTCGGTTTGAACTCTGCCGCGCCCATTATTTCTACCTGGTTGATCGGCGGGCGGAACGGGGCGTGCGCAATTTTCTGCCCTCTTATATTCCGCTCGATCTGGACGAACGCACCTTTCATCAGCGGCTAGTCGATGAAGCTTGGCAGGCTCTTAATCGGGCAGAAGAGCACCTCAATATCCGGCTAGCCAAGTATTTCATTATCAACGAAGTCTCCCAGGGCCTCTTCCATCCCCACAATCAGCTCTTGGCAGAAATTTACTTCTTGAGAGCGAAACTGCTGATTTTTGCCGCACCACAGGTGCGCGTGGAAGAACCTAGCTCACCGCACTACATTCCTACCGACAGCAGCGTGGCGGGCACCTTCCGCGAGACGGAAACAGCGATCCACAGCGGTCGGCTCTACCTGATGGAAAAGGCGCGTCTCTATGCGGCCAGCAACGGTAACGAGGAACAGTATGCCTGCTACACCGCCTGTCAGGCTTGGCTGTACCTGATGGCTGCTTTCTCGTCAGTGCCTGAAATTAACGTGCAGGTGGGGACGCAGCAGCTTAAGCTGAATCGCGATCGCGGTTTGGACTGGGCTAGACGACTGCGTGATCACGCCTTGATTTCCTACGCTGAAACGGGCCAGCGCTGCTATTACCAAATTAAGGAAAACAGCGGTCTGTCCGACGATTTGAATCCGCCCTTCGGTAACTATCGGATTAGCGCCATTCCACCAATCAGCGAAATGCTGGCGGAACACTTACCGGGACAAGACCGGGACAGTGGCGTTTTGTACTTGGATATGTCCCTTTTATCCGTGCGGCGAGCCTGGTGTGGAGCCAGCGATGCCGACAATTCCAGCAGCCGAATCTATCTGTTTGGTGCCCACGCCTGCTATCTGCTGCTGGCCAGAGGGCTGTTTCACCTCTGTAGCAACCAATTGACGGCAGGCGATAATGAGTTTGAGCTAGTGGTAGAGCAAACCGATAATCCGCAGCTTTGGGATCGCAAGTTTCAGATTGCCAGTCGGCTGCTCAATTTGGCCTGGGCTATTGCCGACGACGGAGCACAGGTTCACAAGTCTGGTGAAGATGGCCAGTACGACATCCGGCGCAACTTCATGGCTAGCGATTGCTCGAACAGCGAGCTATCAAATGCGGAGCCGAATCTAGCCGATCCGGATGTTGCATCGGTGCGTGACCTCTATCCCCACCGCGTCACCGAAATTGCCGACTTGGGCCGCATTTTTGCCGCCGCCTGCCTGACGCTGCGGTTCTACACTGCCCCGGCTGAGCAGCACCCGCAGCTTGACGATCGGATTGGCTGGATTCTGGGCGATTTACAGAGCCTGCGCCACTGTAGCCGTCCAATTACTCGTCAAACTCTCCGCCAGCAAGAGCGCTACAACGGCCACATGACAGCGTATTTGAAGCGCTGCCGGGATATTCTCATTGCCGAGTGCCACTGTGCTAAGGAACTGCATTCTGGGAAGGAGGTGCGATCTCATCTCCCAGTTGATCAAATTGCCGACCGCCGCGATCAGCTTGTCCATCAGCTTTTCACTGCCCTACATTCAGATGCGCCTTGAAAACTACCAACAGTTACCCTTTCGCTAGCAAGTCCTCGGCGGCAGCCGCATCTATGGGTCGAGCAAAGAGATAGCCTTGGGCAAACTGACTACCCAGGGTGATGAGATAATCCCGTTCATCGGTTGTTTCCACTCCTTCCGCAATTGTTTTGACGCCCAAGCTGCTGGCTAAGGCGATGATGGCTCGTACAATCGCTTCATTTTGGGGCTGCACATGCAGATTATGTACGAAACAACGGTCGATTTTGAGCGTATTAATTGGATACTGATGCAAATAGCTGAGCGACGAATAACCCGTACCAAAATCATCAACTGAAATTTGAATATTGCGACAGCGAAGCTGTTCTAAAATCTGAGCTGCGGCTTTGGCTCGCTTCATTAAGCCATGCTCAGTTACTTCAAAGTTTAAATATTGACCATCAATATTATATTGAATCTCTTGGGGTCCATTCCCCGCCGCTCTGCGGCGTAAGATCTAAGAATGAGTGAGTACATCCACAAGAGTCATAACGTAACAGTTTTGCTATACCACTTAGTGTTTCCAGCAAAGTATCGACGGGTTGTGTTTGATGAGCAAGTAGATGCGGTTCTGCGAGAGGTCTGCCTCGAAATCGAGAAACGCTACGAGGTGAAGTTTGTCGAAATTGGAGTGGACAAAGACCATGTCCATTTTCTAGTGCAGTCCGTGCCGACCTATAGTGTGACCAAACTGGTAACGATGCTGAAAAGTTTAACTGCACGAGAAGTCTTCAAACGATGCCCTCAAGTGAAGCAGAAACTTTGGGGAGGCGAGTTTTGGAGTGATGGATATTTTGCGAGTACAGTAGGCCGCCACGGGGATGAAGGAATGATCGCCAAATATGTTCAAGCCCAAGGCAAAGATTACCTCAAATTGCATCGGGATAATCAACTTGCTCTTTTTTGATTCTGATACCCCGTCCGCTTGCGGCGGGGTATTTCATTCAATAATTTATCAATTTTTTTCAGAAATTCAGTTTTGGAAAAATGTCGGGCTGAAAAATTAACGCCAATCCGAAACGGCTGCTGAATTAAGCCCCTAGTTTGCCATTCTGTTAGTCGTTGACACACTTGCTTCAGCACCCAGAAGTCAATCATTTCAACCAGTTCCGACTCCTCAGCTAGCGGCATAAAAGCACCGGGCTGAAGTAATCCTTTAATGGGATGCTGCCATCTAACTAGGGCCTCAAATCCGTATATTTGACTCGAAGCTAAATCGACAATCGGCTGAAAATGGAGAATAAATTCATCACTTTTAATGGCTCGGCGCAGCTCAGCTTCAAGGCTAAAGCGATCGAGGGCTAACTGATGTAAATTAGCGCTAAAAACGTAGTGGCAACCTTTACCAGCTTCTTTAGCTTTGTACATGGCGGCATCAGCATCTCGCAAGATGTGCTCCGGCGCTTCGTAACTAGGATTGCCAATCACAATGCCGATACTAACGCTGGTGGAAAACTCATGTTGTTCAAGCTGATAAGGCGTTTTAACCTCCTGCTGAATTGCCTCAGCAACGCGAATTACACTGGCTTCATCGGCAATATTTTCTAGCAAAATAATAAATTCGTCACCGCCGAGCCGTGCAATCGTGCTGCCTGCGGGCAAACAGGATTCAATCCGCCGCGCGATCGCAATCAGCAACTGATCGCCAATCGAATGCCCTAGAGAATCATTGACCAATTTAAAGCGATCGCAATCTAAGAAGAACACCGCAAACCGCGAATCTTCATGCTCTTTGGCATCCTTTAGCGCTAGCTTTAGCCGTTTCATCAACAGCGCCCGATTCGGTAAGCCCGTCAGATCATCATGCAGCGCCAAATGCAGCAGCTCTTGCTGAGCTTTGCGCCGTTCAGAGATTTCAGTTTCGAGCTGGATTGTACGTTTGCGAACTCGTTTTTCCAGCTCAGTATTCATAATTTGCAGCTCTTGCTTAATTTGTCTGAGCTTGAGCTGAGTGTCAATCCGGACAATAACTTCTTCAGTGTGAAATGGCTTGGTAATAAAATCAATTCCGCCAACTTCAAATGCTTTAACTTTATCAAATGGAGCGTCTAAAGCACTGAGAAAAATAATTGGAATTTCCGCAGTTATTTCTTTGGATTTTAATGCTTTACAGACATCATAGCCGTTGATATCCGGCATCATGACATCCAATAAGATCAAGTCGGGCTGGGCTTCCTGGGCAACAGTGAGAGCAAGTTCTCCTGAGATTACGCTCCGCACCTTGTACTGCTTTTCTACTAACAAGGCCGAGAGGATTCTCAAGTTATCTGGTGTGTCATCAACGATTAAAATATCGCCTTTATACTGCTGCATTGCTGTAGATTCCCCGACCCTAAAACATTCCATATAGAGCTATTGGCATTCTGATTCTGTGCTTTGGCATTCCAGATTTAGCTTTTCGCTTGTAACCTGGATGAGAATGTCATAACGAAAATGATCAATAATATTCTGAATAATTATTGACAGTTGGGGATTGATATTTTTCTGTGACTGAATTAAATCTGTAATCAAGTCATTATCAGCAACTTTGGCGGCTTGCCAAAGCGACTTAACCCATTCAAATGGTAGATGGGTAAGGTGCTGTTTCAGTTGTTCAGCACAGTCATCAACTGGCTGTAAGCGGGGACTGATTGTGGACTGATTAATTTCCCTATAATCGTAACGCACTCCAATGTGCTCGGCTATTTTCTCCAAAATCAAACTTTCTTGAAATGGCTTTCTAACATAATCGTTACATCCGGCTGAAAGGATGAAAGCCCGTTCGCTGTCTAAACCACTAGCCGTCAGCGCAATAATGGCGGTCGCTTGCCCTTTAATATGAGAGCGAATATATCGTGTCGCTTGATAACCATCCATGACTGGCATGCGCATGTCCATCCAAATCAGTTCTGGATTCCATTGTTCCCAAATTTCGACTGCTTCTCGCCCATTTTCAGCCGTTTTGATCTTAAATCCGAGCGGACTCAAGATTTGCTGGAGCAGATGACGACTTTCCCAGCGATCTTCTGCAATTAAGATCCGACGGGGCGTTTCGCCTTTTTCCAAGCCAATTATTTATCGTTTTGGCCGCAAGTTTTCGACTGATGTGGGGCTGCCTGGTGCGGCTTGAATCGTGAAGCAAAAGCGAGAGCCAATCATGCAATCAGCCTGAGGAGAGAGGACTGGCCGAGCGTTTGGCTGTCTAGGCGCGTAAGTCATATCGCGACTGGTTACTGTAATTTGGCCGCCCATTAGCTCAACAAACTTTTGGGTAATAGGCAGACCGAGTCCAGTTCCTGAACGAGTGTTCAGACCCACTTCGCTTTGGACAAAGGCTTCAAATATTTTGGGCATGTCATCCGCTTCAATTCCATAGCCAGTATCCTGTACTTCGAACAGCAGGATTAAAGGCGAATGATTGCTTGATTCTATGGACTCTATAGACTTTCTATGGTTTTCGTCTGCTTTCGCATCTGTTATTTTTGCATCTGTTATTTTTGCATTTGTATGACTAGTTACCTCTGCACTATTTGTGTTTACCTCTAAATCTAAATGCAAATTTAGATGCGTGCTTGAATTCGCAGTTATATTAAAGCTTTTGCCTGTTGTAATATCGGTGTCTATATTCAGTCTTGTATATATGTCTTTCTCTATATTTTTATCTATATGTGAATCTGTTCGCAAATCTAGATCTGAGTCTGCATTATTATCTGATTTAATATCTGCATGAATATCTATGTTGATGTTGGTATTGATATGGGTAGTTGTACCAGTGGAATCAGCCGAGCTGAGAGTTCGGCTCCGCAGCGCAATGGTTCCTTCCTTGGTGAATTTGAGAGCATTGCTCAGTAGATTAACTAGAACTTGGCGTAATTTCCCGGCATCCGCTTGAATATAAACAGGTAAATTGGCATCGGTATCGAGGATCAAGTTAATTCCTTTTTCATGTGCCCGCAGCTCAAACATATTGCTGATATCAGTCAGCAGTTGATGCAGATTAAAGTGGGTCATATGGAGCGTGTTGTAGCCCGCTTCGATTTTAGACATGTCGAGCACATCGTTAATCAGCTCCAGCAGATGCTCGCCGCTGCGGTTGATGATATTGAGGTTTTCTTTTTGGGTACTGCTGAGGCTGATATCCTGAGCCATTAGACGACTAAAACCCAGAATGGCATTGAGGGGCGTTCTCAGCTCGTGGCTCATGTTGGCCAAAAACTCACTTTTAGCCTGATTGGCGGTTTCGGCAATTTGTTTAGCCTGGTCAAGGGCGATATTGGCCATGCGTAGGGCATTTTCCTGCTGTTTGCGATCGCTAATATCAGTATGAGAGCCCGTCATGCGGATTGGTAAACCTTCCACATCAAACAGCGCCCGCCCCCGGTCTAAAATCCAGGTATATTGCCCTGATTTATTCAGCAAGCGATATTCAGCTTGATAGTACTCGGTATGACCCGACAGATGCTGATCGATCGCCTGCATCATGCCGTCCAGATCATCAGGATGAATCCGCATTACCCAGTGAACCCGCTGATTGGGGAACTCATCATCCTGAAAGCCCAGAATTTCCTTAAAACGCTTTGAGTAGAAAATTTCATCTTCCGAAACTTTCCAGTCCCAAATGCCATCATTGTTGCCGCGAATGGCAAGCTGCCAGCGTTCCTCACTTTGACGTAGCTCGTGGGTGCGCTGTTCGACTAATGCTTCCAACTGTTGCGAATAGGCTTCTAGTTGCGATCGCGATTGGCTCAGGTTCGCCATCATGTGGTTGAACCCTTGCACCAGCAAATTCATTTCTCGGATGCGCGAGGGGGTAATCGGATCGTGGCGCTGACCCTCGGCAATGGCCTGACTGGCTAATCCTAGCCGCTGCATAGGACGACTAATCCAGTGCGCGACAACAAGACTCATCCCAGTGGACATTACCAAAGCGAGCAAACAAAACAGGATGGTGTTGCGAGTGTTGGCCTGAATCTGCGCAGTGAAGTCAGACTGCGGCAGGATGGACACGCCCAGCCAGTTCAGCCCGTATCGATCACTAAATGGGCGCACCTGTACCCAGTAAACCTCTCCTTCCGTGCGAAACATGAGCTGCTGCCGGGTTTTAATTTCGCTTAGGTCTTGAAACTGCGTCAGGAGCTGTTGAGTTGTGCGCTGGAGGATGGGATGGGTAGGTTGAGAGTTATTGGTTGATGGTGGACTGGTTAATGGTGGGTTAGTTGATGAAGAATTAGTTGATGGTGAATGGGTGAATGGGTAGGTGGCTGTGTTTGAGGCGGCGTCTGTGGCGTCAGTTGGAGTGATATCTGCTGTGGAATGGGATTCTGTTGAGCTGGCGACAACTGTACCGTCTGGTTCGATAATGAACATTGCGCTGGTGGGGCTGGGTTTAAGCTGTTGTAAAAACCGCTCCACTTTTTCAGTCGTAAAGTCTACTCCGACGACGCCTTGTAGAGACTCGTTTGAGCTGAAGTAGGGACGAACGAAGCTAATACCAAATGTGGGTTCATCATCAGCATCAACAAACTCGTATACTTCCGTCCAAGCGGGTTGGCCGGAGCTGACTGCGACTTGATACCAAGGGCGCTGACGTGGCTCATACGTGCTCGTGCGCAAAAAGTCGCCGACCTGACCATCGGTTGAGATTGCGTAGTTGATAGCTAGATTGTTGGTCTGCTGATTTTTGATGCTGAATTCAAAGCGATTGTCCGGCAGTTTATAAATCTCGACATAATCCCCTTGGGTGTTGCCGTAATAAATATAGTTAACCGCTGGGAATCGCTGACTTTGACGGATCAGGTGAGGAGCCCAGCTATTCAAACTTGTTGGATCAAGCTGTTCTATCTCCAGAGCATCAATATTCCGCTGGGTAATCAGAGGCGGTATCGAGGTATAGGTTCTTAACCGATCATTAAGCCGATCGCTGGTTTCGTTCAGTAGGCGATAAGCCAGTGACTGTACCGCTTGCTGACCATTCCGGTGCGCTAGCCAGCCTGTGACGGTAACGGCAATAAAAACCTGTGCCACGAACGGAATGATCAACAGCGATCGCAACGAGACCCGCAATGGAGGCTGCTGTGGTTGTGGTTGTGGTGAGGATTGCGGGGCCAAATTCATCGCGATAGTGAAAATTTGGTGGAGATTTGGTCATTGCAACCGATCTTAATGTTTTTTATTCAGCGAAGCATACGTGTTAGCGCGAACCAGTCATATGTACTAATGTGATCTCCACGTTTTTTAACCCGCGAATTTACGGATTGTATTTAAGCTGACAAAGTTGCTGAGTGCTAAGCATTGATGGCTGAGTGAAATGAAACTTGCTTTTGCTTTACGCTTTAAAACTAGAAACCGGAGAGCGTTTGCCAAACACCCCCCGGTTTCTAGTTCTTGAGTTCTATCCTGAGACGGTATCTCAAGACAAGTTCAAAACTAAACGTGCAATATCGTTTTCCTGAATCGTAGCTGCAACCAGTTAATTCCTACCACTCAGTCCTCAGCAGCCAGCACTCTTAGTAGGCTCCTACTGTGCTGTAGGTGATTTCTGGGGCGGCATGACGACTTTGCGGGCGAGGCCAACCTGCTTCAGCAACCAAATGGCCCACCAGGTGACATCTAGTTCCCACCAGCGCCAGCCCGCTTTGGCCACATTGGGATAGGCATGGTGGTTATTGTGCCAGCCTTCCCCATAGGTGAAAATGGCGGCCCACCAGAGGTTGCGTGAGTTGTCGTCGCTCTCAAACGTGCGATAGCCCCACATATGGGTGACGGAGTTGATCATCCAGGTGGTGTGCCAAAGCAAAACAGCTCGCAGAAACACACCGTAGATCACAAACGACCAGCCGCCCAAAACGTAGAGTAGGAGAGCGATTGGAATCTGGAGCAAGAAAAAGTAGCGATTCAGCCAGCGGTAGAATGGATCGCGCACTAGGTCAGGCGCAAAGCGCTGGTACTGCTCATACTCAAAGAATTCAGACCGGGGATAAAAGATCCACAGCATATGGCTCCACCAAAAGCCCTTGCGAGCCGAATAGGGATCTTTCTCCTCATCTTCGGTAAAGCCGTGATGCAAACGGTGTCCGGCTGCCCAGAAGATCGGGCCACCCTGAAGCGCTGACGCACCGATCAGTGCGATCGCATATTCTAGCCATTTGGGTACCTGAAAACTCCGGTGGCTCAGCAGCCGATGGTAGCCTAGGCATATGCCAATGCTGCCAAATAGCCAGTGCAGGAACAGCATGACGCCCAGGGCTGACCAGGAAAAGAACCAGGGAGCCAATAGGGCGAGAGCGTGAATACTCGCGAAAAAGGCTACAGCAGCCCAGTCTAACCTCAGTTTTTCCTGGGGCGCTGTAGGTACGTGATTCGATGTCATTCAGATTTCCTCTACCACACAAATTTCAGTTGTTTTTTGTATTACGTCTTGCATCCGGAAGATCCCCCCTAGCCCCCCTTTTAAGGGTATTCATATACTTGGCGCATCATAGTAAGTCATCTCGCTGCCCTCACCCTAAATCCCTCTCCCACGGGGCGAGGGACTTTCGATCCGGCTCCCCTTCTCCCGCAAGGAGAAGGGGCTGGGGGATGAGGGCAAGCAGTCGATGCTTCAAGTCAGTTATTACCTTAAAAAGAGGGGAATTGGGTTTGTAGGTATGACTTTGCTTAGAACAAGGGGAGGATTGACTCAAAGTCCCCCCTTTTTAAGGGGGATTTAGGGGGATCTCAATGCCGAAACGAAGCTAAGAGACTGGACACATTCGGCAGCCTTTGATGCAAGTTAGGTGCCAGATAACAAGAGCTACGCGCCTGTCACAGTTACAGGTTCCGGGAGATTCGCGATCGCAGGATCGCGATAGCTGCCTGTGCGATAAGTCGTTCGCACGGCCTCGGCTAGTTGCTGGATAGGCGCAGTTTTGAGACAGACCGCATCGGCTCCGGCTGCGATCGCATCTGCCAACAGCGACTGCTGATCGGGATGGGCCAGAACGAGAATCCGGGAAGGCGTGACGTAGGATGTAGTCTGCACCTTGCGGGCCATGCGGATGAACTTGGCGATATCCATATCGGGCAGCGTGGCATCGACCACGGCTACGTCGATATCGATGGATTCCAGCAGCACCAGCCCGGTTTCGGCATTGGTGGCTTCGCTGGCCACTTCGATACCGGGTTGCGATCGCAGATTAACCCGCAGATCAATCCGCGTTTGCTGCTCATCCTCCACGATGGCTGTTTGAATTACCGCCTGGAACGGCTGGAGCCGTGCGGGCTGCGCCTCGCACTCCGGCAGCTCCGGCAGGTCATTAGGTGCACCGCAGGCGGAAATCGCCCCTTCAACTGCCCCTTCAACTGTGCCTTGAAGCGTGCCTTCAACTGTACCTTCGAAGTTCACGTCAGCCCCCTGATGCTGCCGGAGCTGCGCCATTTGGTCGGCAGTGAGAATGCGGGACTCGTCAAAGCCAAACTCAATTTCTGTGTGCAGCCCTTTCTGCTTGACGCGGGTCAAGTTGTAGAACCGCTTGTTCAGCGTCGTCTTGACGAAGGCCCAGAGGCAGCCCAGCAGATACCGTCGCTTAAACGGATCGCGCTCAAACCAATACTCCAAGAACTTCCAGGAGTAGAAGCGGGCATAGTTGCGCAGCACCCCCTTCAGCACCTCTTCCCGCGTCATATTGTCCGGCTTGATGATTGGCGTAACGAAGTTGTAGTGCGAGTAGTCGCGAATCTCAACTTTGTCCTGCAAATCCTGGAACAGCTCAGAGAAGGGCCAAGGGGTGTACATGTTCCAGTTGGTCATGTCAGCTTTCCAGTCCCGCGCCATCAGATAGGTTTCTTCAATGGTTTCGGGAGTCTCGCTGGGCAGACCCATGATGAACTGCACTTCGGCCAGAATGCCGTTTTCCCGCAGGAGCTGCACGGCTCGCTTGTTGTCAGCAATCGTCGTTTCCTTGCGGAACAGGTTCAGGTTGAGCTGAGCGGCTGCTTCGGTGCCAAGCGATACATGCACCAGCCCCGCCTTGCGATAGAGCGGCAGCTCCTTCTCATCGCGCAGCACGTCGGTGACTCGGGTATTGATGCCCCAGTGAACGCCCAGATCGCGCTCAATCAGCTCATTACATAGAGCAATGAAGCGCGACTTATTAATCGTCGGCTCCTCGTCAGCCAGAATGAAAAAGCCGACGTTATAGTCCTTCACCAATCGCTCAATCTCGTCCACAAAGTTCTTGGGCGAACGAGAGCGGTATTTGCGCCAGAACTTCCACTGGGAGCAGAAGCGGCAGCGGAACGGGCAGCCCCGTGCATAGTTGGGCACGGCCACCCGCGTATTTAGCGGCGTGTAGATGTACTTGTCCCAATCCAGCAAATCCCAGTCCGGCGTGAGGGTGTCTAGATTTTGGATCGGTGGATGAGCTGGCGTGGCCACCACCTGACCCTCATCCAAGAAGGCAATGCCCAGAATCTCACGACGATCCTGCTCGTCTGTGCCATTTGCGATCGCACGCAGCAGGTTAACCGTAATCTCTTCGCCTTCCCCCCGAATGATGTAGTCAATCCACGGGGCCTCATGCAGCACCTCCCGATACATATAGGTGGGATGAACACCACCCATAATGGCTTTGGCCGAGGGGCACACCTCTTTGACTAGCCGCAGCGTACTCTGCGACTTGTAGATCATCGGCGTGATCGCCGTTGCCAGCACTACATCGGGCTGATAGGCTCGAATCTCTGCCGCCAGTTCTGCATCATCAATGTAGTTGCTCATGGCATCAATGAAGCGAACCTGATCAAAGCCTGCTGCCTTCAGCGCTCCACCGACATAGGGCACCCAACTGGGCGGCCAATTCCCAGCAATTTCAGCTCCGCCAGAGTGATAATTGGGTTGAATCATCAGGATACGCATGATCGATCCTCCTGAGTTAGGTCAAAAAGTTGGCGTTTAAATTGCTCTAGAGAAATTGGCGATAATGCGATCGCGCAGGTAAGCATCAAATACGGCAGCAATATTGCGAATGAGCAAGCGGCCAGCCGGGGTCACGTCGATACCATCGGCATATACTCTAACTAAGCCATCGGCTTCTAGTGCTTGCAGGTCAGCTAATTCCGGCTCAAAGTAGGCATCAAAATCGAGGTGATATTTCGCTTCAATCTCTGATTTGGAGAGACCAAAGTGGCACATCAGCTGCATGATCACCTCACGGCGAATGATGTCATCGCGGTGCAGATTAATTCCTTTTTCAATCGGTGGCTGTTCCTGATCGATGGCTTGATAGTAGTCCCGCAGCTGCTTGTGGTTTTGGATATAGGCATCGTGCAGCATACTGATGGAGGTTAAACCAAAGCCCAGCAGCTCCGCATTGGGCTGGGTGGTGTAGCCCTGGAAGTTCCGTTTTAGCAAGCCATTGCGCTGCGCCACTGCCAGCTCATCATCCGGCTTGGCAAAGTGATCCATGCCGATATAGTAGTAGCCACTGCGGGTCAATTCTGCGATCGCCATTTGCAGAATGTCTAGCTTTTCTTGACCAGAGGGCAGAGCAGCTTCGTCAATATTTTTCTGTACGGGCTTCAGCCAGGGCACATAGGCAAAGTTGAAGATCGCCAGCCGATCGGGATTTAAATCAACTGTATTTTGAATCGTTTCTTCGAAGGTTTGCAGAGATTGATGGGGCAGTCCGTAGATCAGATCGACGTTAACGCTGTCATACTTAGCCTGCCGAATCCAGTCCATGACGTTAAACAACAGTTCTTCCGGCTGTACCCGATTAACGGCGGCCTGCACCTTGGGATTGAAGTCCTGAATCCCAAAGCTAATCCGGTTAAAGCCTATCTCCCGCAGGGCTTGAATATAGGCTTGGTCAACGTAGCGGGGATTAATTTCAATCGAAATTTCGGCTTCCGGTGCAAAGTGGAAGTGACGATTAATCACATTCCACAGCAGCTTAACCTGTTCAATCGTCAGATAGTTAGGCGTGCCGCCGCCCCAGTGCATCTGCACCACGGGCTTTTCAGTGTTGAGCCTAGCGGCTGTTTGCTGAATGTCTTTAATTAAATATTCGAGATAATTTAAAGCGATGTTCTTATTATTGGAAACGATAACGTTGCATCCACAGAAATAGCAGGCGCTTTGGCAAAACGGAATATGCACATACAGCGACAGCGGCGACGAACGCTGATTAAGGGCTGTAATCGCCTGTTTGTGGTCAAAAGCGCTATAGTCCGGGCGCAATTCGGTGGCGGGTGGATAGCTGGTGTATCGCGGTAAGGGCTGATCGTATTTTTTGAGTAACTCCGTGTCGAATTGCACAGTGGGCAACAGATATTTCATGTGGATGGTTTCTCCTTTGGGGTAATAGTTAGGCGCATCAAGGTGTAGGGGGTGACTGACAATCTGTTCCCCTCATCCCCCACCCCCTTCTCCCACAAGGGAAGAAGGGGAGCCGCACAATCAGATTTAGTTTTCAAAGTCCCTCTCCCAGAGCAGGCTACTGTTTATACATAAGTCTCCTAGGCTTCGTTTCGGCGTTGAGATCCCCCCTAGCCCCCCTTAAAAAGGGGGGACTGGCTCAAAGTTCCCCCTTTTTAAGGGGGATTTAGGGGGATCAGTCCGGGATTTAGAAGGACTATTTAGGATGTGTATAAGCAGTAGCCCGCTTTGGGAGAGGGATTTAGGGTGAGGGCTAAAAACTTGTGCCAGTCAACCAGCTTGTAGGTTGGGTTGAGCAAAGCGAAACCCAACAGATGCGAAGAGGTGTTGGGTTTCCAAGCTGTATATGGTGAGCGATGCCCACCCGATGACAACCTAAGCCGTGTATTCGGGAACAGGAGCTGGATGGGAACCTGCGGCAGGTCGCTCTGTTGCACCGGGGATATTTTGACGGGTTAGCAGATCGAAAACATGTTCGCCGATTGCCGCTCTCACGTCGTCTTCCAGATCATGCACCACATCTCGATTTAGCGTGAATGCATAGTTCGCTTCATCGACAATTCGCTGAATAGTGGCATCATCAATTGGCAGCGAATTCATCGCATCGCGATAGACACCTTTGAAAGCGCGCTGTGCTTCGACGGTTGGCAACTCCTCAAAATCGTGCAGCCCCGTACCCTGACCTTCCGGTAGATTCAGCGCTGAACGAATGATGCGTTTTAGTGCCTGCCCACCCGACAGATCGCCCATGTAGCGAGTGTAAGCGTGGGCAATCAGCAATGCCGGATCGGTGTTAGCAATTTCGTGAATCCGTTTTACATAGACCTCACCAGCCGGTAAGGGTTCAATCTGCTCTTCCCAGTTTTCACCATAGTAAAAGACTAAATCCCGCTCTAGGTTGGCGGTGCGATTCAGCTCTGGGAAATACATTGGGCCAACGGCGGGGTGATCCTGATGGCGGCGCATTTCAGTTTCCAGCGCGTTGTAGACCATGTATAGATTGGCTAACAGCTTCCGAAACGGCTCTCGTTCGACAATGCCCTTCAGGAAACATTTCATATAAGCGGTATTCTCGGCAGCGGTATGAGACTGTTGCGTTCCTTCTCGTAGGCGCTGGGCTAAATCACAAGTCATGCGAGTACCTCTAGTTGCTTGGCATCTCTTCATCGCAAACTTTATAACCATTGAGTGATTAAAGTCAATATTTTGCGATCGCAAATCGCACCAAATCACACTGAATCTCCCTAAGTCCCATCCCGCAGGATAACTATCTTGACCATCTAGAAATCGCCACAATCACTTTTGTTACTAATTTTCAGCCGATTTAGATCTCAGAAGAAGTCCGATAGAATACCTGACCCATAGGTTTAGTTAGCTGAAAATGCCGTCAAAAAACTTTATCTATCTTTACAGCTTAAGCACTAGTCGAGAGTAGAGACAGGCTGTACTATAACCAAATAGTTATTAAGTTTACTTAGCGGATTTGAATCTATGGTCAATCTGTCTCAGCCCACTCTCGACACGACAGCTACCAAGACAACGGCCATCCGGGAGAACATCCTCACGCCCCGGTTCTACACAACCGACTTTGATAAGACGGCAACCTTAGACCTATCCAGCCAAGAGGTTGAGCTACAGGCCATGCTGGATGAAATGCGGGCTGACTATAACCGCTATCACTTTGTCCGCGACGAGTCGTTTAACCAATCCTGGGATCACATCACCGGAGAAGCGCGGAAAGCGTTTATTGATTACCTAGAGCGCTCCTGTGTGTCGGAATTCTCCGGTTTCCTGCTCTTTAAAGAACTCTCGCGCAAGCTGAAAACCCGCAGCCCCATCCTATCGGAAATGTTTCACCTGATGGCGCGGGATGAAGCGCGGCACGCCGGATTCCTGAATAAGGCAATGGCCGACTTTGGCTGCACGATGGATTTGGCCTATCTGACTAAGAATCGGGTCTACACCTTCTTCCCTATTGAATGGGTGCTCTACACGGTTTACCTGTCCGAGAAAATTGGCTACTGGCGCTACATCATTATTTATCGCCATCTCGAACAGCACCCCGAAAATCAGTTCTACCCGCTGTTCCGCTACTTTGAGAGCTGGTGCCAAGACGAGAACCGCCACGGTGATATTTTTAAGGCATTGTTGCGATCGCAACCTCAGCTTTGGAAAACCTGGCGCTCTCGCTTGTGGAGTCGCTTCTTCTTACTGACCGTGTTTGCTACTCACACGCTGACGGTGCATGAGCGGAGCGATTTCTACCGCACACTGGGCCTTGACCCGACCAAATTTGACGAAGAAGTGATTCGCCAAACTAATGACACTGCCGCACGGGCATTTCCCTCTGTGCTTAACACCGAGCATCCCGAATTCTTCGATCGCCTGCACCGCTGTTCGGATATCAATTTACGCATTTCTGAGATCAATGCCTCATCTCAACCTAAGTGGTTAAAAACATTGCGTAAGCTGCCGTTGATTGGTGCGATCGCAGGTCATCTACTGCGAATTTACCTGCTAAAACCTATTGATGCAGAAGCATTGCGAGGTACAGTGCGCTAACCGTTTAATCTCTGTGGGTCTAATTCCCCGTGGCTTGCCACGTTAGTGGTAGCGCGGGAGTGCGTCCCGAAGGGCAAATTCCGTAATGCCCCGTCCGCTTGCGGCGGGGATAGGAATTTGAGCGCCCCGCGAGATTTACTCCTAAATTTTTGTGATAAATAGGAGAGGGCATATGCTGACAACATTCGGTTAGCATATGCTTTTTCATGCTTAAAGCAGATGATGAGCTAGTCGAAAGCCAGCTTTGGCAGTAGGTGCATGAAGTGCCCCCGAATTTCGGACACAAGGCTAAGAGCTGGAGTTTAGACTAAAAAGCTAAAGAAAATCGCGGTCGTGCTAGGCACGAACCGCGTTATAGCAGAAGCTGAGACAATACCAACTCACCTCAGCAACTACTATGCCCTACGATAGCCTGTACGGATTCCGCCAGCGCGCCGATGAGTATTTAGGACAGGCGCATGATGCAACCTTGGAACTCATTGATGCGGTGTTGACGACACGGCAAGCGCCCAACTGAGTCGCATGAGCCGTCGTTATCTTCATGGGATCTTAAGCGTCGTTTCAGGGCTGACAATGACCACTGGGAAACGCCATCTAGATCCGGTGGTTGTTGAGCCAACTCCGTAATTCGTTAGATCACGGAGGGGATTTTTTTGGCGACGGATCATAGCAAGGCGTCAGAGGATTCCCTTCTGTCTTGACAGGGGAGCACGTCATCCGCTGAGGAGATGAAAATATAATGGAGTGAGTGCCCTTATCGGATCCTGACATGACTCCAGACCAGCGCGACCAAATGCAGCATCACGTCAACGCTTTAGCACAGATCCTCTATGACGACGCCAAGGAACAGGGGATGAGGATGACGAGCTTAGGCGAAATCGAGCAAACGGTCCGTGAGCAAGTGCACCGTCATGTGTCACCCAACTTAGGTCTTTTTTTATCGACACAAGCGTCGGCAAAGATGAAGGAGAAACCCGAAAGCTAACCAGCATCCTTGGCATATTGCAGGTTGGCCGACAGCAGGCCAAGCGGCTTGGAGTCAAGCCCAGAGTCCAGTTCAGCCCCCTGGTCGAGCTGTGTTGTCTGCAGATGGGAGCAACGGTGTCCTTCGTGCAGGCGAGTCGGGATGTTGAACTGCTCACCGGGGTCACCGTGAGCGCCAAGAGTGTCGAGCGCATCGTAGGGCGCAATCCGATTGAGTCATCGGCTCCAGAGGAGACAGTCAAGGAGATGGCTCTCGATGGCGGGATGGTTCGCCTAGTGACTCCGAGCGGAGAGCCCAGCGAGTGGAAGCAGTACAAGGCGGTGCGGCTGGACGGTGACGGTGTGGGTATGGCCTGGTTTGACGACAATGATGCGCTGTTGGCCTGGCTCAGGAGCCTTTGCTGGGCCAGTGTTGTGTTCTGCTTAGGAGACGGACACAGCGGCATTTGGTCGCTCTACCAACAGATGGAGAGGCTCACTCGCCAGGAGGTCTTGGACTGGTATCACCTGATGGAGAACCTGTATAAAGTGGGCGGTTCCCTTCAACGGCTCAACCAGGCCAGACACCTTCTGTGGCACGGTCAGGTCGATGAGGCCAGTGCCCTGTTTGCGGGGCTCAACTCTCAGCAGTCTCAACGATTTGGGAGGTATCTGGAGCGACATCGCGCTCGGATTGTCAACTACAGGTACTACCAGCAAGAGGGGATGCCGATTGGCTCAGGCCCGGTCGAATCACTCATCAAGCAGATTGATGCCAGAGTGCAGGTCGCAGGTGCGCAGTGGAACCCTCAGAATGTTCCTCAAATTCTGGCGCTCCGCTGCGCTTACCTGAACAACCAGCTCAACCTTTATTCTCTCGCCAGCGGATGACGTGCTCCCCTTGACAGTCCCTATTAAAAAGTGGGCGTATCCATGCCAAATGACCCATTAGTACCGAGGTTCATGTTCAGACCCTATAAAAATTCATACCTAAATCAACTGGCTTTAAGAACGTTTGCGCGTTCTTTGAACATGAGCCGCTAATTGTTGGATGAGCGAAAATGATCTTCCAGAAGTAAACAATCTTTAACTTATGTATTTTGTTTGTGAAAACATCTTTCGTTAAGTGACTATTGAATTCTATCTTTTTAGTGTAAGCCTGGCTGGAATATTTGTTCATCATCGTGTCTAGCGATGTAGGAATTGGGCCATGCTAAAAATGCATTGGTTTCGAAAGGCAATAATCAATGTTTGCGACGTTTTCAATAGCTTTGATTGACTTAACAAGGCATTTGATTCGTTGTGGAGAATTTCTTGTTGTTTTGAGACCAATCGTTGACCTATGGGGGAGTTAAGTGGGCCAATCTTTCTGGATTTACTTCACTAGATTTCCTCCCATGGGCTAATTCGATTCTTTCTAAAACGCCTAACAAGACGATTACGTCAAATTGAGCTTTGTCCTAATTTTGTGAGTTTATTCAAAAGAGGTTTCATCAATGAGTATCGTAGCTAAAGCCATTGCTCAGTCAGATCGGGCCGATCGGTTCCTGAGTAGCGCTGAGCTGACACAGCTCCAAGACTTTTTTACCAAAGGAAACATACGCATCAGTGCAGCTCAAAAACTAGCCGATAATCAGCAGAAAATCGTTGATGAAGGCAGCCAGAAATTCTGGGCTCAGTGCTCTAACACCCCTAGCAATAAGGGTAATGCCCAGAAGACGGCTCTTTGCCAACGAGATCAGGGTTGGTACATCCGGTTAGTGAGCTATTGCGTTTTAGCAGGAAATTCTAAGCCTCTCGAAGATATTGGCTTAGACGGCATGCGCGAAATGTATGTTTCACTAGGGGTCCCTCTAGCCAATTTGAAAGTCGCCATGCGCTGTCTAAAAGAAGTTGCCATGGGGATTCTAAGCCCTGAAGAAGGGGCCTTAGCTGCTCCCTACTTTGATCAATTGATTCGCGCTTTCTAGGAATTCCTTGTTTCGCGTCTCCAGGGATTTAACCGGAACGGCATTTTATTTTTTGTCCTTAACTGAAGATTGATTCTAGAACAAACCATGCAAGACACCATTACAGCTGTCATTAATCCTGCCGATGAAAAAGGCGTTTACCTTGAAGCTGAAGAGTTAAACCGGCTGAAGCAATATTTCCAATCTGGTACTCAACGGGTAAAAGCAGCAACTCAAATTGGGTCAAGTGCTGCCAGCATCATTAGTGCAACGGTTGAAAAAAGCCTGCTATACGGGGATATCACCCTACCGGGTGGCAACATGTACCCTACTCGACGCTACGCGGCTTGTCTACGCGATTTAACCTACTTTTTGCGTTATGCGACCTACGCTATGCTGGCCGCCGATGCCTCCATTATCGAAGAGCGAGTGTTGAATGGCCTAAAAGATACCTACTCAGCCCTTGGGGTGCCTATTGAGCCTACGATTCAGGCAATCCAGGCTATGAAGGAAGTTGTCACCCAGCGGGTGGGAACTGAAGCGGGTCAGGAGATGGATATTTATCTTGATCACATCATTAATGGTCTGAGCTAGGCACTAACCCTCGGCTTAAATGGCCTGCCTCTTGGGGCGGGCCCATGTTTAACTTTGCTGTTGCCGTTAACCGAATGCTATGTACGCTTCTAATCAAACCCAGGAGCAATATCCCTGGTGGTCGGGGAATGCCCGATTTATAGACTTATCCAATACGTTCATTGTTGCCCATGTTGCTCAGGCGGCCCTGATTATGTTGTGGGCCGGAGCTTTTACTTTATTCGAATTAGCTGTTTATTCTCCTGATGAGCCCTTGTATACCCAGGGTTTAATTTTGCTGCCGCATCTGGCCACTGAAGGATGGGGAATTGGCGCTGGAGGAGCCGTTGTGGACACTTCTATCTGGTTTGCGATCGGTGCGATTCACATCGTAGCAGCTGGGGTTTTAGCAGCAGGAGCCTATTTCCACCGGACTCGATTGCCCCAGAGTTTATCTTTAGCTTCTGGCAACGCTGCTAAGTTTCACTTTGAGTGGCAAGATGCTGGCAAGCTGGGCGTCATTTTGGGGCACCATCTAATCATTCTGGGATTGGGGGCTCTGCTGTTAGTTGCTAAAGCTCAGTTTTTTGGCGGGTTGTACGATTCAAATCTGGGCGAGGTTCGGTTAGTCACCTCGCCGACTCTTGACCCCGCCACTATCTGGGATTACAGAACTCATTTATTTGATGTCAACAACCTAGAAGATTTGGTCGGGGGGCACATTTATGTCGCGGTGCTGTTGATTGCTGGAGGGGCCTGGCATATTTTGGTTCCCCCCTTCAATTGGGTGAAGCGGGTCTTCCTGTTTTCGGGAGATGGCATTTTGTCCTATTCCCTATTTGGCATTGCTATCGCCGGATTTGCTGCTTCCTATTACTGTGGATTTGATACTCTGTCCTATCCAGAGGAATTTTATGGTCCTACCCTAGAGCTTAAATCGGCGTTTCTACCCCGATACTTTGAGGCACAGCCGACCATGGCGAACGGTTACACCTCTCGGGTTTGGTTAGCTAATGCTCACTTCTATCTGGCCTTTTTCTTCCTCCAGGGTGGACTGTGGCACTTCCAGAGAGCGATGGGCTTTGACTTCAATAAGGTACTGGACAAGTGGCGACAGAATTTGAACATAGCCAGTGATCATCCAACCCTGGTTTATCAGTTTTCTGGAGTCTCGCAGCTCCAACCTTTACTGTCGTTACAGTACGAAAGACCCCAGGCAGAAATCAAGCCTGTACTGAAGCGAGAGCAACCCTTTGAAGACTATTTATATCGACCCTCCCAGGGCATTGAGAAGTCCGATTTAACTGATGTTAATGGGGTCGAAAATACGCTCTACCAGACCACTTACCATACTCACAAGGATACGTTTTATCAAAATTCGAAACGGGCTGAGGCCGAAGCCATGTTTGGCTACAGTAATCAGTATTCGAAGTGGCTGTATGAACTGCCTAAGAACCTTGAAAAAACCTTAGCCTATTCTCAGCCTATGGAGACTGTATTCTACGAACCCAAATACAATTACGATTCCGTTGGTCATGACAAGGGGACGGAAACAAAAACAGAGGCTGAAGTTGAAGTTAATGGGTAACAGGAATAGGGTGATTCTGAGGTAATTGTGAAAGCAGACAGGGAGCATGTTGATCCACCCTCTACCTCTTTTTTTAGCTTAGGAAAAGGGTGGCCAGATAGCAGCCTCTCTCCCGTTCTAGGCTACAGCTTATCCATCTCTCTGTAAGAACACAATGCCGCATTGGCCCCCTTTATCTCCTAAATCTGGGGAGATAAAGGGGGGCTATTCCGCCGCCAAGAGATAAGGCAAGTTACCAGTTTTGAGCAGAACGATGAGATGTTCAATCCGCTCATATTCATCCAGTTCCTGAGATTCTTCGGGAGTGATGGTCTCGTCTAAGCTGCGAGCTAGGAGATATTGCAATCGATTCTGCATTTCCGAAGGGGGTCGAAATCCAGCAATTTGCTCCAGGGTTGGTTGGCTAGCGAGGAAATCTACAACATAGCGATAGACCTGTGAGGAAAGAACGGGTGGATGTAAGCAGCGCCGCAGTAGTTCTGGTAGCTGATCGGCCATTGGAGCCAGCCGCTCCATTAATTCATCAGGAATTTCGATGGTTAGAGTCGCCATTCAACTCCATCTCCATAGTGACTCATGTATTTATAGAAACTTTAAGCGCCTTGTATGAGTTGAAAGCATTCGCCAGGTGTATACGCGATCGCAACTTAATCCCAGTGGTTTGCAGCTTTTTGGGTAAGACCTGTTTCATTCTCGATAATTACTCCCGATAAGAAGGTTCCATCTTCGCTGATTGCGATCGCAGTTTTCTTTTGCACAATTTGAACGTAAGTTACCGACTGCAAGATTTGGTCAAAAATATCGTTCTCCCTGGCTCATCATGACGCTGATTGGGCAATCTGGCAGAGAAAAGTAAAATTAAAGCCCCTGACAGTTACCTCTAGTTGATGAACACTGAAAGTCATTCCCTGGTCGCGTTTTCCGGCAAAGTACCGCCGGATGACGTGATTCCCGAAGAAGTCAGCGAAACCAGCAGCGTATTAAATCCGGATCTCAACGAGCGCGACTTAGCAAAAGCCTTATGATACCGATGGCTACAACATCATGATTGTGGCCAACAAGTACCAAACTGGCTTTGATCAGCCCAAACTCTGTGCCATGTATGTGGACAAGAAACTGCATGGCGTAGACTGCGCCCAAACTCTGTCGCGCCTGAACCGCATCTTCCCTGGCAAGCTCAATTGGATCGCTTTGATGATGAACGGATTGAAACCCTAAATCAGCTAACGGATCGCTTTGAAGAGTCTCGGGATGAAAATCTAGACAGCTAATCTCTTCCCTGCTCACGCTGATCGCTCTACTGCCGACTATTCCTCAAGTGCTCTCGCTTGGGGGTTTACTCTCAGCCATCAAAGTTTGGAATCAGATTGCTTTCCTTCGATTCCAGCCCTCCTCCACCTGGGGAGGGTTTCTGCATTTGGAAACGTGATTATCGTCAAAACAGCAAAACCGAGTGCAAATTCAATCTTGTGGATTGACTGTAATAATTCAAACCCGTGATTGTTTCAGGTTAACTGTTATATGAGTGACACTTTCTAATTTGAAAACAACTTATTCTAAGTGCTATTACTGACGGCTGTTTATCTCTCTTTAGTCAGTCTGGAGGAGAGTGTTGGCGACGGCAACTTGTTGGGCACTCCTCGGTTAAATAATAGGACTCAAGATAAATAGCGATGCTATTCCTTAGGTATCAAGATTGACAAAAGAGGGTTATATCTTGCTGGGTGCAGTCAGCCGTGCCGATTCGACGTGTTCATCTACCTAACTAAGCCCCTATGAGAACAGCATTTGTTCCCACGGCTGTTGCATCCGTTGCAACGGCTACTTTGTCCATCTTTTTTACAGCGGAAAACGTATTAGCCGCTACATTCAAGTTAGAAGAAGCAACAATTGATAGCATCAATGAAGCGTTTGATGCAGGTGCATTAACAGCAGAAAGTTTGACTCAACTCTACCTGAACCGGATTGAAGAATATGACGATTCTCTAAATTCAATTATCGCGGTGAATTCGGATGCATTATCGATAGCCAAAGCACTCGATCTTGAGCGACAAACGTTTGGCCCCAGAAGCCCGCTGCATGGTATTCCAGTCATTCTTAAAGATAATTACGATACTTTTGATATGCCAACCACGGCAGGATCATCTGTATTAGCAGGTTCGATTCCTCCAGATGATGCTTTCACAGTTAAAAAGTTGCGTGATGCGGGCGCAATTATATTAGCCAAAGCCAACATGTCGGAATTTGCTTCGGGGGTTCCAGGAGGTTCTCTTGTTGGCTTGACAAGCAATCCTTACAATTTGGATCGCAGTCCAGCCGGATCTAGCGGTGGAACAGGTGCTGCGATCGCAGCTAACTTTGGGGTAATTGGAACTGGATCAGATACAGGCGGCTCGATTCGGGGGCCAGCGGCTGCCAATGGTCTAGTTGGAATTAAGCCCACACTGGGCCTCACAAGTCGTGATGGAATCATTCCCCTGGCGCTCTCGTTTGATACCGGGGGGCCTCTAACTCGAACCGTAAAAGATGCGGCGCTAGCCCTGAGCTACATGGCAGGCATTGATCCATCTGACCCTGCAACTCTCGAAAGCGAAGGGAAAGTGTTTGACGACTACACGCAGTTTCTCGACGCGGATGCTTTGAACGGTGCGACGATTGGAGTTGCCAGAGATTTCTTTGGACGCAATCCAGAAGTCGATCTGTTGATGGAAGAGGCCATTGCAACTATGGAAAGTTTAGGAGCAACGATTGTTGACTCTTTATTTTTTCCAGAGCAAGTTATTGAAGAAAAAGACACCATCTATACCCGCATTCGCTGGCCTGAGTTCAAGGCGCAGATCCCGGATTATTTGGCCACCATTGGTGATGAATATCCCAAAGATTTAGCTGAAATTATTGAACTCGCCGAGCAAGATCCATTTTTTGAAACTTACCCTGGGCGCTTGGATCTCTTCAAAAACGAACAGGCCAGTGTTCCGTTAACCGATCCTGACTACATTGATGCTTTGACCAACGGCAGAGATTTAATTCGGAATTCCGTTTTAGATTTGTTTAGTGCAAATGGTCTGGATGCGCTAATTTATCCAACGTCTGGCTGTCCTTCTGGGCCTCTTCCCGGCCTAACAGATCCCTCGTATGTGTGTGACTCAGGGTCTTCTGCAACCAATATCGCTAACCTATCTGGTTTTCCAGATGTGCAGGTTCCTGCTGGATTCACATCTGACGGAATGCCTGTCGCTTTATCATTCTTTGGTTCCGCCTGGTCTGAGCCTGACCTTCTGGGTTTTGCGTACTCGTTCGAACAAGCGACCAAAGCTCGTAAACCTCCTGCTCTCTTTCCTGCTCTACCGGGTGAGACGATTGAGTACACCAAAGTCCCCGAACCTGCTAGCGTTGGTGCGCTGATTGGAGTTGGAACTGTCTTGATTGGCAGCAAACTCATCAAGCGTCGCCAACCCAGCAAAACGTTAGTCTCTGGGGAGTATTAGTTAATAAGTTTCTCTTCAATATCTGAAACTTAAACGAATGGCTAGAGAAGTTCTGGTTTCTCTAGCCATTCTGAAGTTGCGATCGCGAATAAACTGTTCGCGCCACTGCTGATATTCCTTAGAAGGCGACGGCACCGAGAAAAATTGGCTGAGCTGTTGTCGCAGTTGATGGATTGATGGAGCAATGAATGACATGATCAGCGATCGCAACTCCTAGAAAGAGCGGTCAATGTCTTCTGATCCTGTCGCAAATAAACCAGATATGCATCCTGCCGTTGGATCGCCTAGATGGGTAAACCAGCGAGAGTATAATGAGAACCAGTTTCTGATAGGTGGTGATGAGTGCGACGGCTGCAACGCTGACGCTGTTGGTTGTGGATGACGACCCGATGATGCGGTTGGGGTTAACGACAGCCCTCGGTCAGCAAGCGGATTTTACGATTGTGGGTGAGGCCATCGACGGTCACCAGGGGGTGGAGCAAGCGAACTGCCTCAACCCAAACATTGTGCTAATGGATGTGGGGATGCCGGGGATGGACGGCATCGAAGCAACCCAAACCATCAAAGCCCAACTGCCAGCGACGCGGGTGGTGATGCTGACTTCCCACACGGATGAAACGGAGATTATCGCCGCCCTTTCCAGCGGAGCAGATGCCTACTGCATCAAGGGTACCGATGTAGAGGCACTGGCGAATGCAATTCGGGTGGCGGCATCTGGCGCAGCGTATCTAGACCCACAAATTGCCCAAAAGGTGATGCAAAATTTGACGCCCGCTCGCCCCCAAGTGAAGGGAAATGAGGGGCTATTGAGCGATCGCGAACTCGAAGTTCTGCAGCTGATTGTGGAAGGCTTAAGCAACACCGCCATTGGCCAAAAGCTCTACCTCAGCCCCAATACGGTTAAGACCTATGTAAAGGGGATTATGAACAAGCTAGTGGTGAGCGATCGCGTTCAAGCCGCCGTTGCCGCCGTCCGTCGCGGTTTGGTCGATTAAGTTTTTGATGCCTTAAAACGGCAAGTTGACCGACTCAATCATTTGGGAAAGCACCCGAATCACACACTGACCAAAAGTGGCAGATAGCAGCCCACACAAAAGCGGGACTGCGATCGCGCCTACCAATCTTCCCGTCCCCGCTGCAGCCCAGCTGCCGTAGGTCATATCCACCGCCAGCCACAGATACGCCAGGATAGGCACGCCGCTAAGGAATACGCCGATCAAGAAATGACGGGCGGTGATTGCCCATGACTTTTCTGTTAATTCAGACGGTTGAGAGGAATCAGATGCCATCGGTTTACTCCAGTGCGGGCAACAATGACTGCGGTTAAACGACTGTTTCGAGTCTACGGTGAACGTGCAATCTCAGCATCCTGCGATCGGGTTTGCCCAATTGGGTGAGACGATTTTGCCTACCAAATTCTCGCCATTTGCAGCTGAAATCCTGGCAGTTCTGGGTCGCCACTCACGGCGTCAGGATTCTCCAAAATCTTGGGTTGTTGATTGGGGCGATAGACATAAACCTGGCGCTGTTTGCGATCGATCAAAAATCCCAGCATTGCCCCATTGTCCAGATATTCCAACATTTTGGCCTTCAGCTTACCCAAGGCATCGCTGGATGACTTTAGCTCAACGACAAAATCCGGGCAGATGGGTGCAAAGGATGCCTGTTCGACCTCTGTCAGAGCATTCCAGCGTTCGAGCCGAATCCAGGCTGCATCGGGAGAACGAGTCGCCCCATTGGGCAGGGTAAAGCCTGAGCTGGAATCAAAGACTTCTCCTGTGCCATCTTGATCGGCCCAATTAGCCAGCTGTTGGGCAATTTTGACGTTTCGGTTGCCTGTGTCTGAGAAAGTCGGTGGCATGATGATGACTTCTCCGCTGGCGCTGCGTTCAATACGAAGATCACGGTTGGCCTGACAAAATTCATAGAATTCTGCGGTGGTCATCTCAATCGGCATCGGCAGGTTTACCGTCAGGGGCATGTTCTCCGTCTGAATCAGCAGCGTCGTCATGGATCACCTCTAATTGTCCGACCGCAAAGATTTAACGTTGATCGACACCACTGATCCTAGTCTCTATCAAGGCTGTTGACGCAAAAAACAGAAACCAAAACGCTATCTGCCCCTTGCACTTTACGTTACATTCGGCACTACCATTAGCCATCGACCCGCTCTCCCAGGGGAGAAATGACTGCGGTTGAGCGACTGTTTCTAGCTTAGAACAGCGTGGAAATCTTGGCATCCTGCGATCGGGTTTACCCAACTGGATGAGGTCAAGATCCTCCAGACGATGACCCATGTGTAGGTAGGGAAGCTAAAGTGCGATCGCATATCTTCGAAGAGTTGAGCGGCTCAAGCTTGACGGAAAATGCGATTAACGAACCCATCGCGGCTCTAAATCGTCATGCTGTTTCAGAGGTCGCGCACTTGAGCACTCGACCATATCGACTACTGTTCATCGCTATTGATTCGCCATGAAAGAATTTCCCGTTTGGACTCATGTTGCCTTTCGTGCTCTGATGGGGCTAGGCATCGGCACAACCACCGTCCTGACAAATCCCACTGCTGCCCTGGCCGAGGCATTTAGCGATGTCCCGGCTGACTATTGGGCTACTGACTATATCAGCGCCCTCAGCGATCGGGGCATCCTGAGCGGCTACCCGGATGGCACGTTTCGTCCCGATGCCACCGTGACGCGAGCTGAGTTTGCCGCAATTTTAGGTCAGGCGTTTCCGGTGACAGAATCTTTTGGCGCAACTGGCGGATTTATCGATGTCCCGGCTGCCTACTGGGGATACTCAGCGATCAATACCGCGCGTGCTGCCGGTTTTCTCTCTGGCTACCCTAACAACGAATTTCGTCCCGAGCAGACAATTCCCCGAGTGCAGGCGTTAGTCTCCCTAGCGAACGGGTTGGACTACAGCAGCGACACCACCAACGTCCTGACCTACTACACCGATGCGGCGACCATTCCTGACTATGCCCGCCCTAGCATTGCCGCCGCTACCCAGGCTAAAATCGTCGTCAACTACCCGACCCTGACCCAGCTCCAGCCTAACCGTGGGGCTTCACGGGCGGATGTGGCGGCTTTTGTCTATCAGGCATTGGTGCAAGAGGGACGAGTGCAACCCCTAGCCGATACCCTCTATGTGGTAGCTGTCGGAGATGAGCAGGCTGATCGCTGGTCGACAACTCCGATCGCGACGCTATCGACCCGCGCCCAACAGGTTAGTGTAAGCCGCAACGGCAATCGCATCGCGACCCTCAGCCCCGGCGGCGACATGATTCAAATTTGGAACGGGCAAACGGGAGAACTGTTGAGCGAAATCGTAACTGACGGCAGCAATCGCTTTGAGGCGATCGCCATCAGCCACGGTGGCACTCAGATTGCCGCGATCGCACAAAGCCTGCCAGATAATGCGCTAACGCTACAGTCTTGGCAGGTTGAAGTAGGACAACAGCTCTGGCAGCAGCCCCTCGGCACTGCCCAAGGCCAGTTTCGGGATGAAGCCGGGTTTATCGGCGTGCCGCTTATGCAAGTCGGGTTTCAACCCGGTGATGACCGAGTGCTAAGCCAGGTGAGTTTAAGCTTTGGCCCCGCCGATCGCCCTACTGATACACAGCTCCAGCTCCACGATGCGTCCACGGGAGAGGTGACCCGACTTTTAGAAAACTCAGTGGGGGCGGAGTATGGCCAGTTTGTCTTTAGCCCCAGCGGTGACTGGCTGGCTGGTGTGGGCTTTGTGTCGCCAGCAGCCGGACCCGAACCGGGACCAGCAGCTGGCCAGGTCATCACCGTCTGGTCAGTCGCAACGGGCAATGTTGAGCGCACCCTCCGCCCTTCGGCCAGCAACTTTACGTTTATGGACATGGTATTTACCGCCCCGGATATTCTGCGGGTGCTGTCGCAAAACCTCTATGACATCGAGCTCGATACCTGGAATGTGCGTGCAGGCGACCGCGTAGAACGCATTACTAAATTGCCCAGCATCGATCGCCAGGATCGCCTTGGTCGCCTCAGCCCGAACGGGCAATACTACTTTGTCCGCAGCGATGTGGTGGGGACACGGCTGATTGATATTGCAACCGCGACCGCGACCGAGTTTGATCTGTATGTTGAGCAGGCCCAATTTGATCCAACAGGGCAATACTTGGCGATCGCAACTCAAAATGACGTTCAAGTTTTTGCCCAGGATAAGTAGAAATCTCTGGGCATGAACCCCATATGTTGGCATCTGCGATCGCAGTTTTATAGCATCAGTTTAGAGTTATCGGAGTTTAGCTTTGACTATTTTTCAACCTCCTCAACGAGTTGCGATCGCCCTACGAGACGATACCCTGAGCGAACGCGAAAAGCTTAACTTTGTTTGGGTGTTGATTGCCGTTGCCGCTATTTTTGGTGAAGCCAGCATTCTGAGTGCGCTGGCCCGGCCAAATGTATATGGACTGATTCAGCTCGTGCCGTGGGGCATTCAAATTTGGGGAATTGCGGCGAGCTTTCGGGCCAATCGCCGAGGTGACAATCAGAATTTTCTAGAGCGGTTGACTTGCTTGGCGACATCCCTATCGATTCGGCCGTACCTGATCTATTTCGTGCTGACTGCGGTTACTTATTCGGTGATGACCTATTGGCCACCGCTGTATAGCCTTCAGTCCCTGCTTGCAAATTTGTTTGCTATTGGGATGACCCTTTACATCTATATCCGGCTACAGCCCCTCATGACTCTGGCCGCTAGTGGTGCCAATCCAGAAGATGCACCAAATCCTGAAACCTAAGTTTTGAGCAGGCTGCTACTGGCTAGAACGCCTACCGCTAGCGTCGTGAAAAATGTCCCGCCATTCGGATGGTTTCCGACGTTGGTGGATGGCGATGTGGTGCTGTGTGAATCAGGGGCGATCACCCAGTACCTTATCGAACGCTATGGTTCGGGTCGTCTTGCCCCCGCCATGGATTCGCCGCTGCGAGGCCCCTACCTTCAGTGGATGCACTTTCCCGAAGGCACCTTGAATCCCTACATCAATGCCATTCGCAGGTTTAAGGGCAAGTCCCCGACCATTACCATTAGTCTCAGCGACGAACTCGACATTGCAGTCGGCTACTGCGATCACACTCTCGCAGACCATTCCTACATCGTTGGCGATGAGTTCACCTGGGCCGACATCATGCTGACGGTGAGCCTCCTGTCCATCAACCTCATGGGACTCCTAACTGAAAAGCATGGGGACACCTTCAATCTTGAAACGTCAGAGCAGCCTTCTGAGGTAACTAAAGGATTTAGCCCCTTAGTGCGATCGCATCAACACTACCAAGATCTGAACTACCAAGATCCGATCGCCTGTCCTATTCCAGACCGTGCTCGCCAATTGACCGGGGCAGAGCGACTCCATGAACTCTTGAATGCGGCTCCCACGCTCAAACAATATAAACGCAGCGGACAGATTGCGGCTGCGCTCAATGCCATCCACCGACACAATGCGCTCACGTTTCCGATTGAACGACGTACCGAAGGCCCCTATCTGCCACCGTTACCTGAACTCACACCAGGCGTCATTCATGTCGTAGACGCCACCATGAATACTGGGAAAACCTACCGTATCGGGCGCGATTGGGTACACACTGCCCTGACGGAAGACAAACACGTCCTAGTGCTCTCACCACTGAACGCACTGGGGCAGCAAACCGCCCAAGACTGGGGCATTCTCCATATCCATGATCAGGGAGCCACCGGCCAACGTCAGCGCGACTTTTGGAACGCCGCTCGCCATCGCCCTGGCCTCGTATTGTGCCCTGACTCCATTGGCAAGCTGCCAGAGTGGTTCTGGTCAAAGCCCGTTGTCTTGATCGTCGATGAAGGCAATCAAGTGACCGAGCATATCTGTCAGGGAGATACCTTCAATAGCCGCTATGGAGCCATCCTGGAACAGATTGTCCGTGTTGCCAAGCACGCGATCGCCTCGGGAGGTGCGATTGTCCTCAGTGAAGATGGTCTTCCCAATCGCGCCGTGCAGTTCTGGCAGACAATTAGTGAATCCCTAGCTGTGCGCTGTTTCCAACACCGTAAATACGACATCTCATGGGACTGTCACGTCTTTTCTGGCCAAGCCTCTGGCTTTCGGCAGCGTCTGCTACATCGGATTGAGCAAGGGAGTCGCTTGTTGGTGGTGACCAGCTCCCAACGAGAAGCGAAGCGGCTCGACCGCATTTTGCAGGGTCAAGGTATCCGTACCACTCGCATCGATTCAGAAACGAACGAAGGAGAGACCTTCAATCTGTTTTTCAAAGACCCAGATCACTGGCTCCAGATCAATCAGCCGGAGGTGCTGATTCTCTCACCGAGTGCTCAGGCTGCCTTAATCGATCGTCTAGACGGTGCGGGCCACTGTGTGACTGCCGCGACCGTCTCGGCTCACAAGGCGACTGCCCAACTGTGGCATGCTACGCAAAAGCAAATTTGGTTCGAGGAAGCGGTTGAAATTGCTGAGGCTGAGCCGCAAGCGGGTCATACTCCAGACTGGGCGCACCGCACTCTAAACGGCATGGAGAGTAGCCGGGAGGTTCGCCTGGTTGCGTATAAAGTGCTGTGCCGTGCAGAATTTCCGGGCATTGACTTCAATGATGCGGATGAGTGCTACGAGGTGTTGTGTAACAACTATGGGGCACTGCGTTGGGGTGTTTTGCTCCAGGCTCAGGCTGAGAATCTAGAGGTGGTCAAGAACTGCGATCGCAAAATCATGGAGACCATTCTTGCCAGCTCGATTCGGGCTCCGCACCAGCTGCCCAGACGCTATGTCAAAGCTGCCATCATTGCCAAACTGGGTGTACTCAACCTGCTCGATGGCAAGCCGTGGACCAATCACGACAAACGGGCAATTGCCATCAAGCAGGTGGCCCTTCGATTCATCCCTGAGGTGCGCTACTGGTTAAATCTCACGATCAACCCCGATCAGACCCCCTGTCAAATTGCCAACAAACTGGTGAAGCGCTTAGGACTAGAGGTGGTTGCGATCAGTCGTCCTGGTCGTCGCAATCAAAAACGTGCTCGCCGTTATGCCTTGCCTGATTTGGAGAATCCTCTTCGTCTCAAGCTGTTGCAGGCCGTTAGACACAAGCTATCCGCATCGGTGTCCACAATTTCTATTAAAGATCCAATTCCTAATCAAAAGATCATGGACACGGGGAGCTCTGGGGTTCTTTATTCTCGTCTTACACCCGATTCTCAGAGCTGGCAGATAGGTGACCAGGTGCAGTCTGGTCAGATATTTAGGAGAGAGTGCGTTGGCGAAGCCTCCCGGCATGACCAGCACCCAAGGATGTCCGATACCCCAGCGAGAGCTGCCTTTTGTAACCTGTAGCCGGACTGAGGTGGGCACATAATTTGTTACTAATCAGCTCCTAATTGATATAGGTTGCTTCTTGTCAGTTGGGAATATCGGGGTATTCTTGTGAGATCGCGTGTAGCACCTGATTGAGTGGGTACGCTAGTCGTAGCGAGAGTCGATGAGGCAATGCTCGGTACCGCATCAATTTCTGCTTCCTTATCCCGCCTCGTTATCGCAGTTCGCCTCCTACACGAATCTTGACTAACGCGATCGCAGATTTTTAGCTTCTCTCTGAGATCGCAGTTTTCAGTTCCTCTTCGGTTAGATCAGGGTTTTATGAGGTCTAACGGGGCTTGATTGGGGTTATTCACAGCTTAAAGAAGCGGAGGGGAATAGGTGCAAAAAGATCGGTGCTGATGACGACGACTGGTCGTGTCTTTTGGATTTCTTGGCCTTGGGTGGGATCAAGGTTTACCAGCTAGATTTCACCACGACTAGGGTCGTCATCAGGAACATTCCAATTTTCGCTATCTAGGGCCGAAAACTCAGTCAGCTCAGGGTCAGTTTTAAAGTCTTCAGCGGTTTCGGCGATGAAGGGTTCTAGAACCTGGTGCCGTTGAGATAGGGGCAGGCTAGCCAACTGTTGCAGAGATGGTTTGGTGGGTGGTGCCGGATTTGACAAAACTTTCTGTCGTAGAAATTCTGCAAAGTCAAGAACCTCCTGCTGCTTTTCGGGAGGGAGATGACGCAGGTGGTTGAGAAGGGCTTGTTCGAGATGGGCTGTGCTTGGCATTGCGGGAATTGCGACGGAGATATGTCTAGCTCAAAACAGTTCGACTTGGGTGGCGGTGTTGTGGCTGAAGAGATGGCCTTGGGTGGCGTATGTGTCGGTTTCGGAGATGGATTTGGGTGTGCGTCTTTTGCAGGTGCTTTTCTTCTTTAATTTGAGCCATCTGATGGACGATGTCAATCGCAACTTTCAGTTCCTCTCTGCGATCGCACTGGTTTTATCGGAGAACGCGATCTCAGAGAGAAACCCCAACCCTAAGACCAGAGTGCGATCGCAGATCTCGTAGAGTACGTTAGACATCAGTGCGATTGCATTATGGGGATGCCAGCCACGCGATCGCAGATCTCGTAGAGTACGTTAGACATCAGATGAGATCGCATCCCCGAAGCAAAAAGCGCGATCGCGGTTTGTTGAGTGCGATCGCAGTTCTGTTCCAATCGGTTTAGTGTAGTAACGGAAAAATCTGAGTCGTGAATCATCTCGAACCGCTCCCAGCAGCACAATCGGTTTGTACCATGCACTTCACTGTAGGCTCTACGCGACTTTGATTGGTTGGGGTATGTTTGAGTTAGGAGTTTTTTTACAGCATTCTGATGATTTTGAGTGGGATCTAATCCTAAAACTCTGGCTTCCATCCTGACTGCTTTTGAGTCGCTCTAGTCTTTATCTGACAGGTATTCTAGGAAAACTGGCAGCAGCTTTGTCAGTCGATTAGCCCATCAGATGGCGGAGCGCCTCAAATCTGAACCTTATGGTGGAATACTACTACAGCATCACCCGCTCACACTGATGTCATGCTAACTTAGACAACTCAATCGTCTCATCGTTCAAAGCTCAAAGAACCCCTATGACCAAACAGAACGATCTGTCTATTCTTGTAGTATCTTTGCTTGTCACACTTGGGCTTCTAGGTGGTGGCTTTTTCTTGTTTAAGGATACGATTCTGAGTCTAGACCGTGCTGACAGTACGTCACCTGTGAGTTTTGATATCAAAGGAGCAGACGGCAGTTCAGGAGAGCCTGTTCTGAAAGGGGCCGTATCCACAAGTAAGCAAAATGGGCTAGATGCTCTCGCAAAAGCCGATTTTGCAGCTGCCGAGCAAGCATTAACAGCTGCATTGACAGAAAATCGTAACGATCCAGAAGCGTTGATTTATCTAAACAATGCCAAGATTGGTAATGCTCCCTCCCATGCTGTTGCGCTTATTGTGCCAGGGGATGACGATGACACCAAGCGAGGGACATCCCAAGAACTCATGCGCGGTGTCGCCCAAGCGCAAACGGAAATTAATACTGATGGCGGGATTAATGGGATACCTTTACGAATCCTCATCGTGGATGATCAGGACGATCCCGACATGGCAAAAACGTTAGTGGCCAGTCTCGCAGCGAATACTGATGTTCTTGGTGTCATTGGTCATTTTTCCAGCGGTACAACCTTGGAGGTGGCTGAGATTTATGAGGCTGAGGGACTGACGCTGATTTCGCCGACCAGTACATCGGTTGACATTTCACAGGCGGGAGACTACATCTTTCGAACTGTACCGAGCGATCGCCTTGCGGCATCTCTGTTGGCTGACTATACCCTGGACATCTTAGAAACATCGCAGGCAGCTATTTTTTACAACACTGATAGCAACTACAGCACGTCTCTCAAAGCCGAGTTTGAGACTGAGTTCGTCAGCGGCGGTGGCCAAATTGTTGAGGTGTTTGATATTCAAGATGCAAATTTTCGAGCCGCAAATGCCATGCAAACTGCTCGTGAACAAGGCGCTGGGGTCATCATGCTGGCCTTGAGCCTCGATCCGTCTGATCCACTCTTGCAAATCTTAGCCTCAGATCAAACCTCTTTACCGATGCTAGGGAGCGATTCGCTGTATAAGAACCAGCTTTTGAGCCTGGCTGGTGCAAATGCATTGGGTCTGACAGTGGCCGCACCGTGGGATATTCTCAGCCATGAGCAGAGCGAGTTCGTCCAAGAATCGCGGCAGTTGTGGGGCGCGGATGTGAACTGGCGCACAGCTATGGCCTACGATGCAGCGGTGGCTTTAGCTGCAGGCATTGAGGCTGAGCCAACTCGTGAAGGGGTGGCAGCAGCATTGGCGGCATCTGATTTTCAGGTTGAAGGGGCAACGAGTCCAGTGCGATTTCTGCCAAGAACTGGCGATCGCAATCAACCGTTTCAGCTAGTGGAGGTTGTACCGGGCAATCGCTCGGGTACTGGCTATGACTTTGTTCCTGTGGATTAATGCGCCATCAAATCTGCTGACAATAGTAGAGAATCCGGAGCTATTCGCTTCAGCCATAAAGTTGCGATCGCAACTTTATGGCTGAATAATAAAAAACACCTATCAAGCGACGGGTGCTGCACTCTCTCTATTTAATAGCTGAAGTAGAAGATTGAATAGACCTCTTGCACGAATCTAAGCGGTGGTTTGAGCAAGCTGGCAGTTGTAAATCGAAGCAATCAAATTGAACCTCAACCCAAAGCGTCTCCTGCGATTGCGATAGCGTTCTGCCAAGATCCGAAATATTTTCAACCGACAGATAACAGGCTTCACCTTGATACGCAACTTGGCCAACTCCCGGTTGTAAGCCCGCTGCGTCTGAGTCAGCTTGCCACCGGGTGGCTTCTTGCAGGGAATGAAACTCTTGCGATGAAGCTTTGCAATTCCCTGGTATCCCTTGTCTGCCAGCAACTCCAGCTTCTCATTAAGGTGTAATTTCGAGCGTTTGTACAAGCCAAAGTCGTTTTCATGGCCCTTGCCATAGACCGTGTGCAGCACCTGCAATGTGACCAAGTCGATGACCAACTGCACCATTAAGGTATGCTTGCGCTTCTTGCCACTGAAGTAGTGCTTCTGTTTTTTGGGGGACGCTCTATCTGTGACTCGCTCACATCTACAACAATGACCTCTGAGGTGACCTCTCTCCGCTGTGAGGCTCTTATGTCCCGGCAACTTGCTGTAGCCGCAGGCCGCAAGCTCATTTTCTACTCGAGTGATGGTGCGGCAGACCGTTGCTTCAGAGGTCTGCCAACTCACGGCCAGATGAAAGAAGGTGCGATATTCTCGCCAGTATTCTAGGGTCATCAGCAATTGGTCTTCTACGCTGAAACCGGGTTGTCCCCTCCGCTGACCAACTTTAGGAAGCCCAGGAGCAATGGTTTAGCCATCGTGCCAAAGGTCTCGGGGCTGACCCCGCAGTAGCGGCGAAAGTCGTTCGGCTTCAGTTGGCTGATCCGTTCGTACGTCATTGCGGTTGGAACTAAAGACTTTTATGAGTCTCTGCCAGGTGCTCTCAACGAGTCAAGTTATTCGTGCAAGAGGTCTAATAATGCAGGTTAGTGAGTGCCAGTATTGAGCGACCCGATGCCAAACTATACGAATTTGACCTCAAGATGGCAATACCGACTTTCCCCGTGCCATTGCACCCTCAAGAGCTCATTCCCACAGTGAATTTGCAGCAAGTGTTTAACGATGTCTATGACCGGGCTCGCTTTGATCTGGTGATTGATTATGAGCAACCCGTTCAGCCCAAGTTATCGAGTGAAGAAGCTGCCTGGGTCAAGAGTGTGTTGGCATCTCTGAGCTGACGCCCGAGCGACAGTCCTATGCCTCGCCCCCGCGTGGGCTTGCATTCACTGGAGTATTGAGCGATCGCCGGATGAGGTGTTTTGCTCTGAGGGGCAATGACCCAATGGCCTTTCGCGATCGCCTCTTTGCTATAGGCAAAACCAAGATGCACATGGTGGGCGCTCTGATGCACAAGTTGAGCCGGGTCATTCTTGGATCCTGGACTTCTATCATGCTGCCGCACATCTCTGGCAAGCGGCGGAAGCTTATCGCGATGGCAATCCCGCTCGCACCCCACAGATGTGGTTTAAGTGGCTACGTCGTCAACTGCGCCACGGCTGAGCCACCGCATTCTCAGCGAACTCCGGTGATTCAACACGATTGACATGCTCAAGCAACTGCGGGTGGAATTTCCCGACCTCCCGATGAAGGTAATCTGGAATGGAGCCTTCTATCATCGGGCCAAAACCGTTCAAATTGCCGCAGATGAGGGGTTCGACATCGCGCTTCAGCCGTTACCCACTGACAATCCTGACTTCATGCGGTCGAGCATCTTTGGCAGTGGTTGCGGAAGGAGGCCATTTATCAGGCTTGTTATAACTGTAAAGCGGATTTGAAGACACAAGTCGCACGGTTTCAGCAACGCATCAATGCAACGTCGCTAGCGATCGCTGATCGGTTGTGGGGTAAATCTCACCTGGATTCAGAAGAAGAAAAACTACGGGTCTCAAAATAGACTGGGTTTATTACCGAACTAGGGTTGCGAACGGCTAGAGCTAAACTTGTTGATCGTTCAATTTTGGAAATCAGCTAAATACCGTTGCATAATCGCGGGCAAAGTCCTCAAACTGACGCGGCGCTTGGCCAGTCGCATCCTTTATCCCTGAAGCGATCGCTGCTGCCTCATTGCGTCGATAGTGGGCGTAATCTTCAATCAGTCCATCGGCTTGCCAAGCTGGCATCCCAAAGCCAATCATGGCTTCCCGCATCGGTTCGGGTGGGATATCGACAAACATAATCTGACGCTTCAGGGCAGCAGAGAGATATTCTGCCATCTCGGTATGGGTTAGCGCCTGCGGACCCGTGAGATCGTAAATCTTGCCTTCATGCCCAGCTTCGGTCAGAGACGCTACAGCAACGTCAGCAATGTCGCGGACATCTACGACGCTCACCTTTGCATCACTGATCGCGGCATAAAAGGCGTTTTGGCTTGTGATCGTCGATCTAAAGCTTAGTAAGCCCTGCATAAAGAGGTTGGGACGCAGAAACGTATACGTCATTCCTGATGCTTGGATTGCTGCTTCGACGGCGGCATGGTAACGCAAAAAGCGCACAGGCGAATGGGCATCGGCTGCAAATTGCGATAGTTTGACGATATGCTTGACGCTACTCTGACGTGCCGCATCAACGAACGCAAGTTGTTGCGCTTCTGCGTGTTCTGTAGAGTTCGTTAAGAGAAAGGCACTGTCCACGTCAGTCAGCGCCGCCAACAACGTCTCAGGGCGATCAAAGTTCCCCTTCACCACTTCAACATTCGGGAGTGCAATCTCCTTCGCTTGATCAGGGTTACGAACCATTGCACCGACTTGTATGTTCTGTGCTGAGAGTCGCTTGATAATCTCTGTACCGTTGCTGCCAGTTGCGCCAGTGACTAAAATCTTCCGGTCCATTGGAAACCTCCTGTGTTGTAGTAAGCTTTAGAGTTTTGTGGGCAGTGCCCACCCTATTGCTGCGATCTAACTATTTCATCGAACATTGACTGCACTCAGAAGCGTGGTTGCTTGAATGGTGAAATTTGCCTTTGAAACTGCTTTGCCGACCAGATTCCCTTCTGCGATCGCTCTAATCCGCGATCGCGCTTCAGGACGTTCTTCAAGTCTGAACACCGCATCGGTCAGGTGAGAGGCTTGCATCAAACTAATCAATGCTGCCATCCGAGAATCCGGTCCAGTGTCTTCTAATACGGCTGCACGAACTTGCTGGACAATCTCGCGTTGAATGGAATCATCGGTTAGAAAATATCGCTGCGTTGGAAACAGTCCAAGAATGGGTTTGCATAATGAATTCCTGATTGAAGTATATTGCGGTTCCTTCGGAGTTGCGCCTCGGCGCTCATCGCAAGTTTGTGTATTGCCCTACCGGGGGTGATGACGCAGCAGCCATTGCAGATAAATTCCGGTAACGATGCCGTAGCTTAGCCAACCTGCCCCATAAATCAATGCTGTCGAGAATGGTGGTGGTAGTAGCTCAATGTAGGCGACAGTTGAGCTACTTGCTCCATCTAACGCACCTCCTAAGGCGCTGACCAGAATCCACCAATGCGCTTTACGAACAAATCGTGTCAAAATCGGAAGCTGAGCCACGCTAAAAATAGCCAGTTCAATCGGCTGTGTGACCAGATTCGACCAAAAAACTGGCCATGCGCCTAGTGTGCTCAGGAATTGAATAAGCGGATCAAAAAGGGGTGTGATGAAAGAACTCGCCAGCGCTATCCCAAAAGTCCATCCCTGGGTGCTAACCACTATCCACCAAAAGGCTTTAGGCAGGTACTGGCGCAAAACGAGCCATTGGGCTGCGCCAATAAACAAACCTGTAAAATATATGGTTGCTATAAACTGAAATCCTGACGCTTCCAGTGCTCCAACGATCGCCCCCGCGATTGTAGTAGCCAATGTCCACCAGAGCCATAGGCGAGGTGCGATCGCCAATTGTCGTGTTTCATCTTGCCATTCATGCTGCACCATAGTGCTCACCCCAGAGTTGCACTTCAACTCGATATCTGTACTATTCGGCCTAGCCCGTGTGAGAGCAGTTTCTATCTAATTCGCAATCGCGCTTCAGGACGTTCTTCAGGTCTGAACACCGCATCGGTCTGAAGCAGCTTCTGTCCATATGCCTGTAGCGATACCAGAGTAAATTTGCCGCATCAGTTCTAAGCAGAAGGGCGGCACATCATAACACCTTCTTTTTGAGTGTTGGCATTGGGATTATTTCCCATCGCTCGAACGGTGATCGTAGGTTCATAACCGGGATAACAACGGATGAGAACCGTATCTTCGGCTCTGGTCACATACAGTACATAAACAGGTCTACCGCCTAAAACAGCCGGGACAAGATCAGGGGGAAGAGCGGCTGTTGCAACCAGCGTTGACTGATTTGAGGGGCCTAAATCTGGTATCTCAGATAGGGCAGGCTTTGCCCCAAAAGATTGTAAGCAAACCATCACCAACGCTGTAACTGTGACTAACAGGATAGAAACTTTAGAGAATCGCTTGAACATGGTCGACTTTACTCTTGATACTGTTGGAGTTAAATATGGATGCGGTTCTCCTCGGAGCAGAAATCAACGAATTGGAGCCAAATTTGCTGATTGGATGTGCCATGTTCGCTCCTTTGAAGTTGAGCCGAGAATATTATTGATGTACGAAGAATCGCCAACAACAAGCGAACGTGGAAGGTAGAAATCACTTAATAAGCGTTAGAAAACAGTTTCTAATTTTCAGAATTCACCTGCCTTATAATCACAATGTTTTCAGCAAACAGTAAAACAACGATTAGCCACGGAAGCGTCTGTAAAATGGCTTCCATTGTCCAGTTCTGACTTTGAACCTGCCAAATTATCCAAATAAGAGTGAATCCAATCACCAACGAGGATAGGATGACCGATGAATTGCGGCGGCGATAGAAGCGGATTGTCCTCTCCCGCAAAAATGGCTCGAAAATACAAGCGATGTAGGACGCTCCTGCGTTGATCAACAAGCTGGTTTGAAGACCCGAAGACAGGTTTGGGTATCCCAACGCGATCGCTGTCAGGCAAACTCCGAGCGCGAGGTACAGAAAAGTAAACAAGGTAGATCGTTTCATGATTTCTTCTCCGGTGACGCTTATTCTCGGTACCAAACACGCACACATTGAAAGTATTTGATTGGAAGACCTTGACTAATCATCACTGGGTAGAAAGCATTACTGGTCGTCACTCCGTAGATATCATCATGGGTGCCTTCGATGCGATCGGGTAAAACAACCGTTTCAACATTGATTACCTGGATCGTTGTACTTTCGATCCACTGATTTACAGCACTCACCACCTCCAAGAAAGATTCATACTCGGAAGGTCCGCCTAGGGGGCCCCGTTCAGTAATTCGAGGCGCAAAATCTTTGTACTTAATCATTTGATTCACCATCTAAAACTGCAGAGTTAACAATCGATTCAAGAAACCATCATGATTTGGTTTGTTTAGGGCTACAACAACCGCTGGGTCAGCGGTCTTGCGTCGGCAGCGTGAAGCTTGGGGTATTGGGAGACAGCTGCTCCGTGTACGCCTGCCGGTAGATGTCCAGCCACGGCGCGCGATCGCCAGGGATGACGGTGTCGTTGGCTGGGTCGTCCAGGGCAAGCTCGAGCCGGGCGACGCTGACGGTGATTCTTTCCAACGACGGTGTATCAATCCAGTCGTTGTCACCAGCCAGAGAGGGCTGAATGGTGCCAATCTCGACGACCAGCGCGTGACCCGTTTGCAGCGTCCAGTCCGTCGATCTGAGGTCCAAGCTGGTCGTGCCGGGTTTCACCACCGCCACCTGCCGGTTGAACGCAACGGCGCTGCCGTCTGGGGCGACGTCGTACAGCTCAACCATGACGTTGCCGTGGCCCTCGACATTCAGGGACACCTGCGGCGTACCAGTGATCCGAACCGACTGCCCAAGTGGCTCAGACCAGACGAAGAAGCGGTTGGGAGCCTCGGTTGCAGGCTCGGCGAACAGGCCGTCGTCCAGGTACGACCCGCCGCCGAGCGCGATGGTGGCGGCGTACTCCACGACGGGCCAGGTATCCTGGGCGCGCCAGGCACCGGTACTGTCCTGCACGACGTAGGCTGGGTAGTCCACGGTCGGTTCGATGCCCTTGAGGTACTGGTCGTAGAAGGACATCACCTCGTCGAACCAGCCCTCGCGGCCCATTTCCAGTCTCCCATCGGCAGTGCGGTCGTTGCCCCGATAATGCTCCCAGGGGCCGAGCCAGCCGCGCTGCGGTCCCTGGTGGTTGGCGAGGAACTCCTCCACCGCTTCGGCTTCGGCCTTATATTCAAGGAAACCCTGCGTGAACAACAGCGGTGTGTCGGTGCCCTTGGCGTGCCACGCCAGGTCACGGAACTGCCAGAACTCCGAGTCCGGGTCAGCGTCCTGGTAGCCGAGCGAGTTCAACGGCAGGCACAGCGGGTTCACCTGCTCGTAGGCGGCATTGGTCCGGTAGCGCTCGTCATCGTCGGGCAGTTGCGACAAGGTAGCAATCTCGTTATAGGTGCGCGACACATCCACGATGGTCGAGCGGGGGACGCCGTTCGACCAGGTGCTGCGGTGCAGATCCCAGAGCGGCTCCTGGGCGACGACGGCTTTGAGCGCGTCCTGGTCGAGGTTGTTGCCAACTAAACCGGTGATGGCATCATAGGACTTGCCATACATGCCGACGGCACCCGTAGACCAGGGCTGGCTCGCGGTCCAGTCGATCGCGGCCTGCACGTCGGCCTGCTCACCGGGACCCATGAAGTCTAGACATCCGGTGGAGCCGCCGAAGCCGCGCAGGTCAACCATCGCCAGGGCGTAGCCGCGGTTGAATAGATCGGTGCCTTCGACCAGGTCGTTGAAGCGGTTCGAGGGGCCGGTGTGCGCGTGGTTTTCCAGTGCCTGTTGGCCGGAGTGCCCGAAGTACGCCCCGACCGAAAGGATCACCGGCACCTGCTCGCCTGCGGCCAGTCCTTCGGGCAACAGAACGTCGGCGTGCAGTTCAACGTCGGAGCCGTCTGAGGACGGAAAGTAGTGCTGCGTCCAGGCCGCACCTTGGGGAACGCGGGCGTTCTCGGCGTGCGTGACCGCTCTGTCGGCGGTGGCAACCGCAGCAGTCGCGATCGCCTCTGACTGTGTCAATGCGGCAGGTGCCCCAGCGAGGACAAGCAACATCACTGCTGTGCCTGTTAATAAGTGCCTGACGTAGGTCTTGGGAACGCGCATAATTCTTCTCCGAGTGGAAGCTGTTGGTCTTGAGTCGTACGTGAGTCGGTCACGATTTTGTGAGCTGTTAGAAGAAATTTGAGACATGATGGTGAACGCTTTGCCGTCCAGCCCATCCGGCAGCGTGCCTGGGCCACGATACCCGTGTCCACCCTGCCCGGCAGCCAGGAGATGCCTCAGCCGATGAGGGCCAGCACGGCATGGACCGTCAGATGGGCAATCATGGCGGCCTCTAGCCCATAGCGCCAGAACAAATACCCCGCAACCCCCGCAAACAAAGAATTTTGGATTAGCAAGAACCCGACTAGGGTTGGGGTTAACGGCAGCCCCAGGGCGATCGCATAGGGCAAGTGAGCCATCGCAAATACCAGGGAGGAGACGGCAATGGCGACGACCACCCATCGGGTCTGGGGTTTACCCTGGCGCTGCTGCCCAAATCGCCAGCCCAGCCAGAGCAGCAGTGTCATCAGTCCCCAGCGGATCAGAATTTCTTCGGTGATACCGCCGTAGAGAAATCGCACTAGCAGTGGCGTGGGCTCAGCCGCCTCAAAGGCTGGTGGCAGCAGCGGGCGAGACAACAAGGTAATCGCGGCCAGTAGTCCACCGCTGATCAACCCACCCACCACACCAGGCCGCAGTTGAGGAACCATGGCTTGCCGCCACGATCGCCCAACGGCTAAAGCCTCTGCCCCCGGTGCCATGAGTCCTAGCTGGGGAGTCAAGAGCACGCCTATCAGTACCGCTACCGATACCAAAACCGTGGGCTGCACCAGCATCAGTAGTCTGACCACGGCGGCAGGTGGGGCACCCTCTGGGAGCGAGGGCAAAGGCAGCAACCCCAGGGACATCACCCCAGCCATGCCGGCCAACCACAGCAGCCCAAACAGTCGCAGCCTAGAGTTTTTATCCTTAACCATGGTTTTATCCTCTGCTGATGGTTTGACGAACTGACGAGATTACCAACGACCACTCCGATAACTCTGGGAAACGGGTTTGGATACTCCATCGGGTTTGAACACTTTGTAGGCGATCGCCAGAAACATGGGTACGACAACCAGCATTGATAGAGCCGTGTAGGTCGCGTGGAACTCGCTGACGGTGAATAGAGTCGGCGCGGTCACGGCGCTTCCGGTCACGGCGCTTCCGGCTACGCCCATCAAGAGATTGCCGCCGATGTTGTTCGCGAAGTGTACGCCGATGGCGAGTTCGGTGGTTCCGTCAATCAACGAAACCACGGTCCACACTAGCCCCGGAACGAGGAAGTAGTTGATGAAGACCGTGAGCCAGCCGCCAGCGCTCGCCTCCGGGTTGAGCAGGTGCGCCAGGGCGAAGATCACGGCTGGCACCAGCGCCAGAAAGACGCGGTTAGACCAAACAATACTCGCGCCCTGCACAATGTAGCCGCGAAAGAAAAGCTCCTCTGTGGTGGTCTGGATCGCAACGAAAATCAGTGCGATCGGCACGAAGAGCGCGAACGTTGTGAGGTCAAAGTTAAAAGAGAAGGTATCGGGATAGAAGAAGTACTGTCCCAGCCCAGCGATCAGCCAGACTGGCACGAACCACGCCACAAACCCCTGACCGATACGCCGCCAGCTAATCTTTTTACGCGCTGTGACCAGCGTCCGGGGATGACGCTGGTGAATGAGGGTGACGGCGATCAGGATTCCCGCGAGGAAGAACGGAAAACTCGCCCTGAACGCAACGAAGCCCCCCACGAGGCCGAGCGCAGCGTAATCCAGCCGACTGAACGCCGCCAGCGCCTCTTGACCGCCGAGCAAGATTGCGACACGCGGGACGGTGATGCCGTTGACGACCAGCCCCACAAAGAAGATGACGACTAATCCCAGAACATACCGCCACCACCGATACTTACCCCACCCGGCAGCCTCCACGTAAGTAACTTTTTTCGTTTCTGCCGTGATTCCCTTTTTTCTTTCGGTATTTTGCATCTTTATCTCCGTTCCCTTTATGGGTAAATTCTGTAGTGCTTGGGTCGGGTTACTGATCACAGTTGTCGATATAGCTTTCGACCTTCTGGTTAGGACACTTAAAGTTGCTGAAAACGTTCAACCGTTTGAACGTTGAATTTGCAAATTGTCCTAACTAACTCTTCTGTTGCGATAGTTTCAGGATTTAACGATGACTTCGATAGATCTGGTATCACCAAATCCGGCATCGTTGGACATGCGCTAGCCCCTAGTCGAACCACAATCCGAGTATCGACGACCACTATCAACGGAATTGTTGTGCTGTGTTTATATACTTTTGGTACAGATTGTCTTTGTCTTAGCTAACTTGAGTATGTGAGTTTTAACACTCAAGTTCTTTCAAATTCTTACGATTATTTATTAGATTCCTATGGAGCTAGCGAATCTGTTTCGGTGTCATGCCAGTGAATCGCTTAAACTGTTGAGTCAAATGGCTTTGGCTAGAGAAACCGACTTGTAGAGCGATGTCTGCGATCGCTAAATCCGTTTTCATCAACATCACTTTCGCTCGTTCTACCCGCTGTTGAATCACGTATTGATGGGGCGAAATTCCCATTTCTTGCTTAAATAAGCTCGCAAAGTAAGTTGGGCTGATATTCACTACACTTGCCAGTTCTGCCAAGGATAAATCTCGATTCAAGTAAGTGTGAATGTAATCGATCGCCTGCTGCAACTGGGTATGAGTAAAGCTGCTGTGGGGTGATGCGATTGCTTGCTTTAGGGTCGAAAAGTTTCGGAGTAGATGAATCACCAGGGCTTGAGTGAGTGATTCGATATAGAGTTGCCCCATCATCCCGCCCGATCGCAACTCAGCCAATATCAGCATGCCAATCTGATGCAGTTGCGAATCTTGCTGACCAAAACAATGCCTAAACTCGAACCGGTTTGAATCCATATCAGAGGCTTCAGCAACCTGTTGAATCAGTTCTGGTTTCAAGCAAATGAATAGTGGAGAGCAGGTGATACCACTTTTACCTTTATACCAGTAGGTTGGCTGTCCAGCCGGAATAAAGAGATTGTCCCCCTCATGAAGGACTGATTCATGTCGGCGATCGCCCCGTTTCTGAATTAAAGGAGTAGAATTCCCTAGGTGTAAGCTGAGCCAGTGGTCTGAGAGGGCTGGAAGTTCTACCTCATAGGTCGAAACAGGACTTTGACACTGCTCAACCAAAATGCCATTCCAATTCATTTGACGATTGGAGATCATCAGTGGTTTATTGAACCGTTGGCAGAGTTCGAGCGAGTTGAGCTGGTTGCTGGCCATGGAGTTTGTTCTCACCGATTGTTCTTGTATAGGAATCCAGGGATTGTAAGTGCCGATAGACCACGGGACCGAGTCCGAGTCGCGAGAGTTGCAATCCGACTCCGTACCCGACTGTGTTAGGGGCGATAAGGCTCACAATGCCCTCGGGCCAGTTCAGACGTGTGAACTGATTATGTACGGGCCGAGTAGAGAACCCAGCGGTATTTTTTTCTGACTCCCGCGAATAGTTAGAAGAAAATTTAGACATGAGGATCAACTCCTTGACTCTTATTGCTGATTTCAGTTGTCAATGGGTTTAAGGATCGACAGGATCGCCAACTGCCCCACCTGTAGCTGTATGCACGGCGCGGGCCATCTGCCCAAGCGTGTTGCCAAGCGAGGTGGGATCGGCTCCTGCCATCAGGGCCGCACTGATGTCTTCACTGATAACGCGCACGACTGCGGTGGCTGCTGCTGCGTGCAATCGCACCTCGATATCGTCAGGCGATCGCCGCAGGCGATCTGCGAAGATCTCGACCAGAGCACGCTCTATTCGGTCGTTGGTCATCAGCCAGGCCGTCCGTAGATCCGGCTCTTTTTCGGCCAGCACAGTCATCTTGATCACAGCCTGATCAAAGGACTGCTGATCGGGATCTTTAGTCCGATTTATCGCCCACTCCATGAGGTGATCTTCAAGGGAGACATCCCGAGGCCAGCGGCGCAATAGCGCCACAAACTCCTCGCCATCCTGCGCCAAGACCGGCTCGACACAGCTCTCCTTGTTGCGGAAGTACCGCCAGAGGGTGCGCACCGAGAGACCCACCGCTTCTGCGATCTGCTCGCCGGTCGTAGCAGCGACCCCTTGCTCCCAGAACAACCGCGCTGCCTCCCGCGAAATCTCTAGACGTATCCGCTGCTGCCGCTGCTCACTCCTCCTCCCTGGCTTGCGCCTGTTCTTCGTCATACCGTTGGCACCGTCACTCCCCACGACAGTCTTCTTTCAAAGTCTGTCACTAAGTGACACAATAGCGCTAAATGTCACTAAGTGACAAGAGGTTGCTTTGCCAACTAGCACGTCTTATTCAGGCAAATAGCGATTCAGGCTAATGATGCAGCTGGGAGCATGTCACCTTTGAGCCCTCACCCTAAATCCCTCTCCCAAGCCTGGGCTGCCGCTTATACATAAGTCATCTGGCTAGAGGAATTGCCCTCAAAGGCCCCCTAAATCCCCCAATTCTGGGGGACTTTGAAACTCCGGTTCCCCCCAGAATTGGGGGGCGAGGGGGGCCAAATGCAGGGTCTTGAGCTCCATCAAGAGATGTGTATAAGCAGTAGCCCAAGCCTGGGAGAGGGACTTCGAACCGCTGTTCTCCCCTTCTCCCAGCATTGGGAGAAGGGGTTGGGGGATGAGGGCCATGCAGGGTATTTGCAAACCTGACATGCACCCTGATGCAGCTTGCCCTGGCTCACTGCTTTACTGACCCAGGCTTGACGGCAGCTCTGGTTGATCCGCTGATGAACAATATCCGCGCCCATCGGTTCCATGAAAAGTTGGGCTTTCGACGGGTAGAACGACGCCAGCTTGGCGAGGGCGATCGCTTTGTCTATCGTTTGGAGCGAAGCGATTACTGTTCGAAGAAATAGGGTTTCCTTACCCTGATTCAAACCTGTGAAGCCTGTGAGAAAATTAGGCTGATGCAGATAACCGGGCTTAAATCACCTCAAAATTATCCATCATGCCTAGATCTTCGTGCTCCAGCATGTGACAGTGATACATGAACTTTCCTCGGTAGGGGGAAAAGCGGGGGATGACCCGCACCGTTTCCCTCGGTCCCACTCGGACGGTGTCTTTCCAACCAATGTCCCAGGGAGCGGGAGCCTGATTATTGCGAGAGAGCACTTGAAAGTGAGCCAGATGCATGTGGAAGGGGTGGGGGATATCGGCAGAGATTTCCCAAATTTCCGTTGAGCCCAGTCGGGGATAAATGTCGGTGCGGTTGGGGTCAAACTCTTTGCCATTGATTTGAAACCGTTTCCCGGCTCGTCTCAGGATAATGCGACGAGTGACCTCTGCCTGTTCTGGGTCCAGGGTTTCCCAGTCGGGGGCCAGTTGAGCGGGGATGTTGCTGTCGTCGGGTTGCGATCGCACTACATCAAAGCGCATCACCTGTGATGTGGCCCCTTCTCCATCCAGGTTTCTCAACCCTACTTGAGTACCAACCGCGTAATGGGAGAAGTCGATTACGACATCAAAGCGTTCGGCAGGGGCTATCACCAGCTCAGTCTGCGGCACGGGAGCAGGCAGTAACCCCCCATCGCTGCCAATCTGCGTGAATGCAACCTCTGCCGGTGCTGGGTCGAGGGCAAGCTTGTAAATACGGCGATTGGAAGCATTTAAGAACCGGAAGCGATAGCGCGTATTCGACACTTCGAGAAAGGGAAAGGGCGCACCGTTGACTAGAACCGTGTTGCCCTGCACCCCATTGTGATAGCCGTTGGTTAGCCCCGGTTCATGCAGTTCTGGGTCAAGGGAGGGATAAAAGAAGGAGCCATCTTCGTTAAAAATGTGGTCGCTGATCATCAGGGGAATGTCCTGGTCGCCTCTGGGCAGAGGCAATGCCTCCTCAACGGCGTCATGGATCAGGTAAAAGCCCGCCAATCCTTTGTATACCTGTGGCCCCGTGAACATATCTCGATGGTCGTGATACCAGAGGGTGGCGCTGGGCTGCTGATTGGGGTAGGTGTAGTCTTTGAAGCCGTGACCGACGCCGCCGACAGTAGAATGCTCTGCATGAGTTGCCCGTTTAGTTTCGGCGGCGTGAACTGGCAAAATCATGTCAGTCGGGTAGCCGTCGCTCTCGGGGGGTGTTTTGCCCCCATGCAGGTGAACTACTGTGGGCACTGGCAGCTCATTGCGGTGCCTAATTACCACCTGTCGCCCGCTGTTCACAGCAATTGTAGGACCGGGGAAAAGGCCGTCGTAGCCCCAAATCGGGGTGCGGAGTCCCGGCAGAATTTCTATCTCTCCTGCCTTTTGGGTGATTTCGTAGTAGTCCGTGGTGCTGTCGCTGCGGACGGGTTGAAGTACGGGGGGAACTGGCAACGGGACTTGAAAGGGGGTGATGGCGATCGCATCCTTTCGTTTCCGATTGTCTGGTAACGCCAACCGTTTGTTACAGGCTGTGAAAGCCATCGAACCGAGGGGTAATGTGGCGATCGCGCCGCCCGTCAGCCTCAGAAATTTTTTGCGGGTCATGTTCATTCAATTCACCTTTAATACCGCAATTGTCATGGCGTTGAAAACACGGCGGTATGGAAGTTGAAGTTCCTCTACTACCGCACGTCATCAGCGAGAAAATCATTGAAATTCAATCTGATAGCTTATGAACCGTTCAGGCTGCTAGCGACTATCTGCTGAGTACATAACGTTCCGCCAGGTTTTGACTGCGATCGCGGTAGCAGTCCAAAAGAGTAGAAAAGCGCTCATCGGATGAAACGCTGCGCCGAATGAAAGGGCCGAGAGCATGGAAAGTTGAATCGTCCCGACTTGCATAAAAAACAAGAAGACTGCCAACCCAGCCAGACTGCAAATTGTTTTTGGGAATCGTCCCACTAGCGCCGCCGAAAACAAAACTATCGACAGAAACCCAACGATACGGGAGAACTGGACATGTGTTGCCCACCAGGATGGGTCGACAAATACTGACATGCCTACGGTGAAAACCTGAATTAACAAACAGGCTACGAGCAGCCAAGTCCCGATCAGAAAAGGAATCCTGAATGACTTTTTGCCAAATGAAACTGAACCACTTGAGGCAGTGGTTTTGGACATGGATTGAATATTCATCGTCGTCGTTAAGAATTGATGGAGTCAAGCAAGAATCGTCATACTCTATTGAGAAGCAAGCGCGATCGCCTTTTGATTAAATGAAGGATTACGCGTGCCAAAAGCCGTTATGGCTATGCAGCAGTTTGCTGCACCCAATGATTCGATTTTATTTTGCGGCTATCGAGCGGACTTATGGTGTAGTGCTAAAACGTTTATTGCGCGGTGAAGACTTCTCGCAATGCTTGTGCCGGGTATGTCAAATAGATTGTGTCAAAGGTAAAAACTCAAGTTGGAAAGCGATCGCTGAATTCAATCGCGAAGCGGTTGAGAGCGGGTTTCCAGTCGCGAATGGGCATGGTCCACTTTTTGGCAATATTTTGAATTGCCAAGTAGATAACTTTTAGGGCAGATTCATCGGTTGGAAAAGCTCGGTGGTTTTTAATCACCTTTCTAAGAGTCATATTCATCGATTCAATCGCATTGGTCGTATAGATTGCTTTACGAATCTCCGGTGAAAAAGCAAAGAAGGGAATAATCCGCTGCCAATGATGAAGCCAAGACCTGCTAATGGTTGGATATTGCTGGTCCCACTGCTCGGCAAACTCAACTAAGCGCTGCTCTGCTTCAGTCTCAGTGCTGGCCGTGTAAATCAGCTTGAGGTCTGCTGCAACCGCCTTACGGTCTTTGTAGGACACATAGCGGAGTGAATTTCGTACCATGTGAACAATGCACAACTGCACCTGGGTTTGAGCAAAGACCGCTTCAATGGCATCGGGAAAGCCAGTGAGGCCATCACAGCAAGCGATGAAGATGTCTTTGAGACCCCTATTTTGCAGCTCTGTGAGCACTTGAAGCCAAAATTTGGCAGACTCGTTCTGGGTCATCCACATCCCCAAGAGTTCTTTGGTGCCAGACAAGTTAACCCCAAGCGCCAAGTGAATCGCTTTGTTGATCACCCGCCCGTCTTGTCTGACTTTGACCACGATGGCATCAAAATAGACGATGGGATAAACCGGGTCGAGCGCGCGATTTTGCCAAATTTTACGCTCCGTTTCAACCGCATCCGTGACGTTCGAGATCAGCCCGGCTGAGACCTCAACGCCATACAGGTCTTGCAGTTGAGCCTGAATGTCACGGGTACTCATGCCCCTGGCATAGAGGGACAAGATCTTGTCATCAAAGCCCTCGAAGCGGGTCTGCCCCTTCTTGACGATGATGGGTTCAAACTCACTGTTGCGGTCACGGGGAACATTGATTTGAGCTTCTCCAAACTCCCCTTTGATGGTCTTCTTGCTGTGGCCGTTGCGGCGGTTACGAGTTGGCTTGACGTCGCTTTCAGGCTCCGCCTGTTGCTCGTCCAGATGGGTTTTCATTTCCGCATTCAAGCAGCGTTCCACCAAAGCCGCCGTGAGCTGCTTAAGAATCCCTCCATCCCCCAGCAGGTCTTCGGGATTCTGATAGCCTTTAAGCAATTCATCCAGGAGTTCAGGTCGAAAAGTCATAGTACGAGTCTCTTAGGTTCAATAGTTCATTAGATCTCATCTCTGACCTTTGACACAATCTAATTTACAATCCCGCCTCCGGCTTTGCCGGAGGATATTTACTCATTGGTTACCTAGCTTCTATTTCCAAAACTTTTTCAAAAGCTGGCATGTCCAAGAATGCGGTAACTTCAGTCACTTCTTCATCCTCGAAAGTGAAAAACCAGGCATAGCTGTTCCTATACTGTTCTCCATTAATCAAGGTTGTTTCAGCATCAAAATGAATAATAACAACGTCACCATCTTCATAAACTTGCCACTGTGCTGGTCTTAAAGGCTCCTCTACGCGCTCATTAAAAGGCACAATCAGCTCTTCTTCAAAAGGCTCGCGTGTGTAAGTGCCGGCATATGTATTAAAGCCACTAATCGTCCAGCGCATATCCTCGGATAAAAGCTCGAAAGGAGAGCCAGTACCATCTTGCTATTGCTGAAAACTCGCCTCGACAACGGCCTTTTTACTGGGTGCTGGTGTTTCATTGGGAACAGAAGTTTGTCCGACAGCGTTACAGCCTACCGTGAGAATAAGCGCCATAGCAGCTAAAAAATGAAATGGTTTCATTACGACAATGTCCTTTGTGTTGGTGATAACGCTCCTATGCTTTGACCGATTCCCTTCAGAACGCACTGGCCGTCGGTCGGACTATGATTTCATTCACGTCAACATCATCGGGTTGGGATACGGCGTACAGCACCGCTCTCGCGATCGCATCTGGGCTGAGCGAAATTTTGCGAAATTCCTGCAAAGCACCTTTCGCCGACTCGTCTGTAATATCAGAGCCAAGTTCGGTGGCAACGACACCCGGAGAGATCGTAGTGACGCGAATATTTTGCGATTCCTGGCGCAGTTCTTCAGAAATAGCCCAAACCGCATATTTTGTGGCGCAATAGACGGCCCCCGTCGGAACGACTACATGAGCCCCAATCGATGCGGTATTGATGAACTGCCCACCACCTTGAGCTTCCATAATCGGTAGCCCCGCCGCGATACCATTCAACACGCCTCGAATATTCACATTGATCATGTTGTCCCATTCCTCGACTTTCAGGGCATTCATCGGCGACAGGGGCATCACGCCAGCATTGTTAAAGATGACATCAACGCGACCGAATTTGTCTTTGGCAAACTCAACAAATGCTTTCACATTTTCGCGATCGGTGGCATCAACCGCTTTGCATTCTGCTGTCCCACCAGATGCATGAACCTCTTTGACTAACTTCTCTAGCTTGTCTATCCGCCGTGCCCCCAAAACGACTTTTGCACCATTTTGGGCGAGCAGTTTTGCAGTGGCTTCACCAATACCGCTACTGGCTCCAGTAATAACAATCACTTTGTTTTCTACATTCAACATGGTGATTTTTCCTTTTTTTGTGAGGGTGAATTAAAGAAACATGCCGCCAGAGTCTGCAATTCTCTGAGCATTTACCCAGCGGTTATTTTCAGAGAGTAAAGATGCGATCTCACGTCCAAAATCTTTGTTCTCAGAACTCAATTTGTTGATTTGCAATACTCCATCTAGAGTAATGTGAGCCTGATTCAATGGATGAATCACAGAGTTTTCCTGCAAGCCAGAAATGTAGTGGGTCACTGATTATTCCTGCTGAAGAAAGTTCAACAACAGGGGATTGACCTGATCAGCGTGAGTCCAGTTGATGGCGTGCGGCCCGCCAGGGATGACCTCAAGCTGACTGTTTTTAATCAGCTTTGGCAGTCGGGCGGCGGTGGACTCAAGCGGCAAAATGCGATCGGCATCGCCATGAATGATCAGGGTGGGTACATCGATGCGCGGCAGATCGTCACGGAAATCGGTGAGCCAGGACGGGACACAATCCAAAGTCCCCTTAGCAGAAGCCCCGGCTGCCACATTCCAGCTGGCTTGAATGGCATAGTTGCTGATGCGCTCACCCAGCAGCACATCGATATTGAAGAATTCTCTGAAAAAGTCAGAAAAGTAGGCGGGACGATCTTTCACGATCGCGTTCATAATGCGATCGAAAACACTTTGCTCAACCCCTTCAGGATTATCATCAGTCTTCAATAAGAAGGGCGGTACGGGAGCCATCAGCACAGCTTTTTGTACCCGCTCTGAGCCATACTTGCTGAGATAGCGCGTGACTTCACCCGTTCCCATGGAGAAGCCGACCAGCACCGTATTGTGCAAGTCAAGGTTGGTCATTAGCGTGTTCAAGTCGGCGGCAAAAGTATCGTAGTCATAGCCCAACGAGGGTTGGCTGGAAGCACCAAATCCTCGGCGATCGTAGGTAATCACTCGATACCCGGCATTTAGCAGCACTAAGACCTGCTTTTCCCAGGAATGGCCGCTAAGGGGAAATCCATGAATGAGAACAATGGCTTGACCGGCTCCCAGATCTTCGTAGTAGAGATCAATGGCTGCAGAATTTTCTTGGCCAACAGTTACATAAGACATTGTCATCTCCTAATAAATACCGCATTGAATGCAATCTGCTTTGTCTGAAGTGTAGTGAGTTCTGAATCTCAGTTTCTTGCAAATTCTTAGGAGAGTTTGTCAGATTCTTATGGTGTTTCTAGAAGTCCTTGAACACTTGTAGGCATGGGAAGTCAAAAATCGAGCGCGATTGTATTAGGATGTCCCAACCGACCTCTTTCATGGCTACAACTGACTAGCAGCAAAGACTTTTTGGGCAGCGATTTTGCTTCTTAATCTCTGTGGGTCTAATTCCCCGTGGCTTGCCACGTTAGTGGTAGCGCGGGAGTGCGTCCCGAAGGGCAAATTCCGTAATGCCCCGTCCGCTTGCGGCGGGGATAGGAATTTGAGCGCCCCGCGAGATTTACTCAAAAGATAAATCAAAGGTATTGCGGCTTGAAATTTAGGCAGGAGTCAGAATTTCTACCCTGTCCTCAGTCACAGCAATGGTGTGTTCAAACTGAGCAGAAAGTTTTTTGTCCTTCGTAATCACAGTCCAACCATCCGCGAGAAAATTAAGCTCATAAGTCCCTTCGTTTAGCATCGGTTCAACCGTAAACACCATTCCTGGACGCAGCTTCAACCCGCTGCCTCGTTTACCGTAGTGAGGAATTTGCAGTTCTGTATGCATCTGCCTGCCAATGCCATGCCCAACCATATCTCGAACAACTGAAAATCCACTCGCCTCGGCATAGGCTTGAATGGCCGCGCCAATATCACCGATTCTTGCCCCAGGCTTGATTTCAGCAATCCCCCGCATCATCGATTCTCGAGTCGCTTCAACTAATTTGCGGGCGGTTGCGGATACCGAACTCACTAGAAATGTTCTCGATGTGTCGCCGTGGTAGCCTGCCAACCTGAGGGTCACATCGATATTGATAATATCCCCGTCTTTGAGGATTTGCTTTGGGTTCGGAATTCCATGACAAACCACTTCATTAATGCTGGTGCAAATTGACCCTGTGAAAGGGGGATGACCAGGAGGTGCGTAGCCAAGAGTGGCGCTGATTGCACCATGAGCTTTCATCCAATCCGCCGCCTCATCATTTAAAGCTTGTGTGCTCACTCCAGGCTGCACCATTGGCTCAAGATGATTGAGGAGATTTGCAGCAAGCTGTCCAACCCGCCGCATCTTGTCTAATTCTCTAGCTGAAAGCAAGACAAGCCCTGAATTAGTGGGGGGTTGGGCAAGATTTTCGGTGATTGAAAGCAAATTTTGATGGTTCATGGATTAAAGCCTCGTCCTATCATGCTGGGCCATGCTGGCACAGCACAGCCTAGCATGACACGAGACGGGCCATTGTTGGTATCTTAGAAGTAGGTAAAGCACAAGAGAAGCTTAGAAATGGGCGGTAAAACAGATTTAGAGCGAGTGGTTGCTTACATTCCTGCTGAGCGTAAGCAAGAACTGGAGGAATGGGCACAGACAGATGAACGGTCTGTCTCCTGGCTGGTGGCAAAATTAATTGATAAGGCTTTGCAAGAACGCCGACAGCAGTCAAGTACCTCAAAAAGTTTGCTGCACCAGTAAGCAGAAAACCTTTAGCATCTGTAGAAGCATCAACGTCCGTTTCTTTTGTAGATAGAGTATTCAATTCTGAAACTTAGGCTATTTCCGGTGTTCTTCCGCAGGCAATGCATTAATGGATTGCAAGATAGCGCGTGTAATGTCCTCTCTTTTATAGAGGTCGTCTAGTCGGTTTGGCGTATCTATATTGAGAGCGAAGAACACAGGACCGGTTGGCCACTCGACCCACCCTACCCACCAGCCCCAGCGCCCTTCCCAGCCAGTTTTAGCCCGTAGAATCCAATCCTGCTCTGCTTCAACGATCATAATATCCTTGACTAATCGTTGATGCTCAACCCTGAAGGGGAGTTCGTTCTGATACAGCTTTTGTAGAAAATAAATCTGCTCTTGTGCCGAGATTGCTAACGCTCCATCAATCCAATAAGCGCCTTCGCTGGTACTTGGGTCTGCGTTGCCGTAATCAATTTGCGTCAGATTCTCTCTTGCTTGCGCTTCACCAATTTCGGCAGCAAACATTTCGTAAACCCAAACAGCTGAGTTTCGCATCGCTGAGCGCAAAGTTTGATCCTGATTGTGTGGAGCGAAGTCCCTCTCCACTCCATCCCACTCAAAAACTTGGAATTCATCACGAACAACACCCGCATCGAGCGCAAAGAGAGAATGCGGGATCTTAAACGTTGATGCTGGGGAATAAGCTCTATCAGCCCGTTCCTGGTCGTAGACCCACAACTGCTGAGCACCGCCGCGCTGATCTAATACCACAATAGTTCCTTGAGCCTCAACGCGGTCAAAGAAACTGGCCCAATCCGGTCGCTCTTGTCGGTCTAAAATGTTTAGATACCTATCGTCTGAAGCAATGAAATTGCTTATATTGGGTTGCTGTGAAATCTGCGGAATATTTGGTCTATTACTAATCGATAGTTTTGCTGATATAGGTGAAACTAGCAATATTCCTGCGCTACTTGCGACCAAAGAGCTAAACAAAAGGAAACGATGATTCATAATGCTATCTTGTCACGATAAAAAGCCTTCGTTCTACGCACAAGCGTCAGCCCTGGTCAGCGCTGCCGGCGTTGCTGAATTGGGGAATGAATCTGAGGAAGCGACAGGTTGCTGCATCGCCCCCTAAATCCCCCAATTCTGGGGGACTTTGAAGTTGTCCGGTTCCCCCCAGAATTGGGGGGTAAGGGGGGCAAATCATACCGCTGACCAGCAACGCCGCGCTGCCGCTTGTGTGGAACTCATGGAACTATTGCAGTGACGCGGATTTCAATTCGCATTGTTGGTAGCCCAAGCGCTGCGACGCCTACCTGTGTCCAAATTGGGGCATGTATCAAATGTCAAGCTTTTGGCGTGACGCGACAGCTAGATAGGCGAATCCGTCAGTTGAACCGTTGCCGATGAATAACGGAATGAATAATCGATCATAGCTGTCACGACAGCTATGATCGCTGACCAAATGAGGATTAAGCCTGAGATGAAGCGTGAGCGGAGCGCGTCGCGGCCGACCGTTTGCGATAGCTATCGGCCTGCATTTTAACAATCAGAGCATGATGAACCAGCCGGTCGACAGCGGCAACGGTCATCATGGTGTCGGCAAAGACAGCGTCCCACTGACTGAAGGGCTGGTTCGCGGTAATGAGCAGACTACGCCGCTCATAGCGATGAGCAATCAACTCAAAGAGGACAGAAGTTTCGGCTTCTGACTTTTTGACATAGCCGAGATCATCAATCACCAGCAAGTCAAAGCGGTCGAGTTTCTTGAGCAAAGCGGGCAGTTGCAGTTGTAATTTAGCCTGCTGCAACTGCTGAACCAAGGTGGTTGCGGCAAAGAACTTAGCCCGCTTGCCCAGTTCCACAATGGCGCGAGCGATCGCAGTTGCTAGATGGGTTTTACCCACGCCAGAGGGGCCAAAGATCAAACAGTTTTCGGCTCGCTCCAACCAGCGGGTGTCGGTGGTCAGTTGCATCAAAGGAGCCGGATTGAGCTGGGGAAGATGGTCCCACTCAAAGTTGGAAACCGTTTTGGCCGGGGGCAGTTGGGCCTCTTGTAGGGCGCGTTGGAGGCGCAGGCTCCAGCGCCGCTCCACCTCCAATTCGCACAGTGCCAGCAAGAATTGAGCGTAAGACCACTGGTCTTGCATGGCTTGATGTTCGAGGCTTTCCCAATGCTGGAGCATGTGAGAAAGCCGCAGTTGTTTGAGGTGCAGACTCAGGCTCTGGTAAGGACTGATCGGTGGCGTCGGCTCGGAGGAGTTGGTCATAGTCTTGGAGGTTATGTTGTTGCACCTGGATGTTCGGCAGGACGGACTCGCTCAGGAGTTGAAAGTGTTGACGCAGCGCGCTCAGCGTTACTGTGCCAGCGGCTAATTGCGCGTCTAGATACTGAGCCACTGCCGCTTCTCGGTTTTGCGTGGCCGCAATGTAGAGTGCTTCAACCATTAACCGAGCGGCAGAATCGCGGTCAAAAGACGTCTCCAGTTGGTGCCATAGAGAGCGATAGTGGTCATTGGGCAATAAGTCGTGCTGCCATGTGCAGTAGAGGAAGGCGCGGGGTTTGCGCCTGAGACCTTCGATAACATGGCGATAGTTGACGCACCGGGCGCGCCGTTTATCGTTGGCCGTCACGCGCACCCGTGGCAGTTCCACCACCAACTGGCGCTCCAGGTAGCCACAGATGCGGTCATGATACAGATGCAGTTCGAGCTGACGACCAATTAACCGGGAGGGCACCGTGTAGAGGATGCAGCGCACGTCAATGGTGCTGCGCGTGCTCACGCGGGCGGTGAGGACTTCATAATCAGCCACCCGATGATTGGGCAGGGGCTGTAAATGCTTCTGCTCTTCGGCTGAAAGGGTGACAACATAGCTAGATAGCTTGCTGCATCAAGGATAGGGCACGGAGACCCCGCTGAAAATAGAGGCGTTTGTGGGGTTTGAGCGCCATCAACTGAAACGCTTGATTGGCCCACAGTTCCATCCCATACGTCCACCGTTGCCCATAGAGAGCCAAGCTGAACTCACTGTGTCGCAAGGTTTTATCTTGGTGTTTTTGAATACGTCCAGCATAGTGGTCAATGCGGAGTTGCCGCATCCATTGCCCCTGTAGGGTGGCCAAACTGTACGCGATCGCAATGAGTAAGAGCAAGGCTAAAAATCGGGGTTCATTGACCTTGGTGTCCTCTAAGTTGTAGCCCCCAGTCTTACAGTCCTTGAAGAGCTGCTCAATGCCCCAGCGACAGCGATAGATCTCAATGGCCTGCTTCAAATTAGGCAGATTGGTGAGAATATACCAGGGGTCTTTCGGGCCTTTGTTACGATAGCTTCGTTTCCAATAGATCGCCAAATTAAAGGGACCCAACCCATCGCCTTTGTTGGCCAAGATGCCCCGATAGAACTGTCTCATGCCGGGTTGAATGCCCAAGTCTTTCACCACGGTATACTCCTGTTGCACACTCACTTGAAAATGAAGGTCTTTCTTCTGCCGCAAGGCAAACATGATGCCCCTGGAGTCTAGCCATTTAGCTAGTTTTGGACTATGGAACTCTCGGTCTCCAAGCACTAAGACGGGGTAGGATTTCAACAGGGGGAAAACGGCTTTTAGCAGTCGTTTTTGAGTCCGAAGGTCGCTGTTGCCGCTTTGCTTTAAGACCTCCCAATACAGGGGCAGGGCATGGGTGCCCCAGATCAGAGAGACCATGAAGATATTTCGCCCTTTCCACTGAGTGCGGTCAATCGCCAGAATCCAGTAGCCATACTTTTGATGCTTCAGTTGTTTGAGGCGGCGGCGTTGGGATCGATTCAATCCCCGTCCGGTTTGCTCTTGCCGAATCCAGTATTTCACCAGCGGAAACCACAGCAGTTTGACCCTCAGTTGAGGCAAGACTAAAAACCGCTGTAAGTTCCGTTTTCGACTGCCATATTGAATCGGTTGAGGAAAGACACTGGCTAAAACTGACAGTTTGACCTGACGATGGGCCTGTAGCAAACATAACAAGAGCTGCAGGGTCAAATACTGCGGGTCGCTCAGATGAGCTTGGAGGGTGGTTTGGTAGAATGCAGGAAACATATTTGGTTGGGGGAGTCTGCTCAAGGCTCCCTATTTCTTTGCCTCTGTTATTCTCTCAAAGCTTTGTCCACCTTGGTTCTGAACTCGCTTGTCACCCGGTTAGGCTCTTCGGTAAACTTGGCTTGGTGCTGCTGATTGAGCTTATCAACCGAAGCCGCAATGAACGCTTGATAGGCGGCCACATTCTCAAAGTCATGGCTGCCCCGCAGATACAACGCTTGGGTGATGCGGTTTTTCAGATGGCCATGCGGAGACTCAATCGCGCCATTCTCGTGAGCAATCCCTTTGTTATTGCGCGTCGGTTCTAGACGGTAGTGGTGGCACAGGTCATCATACAGGCGAGTCAACGGTTTGCGACCTGTGCCACCGGTATTGCGATAGGCGGCGCTCAGGCTATCGGTGCGATGCTCCTTGGGGGCTCCACCACTGGCAAACAGCGCATTCTGCAACCCTTCCGATAAAGCGATAAAGCTCTCGCCCCCTTGAATCTCTTGGGGTCCATTCCCCGCCGCTCTGCGGCGTAAGATCTAAGAATGAGTGAGTACATCCACAAGAGTCATAACGTAACAGTTTTGCTATACCACTTAGTGTTTCCAGCAAAGTATCGACGGGTTGTGTTTGATGAGCAAGTAGATGCGGTTCTGCGAGAGGTCTGCCTCGAAATCGAGAAACGCTACGAGGTGAAGTTTGTCGAAATTGGAGTGGACAAAGACCATGTCCATTTTCTAGTGCAGTCCGTGCCGACCTATAGTGTGACCAAACTGGTAACGATGCTGAAAAGTTTAACTGCACGAGAAGTCTTCAAACGATGCCCTCAAGTGAAGCAGAAACTTTGGGGAGGCGAGTTTTGGAGTGATGGATATTTTGCGAGTACAGTAGGCCGCCACGGGGATGAAGGAATGATCGCCAAATATGTTCAAGCCCAAGGCAAAGATTACCTCAAATTGCATCGGGATAATCAACTTGCTCTTTTTTGATTCTGATACCCCGTCCGCTTGCGGCGGGGTATTTCATTCCCTACAGTTGGCTGAGCTAGACAATTTCTTTCGGGATGCCTGCGCTCAGCCGGAAGCTGTTAATATTGGCACGATTGACCCGACGGCTGCGGTTATCTATCCGATTATTCTGCCGAATCGACTGGAAGTGATTCTGCAACAGCCAGAAGCAGTTAGTTCTCTAGCAACCAAAGCAAACTCAGAACCACCTGCCGCTCCCCAATTGGTACATGTCAGACAGATGGGGCTATCTGAGCGGGAGCTGTATCAAGTTGCAGAAGCCCTGCGGCGAGATTTGAAGGTGGTGAGTACGCCGACTGGTCGAGTTAAAGAGCAGGCCAAGCAAATTTATGATTGGCTGATTCAGCCACTGGCTACCGAGTTGGAGCAGGGATCTAGCCGAGAACAAAGCGCTGTCAAAACGCTGGTTTTTGTCCTGGATGGCCCGCTGCGGAATTTGCCGATGGCGCTGCTGTATGACGGTGAGCATTATTTAGTTGAACGATATGCGATCGCAGTTACACCGGGTCTTCAGCTCTTAGATCCGCAGCCGCTGGAGCGACAAGAACTGAATGTGCTGCTGGGCGGTACGGTTGATGCTCCGAGCTTTCAAACTTTTGCATTAGGCCCACTGGAAAATGTATCCCAAGAATTATCGGGAATTAAAACAGCAATTCCGAACAGTGAAGTTTTAGAAGATCAGGCGTTCTTAGAACACAATATCCAAGTGCTTATTAACACTGCACCATTTAATGTGATTCATCTTGCGACCCACGGCCAATTTAGCTCTAATCCAGAGCAGACCTTCATCTTAGATGCCCAGCAGCCGATCTCAGCTCAAGAAATTGACGACCTGTTGGCGGTTAATGATCCGGAACGCGCCGTTGAAAATCCAATTGAACTGTTAATTCTCAGCGCCTGTGAAACGGCAGCGGGCGACAGTCGCGCCGCCTTGGGACTGGCGGGAATAGCGATTCGAGCAGGCGCACGCAGCACCCTCGCTACGCTTTGGCAGGTAAATGACCAATCCACGACTGAATTCATGGTGCGTTTTTATCAGGAACTGACCGATCCTCAGGTGACCAAGGCGGAAGCCCTCCGTAATGTGCAGCTCTCGTTCTTGGCAGCTGACCCGACTACGCGTTATGAACGTCCCAATCGCTGGGCACCGTTTATTTTGGTTGGAAACTGGCTGTAGTGCCCTTTACTCAACTGCTTCGACAGTCACTTCTCCAACGAGAGGTTCTTGAGTGAATCTGCCCAGATTGACGGTTTCAGAGTTGTTGAGGAGATCGGCCCAAATCGAGTCTAGCTCTGCGTTTGCCTCGTTAGCTAGCCGTAGGCGAGCGAGTTCAGTCAGCATGTCGTACCAAATGTGATGTTCCCCATAGGCCGCAGCGCGATCCAAGTCACTGGTAGCATTACTTAGATCTTGGCTAAGGGCGTCAGACATGGTGACCCGCTGCATGAATCCATCCAGTTCCGCTGGGACAACTTCTGCCACAATCCGATCGGCAACTGCAGGAGCACAGTTGATGTTGATAAACCAAGAGTAGTTTTGGCCGACTTCCAGTGGGGGAGCCGTCTCGGGCAGGTCAATGCCGACAATGCCGGGAGTCGCAGCCAGAGCAAACTCTCCTCTGTAGACTTCATCTTCGCCAAGCTGAATGGATAAGGTGCCCGATGGGGCTTCTTCTGGCGTGTAAGGTACATAAATCCAAATTGTAGAGCGATCGCTAACTGTCCAGCTTAAGTGCTGCTGCCCGGTCAAACTGGCGAGAGGCGGGAAATCACGCTTGTAGAGGCATCCGCCTCGGCTACCCGTTCCGCCTGAGCTAGCGGGTGTGGTGGTTCCTGGTGGTGGCGCGTAGCGTAGCTGAGTTTGGCTAGCGCTTTCTAAGATGGATGGCGCTGCATCTTGAGCCAAGGCAGGTATACCTGAAGTCAGCAGAATTGAGATCGCACTAGCTCGACCAGAATGAACTAAAATCTTGTTTTGCGGGATTGCCCTCAGCCATGACGGAATCGAGGGAAATAGGGGTAGCGTTGACGGGTTCATAACCTGACTGAATAAGTGATGGAGAGACTGCGGGGACATAAATCTATACTCCAAATAAAAGCATTTAATAGGATTTACGAGTTTGATATGCCATTTTTGTTCTGAGATTAGCCGGATTTAATTGGAAATGCGCGTTTCGCTTTGTGATGGCGGTAAACGTTAATCATGACGCCGCTGAGTATTAGCGCTAGGGCCGCAGGCACAAATGGAATCCAGCCCGCAAAGCAGATGATAACCCAGCAGATACCAGCCAAAATGATGACCATGCCGCCCAGGTAGATGCCGAGCCAGCGCCGCGATCGCAACTGCACGGCAATCAAGCTAGCCGTCAATGCCCAACCCCCAACCCACAGCATCTCAATCGGTTCTGACCAGCTCCACAGCAAGGGGCGATCATCTAAAACAGCGCTGATGATTTGGCTGGTCATATGGGCCTGTATTTCGACTCCGGTCATCCGCTGACTTAATCCCCAGCCGCCGCTATAGGGAGTGGCCCAGTTGTGGTCATTAAAGCTAGGGGCGACGGTGCCAATCATGACAATGCGATCGCGCACTACACTGACATTAAATTGCTCATCTAAAACCTCACTCAGCGTCGCCCGAGGCGCAATCTGCGGTGTTGCCCGATAGTTGAGCATCACCTGCTGTCCGCCATCATCAATGCCATAGTAGCCGCCTGTTTTGGTGGTCAAACGCGGAAACAGCACCTCTCCCAACTGCAAATACTGTTCATGCGGAACGGGATCGATGCCCTCTGCCGCTAAGTAGTGCATGGCTAGCATCCAGTTGAATGAAAACCAATTCTGACAGGGTTCTGGTGCTCCCACCGCCAAAACCTGACGGCGCATCACGTTATCCACATCAAGCTGCACATTGTTGAAGCCCTGCCGCTCCGGCGCAATCTCCGGCGATGATGGTACTCCAACTCCAGCCTCGCCATAGTGACAAATGGCAAACATCCGCTCATCCTCAGCCAGCGCTGATACGAGGTTTGGATAAGCGGGATCGGCAGCTTGTTCTCGATAGATGTCTAAACCAATGGTGCGGGGCTGGCCTTGCTCAAGTTTGGTGAGCAGTTGAGACAGTGCCCGATCAGACAGGGAAACGCCCCGACGCTCTTCGGCTGGCTGGGCCTGCACATCGGCTTCTGTCACTGTCACCAGAAATAAGCGATCATCCATTGTCTCGGCGGGACGCATCCGCATCCCTAGGTCAAACGCCCGCAGTTCCCACCGCTGCATCAGTCCAGTTGCTCTGAGGCCCAGAATCAAGCCAGTCGCTAATGCACCCGCAGCCAGTGCGGTTGGTAAGCGATCGCGCCAGCGCCGCTGCCGCTTGCTCAGAACGCGGTAGGGCGGAATTTGGTAGATTCTGATTGGCTCAGCCAAACCCTTGAGTGGCTGTTCCCCTAAATCGATAATCTCTACAGTTAAGCTGTGATGGACGGCATCATAAACGGGTTGAGACAGGGCAATGCCACCCGCAGGAGATTGTGTTTGCAATCGAGCGGCTAAATTGACTCCAGCCCCCATAACATCTTCCTGACTAAAAAAAACCTCGCCTAAATGAATACCGATGCGGTGCCACAAAATATCACGGGTGGGCAAGTTAATAGCCGTGTCGGCTAGTATCTGCTGTACCGTCAGCGCCCACTGTACGGCAGCTTCGGCTGTTTGAAATGACAGCAGCAAACCATCACCCAGACTTTTTAGTAAGTTACCGCCAAACTGTTGGCAGTGCTGGCGCATCAGGGCAAAATCCCGCTTCACTAACTTGAGGGTATGGCGTTCATCCTCTGCCATTTTGGCAGTAAAGCCTTCCACATCTGTGAAGACAATCGCTGCCGTCAGCGTCGTTACAATGTCAGAGGGTTTATCCATATCAAGTGCTGAAACGTTATGGTTTAAGCTGCGACGCATTAGCGATTTAACATCAGAAACTGTGAGGGTTGGTCACTCAACAAATTAAACTTTTCCAGGTCAAGATAGGTCGCGATTCGCAGCTTTAAGTATCCCAAATTCTATCTCTATAAATCATGAAGCGATGTCAAGTTTTTGTCTTCAATAAACTGTTTCACCATGTTGAAGGAGATGCCGCCAACCTGATTAACGGCTTCGCTGACAGGAGTCGCGTACTCTCCTCGTCACCTCTGCCGGGGAACCTACATCACCCAAGCCGCCACTCGTCTCGCCGTTAGCCGCGAAATACCTAAATCAATCACCGGTACTCGCTGTCGCGGGACAACCGGTTGCTCTTTCTCGGCCTGCACTAGTTGCTTCACATAGCGCGTAACCGTCATGTCGCTCCCCGCATATCCCTGTGGCTCTGGATCACTTGATACAGCCGCTTTACACTACGCTCCCCGCAGCGATAGCGTTCACTCAGGTAGGCTTTTAGAACTCATTTGAGATCTCAAGGGAAGGCAGTAAGGCACTTAAGCATCAGCCTGACAAGACAGAGGTTGTTTTTTGTCGTGGTGGTGTCCAAGGTTCGTTCAAAGTCCTTGACCAGGATTTTACACCGCTCCATCCAGGCATTGGATTGTTCAATCACCCAGCGAGCAACCGCCGGAACAAAACCAGATTTCCCTTGTGCGGCCTTTTCTTGCTTGGAGGGCTTAGTCGACAGTTGAAACCGGATTTTCGTCATGATCTGGGGATAGACCTTCTCTAATTCTGCAATCAGACAGTCGAGGGTCCACTTGATTTTTTTACTTGTTCACGCACACGTTCATGAAGCACTCGCATCAACTCCTCAAACATTCCAGCATTGCGCCACTGTTTGTAGTGCCAATAGACCGTTGAGGAGGGGAGAAAGTCGTTGGGCAGGTCTTCCCAACTGCAGCCATTTTTGAGTTGGTAAAGGATGCCATTGATAATCGCCCGTTTGCTCCAATTGCACGGTCGGATTCGCTTTTTTTCTAAGGTGGCAAAGCCAACGGGACTGTGATCTCAAAAGGCGACATATCGTAATACGGAGGGAAACGAGCTTACGAATTTACTGGTTTTTGATGCTTCTTCCAGTTAGCTTTGCTGCTCTAGTTTTTTATTGCTCAGTTTGCCAATTGCGATCGCAGCTGTTGACCGCGTTGCCCCAATCTGAGTTTTGGCTGAAAACGGCACTCAGGTTTCTCATCGACCCCTTAAGTAAATTTCAAAACACGCTCAGAGGACGTTCAGGTCAGTCTTGGACGATAGGCATCAACGGACAGTTAACCCTTGATTTCCTTCCAGGAGCCCCCACTATGCAACTCACCTATCGTGGCCGCGCTTACTCATCTGCTGCTGCAACTCTCCCCACCATTGTTGCGGAACAAACCGTTGGGATGACCTATCGCGGGATCTCCACGACTACCACGCAATACCAATTCAAAGACACTACGCTTGAAAGCCCCAACTGGCACACCATGCGGTTTATGGGCAAGCACTATGTAGCTCTGGCTCTACACGGGGCCTAATCCCGTCGCTTTTGGGTCAAATTTGTCGTTTACATGGTGAAAAAACACCCATCCGAGGATGGGTGTTTTTTCTTACTCAGTTGACCCGTTGCAATCGCAGTTTTGGAATTCATCACTCCGAGATCGCACTTTTTGGGTGGGAGCTGTAACGATTGAGATCGCAGTCTGCCACTTACACAAACCTTGACTAACGCGATCTCAGTTTCAGGATGTTAAACCGGGTCGCATTCTCCGAAAAATCAACTCCGCGATCTCACCCTTGAATTCCTCTCTGCGATCGCATTTTGGGGACACCAGCCACGCGATCGCAGTTTCAGGATGTTAAGCTTGGTCGCATTCTCTGAAAAAACAACTCCGCGATCGCATTCTCCGATAAAACCAGTGCGATCTCATTGCCCGGATTGATTGAGCGTATAGTCAAATCCGGTTAAGACGGTTTCTGCACCTGTGGTGGGATCGACATAGACGGTTTTTAGTTCCACCAGGCGATTCAGGTCGTCATCGCCATAAGTTACACTGCTGCTAGGCGTGGTGACAGGTATATGATCTTGCTAATCAATAATTCAGCCTTAACCATATATGCCTGAGAAGATGGATGCCCACCAATTCTCTTCTGCGCTGAAGATCGCTGCATCAATTAATAACTTTTCTTCAAGTTTCTCTATCTCATTGGCTATGAATTCATCATCATATTGATGAACTTCAATTTTCCTTTGAGATTCTCGTATGCATACAATGACTTTCCAAAACAAAAGACATCGGTATTAACGAATCGAATTCGAGATATAGAATCGGTAGAAATAGAATAGATAGAATCACTAACTCTGCTGATACACATATATGAGTAGACGGTTTCATTCTCAGAAATGCCTAGCTTTTTATATATCTTTTCAAGAGCAGCATCGTATTCTGTTCCAAGTAGAAGAAATTCATTAAGTACGCTATTAGATAAAGGTATTTTATCCAACAGTCCGGACAGTTTTTGGGAGAGTGCGAAGAAAGCTATCCACCGTGTAGAGTGCGAATGTACCTAACATGTCGCACCAATGGATAGCCTCAATCGGATTCTAACCGGTTTGCTGGAGACAGCAGGCCATTTGGTAAACCCCAACAACAGTTTTTGTTGACCTTGATGACCACAATTTTCGTGGTCTGTGGCAAGGTGAACTACGCCAACCTCAGTCGTTACAGTGACTTAAGCGAGCGAAGTTACCGTCGACACTTCGAACGGGGCATTGGCTTCGAAGGACTCAATCAAGCACTGATAGAACCATTAAGACGAGACGAGGCGGTTCAGGTCGCAGTGGTCGATTGCACCTTTATGGAAAAAAGTGGACGGCACACCTACGGTCTAGACCAGTTCTACAACGGTAAAACCCAGCGTCCAGAACGGGGCTTAGAACTGTCAGTGGTGGCGATTGTCGATCTGGAGCAGAATACAGGGTACACGCTGTCTGCCCAGCAAACCGAGGCAGACTTACCTCATTTGAGAGCGTCTTCGAAACAGGGAAAGGGCGCGAAGGGCAACCGGATTGACTTCTATCTGGGGCATCTGGCCTACTGCCTGACGTTCTTCCCCACTTGGATTCGCTACATTGTCGCCGACGGGTTTTACAGCAAGTACAAGTGGGTCACTGGCGTGGTGCAACTCGGGTTTCATGCGATTGGCAAACTGCGCTGTGATGCCAACCTCAAGTTCCTCTATGAGGGGCCATACCAAGGGCGAGGTGCTCCTCGACGCTTTGACGGCAAGGTCAACCTGCAAGACCACCGACGATTTCAGTTGGTCAAACGCTTGGACGATGGAGTTTATCTTTATACCGCCATCGTTTGGTCGGTCAGCCTCAAGCGCAACATCCGGTTGGCCTATCTGCTCAAAGAGCATCGGGGTCGCCGCAGTTATGTCGTGCTGTTTTCTACCGACCTCAACATTGACCCGTTCCTCCTTTACCGGTGCTACACGGCCCGATTTCAGATTGAATTTATTTTCCGTGATGCTCGTCAGTTTACCGGGTTAGTGGACTGTCAAGCTCGCTCTGCCGAAGCGATAGACACCCATGTCAATGCCAGTTTGATGGCACTGAACCTGGCTAAAGTCGCGTTGCAAAACAACCAGAAAGACGATGATTCGCTGAGCTTCTCGCTCGCCTCTTTCAAACGACTGGCCCTCAACCAACATCTTTTAGACCGATTTATTGACCAGTTTGACTTGGAGCCGACTTTAATTAAATCCCATCCTAATTACCAAAAGCTGCTTGATTACGGGGCGATAGTCTCCTAAATCTGTCCGGAGTGTTGTTATCAAGAGCCAGTGAAAATTTTAGAGAAAGCTCTTCATATTGATGAGGTAAACCAGAGTCAGACAAAAACAGTAGCGCTTCATTTGAAATACCCAAATCATTTCTTCTATTTTCTGATAATCGAATTACATTTCCTTCTCCAAATACTTTTTCGAAGTCTGATTTAGGATCAACTGACATACTATATACATACCTCTAGTTTTAAATGAAAGCTCAGACTCTTATTGAATTATTAAAAGAAACAAGTTTTTCCTTGATTTTATCTTACCCCTTGTTATGTTGAATTGATGGATTTTGGCTGAATCTAATATCTTCTTTTTATCAGCGCTTAGGTCTCCGATAAAAACGCAAACCAAGCTTTGTAAACATTGACAGCTTTTCAGTTCTTCCTTGTCTATTCAGTTCTGGAGTTCCATATAGAGGGCACTGGTCGTCTAGAGGGTGATTGCTAAGATGGATGTGATGCATTGGTTTTAGGCGATGAGATGTCCGCACTGCCAGAGTGAACAAACCGTAAAGAATGGCACAGCCACCCTCAAGGATGGGAGTCGTCAACAACGATATTTATGCAGGCAGTGCCGAAAACGATTCAACGAACGCACCCATACGCCGATGGCTCGCTTAAGAACTGCCCCAGCCATTGTAGCCGCTGCCATCAACGTACGGGGTGAAGGACTCGGAGTGAGAGCCACCGGGCGTTCATTCGTGAAGTCTCATTCGACCATCATCAATTGGGAGCGGCGGTTGGCAGGTCATATCGACCACTGGTCGCCCCCTGCACCAGCGGAGTTGGATGTGACGCTCGAAGGCGATGAAGTCTATACCCGTGTAGGGCAGAACCTTCCCCCCCGGTGAGAGCGAAGGCTGGACAATTCATTTCATCGAACGAGACAGCCGCTACTGGGTTGAAGCTCGAGCGGGTCGCAAGGATAAGGAGTTGTTTGAAACCGGGACGGCAGCAGCGTGGGGTTGGGCGAAGTCAGCCCGGTTCATTCGCTGGTTCACCGATGGGGAGCGGCGCTATGGGTTGGCCTTATGGAAACTTGCCAGCGTTTGGCTCAAGCGTACAGAGACCCCTGCGAGTTACCCGCACCGCAAGGTTTGGAGATTTGGCTTAGAAGTGGCGATGAAAGTGAAGGGGTCTCAAGGCAGGCGGCGGGTTGTATGGGTGAAGTCGGAGCATCCCTATACAGCACTGAGTCCTGTCAATGGAGTGCATGCGAACCACAACGAGGCACACAATGCAGCCATCCGACGACGAGCCAGTGCCTACCGACGGCGGCAGAATCTCTATGCCAAGACGGTGGACGCACTGCAACGGGTGTTGGACGTGCAGCGCTTGCTGCATAACTGGGTTCGGCCTCATTGGAGCCTCGGCGGCAATACCACACCCGCGATGGCGATGGGCTATTGTAATCGCCCCATCTCAACCCACGAACTCCTGACCACGCAAGGTCTACACTCTATCACCTTTTAGCCGACCAGTGCCGACATCTCTGCCCTGCATGGCCATAAAGCGACCGTAGATGTCTGCCCCGGTGAAGGCGTAGTCGTTCCCGACATGCAATCCTGCAGCGGAGGGGTAGGGAAACATCATCAAGTTGTAAAAAGGCTGCTGTCTGGGAGACGCTCGGCTGGTATCGGTTTCGTAAATCTGCGTCTGCTGCCAGAGGGTTTGCCAGAGGGCTTCAATGGTGCGGTGATCGTAGGTTGCTGAAATGGTTTGGCTAGCCGGATCGATGTGATCCGGAGTTACAGGTTCCAGTCTTGCATGGTTTGTCCTCCAATTCGATTATGTGTCGCAATATTGGAACTGCGGCTACAGATTGACATACAACTTCAAAAACTAACTTTTCGGTTATTTGAATTAGACTGAGACGATAACTGAGCGACTAGAGCACCATGACAGAAACTGGGTTTCTGATTTGGCAGATCACAAAATTTATTCCGACTTCCACAGAAACTTAGTTTTTAGTCGCAACATACACTCACCTGACTGACACGAATCCATCTGCGACCTATGGAAACCTTAAGTCATGGCCGAACCAACTGCCTCCCCAATTCGTCAGACCGTAGACGAGCTTTACCGCACCGAATCACGCCGCGTATTTGCCACCCTAGTTCGTCTGCTGGGTAATTTCGACTTAGCCGAAGAAGCCCTGCACGATGCCTTTGCCGCCGCAACGATCAAGTGGCCCCAGGAAGGCGTGCCTGCCAATCCCTATGCTTGGCTGGTTTCGACCGGACGCTTCAAAGCCATCGACACCCTGCGCCGCCGTACTCGCTTCGATGCCTCGCTGGTAGAACTGGCTGCCAAGCTCGACACTGAAACAAACTCGCTTGAAATTAAAGATGACAGCCAGGTTGAAGACGATCGCCTCCGCCTGATCTTTACCTGCTGCCACCCCGCCCTATCGCCCGAAGCTCAGGTGGCGCTGACTCTACGGGAAGTCTGTGGCCTCACGACCGAAGAAATCGCCAGCGCATTCCTGATTTCCCCGTCCACCTTAGCTCAGCGGATTGTGCGGGCCAAAACTAAGATTCGCGATGCCGGAATTCCCTATCAGGTGCCGTCCAAGGCCGATCTGCCAGATCGATTGGAGACGGTGCTGCAAGTCATCTATTTGGTGTTTAACGAAGGCTATGCTGCCTCTTCGGGACCATCGTTGACCCGCGTTAATCTCTCTGAAGATGCGATTCGGTTGGGGCGATTGCTGCTGGAACTCTTACCCGATACTGAAGTGATGGGTCTGCTGGCGCTGATGCTGCTCCAGGAATCGCGCCGGACAGCCCGCACCTCTCCCACAGGTGATTTGATTTTGCTGGAAGACCAGGATCGCGCTCTGTGGAATGCTGCACAGATTGCCGAAGGTCGAGATTTGGTGCAGCAGGCCATCGCTTCCGGTGCCATTGGGGTATACACCATTCAAGCTGCGATCGCATCTATCCATGCCGATGCTCCGAGCACTGCGGCTACTGCCTGGAACCAAATTGTCGCCTGGTATGACGTACTGGCCCAAGTCAATCCGTCTCCGATTATTGAGCTAAACCGAGCCGTTGCGATCGCAATGCGCGATGGCCCTCAGCAGGGCTTGCAGTTGGTAGACGACCTGCTGGATCAAGGCAATTTGCAAGACTACCATCTAGCCCACGCGACTCGTGCCGACCTGTGTCGGCGGTTAGGCCAAACCGCTGCCGCTCGGGATGCGTATGAGCAAGCACTGGCACTGGCTAAGCAAGAACCGGAACGGCGCTTCCTCGAAAAACGTTTACGAGAATTAGATTGAAAAAATTTTTGCTCACCTGTCGATTTGCCGCTTCACCAAACGACTACTGAACAAAGGAGATGATTTTGAGCAAAGTGCTGATATCAAGTCCGTGTGTAAGAACCCAATTTTTTTGTGAAACGTTTGCAGAGCGAACGTTTCACAAAAAATGAATTGCATCAAATCCGTGTGTAAGAACCCTGTTTATTTTTGGTGAAATGCTTGCCAAGCAAGCATTTCACCAAAAATAAACAATGGGTTTTCCACCCGAATTGATATGACATATCGAAGAAATATAGGAGATTCTGCCAACCATGAAATACATGTTGCTCATTTACAGTGACGAGAATGCCTGGACTGAAAGCGAACAGGAGCAATGCTACGCCGAGTCCATACAGCTTACCCATCAGCTCCAAGCCAACGGCCAGTACCTGGGTGCATCGCCACTCCAGTCCGTTTCCACTGCAACCAGCGTTCAGGTACGCAACGGCAAACAGATGGTGACCGATGGCCCCTTTGCCGAAACCCGCGAACAGCTTGGTGGATACTTTTTAATCAACGCCAGAGATCTGAATGAAGCGATCAACATCGCCGGACGTATCCCCGCTGCCCACAAAGGCACCGTCGAAATTCGCCCCATTGTAGAGCTACCCGACCTGCCGGAAGATTCTTCAAAAATTTCTGGTCAACCTGTCGATTTAGGCGCTCTCGGTTCGACTACTTAATGGAGCGAGGGTTACGAAGCGTGGAGGGCTGTGGATTTTGGATTTTGGATTTTAGATTTTGGATTTTGAGGAGTGAGTGGCAAGGAATGCGCTTTACTCCTCACGCCTCTCGCCTTACTGCTCACAGCCTCTACACCCCCAACAATCAACAAGGTTAAACCAATGACGATAACGCCTACTCAAACCCATGCCGAAACTGAGATTCGCCAGCTAATCGACGACCATATCCGGGCAATTTGTGCCAAAAATCTCGATGGCATCATGGCTCACTATGCGCCAGAGATCGTTCTCTTTGACATGAAGCCGCCGCTCACAATCAACGGCATCGAAGCTTGCCGCCAGATGTGGACGACCAGCTTGCCCTGTATGCCGACGATTTCTGGCATGGAAACGCAGGAGCTGAAGATCATGATCAGCGGCGATTTAGCGATCGCACATTGGATTGCCCGCTTTACTGGCATCGATCCGACCCACCCAGCGGCGCAGATGTGGCTACGGCTCACGGCGGCTTGCCAACGACACGAAGATACCTGGCAGATTATCCATGAGCATGTCTCGGTTCCCTTCAATCCCTAATCAAATCAATCATTCAACAGGAGAATTCATTATGAAAGTCATGGTTTTAGTGAAAGCGACCCCTGAATCTGAAGCTGGAGTGATGCCTAGCGAAGAGATGCTAACGGAAATGGGACAGTTCAACGAAGAGTTGGTCAATGCCGGGGTGATGCTGGCGGGTGAGGGACTGCATCCCAGTTCCAAAGGGGTACGAGTGCGGTTTTCAGGTCGCGATCGCACTGTTATCGATGGCCCCTTTACTGAAACCAAGGAACTAGTTGCAGGCTTTTGGCTCTGGCAGGTGGCGTCGATGGCTGAAGCGATGGACTGGATTCAGCGCAGCCCCTTCCAGGACGGTGAAGTTGAAATTCGCCCCCTCTTTGAAATGGAAGACTTTGGTGAAGAGCTAACCCCAGAACTACGGGAACAGGAAGAACGTCTCCGGGTCGCAGTTGAAAAGCAAAAGAGCGCATAGTCAAGCGTGCATAGTCTGCACGAATTGTAAGGAAATGAGTGCTGAGTGCTGAGAATTTATGAATGTCTATTCGTTGAGGTGATCGGTGTTGGTTAACCATTTTCCAAACTTTCCTCAACAATAGATTTTCTTCAGCATGATTTAGGGTATAAATATGTTTCGGCTTGGTACATATGAACTATAATTTTGGTGAGTAGTTCAACAAAATCTAAGAGCAAGAGCAAAACTCAGCATTCAGCACTTCATAACTTCATGCTCTTAATTTGTTGAACGAAGTTTCTAACTCTTTATTTCCTCAAGGAGGATGCTATGAAACTGAATCCTTATCTGAATTTCAGCGGTAATTGTGAGGCGGCATTTAAGTTTTATGAGCAGGCTTTAGGTGGCAAGTTTGCAGGCAAAATGACCTGGGGAGAATCACCCGTAGCTGCCGATGCACCGGATGGATGGCAGGACAAGATTATGCACGCTGAGCTAAATGTCGGTGATCAAGTTCTAATGGGCGCAGATAGTCCACCGGAGTATTTTGAAACCCCTCAAGGCACGTCGGTATTGCTCAACATTGAAGAGGTTGATAAAGCCGAGCATGTGTTTACCGCACTAGCAGCAAACGGAACTGTCAAAATGCCAATTCAAGAAACATTTTGGGCGGCCCGATTCGGGATGTTAGTTGATCAATTTGGTACACCCTGGATGATTAACTGCGACAAAGATACTTAACCATCTTCTCGGATTTGAGTACGGTAATCGACAGCCTAATCTGTCACAATCTTCAGACAAGAAGTGGATTTATGACCCTTGAAGAATTACAGGAAAAGCTGGCTGATATCAATCAGTTAGTTACTAATTTGCAAACTGCGATCGCATTTGAGAAATACTACGCTGATGACATCGTCATGATCGAAGGAGATGGCACCGTTACGACGGGAAAAGATGCCTGTCGTCAGGGTAGAGAGTTCTTTTTCAAGGAAATGCTAATTGAGTTTAGAGAGTCAACCTTGATCCGACAAGATATTGCTGTTGCCGCTGAGAAAGACTATGACTTTGTCGTTGTTTCAAATTGGTATAACGACTTCACCTTTAAACTTGACGGTCAGGTAATTGACAACAAAAGTCACCAACTTTCAATTGGGTATTGGAAAGACGGACTTGTCGTTAAAGAGAGCTACAACTATCCCGTGATTTCGATAGTTTAACTAGGCAAAGTAGTCATCAAATTAGTCATAAGGAGAAATTGAAATGGAAGCGACCACAACACAACAAACAACACAGCAAATATCCGTGCAAGAGACAGGTCAAGACACCATGATGCCAGCTCAGCCCCAGAAAGAGCATGAGTGGCTACAAAAACTGGTTGGTGAGTGGACGTATGAATCGGAAGTGATCATGGGGCCGGATCAGCCGACAGAAGCGTTTTCAGGTAGCGAAAAAGTGCGATCGCTAAATGGCCTCTGGGTGATTGCAGAAGGTGAGGGTGAAATGTGTGCTGGCGGCGATATGACCTCCATCATGACCCTTGGCTACGATCCGCAAAAGCAAGGCTACGTCGGCACGTGGGTCGGATCAATGATGACCTATCTATGGGTGTATGATGGCGAAATGGATGCCGCTGAGCGAGTGCTAACCCTTAAGGCTGAAGGCCCTGCCATGACTGGCACTGGCATGGCTCAGTACAAAGATGTAATCGAGCTCAAAAGCGATGATCATCGGGTGCTAACCTCTCACATCTTGGGTGATGATGGCCAGTGGCACCAGTTTGTCACCACCACATATCGACGCAAGGCATAGCAAAAATCGCAATTTTAGTAAGTTGATACTGCCGCTATGCAGCGGCAGTATCAACTCTTTGCTTTTGTTTTGAAAACGGAACGTATGAACAAATGCCTCACACAATTGAGCCTTTTAATCTTGCTTCCACTTACGTAGTAATTAATCACGAAGGTGGTGCAGTTCCAGTTCCAGTTAGTGATACTTTCTTTGAGGATTTAGAGCATCAGTTTGGTGAATTCAAAGGCAAACAGCTTGTTTCTTACTTTACTTTTGATCAGGACTGGGATACTTGGGAAATGCATCCCGCAGGAGATGAAGTCGTATATTTACTTTCAGGACAAGTTGAATTTATTTTGCAGCAAGATGCAGCGGAAATAAAGGTGCAGATGAATACACCAGGAACGTTTTTAATTGTACCTCAGGGTGTTTGGCATACGGCAAAGGTCTATGCACCTAGTTCTATGCTGTTTATCACTCCTGGTGCAGGGACTCAGAATCGTTCACTTTAACGAATTTTGGGCTCAGCTCAATCGTCCAAACTCGCCGCTAATTGCATTAGATCATGCTTTACATTTTTGGCGGACTGCCGGGAACGGGAAAGTCCTCACTGGCCGCAGCTCTGGCTCATCAACGGCAAGCGGTCTACTTGCGGATCGATACAATAGAGCAAGCCATTCGTAACTCAAGCATGGCTAAAATGGGGCCAACTCTGCAAATTTAGTGAGCCTTTATGGAAAACCAAAACCTAGAAGCGATTGATCTGGATGCCTATTTTCAGCGCATTGACTATACAGGCGATCGCACTCCCACGCTTGATACGTTGAAGGCCATTCACGAATGCCATACCCATGCGATCGCATTTGAAAATCTTAGTCCTCTACTCGGTCATTCTGTTTCCCTAGAGCTTGATTCTCTTCAGCACAAGCTGATTCATTCTGGACGCGGCGGCTACTGCTTCGAGCAAAATTCTCTATTCCGCTCTGTGCTGAAAACCCTGGGCTTTCAAGTAACTAGCTTGGCGGCGCGGGTGCGGTGGGGCGTGCCCACGAGCGTTGTCACCCCTCGCAGTCACATGGTGCTGCTGGTTCATATTGGCGATGCGTCTTATATCGCTGATGTCGGGTTTGGTGGCCAGACCCTCACCACGCCGATCAAACTCGTGGCAGATATGGAGCAGTCCACCACCCATGAACCCTTTCGGCTGATCAAGGCCGATGATGCGTATGTCATGCAGACTTATGTCGCGCAAGAGTGGAAATCGCTCTACCGCTTTGATCTGCAACCGCAGTATCATCCCGACTATGAGGTGAGTAACTGGTACGTTTCGACTCATCCAAAATCACTGTTTGTCAATTCACTGATTGCTGCTAAACCGGATGTAGACCGCCGCTATGCGCTGCGCGATAACCACTTTGTGATTCATCACCTCAACGGCAAAACAGAGCGCCATCTGCTGACTACAGCCCAAGAGCTGCATGCAGTGCTGACCAGTAAATTTCAGTTAACGCTGCCGGACAGCAGCGATGTTGAACAAGTTTTACAGCGGTTTGTTCAATCAGAGGATAGCAAGTAATCCGAAACGTCAGGAGGCAGTTTGTGAGTCCAAACGTCACCGTACTCAATCACCGGGAATCGAATCCGGCTGAAGGATTGCTGCCTCAGCCTGCAATCCTGTCCAGTACGGGCTGGAGCGACTTTCACCTGGAACTCTATCAGCAGCCCAAGTTCTCCACCGCCGAGCACCAGCATACGCTACATGCGATCGCACTTGGCTACCCTATCTTATCTAACCCGATTGCTCCGGGATACCGCTGGTTAGACGGCAAGCGCCAGCCGGAAGATCGGCAGACCGCAGGCATGGCCATCATTCCAGCCGGAATTTGTCATCGCTGTAGCTGGGATGACGCGGCTCAGTTTATGGTGCTGGCGATTGAACCGGATGTGCTCAAACAGGTGGGGCAAGACTGGGTGAATCCCGATCGGATTGAGCTGATGCCGCAGTTTATGAATGCTGAGGATCGCTTCGTGAGTACTATTTGCTCGGCGTTGAAAACGGAAGTGGAAGCAGGCGGCATGGGTAGTGCACTCCTCGTCGATAGCCTCAAAACGGCGTTGGTGATCCATCTGCTGCGCCATTATTGCGCGACTCAACCCCGACTGGCTAGCGTTGCAGGTGGGCTATCCAAAGCCAAGCAGAATCAGGTGAAGGAGTATATTGACGCGCACCTCGATCAGGATTTGACGCTGGTGGAACTGGCTGCGATCGCACAAATCAGTCCCGCCTACTTTGCCCGCTTATTTAAACAGAGCGCAGGGATCACGCCGCATCAGTACATCCTGCATCGGCGCGTTGCCCAAGCCCAATTGCTGCTGCGTCACAGCTCACTAAGCCTGGCAGAAATTGCCGTCAGAGTTGGCTTTTGCGATCAAAGTCATCTAACTCGCTGTTTCAAGCGTCTGGTTGGCATCACGCCAACTCAATTCCGCCAATCCTAATCGCAGGAATGTCCCAAAGGATGATCGTTTTCTTCTAGAGTCCTGCGCAGCCCGTTGCCTAAGCTGACAGCAGTTGCTCGGAGGCATAACAATGTGGCAGACTCAACAGTTTGAGATTGCAATTACGACTCCCGATGGTCAGATGCCTGCGTTTCTCTGCCAGCCAGTCGCATCGCATCCCTGTCCGGCAGTGTTGCTGCTGATGGAAGCCTTTGGCTTAACGACTCATATCCGTGACGTTGCTGTTCGCATTGCCCAGGCAGGTTACGTCGTGCTAGCTCCCGACTTGTACTATCGCGAAGGAGTTCATATCACCTTTGGCTATAACCAAGTAGCAGAGGCGATGGCAACCCTGTATCGCTTGGATTTCGGTCAGCCAATTGAACAAGATTTGCACGCTGCGATCGCAACTCTCAAATCCTGCGACCCAGTTGATCCAAATCGTATCGGCGTGACTGGGTTCTGTCTAGGAGGGGGGCTGACCTTTCTCACTGCCTGTCGATTCTCGGCTGAGATTGCGGCGGCGGCTCCGTTCTACGGCATGGTGCTGGATGAATGGATCGACGCCGTCAAAGATATTACCGTGCCGATCCTGCTGTTCTTTGGCGGACAAGACCCGTTTATTAGTTGCGATCGCATTCAGCACATTGAAGCACGATTCCAGGAGCTGAACAAAGACTATCGAGTCAAGGTTTATCCTGAAGCCAATCACGGCTTTTTTTGTCACGAACGGAACTCCTACCATCCTGCCGCTGCCACAGATGCTTGGCAAGAGCTGATACAGTTTTTCAACATGCATTTATCAAAGCCAAATATAGTGATTCCAGTTAAAAGTGAGAAAACGAGAGAGGAGAGTGCCTCATCCTGAGGCACTCTCCTCTCTACGTTCTTATCTAGAACCGCTATAGAATTGGTTTTGGCAAGTAGAGCTATCGATTGGTGAAATCTAAGGACTGAGTACTGATTACGTTTGTCTTAACAATTCTGAGATAGAGGATTTGATCGATACAGTATGATGAGCAAACCTGAACCTGAACAATTGTGACTAAAGCCGATAGGTTCTAAATCAAATCAGCCAACATATAATTAAGTTGTGGTGGAATATTTTTACGAAATACTTGGATTTTATATTGTTCTAAGTACTTCGAAAAATGTAGCCTGCGCTCAAAGAAAGGCTTGCTAATGAATTTTATAGGAGAGCAGAGCGCTAACGCTTACTAGCGCAAATCTTGTAAGAACGTTGCTACACAGCAAAGGAGTTCGATACAATGGCACTTCCAAATTCACAATTTGACAGTCCAACAACTATTCCGGCAGCAGCAAAACTGTCCGTCAATTGGTTTGGGCCAGCTTCTGTGAAAATCTTTATCACGGTTGCAAGTTTAACGCTTCTCATCGTTCATTTAGGTGCAAAACCGTTGGACACAGTGGCTCTTGGTATTCTTGCTCTTGGGCTACTTCCCTGGTTACCAGCCTTCCTCGATATGGCTGAACTACCTGGAGGGGTGAAGTTCCAGTTTGCGAAAGTACAACAAGAGCAAAAGCGGCAAGCGAAGGAATTGGAATGGATTAAGCTGCTGATCGATTTAGTCCTAGTTCCACCCAAGTTTGTGTTGAGTAGAATTGAGGCAGAGAGTTCAGCAGGCCAAAGCCGATGGCTCAGCAACGACGCAAGCGTGGCACAGCAGGCGATAAAACGATTTGTCTGCCCATTGCAGACGACCTTGACTACGAGGTCTTAGTAGAAGACCGGGAAGCCTTTCGCCAGTATCTCAACGAGCAGATCGCATCCCACCCGGAACTGTTTCCCGACGGGATTGAGGCAGGCTATCGCTTTCACGGATGGGTCGAGTCCTCTCGTCAACAGCTCAAGACCCGGCGGATTTTGCTGCCGAGTACCGGAGAGGCTTATCAACTGCGTCCCGATTTGGTGATGCCGTACATGAGCGAGACGGCGGAGATGGCCGACAAAGCGCTCTATTTAAGAAAGCATGGCCTGTCGTATGAGGGGATTGCCTATGTGCTGGGCCGTTCTGAGATGCACTGGTATCGGCTCTGTCAGTCGTTCGGTCGAGCCTCGATTGTGGGCAGTACCCTCAAAAGGGAAACGGCGCTCCCCCCCATCTAGTTGCCGATGAGAAGCATTGTGATTGGCACGGGCAGCGAGTCTATCTGGCAGTGACAGCGGCGCAAGGGTGCGTCCTGGGAGCCAGTCTCAGTGCCAATGCGGGTCAGGATGGATTAACCGCAGCCTATGGGGTATTCCAGCAGGAAGCTGCCCATCATGTTCCCGACTATGCGCCCGAGACGGTGACGACTGATGGTTGGGAGGCCACCCGAGCCGCTTGGGAGGAGCTATTCCCTGGCCTGGTCTGGATTCTGTGCTTCCTGCATGAGGTGATTAAAATTCGCGATGGGTGCCGCTCTAAACCAGTCCTGGGTCAGCAACTAGCCGACAAGCTTTGGCATCTGTATCGGGGCCAGAGCAAACGTCACTTTGCTCAACGGTTGCGTCGGTTGCTGGAGTGGGTGAACACCCACGCGTTGCCCCAGGCCATTGACGCTCGCTTGCGACGCCTCAACGACAAATCTCACGTCTTCCAACGCGCCTTTGACTTCCCTGACGCCTATCGCACCAGCAATCAGGTTGACCGTCCGATGAACTATCTTGACCGCATCTTGTATGCCATGCAAGATTTTCATGGATTCTGGGACTCGGCGGAACAGTCGGTGCGCTCGATGGCCTTACTCTGGAACTTCCATCCCTTTTGTCGCAAGACTCGCAAAGCAATGGGCGGGTGCTTATGCCCCTTTGAGCAACTCAACGGCTTCCGCTATCACGACAACTGGGTTCGCAATTGGCTGATTGCCTCATCGTTGAATGGCAGAAGACCATTGCTCAGGAACGCTGACACAAAATAAGTTGGAACTAGATTTAGTCATCTCGGATTATGAACGCACCCATCTTCGTGCCTTGGCAGCGGATGGGCCGTTTATGGCTGAGGTGAAAAATGGCTCAACCTTTGAGTGGGAACTGAGACATTTGCTTACTCTACAACTGATTGATCGGCATACTGGCCAGGGCATTAGAACCCTATTCAAAGGTGAGCAGCGGAAAAACGTTAAGGAACATCTGTTTATTACTGAGCGTGGTAGACAATATCTAAGAATATGTGACGAAGCAAGTTCTTAGAATTGTGTACAGAAGAAGATACAGAAATCGTAGCGCATGATGCTATTTACGCTTTGCATTGGTGAGACTAAGGATCATCAATCAGAACATATTGGAATCTGTTCGCTGAACAGAATAGCGGCGAGAGCTAAGCATCAATCTAATCTATACCGATCGGTAAATGAATGTAGAACTTAGTTCCCTGTCCCACTTCTGACTGTACAGCTAAAGCACCATTATGCTTTTGTTCAATGATTTGGTGGGCAATGGCTAATCCTAATCCGGTTCCTTTTCCTACACCTTTGGTCGTGAATGATGGATCGAAAATCCTGGTTCTAACTTCTTCCGTCATACCTTTGCCATTGTCTTGAATGCAAATTTCAATCTTGTTTCGATTGGCTAGAATCTTGGTTTGAATCGTAATGGTTTGGGGTACAGCACTTAGCTCAGAAAAAGAAAACTGAGCAGCCATTTCATCAAACATATCAATTGCATTAGCCAGAATGTTCATGAATACTTGATTGAGCTGCCCAGGAAAGCAGTGAACTGACGGTAACTCTCCATACTCTTTTTTGATTTCAATCGCAGAGCGATGCTCGTTCGCCTTGAGACGGTATTTCAAAATCAGTAGCGTACTACAGCAATCTCAAACAGGACATGAACAGTAACCATACATGAAGGCTTTCTCAAAGATGAAGGTTTGCAGATGAGTCGCCAGATAAAAGAGGAGTTTGACCGAGCGAAAGGAGTGGCACAAGCGGGCAAATTTACGACTAAATCGCTTGGCCTGTAACCAAACATCTTCGACCGGATTTTGCTCGGGTGCATTAGGCGCAAGCTGAATGCAAGTGAGTTTCCAGTGCTGCTCTCGAGTACCATGATTCTGTTGACTCAGGTAGTTGCGAACCACCTTGGAACGGTGGTAGCTGGCTCCATCCCAGATGATGAAAAAGCGAGTGGACTCATCATACTGAGATTGAAGATACTTCAGAAAGGCCACGGTATTGTGCTGATTGCCTGCCTCATACTCATGAATAACAAAGCTCTTGCTCAAATAGTCCAAGGCTCCATAGTAGGTCTGCCGCTCTCGAATGGAGGCAATGGGGATGTCCACTCGCTGATTGCGCCGACTCCATCCATATCCACGGAGGTCTCCCCAGAGCAGATGGCACTCATCGAGAAACATCACTCGCACCTGCCCACTGGCGATCTCGGCTCGCCACTGAACCAGCAACTGTTGAATCTCGGCTTTTTTGCCTCGACTTTGGCCTCCTCTTGGCCCGGATGCACCGAGTGGGATTTCTTCCAGCTAAACCCTGCGTCTTTGAGCAGTTGGGTATAGCTTTGGGCTGAGCGATAGAGCACTCCATAGCGCTCTTCAATCTGCTCAACAAGCTCCTCTAGTGTCCACCAGTTTTTCTGCTGCAACCACTCAAAGATGTCCTGTTTCTGCTCGGCGCTTAAATAGCCTTGGGTGCCCCAGTAGTGGGATTTCAGTCCCTCGACTCCTCGCTCTTCATAGCGCTGGTGACTCGCACTAATAAATCCCAGAGAAACCTGTAGGATATCTCGGATCGCCCGATAGCTTTGACCTCTCTGGTGCAGTTGCACGGCCAAGGCGCGTTTCAGTTCTTGGGCAGAGGGATTACTTTGGATAAATTCTTCCAGGGAGGTCATGGCTGATTTACTTCGGTGAGGATAACTCTTTATTCTATTCTCCCTCGTTCATTACCTATTTGTGATTGCTGTATCAAGTCCCTCGTGCAGATCAGCACTCACTTTATAATCGGTATCGGCGCGAGAAAAAGTGCGTAAGCTATTACTAATCGCCTTGATTCGATCCGTCGCCACCTGCATAGACTCTAGTAATTTAGGCAAATCCTCGTTTAAGAACTCTAGGTCAACATTGTTCGCATTTTCTTCAATTGCTGCGACAGGATTGGGATAATGCTGCTGATACAGATCCAGATGTTCCAGCAGATCTTGCACGTAGTTTTTGGCATGATTAACGCTGCCGTTTAAGAAGCCAATCGGATTATTAATTTCATGGGCCACACCTGCCACTAGATTCCCCAATGCGGACATTTTTTCACTTTGCACCATTTGCATTTGGGCAGCTTGTAAATCGGCCATAGCTTGCTCCAAACTGCGATTTTTGTCTTGAATTGAAAACTCCATCTGCTTATTCTGGGTCATATCGCGAACCACGGTTAGTCCACAAAGCTGACCGTTATACCAAAACGGAACCGATTTAACTTCAATGTAAAAGATCGCTCCATCGCGATGCCGACAAATCGCTTCGCAAGTAAATTCCTGACCGGATTTTACGGCCTGCAGATAAGATTGAAATTTAGCATGACGGTCAGGTGGAATAAAGTCGAGCGGATCGAGCTGCAAAATCTCGTCATAGGAATAACCGTGCAGTTGATAGTAGGCTGGATTGGCGTCGATGACGCGGCCAGTTTCCAGATCAGTAATCAACATACCGTGGCTGGCAGCTTCAAAAATACTGCGTGATTGGGCTTCTTTATACTGAACGTCTTGCAGTGCGTGGTTGATCTGGTGATAGAGTCGGGCATTTTCCAGTGAAATCGCCGCTTGGGTACAGAGCAGATTTAACAGCTCAACCCGATCAGTCGTGAAGGCACCAACGGCAACATGATTTTCTAAATAGAGAATGGCAATCAGTTTGCCCTGCCGCAGAATGGGAGTACACAACATGCTTTTGGGCTGCTGCAGCACAACATAGGTATCCACAGCCAGAGTGGGATGAGCCAGTGCATCGACGATTACGACAGATTGCAAGCTATGTTTGACCGTGTTGATCAACGTCTGGGGAACCGCTTGACTGCTGGATAAGGCCTCAGGCTGCAACTGCACGGGCTGATCAACCTGGGCAACCGCTTCTACAAACCACTCCTGTTCCCGTGGCATTAACAAGGCTCCTTTGTCGGCTCCGGCATTTTCCAGCACCGTATGCAGCAGGGTGGCAACTAGCTGATCAAATTCAATTGCGCCGGAAAGCGTGTGAGATACCTTCAGCACGGTGGCCAGATCGAGAGCTTTGGAAACGCTGGCGTGGCCAGTGCCAGAGGAATTAGACGATTGAGTGGCGGAGGTTGAAAATGCGGCGATAGACTCTACAGAAAATACGGTTTCAGTAGTGGAGAGACTCGTCCGCTGCTGCAAAATGGGCGCGAGCAGTTTGGGATAGCGCCATTCTAACTCTTGAACTTTGGCAGTTGCCCCCCACTGAGCGTAGCCATAATAGGCATGGGTCAGATACTCCTGAGCAATCTTTTCTTTGCCCCAGTCCAGGCAGAATCGAGCCGCCAATTCATTCGCTAAGGCTTCATCTTGACCAAAACCATTGGCTTTGGCGGTTGCGATCGCACAATCATAAGAGTCAATTGCTTCAGCCCGGTTGCCTAAAACTCGGTAGCGTTCTGCGTTAACTAAATGGAACCTATGCAGAAAGTTGGCGGGGCTAGACTCAGCCCAGGCTGCGAGTTTTTGCTGGCTGGCTTCAGCCTGGGCCAATAGTTGCTGCTGCTGGACTGGATCATCGGCGGAGCAAGCAGCCAACCGAGCCAGCGCATCGTAATAGTGAAACACGGGCACCGAGAACATGCCCGCTCCACCCTTTAGATATTGCATTCCCTGATCGGCACTGTCCAAAGCCGTCGGCAGCCGATTAAACCAGTAGCTGAGCATGAGTTTATTCAAGAAAAACAGGTGAAGCGCTAGCTCGTCGTTGCTGTTGCGGAGCGCAGGTAACAGTGTTGCTTCATCACAAAACTCACCCACCAACTGCTCGGGCTGTTCGCGTACCTCCATCAGGTTTTCAATTGATTGGCCAATGATTTTCGACCAGTTAACAAAGCTGGGTACAGCGGCAAAATCAACCCCATACAGGCTCACTTTGGCCCGCAAATTATCTAGAACATCAGCGCCACTGAGATAGGTATAGAGGAACTGAAACATCAGCGAAATTGGCCCATGCACCAGGTCTCCGGTTTCCATGCCAGCCAGATAGGAACTCTGTAAAAGTGCGATCGCACGCTGCACTGGATCTTGATTCCACTGGATAAACGCAGCCACCTTGAAGCCAGTCATGCTTTGAATCGGCTTGGCCTGTAGCCGATCCACCAGTTCTAGAGCCAACTGGCCAAACTGATAGCCGATTTCAGGCTGATTGAGTACCGTGCTGACAATAATGCCAAAGTCAGCGTAGCCCGGTGCAGACAGTGGCGCATTGCCATACCGCAGCGACAGATTCACTTCTTCACAGGCCAGCAGGGGAAACAGCTCAGGAGCCGCTTGATGTACGGACGGAACCAGATGCGCCAGCATTTGCAGTGCCGCTAAGGCTTGAGCATCGGTCATGTTTGGCAAATCCAGCAAATCCTCAATTTTGCGATCGCCCAGGGCAGCCAACGTGTTTTCCACCTGATGCTGAATCTCTACAGGATTGACCGATTCGGGAATCCAAATGTCAAGCTGTTGCAGCACCTCGCGACCCAGCTCAACGGCTTGGAGCTGCTGCCCCTGCACTTGATACGCCTGCAGCCGCACCTCATAGACCTTCATTTTGTCCAGCAAACAGGTGGCCTGTTGCAGCACCGTTTGAATCCAGGTTTCCATCAATTCAAACTCGCCACTTAGACGAGCCGCTTCCGCCGCTTCTGTGTACAGCGCCAACGTCAGCTCGTAGCGGCGCTCCCAGGCATCATCTGGTAAAAGGGAAATCCCTGTCGTGAAATAGCCAATTGTGGATCGGTAAGCCGTCGCCGCTTTAGCTTTGCGGCCTGCCCTTAAATTTAAGTGAGCCAGTTCCTGCCGATCCTGAGATCGCACAATCAGATAACAGCCCACGTTTAAGTGATTGACGATTTCAAATAGCCGCTCGTCCTGCTCATGGGCTGAAGCATTGTGTAACAAGAGCTGCCCCATTTTCAGATGGGTGGCCTGCCGCTGGTCATCGGCAATCAGAGAATACGCTGCTTGCTGGATGCGGTCGTGCAGAAACCGATAGGTGGGATTGCCTCGCTTTTCCTCTAGACCGGACTGATTCTCGCCCTGAAAAAATCGATAGACCTGGCTATTCGGCAAAATCAAGCCGTCCTGCAAAGCTGGCCACAACGCCGCTGCCGCATCGGCTGCAGACTGCTCGGATACAATCGCTAGGGTGTTGAGGTCGAACTGATTGCCCATACATGCCGCCAACTGCAGCACCTGCTGAGTGTTTGGTGACAGCTTCTGCAACTGCTGCGCCATAAACTCCACCACATCATCCGTGAGCGACAGCGTTTTAACCTGCGCAATGTCGCACTGCCAATAGCGGAGATTGTGATCAAAGTGAATATGCCCATCCTCATGCAGCGCTTTGAGAAATTGGGTGGTGAAGAATGGATTGCCCTTCGTTTTACGATCGATGAGTTCAGTCAGCGGTTGCGCCAGTTCGATGGCACAGTTCAGCGTATCAGCAACCAAATGATTCGTATCTTCAAACGTCAGGGGAGCCAGGGTAATCGTATGCACAGCAATCTGCGCCTGCTTCAGATCCGCCACCGTCATCATCAGCGGGTGAGCCGACGACACCTCATTATCGCGATAGGCCCCCAACATCAGCAGATAGCCATTGTCATCCAGCAGCAGTTTCATCAACTGTAGAGAGGCTAAATCGGCCCACTGCAAATCATCCAAAAAGATCACCAGTGGATGATCTGCGGTTGTAAACACTTCAATAAACTTCTGGAGCAGCAAATTAAATCGATTTTGGGCTGCACTGCCGCTCAGCTCTGGCGCACTCGGCTGAGATCCAATAATCTGCTCCAGCTCTGGAATCACATCGATCAGCACCTGACCATTTTCACCCAGAGCAGCCAGAATGTTGGTTTTCCAGTATTGCAACTGTTCGTCGGACTCCGACAGCAACTGCTCGATCAAATCGCGCAGGGCTTGCACAAATGCCGATAAAGGAATGCTGCGGTTGAACTGATCGTATTTGCCTTTAATAAAATAGCCCCGCTGCCGCACAATTGGCTTGTGGACTTCATTCACCACAGCGGTTTTGCCAATTCCCGAAAAGCCCGCTACCAGCATCAGCTCAGTTGCACCCTCAGCCACTCGATCAAAGGCATCCAGCAAGGTTTGCACCTCCGCTTGCCGCCCATACAGCTTTTCGGGAATCAAAAAGCGATCGCTTAAATCTTGCTGGCCCAACTCAAACGGAGCAATCTCTCCAGCTTTCTGCCACTGCGCTAGGCACTGTGCCAAATCATGCTTCAATCCAAGGGCACTTTGATAGCGATCTTCTGCATTTTTGGCCATCAGCTTGGCAACGATAGCGGCCACCGCTGCTGGCACCTCTGGATTGACCTGATCAACAGGTCGGGGCATTTTCGCAATGTGGCAGTGGATTAGCTCTAGCGAATCCTCCGACTGAAACGGCAACGTGCCAGTTAAAAGCTGATACAATGTGACACCAAAGGCATAGAAATCAGCCCGATAATCAATGCCACGATTCATCCGTCCGGTTTGTTCGGGCGCTAAATAAGCCAGCGTTCCTTCCAGCGTATTGGGGCTTTGAAGTCCTTGGGTTTCCCTGGGTAATAGCGACGCGATACTAAAGTCAATTAGCTTGATTTGCTTCGACTCTGGGTGAATCAGAATATTGGCAGGCTTAATATCTTTATGCACCACCCGATGCTGAGATAAATCATGCAAAATATCGGCCAGCTGTAGCGCGATGGTCAGGATGTCCGTCAAATCTAACTGATGCCGCTGCGTATATTGACTTAACGAAATGCCGCCAAAATCCTCCATCACCAGCGCGTAGCCACTGCCCAAGGGTTCCAAGCTGTAGGGTTGAACCACACCAGGGACAACCAGATTGTTTGTGAACTGACCCGTCAGCGCTTGTGCGATCGCATATTGATTGCGAAACTGCATTAGCTCGCCAAAACTGGGATATTCACGCTGTAGAACCTTAATCACCACTGGGCGCTGCGGAGCAGTCTGCATGGCTCGATAGACAGCGGTTCGAGAACCCAAATACAGTGGCTCGACAATGGTGTAACCTTCAATCTGAGGAAAGACAGGGGAAGCGTGTCTAGCTGGACTGATCATAAGGTCTAGATGAATAGCGGCATGTTATTGCTTTAAAATTCCCAAAAAGGTAATTAATCTCAACAGGCTTTGTACGTAAATTAATGGGATAAGCTCACATCTTATCCCAAATATCAAAGCGGTTATTTTTTCGCATCATGACCCCCAAAATAACCGCTTTGGATTTTAGCTTTACAGGGTTAGGACTTACGCAGTTGGGCGATTTTTGGAGCGCTCTGCGCTCCAAAAATCGTCTAGAACCAGCATCTTTAAGTTGAAGGGCGTAAGTTCTAAGAGAATAGAAAGGTGTAAGAGAAGTGTAAGAGAAAAGAAAAAAGATCCGCAATCAAGCCCGTTGATCTGCGGATCGGTACTATCAACTGAAGATAGTTTGAGCAGTGCTGTAGGCGAAGGTCTAATCAATAAACAATCACTAAACAGTTATTGTGAGGCCTTCGTCAATCATTACTATAGATATTAAATAGACTTTATTTCCAATAAAGTTTTTGGGGTTGGAAATTGTTTTGTAGCGCGGCTTCGCCGCGCTACAAAACAATTTCCGATAAAGTCTAATGTCAATATTTCGGTAAGGTGCTTACTGACAATACTCCTATAGTCTTTCCTGGGCTACTGGGGTACAAGTTATTTTGGGGCAGCCGCGCGGAGTGCGGCTGCCCCAAAATAATTCCTCCTTTATTAGCGCAAGAATCGCTATATGCCTCAAAGCTACTACTAGATCTGCTTGCAGAACTGGGCAGGAGAACGGTTTGACAGTAGTGCAGGTAGTGGATACGAAGCCAATTGGGTTTGAGACATTGAAACTGTCATTGACAGTCAATATTGTCAGGGTTAAGATGAGACCATGACAACTTTGCAGCAGATTTCTCAGGCGAATTCCGAGTGGGACTTGGAGGCATTTGTTCAGGTAGCGAATGATCTCCTGCCTCAGTACCTGCCAGCGTCGGCAGATCCCCGTAGCCGTTCGTCGGAAGCGGTGAATCCCCGGCTGGTTCGGTACTACACAACTCAGGGTGTGCTCGATCGTCCAGCTCGCCAAGGGCGGGAAGCTCGGTATACCTATCGTCATCTGCTGCAACTGTTGGTGGTGCGTCGCCTACTGGTGGAAGGCTATAGCACGACTGCGATTCAGCCGATCACGATTGAAAAAAGCGATGTCGAACTGGAAGCGCTGCTCCAGGGTGGCATACAAATTACGGTAGAAGCAGCCAATCCGGCCCTCGCGTTTTTGCAGTCGGTCAAAGCGCGTAAGGCTCCGAGTAGTCCAGCTCCGCCGAGTCCAGATTCAGCCGATCAAACGTCAAATCAATTATTTAATCAACCCACCTCGTCTCGTTCTGCACCCGCACCGAGCAAGCGCTCCTTTTCGCCGGGGTCGCCTGCCTCGGAGTCGTTTGCAGAACGAGATAGCCAACCGAATCAGCCTGAGCCAGTTTCTCGCTGGCGACGAATTGAAATTTTACCGGGATTGGAAGTACAGGTGCGGGACGACTTTGTGCCGCCCAGTACGCCCAAGGAGCATGAGAATCTGCTGCAATTGATTGCTCAACGGCTCAAACCCTTATTCCAATCGAGGAGGTCTTCTCCATGAGTCAGCCTACCCTTTCGATTCTGCCGATGCACGATGCGATCGCATCTGGTCGCTCTGTGACGCTTGATATCCTGGTCACGATTGAACCCCCTGTTATTGAACGAACATCTGATCGTCCACCCCTCAATCTGGGCTTTGTGCTTGACCGATCGGGTTCTATGGTCGGCAGCAAGATTGACTATGCTCGCAAAGCCGTGGCCTATGCTGTAGAGCAGCTTTTGCCCAGCGACCGTCTGAGCCTGACGCTGTTTGATACGCACGTTCACACTGAAATTCCTAGTACCCTAGCTACAGATAAGCATCGACTGCTCGATACGATTCAGCGGATTCGAACCGGTAGCTCCACCGCGCTTCATGCTGGCTGGGTGAACGGCGGCATGCAAGTCAGTCAGTACCTTAATCCAGAACATCTAAACCGGGTGATTTTGCTATCCGATGGTTTAGCGAATGTGGGGGAGACAAATCCAGATGCGATCGCAAATGACGTACATGGTTTGATGCAGCGTGGCGTCACAACGACAGCCTTGGGGATTGGCGCTGACTACGATGAAAATTTGCTAGAAGCAATGGCCCGCAGTGGCGACGGCAATTTCTTTCATATCGATTCACCAGATCAGCTACCTGACATCTTTGAAGCGGAGCTTCAGGGTTTAGTCGGCACGGTTGGTCAGTCTGTTACCTTATCGCTAATGCCGCTTGCTGGCGCGACCGTACAGGATGTATTGAACGATCTGGAAAAAACGCCGGACGGAGCATTGAAGCTACCCAATTTGACCGTTGGTAACCCTCTCAAAGTCCTGCTGCGTCTACAGATTCCGGCTTTGGCTGAAGGAGCCAGTGTCTTGCAGGTGAAACTCGAATGGCAGGCTCCTGAAGAAGCAGAACGGCAGAGTCTAGAAGGCGAACTGCACCTGATGGTAGTCAGTCCAGAACGAATGAGTGACTTCCCTGCTAATCCAGACGTACAGGGTCAAGTTGCCCTGCTGATGGCGGCGCGTGCCCGTCAAGAAGCTGTACAGCGAGCTAATACGGGGGATTACATCGGTGCGGCCTCGGTATTGCGCCAATCTGCTCAACCCCTTTGTGCCGTTCCGGCTAGCGCCGATGGTGCGGCCAATTTTGCGGATGAAGCTGCCGCTCTCAATGAGTTAGCTGCCGACTTTGAAACAGGCCAGAGTATGCTGGCCAGTAAGCGAGCGCGATCGCAGGCGTATCACATGATGCGCAGCCGCAAGTCCAGCCACGGCCAAAAGCAACCGCCCAGTGGGTCTTCTGATACCTCTCAGTAGTGCGCTCTCACCTCTTGCACAAACCCCAAAGACGTTAAGAGGTTACTGAACGCATCTTCCGCTCGACATTGCTCAATCCAAACACAAATCTAGGATGTGGCAGTACCGCTATTGCATCCTAATTTGTGTCTCAACCAGTCAGCCAGCAATCTTCGTATAGTGATTCCAGTTAAGAGTGAGAAAACGAAAGAGGAGAGTGCCTCAGGCTGAGGCACTCTCCTCTTTCGTTCTGATCTAGAACCGCTATATGAGGGCTAATACCGCTTCTCTAGGTTGTAGCTATCAATCTTCAACCCTCCGCACTAATTCCAAGCACCAATCCAAAAGTTAATCCTAAAAGATGATGACAAGGAACTGGTGCGACTCAACAATATATAGAGCATGAAATAGAACATGAATACCAAGTTCGTGCATAAGGTGTAACATCAAGCCTGGTTCAAACCTAAAAAAGCTAGTTTGTGTCCTATTGCAGCGGCAACTAACTGCTTTAGGTTCCAGTTTTGCCCAAACACGTTCTAAATATACAGAACGACTTGGATGAACGTTTTAACCTAAATGGCACGCTCCAACACCGTTTAGTTCCCGTTGAGGGGATAGATTATGGCAACCACGGACGAAGCGTTAACAATTGGCGTTGAGGAAGAGTATCAGATCATTGACCCCAAAACGCGCCAGCTAGCGGGTCGGGCGAAGCAGCTAATGGCCTCAGCCCAAGCAGTGGCGGGCGAAACGGAGGTGCAGACGGAGGTCTATACCTCAATGATTGAAATTGCCACCCCTATCTGTGAAACCCTGGACGATGTGCGCCGACAGCTCATTCACGCGAGACGATCAATTATCCAAGCCGCCGCTCAGTCTGGCATGGCGATCGCAGCCGCTGGCACCCATCCCTTTTCCGACTGGCGCGACCAGAAAGTGACGCCTAAAGCTCGTTATCGGGGGCTGGTTAACGACTATCAGCAGATCATGGAAGATCTGATTATTTTTGGCTGCCATATTCATATTGGCATCCGCGATCGCGAATTGGCGGTTCAGGTGCTCAACCGCTCACGACCTTGGCTACCGTTGCTGCTGGCGCTCTCGGTTAACTCGCCGTTTTGGCTGGGACATCATACAGGTTACGCCAGCTATCGGACGGAACTCTGGAGCCGCTGGCCGTTTTCGGGACCACCCGCCGCATTTAAGGATTATGACGAATACTGTGCGCTGACTCAATCGCTCTCCAATGTGGGCGCAATTCGCGATGCCACCAAAATCTACTGGGATATTCGCCTGTCGAATAGTTTGCCGACAATTGAGTTTCGGTTTGCGGATGTCTGTCTGACGATTGCCGAAGCGACGATGCTGGCGGGTTTGGTGCGGGCGTTGGCGCGCATGTGCTACAAGGACATCAAAGCCGGGATTCCAGCGCAAGCCGTGCGACCGGAACTGCTGCAGGCGGCTCGTTGGCGAGCGGCTCGCAGCGGTATGGGCAGCAATTTGGTGAATGTGGTGAATCAGCAGCTCGTACCTGCGAGAGATCTCGTGCATCATTTTCTGGGTTTGCTCCATCCGTTTTTGTTAGAGCTGGACGACTGGGAAATGGTGACCGATCTCGTTGTCCAAACGATGCAAAATGGTACGGGGGCGGAGCGGCAGCGACAGGTTTATGAACGAACGCGCAGTTTTGAAGCGGTTGTTGATTACGTGGTTGAACAGACGAAATTAGAGTTTTGATCCGGATGTAAAAGCTCTGCAAGACATGATTTGTGATCGTTTACCTTACGGTAAACTTGGCCAGCCGATCTTAGAATTGTGGATTAAATAGCCTGTAAACCGTTTCATCCGTAGGGACACGGCAACGCTGTGTCCCTGCCCAAAAATTTCACCTGATTAAATCCACGTTCCTTATATGAAGTCCGGTTGAAAACCCAGAATTTATTTTTTGTGAAAGGCTTGCGGAGCAAGCCTTTCACAAAAAATAAGTTGGGTTCTTATACGCGGACTTCATATTAGATAAAGATTTTTGTCAGATCGGCCAACTTGAGCAAACTCTCGCTTTAGGCTAAACACCAGAGAGTAGCCCATAGCATGCGTTGATGACGATGACTCCAGAACAAGCCACAGAAATTCTGCGTCTACGAGATGCCAAAGCAACCCCTAAGCAAATTGCTCGCAAACTGGGGCTGAGGCCCGCAGAGGTGAAAACCTTCATTCAGCAACATGCGGAGGACGTGTATCTCCAAAAAGCTCAGGATGGAACCTTGGAGCCAGTTTACGAATGCTTGGTTAACCAAAGTGCAGCTCAGCGGCTTTTGGAAGGTGTAGATCTGGATGAGGAAGAAGGAGTCGGTGGTTTTTGCCAGTTGATTTTAGCTCGGCAAGAAAGCAACCGAATTATCTCGGCTGTATACCTAGTTGACTATTGGTGTTTGGGGGTGAAAGATGTCATCCCTGCCCAAAAAACGGGTAAGAGTGGATACGAACGGTTCAAACGGCTCTGCACAGAACGGTTTGAGGAACCATTTATCGACATTTCTCTTGAACAAGCCCAATCGATTGTTTATGGTGCGGTTGACTATGCTCGCAGCTTAGGGCTTGAACCCGCTCGCGATTTTGATAAAAAGGCTCAAATGCATTTGGGGCCAAGACCTGAGCCGTTGATTCCCATAGAGTTTGGTAAAGATGGGAAACCGTTTTACTTCAGCGGGCCTTATGATAATGCCGACAAAATTATCAAGACTTTAGAGACAAATGTCGGTATTGAAAACTTTGACTATATAGTGCCAATCGGTGACAGTGGCGATCTGGACTTCTTTGAGTGATGATGCCTTCAACGCTGAAAAGTCTTTAGGAAAAGTGCGATCGCAGTTTTATACATACACTTTTGGGCTGGAAGTGCGATCGCAGTTTTATACATACACTTTTGGGCTGGGAGTGCGATCGCAGTTTTATGCATACACTTCTGGGCTGGAAGTGCGATCGCGCTTTGCATCTTACTGCTATCAGTTATCAAGTGGACTACGCACTCCTCGTCCTCCTCGATTGAGCACGTGAGTATAAATCATGGTCGTTTTGACATCTTTGTGACCCAGCAGTTCTTGTACGGTGCGGATATCGTAGCCATTTTGCAATAAATGAGTTGCAAAGCTGTGGCGAAAGGTGTGACAACTAACACGTTTCTGGATACCTGCGCTTCTGACTGCGTGCTTAATCGATTTCTGTAGTCCGCTTTCGTGGAGATGATAGCGAACAACTGAGCCGCTACGCGGATCACGGCATCGCTTTGAAGCCGGAAAAACGTACTGCCAAATCCATTGACGGTTGGCATTTGGATACTTTCTTGCTAAAGCGAACGGTCAAATTACAGCTCCATAGCCTTGTTCTAAATCCTGTTGGTGCATGCGTTTAACGACTTGTAAATGCTCTTTTAAGGGTTCAATGATGCTTGCGGGCAGCATTGTCACTCTGCTTTCTTGCCCTTTGGAATCTCGTACAACAATTTGATGCTGAGCAAAATCCAAGTCTTTGATCCGTAACTGCATTGCCTCGCGTAACCGTAATCCGCTGCCATAAAGCAATTGGGTAATTAATCCCTGGTAAACCTCCGGCTCCGCCGGAGGACTCGCAGAGTTTGACAGTTCCGGGAGTCTAAGAAAGAGTCTCTTCATCGTGAGCCCAATTGAGAGGCCACGAGAAGGAGACTCAAATGAAAAACATTGGTAGCTTAAGTCATACCAAATGGGAGTGCAAATACCACATTATTTTCATCCCCAAGTATCGCCGCAAAGCTCTGTACAGTTAGTTGAGGAAGCATCTGGGAGAGGTTTTCCATCAACTGGCACAGCAGAGAGATTGCCGAATCGAGGAAGGGCATTTGTTGCCGGATCATGTGCATATGCTGATCTCGATTCCGCCGAAGTACTCTGTTTCGCAAGTGGTGGGATACATCAAAGGCAAGAGTGCGATTTATATTGCCAGGAGCTACCTGGGTCAGAGGAGAAACTTTGTGGGAGGGCACTTCTGGGCTAGAGGGTACTATGTCTCAACCGTAGGCCGAGATGAAGCAATGGTCAGGAGGTATATTCAAGAGCAAGAGCAGGAGGATCAGCGAATAGAACAGTTGAAATTGTCAGATGAGTGGTAAGAATATTGCCGCTTTGAGCGGCTCCTAGTCTAAAGCCTCCGGCTTTGCCGGAGGATATTTACTGACTAACCGATGAACACCTGACATATGATGTATTACGGCTCGAACCTCATCAGGAGATAGTACGGTAGGCAGCTTTCGAGAACGCTTTGCTCGAATCGCTTCAATTCGTTCATCTAAGGGCTGACACAAAACTTCCTTGTACAGGAAAAGTAGTGCGCTGAATGCTTGGTTTTGCGTAGAGGCTGATACTTGTTCCTGTACAGCCAAGTGGGTCAAGAATTCCTCAATTTCTGGAACACCCATCTCAATCGGATGCCGTTTATTGTGGAAAAGGATATAGCGACGAATCCATTGAACGTAAGTTTCTTCAGTGCGGTAGGAGTAGTGTTTGAGGCGAATGGTGTCACGTACTTGGTCAAGTAGTTTCTTGGGACGAGGCTGAGGTGGCTGCATAGAGTGAATATATGTTGAGGGATGATAAATAAACTCTAAGCAGCGTGAGCCTGAAGTCGTAGGGGTGGTTATACTGATTTTTTCTGCCTAATCACCCAAATCAGGGTGTTAGGCTGACGGGTTTCTACCTAATCACCCAAATAGGCGTGTTAGGCTGACGTATTTCTGCCTAATACCCCTATTCGGGTGATTAGGCAGAAAGTTTCACTCTAATAAATAGTTAAATCGATGGCGGATTCAAAGGTTATTTTATAAGGCAAATATAGCAGTTGTCTGTTAGTGCTTGGGAATCCTAAAAGAGCGATCTCCGCCACGACTTAACTACTCGTTGGAGCCGACGAACGCCGTTAGCCCGACGACGCTGACTAAGCGGCGTTCGCGGCTCAACTTCATTGTTAGACTGCCTATCCTCCGTAGCTCAAACTGGCAGGTAGCAACAAACCCAACGGATGAGGTACACTTGATCTAGATATTTCAGTTGCAACCTTAATCACATGTTTTTATGCTTTCCTCTACAGCTCAATTGCGTTTACAGCAACTAGAAGATAACGTTGCTCGAGTTTTGAAATTACTAAACGATTATGAAACAGAGCTAATTGATGAAGTTGAGCCAGGGACAAGAAGTAAATATCAACGCCGCATTGAGAATCTAAGGCAACAAAGAGATAGTTATGAAAGTGAGCTAACAGCCCTTGAGGAGCAGCTAGAAAATACCCAGTCAGAAGAAAAAATTTCGATTATTTCAAGTGACCTACAGAAGATTGACGAGAAGCTAAATTGGCTTGCTGGCAGTCAAATTGCTTTGCATGAATTCCTATTGAAATACTTTCCTTCTGAAGAAATTTCTTTGATAGATCCTTTAGCCAGGCAGCTTAGTCAGACTCAGTTAGATGAAGTGAAGTCCGTCCTGGAGATGATTGAATCAAATCAAATCAGTGATGAGGAAATTGTTTTGACAGTTGATCAAGTACGGCAGCTTCTTGAAAATCTTAGAGGAATAAATATCGAACTGCCTAATGGAAACAAAGAAATAGCTGAGATATTAAACCAGCCAACAATAGATGCAAAACATGCATTAAAAGTCTCTGTCCCGATCATTCCGTTTATTCTCGCATATGAAGGTGAACTAGGATTAGGTACTGGAATAAAGCTAAGAGAAACCTGGAACTACTGGAAAACAAGATTTTTTAATCTCTGTGGGTCTAATTCCCCGTGGCTTGCCACGTTAGTGGTAGCGCGGGAGTGCGTCCCGAAGGGCAAATTCCGTAATGCCCCGTCCGCTTGCGGCGGGGATAGGAATTTGAGCGCCCCGCGAGATTTACTTAGAGAATATTTGTAGAGTAGAACAGGCTAACAAGCCGATGAAGCGGACGAACAAAAGATCTTGGTGGTGATACCGAGGCTAGTTGCCGCCGCTTATCTTTGTCGTTAGACCTCATATTTGCCGCATGCCTTATCCATCTGTCTTTGATCCGCAATTGGTCGGAACATACGACGCCGTTGCCAAAGCTGGCGGGGAGTAGGTCACCTTCTACAGAGAAAAACATCTCTGAGGTGAGAGCCTGCCGTTGAGGTAAGCACAACGATGCGCTAAAACCTGCGGCACCCGCTCAGCGTTCCAGGCAGCGCCAGGGATCTTCGTGCGTTGGTTAATTTGCTTCACCCAGGACTCAACATCCCCCGAGCCAATCGGCCACCCTTCTTCTTGGTAGTAACGATAATTGGGGATGCGGTCACGATGCCGCTCTAGATAGCCACAGAAGCGACGTGCTGCTTCCGACTCGCTCACCTCAAACACATTCATAGCAGCGTCTACTTGTCCCTGCCAAAGAAAGCTGCGAGCGGTTTCGAGTGCTTCTGGAGTGGCTTGGACTTGATGCAAATTTTCCATCAGGTGAAACCAATCGAGGATTTCGTGACGTTGGTGGTCGTTGCCAATCTGGGCATAGATGCCCCAAACCCCATCATGACCATCGCCCAGGCAGTCCACTATCGGGGCTAAGGGGAGGTCATTTGCCCACTCAATCAGGTGTTCGTTGTCTTTGAACCAGGCCATGCCCTGATGCTGCTCACCCAAATTCAAGGCTTTATATTCGCGCCACTCAGCCGCTTCCCCCAGCGGCGTGCGCAAGCGAATCATGCCGCCATCCAGGCTCATTTGCTCAACCGGGACCTCACTCGTGGGCAGCTCGAAGTCATGGCGCGCCTCCAACCGCTGCTGCGTTTTCGCACTCACCCGTCGTCCCGTTTGCACCTCTACTTCAATCGCCGCTTGGGCATAAGAAACAATTGCGCTTTGGCGCAGACAGCACAGCTCTAAATAAGGGCTGACCTGTTGTCGGGGACGGACACCGAGTTGTTTGGCCTGTTCACTACTGAGGGATAACCGGCCCAGAATGCTCTCTAGTTGGCGGGGATATCCTTCGTCGGTGCCGGTAACGGTTTGGCAAAAAACTCCCCAATGACTGGCGTGACGTGTTCTTGCACTTGAGCGCGCACCGTTGATTCGATGGCTCCCAAATTTGCCATCGGCTGGTTTTGCTCACAGGCTTCCTGGTACAGTAGTTCCGCGATGCGTTGACTGCACTGTAAGAGTTCTTGGTGTTCCGCTGGCGTCATTAGAGCACCCTCAAAATATCGCTACAGTCTTACTCTAATTTTTCTCTCAAGAAAGTGACCTGCTCCCAGCTGGCGGCGGGTATGTCTGGGACGAAGTTCTTGAGTATCGAGTTTGGTGCCATCCGGAGCGTGGCGCACCTGACGAAGCAGACGGCAGTGACTACTACTCTGCCTTTCCGTCTTACGAAGAGGCAGAGGACTTTGCACGAGCCAATCCGGGAACCAAGGAGCCGCTTGCTTTAGTCCTGCAGCGTGAGTTCATCGATGAGCCCGAAGACGGGCAGTATGTGCATGTTCGTGAAGAACTCGTTACAGAGTGGCCGGTCATCTTCTTGAGTCGTCCGCGCCGTACAGAACGAACCATCCCAGACTTCTTCGCGCCCGATGCACCTGCCAATCGTCTTGCTATTCTGCGGGGTCAAGCGTGAGCTACCCGTCCGCCGTCTCGGCGAGGTCTAACCCCTTGTTCAATCGCTGCTGCGCGGATTAGCTCGAACGTTAGCCCGATCACACTTTTACCTTATCTAGCGATCGCACTTTTACCTTATCCATACACTGCATTTATCTTATCTATCGGCTTACAGCACCGCAATTTTTGCCTACTCACGCAATGTACCTTTTCGGTTAACCGAATCTTTAGGTAGGGTTTTACCGCTTTACCTGATTTTGCGCTGAGTATAGGATTTGTTTAGTGAACGAACGATCGTTCGCAATGTGCAACTCAAGCAGTTGAGTGTTCCCGTGTCCGATATCTCCTCAGCGTCATCTAAAAAACGCGATCGCAGTCGAGCCGCCATTCTGGCGGCAGCGCTTGATTTGTTTACTGAGCGGGGTTACGACGGCACTTCGATTGATGACATTCGGAAAGCCGTTGGATTCCGCTCCAAGTCAAGCCTGTATGCTCACTTTGCCAGTAAAGAAGCGATCGCAGAAGCTTTGCAGACCCAGATTTTTGAGCAGATGAATCTCATACTGCTGCAATCGGGTGCAACTGCCGGAGCTGATCCCCTGGATCGGCTAACGGCCAGTCTGCGGGCTGCGATTCGCTGGGCCTTGACCCATCCCAAAGAGCACACGTTTCGCTTTATTCGCAATCAGCAGGAACGCTTGCTCAATGGGCGATTTGACTACATGCGCGATCCCAAGTCCGACATCTATGTCCATATGTTTAAGCTGATGGCTGAACTGCGCCAGCACTATCCCGTACGTGCGATCGCAGATCAAGCGTTGGTAAGCTTAGTCGCGGGTGTCGTCAGTCGGTCGGTGATTGACCAGGAAGCCTTTGGTGCAATTCCGCTGGAAGAGACAGTAGAGCAGGTGCTCACCGTTTGTCTTGCGATTGTGTTGGAGTCCGAAAACCTACATCCCATCGAGCTATCCGAGGCATCGTCTGAGACGTAAAGAGGTTGCCGTTTTTTGTTTCCGTTAGCACGAGTACTCTCGAACGAGTTTGCGCCGTTTGATGTATTTCTTGACCAGAGCAAAAAGACGGTATAAATAATATTGGATTAAAGCTGGATTTGAGCTGGTACTTGTATCAAGTCCGTGTATCAGAACCCCATTTTATTTTTTGTGAAAGGCTGCCTTAGAGCCTATCCGAAAACCTCAGATGAGCGAAATGTGATGACCGCACTGGCAAGTTGTAAGAACGCCAGATAGTTTTCGGGCTTCTTCTCCCAGCGGATCAACAGACGGCGAAACCGATTCATCCACGAATGAGTCCGTTCGACCACCCACCGTCTGGCCCGATAGTTGGGAATGTCGTGAATCACTAGGTCACCCTCGTTTTGAGGCGGAATATGCCCTTGATAGCCCCACTGCTTGAGAATCTGGCGCACCGGGTGATAGTCGTAGCCGCGATCCAGACAGAGATGTCTTGATTCCTCGTCCTCCACATCCGGTGGCACCAGCGGTTGAGCCTCTAAAGTTACCTCAACAAGTTTCATGTCATGCCGATTAGCGGGTGCGAGCACAAAGGCCAGTGGGATGCCGTTGCCATCGGTTAAAACCGAGCGCTTGGTGCCCAACTTGCCACGGTCAGTCGGGTTGGGGCCTGTCTTTTTTTCCCCCCAGTGGTGCTTTGACCATCGCACCATCCATCGATTGCCAATGCCAGTCCACTCCTTGAGTGCGGGCATACTCCATCAATCCCGCCTGCCAAAAGCGAGCAAACGTGCCGTTGGTTTGCCACTCTTGAAAGCGGTCATGCACCGTACTGGAGGCCCCTAAACACCGAGGCAACGCATTCCACTGACAGCCGGTGCAAAGGATGTAAAAGATCGCATCTAAGGCTTGGCGATCATCCATGCGAGGGCGGCCTCCCTTAGGCTTGGGTGGCTCCTCTGGAATCAGAGGATGCAGGCGCTCCCACAGCTCATCGGGCACCCGATAACGAGGGTCAATTTCGACGGTTGAACGAGGAGGCGTCACGGTAGACATCTGGGACTGCTCCTATGGCGACACCTTCACCTTAAGCACTCATCTCTCGAACAACATCGGTTTTCGGATAGGTTCTTAGCCAGCCTTTCACAAAAAATAAATAATTGTTTTTTAGCCGGACTTCCTTATTAAATCGGGGTTGGTGAGTAGCATGACCTGCGCAAACCTTCCCCCAGTTGACGTTCTAACGTGTAGCTATTAAAGAACGTCCGTTCGTTCTTTATTGGGAGAAATACTCATGACTCACCTCTTTTTGTCTGCCGTTACGATGGTCGCCACCTATCAGAAAGCGCGATTTATGCGGCAGCTTCGTAATGTGGAAGCCACTCAAACCCAGTTCCTCCAATCCATCCTCAAAGCCCATGAGCAGAACGTTTTGGGTCAGGAACTGGGACTGGCCGATATTCGGACGATTGATCAATTTCGCGATCGCATTCCTGTGCGGCCCTACAGCTTTTTTGACCCCTACATTGAGCGGATGGCTCAGGGTGAAACCAATGTGCTGACCGCAGAACCCGTAATTTACTTCAACACGATCAGCGGTTCCACCGGGAAGCGAAAGCTGATGAGTTTCATGTCATGCAGGTGATGCAGCGCCTCCAGCAGTGGTTTGGTGTTTCATTAACAAACTTTTGCGTTACCCTGTCGGAGGGAAACATTCCGGCGCATTACTGGGTCAACATTGAATTAGCCCCTGGTCATCAACTGCCGCTAGCGGCTGACTTCATCCGAAAATTCGATCTAGCCTTAACCGAGCTGCATTATAACTATGCCCGTAAGCAGAGCGATCGCCAAGTTCCGGCTCCCGGTTTACGTATCCTAGCGCCCGGCAGCTTTGACCAAGTTCGTCAGCAGTTAATTGCGCGGGGAGCCGCAGAATTCCGGGTGAAATTTCCGCTGGTCAGCGAAGATCGGCATCTGCTGGCGGGTTTGACCGTTGAGCAGGAAGTGAAGCCCGTTGTTATTGACTTAGCGCTGTCCTCTAATTGCTAACTGCTGAGGTACTTATGGCTCGAATTCGTAAACGGCGATCGCGCCTGCTCAATCCCACTAATCTGATCGCCCTGGCAATCCTATCAGGCTGTCTGCTGGCGGGCGGTTGGCTGACCTACCAGGCAGATCTATGGAGCGCTTCTCCGGATCAGTGGATGGAGCGCATCAGTCAGCTTGGCTGGCAGGGCGTGGTGTTCTTTATTCTCTTTCTCGCAACTGCGATTGTGATTGGGCCAATTCCCAGTACGCCGTTTACGATTGCGGCAGGTGCGGTTTGGGGGCCAATCCTGGCGGGGCTGTATGGCATCATCGGCATTTTTATTGGCAGCCTGATTGCTTACTTTATTGGCCGCACGCTGGGGCGTTCGACAGTTAAGGCGTTGACGGGTAAGGTGGTGCATTTCTCGACGCATCGTGGCGAGTTCTACGTCGGCTGGGTAATTATGATGGCCCATATGATTCCGGTCATGCCCTATGAGCTGTTTAGCTACGGCGCTGGGATTTCGGGACTGTCGCTGCCGATTTTTGCCAGTACCTGTCTGCTGGGGATTATTCCCTGCACGCTGCTGCTGACTCACTTGGGTTCGGTTTTGACTTTGAGCGTGCCATTTGCGATCGCAGTGATCGGCCTAGCCGTATTAGTGCTAGGTATTTTAGGCTGGGGTGTCAAACGCTACAACTGGTTTGGTCTCAAAGATGTGATTTCATTTCATTAGGATTTAACATGAGCGGTATTAGACACCAGCGCGGGCGATTTCCCTTCACGCGCCCGATGCTGCGTCGGTTAATGTTGCCATCCGGTATTATCGTCAGTAGCATCGGGCTACTCGGCAGTGTAGGGTACCATCAGGGGCAGAGTTATGTGCGATCGCAGCTTATTCCCCAAATTGCTGCCGATTTGAGCCAGAGCTTCAATCGCCCGGTGCAGCTCGGTGAGGTTGAGTATGTCTCGTTATCTGGTATACGGCTGGGTACATCGGCGATTCCGGCCACAGCAACAGATGCCGATTGGGTGGAAATGGAAGCAGTTGATATTCGATTTGATCTGCTGACCAGTTTGCGAACGGGGCGAGTCGAGCTTGATGTAACGCTGGTGCGACCTCAGCTTTGGCTAGATCAGAATGCGGCAGGTGACTGGCTCGATACGGAGCTGGTTCTGCAAGAAGATGAGCGGATTACCGTGCGGCGAATTCGGATTGAGGACGGTGCGATCGCACTGGTTCCTGATCCGGTGTGGATGAACGGCACCGGAGTTCTGCATCGTCGAGCAGTGGTTGAGCTACCGTCTCAGGTGGACTTTTCGGCAGTAACTGTTGACTTGAAGCTTGATCAAGACATGGAGCAGATCGCCGTCAAGGCACAGGCAGAATCAACCCTTGGTGGACGGTTTAAACTCAACGGGAACGCGAATTTGAGCGCTGGCACGGGCGAGCTGGAGCTGAGTACAACGGGATTATCAACGATTCCGTTTGATTTGACACTACCCCCTGGAATTCGCTTTACCGATGGGCAGATTACAACGCAGCTAACCGTGCAGCTTAATCCCGATCAGGCTCCTCTGGTCAAGGGTACAGCAACGTTAGAGAATGTCGCGGCCTGGGTTGAGGGTGAACCGAATCCCTTTACAGGAACCAGCGGCAGGTTGACGATTGACAACGATACGATTCAGCTCACGGACGGAGAAACCCGCTACGGCAAGATTCCGTTTCTGGTTCACGGCCAGATTCACCTGCAAGAGGGCCTGGATCTTTATGCCCAGGTGAAATCGGTCAGCGTACCGGACTTTATGCAGACGTTCAGCTTTGAACTGCCTGTTGCTGCCACAGGTGCGCTGAAAACCGATAATTTGCGAGTCACTGGGCCATTGGCAGCAGCCGTGTTTTGGGGTACGGTTGCCGATGCTGAGCCGATTCAGATTGACCGAGTTGCCTTTGCCCATGCCCAAACAGAGTTCAGCTTTGATACGGGGTCTGACCAGCTTAAGCTGCGCGAGACGACTTTTATCCCAGCGGTTGGGGGCCAACTGGTTGCCCATGCCGATATTCAGCTTGACGATGGCGATAACGACCAGGTGGAGCTGACGGTGCAGGCTCAGGATGTAGCCGGATCTGCGATCGCAACTCTCTACAATGTCAGCTTACCTGCCGAAACGCTCGATCGGGTGCAGGCTACGGCTCAAGTTTCGATTGCTCAGCAAATGCCTAAAGTTACTGTGGATTGGTCAACTCAACTCACTGGCTACGATGCCGAAGGGCAATTTGCCGTCACCGATCAGGGCATGACGATGCCCAATGCCGTTGTCCACATTGGCGATGGGCAAGTTCAAGCTGCGGGCGTACTTGTGGGTAGCAAATGGCAAGCGGCAGTGTCAGCTACTAACATTTCGCTATCGCGCTGGTTGACAGATTTACCAGGCGTTCTAGAGGGTGATCTGGTATTAGCAGGTGACTTGACTACAGCGGATTTAACGACTGTAGCGGGTGAAGGTCAAGCGGTCGTGCAGATTGCCGACAGTCAGCTGAATGCCGATCTTGCGATCGCACAGGGCAATTGGCGATCTCTGATCCGGAGTCAAAACCTATTGCTACAGCAGTTTATGCCCCAGTTAACGGGGTCACTGAGCGGCGAGGTGATGCTGGCGGGTTCGTTATCTAATTTTGACCCGCAGCAGATGCAAATCGCGGGGCAAGTGGCCTTACCGTCAGGAATAAATCAGTTCAATCAACCGATTGCCGCCGCGTTTGAATGGCAGGATAACCGTCTGGATTTACACCAGGCAACGGCTCCCGGTATGGCTGCCCAGGGCTGGCTGACAACTGGCTGGAGCGAAATCGGATCGCCCAATATTACTGGGTTCGATCTAGCGTTGCAGGTGCAAGATTATGATTTAGCCACCTTGCCGCTGGAGCTGCCAGAAGCCTTGCAGCTTAAAGGTCGAACTAGCTTGGCTGGACGATTCATAGGTGATCTAAACGATCCCCGGCTCCAGGCACAGCTCCAGGTTCAAAACCTAGCAGTTAATCAAATCGCCTTTGAACCGAGTCTTCTGGGCACTGTTCAGTTTTCGCCCCAAGGCTCAAGTTTGGATTTAGCTGGACAGCGAGATGCGATCGCACTTTCTCTGGACTCCACATTTCAGCCGCAGACCTTTCGAGTTGCCTGGAACGGAGCCATGGCTCACGGTGAGTTTAGCGACACTCAGCTAACGGCTACCATCCAAGATTTACCCATTGAACAGCTACCGCTACCGCCAGCGCTACTTGCCGATAGCTCGATCCAGTCCGTTGGCGGCCTTTTATCCGGTCAGTTCAATGCTGAATTGGGCGATCCAACACCTGCGATCGCAGCAAATATTCAGATTGATCGCCCCAGTTTTGTGGCGAATGGTCAGAACTACGCCCGATCGGTTGACGACCAGTTCATGGCTCAGTTTCAGTACGCTGACGGTCGGGTCTCTCTTACGGATAGCGACTTACGATTGGGCAACAGCCGCTTAACACTGCGGGGTGAAGTCCCACTCAGTCAACTTGCTCAAGCAACGGGTGAGCTGACGGTGCAGCAGGGGGATTTGCAGGATGTGCTGTGGCTTGCACAACGGGTGTTACCTCACGATGTACCACTGACATCTATCAGCTCAACTTTAGCTGATGCCACCTCTAATGTGACCCTTTTAGAGTCTCTCCCGATTACTTCTCGTCTGGAGGATTGGAACGGATTGATGGTGACTGATGGTGCGCTAAGAGGTGAGTTTACTGGCTCAGTTCAGCTTAACGCCGTCACTGGCACGCCGATGCTGAATATTAGTCTTGACGGTACAGACTGGTACTGGAATGAAATTGGGATTCAGTTGGTGCAGCTCACGGAAGGGCAGTGGCACAACGGTTCCTGGCACCTACCACACCTAGCGCTTGGTGGTGTCGTGCATGACCCCGTAAACGGCGAACCACAGATTTTTGATACTCAGTTGACGCTGGCACTGGATCAGCACGGCTGGTCGGGACAGCTCCAGGCGGATCAGCTATCCCTCGCTGCCATTGGCCAGATTCTAGATATACCGTTCGATGTGGCGGGTGAGCTAACTGCGATCGCAACCCTCAGCGGCACCGCCAATCGACCCCAGCTGACCGCAAATTTGGGCGTTAGCAACTCCCGCATTCGCAATTTAGACATTCAGGATTTCAATCTGGATGTTCACTATCAAGATGAATACATTACCATCGGCAATCATCGCTTACATCTGCCAGATGCAGAGCAAACACCAGGCCGAATTCCTTATACAGTACCGAACACAGTGCCAATTTTGGCAGCCTTATCGAATTCGACCAGTAGTCCAGCTTGGAGCAACGGCTGGATGAGTTCCGATGATTTAGACGAGCCTTACCCGATGGGACAGATGCAACCCAAACAGGATTCGTCGATCAGCTCACTAACCGAAGAAACGGATTTCATGCAGCGATCTGCGATCGCAGATCAGGTTATTTTCTCTTATGGCCCCTTCCGCCCATCGTTTGCCGTTGCTGACCTCACTCAGTTTGCCGAAACAGGTCGTGTTCCTGCCGCTTGGAGCCTCTATTTCAGCTTGGCTCAAGTCGATAGCCAGGTGCTGCAAACGGCATTAACTCGAACCGTGCCTGTAGACCTGCAAACGGTTGATCACCTCCTAAACTCCTCACTGGGTAAGCAGTCCCTCGGTTTCATCGGCCAAGTTCTACACACACCATCCCGACAGGCTAATGTAGAGGCAATCCGCTCAGCGCTCGTCTTTTCCGCTGCCGACGATGGCCAAGTTTCGCTCTTAGAATTCATCCAGAATTACCCCGCCCCGCAGCTACACATCGACGGTGCAAGACTTGCGCAACTGTTGCAACAGCTTGAAACGAGCGAAGGAAATACTCCAGACTGAGCGCTGAGACAGAGCCAAATAGAATACCCCTCACTTCTCACTCCTCACTCCTCACGCCTCACGCCTGTGCAGCCCTCCACCCCCGTCCCAAAGTTCGCTAAAATGCCTGAGTAACAATCGTTCCGTTCTCTTCCATGACACACGCGGCACCAGAGCGCACATCGAACAACTTCAAGCGTTTGCAGGCTCAACTCAGAGGGTTAGTTGGCAAGGCGATTGAAGACTATAACCTGATTGAAGACGGCGACAAGGTGATGGTGTGCCTATCTGGTGGCAAGGACTCTTACACCATGCTGGATCTGCTGCTTAGCCTCCAGCGTTGCGCTCCGGTGAATTTTGAGCTGCTGGCTGTCAACCTTGACCAAAAGCAGCCGGGGTTTCCAGAGCATGTGCTGCCGGACTATTTAGATGCGATCGCAGTTCCGTATCGGATTGTGGAACAGGACACGTACAGCGTGGTGCAGCGGGTGATTCCAGAAGGCAAAACGATGTGCAGTCTCTGTTCACGGCTGCGGCGGGGGGTGCTGTATCGAGTCGCGGAGGAGGAAGGTGCCACGAAAATTGCTCTGGGCCATCACCGGGACGATATTGTGGAAACGTTCTTTCTGAATCTATTTCACGGTGGTCAACTGAAGGCAATGCCGCCCAAGTTATTAACGGACGATCAGCGCCATGTGGTGATTCGTCCGCTGGCTTACTGCACGGAGCGGGACATTCAGCGTTATGCCAATGCTCGGCAGTTTCCGATTATTCCCTGCAATCTCTGCGGCTCCCAAGAAAATTTGCAGCGGGTACAAATTAAGCAAATGCTGCAACAGTGGGAACGCGAAGACCCCGGTCGCACAGCACGGCTTTTCCGCAGCTTACAACACGTTGTCCCCTCACATTTAGCGGACACGTCGCTACATGATTTTGCGTCGCTGAAGGGGTTGGGGGAAGAAGTGAAATGAAAGTGCGATCGCAGTAAAAGGTGTGTTGAGCGCAGCTCCTAAAAATTAACGGTGGAGTTGAGCGGCGATAGACAACCTTGCGCTATAACCAAGGTATTGCGTTCGCCGCTCCAACGAAGTGTTAGCCTACTACAGGTGCGCTGATTGAAATAGAGCGGCAGCAGTATCAATATTGCAGAGGTTTGAATCTTCAATCAACCGAGGAGATTCTTATAAAGCTTGCCGTCTTTCATAATTACGGCAAAGTTCTGAGTTGGGTTCTCGATTAGCTGAATGTTCTCTAACGGATTACCATTCACCAGTAACAAGTCGGCAAGTGCACCCTCTTCAATCACGCCTAATTTGCCCGGATAGGGATTGCGAGGCCCAGACAACGCCAGCAATTCAGCATTTGTGCTAGTTGCCATCTTTAGTACTTCGGCAGGACTGTACCAGCGAACCATTTTCGTAAGCTGTGCCCCTTGTCGAGCGGCTACCTCAGCATCGAACAATGTGTCGGTACCCCAAGCAGTTTTGAGATTATACTTCTTAGCCAGGGTATAGGCGGTGTCGGTACCTTGGGTCATTTGCAGTTGTTTGATCCGATTGGCTGCCCCTTCAGGAAACGGAGTTGCATCCTCGTCATCAAGGAAGGGCTGCAAACTAAGCCAAATTCCTTTTTCAGCCATCAATTGTGCTGTTGATTCGTCCATCAGTTGGCCATGTTCGATGCACTTCACACCAGCTCGAATTGCCGTTTGAATCGCAATCGGGGTGTAGGCATGAACCGTGACATAGGTGTTCCAGTTGGCCGCAGCATCGACAGCAGCTTTAAACTCTGCTTCCGTGTATTGGCTAACATCCAATGGGTCGTAATCTGATGACACACCGCCACCCGCTGCCAGCTTTATCTGGGTAGCACCTTGCATCAGTTGCTCACGCGTTCTGCGGAGGACTTCATCCACGCCATCGGCAATCGCCCCGACTCCATACTGTTCTCCACGACTGAGCGGTGTCGCAGGGGTTCTAGGAAGCTCGTTGAGTGAGCGAAAGTCTCCATGTCCACTGGTTTGCGAAATCATCGCACCCGAAGGCCAGATGCGGGGTCCAACGACATCGCCCTTGTCAATTGCTTTCTTCAACTCGAACACAGGCCCTGCCATATCACGAACGCTAGTAAACCCACGAAGTAGCGTTTCTGTTGCGTTAGTTTGCGCTTTCTGATAAATCGCTTCAATGGGAGTATTGGGGGAAAGTAGCTCTTCGATCGCACTGTATGCCATGAACAGGTGAACATGGTTGTCGATTAATCCAGGCATCAGCACGCGCCCCTCACCATTAATCTGAACAGTGCTAGTATCCGGTGGTACAGGAATTGATGCGGTAGAAATTGTCTGGATTTTGTTGCCAACGACTAAAACATTAGAAGGCGTAGACAGTTGATCGGAGGTACCATTTAATATCTGCACATTCTCAAACAAGACACTACTAGCGTCTTGATTCTGGTTATAAGTGGGTGCCTGACTTTGCGCAAAACCTACTTGTGCTACGAATCCGAACAGCACTAGTAGCATTGTTCCTAAGATAATCTTGTTGCGAAATCCTAGATGCATTTTCTTAATTGGCAAAAGAAAGTATAAATACTCCAGACCAAACTCACTCGTAGGAGTAGCTACAAGAAACTTTAATCTTCAGGCACAGAATAACAGTTGATTTCTACCCCTACAAGTATCTGTTACATGTTGCAAGCTAGCGGTAGGCTAACAATGAAGTTAAGTCGTGGCGGAAATCACTCTTTTAGGATTCCCAAACACTAACAGATAACTGATATATTTGTCCTAAAAAACGACCTTTAAATCCGCCACCGATTTAACTATTTATTAGATAGAAACAGTCCACCTAAACACCCAATTTGGCGGTTTAGATGAAAATACATCTGCCTAATCACTTTAATCGGGGTGTTTAGGTAGAAATACGTCAACCTAAATATACCAATTAGGGTGTTTAGGTGGAGACGTTCAGTATAACTATCCTGCAATTTGGGGTTTTGGCTGTTTAGATTAGATTTAGTATTAGGCAATAAATATTTGTTAGTCTGAAAAATATCAGTCATCATGGAACCACAGGATACCGCTACTCACTATGACCAAATTGCCCAGTGGTGGCAAACCCAGCATCGGGATTCTCGGTATGGTCTTGCTCAGCTAGAGCGAGCGATTCAGTTTACGATTCAGAAAGGTTTTGCTCTCGATGTTGGCTGTGGCAGCAGCGGGCGATTTCTCAACGTTCTGAACCAGAATGGGTTTCAGGCCGAGGGACTCGATATTTCGGCGGCAATGGTTGACCTAGCCCAGCAGTTGCACCCTGATTGCATTTTTTATCAAGCCGATATCTGCTACTGGATGCCGCTCAAATCCTATAGCCTCATCACTGCCTGGGATAGCACCTTTCACCTACCGCTGCACTGGCAAGCTCCGGTGGCAAAAAAGCTGTGCAATGCATTAGAACCGAATGGGGTGCTGCTATTTACCTGTGGTGGCGGACATACCAGTGCTGAAGTTGCTGGAGCCTTTCAGGGACAAAATTTTGAGTACAGCACCTTAGGTGTCGATGAGTTTCTGCAGATTCTGGCTGAGCAGCACTGCACCTGTCGTCATCTTGAGTATGATCAGTATCCTGAAAATCACGTGTATATCATCGCGCAGCGGATTCAAGTCTAGACCTGTTGCTTCGCTTGGTGCGGTTATGTCCTATAGGTCAAAGCTTAAGTTTGTCGCAAGTGACACATCAAATATTGATGACTACTTTTCCCTTCACCTGTCGTTGCTCAAGGTAGTGAATTGCTTCAGGAACTCCACTCAGCGGGTAGCAGCGATCGATATAGGGGACGATCTTACCCGTAGCTAGGAGATTGCTTAAAGTCATCAGGTCGTCTTGCTTGGGTTGTGAAATTAGCGGCTTTACAGTGCAACGGTTAAACCTGGAAATCCAAGGCCCCAAAAGCATCGCCTGAAAAAACTGGGCCGTGGAGCCACCAATTCCCACGTAAGTTCCTCCTGGAGCCAGGATAGGTAAATAGTCAAACACAGAACGATAGGCGGCAGCATCGAGAATTAAATCGTACTGTTGCCCTGATTGAGCGACATCTGTTTGAGTGTAGTCAATCACATGATCTGCTCCGAGCACCTGCATTATGTCTGCTTTTTGACCGCTGCAGACGGCAGTGACTTCAGTACCAAAGTCCTTAGCGATCTGCACAGCAAACGAGCCGACACCGCCAGAAGCTCCGAGGATCAAAACCGATTGTCCAGCCTGAATCTGCCCCACATCCCGTAGACCTTGCAGCGCAGCGAGTCCAGAAACTGGCACGGTGGCAGCTTCCTCATATGTAGAAGTAGCAGGCTTGAGCGCCAATGCTGATTCCGTTGCACAGATGTACTCGGCAAATGCGCCAAACCCACATTCAGACAAATCGCCAAATACTTCATCACCGGGCTTAAACTGCGAAATATCTTTGCCCACGGCTTCCACTTGGCCAGCCATTGCGGCACCTAGAATTTTAATTTGGGGCTTCAGTAGTCCGCCAAACATGAGCCGGATGAGGAACGGAGTGCCCCGCATCAAGTGCCAGACGCCAGCATCAACGGAAGCTGCATGAACTCGCACGAGTACGCCGTTATCTGGTATAGCGGGTTGATCCACCTCTTCTAATCGCAGTACATCCGCTGAACCGTACTCAGTTTGGACAATCGCCTTCATGGGGTTCCTGCAAATTCATCTGGAACGAGGATAAATGAATTTGCGTCGATTGGGCTGTTCTCTAACGTTTATTTTGCGATCGCAGTTCCAACTATCTGATAAAACGCTTCCACAGATCTAACACAACCAAGGGTAATCCCGTCATTTCTGCCAACCGCTTACTGAGAGTAGATTTACCGCCCCCCGCATTGCCAAACACCGCAACCTTTTTCATCGGTCTGTCTCAGGGTAAACAACCTATAGCCAGCGACCACCTCGGAACCGCCACCGGGGAAACCAAATCCGCATTGCCGCCTGGGATGCACAATATACCCCTAGCCACACGCAGCCATAGTGAATGGCAAACCACTGCAAATTGAACCCATTCGTTGCCACACCCGGTAGACCAACGCTGCGAATGAGGATAACAATTAGCGCCGCCTCGGCAACTCCAGCAATGAACTGATAAATACCGGGCCAGTCGTGATCCCAGCGCAGCTTTTGCAAGAGCGTGTAGAGCCCGTCCCAAGCCAAACCAAACAACGCGACGTAAATCAAAATCCAAACATAAATCTGACTAGACTGTGGCCCAAGCCAGCCCAGGGCAAAGGGTAGAGTCACTAAGCTCCCAACGGTAGCTAATAGCAATAAGCGGGTTTGCCAGCGTCCGAGTAAGGTTGGTGTCATGGTGCCTGATTCCCCGCCCACTTGAGCCATTGGGTAAATGAACGCCAGCCATTCAGTCGCCGCAGTCCCGGAGCTGCGATCGCAACTAAGTCATCGACTGAACGCAGAGCTGCATACTGGAGTCCCAGAAAGCTATCTACGGCTGCATAGGGGCCACCTAGCGTGATCACGCCTGCCGCATACATCCGTCCGGCTGAGGGACTGCTGGCGGCATCGGGCGTTGAGCGCATATTAACCAGTTCGAACTCATTAGAAACGACAAATCGGCCATTATCCAGCAGCGGCAACTGATAGTGCTGCACCAAGTCCTCCAGCAGCGGGCTTTCGGTGACGGCAGCATCGAGGCCAGTGGCGTCAATAATAAAGTCAGCCGTACAAATCGCTACACCTTTTGGAACGCCTGCTTCTTGCTCACTGTATGTTACCTGTAACCGTTGATTGTCTTGTAATACCTGCTCAACGGTACCAAACCGAATGTGGTACCACTTGTTCCGCAATCCCTGCCGCACAATCCGCTGCCAGTCACGCCGATCGGCTGTGGTGGTGCCGCCCCAGGTTCGCAGCAGTTGCGATCGCAGTTTATAGTCCGCCTGCTCCAGCGTATCGCGCAAATCCCCGCCCCAGCAGGCTTTTGGCCAATTAAACGGCTGAAACTCCCAGTGATGCTTAACTCGCCGCCGTGCTCTGCCGTAGCGATGGCCATCTTTCGGACTGATCTGCGATCGCATCAGGTGCAACACTTCTACTGGCTGACCACTGGTGCGCCGCACTTCGTCAATTCGCTGCAAAATCCGTGAGGCAACAATGCCCCGACCTTGGAGCAGGACTATTCCACCCTGGGTAGCTAACTGCTCGTAAACATGGTCATGAGCTTCATAGGCATTGACCACTGACCGCAAATCCTGAGTGCGATCGCGATAATCCTGCAGATGCGGCAAAAAGCGAATCGCCGGATAGCCTGTGGCTAGATGTACATATTTTGCAACCAAGAACCGATAGTGACCCCGACCTTGAGAATATGCGATCGCAAATCGGCCATCGTCCGTTTTGCGAATGGCGCGAATGCTGCCGTAGCGATAGATTTCAGGCCAGCCAATTCGAGTAGCTTCTCGGTCGATGGAGGCGAACACGTTCCCTGAGCGAGGCGTGTAAGTTTCCGCCAGCGTCGGCTCTGCGAACACCTGCCACAGATAGCGCAGCGCTCGATCTAATCGACCTTTGCATCCCTCATGCCACGCTTCTCGCAGCGCATAGCTAGGCCAGCCCCAAACATTATCGGGGCAAGAGTCTGAGTTAGAGCGTAGTCGCTCATGCAGCGGGATTTGGGAGTTGAGGCAGAGCTGTTTGTACTTGCCGTAGGGCTGTTGCTGGGTGCCAATGGCGACAATGTCGGCTGCCGGAACGCCAAAAATGCGTAGATAATCTATCCAGATATAGCTGCCCAATCCGGCTCCCAGTGCGGCATAGGTGGCTTGATCGGTAGCAGGATCAAACCAGCCCGTTTGCTGCAAATCTGCTAGTGAAACATGTTCTGCATGGAGAAAGCGATCCGGCGGGAAGCCGCTGCCTGTGGAGGATCGGCTACCGATTTGGGGTAGGCCAGTGGTGGGATCGAAAGGAATAACGGTATCGCGAGGCGCGGGGGGTGAGGAGTGAGAAGTAGGGGGTGGGAGGGTAGGTGAAGAGTAAGGAGTGAGGCGAGAGGAGTGAGGAGTGAGGGGTAAGGAGTGAGTTTCGGGTAGGTAGGTGGCTTGTTCTGGGGTGGCGTGGTTGGCTAGATCGGCGGCATAGTTGGGAGGTTCGACGGTGGGTGTATCGGGAACTGGTGGCGGCGGTTGGGTTGGCGATTGGTCAGGCGTGGACTGGGGGAGTGGAGTTGGGTAGAGAGATACAATTTGGATTTGATGATGGCCAATTTGGACGGTGCTGCCAGTCGTTAACTGAGCTTGGGGACATCGCTCGCCGTTGACCCAGAGACCATTGACGCTATTCTGATCGGTGATCAGCCAGCTACCTTGTGCCCAGGTAATTAGGGCATGGTAGCGGGATACCTGCTCATCAGTGAGCACCATGCGCGAAACGGATTGCCCCTGAATCTCCGACGGCATGGCTTGAAAAACGCGACCAAAAGCGACAGGTGGGCGCAGCGTGGGCATGTGAGGCTGACGGGTAACGGGGTCGTACCAACTGAATTGAATATTCGGCTGAATTGAAAACTCATGCTCATTCATAGAGCATCAACGACCTACCGAGAACTTGCCATAACTAGAATACTCTCCGCATCCGCTAAAAAATGCCCGCAGCTAGGACATGCAGAATTTCTTAACCCCAGCGGATGAACGCTCTGGCATTTGGGACATTCTAAGCCGTAGCTAGATGATGAAGAGGAAGGAGAAGGTGCGTTCGACTTTGCCGCCTCGAAGAGAATCGCATCTTCTACTTTTGCTTCCCGACCAATGCTCAAAAACTGTGAAGGAGGTAGCCCTGTTGGCTCAAACCCGTTTGGTTGTTGACGCATCGGTTGACCTGATTGATGGACTGATCCAGCCGATCCAATCAGTTGAATGTGGGTCAGCTTTAGCTCTAGCTGCCCGAGCTGAATCACGCTATCTAGGTTTAGGGCTGCCTCGCCTTCGATCAGCAGACCGCCATTGACCAACGGGGGATTTTTAGGCTGAAGATTGCGGATATAGAACCGCTGCCAGTTTGGTTTGAAGAAAATCTCAACGTGGGTTCTCGATACCGTTGGCTCCGACAGCACAAGATTGCAATACTGCGGATCGCGGCCAATGCGAATCACATCAGTAATCTGGTGTAGGTTGCAGCGGTAGGTTTCAGCCGATAGTCCTTGGACGTTGATTTGGGTCAGGGTCAGTTCATACATGGTGCAGGGCAGCCGTTTCGTCACATACTCAAAAATTCACGCTTATTCTGAGTATTCCCGGACGAGGGCCAAAATTCTTCTCCTTGCTTTACAAGGGTTGGAGATCCTGGAGATCAAGTCTAAACAAGTCCGTTGGCTGCTCAATCTCGTCAGATGTCTGGTCTTCAAGTGTAAAATAGTAGTCGTTCACCCAGATTTGGTAAACCTGGCCTGTTTCAATCGGCTGTTTCACCATGAACGGGACGGTAAATGGTTGATATTCTCCAACACAGTCTGAATGTGCTGGCAGGGTATGAAAGGCGCGAATGCGAATTTCGGTGGTATTTTCCGCTAGATTCTCTGCGCTTAGATTTTCTTCACTGGTTGGCGGTTGCTCAATCAGTTCAAGCGGCAGATCACACCCGTCGATGCGACTGCCCTCAATCCATAGCTGTAACTGCGTACCATTCTTACTAACCGAGACGAGGCGAATTGGTACATCTACCTGATTGCCAGTTTGAGTTTCGTTGGCCTGAGCCACTGATGGAATGAAAAGGGAGAGAATACCAACGAGACAAAGCGTTTTCCAAGCAAAGCAACTAAACGTTAACATGTTGTCGATGAAATGTATTGAAGGTAATTAGGTAGATGTAATACTAATCTAGATTGAAGATGAACAAAATAAATCCTTATCAAACAAGGACTTCTAACCACCTTGTTAAGGCAACCTCATAAAAAGTTGGTATCACAGCTTATATCAGTAGAGACACCACGACAATAGCAGCCAAAAGTGCAGTAAGCCAACCGATGGGGCCTAGAGTTGTTGATTCTGTAAGATCAACCCTGTACTTGCAGTAAACGCATTCGAAGATCTCGCTGTCGTTATGAATACGTACAAATCCTGGCTTGCCACATTCGGGACATTCCAAAACAGTATCTCTGGACATGATTTCCCCCTTGGTAATCCACGGATTAGCCATAGAGCCAGTTCCGGAAGATATCTTCCTTCCCAGAGATTTAATTATCATACTATTTCAAGCTCTATAGCCTTTGTATTCATTATCTCTCTAGTCTCAAAACTACGCGATAACAGATTGTGAATCTACTCATATTTTGTACATTGTAAATTAAGAACTTAAAACGAGAATTTTGATTCAAAATGCGCACTGAATTACTGCATTAAACATCTTTCGATGTAGTGCAATTTTATCAATAGGTAGATTTGAATTTGAGAGATGTGCTGGTGTAGATTAATAATGCACACCAAATCAGACCAAATGTAATCAGGTGAGTTTGAGTAAACGGTTCGTTGTATAAAAACACGCCTAGAAGTAGCTGAAGCGATGGCGCAAAATATTGCAGAAAGCCGAGGGTTGATAGCTGTAACCGCTTGGCGGCATTGTTGAACCACAGGAGCGGAAACGAGGTGGTAATACCTGCACCGATAAACAGCAGCGTCAACGGCAGCGACAGGCCAAAATGCCCCACGCCTGTTATGGCCCAGTATGAAACAAATAGGAGCGCAATAGGAGTAATCAGCAGAGTTTCGACCGCTAGACCAACCAGTGGAGCAACGGGTACAAGTTTACGCAGAAGGCCATAAAACGCAAACGTGAATGCGAGTCCCAGCGCAATCCACGGTACGGCGTTGAACTGCCAAATGAAAAACGCTACCCCAACCGTCGCCAGTACTACCGCAATCTGCTGTCCGCGATGGAGACGCTCCTTGAGGAAAATAAAGCCTAGTAGGACGCTGACGAGGGGATTGATGAAATAGCCCAAGCTGGTTTCGACAACGCGATCGCTATTTACACCGTAGATATATAAACCCCAGTTCAGCGCTAGTAAACAAGCAGTTAGTAGGAGTCCTCCAATTCGCTGCGGAGATTGCCAAAGCTCCACTAGCTCTGCTTTACGTTGCTGGATGAGTAGCACCACGCCCAGAAAAGCAACCGACCAAATGATGCGGTGACAAAGCACTTCAACCGCAGGCACTTGGCCAAACAGCTTCCAGTAAATAGGTAAGAGGCCCCAAGCCGTATAAGCCAGGACAGCATATAGAATTCCAGTCAGAGAGTTAGCTTTAGATGGAGACAAAAGAAAATTACCGTATATTCCTACTGATACCAATCTACTAGTAATCTCCCAGACAGGGCGTGTGACTCAAGTCTGTGTAGTTGAAAATATGTGGAAAGTTTTCTGCAATACACAAAGTTAATAAGGACAATATGAAGACTCCACCGATCTAGCTAGTTCAAGCCCGTAGGTGGGCATGCTCTAGCTAACTGCACCATTTGGGGATGTTAAGGTGGACATTTACATCAGTAGATCATCGGGTGCTGTGATGATAAAGTTTGCGTGGGTGCTACTGCATGGAATCGCAGGGAAAATTTGTTGTCATTGTCTTTCCTCATGGACTACAAGGTAAAATTTGGTCCACAATTTTGAGATCGCAATCCCTTTCGGTCATCTGGGAATCACCAGATGTCTCACTGCCGCGTACGCTCAAAACGCTGCACGAGCAGAACAGTGTCCCCGACTTGCTGATTATTGATACCCGTCTCCGCCATCTCCAGCCGTTTCACATCTGCCGCTGGTGCCAAGCATACTGCCCTGAGGTAAATGTGCTGCTGGTCAACGGTGCACAGCCTCGCATTCTGGCAACCGAGCGACAGTGGGCTATTGCTCAGGGCGCGGCAGACTTGCTGCCTCGCATTTGCCAGGATGCGTTGATTAGCAACGCGGCGGCAAATCTGCGCTGTGCGCTTGATCTGCTTGATATTCTGCCGTTTGACCAGCAAGCCTTCATCAGCACGCTATTAAAAATGGGACTGAAATCTCAGTCCCACTCGTTTAATAAGCGCAAGACGCAACTGCGATCGCAGTTAATTTCGCAATAGTTTTCAGGATTTGGAAACGTGAGGCAAGAGGAGTGAGGAGTAAGGTGTGTTCCTTCCTGCACTCAGTCCTCCGCACTCTACCACTACGTTGTAGAACCAACTGACGCAGTTGCGATCGCGGGTTCAGCCTCTGCTGTGTTTGCCTCTGCTGGTATTGCTTCGGTTGCTGCACTTGTTTGGCTTGATGTTTGGGTTGAATTGAGAACTTGTCCATCAATGATTGGGGAGTGAGATGCTAAGTCATACTCATAATCATTGGGCAAAATGTGGACTTTCACATTGCACAGCGCCAAATCTTCGTCGCGCAGGATTTCTGAGAGGTTGCTATAGCTGAGTTCTGCCATATCGACCACCGTTACAGCCCCTTCACCCACGACTCTCAGCCGATCACCGTCCACCACCACTGCCGTATTTTCATCAATACCTAAACCCAGTGAAATCGACTGCTGCGCCATTGCGGCCATTAGCCGACCGATGCGGCCTCGCTGGGCAAAGTGCTGATCAATGGCTACTCCGGGCAAGAAGCCCATGCCTGGCCCCATCATCACAATTTCGACTCTTGGATTGGTTTCAGAATCGCCTTCCACAATCATCATGTCCGGCATCATTGCAGCACCTGCACTAGTGCCACCAATCACCAAGCCTTCTGCATGGCGTTCGTGGAGCAGTCGGTCAATCTCCGTGTCTTTGAGAATTTCAGTAATTCGCGATTGGTCGCCGCCTGTAAAAAACACTCCGGTTGCTTGCCGAATGGCTTCCAGAGCGCGGGGCGCGTCGGCATCTTCCCGGTAGACGGTATCGATAATTTGAATCTCTTCTACGCCTAAGCGTTCAAAGGTACGAATATAGTCATCACCGACTTCGCGCGTCAGTTCTGTTGCCACGGTCATGACTACAATCTTGGCATCCAGTCCGCCAGCACAGCGGAGAAATTCGCGTAAAACTTGACATTCGCCATCTCGATCCTCAGCTCCACCAATGATCACGAGCTGTCCCTGTTGACGAGTTGTAGCCATAGAGCCTCCAAAGCCCTTGAAGAAAGAAAAATAAGTAAAGTAAAAATCAGCAAACTGGCTGCTGATTCAAACTTAGTCATCTCGTACCTTGCACTAGTCTCAAAACTTGCCCGAAAAGGCAGGAAGGGTATTTTGTCGCCGCAACGCATTGGCAAAATACCCGCTTGGGTTTTGGTTGTAAGGTGCAAGAGCAAACATTCGTATTTTCACAGCATACGCTTAGGCGTTGTAAAACTGTCTCTGTCCGCAGACAGAATGTATTACCTGTTACCGTTTCTGCCGTGCCGCTACAGGTTAACCGCCCAAAAAACAGGGTGCAAGTGCGATCGCATTCGCCTCCTGTCTCTGTCTTGCAGGTGAGCTGAATATATCTCGGGGTAGAAGGAAAAAAATCCTGCTTCCTCATAAGATGCGAGTCAGCTTTGGACTCTGTGTGATGTCTAGAGCGATGTCTATGTACAGCAACTTTGTCTGACCTGATCACCGGGAGGTTTTTATGCAGTATGTGTTTTCAATCCTGAAGCAAATGGTAAGCCGCGTCGCGCTTGTGCTGATGCTGGTGGGTGCGCTCGGCAGTTTGGCTGCACCCGCTTTAGCTGCTGATACGGATTTCTATGGCACCTCACGGACACCTGTTAATCAGTCGGTAGACAAGCAAGGTGTGGTATCAGACGAGGGGCAGAACCAACAGCTTGGACAGGCTCGTGATAAGTCTCAAGCTGCGGACTATGAGCGAGAGTCCTATGACGAAATGGCGGAAGAGGTGGCAAATCCTCGCGGCGTTGAGAAGGAATACGAAAAGAATCTCAAAACCTATCGGCAGTCTCAAAAAGACTAGTTTGGTTTAGTAGGCTTTAGGCAACGTGCGATCGCAAGCGATTCCTGAGATGAGTCAATCCAATCGGATTGGCTCTTTTTATGTGAGATCGCACTTTTCCCCTACATTTGGATTGGCAGGTGCGATCGCGACTTTCTAGTTTATTCAGGATTTACCTGATCGGACTTACTTTCCGGTGACGCAATTAACTTTTGGAATTGAGAATGTTCACGCAAACTCTCAAAAACTTGTGAGGCTGTAACTACTTCGCGTGCTGTTTCTGGGTCAAGATTGAATAAAATCTCTAAGTTACACAAAGCTTGATCTGCGTCGTTTCTTACAACATGGCACCAAGCTAAATGAAAATATAGGCTTGCATCATTAGGATTAATACATATAGCTCGATTGAAACAACTAATCGCTTCGTCATATTGTTCTATTTTGCTAAGTGCAACACCTTTGCCATAGACTGCCTCAGATAAATGGGGATTAACTACTACTGCTGTATCAAAAGTGATTATTGCATCTTCGTAGAGCTGTAAGAAGATCAGCGAGAAACCCTTGTTACATAGCGTTTGGCAATTGCCAGGTTCAACTGCTAATGCTGCATCATAGGCTGCAATAGCTTCCTCATATTTTCCTAAATCATTGAGTACAACACCTTTGCAAGAGAAAGCTTGCTGGGAGGTTGGCTTTATGTCCAAAGCCGCATCAAATGCTGCGACTGCTTCTTCATACCTTTCCAAGAATCCTAAAGCAGTACCTTTGAAGAAAAGTGTTTCATAGTCATCTGGCTGAATAGCCAGCACTAGATCACAAACAGCAATGACCTCTTCGTATCTCCCCAAGTCATTTAGTGCAAACCCTTTGTTTTTGAGGAGTTGCAGGTCATTTGGGTTAGTTTCTAATGCAGCATCGTAAACTGCCAGAGCTTCTTCGTAACTTTCTAGATATCTGAGTGCATCACCTTTCTTTTGAAAAATTAGAGAATTGTCTGGATTAAGAGCCAATGGTGCAACTCGATTGAGAATCAAAGATGCATCATAAGCTGCAATAGCTTCCTCATAGGACTCTAACTCACTGAGCGAAGCGCCTTTGAAAAAAAGCGTTAGCGGATCATTTGGATTAACTTTTAGCGATGCATCATACGCTTCGATAGCTTCTTCATGTCGCTCAAGATCACTGAGTGCCATACCTTTACTTTGAAACGCGCCAGAATCATTTGGGTCAATGGCTAACACTGCATCATAAGCCGCGATAGCTTCCTCATATTGTTTAAGTTCGGAATATATCATCGCTTTGCCATAAAGCGCCCGAAGACTTTTGGGTTCAACAACTTGCGCTAAACTATAGGTCTCAAGGGCTTCGTCATATCGTTCTAGCTCTTTCAGTGCGATTCCCTTCATGCAAAGCACCAAATCGTCATTTGGATTGATCTCTAAAGCTAAATCATAAGTTGCAATAGCATCTTCATGTCGTTCTAGTTGCTGTAGGACAAAACTTTTACGAAAAAGAGCGACATCAAGATTGGGTTCAATGGCGAGTGCTGCATCATAGGCTGCAAGAGCTTCTACATCATGGTCAAATTTATCCAATGCACCACCTAAGCTTAGCCACGCAATAGAGAATAAATCATAGCCCTGTTTGGTCTGAGCTTCGAAAATAGGTATTAACTCAAGCACATAGTCAGCTAGATTTAATCGATATCCTTTGGCTTCAATTTGACCATCACGCGGTTGAAGAACAAACTCAAGCTGTTGCAACTTGAACAAGGTATGGGATAATCGCCAACGATGCCAAAGTGTTTGCCAACCGGCTTTTGCCATCAGCATTCGTGCAATAGCTAGCACAAGTTGGGGAAACAGCGGAGCATTAATTTGTTGCAGTAAATCTATTGCATCATAGAGGTAATAAGCAGACGGAAACTGTTTACAGACCGCTTGATAACGAGCTTCCCAAGTCCCGCGTAGTGTCGGTAGAAATGTATCGATATTTAATTGCAGGTTGCGGTTGCGAATACGTACCAAATTTTCTACAATATTTCGAAATGTATGATCACTCTGCGCAGCGATTTGAGCAAAGTTGTCAGCTTCAGCTTTGATTCGGGCATAAGCAACCGTTTCGACTAGCGTATTACAAATTGCAGCATCTTCTGGATCAGGCAATTTGTACACTATAAAACGGTTCCAGAAATCACGATGTTGCTTAACGCCTAGTTTTTCCCACTCACTAGGCTGCTCTGGATTCTCCGATGCCAATTCATTACGTGCTGTGGCAATCACGCGAATTTCTGAGGGACGACATTCTGCCTCTAAAAACTCAAGCACGCGCTGCAAACGTTCTTGCAAAGACATTTTGAGAATTGGAGCTAGCTCATAGTCTCCATCTTGGGGTTCTGTCATTCGTCCCCGATACATAGCTTGATTTAGATCATCCAAAAACAGCAATAGCTTACGTTTATTGCCTAAATATTCCTTCGGCAGGCTAGTACCTAAAACCTCTGGTCGCGCCAGCTTTAAGATTGTCCAACCTTCGTTATTTAGAACTTTGGCTAATTCCGCAGCCTCACGGGTTTTGCCCAATCCTGTCCGACCTACAATGAGTAAGCAACCAGTCTCATTTAGACGATCTTCAAGTTCTCTCCGTACATTAATGCCTTCCTGACGTTGCTGATAAGGAATATTAAAGTCAGCCAATGGGTCTGTTTCTAATTGGGGTGAAGGCATTAACTCTTGCAGTACAGTTGCCGTATGAGGCGGAATCACCTGGAACGGTTCAGAATCAGGAACGAGTAGCTTTTTGTCGGCTCCTCGACGCAACTGTTTCAAAAAACCTTGACTAAGCCAACCCAGAATACCAATTCCACCACCCAGGAAAAAGACAGCTAAATCCTGATACTGTTTAGCCCACTCCCATGCAGGTTGAAGTACATCCCAAATTACCTGTAGAAGATCGCCCATCTCATGTGCATGATACTAAGAGTGTCGGCCAAATTCTATCTTAATCAACAGTTTGAGAAGGAGCATCAAATTCTACCAAATCAGCAACATGCTGCAAGAGCGTATCGAGTGGATAAGGCTTATTCCTAGTTCCAACTTATTTTGTGTCAGCGTTCCTGAGCAATGGTCTTCTGCCATTCAACGATGAGGCAATCAGCCAATTGCGAACCCAGTTGTCGTGATAGCGGAAGCCGTTGAGTTGCTCAAAGGGGCATAAGCACCCGCCCATTGCTTTGCGAGTCTTGCGACAAAAGGGATGGAAGTTCCAGAGTAAGGCCATCGAGCGCACCGACTGTTCCGCCGAGTCCCAGAATCCATGAAAATCTTGCATGGCATACAAGATGCGGTCAAGATAGTTCATCGGACGGTCAACCTGATTGCTGGTGCGATAGGCGTCAGGGAAGTCAAAGGCGCGTTGGAAGACGTGAGATTTGTCGTTGAGGCGTCGCAAGCGAGCGTCAATGGCCTGGGGCAACGCGTGGGTGTTCACCCACTCCAGCAACCGACGCAACCGTTGAGCAAAGTGACGTTTGCTCTGGCCCCGATACAGATGCCAAAGCTTGTCGGCTAGTTGCTGACCCAGGACTGGTTTAGAGCGGCACCCATCGCGAATTTTAATCACCTCATGCAGGAAGCACAGAATCCAGACCAGGCCAGGGAATAGCTCCTCCCAAGCGGCTCGGGTGGCCTCCCAACCATCAGTCGTCACCGTCTCGGGCGCATAGTCGGGAACATGATGGGCAGCTTCCTGCTGGAATACCCCATAGGCTGCGGTTAATCCATCCTGACCCGCATTGGCACTGAGACTGGCTCCCAGGACGCACCCTTGCGCCGCTGTCACTGCCAGATAGACTCGCTGCCCGTGCCAATCACAATGCTTCTCATCGGCAACTAGATGGGGGGGAGCGCCGTTTCCCTTTTGAGGGTACTGCCCACAATCGAGGCTCGACCGAACGACTGACAGAGCCGATACCAGTGCATCTCAGAACGGCCCAGCACATAGGCAATCCCCTCATACGACAGGCCATGCTTTCTTAAATAGAGCGCTTTGTCGGCCATCTCCGCCGTCTCGCTCATGTACGGCATCACCAAATCGGGACGCAGTTGATAAGCCTCTCCGGTACTCGGCAGCAAAATCCGCCGGGTCTTGAGCTGTTGACGAGAGGACTCGACCCATCCGTGAAAGCGATAGCCTGCCTCAATCCCGTCGGGAAACAGTTCCGGGTGGGATGCGATCTGCTCGTTGAGATACTGGCGAAAGGCTTCCCGGTCTTCTACTAAGACCTCGTAGTCAAGGTCGTCTGCAATGGGCAGACAAATCGTTTTATCGCCTGCTGTGCCACGCTTGCGTCGTTGCTGAGCCATCGGCTTTGGCCTGCTGAACTCTCTGCCTCAATTCTACTCAACACAAACTTGGGTGGAACTAGGCTTATTCAAGAATACAGTTGCACCTGCGGTTAAGGCTGGCTGATGGTTAATGGGCAATCCGCTCGCTGCAATGATCTTGACTTGGGGATTGAGTGCCTTTAGTTGTTTAATCAACTCAATCCGAATGGCACTGACATAAGAGAGCAAAAAAGGCTTCAAGCGCCTGATTTGTCAGAATCAAACCGTTGAAGCCCATAACCTTGCCTCTATGATGCCGAATCGTGCGGACGTTCTCAAGGCCAACTATCAGAGCAGCATCGGTCTACCCTTTGCTGAGATGCTGCCGGAAGCAGAGATTGAAACTGTGCTGAGCGAGCAGGGAATCCGATATCGACAAGTCCTCTACACTCCCATGGTCGTCCTGTGGAGTTGGCTCTCCCAAGTGCTGGATGCCGACAGCAGTCTCAGCCATGCAGTCAAGCGAGTGGTGACCTGGATGAGCGTGTCGGGATTGGAGGTGCCCTCAGCCGATACCGGGGGCTATAGTAAAGCACGAAAACGCCTTCCCGAGTCGATATTTCCGCCCCTGTTCGAGCGGGTGGTGAGGGCGTTGCAGCGCCAAGTCTCCCCAGAGCAACGCTGGTGTGGCCGTCCGGTTAAAGCCTTTGATGCGACGACGGTCTTGATGAGTGACACGCAGGCCAACCAAGCCGAGTATCCTCAACACAGCAATCAGAAAGAGGGCTGCGGCTTTCCGATTCTCAAACTCCAAGTGTGGTTTTGTGTCACCACGGGAGCGGTTATGGCCGTGGCGATGGCTCCGTTGCGGGTGAGTGAATGGCGTCTAGCCCGCCAACTCTATCAGAAACTGCGCCCCGAGGATGTGGTGGTGGCCGATTCAGCCTATGGCACCTATGTAGATTTGGCCTGGGTCGCCCGGATGGGAGCCGATGCTGTCTTTCGCAAGCATCATCAGCGCCGCTGCGATTTCAGACGGGGCAAAAAACTGGGCATTGGCGATCACATCGTCCGCTGGCAGCGCCCGAAGCAATGCCCTCAAGCCCTCAAGCCGCAGGAGTTCGAGGCTCTGGCGGCATCCATTGAGGTGCGGGAAGTGTATCTCTTCATTCAGGTTCCTGGGTTTCGCCCGACCAACTTTGTGGTGGTAACGACGCTACTCGATCCCAACCGCTATCCCAAAGCTAAACTTGCCGAACTCTATCAGCTCCGCTGGCAGGCCGCCGAAGTTAATCTCCGGCATCTCAAAACCACCTTAGCCATGGAGATGATTGCTGCCAAAACACCCACCATGGTGAGCAAAAGTATTTGGGTGCATCTGTTGGCCTACAATCTGCTTCGCACCCTGATGTGGGAGGCGACAGCCGACGGCGAGGTCGGGGTGTTGCGAGTCTCTCTACAAGGTGCTCGGCAACAGTTCAATCACTTCCGGCCTGAGTTGCTGCATCTAGCTCCATCCGAACGACGGCGAGGCTACCAGGCCTTGTTAAACGTGGTGCGAGAGTTGGTGATTCCGTTTCGACCCAACCGTTCAGAACCCCGAGTTGTAAAGCGCCGTCCCAAACCGTTCCCAAGAATGCAGGAACCTCGCTCCGTCTTGAAAGCCAGGTTGCTAGCTTGATACAGCTTATGTCAGTGCCATTCAACTCAATCCCATCCATATTCGGCATCATCACATCCAAAATTACTAAGCTAATTTCAGCCTGATGCTGCCGATAAATCTCAAGTGCCTGTAGCCCATCATCTGCTACTCGCGTTTTATAGCAATGATTGTCTAACAGAATTTGGATGCTGCTTTGTACCGCATGATCATCATCCACAATTAGTATCTGCTCACCGTTGCCATCCAGGCGTTTCTTGAGCGAAGTGGCTGCCGATGGAGTATCTGCTGTTGTAGGTAAATAAACCTTGATTTGGGTACCTTGTCCAACTTGACTGAAGACCTGCAAAAAACCGCCGTAGTTTTTGACAATGCCCAGCACATTCGATAATCCCAAGCCAGTTCCTTTGCCCATTTCTTTGGTTGTAAAAAACGGATCAAAAATGCGATCGCACATCTCAGCCGGAATCCCAATTCCCGTATCAGCCACAGTGATAATTACATAGTTGCCAACCTTAGCATTCAAATTCAGCCGCGCCATTGCTTTATCTACAAACCCTTGCTCAATCGAAAGCGTCAGCATTCCCCCATCTGGCATAGCATCCCGAGCATTAATGCACAGATTCATTAATACCTGATGCAGATGCGTGGGATCAGCCCGAACTGCGATCTCAGATGAATTAGCCACCTCATCAGTCAAAAAATCAGGACAAATCGTAATCGACTTGGGAAAACTTTGCTGAATCATCTGGGTCACCTCCTGCAAAAGGGCAACCACATCCACCGAAACTGGATTCCCATGCCGGCCACCCACAAACGTCAGAATTTGTTGCACCATGTCAGCACCCCGCTGGGCACTATCTTCAATTAGCTTCAGATGCTCTTGGCCCTGTTGATTCAAACTCGCCTGAGTTAATCGCAAAATTTGCGCCATTGCCAATATAGGCGTTAAGACATTATTCAGATCATGGGCAATACCGCTTGCCAATTGCCCTAAACTCTCCAACCGCTGAGCCTGATAAAACTGGCTCTCCATCCGCTTCTTCTCGGTAATGTCAGTCGAAATACCGCAAATCGCGTAGGGAGTTCCTGCTGCATTGCATAATGGAAACTTGACAGAAATATAGATATGCTGCTGTCCATCCGGATGGGCAACTACATCTTCAACCTGCTGCAGTTGCCCGGTTTCGAAGACGGTTTTATTGCTAGCGGCAAAGGTATCAGCAATGGGCTTGGGCCAAAACTCGTAAATACTCTTGCCCAACATCTCTTCTGAAGGAGTTGCGTTGATTTCTGCACACATTCGATTAACTAACAGAAATCGATTTTCCAAATCGAGCAAATAGATAGCAGCCGGAGCATTATCAATAATCGTCTGGAGCCGCTGCTCGCTATCTCGCAGGGCCTGTTCTGCCTGCTTCCGTTCCGTAATATCGGCAAAGATACAGACATTGCCCGTGGTCTCGCCTGTTGCCGAATGCAGAGAGGCCGAGCGGGCAACCACCCAGCGCGTTTGTCGTTGAGGAGTCAGCAAGCGAAATTCTAACTGACATTCCACTTGATACTGCAGATGCTGCTCCCACGCTTGAACGACCAACTGTCGGTCATCTGGGTGAATGGCTTGTACCCAACCATTACCTAGAGAATCGTCTAAACTTAAGCCTGACATTTGTTGCCAGCACGCATTGGCATAGAGGCAAATGCCATCGGCATTCGTTTGCAAAATGCCAACAGGTGCAGCAGCGCTAAGCGTCCGAAATCGTTCTTCGCTCTCTTCCAACACCGCCTGCATCTGTTGACGGATGAGCAATTCCTGCCGCATCTGCTCATAGAGTTCAGACTGCCGGATAGCAATACCCACCTGAATAGCGAGGCGCTGAATTAACGAAATTTCGCTGGATTGCCACTGCCGAGGGGCAGCACAGCTATGCACAATCAGCAATCCCCACAGCGCCTCACCTTGCAAAATGGGCATTACTAAGTTGGCTTTGACCTGGAAGGATTTGAGGAGTTCAACATAGCAGGGTTCGAGTTCCTCACTGTCAATATCAGTGATGACCGAAATATGGCCCTGCCGATAGGGTTCGATGTAGCGCTCCTCAAAACAGGGGTCGTAGATTGTAGTAGACAAAATGGGTGTCCAGTCTGTTCCAACCGATTCCATAATCACATCACCCTGCCAACTGGGTCGGAAGCGAAAAATGACGACTCGATCTGTGTTGAGCAGCGCTCTCACCCGTTCCACCGTACGAGATAGAACTTCGTTGAGATTGAACGATTGGCGAATTTCCTGTGCAATATCGGCCAGCAGGTATTCTTGTTGAATCTGCTGCTGAAGCGCGTGTTCAGCCCGTTTACGTTCTGTGATTTCTTCACAGACGGTATTAATGCCAATAATGCGATCGCCATCTCTGATAGGTAAAAAACTTTCCAGCCAAATGCGCTGTACACCGGGCTGCGCAGGGGTTTCCCCGGTGATTTCGACATTCAACAGCGGTTCACCCGTTTCCAAAACGGCACGCAGCAACTGTTCGGCCTGATCCGCTAGATGAGGCAGCACCTCCCGGACGGTGCGCCCGATATGCTCGTCTACAGAAATGCCATTCATTTCTGCCAGTCGCTGATTGATTCGGACAAAGCGCAGGTCGGTATCGAGAAAGTTGAGACCAATGGGCGCAGACTGGTAAATCGTTTCGATTTCCACAAGCTGCCGCTGAATCTGGTCTCGACTGTCCTGCAAAGCGAGTTCGGCTTGTTTGCGATCGCTAATATCAACCGCAGTGCCCACAATCCGATAAATCTCATGCTGCTCATTACGCAGCGGCGACAGCGTGGTCAGTGTCCAGATTGTCTGTGCTTTAAACGCGATCTCCTCTTCATAGGTAATCGGTTCGCCGGACTGTAAACAGCGAACATAATTTTGACGCAGCAAAGCGCCTGCTTCTAGGCCAAAAACTGCTTCCGGCGTTTTACCTTGAATATCGTTCTGCGTGACTCCACTATACTTTTGGGAGGTAGGATTGAAACTCACATAGTGAAAGTCGTTGCTAGGCGTGACATCAATGACAAAAATGGCTTGCTCTGTCCACTCATAGATACTGGCCAGAAAAGCTTCCCGCTCCCGTAGTGCAAGTTCGGCCTGGTTACGATCGGCGCTAAGCCGTGCCCGTTCGCTAATATCTCGCAAAACTGACAGGTGCCGCCCCGGAATAAAGTTAGTTACCGCTGTAAATTCAGTTTCCCGTTGTGTCCCATCTGGGCGATACAGCCGAAACTCTCCCCGCACATGCCCCTGGGCCAAAAACTGCTGCCACACTTGAGCGATATCAACGTTAGGATCGGCAAAATCAGCCACACTGGACTGGAGCAGTTGGTCTTTAGAAACCCCAAACAGCTCACAAGCTGCAGGATTTGCATCGATATAGTTACCGTCATCATCGGCAATTGCGATCGCATCTAAGGTATTCTCAAACAGTGCTCGCCACTGGTTTTGCTGCTGGAGGAGTAGCTGATTCGCCTGCAACAGATGATTCGCCTCCACATCCGTCTGTTCACCCCTCGTCTGTTCCCCAATCGTCTCTGCCGCTGTCCGCCTGCCTAATTCCCGGCGGGTATCCTCTAGCTGCTGTTGCTTTTGAGCAAGTGCCTGATAAGCCAGCTCCAATTCCTGATTTTTTTGATCCAGTTCTAACTGCATCGCCTGCAGTTGCTCCCAAGCCGCCTGTAGCTCTCTATTGGCCACCTCTGGCTCTGGGCTGGAAATGGTTGTGGCTGATGCCTTATTACTCGCCGCAACCTGCACCTGACCATACGCTGGATTGAGCTGATATCCCATCCGAGGAACCGTTTTAATAAAATCGCTGGGAGCACCCGCCGCTTTCAGCTTTTTGCGCAACTCTTTAATATGAACCCGGATCGTTGCCTCGCCTGGACATTCCAGCGAACTCCACACCTGATCCAAAATTTTGTTGGAACTCAAAGCCTTTTGGGGATTTCGTGACAACAGCTCTAGAATGCTGTATTCCCGAGGCGTGAGAGGCAGTAGCTGAGCGTCATACCTGGCGTGACAACAGCTCGGATCAACTTCTAGGCATCCCCACGTCAATATCGGTTGAGTTTCCAAATCCCCTCGCCGCAGTAGCGCTTGCATTCGCGCAATCAATTCCTCGGCATCAAACGGTTTATTGATATAGTCATCGGCCCCCGCATTAAGTGCGATCGCTTTTTCATGCCCTCCTCCCCCCTGCCCAGTCAACAGTAGAATGGGCGTCTGTATACCTTTTGCACGCAACTGCTGACACAAGCTAATCCCATCTAATCGAGGCAACTTGATATCCAACAGCATCAGGTCATAGCCAAACGACTCTGCCAGCTCTAAACCCGCTATACCATCGACCGCAACATCAACTGCATAGTGATAGGTCGATAGCAAGTCTCGTATCGCTTGCGCAACAGCGGAGTCATCTTCTACAACCAGGATCTTCATAAGAACTCCATCAGGAGACACCTACATCGATCACGCCTACAGTAACTTAGATTTTTCACGTCTGATACCTAACAACTACCGAATAATACTAAAGTCTCAAGCAGGAAACCTGACTCAAACTTTTGTACCAAAACTTAAAAAGGAGTTCTGCTACCAGATACAGTGGCAAAGTCACCTCTTCAGGTTGTTTATTCAGGTGGCAGCGATAAGGAAGCGCAAATTGAGTGGCTTCAGAGGCTTCAACAACTGTATTCAAGCTTTTTCATTAGCGATCAGTTCCAATTAAAGTATATTTCTTCACAGCTTCTTTACAGCAGATGCTTACAATTATTATAGGCGGAGATAAATGTTTAATTAATCGTCATTTGAGAATTGAGAAAGCTAACAATTTCTTGTAAAAGATTGTTGCCATTCCTTTTCTTTCTTCAAAAAGCATACAACAGTACATCTTTTAACAAAAACAAGGCTCACATTATGAATGCAGTACTGTTTGACATCTCATGCTGTCAGTGCTGCCGTTACTATCAGTGTAAAGGTCGGCGAGGAGGACAATGTAGCCGACTCGATGTTCTAGTACACGGCACATGGAAGGCTTGTCCTTTAGCTGAGCCAGTATTCACCAATTCTCTAGATGATCTAGATCATTTGCCTCCTTGGGTCAATAATCTAGCCGCATCAAAATAGGCTTCACAAACTGCATCAATGCGTTAGCAAAATCCTCTTCTGACCTTGGTGCAAAATGTGGGAACGAGAAAGCGGAATTCGGCATCTGTCGGATTCCGCCTTTTATAGCAAGTATAATCAGCAAGCTCTAAAAGAACTTCTAAAAGAACTTGAGGAATTAGTTCAAGTCATCTGGGCAGCCTGATCTAGAAAATAAGTCTTCCAGCTCTGCAAGAGGGAGTTGAGGCAGTAACTGAGTCACGCCTAAGATTTGAATCGGTAAGCCATCAGATGCCGTGACCAACGGAGTTTCCTGAGAATAGAGCCAGCACCAGCTTCCATCAGCTTGCTTCATCCGGTAATTGATAGCCACAACCTCACCATATTTCAGGCTGGCGAAGCGCTGGTAGTATTCAGATACAGCTTCTAGTTCTTCTGGATGAATCAGCCGGGCTAGCCTCTCAGGCCCCATGACATGAATCGCCTTTGCGGTATATCCCAATATGGCAGCGACAGAACAACTAGAATAAATTGTGCGTTGATCGATCAAGTCATAAACGTAGACACGCCCCAATATTTTGCTAGATTCATGTATCTGAAGTTGCCTTAAAGCCTCAATCAGGCGTTGAGGATATTGGGCAAAAGCATTTTCAGCATAGGTTTTCACATTTCTGCTCCTAAAAAACACTCTATGAAACAAGTCAGTATCATTGATTTTTCTGTGGAGAAAAATCCTCCCTGTCCTCTTGACTAGACAAAGTATTAACAGAAGTGATGACTTCAGCCCGGAAAAAGTTGAGAGTCAAGGGAGGAATATCTAGTTGTGATGTAAAGGCTACATTGATCTATTGTCTGGAGCTATTGTAAGAAAGTTGTGAAGAATAAGACCGCAGAAATATTTCTATATATTTATCAGTTTTAAAGCAGTGTTTACTACGGCACCAGCTTCTTATTAAGAGTTATCTTGAAAATTACTTAAAAAATGCTATAGCCTTTCCTCGGCTACTGAGGTACAAGTTGTTTTTTGAAAACCGCGCTTTGTGCGGCTTTCAAAAAACAATCTCCCTTTACTAGCGCAAGAAGCGCTATAAACAATGATTTTTTATTAATTGGATATTTCGGTAGCCCTCAAAAATCATTGTCTGAATACCACTACCAATATTTAATCTCTGTGGGTCTAATTCCCCGTGGCTTGCCACGTTAGTGGTAGCGCGGGAGTGCGTCCCGAAGGGCAAATTCCGTAATGCCCCGTCCGCTTGCGGCGGGGATAGGAATTTGAGCGCCCCGCGAGATTTACTAGAAAATCATTCTTACTTCAGGTTTATTCTGAGTTTTAGTTCGTTTCATTCACAACCAAAACTGCTGAGCCATTGATTTTGCCACTCCGCAACGCATTCAACGCTTCATTGGCTTGTGCCAATGTAAACGGTGTAACCTCTGTCTGAATTGGTACCTGGGGTGCAAGCTGCAAAAAATCTTCGCCATCCCGACGGGTCAGATTTGCTACCGATCTTACCTGCCGCTCACCCCACAAAATCTCATAGGGAAAGCTCGGAATCTCGCTCATGTGGATACCTGCACAAACTACAACCCCACCTTTCACCAATACTCTGAGTGCCGTTGGCACCAGTGAACCGACAGGCGCAAAAATAATTGCTGCATCCAATAGCTCTGGTGGAGCTTGATCGGAACCACCCGCCCACACTGCGCCAAGCTGCCGCGCAAACTCTTGGCCTGCTGTATCGCCTGGACGAGTAAAGGCATAAATCTCGCGTCCCTGAAATCGAGCCAGCTGAATTAGAATATGCGCTGCTGCTCCAAAACCATAAAACCCGATCCGTTTTGCCTCACCCGTCATCCGATAGGCTCGATAGCCAATCAGTCCCGCACAAAGTAGTGGTGCAGCCTGTAAATCGGGAAAGCCTTCTGGAATCGCAAAGCAGAAGCGCTCATCGGCCACTGTGTATTCGGCATAGCCTCCGTTGAGCGTATAGCCTGTGAACAGAGCATTATCACAGAGGTTTTCCTGATCGTGCTGGCAGTAGCGACAGTGCTGGCAGGTTTGCCCCAGCCACGGCACACCAACCCGCTGACCAGGTTGAAACTGCGTCACCTGATTGCCGACTTCCACCACCGTTCCAACAATTTGATGGCCCAAGATCAACGGTAGCTGAGGCTGGGTCAACTCACCATCCACAATATGTAAATCCGTTCGGCAAATGCCGCAGGCTGCTACCTGCAGCAAAATTTGCTTGGGATTGGGAATTGGAGTCGGCACGTCCTCTAAATGCAATGGTTGACCCACGGTATCCAAAATCATGGCACGCATGGTTCGTACCTCGTTAGTTCAATGCTTTCTTTAACGATAGCGGCTAGAGGGGGATCAACGTTGTTTTGGTGATTTATTGATGGGTTTTGATGGGTTTTTGATGGTTGATATGTTTCACAAGCGCGATATATCAACCATCAAGACTGATTTGACTCAGCATTAGTGGTTCGTCTAATGTGCCTTGGGGCGATTTTCCCCAAAAAACTTTCCTACATTATAAGTAAAACTCTTGTCAAGATCAGCATGGCTGAACCAGCGCTGATCCACAACTGATCTTTCGCCGCTCAGCCTGATTCAACATACTTGGGGGTAAGCAAATCCACTTCTTGGATTGATTCACTCACCATGTATCACTTACTCAGGAGAACGAAGCATGCCCCTAACTTCGTACTTACAAGCAGTTCAGCCCTACCAACTGGTTCAGCTTAACAGTCGCAACGTATCGTCCTATCAAGAACTTACTTATTCTCGCTATCGTCATCTGCTGCTCAGTCTAGCTTTTGATTCATCAGTGGTCGCCATTGGTGCTGAGGTAGATGGTGTACCGACTGGACTAGCGCTTGCTCAATTGCAACAAGCAGCATCCACTTCAACAGGTGGTCAAACTGGACAAATATTATCGTTGTTTGTTGTACCAAGTCAGCGACAGTCAAGTTTGGGTACGGCGTTGTTAGCTCGACTAGAAGATGAACTGAGACAGCGTGGCTGTACTGAGGCTGAGCTGATTTATACCACTAATGCCCATGCGATCGCACTTAAACGCATTCTTGACCGTCAGTTTTGGACACCGCTCCAAATCACTGGATTAGTTGGCTACGCCTCAACTGATCGAGTTAAGCAGGCCCAATCGTCTCATTTCATCCAGCAACTTAATCGGTTACTCGCTAAGTTGCCGCCGGATTACGAGATTTTTCCGTGGCAGACGCTGACTAGCCAAGAACGACAGCTAATTGAACAGCAAATGCAGAGTGATCAGCAAATGCAGCAGTCTAATCCATTTTTAGAAGAGAGTCAGATAGAACCGCTAAACAGCCTTGGCTTAAGGCATAGAGGCCGCGTAGTGGGCTGGCTGATTACCCATCGCATTACCCCCAATACCATTGGCTATATCCAGATGTATATTGATCTGCGATCGCAACCTCTGAGTCACAGTCTGCTGCTGCTGGCCAAGGCGATCCAGCTACAGGTTGACCAAGCACCGGGCACTAGGGCGACCTTTCGGGTGGACATTGATAATACGCCCATGATTCGGTTTGTTCATCGTCGGCTGAAACCCTATCTGGATGAAGTGCGCACCGCCTGGAAAGCGACCAAAATACTGGCATGAACGACATAACCAAAGTCTGACCTAATCAGGTACTGACCCAAATAACTCATCAGGTTGTAACCGGACTCACTAACTGTATCAGCACGGGTTCATCATGAAAAATCAGCTCTCTAACAAAATCGCTCGCAAGGCAACAGAAATAGGTCGCCTCTTTCGCTCACCGCTCTCGCTGCGAATTGTGTCGGGTATTTTCGTCAGTCTGGTCATCATTGAAGGAATTGTGCTGATTCCATCTCTGGAGCGGCGGCGGCAGGAAGTTCTCGACCAGATTGAAGAAGTATCTGAGGGCAAAGTTGACTGGATTTTAATGACCTATCCAGGTGCATCGGGTCAGGAGTTACTGGGTCATCTAAATGAACTCCGGGCTGACCCGATGCTGCAAATTATTCAAGGGGGCGCTGTGTATCGTCCCGATGGATCGCTGGAAGGCAGTTTTGGTGAGACTCCCGCCCTATCATTTACCGATGCCCGCCAGCAAGGGCAGCTTTACCAAACCACTAGCCAAGGTAGCCGCTATGACGTGGCTTGGACAGCGTTGCAGTCAGACGGCAATGAGTATGTGATTGTCTTGCGTCACGATGCTGCCGGAACACAAGCCGCACTGAATGGTTATATCCTGCGCTTTATCGGCATTGTGCTGCTGATTTCGGCTTTTATTACGCTGGTGATGATGGTGCTGCTCAGCCGTCAGTTGATTACGCCCGTGCTGACCCTGCGCCGCGACTTGGCCAAGGCCGGACATGCGATCGCAACTGATCAACCCACTCCCCAATTTGATTCTTGCCAGTTCTATCGCCAGGACGAACTCGGAGAAGTGATTGCCACGTTCCGCCAGATGTATGAACAAATTAATCAAGCCGTTTGCGATCGCAAACAGGCTGAGGTGCAACTGCTGCAAAGCAATCTCGAAATGCAGCAGTATATCAAGCAGGTTGATCGGGTAACGGCAGCCGTGACGGCTGTGGGCAACGGTACGTTCAACCCCTCTAGCCTAGACGAGGTGGCCGCTCGCGATGATGAGCTAGGTGATTTGGCGCGCATGTTTCAGATGATGGCTGTTTATGTGCAACAGCGGGAAGACCAGTTAAAGCAGCAGTTGAAAGAGCTGACCATTGAAATCGACCAAGCCAAGCGCCAGCAGCAGGTGGCGCAAATCACCAAGAGCGAATACTTCAAGGAACTGCAATCTGAACTAGATAACTATCAGCTAGATGAATTCTGGGGTTAGTAGCCGTTGTTGGTAGGCCGCTTAAAACTTTATCTGCTAAAGGATGGCGCGATCCATTGGTAATTATGCCATTCCGTTAACTGTAGGGGCAGGTTTAGCTGCCAACTGATTATTCTGAATCAAAACTGTTCAACAAAACCTGCCCTTACAGGTGGTATGGCTGTAGTCGGCTTTGTTAGGACACAGGCATTTTTGTGGCGCGGCTTCGCCGCGCCACAAAAATGCCTCAACCCATATGACTATGGCTATATCTAGGTTGAATCCCGTCTAGCTATCTGGCGTAAATACGTCGTGACTAACCTCTGGTGTATGTACTACCGTCATTCCTTCTAGTAGCGCCGATACCCGATCCGGATCAGAGAAAATCAAATCTAGTAGCTCATACTCCGTGAGCTGCTGCCCGGACTGTTTACTGATCTTATGGGCGTAGTAGCGCACCTGAGACATGACGCGCGGTTCCGACTGCCGCAGGTACATCGACAGGCAGGCCAGCGCCTGGGTCGAAGCGGGCCGCCCCAAAAAGAAGCTCAGTGCCGTCAGCAGCTTCTTTTCATACTCTGGCAGCAAATGCACCTGAATCGGCTGAATATCGGGTTGATTAGAATCTGTCATGCGGTCTGTTTATTTAATACACGGTGTAAAGATCTCCTTGAACCCGTTTAATATCTGGTAGAGGCAAATGGCAATTTGCCCCTACGTAACCTTCAACTAAAGAAAATCTTGGGGGTTCAGAGGAAATCGATACATCTCGCATCTTACAGTGCTAGCTTTGCGATCGCACAGTTGCGACTAACTCATCTAGTGCCGCCTGCATCTGCCGCACCACTTGCTGATAACAGTCGTCAACATAGTCATGATCGCTCAAGACTTTGCGGCCATAGCGTTCAAACCGAATTGGCGGACACACCTGAGTATAGACTTTATGGGGCCAGGGTAGATTGGGCAGTGGGCCAATGGACAAGCCCCAGGGAAGCCCCAGGTAGATTGGAAATACCTCTGGATCAACATCAAATAGCCACGGCATACCCCACTCATGCAGTTGCCGAGCCTGAGCATAGCAGTCCTGCAGCACAAACAGGGTATCGTGTGCCCCCCAGGAAATGGTCGGTACAATCGGCACCCCTTCCCGCAGCGCCAGCTTAATAAACCCTTTGTGTTCTGCGAAGTAAATGCGATCGCGCATCTTGTGGGGTCGAAACGTATCCTGTGCCCCACCGGGATATACCAGTACGCTGGCTCCTCGGCGCAACGCTGCGATCGCCATTTTGGGATGTGCCCGAATCGCACCCATCTTGGCCGCGATCTGCGCCAACTGAGGAAACACCTCCCACACCGTGGGATGCATCAGTCCATAAACCGGATGATCATAGCCAAAGCGGCAATACCAGTCATAAATCAGCATGTGCATGTCGGGAGCCGCTAGCCCACCGTTATGGGAACCGACAAACAAAGCGGGTTCCTCTGGTACATGCTGCCATCCGTCTGTTTCCACGCAGAAGTAATGATGATAAGTCCACTCATAGAAGGGCATGAGTGCTTGGATAGTGGCGGGATCGCGTTCATCAAGCGACCACCCCTGATAGGGCTGACCCGTAGCAGCAGATTCGATCGACGATACTGAATTAGAGTTCGGCATTTGGTTTGTGGGAAGATCTGAGAGAGGAGAGACGGGCACTGCCTGCCTCTCCTCTCTCAGCCATTAGGATTAATACATGGCGACCACCATAGCAGAATCGGGCAGTCGATTAACAGACTACACCCGATTTTGCGATCAACTATTCAAATTTTAATAGTCAACTTTTAATAGCAGTAGAGACACAGCAATGCCGTGTCTCTACTGACCGTTTATTCATGAATTTCGCGGCCTCAGAATACCTCATTCAGAAGATCTTACAAATAAGGTGCTTCTGCTTCCGCTTGACACCAGCGACCATCTCGACCTTCGACGTAGTGATCTCGAACGGTCATCCAAGCCACTTCATAGGCAACATCATCGCTCATACCATCAGCAGCCGCACTGTTAAATGCTGCAATAAAAATGCTTTGTGCTGTGGCGGGGAGCTTGTCACGCACCTCTCGGGGGAGACGTCCTATCCTTGAGCAACCCATAAATCTTAAGAAACTCTAAAGAACCTATCTCCACCAAAACATATTTTCTGGGATTCAACAATCTGTTGTAGGGAATAAGAGACAGAAGTCAAACTAACTTAAAGGTGCATCCAACAAGGCTTGTAAATTTACGTAAAGTTATGCAACTTTTTACGGGCTTGGCTAACGAAAATTAGACCTTAAACTCTGGTATCTAATCGGCATTTACCATCTGATCTTAGCGTGTCGATCCGGTTCTGCCGATGCTCCTAACGACCTAGATCTAGATAGATGTTGATCAATAGCTGGCCATAGCCCAACGTAACTATTTGTCAAGGTCAGCACCATAGGCTTGAGCAAAATCATGACTCATATTAATCAGTTTCTCCGCTGTCCAGCTATCCCGGCGCTGAGCTTCGTTGCGATCGCAGTTAAAGCCGTAGCCTGCTGCTAAACGCTCGCCTAGTCCTAGTAGCCGTCGAGTGGTCCAAGTATCTTTTTTGCGAGTATTCATGATGATCTCCTTTCGTTTTGATTTACTTTGATTGGGTTTATTTATGTTTCGATTGATTGACGTAGTAAAAGTAGGTCGAACAACCATTTACATCCGACTAAAGCGGATTAGAACTGAGCAAATCCGTTGCTCATGTTAATTAACGCTTCCGCTGTCCAGGTATCTTGCCGCCGCACCGTTTGCCGTTCGATGGCTGTGCTGTACCATGCGGCTAGATCATTGCTGAGATTGATGAAACGCTGTGTCGTCCAGGTGTTCTGCTTGCGAGTATTCATGATGCCCTCCGATAGGTTGCTTGCTTTGCTAACAACTTAATCCTAAGAAACCGTAGCGAAATATACAAAAAATTACACTCATAGATATATGAGCAACTTCGATAGATAAAGTTTATCCGCTCAATTCTCTACATGTAGCGTTAGTAAGTGGTGGTGTAACGCTAGAAACTCGACGACGCACGATGGCAGTGCTAACGTCGGAATGTTTTCGATTTGCTTTTTCGATTAGTGGGGGAAAACCCATGACGACCGAAAAGTTAAAGACCGAGCAAAACGTGGCCAGCGTGCCGAATATGACTGCTCAGCAGATTGAGCTGTATGAGCGGATTCAGGCATTTACGTTAGATCAGCCTGATGCCCAGCTACCGTTCAGCAAGCGGCTAGCCCGCGACAATGGCTGGCCGCTTGCCTATGCTCAGCAGGTGATCGAAGAGTATAAAAAGTTTGCGTTTCTGGCGGTGGCCGCCGATCATCCGGTCACACCTTCCGATCAGGTAGACCAAGCGTGGCATTTGCACTTGAGCTACACACAATCGTACTGGGAAGAGTTTTGCCCCCAGGTTTTGCAAACTCCGCTGCATCATGGCCCCACGCTGGGCGGACAGGCCGAGAATGAAAAGTTTGACGACTGGTATCGTCAGACTCTCACTAGTTACGCAGCGTTCTTTAACCAAGCTCCTCCGTCCGACATTTGGCCCACACCCGAAGTTCGATTCGGACGCGATCTGCATTTCGTTCGCGTTAATACTCAGCAGAACTGGTTGATCTCTAGAAGAAGAACTCAGCAAAGACTAATAACAGGCTCGATTCTCCTTCTAGTTTTTGTGCCAGTCTGCTTTTTCGTAATGGCATTTGCAGTATTGTGGACTCGATATTCAGCTCATGCGCCACATCGCTTTTCCCCCTGGGTGCCTACTATCATCATCTATCTGGCCTTTTTTGGGGGAGTACAAATCTTTAGACAAATTCTAAAGTTTATTAAAAGCCCCTCACGTCCTAAAGTTCGAGGTGGCTGGACAAGTCTTGGCTATGGTGACAGTGGCTGTGGCGTCAGTTGTGGAAGTGATTGGGGTTGGAGCGATTTGGGTGGATATGATTCAAGTGGCGACTGTGGTGATGGTGGAGGTGGCGACTGTGGTGATGGAGGTGGAGGCTGTGGTGGTGGAGGCTGTGGTGGTGGAGGCTGTGGTGGTTGCGGTGGCTGTGGTGGAGGTGATTAAGCCTTGAATGGCCAGTTAAATGCTCCATAGCTTAATTCGATAGGTTGGAATAAGCTTGCGAAACCCAATGTTTTCGTAGCTTGTTGGGTTTCGTCATCACTCAACTCAATCTACACAATCTCAATTACCAAGGATTGCAGATTAAATAGCCTGTCAATCATTCCATCCGTAGGGACACGGCAATGCCGTGTCCCTAACCCCCAAAATTTCACCTTATTAAATCCGCGTTTCTAAGTGGGATCAACAATGGTAATCGTTCCCACCATGCCAGCTTCAGAGTGACCCGGAATCGAGCAGTGCAGCTCGTAGGTACCGGGTTTCTGCGGCACAAATACCCACTCGGCTTCTGCTCCCGGTCTTAGCTCCAGTTCGTGAATCGCACCTTTGACTTCAACATTGCCCGCGTCAACCTTTTGGCTCCAAATCACATCCGCGAAATCCTTAGCCGTAAAGTAGTGCTTCTGATTGCTGGGGTTGCCCAGCACCAGCTTGTAGCGCTTACCCGCCGTGAACTCTAGCTGATTTGGCTCAAACTTCAGCTCACCCGCCGCATTGCCCAAATGGACATACATCGTTTCTGGCGTTTGTTGAGACGGGGCCGAAACTGCGATCGCACTTTCCCCACTTGCAAACACCCCAATCCCAACCAGCAGCACCAGAACAGCTGACACCATCATCCGCTTCATAGATAAAAGTTGTTGCATCATCATGAATAACCCTATTGATCACATCATCGATTACACCCAAGTTTTATACCAAGGTATAAGAACCCAATTTATTTTTGTGAAACGTTTGCGGAGCAAACGTTTCACAAAAAATAAATTATGGGTTTTCAACAAACTTGATATCACTATTCCTGCATTAACTGCTCTAGGCGATTCAGCAGCGTTTCCAGTTCCTTCACTTTGCTCGATTGCCAGTTTTTCTGGCGTTTAGCCTGTTTGGACACCGCCGTCAGTCGATCGACGAGCTTCTGTTCGCGCGATTTGCGCTGGTTGGGGGTAGGCTGATTAATTTCTCTGACGCGAGCTTTAATTTCTCGCACCGAAAGCTGCTGATGTAGTACGTCTTGTAGTAAATGACCGCGAGCGTCTTCTGATTGAACTTTGGCAATTTCCAGCGCTTTCGTGTAATCTAGCTTGCCTGCCAGGTGAGCTTGTCGCACTTCCTGCGGCAGGTTGAGCAGCCGCAAATGCTTGGTGCGAAAGGTTTCTAGGTCAACGTTAAAGTGATTGAGCAGCGAGATAATGGACTGCAATTCGGGGCTGGGGGAATCGTTTCCCCCAACTTTTTCACGATGGCGAGGATGGCCTTCTGACTGGATAAGTGCGATCGCATCTGGTCGAGCAATACCAAACTTCAGCTCGATCAGGTCAAGAATGCCCTCGGTTTCCTCTAGCTTGCTGAGATCTTCCCGCAGCAGGTTTTCCACCAGGGCAAATTCCAGCGCCTGCTCATCGTTGTAGTCGTCAACAATGCAGGCGACCTGCGCCAATCCCGCTTCCTGAGCGGCCCGATAGCGACGCTCTCCGGCCACCACCTCATATTTGCCATTGCCCAGCGGGCGGACGTTAATCGCGCCTTTGAAGCCTTGCTGCTGAAACGAATTTGCGAGGGCCGTAATCTTAGCGGGATCAAAATAGCGGCGCGGCTGGCTGCTAGCCGCTTGAATGTCATCCAAGGCAATCCAGACCGCTGCGGCGTCCGGTGCGGGTTCATCGGTCACATCGGCACGAGGAGACGACATAATGCCGCTGAGGACGCTGGCTCCCGCTAATCCGAATTGTTTAGGCAGTTTCTTCGAGGTCATGATAATTTTGCGATCGCGTTCGTAATCGTCTCCAAAATTTGGTTGGCGTCATTACGGGGAGAAAAAAGCGCCAGTGGCTGGTGCATCGCTGCTGCATTCGCGAAATCTGTGCGGCGCGGAATCGGTGGAAACACAACGGTTTGCTTAAAATACTCGTGAGATTTGAGCTGCTCAAACACCGTTTCAATGGTGTCGAGGGCAATGCGTCCCTGAGACGTGCGTTCATCATACATGGTGGGAATCGCGCCCGCGATCCGCAGGCTGGGATTCGCCTCACGCACCACTTCATAAGTGGTTTGAATCAGGTTGATCGTCGCCTCCACCGACTTGTATTCCGTTTGAATCGGGATCAGCAGATAGTTCGACGCCACTAAGCACATCACCGACAGCAAACCCAGACTGGGCGGGCAGTCCAGCAGAACGTAATCGTAATCAGATTCCACCTCTTTCAGTCGATCCCGCAGCCGATACTCCCGCCGCAGTTGGTGAAAGAGCTGCATTTCCGCCTGACTGAGATAGATATTAGCCGGAACGATATCACAGTCGTGAACTCCCGCCTGAATCGGTAATGGATCTTTATTTAATAAGCTGTTTTGCACAGTCTGCTGCAGTTCAAATGGGTTCAGTCCCATGAACGTCGTCAGAGAAGCCTGGGGATCCATGTCTACCAGCAGCACCCGCTGTTTACGCTTAGCCAGGTGATAGGCCAGGTTCATGGTCAGCGTGGTCTTTCCCACTCCCCCAGACTGATTGAATAACGCAAGGATTTGAGCGGTCATTAGGTCTCCTTTGGATTCCTGCTTGATGGCGATTGGGCTGAGCTTTCGATTGATCCGCGAGTCAAAACCAGATATCGTATCCGTTCTCGCTAGCTTTGATCAAACAGGTCAATTAAATCAATCATGAACGTTAGGTCAGGGCAAACAACCGTTACCCATAGGACTCAATTGCTGTAATGCTTGGCGCTTCAATTACGGCGATAGCGGCAATTTTCGATTGTATTGTATTGAATATTGGGTCGCTCTGAACAACAAATTTAGCGACTTGACCAAACTTGTTTGGGAATGGTTGAGAAAAATTGTAGTACGGGATTGGGTGTTAGGTAAGTGCTGAGTGCTAAGTGTAGAGATGCGATCGCAGTTTGCGATCGCATCTCTACAGCTCGATACAGCTCAATCCAGCTCAATCGGGCAGCGGTAGCTGTGGCCGATTGGTGAAGTCCGGGAGCTGTACGGGGTGCTTCTCTAGTTCTTGGAGAATGAGCTGAATGGCCGTGTTGAGCTGGGGATCGGTGCCTTTTGCCCAGTCATGGGGCGGAATGTCAATGTGAATATCGGGATCGGTGCCGTAGTTTTCCACCCCCCAACCCACGTCTTTGAACCAGAACGAGTACTCTGGCTGAGTGACTAAGCTGAAATCCACCAGTCGATGGCGGGGCCAAATGCCAATGACGCCGCCCCAGGTGCGAGTACCAATCAGCGTGCCGATCTTCATCAGCTTAAAGCAGTGGCTGAAGATGTCGCCGTCTGAACCTGCATGTTCATTCGTTACCGCCACAATCGGGCCGATCATGGAAGCGGCTGGATAGGGTTCCGGCTGCTCCCACCGCGAGACATCGTAACCGATTCGCTCTCGCGCCAGCTTTTCTAGAATGAGCTGCGACACATGCCCGCCGCGATTAAAGCGCACATCCACCACCAGCCCCTGCTTATGCACTTCCGCAAAGTAGTAGCGGTGAAATTCTGCATAGCCAGCCATTCCCATATCAGGAATATGGACATAGCCGACTCGGCCATCGGTGGCCTCTGTGACAAACTGGTGATTGCGTTCTACCCACTCTCGATAGCGGAGCGGCAGCTCATGCTTCAGCGTTTTGACCGTCACCGTGCGGCGATTTTGGCCGTCATGGTTGGCAACCGTTAGCTGCACCGGACAATCGGCCTGATGAATCAGCCGCTCATGGGGCGAAACATGCTGGCTGAGCGGCTGACCGTTAATGGCCAGCAGCAAATCTCCCGGCTGTAGGTTAAGGCCAATCGCTTGCAGTGGCGAGGCGTCCTCCGTCCAGGTATCTCCTTGGGCAATGTGGCTAATGCGATAGGCTTCCGCCGCAAAGTCGTAGGCAAAGTCTGCGCCCAAGAAGCCAAGCCGATAGTCCGGCTCTTTGCGATAGTCGCCACCCATCTCATAGGCGTGGGAGGTGCCCAGTTCGCCCTGCATTTCCCAGATTAAGTCTGAAAACTCAGCCCGAGTCGCGACTCGATCCAGCAAGGGGCGATAGCGCTGGTAAACCCGCTCCCAGTCCACACCTGAAAAGTCCGGCGTCCAGAAGTGATCGTGCTGGAGTCGCCAGATTTCCCGGAACATCTGCTGCCATTCCTGCTGCGGCTGCACAGAAATGCGGACGCGCTTCAGATCGAGCCAGCCCGTTTTGCGACTGGGCTTGTGGCTGTGCGCTTCATGGCCTTCGTGGTGCTCGTCATGCCGAGGATCGACAGCTTTGGCAATCCGTACCCGCAGCCGATCGCTAGAGCGGTAGATCAGCGTCTTATGATCGCGTGCTACCTTGAAGTCCGTAATCTTCTTGGCAACGGGCTTACAGGTTTGATCAGCAAAGTTATACAGCTCAATTTTGGCATCGGCGGCCAGCTTGTTGCTGCCCCAACTCCAGCCCAAGTCGCCTTTAATCGGCACAGAGCTGAACAGCACCTTGCCCTTGAGTCCCTGAATTTGCAAGTAGCGGCCTTCCGACACAGGAAACCCGACGACCCGCTGTTCGATCCCGTCAAAATCAATCCGGATTGGTTTTGAGTCGTCCGAGTCAGACGTGCGATCGCGCTCTGCCTCTGTGACAGTATCTGCCTCCGACCCAGCCTGATCTGCTACCTTATCTTTTTCTTTCTTGCCTTCTTCTTTCTTATCTTCTCCATTCTTGTCGGTCAGCGGTTTGGGTTCTGGCACAAAGGGAGACTGAGTTTCCTTCTGTAGCGAAATCAAGAATGGGCGAGTGGCTTCCGGGAAGTTCAAGTCAAAGGGAGTAGGTCACCTTCTACAGAGAAAAACATCTCTGAGGTGAGAGCCTGCCGTTGAGGTAAGCACAACGATGCGCTAAAACCTGCGGCACCCGCTCAGCGTTCCAGGCAGCGCCAGGGATCTTCGTGCGTTGGTTAATTTGCTTCACCCAGGACTCAACATCCCCCGAGCCAATCGGCCACCCTTCTTCTTGGTAGTAACGATAATTGGGGATGCGGTCACGATGCCGCTCTAGATAGCCACAGAAGCGACGTGCTGCTTCCGACTCGCTCACCTCAAACACATTCATAGCAGCGTCTACTTGTCCCTGCCAAAGAAAGCTGCGAGCGGTTTCGAGTGCTTCTGGAGTGGCTTGGACTTGATGCAAATTTTCCATCAGGTGAAACCAATCGAGGATTTCGTGACGTTGGTGGTCGTTGCCAATCTGGGCATAGATGCCCCAAACCCCATCATGACCATCGCCCAGGCAGTCCACTATCGGGGCTAAGGGGAGGTCATTTGCCCACTCAATCAGGTGTTCGTTGTCTTTGAACCAGGCCATGCCCTGATGCTGCTCACCCAAATTCAAGGCTTTATATTCGCGCCACTCAGCCGCTTCCCCCAGCGGCGTGCGCAAGCGAATCATGCCGCCATCCAGGCTCATTTGCTCAACCGGGACCTCACTCGTGGGCAGCTCGAAGTCATGGCGCGCCTCCAACCGCTGCTGCGTTTTCGCACTCACCCGTCGTCCCGTTTGCACCTCTACTTCAATCGCCGCTTGGGCATAAGAAACAATTGCGCTTTGGCGCAGACAGCACAGCTCTAAATAAGGGCTGACCTGTTGTCGGGGACGGACACCGAGTTGTTTGGCCTGTTCACTACTGAGGGATAACCGGCCCAGAATGCTCTCTAGTTGGCGGGGATATCCTTCGTCGGTGCCGGTAACGGTTTGGCAAAAAACTCCCCAATGACTGGCGTGACGTGTTCTTGCACTTGAGCGCGCACCGTTGATTCGATGGCTCCCAAATTTGCCATCGGCTGGTTTTGCTCACAGGCTTCCTGGTACAGTAGTTCCGCGATGCGTTGACTGCACTGTAAGAGTTCTTGGTGTTCCGCTGGCGTCATTAGAGCACCCTCAAAATATCGCTACAGTCTTACTCTAATTTTTCTCTCAAGAAAGTGACCTGCTCCCGGGTTCTACCTCTAGAAAATTTTGAATCCCGTAGCCATGATAGGTTTCCTGAAAACGTACCTGCTTAAAAATGGGGCTAACCCACACGGCTGTGATTCCTAATCGCTTGAGGTAGCCAATCTTTTGAGTTAAACCTTTCAGATTTCCACCAACGTATCGAGTACCAGCTTCCCGCCAGTGACGGGCATCTTCCTCAGTTTTAAGCGCATTCCCTCGGTCAGCCAGAGCCGCTAGTGGCGTCGTTCCTGTTCTGACTACATTACCTTGATTATCTTTGTAGCCGTTCTCATTGCCATCTGAGAATCGATCCAGCATTAAAAAGTAAAAGACCTGATCTTCCCATGCGACTGGCGAGGGAAAGTAGCGAGATGAGTCAGATAAATCAGAAATCTTAATTTTTGATAGTTGAGTTGAGGGCATCATGCGCCTCCTGATTAACAGTTGTTAACTAAGGTACAAGGTATAAACTGCAAGGGAAGGACAAGACTAGAATCTCAAACTGTCCCCACTCAACGATCTTGGCAAAAATATCAGCTAGACGAAATACGATGATCTGCGTATATCAATATGACGCGATCGCAATAAATCATCAGTACAAGCTGTATTTTTTATTACCAAACCAGTCAAATAAGCTCAAATTTTGTCTCTTAAATAATTATTTTGATTATAAATAACTAATCAATTTGTATGCCACGATAAAGATAAGGATAAAGTTGGTTTGGTATGCTTTTAATTGGTATCAGCAACTCTTGTGCTTTTTACATAGGGTTTATACTCGAACTAGGTGGTGATTGATATGACTGACAACACCATTAGGGTCGCTATTCCAATTTTGTGTTCCGCGTGCTTATGGGTGGCTACAGCGCCTCAATCAGTTGCTTATAATACTGCGATTAACATTGACAACCTACAGCCTTATTCCGATTTGTTAGAACAGAAGCCAAATTTTCTCTCGTTGGATAAACAAGAGGGTCAGTGCCCAATAAATACAAATGGATCTCAGGCTGTAGCGCAACTGTATCCTACAGAAAACCGTACAATTCTTTGCCAACGCTGGTTAGACAACTACACATTGTTTCGGCGAGTTTTAATCTCTGTAGATGGATCAACAATTTGTTTTGATGAGATTGTTGATACCCGCACTAACACCATACTGAGTCAAACACCTGCTCCTTGTAATAGTGACTGCGACAGCAATTAACCAGATTCAGCATCAGTGCTTTGTTAAGTGTGTTTTGAGGGGTAGAAGAATTTTGAAAATATCGCGTCGCGATATTTTCAAAATTCTTCTACCCCTCATCTCTACTTTGACAGATTACTAGTATTAAACTGGCAAGGAAGATCCTGTGCTTCATCAGGATGACTGGCTAAATAAGGCTGTAGCCAATCACAACCTTGATGAATTAAACTGTCTAAACTTGTGCCATTTAGTTGCCACTGCTCTACAAAGCCATTTTGGGATGTTGCGATCAGGGATTTGCCATCGATACTAAACTGCAAATCTAGAACTATTCCAGGTGCCTTGAATTGACCTTGTTCGTCGCCCTTCAAATTCCAGAGCTGTACAGTATCACTATTGAAAGTTGCGGTTGCTAAAGTCTGACCATCAGGACTATAGCTAATTGTGCGAATGGCATCCGCTACTTTGAAACGGGTTTGCTCCTGACCTTGTAAATTCCAGAACTGTACAAAACCGCTATCAGATGCAGTTGTCAAGATTTGATCTTTAGGACTAAAGTTAACTGCTAGTGTAGTACCCGATGGATTGAACTGGGCTAGCTCGTTCCCCTGCAAATCCCAAAGTTGCAATATGACTGAGCCATTATCTGAGAGAGTTATTAATAACTGGCCATCAGGACTAAAGTCAGCTGCTAGTACATTACCGGAGGGATTAACTTGGGCTCGCTTAATACCCTGCAAATCCCAGACCTGCACTAATCTAGTATCATTTAACGTTGTCAATAACTGTTGGCCATCAGGGCTGAAGCTGACTGATCTTATGCTGTTAGGCATCTGAAACTGATCAATCAGACTGCCTTGCAAATTCCAGCGCTGCACCAAGTGATTATCCGAGGCTGTGACAAGCGTTTGTCCATCAGGGCTAAAGTGAAAATCTTGTACCCGACCATTTGGATTGAACTCAGCTGATAGTTTTTGATCTGCTATGTTCCAAAGCTGAATCGTGCCATCTAGCCAGGATAAAGCAGCGACTTGCTCGCTATTAGGACTAAGGCGTAGTTCGCCAAGGCGATCCAATGCTTTGAATGAGTTTATTGACATCGCTGTCACAGGAGATTGCAAACGCCAAAAACTAAGATGTTTGCGACTCAAGAGAGTTGCTATTTGCTGTCCGGTTGGATCAAAGACTAGATCATTTACAGGTTCTGACATTTGGATTTGATTCTGTAATTTGTCGTCTTGCCAATCCCAAAACTTAACCTGACCGTTTTGAAAACCAATGGCTAGAAGACTACCATCTGGATTAAAGCTCAGGCTCTGTATTTGATTCAGAATTAAATCGTAAGGTTTAAATGCTTTTAAATACTCTCTGTCTTGTAAATCCCAAAGCTCAACCGTGCCATCATCTGTGGAAAATGCAAAGACATTTCCATCATTGTTTAACACTAGATTCGAGGGGCGGCTTTCGGTCTCGAATTGGGCCTGTTCGATACCAGTCTTGCCATTCCAGAGCTGAATGATAGATGTTGCAGCAGCAAGAGGATTGGTCTTGTTGGAAACAGTAGAAGTCGTTACTAAGGTTTGTCCATCAGAACCAACTTTCAGGCTGGATAAAGAACCTGAAGGCTGAATGGCGGCATAGGGAGTACCCGCTTGCCAATCCCATAATTGCACCGTCACATCTTCAGCAGATACAGAATGAGTTGAGGCTACAGCTAGTGTTTGGCCATCCCCACTGAAGTCAGCCATCAATACTCGATTAGGTGATTCTAATGTTTTGATGTGAGCCAGTTCAGTGCCATGTTGCCAATCCCAACGACGTATCGTTCCATCTAAAAATACAGCTGCCAACATCTTGCTATCAGAACTGAAACGTAATGCTAAGGTTTTCTCAGATGTCTGGCGCAATGTGTGCAGCAGTTCACCTGTTTGTTGATCCCAAATCTGAAGAGAGCCATCTGCTAGTACAACAGCAACTACTTGCCAATCTGGACTTAACACAGTCTGAAGCGTTTGATCAGTAGGAGCTGAATAATAACGCTGTAATTGAATTTGGGTTAGGATACTCTGCAAATTTTCTTTTGCTAAATTAACAGCATCTGTCCTTTTAGATGGGCTGAGCAAAATATACTTTAAAAAATTATTTTCACTGCGCTCCTTGATTCCTTGCCCAGCTATTATTGCATCTTGTAATGCGAGCAGTTGTTGACCTGAATGAAACTTCTGAATAGACTCATTTGACACTGCAATCAGCCAATTAATTCTTTGTTGATAATGGTAAGCAGAAAGGCTGAGTAGGAAGAGACCGCAAGCAAAGGAGCCTGCCACTAGAACAATAGACTTCTGAATTCTACTTTTTCTTTTCTTTTCTTCGAGGTAGTTTCTTCGCCAACCGAGAATGGCCTGAGCTAAGAAGTCGTGGAAAATCTCATATCGCTGAACATTAGGTTGCTCCTGAGAAGGCCCAACTGGACGAATGATGCGTTTATTTTGAGCGAGCTTCATTAGTAAAGCAATGACGGATTCTGGATTACGGCCCACTAAATTGGCTAAATCCGTTGCAGAGTAAGCATATTTAGTTCCTGATGGAGTCACTAAATATTGAAAGCTCCGGGCAGCAATATCTTTTTCCGGTTGAGATAATGCATCCATCGTTGTGGTGACATGCTCACGCACAATTCGGCGGACAGCTCTCTTAATCTGGGTATTTTGATCGTGAGTATTTTGATCACGGGCATTTTGATCTGCCCAATGTATGGATGTTTTTAGCCGACGAATAGCAGCCCTAATTTTGGTAACTTGATCTGGAGTTTCTGATTCGGCCAGATTGATTAATGTCTCTAGGCTAAGATCATGCGATCGCACTTGCACCATCTCGTCCCAAAGGCGCATCATGACCAACTGTAGATAAGGAGCCAAAATCTGGTTCTTACGAAGATTTTTGAGTTCTTCGACCCCGGCCCGTCCGTTGCTGTTGTACTCTTCGATCTGTGGAATCCCTTGTAAAATGGCATCTACTAGATCGGCTGATATGTCGATCTTCTGTGCAGGTGGCTGGTGCTGGTTATAGCGCTCAATGGGCTTAGTAATGGCATCATAGGCGGACTGTTTATCCAAATGCTCAATGTGCAAGCAGACATCCAATATGTTAGGAAGACGCCCCCTCAGCCGATCAAGTTTGGCATAGGAATCTTCACGCAGAGAAATCAAAAAGTTAACCTGTAGATCAGGCAAATTAACGACATGTGCGATCGCAGTAACTAAATCGCTCTCCTGTGAATTCTGTGGATGATACAAAAAATATTCTTCAAACTGATCCAGAATAATGAATAGGCGACCATCTCGCTGTTCACCCCCTAAACGTTCTGTCCAAACTCGCAGCATCTCCACAAATGACAAGCCTGGTTCCGGTGGCTCAACTGGCCAATAGTTCTGGCGAATATCTTCGTCAATTTGCTGCGCTAAACTCTGTAGCGGATCTTGCTGCCAAAAACGCTCCCCATGTAGCGGCGGAAAAACGACAACGGCTAGCTTAGGCACACCAAAATCGTCGAGATTGTCCTGTGCCTCTTCTTGTAACGCATGGGTGACGCCAGCTCGCAGCACTGAGCTTTTGCCAACGCCACTTTCGCCATACAGCACAGTTAACCGCCAAGCTAACAGATTATTGACAATGCGCTGCGTTTCCCTGGCTCGACCAAAGAACAGCTCTGCATCGGTTGCAGCATAGGGATTTAAGCCTTTATACGGGCTTTTAGGAAATGATGAAGTGGCTGATAGTGCTGCTTGTGATGACTGTGTTGTTTGTGCCGACTGTGTTGTTTGCGATCGCACAGTTGATGCTGCAGAAACTTTAGGTTGAGCTACTGCATCAGCACCAGCACTATCATCAGTCAAACCATTATTATTAGTTTGATTGCTAGTCTGATTATTGGCCTGATTATCGTTGGCAGATGCTTGGGGGATACTGTGATTAGATGTCATCGCGTTTACTCCTTACCAAGTCATCTGGTGAATTCTGCAATTCTTGGCGCTAAATCTTCAATATCCTGTCGCAACGAAGCCACAAATTCTTCTGGTGAACAAGTAGTCGCAATCAATTCTGTATTTCTCTGTTCTTGCCAAATTTTTTGCTCAATTTCTCCCGGTTGGCAGTGATGGATCAATCGCGAGCCACCCGGCAGCGGTTTATCTTGCCAAAGTCGATGAACAATCAGTTGCAAGTCAGAATCATTGGGGCTGTATCCTAAGAATAAAGCGCTGGACTCGTACAGAATTCTAAATAAACTGGGCGGCAAATTTTGAATTGGACTGCTAGCCAAATAGATTAGATGATCATCGGCTACAACAAAATTATTTTCCCATGTTCCATAGAGCTTCAAAATAATTGGTCGAGGTTCCCGCGAACGCCCCCACGGTTTACGAAGCGGCAGTTGATCATCGTAATTTTTAGGATCATCAATGATTTCATCTACTTCGGATTGATAAGACCGATGCTTATATTTGCCCCGATTATCTCCATCGGCAATATAATAAATAACGTCATAAGGTTGGTAAATCTTATCAAATGCCTGTTCTAACAAGTTGTCATAATTTGTTGTTACAATTAGCTGATAGGGCAAACCTGGATAACGATTAGGATAGCCTTTATGCTTCATCAAAAATGGTAGTTCAGCAAAGAAGCGATGAACTGAATTTGGAGAGCCCTGTGTTGTTTCAAATATGTCATAAAACTGAGCATAGAATGTATTTAAACTATTCGTTAATTTGTAGTACTGTGAAAGGTAGCGTAGGTTCATTTTGGCAACTGCTAGCTGCTGTTCAATAAATAATGGACAGTGCTGAGCTCTTTCTATACCAAGCAGCATGGGGCATTCTTTAGGTCGCTCATCGGGTAAGTAGTAGCAAGCTTGACACGGCATACCAATCAGCCGCTGAATAATATTTGGCTTTGCTGATGGCTGCCAGCTCGGATCATGTACAAGATTATCTTCAATTGACTGACCTAATTGTGCGGCTAGCTGAACATATAAATTTGGATTAATTCCTGGCCCCAAAAAAGGCACAATATTGCCAAATTTTAATTGATTAATGATAGGTTTATATTGACTAGGTGCTGGAGGTGACCGATGAGGGGCATTACGTGGCTCTAGCGGTCGATCCTGTAAAAAATGGTACGCAAAGCTAGCAGCAACGGTGGCTGCATACAGATGCCAGTTATCGCTTTTTTCTGTGTCAGCAAAATCACAAACTGCTTTAATGACCAGACTGCGAATATGATCAAAACTTTGCCAAGCCGCCGCACTAAATCCATAGCCTTCCATTTCAATCGCGGCAATCTTGCGGTGCCCACTGGTAATTTCATCTCGAATTGTCGGATCTGCAATTACCTTTTCACCAGATGCGATCGCACTATAGTGAATTTTGGGCTCTGCTGATGTGCCATCGGGTCTGGGCAAGGTTGGCGGGGGACGCCAAGCCGAAATGGCCTGCACACGACTCCACAACGTTGGATCAGCCCGATACATAATTGGCTCAGGCTGTTTTCCCTCTGGAGTGAGCTTGCCGCGCTCGTAATAACAGATATCTCGACCAATTATCAGATCACCCAACTGCTGTTTAGCGTGATCAACACCCGCCGCGATTCCAACCAGCAAAATGGCCCCTGGATTCCAGTGGTGAATCGTATCGGATATCAGCAGCGCAGAATCGACTCCGCCCATATCAGGCGACTGAACAACGACAACTTCATAGAATTCACCATCTTTCAGTGCTACAGACTTGCGCCAGTAGACCCGTGAACCTTCAAACACCCGATCGTCATCGGTTATCTGAAAGATCTGGCAAACTGCTCGTCGTTCAATTTCGATAGCCGTTGCGATCGCAAAATCAATTAGGGGATCCATAATTCCGTCTCCCTCTAGCGTCCTTTAGCCAGATCTGCATACAGAAAAATTTCGATGCCTAAAATGATCAGCAGACCGAGTTCAACTCCCATCAGCAATACAATGGCCATCATCGGCAACTGAGGATTAAGTGAAGATGGCTGATGCAGAAAATAGCCAAAAACAACTAATCCAATGATCCCAGATAGAACAAACGTCACCTCATCAACGACCAACTGTTCCAGTTTTCGTCGCTGTCGTCGTAAATCGCTTCTGTGGACGATCTCCCAACCAAAGATCGATTCAAGGCCAGCATCACCAATCAAGGCATGAACTTTATCGACTAGTCCGTACCGTAAGTAGCGGCCAATGGCCGTAATCTTCTGATCATTGACAAGATATGTCCAGCCCAAAATAAGACTGACCCACGGTAAAACTAAAAGTGCATAGGGGTTTAATGTTTCGCCTAAGCTAAAGGTCAAAATTCCACCAAACAGGCCAAGCGTTACATAGAGCAAATTATCTCGAAAGCCAATTCGAGCAGACTGTTCATCCTTCAGCTTGCTGTATTCTTGAAGATAAATCGTTAGCATTTGCTGCTGTTTGGGTTGCTCTAACATTGAGATCCTCCTATCTACCAACAGTAGACCTCAAGCGGCTTAGCATACACGCTCTTCCATCTCTAATTTTGGCAAATATCTTGGCTGGCTAAAATACGATGATCTGCGTATAGCATTATGACAATTTTGCAATAAATCTGAAGGGATTGCTGATTTTAAGTATGAATTGTGATGTGGGGGCACCGCCCCCACATCACAATTCATACCCAGATTAAGCAACGCCAAATCTGAATATTATACTAATAGCAAGTTTGTGTGTAAGAACCCGAATTATTTTGTGAAAGGCTAAAAATTCAACCTTTCACAAAATAATTTACCGACTTTGAAGTGAGCTTACTTCATTACACTGTAAAGCGGAAATAAGACCAGGGAGACCACCTACAGAAAGTGTTATTAACCTTGGCCCGAACTCGCCAGCGTCCCCGCTGCATACCTACAAAATTGAAGTCTAACGAGTTATCCGCAACATCGTGATAATTAAAGCAGGAGCGACCCGTTTCTTCTGCCCAGTTCCCGGTAAAGTAATCAATCTGAACGTGATATTTTACATTCGGTAGGTTGACGGGAGACCAGCGAAACTGCATCTTTCTGGGCCAATGATCAAAGACGCTCTCATTTTCTGGCTGTTCGAGCGTCGGAACAGCTCCCTTAGACCACGTTAAAGTTGGGTCACCTAGTAGAACCATGCCGTAATGCCATCGCTGCTCATTCAAATCATGGGATGGCCCTCGTGCCTGCCACCATTGACGATAAGCGGTACCGATATCTGCTCCTTGTCCTAAAGGACGATAAAAATCCTCAAACATGAGCATTGATCCAGACTTCGCGCTGGCAATAGCGGTCAAACCGTGATTTTTGCCACCTCCTGCTTTGTCAAAAATATACCAACCTGCCAAATAATCACTAGAGGTATAGCGACCTGGTCCACAGCAGAAAAGGTTATAGAAGTGAGCATTGGGTGGATTAATATCCCTAAAGTAGCTGTTTTGAATATATTCATCCTTGTTTTCTGCTGGAACGTGTAAAGCATGTCCATACGTCCAGGAATGAGCACATAGTTGTACCCATGAACGCAGAGAATTTACTTCGGCTTTGTATAAATCAGCATCAGTTGTGTCGGGATTGGTGTAAGTCGTAATGGCAGATGACGAAAACTGTTCATCAAATGCACAATCATGGAAACCTTGCCAGTCATCATCTACAAAAGCTAGAGCAGAATTAGCATGACCTAGGTTGCCCAATCTGAAATCATGATTGCGGGTAAAATAGTTATTAATCATGACCGGATCATTACCGTTAGCAGTAGGCGTCCATAACCGCCCTACCCAAATCTCCGGATCGACATGACCACTGACACTATTGAACTTACCATTACCATCTGGATCACTCCAGGTAGCATTGCGATCCATATAATATAAATCACAGGGGAAGCTCGTTTTTTGATCATGGAAGTCATTATCTAGCTCAAACCAAGGTGCTGGAATTGCACCGATTAGTAGAGCCCCAACACAGGAATGTTGTTGAATAAAGCCTCGAACATCTTGCGGCCCTCCACCGCTAACCGAATAGATACTAGCCCAGTATCCTTCCCGACCGATGTCTAAAACATACTGTTGAATACTCTTACAACAGTCCGGACAGTTTTTGGGAGAGTGCGAAGAAAGCTATCCACCGTGTAGAGTGCGAATGTACCTAACATGTCGCACCAATGGATAGCCTCAATCGGATTCTAACCGGTTTGCTGGAGACAGCAGGCCATTTGGTAAACCCCAACAACAGTTTTTGTTGACCTTGATGACCACAATTTTCGTGGTCTGTGGCAAGGTGAACTACGCCAACCTCAGTCGTTACAGTGACTTAAGCGAGCGAAGTTACCGTCGACACTTCGAACGGGGTATTGGCTTCGAAGGACTCAATCAAGCACTGATAGAACCATTAAGACGAGACGAGGCGGTTCAGGTCGCAGTGGTCGATTGCACCTTTATGGAAAAAAGTGGACGGCACACCTACGGTCTAGACCAGTTCTACAACGGTAAAACCCAGCGTCCAGAACGGGGCTTAGAACTGTCAGTGGTGGCGATTGTCGATCTGGAGCAGAATACAGGGTACACGCTGTCTGCCCAGCAAACCGAGGCAGACTTACCTCATTTGAGAGCGTCTTCGAAACAGGGAAAGGGCGCGAAGGGCAACCGGATTGACTTCTATCTGGGGCATCTGGCCTACTGCCTGACGTTCTTCCCCACTTGGATTCGCTACATTGTCGCCGACGGGTTTTACAGCAAGTACAAGTGGGTCACTGGCGTGGTGCAACTCGGGTTTCATGCGATTGGCAAACTGCGCTGTGATGCCAACCTCAAGTTCCTCTATGAGGGGCCATACCAAGGGCGAGGTGCTCCTCGACGCTTTGACGGCAAGGTCAACCTGCAAGACCACCGACGATTTCAGTTGGTCAAACGCTTGGACGATGGAGTTTATCTTTATACCGCCATCGTTTGGTCGGTCAGCCTCAAGCGCAACATCCGGTTGGCCTATCTGCTCAAAGAGCATCGGGGTCGCCGCAGTTATGTCGTGCTGTTTTCTACCGACCTCAACATTGACCCGTTCCTCCTTTACCGGTGCTACACGGCCCGATTTCAGATTGAATTTATTTTCCGTGATGCTCGTCAGTTTACCGGGTTAGTGGACTGTCAAGCTCGCTCTGCCGAAGCGATAGACACCCATGTCAATGCCAGTTTGATGGCACTGAACCTGGCTAAAGTCGCGTTGCAAAACAACCAGAAAGACGATGATTCGCTGAGCTTCTCGCTCGCCTCTTTCAAACGACTGGCCCTCAACCAACATCTTTTAGACCGATTTATTGACCAGTTTGACTTGGAGCCGACTTTAATTAAATCCCATCCTAATTACCAAAAGCTGCTTGATTACGGGGCGATAGTCTCCTAAATCTGTCCGGAGTGTTGACTCTTACTGACTGCATCATAAATTGCTTGATCAACAATGATTAAAACCTCTCCGCAAGGATAGTGATGCCGAGTTCTCATATTGAGGTAGGCTTCATCACTGGGAAATGTCGGGCGAGGATGCTCTATCGATTGGAATCGTGCTCTTAAAGCAGCGGCGCGAGGAGCTAAATAATCATCAAAGGATTCAACCTTTAAATCTCCTTCTCCTCGATATTCAAGAACTCGTACACTAGCATAAGCCTGCGCTAGTTTATAGTCGTGAGTAAACGTGGCTGTGTTAAACAGCGTTCTATTATCTTCATCCTTTGTTCGATAGTTTTGATCAGGTTCAAAAACTTGATTTTGCCCAAGAGCTAAATTGTCCTGCCATTCTCGTTGATTGCTCATAGTTCACCTCTTATTTGTCAAACAATTATTGGATTATATTTTTGTCATTAGAGTATTGCGAAATCGTCACTTTTCGAGAAATGAATTGACAGCAATAACTTGAAAATAGGTAAAGTAAGCAGCGGAAACAATACGATGATCCGCGTATGGAATTATGACAAATTAGCAACAAATGGTTCTCGTAGTAGACCTAAGCGCTCTAGCGCCGTCATCACAGCAGCCGTTCGAGTTTGTACACCTAGTTTTCTATGAATATTTTCCAAGTGTTTTCGAATTGTCCCTTTACTACAGCCCAAAATAGAGGCAATTTCAGCATTGCTTTTATCTTTAGTGACCCAGAATAGAACCTCTGCTTCCCGTTGGGTAAGGCCAAGTAATTCCAGCGATTCAACTGTAAATCCACGCAGTTCTCGTTCTTCCAGCAGTAACAAATATTGATTGCGACTTTCATCAGGAATAAAACGAATAACCAAACTTTCTTCTGTTTTTTCAATTGTGAGTGGAATATTGCAGGCTCGAACATTGCCCATCGCTAAGCGTTGAGCAACTTGATACTTAAACCAATGCTGTATTAAATCTGATAACGTGCGAGATTCATGAAATAAAGCATATTTATGAAGTAGATAATCGGCCTGCTGCGTTAGAAATTGAATCTCTTGGGGTCCATTCCCCGCCGCTCTGCGGCGTAAGATCTAAGAATGAGTGAGTACATCCACAAGAGTCATAACGTAACAGTTTTGCTATACCACTTAGTGTTTCCAGCAAAGTATCGACGGGTTGTGTTTGATGAGCAAGTAGATGCGGTTCTGCGAGAGGTCTGCCTCGAAATCGAGAAACGCTACGAGGTGAAGTTTGTCGAAATTGGAGTGGACAAAGACCATGTCCATTTTCTAGTGCAGTCCGTGCCGACCTATAGTGTGACCAAACTGGTAACGATGCTGAAAAGTTTAACTGCACGAGAAGTCTTCAAACGATGCCCTCAAGTGAAGCAGAAACTTTGGGGAGGCGAGTTTTGGAGTGATGGATATTTTGCGAGTACAGTAGGCCGCCACGGGGATGAAGGAATGATCGCCAAATATGTTCAAGCCCAAGGCAAAGATTACCTCAAATTGCATCGGGATAATCAACTTGCTCTTTTTTGATTCTGATACCCCGTCCGCTTGCGGCGGGGTATTTCATTTTGACCATCAATTGATACAACTAAAAGACCGATTTCTTCAAAAAACTTTTTAAACTGCCTTAGACTATATTTTTCGTGGCTGAAAGCAGGTCGTTCGGGATCGGGTTGCATTAATCGCTGCTGAATCAAGTTCAAAATACAGCGATCGCACTGGGAAAGATTACGGCTGTCACAATCAACAGTTGTCGATCTGGGTAAAGTCATTTTTATTTAACCCATAGATATGTAGAAGTTCAATGCGGGGTCAAGCCCTATGATCTTTGGATTTTTAGTCACACCAATACCGTCTGGCAGTTGGGACGACTAGAACTGTCAGACTGGTTATGCTCTGGCCATAAAGCGCCCTCAACTTGGCAGGGCAACACTCTCATGAACCTCAATGAGACTCATGATGATGAGCAATGCTGTAGGGCTAGCTATGGAGCAATTTGGAGATAGAGAACCCGTTAGTTTTGATTAATATCGAGACACTATTTTGCAATGCATAGCAAAGCTAGCGGGAACAGCTTATAGTCACTGTTGAAAAACGACTGCTTGCAAAATAGAGAGTAGATTACTTTATTAGAAGTTTCACAAACTAATGTGGCAAAGTGTCTCACAATCAGGAGATTTTTGCCGAAATTGTAGCCTTAGTAACTTTATTGTAGATCTCTCTTCGTGCTTGTTTCGTTAATTTCATATAAGTAAAGAAAACTGCGATCGCACAATCCATCAGTAGCTAAACCACTACTTATATCTTGCATCTGGCTCATCAAGAACTCAAAAGGACAATTCCGACACAAGATGTGGGTCTGCTTACAGCTAGCACTCTAGATGTCGATCCCTCATAAGAAAGACGGAGCTTGAGCTTGAGGCTCTTCCACCAGAAGGACGATTAATCGAGGCGGGATCGTTAAGGTTAGGTGACGCTACTACATAACGATAATGGTAGAGATTCGCGCAACCAAAATGCCATCAGCCGAGGCCCAGATTGGTGAAATGGGCCAAAAATATCTAGTTGTTGGCGATCAAATGTCGATTCGCAAATGGGAGCGAGAGCAGCCCCAGGATGCTAAACCGCCCAGAAGTCGGGAATATGAAACCGTTGGCTACGTTATTGAAGGAAAAGCCCAGCTCCATATCGATGGTGAGACCATCACGCTGAACCCTGGTGATGCCTGGATTGTGCCAGCGCAACGGGAACATACGTACACCATTCTGGAACCCTTCACAGCGGTGGAAGCGACTAGCCCACCTGCGATCGCATTTGGTCGCGATCAGCCTGCGCCTTACTAGACCTCAGTTCCAACGTTGATTTTGGAGAAAGCCTATGCCCCGGATTGCGATTAACGGCTTAGGCCGCATTGGCCGCGCCGCCTTAAAAATTATTCTGGATACGCCTGAGCTAGAACTGGTTGCTATCAATGACTTGGTTGATGTGGCTAATTTGGCGTATTTGCTCAAGTACGATACTGTCTACGGTCGCTATAACCGATCCGTTAAAGCGGAGGATAATCAGCTTGTCATTGATGGGCACGCCTATCCTATCTTTAGCGAAAAGGATCCCGCGAATTTGCCTTGGAAAGACATGAAGGTTGATGTCGTGCTGGAATGCACGGGTATTTTTCGCAAGCGTCCCGATTTAGAAAAGCATCTACAAGCTGGTGCAAAGCGGGTCGTACTATCAGCTCCCGCCAAAAGTGATGACATTGAAACCGTTGTTCACGGCGTTAATCAGGCCAACGGCGATTCAATTGTTTCCTGCGCAAGCTGTACGACCAACTGCATTACGCCTGTGGTGGAAGTGCTGGGTCGCCGGATCGGGATCAAAAAAGCGATGATGACGACGGTTCATGCCTATACGACGTCGCAAAATATCGTCGATGGACCAAGCAGCAAGTGGCGGCGAGGTCGGGCCGGAGCCGCGAATTTTGTGCCGACCAGTACCGGAGCTGCGATCGCAACTACCCAAGTTCTACCGCAGTATGAAGGCAAGTTCGACGGTGCCGCCATCCGGGGGCCAATTCCAGTCGGTTCAATTTGCGATATTGTTTTCGTCACCGAGCGCCCCACCAATGTAGATGAAGTAAACAATATCTTCCGGGAAGAAGCCGAACGCGATACCTATCAAGGCGTGATGGGCATAACCGAGGAGCCATTGGTTTCCTCTGACATCGTGCAAGATTCGCGTGCGTCCATTGTGGACTTAACGATGACAAAAGTTGTCGATGGCGATCTGGTCAAGGTCATGAGCTGGTATGACAATGAATGGGGCTATGCTAGCCAAATGGTCAAGGAAGCCGTTCGTTTAGCGGCTTGATGATGGTTTTCTACTCATGTAGGGGCGAATAACCATTCGCCCTTACATAACACATAAAATTGTGGCTTTAATTTTTTCGTTGACGGCGATGAAATCGTTGCGCTTTTTACAAGGTGTGGTAACAGCGGGGCATTTATATAACTACGCTAAGTGCATACTGCTAGGAAAGGAATTTAATAGAACGTGCGATCGCACTTTTGTAAATTCAATCTTTTGTAGATTCAATATTTAGTAAACCCATTACAAACTTCTAAAATCATTATGAGTAATCAAACAGAAAATTTCTACATTCAGTGGTTTGATCAGTTAAAAAATACAGATGTTGAAATTGTGGGTGGTAAAAACGCATCCCTGGGTGAAATGATTAGCTCACTCAAGGATGAGGGAGTGCGAGTGCCGGACGGCTTTGCCACCACCGCTGATGCTTACTGGGCCTTCATTGAAGCCAATCAGCTACAGGATCAGATCCAGTCGCAGCTTCATGCGCTGGAAAACGATAAGCAGTCTCTAGCCGAGACGGGCAAAGCGATTCGGCGCATGTTTCACGATGCTCCCTTTCCGGATGACTTGCGCGAGGCCATTTGTGAAGCTTATCGGGAGCTGAGCCGTCGCTACGAAGTGGATGAAGTAGACACCGCCGTCCGCAGTAGCGCTACCGCTGAAGACCTGCCGGACGCGAGCTTTGCCGGACAGCAGGAAACCTTTCTCAATGTGACCGGAGAGAAGAAACTGCTCAATGCCTGCCGCAAGTGCTATGCGTCTCTGTTTACCAACCGTGCTATCAGCTACCGTGAGGAGAAAGACTTTGACCACATGGACGTGGCACTGTCGATTGGCGTCCAGAAAATGGTGCGCTCCGATAAAGCCAGCGCGGGCGTGATGTTTTCGATTGACACTGAAACGGGCTTTGAAGATGTGGCGCTGATTACGGGCGCTTGGGGTCTGGGCGAGAACGTGGTGCAAGGCACCGTAACACCCGATCAGTTCACGGTCTTTAAGCCACTGCTGGACGGTGAGCATCGCCCAATCATCGAAAAAACGAAGGGTTCCAAAACCCAAAAGATGATCTATGCCGAGGAAGACAGCAAGGCCGTCGTCAATGTCAAAACCTCTGGTAAAGAGCGCAATGCCTTTGTCCTCAATGATGACGAGATTTTGCAGTTGGCGGAGTGGGCTAAGGCGATTGAACAACACTACGGCTGCCCAATGGATATGGAGTGGGCCAAGGATGGCGACACGGACGAGCTGTTTATCGTGCAGGCTCGTCCCGAAACCGTTCAGTCCCAGAAGCAAGCTGGCAGCCTTAAGAGCTACAAACTGAAGGAACAGGGCGAAACCATTGTCACAGGTTTGAGTATTGGAGATGCGATCGCATCTGGTAAGGTTTGTCGAGTGCTCAGCGCCGAGGATATCGATCAGGTACAGGACGGCAGCATTCTGGTGACGGAAATGACTGACCCCGACTGGGTGCCCGTGATGAAGCGGGTGGCCGGAATTGTGACGGACTACGGTGGTCGGACGTGTCATGCGGCCATTGTCAGCCGTGAGCTGGGGATTCCGGCCATTGTGGGTACTGGCGATGCCACACGGGTGCTGAGTGACGATGACGAAGTGACGATTTCCTGTGCTGAAGGCGACCAGGGGCAGGTCTACAGCGGCATTTTGGACTATGACACGGTGGATGTGGATATTAGCAATCTGCCGTCTACTCAGACTCAAATCATGATGAATATTGCCAGTCCCTCGGCGGCGTTCCGCTGGTGGCAGTTGCCGACCCAGGGCATCGGTCTGGCCCGGATGGAGTTCATTATCAACAACCTGATTAAGATCCACCCGATGGCGCTGGTTCACTATGATGAGCTAGAGGATCGCAAAGCCTGGAAGCAAATTCGGGAGCTAACGAAGGGTTACAAAGATAAAAAACAGTACTTTGTCGATAACCTGGCGCGCGGCATTGGCAAAATTGCGGCTTCTCAATACCCCGATCCGGTCATTGTGCGGATGAGTGACTTCAAAACCAATGAGTACGCGGATTTGATCGGTGGATCAGCGTTTGAACCGAAGGAGTCAAACCCGATGCTGGGCTTCCGGGGTGCTTCTCGCTACTATAGCGATCGCTATCGGGCGGGGTTTGCGCTGGAGTGCAAAGCGATTAAGCAAGTGCGCGAGGTGCTGGGCTTTGACAACATAATCATTATGATTCCGTTCTGTCGGCGGGTGCAGGAAGCGGATAAGGTACTGGAGGTTCTAGCCGAAAATGGTTTACGACGCGGCGAAAATGGTTTGCAGATCTATGTGATGTGCGAAATTCCGGCGAATGTGTTCCTGGCCGATCAGTTTGCTGAGCGGTTTGACGGTTTCTCGATTGGCAGTAATGACCTGACTCAGCTTGTTTTGGGTGTGGATCGGGATTCGTCGGAACTCTCTGACCTGTTTGATGAGCGGGATGAGGCGGTGAAGCAGGCGATTCAGACGGTGATTGAAAAAGCCCACAACCACAACTGCAAGGTCGGCATCTGCGGCCAAGCGCCGAGTGATTATCCTGACTTTTCGGCTTTCTTGGTGCGGTGTGGGATTGATTCGATTTCGCTCAATCCGGATAGTGTGGTGCAGGCGATGCATCAGGTTGCTGAACAGGAGCAGGAACTAGCGAAGTAGTTAGAGTAACTAGATGCTGGATAACTCCGGTATAGGGGATGCTATCCAACGCTTTTGACGGATAACACCCCGTTATCACCACGATTAACCATCACATTTGCTGTCTAATATCCTAAAAACGGGAAATTAGACAGCAAACTTTCTGTTTAATTGATTAGCGCAAAGAATTCAACTCGCACCCTTCTACAATGGGCAAATTAGCGGATTCTTCCATTCTTATGCCAAAACATCTATACTATTGAGCGTAATTACTGAGTGTGTAACTGCAAAAGGTGGTTTAGCTCAGTGATATGCATGTAGCAGTGTGCACTTGGACGACGTAATATGTTACAGGATGTAGGGGCTAAAGACCTGGATATAGCTGGAAGCTCACCTTTAGATGGTACGTTTAGGACTAAAACACACCAACATCCCAAATTAGAACAAGCCAGAGTTGTTTCTCTATTTTCTGGTTGCGGCGGTATGGATTTGGGATTTTCTGGTGGTTTCAGATTTCTGGATAAATGGTACTCTCCTTTACCCTTTAACATTGTCTGGGCAAATGACATTAATGAATTTGCATGTAAAACTTACAAGCATAATTTAGGTAAAGAAATAATTTGTGGCGACATTTGGAATGTCATGGAAACTTTACCAAATGCTGCTGATGTAGTTATTGGTGGTTTTCCATGTCAAGATATTTCTGTAAATGGAAAACGTGCAGGTATCTATGGATCTCGAAGTGGTCTTTATAGAGCAATGGTTGATGTTGTTAAGAGGTTAAGCCCTAAGATTTTTGTGGCTGAAAATGTTAGAGGATTGCTTATGAAAAATAATAAAGAGTCCTTAGATAAAGTGTTGTCAGACTTCAAAGACATTGGCTATCAAGTCACCTATAAGCTCTACAATGCTGCGGATTTTGGGGTTCCTCAAACTAGAGATCGTGTTTTTATCGTCGGTACAAAACAGGGGATAGACTTCACTCATCCGAAAGCAGTTTATGTGAAACAGGATTATGTTACAGCCAAACAAGCTTTAGAAGATTTAGAAGAAGTACCAGAGAGTGAATCTATTAATCATATTTGGAGTAAGGCAAACCGTAGTCCAGATCAAGGAAGTAGGTACTTAAAGGCTGACAGACCTGGATATACTATACGTGCTGAGTGTCATGGAAACATACAATTTCATTACAAGAAAAAAAGGCGAATTTCAATGCGGGAGGCTGCTAGAATTCAGTCATTTCCTGATGATTTTATTTTTCAATCAAAACTTCGTGAAACAGAGAGGCAAGTTGGTAACGCTGTCCCACCTGTTTTGGCTTGGTATATTGGCGGTGCAGTTATAAAAGCATTAAACCAAACAGATGAATATTGCTGAATTTGAAGCCATCATCTCTGAGGTTGTTAGTCTGCTTAATCAAACTATTTCTCTTCAAGGAAAATTCGCAACTTCAAAACAGTTCGAGGATGCAGTAAGAAATACTCTTGCATTATCGGGCTTGACCGTTAACTACGAACCTCATCCTCATATTTTTCCGGACATTCCATTAGGAGAATTCGGTGTTGAGGTTAAATTTACGACTAGCGATTCGTGGAGAAGTATTGCAAACAGCATATTTGAAGGTATGCGTGACCCATCAGTTGAACACATATATGTGATTTTTGGAAAGATGGGCGGCACACCAGAAGTTCGTTGGGGAAAGTATGATGACTGTGTTATGCATGTTAGGACTTCCCATGTTCCTAGGTTTGAAGTTGATATGACTGCGGAAGAAAGTCTATTTCAGAAAATGGGAACAACCTACGAAGAATTCTCCACTGCTTCAGATGAGCAAAAGATGATTTATGTCAGAGCTTATGCAAGGAAGAGACTGAAGCCTGGAGAAAGACTATGGTGGAATGGCACTGACATAAGCTGTATCAAGCTAGCAACCTGGCTTTCAAGACGGAGCGAGGTTCCTGCATTCTTGGGAACGGTTTGGGACGGCGCTTTACAACTCGGGGTTCTGAACGGTTGGGTCGAAACGGAATCACCAACTCTCGCACCACGTTTAACAAGGCCTGGTAGCCTCGCCGTCGTTCGGATGGAGCTAGATGCAGCAACTCAGGCCGGAAGTGATTGAACTGTTGCCGAGCACCTTGTAGAGAGACTCGCAACACCCCGACCTCGCCGTCGGCTGTCGCCTCCCACATCAGGGTGCGAAGCAGATTGTAGGCCAACAGATGCACCCAAATACTTTTGCTCACCATGGTGGGTGTTTTGGCAGCAATCATCTCCATGGCTAAGGTGGTTTTGAGATGCCGGAGATTAACTTCGGCGGCCTGCCAGCGGAGCTGATAGAGTTCGGCAAGTTTAGCTTTGGGATAGCGGTTGGGATCGAGTAGCGTCGTTACCACCACAAAGTTGGTCGGGCGAAACCCAGGAACCTGAATGAAGAGATACACTTCCCGCACCTCAATGGATGCCGCCAGAGCCTCGAACTCCTGCGGCTTGAGGGCTTGAGGGCATTGCTTCGGGCGCTGCCAGCGGACGATGTGATCGCCAATGCCCAGTTTTTTGCCCCGTCTGAAATCGCAGCGGCGCTGATGATGCTTGCGAAAGACAGCATCGGCTCCCATCCGGGCGACCCAGGCCAAATCTACATAGGTGCCATAGGCTGAATCGGCCACCACCACATCCTCGGGGCGCAGTTTCTGATAGAGTTGGCGGGCTAGACGCCATTCACTCACCCGCAACGGAGCCATCGCCACGGCCATAACCGCTCCCGTGGTGACACAAAACCACACTTGGAGTTTGAGAATCGGAAAGCCGCAGCCCTCTTTCTGATTGCTGTGTTGAGGATACTCGGCTTGGTTGGCCTGCGTGTCACTCATCAAGACCGTCGTCGCATCAAAGGCTTTAACCGGACGGCCACACCAGCGTTGCTCTGGGGAGACTTGGCGCTGCAACGCCCTCACCACCCGCTCGAACAGGGGCGGAAATATCGACTCGGGAAGGCGTTTTCGTGCTTTACTATAGCCCCCGGTATCGGCTGAGGGCACCTCCAATCCCGACACGCTCATCCAGGTCACCACTCGCTTGACTGCATGGCTGAGACTGCTGTCGGCATCCAGCACTTGGGAGAGCCAACTCCACAGGACGACCATGGGAGTGTAGAGGACTTGTCGATATCGGATTCCCTGCTCGCTCAGCACAGTTTCAATCTCTGCTTCCGGCAGCATCTCAGCAAAGGGTAGACCGATGCTGCTCTGATAGTTGGCCTTGAGAACGTCCGCACGATTCGGCATCATAGAGGCAAGGTTATGGGCTTCAACGGTTTGATTCTGACAAATCAGGCGCTTGAAGCCTTTTTTGCTCTCTTATGTCAGTGCCATTCGACTATGGTGGCTTGAAGAAAGAGAAGAACAATCTCACTCTTTGCCTCTCCAAGTTAGGATTTATATGAATCTTAGTAGACAAGAGAAGCGCCAACTTCGTGCTGAGGCAGCGATACTTTGCCCCCAAATAGTAAAACCTTCTCGCTCTAAGGATAAATACTCGGATGCTGTGAGTTATATGCTTACTTATAGAGGAGTTCTATGTCCGCAGGCTCGTGATTTATTTTCCGCAGGAAGTGTCGCACTTAGAGCAAATCAAGAACGAGGAGGAAATTATCTCCAACGAGCATTGGCTGATATAGAAGATGAAATGCGTACAGCCACTATAGCGCTTGAAGATGCTCTCTTTGAAGAATATTGGGGAAGAGTTTTGCCTGTTGAGGAGCGAATTTCCACTTGGTTAGAAATGGCAGATAGCTATGCAAGAGGCTGGGTTCCTTCCGAAGAGCTATTCCTAAGTAAAAATCTTTAGGAACAGCGAACGCTCACTTTGTTGAAAAAATATTAAAGGTTAAAGGTGAACAAGAAGAACATAACAAATCGTTGAAGCTGACCGCTTAAGATGATATGCAAAAGCTGGCAGTTATCTGCTTCAGCATCAAAAAGCTCAATCGTTAGCGATTGAGCTTTTTGATGCTGAAGCAGCAGATGTACTGACGGAATATATTACAACCCTAGCAGCGTTATCCCAACCGCGATCTCAGTTCTACCTAATTGTGGCAATGCTTCGATCGCACCTCTTGTATGACTCAACAGAAGTGCGATCGCAAAATTCTTGAACAATTTAAAAATGTGCGATCGCATTTCTATTGAGTCATACAAGAGGTGCGATCGCAAAACTATTAGACAATTTAGGAATGTGTGATCGCATTTCTATTGGGCCGCGAAAAAAGTGCGATCGCAATTCTGTCTAGTTGTGGCAAAGGTGCGATCGCGTAGTTAGCATTTTGAAGAATGCGAGCGCACTCTCATTTAGTTGTGAAAGAAGTGCGATCGCAAAATTCCTAGGCAATTTAGAAATGTGCGATCGCAGGTCTACCCAATTGTGGTGAAGGTGCGATCGCAAAATTATTGGTAATTTAGGGAAGTGCGATCGCAGTTTTACCGAATTGTGGCAGAGGTGCGATCACAGATCTATATTGATCTCATTAACAAGCCGCAAAACTCTGTTGTATAAAGGTTCTGCAATCCAAAATCCAGCTTCATTGATCAACGCATCCAACAGAGGTTTTACCTCAACAATTAAGCCTTGACTTTTTGCTTCGACTAAGATTCCTAGAATGCCTGTGTAACGGAGATTCAGCCTATTTGCGACTAGCCGACCTCGGCGTTCATCAATTAGAACTTGATCGGCTTGAACCTCAACTGCCAGAGCGATCGCTTCCGCTTCTCCAATATCCAGTTCGTTGCTGAGTGCTTCAACAAGGGTGCGATCGCTAATAGAACGAGCTTGAATCCAATCAAAGGTTTGTACTTCAGTCGCACCTGCAACAGGAAAATTGGGATCGATTAGTTCTCGATACACGGCTTCGGGAATAAAAACCGTTCCATACAGTTGATGAAGAAGATAGAGGTGATTGATTGCAGCAAGATTGTTGATGGGTGATGTATCACTGACAACAATCACAATCTGCCCATCTCCCGCAGATTTTGCACGTCCTGCTCAAAATCCTCTACTCCGTAATGTACTGGGATATGGCGGCTGGCGAGTAGGTGCTGAAAGACAACACGGTGCATCCCCGCAAACCGACTGGCTTGAGCAAGAGTCAACTTTTCCTGTTGAAAGAGCATAACAGCAATTTCCTGACGCATTTCAGCCTCAGACATGCGAGTCGCAGTTAAAATTTCGTCAGGGACAATAACGCTCATGGCCAAATTCCTTGCTACTCCTACTATTTTATGCTTCTGAGGCAGCAATGTCTGTGTCCTGCCCAGGCCAGCGAACGAGGTTTTTGAATTTTTTGACGCTGAAGCAACAGATGAACTGACGGGATAGAATACAGCGATCGCAGCGTTGCTCCGTCTGCGATCGCTGTTTTATTAAGTCGTGAAAATAGCAGATATTTTAGAGAAGGGCAGCTAGATCCAATTAATGCCCCACTTGGTACTCCCTAACTTAGACTGGCTCAAAAACCAGATTTCTATAATTAAACTCAGACCTCTACTCTTAAGCTGCCGCAACGCAAATCACTATTTCAATCCACAACCGTAGAATTCTGGAGAATTAAGCCAATGGAATTACCTATCCCTGAAACCATCATCCAATCCATCCGATTGCCCGAAAACCGTATCGAAGCCGAACTACTTAAAGAGCTTGCGATCGCCCTCTATGCCCAAGAACTATTGACCTTCGGCAAAGCCCTCGAACTTGCCAACCTTGACCATCGCCAATTTAGCCAGCTTCTAGGCGAACGGAACATCCCTCGGCATTACTCCGAGACCGAACTCGCAGAAGACCTAGATTATGCCCGTCATCAGTAACACCTCGCCCCTGCTCAATTTGGCGATCGTTGAGCATTTGTTCCTGCTGCCTCAGCAATTTGGTCAAGTCTACATTCCTGCGGCAGTTTTGACCGAGTTGAAAATCAATGAAGATCTGCCCGGTTCTCGTGCCCTACAAGTCGCCATCAATGAGGGGTGGCTAATTTCTCAGGCAGTGGAAAACACAGCATTAGTCAGCCTCCTGCGGCGCGATCTGCATCAAGGCGAATCTGAAGCCATTGCCCTGGCAGTTGAATTATCTGCCGACAAAATTTTGCTCGATGAAAAGGAAGCCCGACAAGCAGCCAGAGCTTTAGGACTAGGCATCACAGGCATCTTAGGAGTTTTGCTAAGAGGTTGGCATGAAGGAAGCGTCCCCTCTATCAAAGCTGTGATTGAACGCTTACAACAAGATGCAAACTTTCGGATTGCTCCAGCATTACTGGCCCAGATCCTACAGGAAAGTGACGAACTATAGGGAACGCTATAACTGAAGATTAAATAGAGTACAGCGCTAGCAGCGTTGCCTCGCCTGCGATCGCAAAATTCTTGGCAATTTAGAAAAGCGCGATCGCAGTTTGTTTTGTTGGAAAGAAGTGCGATCGCGCTTTGCATCCTACTGCTATCTTTAACTCCTCCGTTTCATTGGGATGTTGATAGACTATAGATGCTAGCGCTATCACATCAATGCGATTACTTAGCAGCCTGAATTTTTCATTGAACCTCAAGCGAGGAGATTCTTAGATGTCATTAGCTGAACTCATGTCACAAATCCAGGAGCTTCCAAAAATTGACAAGCTTCGGCTAATGCAGTTTCTTACAGCAGAGCTGATCAAAGAAGAAGATGCAAACTTTTTTGTTGCAAACCAAGAATATCCCGTCTGGTCGCCCTACAATTGCTCCGAAGCCGCCAATGTCTTGATGAATCTTCTGGCGACAAAGCAGCAAGAGAAGAATGGTTGACGCTCAAAGATTTCCCTACAAAATCATTGACAGCAGTCTTGGCATGGTTGATCGAATGGCCTATCTGCCTTTGACGCTCAGCCTAAATGATCAATCCCTCAACACCGAAGGCTTACTAGATACAGGTGCAAGTGTTAATGTTCTGCCTTACGAGTTGGGCCTACAACTGGGCTTAATCTGGGAGAACGAAACACTTTCGGTTGTACTTGCAGGAAACCTGGCTCGATTTGAAGCTCGTGCAGTCGTTATTGATGCTCAAGTCAATCCGTTTCCCACCGTTGATCTCGCATTTGCTTGGACACAAGCGCCTAATGTGCCTTTGATCTTGGGGCAAGCTAATTTCTTCTTTGAGTTTGATGTTTGCTTCTTCCGTGCGCGTTCTGAATTTGAAGTTCGCCCTAAACAAGTTGGCAGCGATTAGTAAGGTAAAGTACCCGCATGGGTGCCGCCCAAGCATGGGATTGTTCGCCAAACTGCTAAGTAAGATCTCCACCCCGCTGACCGTTTTGGGGGAGACCATGCCCGTGCAGTCTAGACTTCTAAACTTGAGAAGCTTATGGTGTTCAATCCTTCTACATACGTTAATTTTGTCTCAGAAGAAACCGCAGCTAGAGAACGCCTGTTTTTGCAATACCTAGGCTCTCGGGATGATTTCGATATCATCATTGTCGGTTCAGGTATGGGTGGCGGTATTCTAGCCGATGACCTAGCTGAGCGCCTGGGTTCACAGCAGCGCATTCTCGTTTTGGAAGCAGGTTCGTTTCTGTATCCCACCCACGTCTACAACTTTTCCCGTTTCCCCAACTTCAGTCTCGCCAAACACTTTGGCTGCGACACGTTCTGGCAGGCTGGCAACAACACAAGCCAAAACTATATTGGCGAAAAACCACAGCTCAACTTTGGTGGTCGATCAATCTTCTGGTCTGGCCTCATTCCCGCCGTGCAGGACTGGGAACTCGATTACTTTCCAGACTCTGTACGGCAAGACCTGGCAGGGGGACTGCTGGAGCAGGCCGGGAAAACCATGAATGAGTCTCACTCAATGGGATTGACGGCCAAAGCTGTTGTTGAGCAGTTAAGACAGTCGCCGCTCGCGAATGACTTCCACATCCAGGAAACACCTCGCGCCTTGCACCAACCCTACCTGCAAGCAGACGGTACGCCGAGCCACCAATTCTTCACAGAGCCGACGGGTGTGTTCAATACTGCCGAGCTGCTGGTTAACCAACTGGGCCTGACACCGGGAGTAAGTCACGGCGATGGGCCAGGTCTGCACTTGCTGGTAAATCAGTTTGTCGAAGACGTTCAGGATCATGGCAACCACTACCAGATCGTGGCTCGTAATACGCAAACTGGAGCAGCCCGCATCTTCAAAGCGGGTAAGGTGATCCTAGCGGCTGGCTCCATCGAAAGCCCGAAGCTGCTGCGCCGCTCTAGCCTATATCCCTCGCTACCGCAGTCGGTGAAGGATTTAGTGGGTCGAGGATTAACCGACCATCCGACCACAACCGAAGTGACGACCTTTGCTACCAGCATTGGTGGCGTTCCCTTGCGGGCAGACGACCACGCCAAGATTATCTTCTACTCGAAGGGGTTGCGAGACGGCAACAACCAAATCCGCTACCCGTTCAATATCGAGATGAATATCAACCACGAATACTGGCATTTGCGAGAGAATGACCCGCAGGAGGCTGGCCCCAGGCCAAGCGGTGGCGGTGCCCGGATCGATATTAAGTTTAGCTTTGGCAACTGTCTGGACGAGAACAACGAGGTGAAGCCTGCCCCACCGTTTGGCTACGTGCCGGAGGTTGTATTCCGTAACCAAAGCTGGGTGGACTATCTGGCGGGTTCGCGGCTGCCAGCATTTGCTGGGTGGCAAAAGAGTCCCCAGGATATCTGGAACGTGTTGAACCAGTTGACGGGGCAAGTTTTCGGGCAGTTTCAAATCAATGGCCAAACGGCGCAACCGAATGGTTTCTATGGACAGGGCGGCAAAGGGTTTGGTTGGGGAACGGTGCATCACGCGGCTGGCAGCTTGCGGATGCCCTATCGACCCGCACTAGACTCTCCGTTCGCCGCCAACTCAGTGGTTGATGAGGATCTGCGGGTTGTGGGTACGCAGCAGCTCTATGTCTGCGATATGTCGGTGATGCCCCTCAGTTCTACAGCGAACCCGGTTCGGACGCTGGCTGCTCTAGCGCTACGGCTGTCGCAACATCTCAGCTGATTTCTTATAGCAGTGCATTACTCAATAGAACTGCGATCGCAGTTCTATTGAGTTGAGAAAGAAGTGCGATCGCAGTTCCCCAGAACATGACTCAAAAGTGGAAGTGCGATCGCACTTCTCCAAAGCATGGCTCAAAGATGAAGGTGCGATCGCATCTCCCCAGAGCCTGGCTCAAAAGTGGAGGTGCGATCGCATCTCCCCAGAGCCTGGCTCGAAGGTGGAGGTGCGATCTCATTTCTCTAGAACATGACTCAAAAGCGGAGGTGCGATCGCATTTCTGTTGAGTTGAGAAAGAAGTGCGATCGCACTTTGCGTTTATCTATGCCAACCCACTTACACAGACAACAACTACACCGAGACATTCATGAAGGACAAGGATTGGAAGGGTACTGTTCAGTGCTTTGACAACACAGTTAAGTGAGGTTTTGAGTAATATATTGTTAGCTGTGCAGCAGGACGAGTCTGTTGGGCACTGGTCGGCTAAAAGGTGATAGAGTGTAGACCTTGCGTGGTCAGGAGTTCGTGGGTTGAGATGGGGCGATTACAATAGGGGTATGTCAAATAGATTGTGTCAAAGGTAAAAACTCAAGTTGGAAAGCGATCGCTGAATTCAATCGCGAAGCGGTTGAGAGCGGGTTTCCAGTCGCGAATGGGCATGGTCCACTTTTTGGCAATATTTTGAATTGCCAAGTAGATAACTTTTAGGGCAGATTCATCGGTTGGAAAAGCTCGGTGGTTTTTAATCACCTTTCTAAGAGTCATATTCATCGATTCAATCGCATTGGTCGTATAGATTGCTTTACGAATCTCCGGTGAAAAAGCAAAGAAGGGAATAATCCGCTGCCAATGATGAAGCCAAGACCTGCTAATGGTTGGATATTGCTGGTCCCACTGCTCGGCAAACTCAACTAAGCGCTGCTCTGCTTCAGTCTCAGTGCTGGCCGTGTAAATCAGCTTGAGGTCTGCTGCAACCGCCTTACGGTCTTTGTAGGACACATAGCGGAGTGAATTTCGTACCATGTGAACAATGCACAACTGCACCTGGGTTTGAGCAAAGACCGCTTCAATGGCATCGGGAAAGCCAGTGAGGCCATCACAGCAAGCGATGAAGATGTCTTTGAGACCCCTATTTTGCAGCTCTGTGAGCACTTGAAGCCAAAATTTGGCAGACTCGTTCTGGGTCATCCACATCCCCAAGAGTTCTTTGGTGCCAGACAAGTTAACCCCAAGCGCCAAGTGAATCGCTTTGTTGATCACCCGCCCGTCTTGTCTGACTTTGACCACGATGGCATCAAAATAGACGATGGGATAAACCGGGTCGAGCGCGCGATTTTGCCAAATTTTACGCTCCGTTTCAACCGCATCCGTGACGTTCGAGATCAGCCCGGCTGAGACCTCAACGCCATACAGGTCTTGCAGTTGAGCCTGAATGTCACGGGTACTCATGCCCCTGGCATAGAGGGACAAGATCTTGTCATCAAAGCCCTCGAAGCGGGTCTGCCCCTTCTTGACGATGATGGGTTCAAACTCACTGTTGCGGTCACGGGGAACATTGATTTGAGCTTCTCCAAACTCCCCTTTGATGGTCTTCTTGCTGTGGCCGTTGCGGCGGTTACGAGTTGGCTTGACGTCGCTTTCAGGCTCCGCCTGTTGCTCGTCCAGATGGGTTTTCATTTCCGCATTCAAGCAGCGTTCCACCAAAGCCGCCGTGAGCTGCTTAAGAATCCCTCCATCCCCCAGCAGGTCTTCGGGATTCTGATAGCCTTTAAGCAATTCATCCAGGAGTTCAGGTCGAAAAGTCATAGTACGAGTCTCTTAGGTTCAATAGTTCATTAGATCTCATCTCTGACCTTTGACACAATCTAATTTACAATCCCTACAATAGCCCATCGCCATCGCGGGTGTGGTATTGCCGCCGAGGCTCCAATGAGGCCGAACCCAGTTATGCAGCAAGCGCTGCACGTCCAACACCCGTTGCAGTGCGTCCACCGTCTTGGCATAGAGATTCTGCCGCCGTCGGTAGGCACTGGCTCGTCGTCGGATGGCTGCATTGTGTGCCTCGTTGTGGTTCGCATGCACTCCATTGACAGGACTCAGTGCTGTATAGGGATGCTCCGACTTCACCCATACAACCCGCCGCCTGCCTTGAGACCCCTTCACTTTCATCGCCACTTCTAAGCCAAATCTCCAAACCTTGCGGTGCGGGTAACTCGCAGGGGTCTCTGTACGCTTGAGCCAAACGCTGGCAAGTTTCCATAAGGCCAACCCATAGCGCCGCTCCCCATCGGTGAACCAGCGAATGAACCGGGCTGACTTCGCCCAACCCCACGCTGCTGCCGTCCCGGTTTCAAACAACTCCTTATCCTTGCGACCCGCTCGAGCTTCAACCCAGTAGCGGCTGTCTCGTTCGATGAAATGAATTGTCCAGCCTTCGCTCTCACCGGGGGGAAGGTTCTGCCCTACACGGGTATAGACTTCATCGCCTTCGAGCGTCACATCCAACTCCGCTGGTGCAGGGGGCGACCAGTGGTCGATATGACCTGCCAACCGCCGCTCCCAATTGATGATGGTCGAATGAGACTTCGCGAATGAACGCCCGGTGGCTCTCACTCCGAGTCCTTCACCCCGTACGTTGATGGCAGCGGCTACAATGGCTGGGGCAGTTCTTAAGCGAGCCATCGGCGTATGGGTGCGTTCGTTGAATCGTTTTCGGCACTGCCTGCATAAATATCGTTGTTGACGACTCCCATCCTTGAGGGTGGCTGTGCCATTCTTTACGGTTTGTTCACTCTGGCAGCGCGGACATCTCATTGCCTAAAACCAATGCATCACATCCATCTTAGCAATCACCCTCTAGACGACCAGTGCCAGTCTGTTGAAGCAGACAACCAAGTTTAATTTAGTATTGTTGCAGAGCCAGACGATAGCCGCTCAACTTAGCCATTAAGCATAGTATTTTCTGTGTAATCGCTTTTAGTAAAAACTTCAATGTCTAAATTAAGCCGAAATACAGCGGTGGCAATCCTAGTAGTCATTGGTGTGATTACAGCTTCTCCGGTTATCACTGCATTAAATCCAAATGGAATTACATCTTTATACAATGTTGCTTTTAAAGATGATGCTGTCTTGCTGCTAGTAAGGCATCGCCAAGTCATGTTAGGGGTGCTTGGTGCTGCCTTAGTTTATGGAGCATTTTTCTATCATCTGCGGATGGTAGTTATTACTGCTGCTGTAGTCAGTAAGCTTGCTTTTATTGGATTATGTATAACTACCCCGAACTTAACGCCGGGAATTCAGCGGGTTATTTATTTTGATGCAGTGTCGATAGTTCTCTTGCTTATTGCTGCTGTTATATTTCGGCGTTCCCCTTCAGTATGAGACGAACAGACATCACTCGCACAATACTCCACCAAATAGCGGCAAAACTCGACTCCCTGACGAGTGACAACTTCCGTGTCATATAGACGAAATCCAAATTTCTGAAACAATCCCAGGCTAAACTCACTCGCTTCCGCATAGAGGCGTGGAATCTGGTGACGCTCGGCATGATCCAGTACTGCCTTCATCAACGCTGAACCAATTCCCCGATGAAGACAGTCATGCCGCACATAGGCCGACGCCACATGACCATTGGAACCAATTCCAGCAAAGCCCACCATTCCCGTCTCGTCTTCTGCAACGTAGGTCGTCACATCCAAAATAAACCGTCGAAACTGCTCTAAATCGGTTGCAGAGGAGGCCCAGGCTGCCATTTGAGCGGGCGTATAGTGCTGGGTCGCATGGGTCACAACGGTTTGACGGTACAAGTCCGCTAATTCCATCACATCGGCTTCGTCGGCCACTCGCATCTTTATCATCGTTATATCCAGTCTGTCGTTGTCGGCTCAAATATTCAGTCGGTTCTCCTATCATCAGAGCTAACTCTGCAAATAGAAGTCTGAGTTGTCGGTATTCGATACGCTGAGTATTGGTCAGGTTGGAAATTGTAATCCCTATAGTTCTACACTGAAACTTGAATAGATGAAGGAAAAAGCCTCATGGACATAACTCACAGCAGCAAAATACCGGAGATACTAAAAACCCATGAGGCAGATTTAATATCAGAGTGGAATCAGGAGTTAGCGGCGACCAATACGCGGAAGGGATTAATCAAGGAAGCCGAACTGCAAGAAGAATGCCGAGAATTTCTCCGATTGCTACGTGATGCCGCACAAGAGGGCAACTTGACCAACATTCAGGCTCCCGAATGGCGCGAGGTGCGAGAGATGTTGACGAGCATTTCGCGATCGCGTTCTCAAAAAGGCTTCACGCCGACCGAAACAGCCATGTTTATCTTTTCCTTCAAACGTCCGCTGTTTAGCCGACTGGGGCAGCAACTGCACGATCCGACTGAATTAGGAGAAGAGATTTGGCTAGCAACAGACCTGCTGGATCGGCTGGGATTGGTGATCATGGAAGCTTACCAAAAGGCGCGGGAGGAGGTAATTCTGCGACAGCAGGAAGAATTAATGGAGCTATCTACCCCCGTTGTTAAGCTGTGGAACGGCATTTTAGCCTTGCCGATTATTGGCACCTTGGATAGCGCTCGTACTCAGATCGTGATGGAGTCGCTGTTGCAGAAAATTGTTGAAACGGGTTCAGAGGTGGCCATCATTGACATTACAGGCGTTCCCACCGTCGATACCCTGACGGCGCAACATCTATTGAAAACCGTGACTGCTGCCCGTCTGATGGGAGCCGACTGTATTATCAGCGGAATTCGGCCTCAAATTGCCCAAACAATCGTCTATTTGGGTATCGATCTGGTTGGTGTGACAACGAAAGCAACGTTAGCCGATGCCTTCGTCACCGCACTGAAACGGATGGGAACTAATGTGGCTCAAAAGTAGCGAATAGGAGAAACCGATGGAGCGTATTCCCATCCTGCAAATGGGCGAATTCTTGCTTGTCACCATCCAGGTCGATATGCACGATCGCATGGCCACAACCCTCCAAGATGACTTGACTAACCGCATTAGCAAAACTCATGCTAACGGAGTCTTAATTGATATTTCCGCCTTGGAAATTGTAGATTCTTTTATTGGTAGAATTCTAGGCAACATTGCCAAAATGTCGCAGGTGATGGATGCAGAAACCGTTGTAGTCGGGATGCAGCCGGCTGTTGCCATTACGCTGGTGGAGTTGGGGCTGTCTCTGACCGGGATTCGCACGGCGTTAAATGTAGAAAAAGGCATGGCACTGTTACGATCATCAAGTGATGAATCCCAAAATAGCCAGATCGCTGCGACTGAATGGGGTATCGAGAGCAATGCAGAAGATTGAAATCATTCCTATTCAATCGTCTGTAGATGTCGTTTTAGTACGGCAAATTGTGCGCCAGTTTGCGATTGAGATTGGCTTGGGTTTAGTTGATCAAACCAAAATTGTGACAGCGGCTAGCGAGTTGGCGCGCAATACGTTGGACTACGGGGGAGGGGGCAGCATGACGCTGAAAACCCTCCAGGAAGGAATGCGGCGCGGACTCAGCCTGACTTTTGAAGATCAGGGGCCAGGAATTCCAGATATTGATCTGGCGCTGAGGGATGGATTCACGACGGGTAGCGGCTTGGGCATGGGGTTAGGGGGTGCTAAGCGGCTGGCCAATGAGTTTGAGATCAAGTCTGTGGTGGGACAAGGAACCTGGGTGACGATTGTACGATGGAAGTAACACGAGGACATCCGCTTGAGGGAATCTACTGCGATCGCAGTTACAGAACAAAGCCAGACCGGAGAGGCACGAAGAGCTTCATTGGCCTTAGCGAGTCGGCTGGGATTTAAGGAAACGGCACGAGGCAAGGTTGGCATCCTGGTCACAGAGGTGGCCAATAATTTGGTACAGCACGGTGGGGGCGGAGTGATTCTGCTCCGGGCGATTGTGCAAAGTCCCACAATTGGCATCGAGGTGCTGGCCCTCGATCGCGGCCCCGGCATGGCCGATGTGGCAGCCTGTTTGCAAGATGGCTATTCCACCGCTGGCACGTCCGGCAATGGGCTGGGGGCAATTCGTCGCCTCTCCAGCTTTTTTGATATTTACTCCTGGCCCAGCAAAGGAACGGCTCTGCTGGCCCACCTGTGGCCCACCCCAGAGCCTCCCCCACCCGAGGGAAACTTAGATATTGGCGTGGTGTGTTTACCGAAGCAGGGCCAGGACGTTTCCGGCGATGACTGGGCTTGTCACGCTGAGCCGTCCCGCCATCTGCTGCTGGTAGTCGATGGCTTAGGGCATGGGCCTGCTGCCGCTGCTGCCGCTGCCGCTGCGATTCGAGCGTTCCAAGAGTGCGCTCACCAATCACCTCAGCACATTGTCGAAGCGACTCATGCTGCCCTGCGGAGTACAAGAGGAGCCGCATTAGCGATCGCAGAAATTGAATTTGAGCAGCAGACCCTGCGCTTTGCCGGAATTGGCAATATTGCGGCCAGTATCTCTGCCGCCACAGAACATCATAATCTAGTCTCCTATAACGGCACCGTAGGACATGAGGTGCGCAAGATTCACGAATTCAGCTACCCCTGGTATCTAAACGGGCTGTTGATCATGCATTCGGACGGCTTGGGCACCCAGTGGAAGCTCGATCGCTACCCCGGCCTGAGCCACAGACATCCTGGACTGATTGCCGGAGTTCTCTACCGCGATTTTCACCGGGAGCGCGACGATATCACCGTGCTAGTGGCGAAAGGAACCGGATCATGAAAGTCCTCTTCACGCTTGAAATTCACTACGAACAGGATGTTGTACAGGCCCGACAGCGAACTCGCGACCTGGCAGAGCAATTGGGATTTGATGGACAAGATCAGGCCAGACTAGCCACGGCTGTGTCTGAAATTGCCCGCAATGCCTTTCAATATGCCAAGGGTGGCAGAGCTAAATTCTATGTAGAAGAAAGCCCACAAACGTTCCTCATTCAGATACAGGATCAGGGCAAAGGCATTCTGCATCTGACCGATATACTGGCAGGGCGCTACCATTCCACTACGGGCATGGGGCTGGGCATTATTGGCACCCAACGGCTAATGGATGTATTTGAAGTGGAATCGGTACCCGGACAGGGAACGACGGTGACGATGGGCAAAGCCCTGCCAAAGCGAGCTCCCATTCTCACAGACTGGCAGGTGCAGCAAATTCAGGAAGCTGTGCTGGGGCGATCGCCCCAAAATCCCTACGAAGAAATCCAGCGCCAAAACCAGGAACTGCTGCGGGCGATGGCGGAACTGCGCAGGCGTGAGGAAGAACTGACCAAACTCAACCGAGAGCTAGAAGATACCAATCGGGGTGTGATTGCTCTCTATGCCGAACTGGATGAGAAGGCCAGTTCGCTACAGCAGGCCAATGAGCTGAAAACTCGCTTCCTGTCCAATATGAGCCATGAGTTTCGTACCCCGCTCAACTCCATTCTGTCGCTGTCCCGCATGCTGCTGTCTGGCATTGATGGCGACTTGACGCCGGAGCAAGAGAAGCAAGTGGTCTTCATGCAAAAAGCAGCCGATGGCCTATCTGAATTGGTCAACGATCTGCTGGATTTGGCCAAGGTAGAAGCGGGCAAAACCGAAGTGCGGCCCAGTACCTTTGCCGTCAGCGACTTGTTTGCTACTCTCCGGGGGATGCTGCGTCCCCTGATGGTGCAGGGTTCCTCTGTCTCGCTGGTGTTTGTCGAACCGGAGGATTTGCCCCCGCTGTATAGCGATGAGGGGAAAATTGCCCAAATTCTCCGCAATTTCATCTCAAATGCACTCAAGTTCACCGAGCAAGGGGAAGTGCGGATCACAGCGGTGCAGGCTGGTTCTGCGATTCGCTTTTCCGTATCAGACACAGGCATCGGCATTGCTTCAGACGACCAAGAGCGGATTTTTGAGGATTTTGTGCAGATTGAGTCGCATCTGCAACGGCAGGTGAAGGGGACAGGGCTAGGTTTACCGCTCTCCCGCAAGTTAGCAGAGGTCATGGGCGGTACTGTTCTGGTCAAAAGTGCATTGGGGCAAGGTTCTACCTTTTTGCTCTCCATTCCCATCGTGTACCCTCAAACGGCTGAGGGTTCCGCCTCAGTACAGCCCCTTGTCCTGAACCCCATTCACTTACCTGTCTTGGCTGTTGAAGATCATGCGGAAACGCTGTTTGTTTATGAAAAACACCTGCAAGAGTCCCGCTATCAGCTCGTTGCAGCTCGTACTCTAGCTCAGGCGAGGCAGTCCTTACAGCAAATTCGGCCAGCCGCAATTATGCTGGATATTTTACTAGAAGGGCAGAATGGATGGACGTTCCTGCGCGAACTGAAAGGGGATGAGGCGACTCGCAATATTCCGGTTGTGGTGATTACGGTTGTGAATAACGAGAAACAGGCGCTGGCCTTAGGGGCCGATAGCTTCTTAATTAAACCCGTAGATAGATTGCCTTTGCTGAATAAGCTTAATAGTCTGGTTTATCGCGGCAAAATTCAGAAACTCTTACTGATTGACGATGATCCAGCCTATCGATATGTGATACATCAGTTATTAATAGACAGCCCATTACACATTCTGGAGGCGACAAGTGGCCGAGAAGGAATAGCGGTAGCTGAGCGTGAGCAGCCCACGGCTATTTTACTGGACATAGAAATGCCCGAAATGAGTGGGTTAGATGTCCTGGATCAGTTACAGCAAAATCCTGTGACTCAAACCATTCCGGTTATTATTCATTCGTCTATCCAGTTAGATTTAGACACTCAGAGCCGCTTAACCCAAAAAGGTGTGGCGATTTTTTCTAAGGAAAAAACGTCTCAAGCGGCGGCAGCCTCCCACCTGCGAGAGGTTCTTGTTAAAGCCGGGCTGATTCTAGACGCTTGAGGAAGCACTCCATGTTTGAGCCAGGAGGAACAATCCTGCATGTAGATGATAACGAAGCCAATCGTTACGTTGTAACGCGGGTCTTGCAAAATGCAGGGTTTAATGTCGTGGAAGCGGCAACGGGAACCGCCGGACTGGAGGCGATTGCCCAGCACCAACCTGACCTGGTGATCTTGGACGTGAAACTGCCTGATCTGAGCGGCTTTGAAGTCTGTCGCCGGATTAAATCAGATCCCAAAACCACCTTTATTCCCGTATTGCATCTCTCGGCCAGTTTTGTCAAAAGCCAGGACAAGGCCGAGGGGTTAGACAGCGGTGCAGATGGATATCTGGCGCAGCCCGTTGAGCCGATTGAGCTACTGGCAACGGTGCGATCGCTACTTCGCATTCGGCAGGCAGAGGAACTGGCGCTGGCTTCGGCGCGGGAATGGCAAACTACCTTCGATGCCATCAATGACAGCGTATGTCTCGTTGACCAGCAAGGACGAATTCTACGCTGCAATCAGGCGATGATCAGGCTTTTAGATAAACCCGCCCAAGATATTTTAGGGCAGGTTCACCATGAGTTGATGGATTCCGCCCTAGGAGTGGGCGATGGCTCCTGTTTTCACCAGGCGAAAGAAACGCACCAGCGCCAGGTTTTAGAACTTCAGAGTCGCGATCGCTGGTTTGCCAAAACGGTAGACCCGGTTTTGGATGACGCTGGTAACTTTACGGGGGCAGTTTTAATCCTAGTTGATATCACCAATCGCAAACGGATTGAGGCGGAGCGTCAGCAAGCCGAAATTGAGTTACAGGAACGCAATCAACGCCTGGATGCGCTCTATGAAACGACCCGTGAGCAAGCCGAACAACTGCGCCAGGCCAACCGGATTAAAGATGAATTTCTGGCGGTACTGTCCCATGAGTTGCGATCGCCCTTGAATCCCATCCTGGGCTGGGCCAAAATTTTGCAGATGGGCCAGCAGGATGAGGCCAAAACTCGATACGCCCTCGAAACGATTGAACGCAATGCCAAATTACAGGCTCAACTGATTGAAGACTTACTGGATGTATCTCGTATTCTTCAAGGCAAGCTGAGTCTGAAGACAGCGGCAGTGAGCTTACCCTTTACGATCAAAGCCGCGATTGAAACGGTGCGGCTAGCCGCTGAAGCAAAATCGATTCGGATTCAAACTCAGTTTGAACCCGACGTTGGCAAAGTACTGGGGGATTCGAGTCGTCTGCAGCAGATCGTTTGGAACCTGCTCTCCAACGCCATCAAATTCACGCCTCAGGGTGGAAACGTGCAGGTGCGGCTAGAAGAAGTCAGCAGAGAGTTAGGGAGTGAAGGCGTTAATGCGTTAAGGAGTCAAGCACAAACTACTCCATCAACCGATCACGCTTATGCGCAAATTACGATCCGTGACTCTGGCCAGGGTATCTCCGCCGACTTTTTACCCCATGTTTTTGATTATTTTCGGCAGGAAGACAGCAGCACAACCCGTAGCTTTGGGGGATTAGGATTGGGATTGGCAATCGTTCACCATTTGGTTGAACTGCATGGCGGCACGATTCAAGTAGCGAGTTCAGGAGAAGGACAGGGTGCCACGTTTATCATTAAACTGCCTATCCTAGTGGCTACCAAGCGGGATACAGATCGTTCGCTACCTCCTGATACGCCCGATCTGAATCTTAAGGGTTTGCGCGTGCTGCTTGTCGATGATGAGCGAGATTCGCGAAATTTAGTAACCTTTTTGCTAGAACAGCATAGAGCAAGCGTTACATCCTTAGAGTCGGCTTGTGAAGCGTTGAGGCAATTGACCCAGGCAGAATTTGATTTGCTGATCAGTGATATTGGCATGCCCGAAATGGATGGTTATGCACTAATCCGCTGCGTAAGAGAACAGCTATCTGACCAGAATAAAAATATTTTAGCGATCGCACTTACTGCCTATGCCGGAGAAGGTGATCAACAGCAAGCATTAGCGGCTGGATTTCAGCAGCATATTACGAAGCCGATTGAGCCGGAAACATTGATACAAACGGTTTGGGCCTTAGTAAACCATGTGTGAGTTGCAAACGAGTAGTTTACTTACCCAAGACCGTCACGATGCGATCGCACGCCAGGATTGCGACAAGACCGTTCCGGCAGAACGAGCAAACACGACGGTAAGCAGTAGACCTACTAACAAATCCGGTATGGGGGATTGGGTCAGCAACACTAATCCGGCAGCAACCAAAACGGAAGTATTGGCAATAATGTCATTGCGAGAGCAGAGCCAAACGGAAGACATATTCAAGTTGTCTTGGCGATGACGGGTCAGCAGCAGCAGGCAGATCAGGTTAGCCACCAGCGCCAGAAAGCCAATAATCCCCATAAGTTCTGCGGTTGGTGTGGCCTCAGTCACAAACTGGTAAATGGCACGGGCGAAAACCGCGATCGCAAAACCGAACATAATCACTCCCTTCAGTAAAGCAGCTCCTGCCTGTGCTTTGGCGCTGCGATGAATCACATAGAGGCTAGTGCTATAGACTAAAGCGTCCCCTAGCATATCTAGAGAGTCCCCGGTCAGTGAAAGGGAATCGGCTCGGAGACCCGCCCCAAACTCCACAAAAAACATGACCAAATTAATCCCCCCACTACTCTTCTCAGGATTAGCTTGGATGTTTATAACCTTTTGGATGCCAATGTTTTTTCTTTTCAAGGAAATGAAACCTCTAATCCAGAATAGCTGCCTCGTTTAATTAGTAGCAGTCTGCTAGAAGGGGCTATCCAATTGCTACACTGAGTTGTAGGTTTGCTTAGAAGTGCAGCATTATGACAGAACTGCTCAAAAGAATCACGATTAACCCTAGACAGTGTGGCGGTCGTCCCTGCATTCGAGGGATGAGAATTCGGGTGTCAGATGTTTTAGATTTGTTTGCTGCTGGACTGAGTGCGGAAGAAATCTTAGAAGAGATGCCTGATCTTGAGGCAGATGACCTGAAAGCGGCACTTGTATACGCATCGCGTAAGCTCAACCATCCAGTATTGGTAGCATGACCATTTGGATTGATGCACAGTTGTCGCCTGCGATCGCAACTTGGATTAACAGCACTTTTGGAGTGACAGCATTAGCTTTACGAGATATTGGTTTGAGAGACGCTGAAGATCCTGAGATTTTTGAGGCAGCAAAGGCTCAAGGCGTTATTTTTATGACTAAAGACAGTGATTTTGTTGATCTAGTTGATCGTTTTGGTTCACCACCGCAAATTATATGGTTGACTTGCGGTAACACCTCAAATGCACAGTTGCGAGAAGTTTTGAGTGCTACTTTGCCAAAAGCATTAGAGCTTTTACAATCTGGTGAAGCTTTAGTTGAAATTAGCGGAGATTAGCGACGCAAGCTAAACAACGCCCATGCACCTGAGCCCATGCACCTGACCGTCGAGAGTCTATTTGGTGAGCTTTCGAGGTGATCTGCGGCGGGTGATGGGCAACGTTACAGATCTGCCCAATCCCTAAAATCTTTAATCCACTAACTGCTTCAGCGAATAATTGAGAATTTCGGAGACCCGTCGATCTCGCAATGAATAGTAGGCCAGCTTGCCATCATTGCGATACTTGAGAATCTTCAAGTCCCGCAGTTTGCGCAGGTGATGGGAGGCCGTCGCGACTTTGACGTTCAGTAGAGTAGCGATATCGCAGACGCAGAGTTCCTGGTCGTGGCTGAGGGCATAGAGAATTTTCAGGCGAGAGCGATCGCTTAGCGCGCCAAAGATGATTTGGGCTGTTTCTAGGGTGTCTTCACTGGGCAGCGTGTTCTGAACATGGTTGACCAACTCAGTGTTGAAGCACCGAACCTGGCAAATATCTTTGGGGTTGGAGTTATTCACAAATATCTCAAGGGGTTCATGGGTTCATTATGGCGTATAGACTCCATCTTCAGGATGATTCAGGAGCGAGCAAACGACAGGCTAGCCTTCGTCAGGGCTGGCACAATTCGATCAGACGCTAACTTTCCACCAAACAAATTCCGAGCCACTGGCCCAACGCGCAGTGCGGCCCAAGGCCCCATCAAAAACAGTTCACATCCTGGCCAACGCAAATGCTCATCCAAAACAGGGACTCCGTTGACGATCTCAATCGGATGCTGGTGCAAGATGTCTGCTAGCAGGGGATGAGCCTGAATATCTAAACTTGTCCCTGTTGCCAACCAGATCCGCTGAATAGGTTGATGAGCAATGCAATCATGCACGGCATGGTTATCGCAGCAGATTTGCCACGCATTCCCCAACCACTGAGCGTCGGCTACCTGGCAGTGTTCATAAACGGTGATCTGCCCCTGGTGTTCCAGGCGGCGCAGGCGCGTCATCATGGCCGGTGTGAGTGAGCCACCATTACGAGCCTGTTGCACCTGTTGCCAGCGGATCTGCATATCCGGTTCCGCATGGAAGTGCTTGAGATACTTTGGCCCCAGCCATCCGGGTTCCGCATCAAATATTTTTTCCTGAAAAGTACGCCGCGCCATCATCACAACTTTGGCACCGCGCTGCACGGCCCCGACCGCTAAATGACCACTGGTCAAGCCACTCCCCACGATCAGTACTGTTTCACCTTTGAGGGACGTTAAGTCTGGCAGTCTCACCTGATTGGTATGGCACAGGCGATCTGCTGGATAAGGCGAATCAAGCCGCTTTACCCAATCCGGAATAGACATCTGTCCCCCTCCCGTTGCCAGCACCACGCGTCGAGCGAGCACTATTGCCCCTGTGTGCAGGGTTAGTCGAAAGCGAGACGGCTTTTGTCGCAAGGGTTCCAACTGAACGACTTGAGCGGGAGTGACCCAATCCTGCAGTTGCCAACGCTGAACTACCGTGTCGCAGAACTCTCGAAATAAGTGAGTACCGGGTCGATCATAGGGGGGATGCAGTTCGTGATGTCGTCCTTCGGCAAAGGTTCTGAGTGCGTGAGGATTGGGATCGGGATGATGAACAGCGGGCGATCGCAACTGGGCAATTTCCTGAGCGGCAAACTGCTGATGCCACTGCGTCATCCAGCTGCCGCTAGGGTCAAATACTTGAATTCGCTGGCGGAGTTTTGCCTTCTTTTGCAGCAAGTGGGTTACCAGGGTCAATGCTTGAGGCCCAGCGCCGATGATAGCGATATCGGTTTGCATGTTGGTCATGAGGGTTTACGCGGTCAATAAACGAGTAATGGAGAAAAGGAAGTATCACCGCCGCACGATAGTTCAGGGGACGGATGATGGGTTAGCCCCAACCCTTTGAGTTGCTGCGACTTCCCCGACAGCAGGAATAGCGACCCATTTTTTAAAGCACAAATGCTGCGGTAATTGACAGATAAATGTTGAACCTCTACGATAATAAGACAAATTAGAATGATAATCATTATCAAAACTATCAAAAAAGTTAGTTCTTTTAAGCATTTCAGGAGATCGCTCCATGCCTCAACTCTTTCCTTCTCGAACTGCTCTATTGTTGGCCTCCTCTGTGGCAATTGCCTTGGGCCTGGGTAGTTGCGCCACTAATACCCCCACTAGCGAAACCGAGTCCTCAGATGCGACTGATGCGGAAGTGGCCGCTGCTCCAGAAGATGCGTTGCAAGTGGTGACGACGTTCTTGCCCATTACTCAGTTCACGACAGCCGTGGCAGGCGATCGCGCTGAAGTCGTGCAGCTGCTGCCAACAAACGTTGGCCCCCATGAGTATCAAGCTAAGCCGGGCGATGCCCAAGCGCTCGCCAATGCTGATGTGCTGGTCAAGAATGGTCTGGAAATGGAGTTCTTCCTGGACGACATGATCGAGAATGCCGAAAATGCTGATCTAGCGATCATCGACTCCAGTGAAGGCATTGCTACCCTCGCTGCCGATGCAGAACATGGCCATAGCCACGGGGAGGATCATGACCACGCAGAGGGCGAAGAACACGACCACGATCATGATCATGCCGAAGGCGAAGAACACGATCATGCTGAAGGCGAAGCTCATGCCGAAGGCGAGGAGCATGATCACGCTGGCCACGGTCATGCTCATGGTGAATTTGATCCTCATGTTTGGTTAGATCCCAAGCGGGCGATCGAGCAGGTAGAAAACATTCGGGATGGACTGATTGCAGCTGATCCAGAAGGTGAAGCCGAATACACCGCCAATGCCGCTGCCTTTATTGCCGAACTGGAAGCGCTGGATGCCGAAATCACCGAAAAGCTGGCTCCCTTTACGGGACAAACCTTTGTGGTATTCCATAACTTCGCGTCTTACTTTGCCGACAGCTATGAGCTGGAATCCGAAACGCTGGTAGGCATTCCGGAAGAGAATCCGTCTCCTGAAGACGTGAAGCAAGTGATGGAAACGGTGCAGGCCGAAGGTCTAAAAACGATCATGACCGAACCCCAGGCCGGGCAGGAATCCTTTGATGCGATCGCAAATGATCTCAACATCAAGGTCGGTGTGTTTGACCCCCTTGAAACCGGCCCCGCTACCGCAATTCAGCCGCAGTACTACCTGGACACCATGCGCCAGAACGCTGATAATCTCGCGACTTCCTTTGAGACATCCGATCAGGCGTGGCTGCCACTCTGGGTGCCCCAACCTGTGGCGGTTGCGCCCCAGCGGGTAGGTCTGCGGTTTTGATGCTAGTTCAGTGCTGAGCAAGGAGTCATGACTTGAGCGATCCGGTTTTAGTCATTGAGGGGTTAACGGTTTACCGTGAAACTCACCGAGCTGTGGAGAATGTGTCGTTTGCGGTGCAACCCGGAACAGACACCGCCATCATCGGCCCCAACGGAGCTGGGAAAAGTACTCTAATTCAAGCGGTGCTGGGCATTTTGCCGCGCCAATCGGGAGACGTGTTTGTGCTGGGGCATCCTTTGTCTGCCAGGGGTTATTTACCGCCCAAGGTGCGCCAGGGCATTGCTTACCTGCCGCAAAACTTCTTGTTTGATCGCCGCATTCCCATCACCGCGTCTGAGCTGGTGGGCTTGGGCTGGGATCGAGTGGGGCTGCAACTGCCGTGGGTCGGTGGCCGGGCGCGTCGTCATGCGGTGCGAACAGCGTTGACCCAAGTGGAGGCTTGGCACCTGCGCGATCAGCTCGTGAGCAGCCTTTCGGGTGGAGAAACCAAACGGGTGCTGCTCGCCTACTGTCTAGTGCGGCCCCGCTCCCTCTTGATTTTGGATGAAGCCCCAGCCGGGTTAGATGTACGCAGTGAATCTGATTTTTATCAGCTGCTCTATCAACTGAAGCGGGAGCAGGGATGGGCGATTTTGCAGATTTCCCACGACCTGGATATGGTGCGTCGCAACTGCGATCGCGTCTTCTGCATGAACCGGAGACTGCTGTGCCAGGGGCCTCCCGATCATGCCCTGGCTCCTGAGCAGTTATCCCTTGCCTATGGGCCTGATCTGGTTCGCTATCACCATTCTTGTTCGGGCAAGGGGGAGTAAGGGAGTGGGGAGTGGGGTTATTGATTTTTTTGGAGAGCGCGGAGGAGGGCACGCAGCAATTTACCTGTAGATTCACATTGAGCGAGGATGGGTTGAGCGATTTCTGTCGTGATTATTTCTACCCGCACGGCAAGGATCAGATGGGTCTCTAGTTCTTTTAGAGAACCCTGAGCAATCCGCAGAAATTTAATATATTCATTTCGATATTCTCGTCCATAGCCTTCAGCAATATTGGCTGGAACTGAAACCGCTGCTCTCCGAATTTGTGAAACCATGCCATAAATTTCTTCCCTCGGAAATGTCCTCGTGATGCGATAGCAAACTTCCGCCAACGCCATTCCCTGTTGCCAAACTTCCAAATCCCGATAAGACTGAATTTTTCCCACCACCATTACACCCCAAAACCCAATTCTCTCTTTTCCTATTCTTCCCACCTGCCATTCCTCACTTCCCCTTTCCCCACTCACCTTATGCCTACCGAACTCACCCGTGTTATCGAACTTTTCCAACTACCCTTTATGCAGCGAGCACTGATGGGTGGTGTATTGACCGGACTGATGGGCGGCTTGTTGGGCAGCTTTACGATCCTGCGGCAGCTTTCTTTCTTTAGCGATGCATTAGGTCATTCTGCCTTGCTGGGCATTAGCATTGGGCTGCTGCTGGGGTTCAATCCCTCCTGGGTACTGCTGCCTTTTGCGGTGGTGTTTGCCCTAGTCGTCACTTATTTTCTGGAACGGACTCAGCTCTGGACTGATGCCCTGTTGAACATCATTTACTCTTCCTCCCTGGCGGTGGGCATCATTTTGCTCAGCTTTCGGGACGAATATCAGGGAGGCATTACGAACATTCTCTTTGGCGACATTCTGGCCGTACAAACTGCTGATCTAATCTTCGGTACCTTGCTGTTGGCGGTGTGCGCGGGGTTCATTGGCTTGACGTTGCGATCGCAAATTCTCCTCACTCTGAATGAACCAATGGCGATCGCGCGGGGGGTAAACGTCTCGGCCCAGCGCACCGCCTTTATTGTGCTGCTTTCTCTGGTGGTGGGCATCTCCATTAAAGCGATTGGCGTCTTGCTAATCAGTGCCTTTGTCGTCATTCCAGCCTGTGCCGCCCGTCTGCTCAGCCGCAACTTTTCCCACTACATCCTGATCTCCGCTGTCCTGGGAGCTGTGAGCGCCGTCATTGGGATGCTCCTGTCCGCTCTATTCGACCTCCCCTCTGGCCCCAGCATCGTTACCGTTCAACTGGCCATTTTTCTGCTGGCCATTCTGATTCCCAAAGCTCGCGTTCTGGCTTCCTGAACCATGACCCAAATTCTTGATGCCCTGCCCACCCAACTGCCAAACAGAGTTTTGTGCAGCTATCACAACCCATCATCTGACTTACAGATTGCTCGAATTTCCAACATTGCCCATTGGTATTTCGAACGCGTTGTATTTCCGGGTGACTTACTCCTCTTTGAAACCGTCGCAGAGGCCATACTCGAAATTTACAGTGGTGATGGCATCACCACACTACAGGCCGATCATATTCCCTGCGATCGCTTGCAGATCGCAACACCGATTTCATCCACGATTTTGAGGTCGATGAGATGACTGCTTCATTATCAGAACTGGCTCCCAAGCGAGGAATGCCTGTTACCCTAATCACCGGATTCTTGGGCAGCGGCAAGACCACGCTACTCAACCACATTCTGACCAATCGGCAGGATTTGAAGGTGGCAGTGCTGGTCAATGAGTTTGGCGACATCAACATTGATAGTCAATTGCTGACATCGGTTGATGCAAACATGGTAGAGCTGAGCAATGGCTGTATCTGCTGCACCATCAACGACAGTCTGGTGGATGCCGTATTTGCCGTGCTGGAGCGGGAGGAACGGATTGACTATTTAGTGGTTGAAACCACCGGATTAGCGGATCCACTGCCGATCATGATGACGTTTTTGACTACGGAGCTACAAGCCTTCACGGATCTAGATTCTGTGATTACCGTGGTAGATGCGGAAGCCTTTACCGAAGACCACTTCAGCAGTGGTGCGGCTCTTAGTCAGTTGGTCTACGGCGACATCATCTTGCTGAATAAGACGGATTTGGTGTCAGAGGACAAGCTAACCCAGCTAGAAGCCTACATTGACAGCATCAAAGAGCAGGCCCGATTCCTGCGATGCTCGCTAACGGCGGCAGCCAACAGCTTGCCTTTGTCAGCTTTGCTGGATGTGGGATTGGCTTCCCCGCCCGCTCTGCTGCCGACAGAAGACTCTTGGAGCCAGTCCCAACCTGGCACCTCGACTCATCTGTCCCAGGATGGCTTTGTCTCACTGCCTTTTAAGAGCGATCGCCCCTTTAATGTGACCCGATTCGAACACTTTTTAACAACCCAACTCCCCGCCACCGTCTTTCGAGCAAAAGGAATTCTTTGGTTTGAAGAAACTAAGGAAAGCTGCATCTTTCAGCTCAGCGGCAAGCGGTGCAGCATTACTCCGGAACCCTGGAAAACGACACCTAAAAATCAGCTTGTATTCATCGGTCGTCAGTTGAACCCCCTGCAACTGCATCAGCAGCTAACGAACTGCTTGGCAGGCAAGCTGCTCCAGCTTTAGTAATGTTTGTCAACTAAGAGAAAAGCGATCAGAGATAACTGGCCAAGAGTCAAACCCAAATTTATGCCGATCAACAGCCCATGACTGCACTATCACCAACACCGCAGCTCGATAAATTCGTTCAGCGCCTTCAACAAACCGCTGATAACAAGAAGCGCTATGAATATTTGCTGTGGTTTGCAAAGCGATTGCCGCCCTTTCCGGCATCTGATAGGACGCCTGAAAACAAGGTAGCTGGCTGCGTCTCACAAGTCTATATTACGGCAACCCTAATGGAGGGAAAGTTGATATTTTATGGGGATTCTGACGCTCTCATTACTAAGGGGCTAGTTGGATTGTTGATTGAGGGTCTGAATGGCTTATCCCCAGATACGATTCTTCAGCTCAAACCGGATTTTATTCAAGAGACCGGGCTGAGTGTCAGCTTGACCCCGTCTCGCGCCAATGGGTTTTATAACATCTTCAAGATGATGAAGGCCAAAGCCTATCAGTTACAGCATCACCCCGAACCCTGAACCACTCCACCCTAAAACCAGTTCATCTTCATTGGTCGCCAGTTGAACCCGTTGCAACTGCACCGACTGCCTCAACAATTGTTTGGCCGGTAGCTGTGTCTCTCGACTGTCTGAGCGAGAGATGGCCAAACCCCGCTTGGGCTGACCTTCGGCTAGGCCGGAGTAACCTGACGTTTGTGGATTATAATATGAGAATGATTATCGTTCTCCCCTAGGAGCGCGTTCCATCTAGGGGGAAACAGAAGCTTTCCCCTCTTTCTAACCCTAGTTAAAAATTATCCATGACCTTATCCATTTCTCGTGACGAGTTCCAACCTAGTTCAATCAAAACTAAAGCCGACTTCCCCGTCTCCGACCAAGAGATGGAACAGGCCGTCCGCACACTGCTGCTAGGTTTGGGCGAAGACCCCGATCGCGAAGGGTTAGTCGATACTCCGAAGCGAGTTGTCAAAGCCCTGAAGTTTCTCACCTCCGGCTATCACCAATCCTTGGATGAGCTGCTCAACGGAGCCGTCTTTCACGAAAACGCCAACGAAATGGTGTTGGTGCGCGACATCGACCTGTTCAGTTCCTGCGAGCACCACATCCTACCAATTCTGGGTCGCGCCCATGTCGCCTACGTTCCCGACGGCAAAGTCATTGGCCTCTCCAAAATTGCTCGCATCTGCGAGATGTATGCCCGGCGTCTGCAAGTGCAGGAACGACTCACCGCCCAAATTGCCGATGCCCTGGAAGGTCTGCTGAAACCCCAAGGTGTTGCCGTCGTCGTCGAAGCGAGTCACATGTGTATGGTGATGCGTGGCGTTCAAAAGCCGGGTTCCTGGACGACTACCAGTGCTATGCGAGGCGTCTTTGCCGAAGATCCTAAAACTCGCCAAGAGTTTATGAGCCTGATTCGTCACCGTCCAGCATTTCACTAGAAACGTTCAGAAAGTTTGTCAATATTCAGTCCATCAACTTCAATTTTTACTGTTCCTATGCCACACCTTGTCGTCGTCTCTGGCCCTTCTGGCAGCGGCAAAACCACTTGGTTAAGCCAGTTCTTGCAGGAGCAATCTCATCCCGTCTACTATGCCAGCCTGGGGCTAGGAGATGCCTCTGTTGATCTAGTCCGTATTGGCTATCGATTCCCGTGGGTACAGGTTGTGCCCGAAAGCCAGCTTAACGAGACGCTAGCAGACTTACCGGACACCGCTACCGTCTATCTTGAAATCGGATTTCAGCTTGATTTAGAGTCGCTGATTTGGCTGGAATCAGCCTGCGATCGCATTGCTGTTTTACCCCCTGACTCGCCAGCCTCGGATTGGCACGACTGGGCCGATCAGGTAGTGACTGGAAATGCGATCGCAGTTGCAGGTGAAGCACATTTACCGGAAATTTGGCACACATCACTGACGGGGCAGGTCTTTGATCCACCGAGCTTAGATGAACTGTTGATAGAGCTGACAGGTGGAGCCTATGGCCATGTACACCGCGTGAAGGGCGTCTTTGAACTACCCGATGGCCGTGCCTTCTACGTTGATTTTGTCGAGGGACTGCCCGGCCTTGAATATACCGAACTCAACCTGCCGCGCTGGTTGGACGGGCGACCCCAACGCCCAAGCGGGATTGAGGTCGTCGGCTGGGATCTACAGCAACAGCTCATTGCCTTGACGCTGCTAGATAGCTGTTTGGCCGATAGTGCGATCGCGCAACACCAGCAGTACTACCGAGATGCAAATGCAATCAATGCCATAGAAGAAGAGGCGACTGTGAGATGAAACTAGCGGTTATATCCTGCATCCACGGTAACTATGAAGCTCTGAATGCAGTGCTATCGGATATTGATCAGCAGCGGGCTGACCAAATCTATTGTTTGGGCGATCTGGTTGGCTATGGCCCTTACCCCAACGCCGTAGTGGAAATGATTCGTTCTCTAGACATCCCCACCTGCCAGGGCTGTTGGGATGAGGACATTGTGGAAGGGCTGAATGCCTGCGAGTGCAGCTACCCCTCTCAACTGGCCGAAAAGCGGGGCCGTTCAGCCCATGAGTGGACGAATCAGGTCATTCATCCCGAAGTTCGGCAGTACCTGGCTGATTTACCCATGACTCTGCGGGTTGATAATCTTTGCTTTGTCCACGGTAGCCCCAACAGCCAGCACGAATATTTGCTACCAACAATGGATGGTTTTGCGGCCCTAGAGCGAGTGCTCACGGCTGAGGCCGATGTTCTCTTTTGTGGCCACACCCATAAGCCGTATCTGCGCGAACTGGACAATGGCACGCTGGCTGTAAAAGTGCAGCAGCCCGGTCAACCTGAAACCCGCCGAGAATTCACCGCATCTCTCAAACGCATTATCAACGCGGGTTCCGTCGGTGAACCTCGCCACGGCAGACCCAACGCCACCTACGTCCTGTACGACACCGACACGGCCCAGGTCATCCTCCGGGAAGTGCCCTACGACTACGAGAAAACCTGTGCTGCCATTATCGAATTAGGCTTACCTCCCATTTTTGCTTGGCGACTTGCCCAGGGCTTGGAGTTTGCTGAACGGGCCGATGACCCAGGACATGTATGTGCACGATAACTATATTCACGATGGATGAACTATGGCACAGTGGGCTCTTTTAAGTGGAATTGAGGGAAATTTGGTCGCCTATGAGGCTGTGCTAGCTGATATCAAGCGGCAGCGCGATCCCGTCACAGAACTCTATATCCTGGGAGATTTGGTCGGATTGCAGGGTGATAATCAGGCACTAGTACAGCGAGTGCGATCGCATCGTCCAGATGAGCCAGAACCCCAAGTCTGTTCCGGCTGGTGGGAGGAGCAATGCTTTAGCCTGTATGGCATTCGAGGTTTGCCTGATGCTCCCGAATTAGTTGAGCGCTATGGTCCGAGCGCTGCAAAAGATCTATGGGATGCTGTATCCCGAGAGACGGTGCGCTGGCTGAGTTATCTTGACTTTGGTTTTCATGAACTGGATTGTCTGCTCATTCACGGGAGTACCGTCAGTTATAGCGATGAATTAACGCCGGATACGTCGCCCATCCAATTGTGCGATCGCTTAATTCGCGCCGATGCCAACACGCTGTTTTGTGGCCGATCAGGTCTTGCCTTTGAATGCTGGGTCGAGCCTAGTGCCCTGCAATCAACGCTGACAACACTGGATCAAAGCGCCGTTTCCCAGGAACAGGAACGTTCGCCTCGTCGCGTGGTGGGAGTTGGCAACGTAGGCCGACGATCTGACCAAGCATCCTATGCTCTCTACAATCCCGCTACCAATCAAGTCAAATTTAAAAGCATTTGCCCCAACCCAGCTAAAGGGTTTGGCGTTAAAAAACGCTAGGCCGTGAGCCGTACACCGTAAACTTATCCCTTCCCTTTCCCATGCAAACAACCCTCAACACCCCCGACACCCGCCTACCCGTCACCATCATCACGGGCTTTCTGGGCAGCGGCAAAACCACGCTGCTTAACCACATCCTCAAAAACTTCGATGCCTTTCGCGTTGCGGTGCTGGTGAATGAGTTTGGTGACATCAATATTGACAGTCAACTTCTGGTCACCATTGAGCAGGATATGGTGGAGCTAACCAATGGCTGTATCTGTTGCACCATCAACGACGACCTGATGCAGGCGGTGCATCGGGTGCTGGAGAAACGCGATTCTCTTCGAGACGGCAAAGCCGAACGCATTGACTACCTCGTGGTCGAAACCACTGGCGTTGCCGACCCCTTGCCCATCACCCTTACTTTTCTTGGTACTGAACTGCGGGATCTGACCCGGCTTGACTCTATCCTGACGGTGATTGATGCCGAAACCTTTGAACCGGATTTGTTCAATAGCCAAGCTGCCCTGAGCCAAATCGCCTACGGCGACATTCTGTTGCTCAATAAGACCGATTTAGTTTCGTCAAAGCGTCTCAAAGCAGTAGAAGCGGGGATTCGCACCTTTCGAGAAGATGTCAGAATCCTCCATGCTCAGCAGGGTCAGGTACCTCTGCCGCTGATCATTGATGTGAAGGTGGGCGATCGCGGTTTGTATCAAGCGGTGGCTCAAGCTGATGCCGAAAAAGCGGCCCATGAGCATGACCATGAGCACCATCACGATCATGAGGCTCACGACCACGGGCATCACCATCACGAGGCCCACGACCACGATGGGCACCACCATGACCATGACCATGACCATCCCCACGAACATCATCACCATCATTCCGACCACCTGGATAACGATGGCTTTGTCTCAATGTCTTTTCGCTCTGACCAGCCCTTTGGCCTCAAGAAGTTTCAGCAGTTGCTTGACTATCACTTGCCATCAGAATTGTTCCGCATGAAGGGGATTCTCTGGTTCAAAGAAAGCCCCGCCCGCCACTTTTTCCAGCTCACGGGCAAGCGGTTTCAGCTCGAAGACTCGGAATGGCCAGGATCACCGAGCAATCAACTCGTCTGCATTGGCCGCAACCTGGATCTCAAGGCGATGGAAGAAAAGTTGATGAACTGTGTTGCAGATGAGAATTAGGTTCCAGGGTTGAGGTGCTAGATGCTAAGTGTTGGGTACAAGGTGTTAGGTATCAGGCATCAGACCGAAACCCAATACCCAACACTCAATACCCAAAGCCCATCTATCCACTCACCCACCTATTTCCCATGTCCCTCACCCTCTACAACACCCTGACCAAACGCAAACAGTCTTTTACCCCCATCCATCCGAGCCGAGTGACGATGTACTGCTGCGGGGTGACGGTTTACGACGATTGCCACCTGGGGCATGCCCGGTCGTATCTGGGATGGGATGTGCTGCGGCGATATATGTGCTGGCGGGGGTACGCGGTTCATTACGTGCAAAACTTTACCGATATTGACGACAAAATCCTCAACCGGGCCAGCGCCGAGGGCACGACCATGGTGGCGATTTCAGAGCGCTACATCCAGCGCTACTTCGAGGATATGCACCGCCTGAATGTGATGGATGCCGATGAGTATCCCAGAGTGACAGAGCATATTGGAGCGATTCATGAGTTGATTGGCCAGCTTGCAGCAAAGGGCTATGCCTATGCTGCCGGGGGCGATGTGTATTATCGGGTGGAGCAGTTCGCCGACTATGGCCAGCTTTCGGGGCGATCGCTAGAAACGATGCAGGCCGGAGCGAGTGGTCGCGATCTGGCGGCTACCGCCAAGACCAACCCGGCGGACTTTGTCCTCTGGAAAGGAGCAAAACCTGACGAACCCGCCTGGGAGTCTCCCTGGGGCCCGGGCCGACCGGGCTGGCATATCGAATGTTCCGCCATGATTCGAGCCCGACTGGGAGCTACTATCGATATCCACGGTGGCGGCGGCGACCTGGTGTTTCCCCACCACGAGAATGAGATTGCCCAGTCCCAGGCCGCCAACGGTAAACCCCTGGCCAACTACTGGCTGCACAATGGCATGGTGACGGTGAATGGTGAAAAAATGTCGAAATCTCTGGGCAATTTCACCACGATTCGTGATTTGCTAGAGGGTCGTTGGTCGGAGTATCTGCAGCCGGTAGACCCAATGGCGATACGGCTGTTTGTGCTGCAGGGGCATTATCGGAAGCCGCTGGACTTTACGAAAGATGCGATCGCAGCCTCAATCAACAGTTGGCAAACCCTGAAGGCCGGACTTTTGTTTGGCGATCGCTACGGTACAAACCTGGGATGGCCTGCCACCAACCTCCAGCCCTCTCCCCAGGAACCCAGCCCAGATGCTCCGTGGATGGAGCGGTTCCAATCCGCTATGGACGATGACCTGAACACGCCGGGGGCTCTAGCAGTGCTGTTTGAGCTGGCTAAAGGGCTACAGCGAGAGGGAAACCGTCTGGTTCATGAAGGGAAGCCACAGTCCAGTCCGGATCAGCTTTTGGAACAGTGGCAAACCCTGATGCACCTGGCCCAGGTCTTGGGGTTAGAGGCCAAAGCCGACAATGGTGCTGATGTAGCGGCGGATGACTTGGATGAGGCTGCGATCACTGACCTGATCCAGCAGCGCCAAACGGCCCGACAACAGCGCGACTTTACCATGGCAGATGATATTCGCTATCGCCTGGCAGCCGTGGGCGTCACGGTGGTAGATCAACCCGATGGAACCGTCCGCTGGCATCGACAGTGAAATCTGTTGATGGGACTGTTGATGCGGTTTAGATAGCTGCACAGACTCCAATTGTGAAAAGTAAGACGACGAAATTATTCACATTACCCATGCAAAATCAAGAATCAGCTACTGTTTTCGACGAAGAACGCGCTTCTTCCTACGACAAAAGAGCCGCTAAGTTAGCGCCATTGCGTGACACGCTTCATCTGCTGACTCGCCTGATCCTCTCTGATCTCCCCACTGACGCCCGCATTCTTTGTGTGGGAGTCGGCACTGGCCTGGAGTTAATTTATCTGGCTCAAGAATTTCCACAGTGGCAATTTACGGCGGTAGAGCCTGCGAGTGCGATGCTTGATATTTGTCGCCAGAAAGCTGATGAGTGTGGGATTGCGTCGCGTTGTACCTGGCATGAAGGCTATCTGGATTCATTACCTGCCTCAGCCCCGTTCGATGCGGCGACTTGCCTGCTAGTTTCTCACTTTTTTATGCAGCAGGAGGAGAGACGACAATTCTTCAGCCAAATTGCTGCACGACTTCGCCCTCAGGGATATTTAGTGAGTGCGGATTTAGCTTCTGATATGTCTACCTCAGCCTATCAACAGCTGCGCGAGATTTGGACTCGAATGTTGAAGTATGCGGAATATCCCGATGAGGATGTCGAGAATTTTCTGGCCGCTCATGGTCGAGATGCGGCTGTGCTACCCCCCCATGAAGTCGCATCAATCATCGCATCGGGCGATTTTAATCCCCCTGTATTGTTTTTGCAGACTCTTTTTGTGCATGCCTGGTATACACAGCGGACATCGTCTTTAACATGCTAGCCTCTACATAATTCTCAATTAAACACGAGTCTTTCCCGGCAATACGGGTGCTAGCAACCATGTTATATCCATCTAAACCCTCTGCTGAGCCCTGCGTAACGACCTTCGATGAGTTTGTGCAGTTGGTGGATTATTCTCTGATGGACACCTTAAATGCCGATCCTGACGCCACCGCCGATGGTGATGATCACCGTCCCCGCCAGGTTTTTTCGGGTCACTTCGTCCCTGTAACCCCCACGCCACTTCCAGACCCAGAATATGTCGCCCATAGCAGCACGTTTTTTAAGGAGCTTGGGTTGAGCGATGAACTGGCGCTGGATGAAAAATTTCGCCAGGTATTTTCGGGTGATCTCGCTGCTGCGCCTGAGCCGATGCGACAGGTTGGCTGGGCGACGGGTTATGCCCTGTCGATTTATGGCACCGAATATCTCCAAAATTGTCCATTCGGTACGGGGAATGGGTATGGCGATGGTCGGGCGATATCGGTATTTGAAGGAATCATCAATGGCCAGCGCTGGGAAATGCAATTGAAAGGGGGTGGCCCGACGCCTTATTGCCGGGGTGCCGACGGTCGCGCCGTACTCCGGTCCAGTGTGCGTGAGTTTTTAGCGCAAGAGTATATGCACGCTTTAGGGGTGTCCACATCGCGCGCTTTGACCCTATACGTGTCTAAATCTGAGACCGTTACCCGGCCCTGGTATTCCCAAGACTCTTGCTCTCTCGACCCGGATATTTTGGTGGACAATCCTGTGGCCATTTCCACTCGCGTTGCCCCTTCCTTTTTGCGCGTGGGTCAGCTAGAGTTGTTTGCCCGCCGCGATCGCAGCAATGCTCATCCCAGAGCATCAGAAGAATTGCGCATGATCGTGTTGCATTTAATTGAGCGAGAATACAAAAGCGACATCAATCAAACCCTTAGTTTTGCCGATCAATTGGTTGAGTTGGCTAAGCTATTTCGCCAGCGGCTTACGACCCTGGTGGCCAATTGGCTACGGGTTGGTTATTGCCAGGGTAATTTTAATAGTGATAACTGCGCCGCGGGTGGCTTTACCCTCGACTATGGACCCTTTGGGTTTTGTGAAATTTTTGACCCCTGGTTTCAACCCTGGACGGGCGGCGGCGAACACTTCTCATTCTTCAATCAGCCCAGGGCAGCAGAAACCAACTATTACATGTTTTGGAAAGCGGTGAGACCGCTACTAGCCGACGATGCTGAAGCGTTAGAACAGTTCGACCAGGTCGGTCGTGGCTTTGCAGAAGCCATGCAAACCCAAATTCAAAACATGTGGGCAGCCAAACTTGGCTTGAGTGAATTCAACCCGGAGCTATTTAGGCAATTAATGCAGTTAATGACCGACTCAGAGGTGGATTACACCATTTTCTTCCGCGAGTTATCCCACATACCAGACGATGTCTCAGCCTTGAAAAAGAGCTTCTACGGTAAAACGTCACCACAACTCGATGAACAATGGCAATCTTGGCTCAAAAGCTGGCGCGACCTCGTCAACGACGGCAATTTGGCTGAGATATCAACCAAGATGAAACAGACTAACCCCAAATACACTTGGCGCGAGTGGTTGATTGTCCCTGCCTATCAACAAGCCATGCAGGGTGACTACACGTTAGTGAGAGAGTTGCAAGCAGTCCTGAGCCATCCCTATGATGAGCAATCGCAAGCAGTAGAAGATAAATACTATCGTCTACGACCCAGCACGTTTTCTGACGTGGGTGGCGTGACGCACTATAGCTGTTCATCTTGATGACGATGCGGCGTTGGCCACAGGCCGGTCTTTGACCATCGCCGCAGGCCGGTCTTTGACCATCGCTGACCTGATTCAGCAGCGCCAAACGGCTCGACAACAGTGTGACTTTGCCACAGCGGATCAGATTCGCGATCGGCTGGCAGCGGCGGGCATTACGGCGGTTGATCAACCGAATGGAGAAGTCCGCTGACATCGGTAGTAAAGCAGTGCGATCGGAGTAATGCTTTCAGCGAACCACGTCCCGAACCTGGTCGAGTAGTTTCTTAAGACGAGGTTCTGCTTGCATGGGTAGACGGCCTGAAGTGAGATGATGAATAAACTCTAAACAGTTTCAGCCTTGAATCGGAGGGCTGGTTATACTGAACCATTCCACCTATTTACTCGTATAGGGATCTTAGATGGACGTAATTCCACCTATCTACCCAAAATGGGAACTTAGACAGAAATATTTCCGCCAATTTACCGTATGGGGATCTTAGGTGGAAATTTTCCCTCTACAAAAGAGTTATGTTTACGAATATCTAATCTGATGAAGACAGATATATCTCAACACAAGTTAGCTCTAGCTAAAGAAGCTGAGTTTTTGTTGCCACGCTTAATGCTTGGCTACCACACAGGAGATCTTATTGCTCTTGGGAAACTCTGTAATGCTATCAACGTACTTGCCGAGTTCTACTTTGAGAATCGAAACTCCAATTTTGCCAAGCGTGTACCAAGACTTATTAATTACCTAGATGGTAAATTTAGAGAGTGCATTGTGCTGGTGTTGAGAAATGGTGAACGCCACTTCGGATACACTGCAAACAATATGACAAAGTTCATTCGCGGAGAGTCCCTACATGGTGCGAGTGAAAACTATGATCTTAAGCGGATTACTCTTCATGACTACGTATTTGAGAAAGATAATTCTATTGAATGCGAGTTCCAAATTAGCTGGAATTGGATAGTTGGTCCTAACCTTAGGTCAAGCTCTGGCAACTTAGATACAGGTGGGGCCTTTATTCATGCGATCAATCTTAATAATAATAGAATTGAAGTAAGCCAAGTAGAGTCAACGGTCATAGCTATTGCATATGAATTCTGGCAGGCAAACACAAATTCTGAACCGAAAGAAAGCACTAAGTGCTTTGTGAAGTTCAATCCCCACTGGTATTCAGAGATTTGGGGACAGGAACTGTCCAACAGAGTTGCAGAAAGTTTAACGAGATATCTGAGTTTAGAGCTTCCGATTGAGCCCACTTAAACATAACAATTCCCTTGCAGCGGACTGCTGAGAGCTACCAAAGAGAAGTGTAAAGTTATCTACAATCGCTGAAGGGCACCGTTAGCGGCGGTGGACGGTAGATGGTATCAACAAAAATCAAAAATTCTACGACGCACATTGCGGCACAGAATTTGATTTTTAAGACTCACTCTGGCTTCTGAATCATTTGCTCCCACTGCCGCTGTTTCGCTTTAGGGTCAATGCCCAGTAAACGCACATATAGCGGTTATCACTCTAGTGAGGTACAAACTCGAGTCCGAAATTACTGCTTAGCAAGGGCTTCAGGCTTCTGACTGTACCTCACCAGCCTGGGAATGGCTATAATCACCGGAATGATCCGCCAAGAACTGTTCCACCTGGGTCAGCACCTGGGGCTCGTGGGCGATCGCAATGGTCGGGCCATTCTGCCAGGAACCTGCCTTAAATCGGCGGGCATCGGCAAATTCCAGGCCAATGTGGTGCCCCTGCCGAAGTTGTTGCCGGATTGTATCCACGATGTCTGCCTGTAAAAGATGAGCAGCTTGGCCATTATGAGGTACAGGGTGGAAGCCATTCTTGGATGAGGGATTCTGGAAAGCGGTGACGCAGGCAACATCGTTAGCGCAGCGGTACCCGGCTCGCAGGGCCTGGTTGATTTCGACTACATGGTGAGAGAAGGTTCTGTCGCTCTCGTTGGCATCGGGGAGTCGATCAGCCGCCTGCTGGGTCGTAATCACCGCTCCCGAGGGCACATATTTACCGGAGGGAATCTCCACATCCTGAATCAGGGCGTGCATCATCACAATGCACCCGTGGCCGACCTGGGCATTAAATACCGTCGAGCGAAAGCCAATAAAACAGTCATTGCCCACATAAGCCGGGCCGTGGATCAACGCCATGTGGGTAATGCAGGTGTCGTGACCGATCCACACAGAGTAGGCTTGCTGGTCATCTCCTAGAACTCGCCCCTGCTCTAACCCGTGGATGACTACCCCATCCTGAATGTTGGTATTTGCCCCGATGCAAAAGGGAGCCCCTTCATCGGCGCGGATGGAGGTATTGGGAGCGATGATCACATTTTCCCCCAGGCGCACATCCCCAATCAGGCTGCACTGGGGATGGACATAGGCAGAGGCTGGAATAGTGGGCTGATCTGAGATCACGGTCCCAGGGCGTGGGTGGGGCGGGTTGATGACGCAGCGGCATGGTACTGTCCTCGGTTCACAGTTGAGTGGGATTGGGCACATCCCCATAGACGGTGGCGGGGTCAAAGGTCTTGGCGGTTTCCGTCAAGGTGAGGGTAATGGGCTGATTCCCCTGACTATCCCCCTCGCCAGGGAAAATCTGGCGATAAAAGCAAGAGCGATAGCCCACATGACAACTGGCTCCTGCCCCAGCCACCTTGACCTTCATCCACAGACAATCCTGGTCATCGTCAATCAGCAGTTGCTGTACGGTCTGCACCAGGCCGCTGGTGGCTCCCTTGTGCCAGATCTGCTGGCGACTGCGGCTGTAGTAGTGGGCTTCACCCGTTTCCAGGGTTTTCAGCAAAGCGGCCTCATTCATGTAGCCATGCATCAACACCTCGCCAGTGGCAGCATCCGTGGTGATCACCGGGATGAGCCCATGGGCGTCAAACTTAGGAGCCAGAAGCATCCCTTCTTCGACGGCTTCAACCGAGGTGCGGGCAGCAAAGGATGATGACATGGTACAGGAGACTGAACATGAGAATGATAATCATTATTGCATGATGAGTGACAGATTTTGACCTTTACAGTGGCCGCACTCTCCTCCGTCATCCCTTCTGCAAAAACGTCTATATGCCCTTTTTAGTGTTGGTTTGATCAGAATGGCGATCGCCTGAGTCCACCCTTCTGGATCAAAGAAACGGTTACAGCCAGCCGCCTCCCCAGGCCAGCACCAGGGAAAACCCGATCGCGGCGATCGCCTGCCGCGCCATCAGCCCCACCGCAAACCGCACCGACTGTTCGCGGGCAATGGTGAGTGCAGTGACGAGGCAGGGCAGCAGCACTCCGGCTAGGTAAACCCCCGTCAAGATTTGTAGCGGCGTCAGTACCGCTAGGGTGTCTGGTTCGGCAAAGAGCAGCAGTCCGTCTTTGCGAATGGAGGCCAAAATCACAGGTAAAGCGGCTTCTGGGGGCAGGCCAAACAGCCCCATCAGGGGGTTAATCCATCCCGCCAGGGCAGTGATGAGGCCAAACCAGTCCAACACGGAGGCGATGATCGTAATCACCAAAAAGATGGGGATCGCATTGGTGAAAAACTGGCTGAGGGTACCCTGGGTTTCGCGCCAGATGGCCGACTAGCGGGGCACTTCCAAAAACGTGCGCCGTTCAATCATCAGCGCGTTATGGGGGGAACGGGCGGCTTTGGGCGCAATCAAGCGGGTGTAGATCAGGGTGGTCAGGGTTAGGTAGCCCAGGTAGGGCACCACTAAACCGGGCAAATTGGCGGCGCTGAAGACCCCCAGGGTAGCCCCAAACTGGTAGGAACAGGCAGAAAAGGCGATCGCCTTCAACAGTAAGCTCCAACTGTTTAAAGATTCATGCCAGGAACTGCCCCGCACGATGCGGAAGCGATCGTCTCCGTCTGTGAAGTTGTGTTATCTAGACTACAAACGCCATTTGCATTCTGTAGAAAACTAATCGATGTTCTTGGGCCAAAATCCCTTTAGGAAAGACAGAATGGCTGAAAATCGTAAAATGCGTTGGCTGAAGACCTGGCCGTCTTTGTCTGTTGCCACGCTTGTTCTCTGTTTGATGGCGAGTTTTCTTCCCGTTGGCATGACCCCGGTGAGTGCGGTGGTGCCTCCGATTGAAAGCACGGTGCCAACGAGCTGTGGCAGTCGCGCCACCAGTCCTCGCCACTACGCAGTGGCGGCCAGCCCTGAAACGGTTCACTGGGGCTACTACAGCAAAAATCAGGCTCCGGTGATTTCCATTAATTCTCAGGACTACGTCACCCTGGAAACCATTACTCACCACGCGGGTGATGACTACGATCGCATGATTGCAGGCGACCCTGCCATCGAAAGCATTTACAACTGGACGGCTGAGGGCAAAACCGTGAGCGATCGCGATCCTGGCGTCCACATTCTCACGGGTCCCGTCTATATCTGCGGTGCAGAACCCGGCGATCTGCTGGAGGTGCGCGTTGTCGATCTGAAGTTGCGTCCTAGCGGTATGGATCCTACCAAAACCTATGGCTCTAACGCGGCGGCCTGGTGGGGCTTTCAGTACGACAACTACAAGGGAGATCCCAAACCGCGCGAGGTGATTACGCTGTATGAAATGGACGCTACAGGTGAGAAGCCGTGGGCCGAGGCCGTCTACCGCTACCAGTGGACGTCCCAAACGACCCCCGATGGGAAAGCCCATGACACGATTGACTATCCTGGCATCATTGTTGATCACGCCACCGTTACCGAGATTGAAGACACTCTGGAAGGGGTCAAAATTCCCCTCCGTCTGCACCTGGGCTCTATGGGGGTCGCTCCTAGCGAAGCCGATGTGGTCGATTCCATTCCGCCTGCTTACTTTGGCGGCAACATGGATAACCGCAACATTGGCGTGGGCACCTCCCTGTACCTGCCGGTCGCTGTGCCCGGTGCTCTGTTTTCCGGTGGTGATGCCCACGCGTCTCAAGGCGACTCAGAACTGGATGGCACCGCCATTGAAACCTCGATTACTGGCGTGTTTCAATTCGTTCTGCACAAGCAAGCCGACCTGGCGGGCACCATTTTGGAAGGAGTCAACTATCCTTTGCTAGAAACCCCTGATTCCTGGATTGTTCACGGCTTTACCTACCCGAACTATCTAGAAGCCCTGGGAGAAGACGCCCAGAAGGAAATCTATACCCTGTCGTCTCTCGATCCGGCGCTCAAGGATAGCTCCGCCAAGGCCCGCGACTTCTTGATGAATGGCATGAACCTGACCGAGGATGAAGCCTTTTCGCTGATTACGGTCGGTACTGACTTTGCGATTACTCAGGTGGTCGATGGCAACTGGGGCGTGCATGGCATCATTCCTAAGGGCATTTTTGCCGAGGAGAATGTGAAACCTATGCCAGCCGCGAGCTAAAGGTGAAGGTCATATCAACGCTACTGTTGTCAGACCGAGGCCAATGCAGACTGTCGCGAGAGCGCTGACTACTGACAGCCGCTGCATCATTCCAGCTCCAAAGGGGGAGTTTTCCAGCCACTGTCTGCCATAAACGGCGGCTAACCCCAGAGTCGTGAGCACCGATGCCAGACCCAAACTAAAGACGCCAATGAGCACTAACCCATAGGCGATTTGGTGTAGTGCAATCGCACTCAGCAGCAATACCAGGGCCGATGGGCAGGGCACCAACCCACCCGAAATGCCAATGGCAGCAGCGATCGCCAGTCCTCTGGGGCATGGTGATCATGGTGATGGCGGTGGTGATCGTGGCTATGGTGGTGCTGGTGATGGGCAGACCGCAAGCGCACTGATAGTAGATTGAGCCCCACCAGGCAAATCGCCACCCCGCTGACAGCTCCCAAAATCGGATACACCTGGTCAAGATCGACGTAATGGGAGGCCAGTAGGGTGGTCACTCCCAAAATGAAAACCGCCAGGGTATGAGTCACCGTAGTGGTTAGCCCCAGCCAGAGAGCGGCCTGTGGGGTGCCCCGACTGCCCACCAGATAAGCCCCCACCAGGGTTTTGCCATGACCTGGAGACAGGGCATGAACGGCACCGAAGCCAAAGGCGGCCGTTACGCCTGCCGCGATCGCCGTCGGCGTAAACTGCCCGTTCAGCAACGCCGTTAACCGGCTCGCCATCTCAACATGAGCCAGAATGAGCAGTGGAGCCATAGTGTTGTTCTTCTAGAAAATGCTCTTTTGGGCGATCGCCCCTTGCAATTTCTCGACGACTTCTGGCACCGTCAGCGCTCCCAAATCCCCACTCTGACGGGTGCGAACGCCCAATGTCTGAGCATCCATCTCTCGCTGACCGATCACAGAAATAACTGGAATCTTCTCTAATTCTGCGGTGCGAATTTGCTTACCCAAACGATCGCCGCTGGCATCGACCTCTACCCGAAATCCTTCTTGTTTCAAGGTCTGGGCCACCTGATTAGCATAGTCTCGCTGGGCATCACTCACCGGCAACAGTCGTACCTGTACCGGAGCCAGCCACAGGGGAAAAATCCCGGCATAGTTCTCCACCAGAATTCCAAAGAACCGCTCCAGGGAGCCAAAAATAGCCCGGTGAATCATAATCGGACGCTGCCGGGAGCCATCCGCCGCGACATAGTTCAAATCAAACCGCTCCGGCAGGTTGAAGTCCACTTGAATCGTGGAACACTGCCACAGCCGACCGATGGCATCCTTAATCTTGATGTCGATCTTGGGACCGTAGAAGGCACCGCCTCCGTCATCAACCACATAAGCCCAATCTTTAATCTCTGTGGGTCTAATTCCCCGTGGCTTGCCACGTTAGTGGTAGCGCGGGAGTGCGTCCCGAAGGGCAAATTCCGTAATGCCCCGTCCGCTTGCGGCGGGGATAGGAATTTGAGCGCCCCGCGAGATTTACTCCTGATAGTCCGGATGCAGCACTAGGAGCCAGATTGGAGCAAAAGCTGACCCAACAGGGCTTGGATGTGGAGTCACTCATTCGCGCCGTTCACCAAGTTGAGGCCCAAACGAACGATACGTCGGATGCTGTGGGCAAATGGGTCAAAATCTCCGGGTACGCTCTGCCACTGGAACGCACGACTCAGCAACAGGTCTCTCAGTTACTCCTGGTTCCCTTTGTGGGAGCCTGTATTCATGTTCCTCCACCGCCTCCCAATCAGATCATCTATGTAGAGCCGTCGGTTCCAATTGACGATCCGGGGCTATTCACCCCAGTTTGGGTAGAAGGTCAACTGCATCAACAGTCAGCGACCTATGATCTCTTTCGCGTTGATGGCTCTCGTCCGATTCAGGTCAGCTATGCCATCAGCCTGCAATCGATTACGATTGATTCCAGTCGATCCACGGCTAGACAGTCATTTCGGCAATCGCTGTCGTCGATGCCTCATCTCTCTACTCAGTATTCTGGCCAGTATTCTTGGTGGCAGGCGATACAAGTCCAGAGCACCGCTCTTTTTGGCCAAATGATGGGGGATATCCGCGCTGACCATTCGCCATCCGCTTTGCTCTGGGAGTGCTGATCGCCTTTGGTTATGGAGTCGTTCACACGCTGGGGCCAGGACATGGCAAGGTTGTGATTCTGTCCTATTTTGTGGGCAATGGGGGCAGCGTTCGACGGGGCATTAGCATGGGAGTACGGATTGCGGTTTTGCATGTGATATCTGCGATCGCAGTTGTCCTGCTCACAGATATCGTGATCCGACAGACTATTGGTTCGACACCTGCCAGCTATCGCCTGATTCGATTAGTCAGCTATGCTGCGATCGCACTTATCGGCGGTTGGATGCTGCGACAGGCTTTGCGATCAAAGCAATCATCAAAACAACCATTCTCTTCTCATCAATCTGTCCAAGCTGAGCTACCAACGGTGACGCAATTTAGCGATCGCATTCTTCAACCTACTCAACCATCACCTTCGAAGCGCTCTCAGCTTGACTATTGTCGTTGCTTTAGCTGTGACCGTCGTCCAGGAACTGCTGGATGGCTCTCACTTGCTGTCGGTGCTGTGCCCTGTAGTGGAGCGCTCTTAATTATGCTCTACGGTCTAGCAAATGACCTGGTTTGGCCAGCCATGCTGATGGTCTTGGCAATTTCGTTGGGTATGGGAATAACGCTATCGGCCATTGGCTTAACGGCACTCTGGGGCAGAGCATACCTCAGTCGCCGCATGGATCGGGCAGCTCAATGGCGGTATCCGCTTTTCCAGTTGCTGAATATCGTTGGAGCTAGCGGCATTTTGCTGGTGGGGCTGCTGTTATTTCTTTCAACGCTGAGCGGCGGCAGGCTGCTGCCTAGCTAGAACCCAGACGGTACTTAAGTTTTATTAAAGACAAAAGCTATTGTGGGACTTGCGCCAAGCGTAATTCCACAATAGCTATTCATCACTACTTGGCTGCGATCGCAATTGTTAGAGCGAGGTTTGTTGCTGACTGGTTTGGCACGTTGCACAACTGCATCCCAACGCATCTAAAAGAGCATCATCCTGGGTTTGGGTAACGGATAGTGCGGTTCCTGTTAGTTGAAATTGGCTCGCCTCAACCGGAGACATCGTGCTGGCTGATGCGGGGCCAGCAACTGCGATCGCGACTGCCAACGATCCCGCACAACCCAGTACAGACAAGACATTCTTTTGATTCATGGCGTTGTCCTCAAAAAATTTTTTGCAATTGATAGTCCCAAGATAACCAATGCAAACCGAAAGCGGTAGCGGTGATGCTAGAGGTTTAACGTACCGATTTCAACGCAATCGTAATGTTGGGCGTTGCTTAATCTGGGTGTGAATTGTGATGTGGGGGTGGTGCTCCCACATCACAATTCATACTTAAAATCAGAAATCCCTAATGTTGGGCTGATAAAAAGCTGTGTTTGGCTCAGAGTAGTGTGCCCATAACTGAAGCCTGCTCCGAAGCCGATATGTCATGCGTCCTGTTACAAATTCGTTCTAAGAGCGGTCTATCATGACTAATGGCAATAACGCCGACCTGATGTTGGTGGGCAAAATCTAGGATCACCTGCCAGATCAATGCCTGGGTATTGGCATCCAGCATAGCGGTCATTTCGTCGGCAATTAGGTAGCGGGTGTGGCGGTTGAGAATACGTGCGATCGCAACTCGCTGCAATTCTCCACCGCTCAGCTCATGGGGATAGCGGGTCATCCAGCCGGGATGAATGCCAAGAGCATCCAGGTAGTGGAGCTGAGGTGGATGGCCTTCCCGCAGGATGCGGTCAATGCGCCAGCGAGGGTTGACCGACAGTTCTGGATTTTGAAAGACAAGCTGCACCGGACAGTAGCCTCGGTTGAGCAGCGGCTGTTCATCCAGCGTAACGCGACCTTGAGTCGGCACCAGATAGCCCGCCAGTAGTTTGCCGAGCGTTGTCTTGCCGTAGCCGGAGGGAGCCATCAATCCAACGACTTCTCCGGGTGCGACAGACAAGGTGCGATCGCGCACTACCCACGGCAGCTTAGAACTGTAGCGAAACCAAAGCCCTTCACCTTTCAGCATGGATACACCTCACCCAACCTTGACGAACAAATCTGGCTTCAGGACGCGCCTGCTCACACTCGGACGTGACCCAGGGACAGCGATCGCTAAACAAGCACCCTGATGGCAAATTTTCAGGACTGGGCTGGTTTCCTGGTATGGGCACAAACTCGTTTTGGGGCAGTGAGCGCCATAGCGCTTGGGTGTAGGGATGGCGCAAGTTACCCGTCGTAAAGTCTTGTGCAGCGGCAATTTCAACGGTAGTTCCGGCATAAAACACCGCTACCCGATCAGCAACCTGTAGAGCCGCTTCAATATCGTGGGTAATCAGGATCACACCTCGTCCTTCCTGAGCCAGTTCCCGCAGATGGTTTAGGGTTTCAGCTACCACGTCAGGATGCAGCCCTGGGGTCGGCTCATCGGCAATGACTAAATCAGCTTGCGTCACGACTGCCGTAGACACGAGCACCCGCCGCGCCATGCCGCCTGAAAGCTGGAAGGGATAGCGACGAGGAGTGGTAGCAGGCAATTCGTAGCGGGCAAAGGTGCGGTCTCTCAGCGTTCTGGCCGCTCCCGCAGACAGGCCGTTCAGTTGTCCCACCCGCTGCACCTGTCGCCCGACGGTCATCAGCGGGTCTAAGTAACCAACTGATTGGGGCACAAGTGCGATCGCTTTTCCGCGCAGTGCTTCGCACCGCTCTGGCGTCAATGGTTCACCCTGGAACTTCATCGTTCCTGATAGCTGGGCATTATCAGGCAGAATTCCCAGGATGGCGTGGGCCAGAAGGCTTTTCCCCGAACCGCTGGCTCCCACAACGGCTACTAGTTCCCCAGCCTCGACGGTCAGATCCAGATCAGTAATCACGGTGAGCTGCTTTCGGTGCAGTCCCTGATCGTATTGGGTAAAGGTAATGCTGAGCTTAGAAACAGAAAGCATCTAAATTTACAAACAAAGTGTTCATGATTTTTATGTGAAATCTAAGATGATTAAAATCAAAGATGATAAGTCCACCCGAGTTCTTACAAAAACTATTAAAATCAATCTCGCAATTAAGTGCGTTGCTGATTTCTTAAGATTGATTGGAGGCCCAAAAAAACGATAGAAATGATAGAGCCATATAATCCTATATAAACGAATAAATCAGCTAGATTAAACATCGGCATTCGCCAAAGTCGGAAATCAATAAATTGAACAACGCCACCGGCAAGAATGCGCTCAACAGTATTGCTAATGCTCCCAGCCAGAAGCAGACCTAAACCTATCTGCAATGATTTCGTGATTTTCTTACCAGATCGAGAAAGCAGTTTCGATACCAACAAAATGATGAAGCTAAGGCATAGAATAAATATTATGCTTCCTAAGATCAGGACAGAGCGATTATTTGCGGAAATGGCAAAGCTATTGGTTATATCTAGATAAGTGAAATGCAAAACATTTGGTATCAGAGGAATCGTCGCCAATTCTGATGGGTCTTTTGAACCGAACAATATCCTGGCTATAAACTGTACTAATAGACTCAGAAACGCTCCAGCCGCAGCGACTATCCATACCAACTGATTGTTAGTCATTTTTTCTCTTTTCACCCCTTCTTGCCGTAGACGAAAAATATGATAGTGCAGTTTTTCTATCCCTGACTTGTCTTCGGATCAAGCAAATTCCGCACGTTTTCCCCCAGCCAGTCAAAAGCCTTAACCGAGAGCAACAGCAGCAGTCCCGGCATGACGCCGAGCCACCAGTAGCCAGTAGAAAGATGGCGCATGGATTCAGCCAGAATGATACCGATGGCGGGAATATGGGGCGATAGGCCAATGCCGATAAATGACAGAGCTGCCTCGTGCAGAATGGCGTGGGGAAACAGCAGAATCAGCCCCACCAGCAGTTGCGGGATGACGTGGGGCACCATGTGGTGGCGGGCAATCCAAAGGGAAGATTGGCCAAAGCGGCGGGAGAGGTGGACGTAGTCGGAGCTGTTGACCTGTAGCACTTCGGCGCGAATCACGCGAGCCAAGCTTGTCCAATGGGTAAGAGCAACGGCAACGATTACCCCAGTGGTGCCGCCGCCCATGGCAAAGGCAATCAGAATCAGCAGCACCAGGTGAGGCAGGCTGAAGAATACATCGATAATCCAGGTAATGACGGCATCAACCCAGCCACCTAGAGTGCCAGCGACTAACCCTAATCCAGTGCCAATCAAGGCACTGATGCCAGCAGCTAGCAGTCCGATTCGCAAGCTCAACGACATGCCGTGCAGAGAACGGCTGAGCATGTCTCGGCCCAACCAGTCTGTGCCAAAGGGGTGAGCCAGGGACGGCGGCTGATTACGCTGAGTGAGGATGGAACTGAGGCCGTCGTTGCCGATGACCCAGGGGCTAAAGATAACTGCCAGTAGAAATAAAGCACAGAGGGTAATCCCCCAGAGAGTTCGCTGCCGTCGATTATTCCCCAGTTTTTGACTCGGAGCTGCAATCTTAGTCGCCGTAACCGTCATGACTGCCAGCCTCCTAAGCGAATGCGGGGATCGACGATGGGATAGGCCAGATCCGCCAGGGTGTTGCCGGTGTAGACGAAGATGGCGCTGAAGAACACGATGCCCACCAGCAGCGGCACATCGCTTCGTAAGGCAGCTTGCACCGTGGCTTCCCCTAGTCCGGGATAGGCGAACACCTGCTCGACTAAGACGGAACCGCCGAACAGCTCACTCAGGGAGGCGAACTGCAGCGTTAGAGCGGGCAGAATCAGGTTGCGAAAGCCGTGGTGACGCACGACACCCCAGAGGCTTTCTCCCTGAGCGCGGGCAAATAGGATGTAGTCACTGTGCAGCACGTCAATCAGCTTCTGGCGGGTATGCAGAGCAATGTTGGCGATGCCGATAATACTAAGAGCGATCGCAGGCAGCAACAGGTGGTGGAGGTGCTGCCAGAAGGTAATATCCGCTGCCAGCACACCAGGCGGCGCGGCACAGCAGATGGGCGTAACCTTCAGCGAGACGGAGAAGATGATGAGCAGCAGTAGCGCCACCCAGAAGGTGGGCGATGAGGCCAGAGTATAGGCGTAGAGCCGAATCACTCGGTCAATCCAGGTGCCTGCCAGTGCCCCCGCTAGAATGCCCAATCCCAGACCGAGCAGGCCGGAGAGCAGCCATGCGATCGCAAGCATCTGTAGCGATACCCAAAAGCGGCTGGCGATCACCTCTCCTACGGGCTGATTAAAAACCATCGAGGTTCCCCAATTGCCCTGTGCCAACTGTCCCAGCCAGTCCCAAAAGCGCACAATCATTGGCTGATCCAGACCCCAGCGTTCGGCAATTAGCTGCCGCTGCTCTGGGCTAATCTGTATCATGTCAGCACCGATATATGCCTGCACCGGATCGATCGGCGACAGGCTCAGCAGCACAAAGGTAAATGTCGCCACTGCCAGCAACAGCAGCAACAGCCGCAGCAGCTTATGGGCGGCAAACGTGAGAACGGGCTTTAATTGCATGTCCACTCCCACTCAGCGATATTGGCAGTGATTGGCCAGCCGTGGCCGTGGGGTTCGACCTGGGGTTGGCCGATGTCGAGACAGTCGCTGACGAAGTAGGTGTGGTCTAGATTCACTAGCCAAGCCCAGGCTGCATCACCCTTAGCGGTAAACCCTGTTTGTCCATCCCACTGGGCCGCTTTCCAAAATGCGATCGCTTCTGCTTCCGAGGATGCTCCCATCGCTAGGTCGAGCGTCTCGTCAATAGCTTGGTTGGCATAGTACCCGGCGTTATTGAAATCCCCTTGGGCCGACTGGCTGTGGTAGAGGTTGTAGATTTCCGTCTGGTCGTGGCTGCCCCAGCCGAACACCACCACGTTGCTGTGCATAGCTGGTCCAATTTCATCCCAGCTTTTGCCCTCGACGTTGGCCTGAATGCCAATCGGCTTAAGCATTTCCGCCGTTGCCAGGGCCAGGGCTTGACGAGTGCTATCGCTGGCCGGATAGAGAATCGTAAATTCGGCCTTCAAACCGCCTTTTTCCAGAACCCCATCCCCATCGCTATCGGCCCAGCCCCCTGCGGCCAAGATTTCCTGAGCCTTTTCCGGCTGGGCATCTTCAATATCGGCACTGGGTTCTTCCCAGGCCAGCCCAGTGACGGGGCCGTAGGCGACGGAGCCATAGCCTTCTAGAACGCCATCGACCAGGGCTTCACGATCAATGGCGTAATTGACCGCCTGCCGAATCGCTAGATCTGCCGTCACGTTATTACCGATGGGATCGCCATTGGGCGTCGTCTCGCCAGTTGCGGGAACATAAGGAAACATCAGACCCCGATTATCGACGCTGGTGACATCGTACAAGGTCATGCCGTCGATGCTCTGCACCGCTAATGCTTGGGGAACGCTGGCTACTTGGGCCTGACCCGCTTTGGCAGCGGCAAACGCGGCATCCTCTTCAACGAATAGAAAGACCAGTCGTTCGATGCCAGGAGCTTCGCCGTAGTAGTTGGGATTGGCCTCTACAATTAGCTGCTGCCCTTCATTCCACTGCACCATCTGATAAGGGCCAGAGCCAATCGGGTTGCGGGCATAGTCCGGCCCGTGAGCGTGCTCCGGTACAATGCCCAACGTGATCAGACGGTTAACGAAGGTGCTCTGGGGTTCCTTCAGGCGCAGTTCAACTGTGGTGTCATCTACAGCGACTGCCTCGTCTAGCACGGTTACGTCCGTCAGACCACCACTTTCTGCCGCCTGGTTGAAGGTGTAAGCGACATCGGTTGCCGTCAGGGGTTCACCATCGGAGAAGACAGCATCACCGCGAATGGTCACCGTCCAGGTCAAACCATCCTCGCTGACCGTGTAGTCCGTCGCTAAGTCATTGACGATGTTGAGATCTTCATCTCGCTTCAGCAACGTACTTTGGAAGAGGGGAGAACCATAGCGTCCCCAACCCAGAGTCGGGTCGTAACCCTCCTCGCTTTCGCCGCCGATCGCTAGCACAATCTGCTCAGTCGAGCCAGTTTGGGCGGGAGCCGCCGCTGATTCTGAGGTGTCAGTTGATTCTGTGGAGCCAGAACCGCACCCGACTAACATCTGTCCGATCAATAAAAGGCCAATGGGCCAGCTAGAAACTTTTATAAGCTGATGCATTACCTGTAAAACCGATAGGCCATTGCTCTAGACTCAAGCGCCTAGAGTTGGAGGCTAACACTGCCCCTTCCACGAAAACAATCCAGGGGGGAGGGATAGCGAGTGGTAGAAAATCTAAATTTTTCTCTTGTTCTCACATCTTGCACCTTGCAAACCAAAGACCCAGAAGGGTTATTTTGCCGCCGTGTCGCGGCGGCAAAATAACCTCTTCGGGTTTGAGTGCAAGATGTGAGTTGTTCGCAATTCACCCGCTGCCTTTACTGGGTTATTCACTGACCAACTGCAAAGGGTTGCTAGAAAATTAGAATGCAGTATTATTTGAGAATAATAATCATTTTCATTGGGTCGGGCAATTCACTATGGTCAACACAGCAATCGATATGGTGCCAGTGACCGTTCTTACGGGCTATTTGGGAGCTGGTAAAACGACTTTGCTGAACCGCATCCTCACCCACGAACACGGTAAAAAGGTGGCGGTCATCGTCAACGAGTTTGGAGAAGTGGGTATCGACAATCAGCTCGTGATCGATGCCGATGAAGAAATCTTTGAGATGAATAACGGCTGCATTTGCTGCACGGTTCGGGGTGACTTAATCCGCATTATTGGCAATTTGATGCGACGGCGCGACAAGTTTGACCATTTGGTGATTGAAACCACTGGGCTAGCCGACCCAGCCCCTGTCATCCAAACTTTTTTTGTAGACGAAGATATGCAGGGTCAGCTAAACCTGGATGCGGTGGTGACGGTGGTTGATGCGAAGCACATCCATGACCACTGGGATGCAGACGAGGCTCAAGAGCAGATTGCTTTTGCCGATGTCATTTTGTTAAACAAGACAGATTTGGTCAGTGAGACCGAACTAGCGGATTTATAGCGGTTTGCAAAATTATGCAGTACGCTCGTTTGTACTGCTTTGGTCATGCCTATGCGTCCCCACTCCGCTGATTTACGTCACCGTATCGTCACCCTTTACGAGCAAGGTGAAGGATCCATTCGACAATTAGCCAAGCGCTTTCAAGTGAGTCAAGATAGCGTCCGTCTGCTTGTGAAACAGTATCGAGCTACCGGAAGCATCGCCCCCAAACCCTATGTCGGCGGTCCTCAACCCACGCTTCAAGCCAGTCACCATGAGGTGTTACGGGAGCTAGTAGAAGCGGATAATGATGCCACGTTGGCCCAACTGGCTGAGCGCTTAGCCGCCCGAACCGGCATCCAGGTGAGCGGTAGCACCATCAGTCGCACCCTCAGCAAACTGGGCATCACGCGAAAAAAAAAGTCTCAAGGCCAGTGAGGTCTATAGCGAAGCAAAACAGCAGCAACGCTATGACTACTGGCAAAGCATTCGGAATGTAGCCGTCGAAGATTTGGTGTTTCTTGACGAAACGGGAGTTAACTTGGCCATGGTGTTGCTGTATGCGCGCGCTCAACGAGGTCAACGGGCCTATGCCCAGCAACCGAAAGGCCGTGGCAAAAACCTCACGATCCTCGGTGCCATGAGCCTCAAGGCTGGGTTCCTTGAGGGCCTCAGCTTTACGGGTGGCACGACAGGCGATGTGTTTTTGTGGTTCATCGAAACGCTTCTCTGTCCACTCCTATGGCCGGGAGCGGTCGTGGTGATGGATAATTTGCCTGCCCATAAAGTGGACGGCGTCAGGCAAGCCATTGAGGCCGTGGGGGCACGAGTGATTTATCTGGCTCCTTATTCCCCAGATTTCAATCCGATTGAAAACCTGTGGTCAAAGTTGAAAGGGTATTTGAGAGCCGTTGAGGCACGAACTCCGCAAGCCTTGCATGAGGCGATCGCTCAGGGGCTTTCTCTGATCACCTTAGAAGATGTGCGTCACTGGTTCACCCACGGGTGCTACTGTGCTTAATCAATCTGCACACCGCTATACTTGCACCGGGTGCAAGGGTGATGTCGTAAGCGTTGTACGTCGGCCCGAAGTAGCTACTATTGGCCCGAGTCCCGTCTGCTGAGAATTCAGGTAGGTTGGTTTTACCCAGAATGACGGCTCCTGCTTCTATGAGAGAGGTGACGATTGGCGCACTCGTTTCGGGGATCAAGTCAACTCCGCCTGCTTCGCTGATAAAGCCGGAGTAGCCAGCCGTTGTGGGAAACCCTGCAATATCGACCGCATCTTTGATGACAATTGGTACCCCATGTAGAGGAGAGCGGGGGCCACTGGTTTGATACTCCAGATCCAGAAGCTGAGCTGTTGCGATCGCATCTGGGTTAAAGGCTGTAAAAGCATTATAGGTCGGTTCGTAGGTCTCGATTCGAGCCAGAAACGACTCAGTGAGATCGGCAGATGTAAACAAGCCGGACTCAAATCCGAGTTGAATATCCTGAACGGTCAAGCCAACGACATCAATTTTGCTGGTAAATGTGGCTGCGATGGCTTCGCCGGGAACAAGCGTTCCCATGGCACCAAAAGCTGCCACGGAGATGCTCCGCGTTAAGGTATTACAAGACATTATTTTTCTAATAGAAATCTAAGGGCTTTTGCTGACCATACTGTAATGTCAACGTATTTTTTGTAGCGTGATTGTCTAAATACTAAGCTGATATCTGCTTGATGAGGATAAGTTGCTATTACTGACTTAGTGGCGCAATTGGCTTCAACATCGCTTCAACATCAAAGGGTGCTTTTGCTTTACTTCAGATAGGTTTTCACAAAGTCGAGAATGGCCTTGTAGCCACGAGCCTGGTTCTCCTTTTTCACAAACCCGTGGCCTTCGTCCTCAAAGACGATGTACTCGACTGGGATATCACGAGCCCTAACCGCCTCTACAATTTCATCCGATTCGATTTGCAGCACGCGCGGGTCATTCGCTCCCTGCAAGACCATCAGCGGCTTGACAATGTGCTCTGTGTGAAACAGCGGCGACTTGGCTCTTAAAAATTCCTCGTCATCGAAGTCACCCATTTCCAGTTCAAGGGCTTTGCGACGAGACTCCCACCACGGCGGAATACTTTGCAGCGTCCGTACCCAGTTGGACACGCCAAAGATATCGACCCCAACATCGAATACTTCAGGCCGGAACGCCAGCGCTGCCAGCACCATATAGCCACCATAGCTACCGCCGATGATGCCAATGCGCTGAGGATGGATCAGACCTGTCTCAATCAGCATTTGTTTACTTTCTACCACATCGTCCAGATCCGCTTCACCATGCTTGCGATCGTCCAGGTGGTAGAACGTCTTGCCGTAGCCAGAACTACCGCGGTTATTGATGGCATAAATGGCATAGCCATGATTAACCAGATATTGAATCAGAGCAGAATAGCCCACTCGGCTTTGTCCGCCAGGACCTCCATGTACCCAGACTAAAGCCGGAACTTGAACCGATTCACTGGCCTGATGCGGCAGATAGAGAATGCCAGGAATCTCCAAGTCATCATAGGAGGCAAAACGAACCACGTTGCCTTCAACTAAATCGTTGGGATCGATATTGGGATTGAGCGAATGAGTTAGCCGGATTGGTGCGTCACCATTGAAGTCGTAGACAAAGAGATCGCGAGGCATATTGCTGCTACTGGCATAAAACGCCATCCGATCTTCAGTTGGTGCGATCGCAACCGAGCTAATTTCAGCATTGGGCAACTGAGGTAGCTCAACAGGTGAAAGGCTGACTGCATCATATATTCGGAGTTCAGTCCGGGCATCATTATTAATACTCAGCACCAAATATTTGCCGTGCTTGGATAAAAACATGTTGCTAATATCCCAGCCTGCCGACAAGAGCTGTTGATGGCTACCGCTGGCCAAGTTGTAGCGCATCAAATACAAAAACTCGCTGTTGTGATCGGTGAGGTAATACAAGAACTGACCATCGGGACTGAATCCAGCGGGTCGATGATGAATATCGCCGTCGTGAGCCGTAATATTGTTGAGTTGGCCAGTGTGGCAATCATACAAATAAATATCGCTATTCGCGTTGGTGTCATGTTTTGCGAAGGCAATAGTGCGACGATCTGGGGTGATGTCTTCAAAGTCCAGTCCCTGATTGTTTTCATATATGAGCTGCCGTTGATAGGACGCAGCATTGTACTCATAGACATCAAAAAAGCGCGAATCTCGCTCATTCGTCCCAATAAACCAAGACTGATCATCCTTAGCCCACCCCAGGAACACCGCCTTCAAGTTTTCACCGGGAGTCAGATCAGTTACGGTACCGTCAGGTGCTTGCACATAAATATGACTCAGTTCGTTGCCACCGCGATCGCTTTGATATAAAAAGCGCTCATCTGCTGGGAAGTAAGAAATTGCAAAAATTGAATCGGTGGATGAGTGGGTTAGCTGAATCGTGCTGCCGTCATGGATGCTGAGACGATAGGCATTGTAGATTCCGGAGCGGTCACTACTGACCAACAGGTTGCGCTGATCCAGAGAAAATGATGCACCTACATAGTTGGTTGTGCCTAGAAACTCTTCAATCGTATAGGTTTTGGGGACGTTCATCCGATTGCTCCTGCCGGAGTCAGCATTAAAAGCATTTCAACGATAGCACCGCTATCAATCCACTTGACAGGACAATATCGTATTCTCATTCCTTTGGGGGCTACCGTACCGTCATCGCGCTGCCGCCACCGCGCCGGATTGGTTCTGCCACTGCAGTAAGCGTATGATCTGGAGCGACATAGACACCTGTAGCTGCACCGATCTCGGGCGTAATCTGGAACTGATGTCCCGCCGCTTGTAGCGCTTGGCCAAGAGTGGTTTCTGCAAAACCGGGTTCAACCCACGTCACGCCGCTATTGCGCTGCGACAGCCGCGGAGCAGCAATCGCCTGTTCTAACGGCAAATCAAAATCAATTAAATTGACTGCAATACCCAAAACCGTCGTGATGATCGTCGAGCCACCCGGTGAGCCAAATGCGATCGCACTGCCATCGGGCGCAAAGACAAGCGTTGGAGCCATACTGCTGCGGGGTCGCTTACCCGGTTCTGGCACATTGGGATGCGGGATGTCGATATCAAAGTCGGTCAACTCGTTGTTGAGAATAAACCCGTAGCCAGGTACCACAATCCCTGAGCCACCAATGGATTCCAGCGTGAACGTGTAAGACACTATCATGCCATCGCCATCAACAACCGTCAGATGCGTGGTGGATTGCCCTTTGGGTTCAGCCACCTGGGGAAGTGCCGGAAACGTTGTCAAACTGGGGCTTGGATCTTGCTGGTACGGCAGCGGATTGCCCGGACTGGCTAGATAGTTAGCTTCATCTGCGGGAGCCTGCTCTGGCATGGCTGCGCGACGAGCCGTTGCATAGGCTGGACTGAGAAGACCCACCAATGGCACATCAACATACTCCGGATCTCCGAGATAGGCATTGCGATCGCTAAACGCCAAGCGTTCTGCTTCAATAATCTGGTGCCAGGCTGTTGCAGGTTCCATTGAGCTTAAATCAGCCCCTTCCAGCAGATTCAACGTCTGCGCAACGGTAAACCCGCCACTGCTGGGTAACCCCATGCCATACAGGCGATAACCGCGATATTGGCTGGCCAGAGCAGGCCGCACCCGCACCTGATAGCGATCTAGATCGGATTCGCTCAGGTAGCCGGGCCAAACGGGAAAGGGTGGGTTGGCAACCACAGGGGGTGCCTGTACTGTTTGAGCAATGGCTTGGCTAATCTCCCCACGATAAAATACATTGACACCGTCCTCTGCTAAACGACGGTAAGTCTGCGCAAGATCCGGGTTCCGAAAGGTACTGCCGACTGCGGGCACCTCATCGTTGGGCAAATAAAGCTGCTGTGTACTGGTAAACGCTGCAAAGCGCTCCTGATTGGCACGAATTTGGCTGGCAAAGGTTTCATCCACCGTAAAGCCAGCTTCGGCTAAATCAATGGCGGGTTGTAAGACGGTGGCTAAGGATTGAGTTCCATAGCGACTGAGCGCAGTGGCCCAATTGAGGGGTGTGCCAGGAACGCCAACGGCCAGCCCGCTGGTGACTCGATTGGGGAAGAAAGGCAGCGCTTCCCCTGTGGGACTCTCTAGATCTCGAAACAGATCTGGAGCCACTGCCGCAGGCGCTTCTTCTCGACCATCTAGGGTAATAACCCTGTCACGGTCAGGCTGGTAGATCAGCATAAATCCGCCGCCGCCGATGCCTGCTGAAAAGGGTTCGGTAACGCCCAGCACCGCCGCTGTTGCGATCGCCGCATCAACGGCATTGCCGCCCTTACGTAAGATATCAATTCCAATTTGGGTCGCTCTTTCATCCACGCTCGCGACCGCTCCACCCGTGCCCACAGCAACGGAACGCGGTTGCGATCGCACAGCAGTACTCCACAAGAACGTCACGAAGAGCAAGCAACAGATGCCAATGGCTAAGCTCATCCGAAGCAAGTGCTGATGGCTAGCGCGGAAGACACGAGATTTCATACGACTTTAGAAACGGTAGCAAGATGCTTCAGTATGACATCTTCTCCGAAAAAAACGCGTGGTTAGTTAATCCCATAACCGTCTCGTCCAAAATCTTGCACGCCTATTCCCTATCTAGAGGTTGGAGAGGAGCAGGTGGAAAGTGAGATCGCGGCACTGAACTTCTAATCTCTAGTGGGTCAATTTCGGATATGGCAACGATTATTGTCAGGCTTTCCCCCGCTTATTTCACCCTCCAAAACTATGTGAAATAAGTGAGTTTTGGGGTTTGTGATTGAGGCGATAGGAGATTTTGGAATCGAAGGGAGTGATAGCTGTGCATCGAGTCAGCTTTCTCCGATTTTGGCTGCGCTTCCCAAGATAAGCCTAATGCAGAGAGCGTAACCGATATTCGCGCGGCGAGACTCCAGTCCAACGTTTGAAGGAACGGGCAAAATTGGCGGGATCGGTGTAACCCAGCTCAACGGCAATCTCCAGCAATTTGACATCCGGTTGTTGCAGCAGTGCCACGGCTCGCTTAAACCGCACCTGATCCACCAGTTTTGAATAGGTCAGCCCTGCCTCAGCTAGGTGTCGTTGCAGCGACCGTACACTCAGCCCAGCAGTAGCAGCCACCAGAGTGATATGGGGGCAACCGTAAGGCAGCAGCGATTGCACGAGCTGCTGTAACGAGTCGAAGAACATGTGGGCTGGGGCCGTTTGCCGAAAGACGGCGTAGTCTGGAGAAGTGTTGGGATCATCGCCACTGGCAGTGGGGTTGTAGGGTAAGCTGAGGGCAGAACGAGGAATTTTGATGGCGTTGTAGGGACTCAGAAAGTGAATCGTGGTGCCAACAAAGTCATCCATCGTCAGCAAGGCTCGGCAGGGCAGCCCCTCTAGATGTAACTCGGTGGGCCGCCAGGTTGGCCCCAGCACCTGACGCAGGGCATTGAGGTAAAGACCCAGGTCATAGCGATGATTTTGCAGGTTACTGCCCTGGCCGGGGTTATCGCAGTGAAATTGCCACCAAACCGAGTCGCCGACCCACCGCAGATTAACGTGTTGTCCTGAATTGACCAAGCTCACCGTCTGTTCAATGGTCGTCAGCAGGTCAAACAGAGTGAGGGAGTTTTGCAAAATTTTGCCCAGGGTGCCCAACTTGTGGGCTGGGGTCTGCTTCCCAATGATGAAGCCCAAGGTCTCCAGACCCTCTAGGGCGGCAGCACTTTCGGCGAGGGCGGCCCCTTGATAGAGCGTCATCAGACCGTCTGGATGATCTAAAGTTGCAGGAGACAGGCTAACTTGCTCTAGCAGGCGATTGGTCGGCGCACCCGTTTGATTGAGAAAATCAACTATGGGCAGCAAGAGACAGACTCTGATCAGGGGAATTGTTTTCATTGAGACTCAGAGGGCAAATGGGGTTAAGTAACACGGTTCTAACGTTACGTTGGTAAATTTCCCTGAAAATAGAATATCAGAACTTTGATGATTCTTTGCGGTTTTGGCATGAAATGACTAGAAAACGAAATTTTCTGGTGTTATCACTAAAAAGTAAAGAGCAAGACAAGCTTTTTAAGAGCTAGCCTTTACCGACTCGAGTTCGGTTTTCCAGTGGGTGCGATCGGTATCAGATTGGCTAATCAAGCCCGTTCTGAGGTCAGGTAATCGGCCTGAGCCAGCTTAGGCATAGATCTTGAGGAAGTTTATATGTCTTGCCAGCAGGGCAGTCATGGGGTGATTTGCTGATGATTTTGGCGTGGGTGAGTGCCCAAATCAAAGGCGGAATCTGGACAATTCTTTTGGTAGCTTTGCAAATTCAAAACTAACAAAGTTGCGATTCAAATATTAAGAAAATCTGGTTTTTGATCGATTAGCTAGCCCTGCTGTTAGTCAATTTCGGGATGAACATTTTGTTTCAAATATTGAGTTTAAAGAACTTTTTTCTAATATTTAAAGCCTGTGTTGATTTAGTAATCATGATTAAGAAGAGGATTTACCCATGGACTTAAAAGAATTGCTCAGTAGCTTTGCCCAGATCACGGTGTTTGCCATGATGCTGTCGATGGGTATGGTGCTGGGGTTTGCGGGCATGGGCCGCCTGTGGCGTCGGCCATCGCTGCTGGCACGGTGTCTTTTGGCAGCATTTGTAGTAGTCCCTCTGGCGGCGATGGTGGTGACCAAGGTGCTACCTCTGCCCTTTGAGGTGCGGGCAGGCATTGCGGCGATGGCGGTGATTCCGGGTGCGCCGGTGATTTACCGCAAGATGCTGAAAGGGCCAGGGGATGCGGAGCTAGCGGGAAGTTTTCAGGCGACGATGGCGCTACTGTCAATTGTGCTGGTGCCCCTGTGGTTTGGCATTATTTCGGCGCTGTACCCCACAGTGGCGGCAGCACCGCTGGCGGTGGTATTTAAGCAGGTGATGATGGTGCAGGGCATCCCGCTGTTAGCGGGGGCAGCGATCGCCCAATGGGTGCCCGACCTGGCCGAAGATCTAAATGAACCTCTTAACCGCATCAGCAGCATGATGCTCATCGGTGTGGTGTTGTTAGTCGTGGTGATGGGGCTGTCGCTGGTGCTCAAGGCGGGGCCTCTACCGATTTTTGCAGTGATGCTCATGGCGGCGGCAGGGCTGCTGGCGGGCCACTACCTGGGCGGGACTGACCCCGTGCAGCGGCAGACGTTAGCGATCGCCAATGGTTCGCGCAATGCGGGGCTGGCCCTGGCGCTCATCACCCTCAACTTTCCGACAGTGGCCCAGGAAGTGCTGGTCACCATTGCCGCCTATGCGGTGGTGTCGGCGATCGCCGGAAAGGTCTACACCAACCTCTACCCAAAGCAGTTATCTCGGAGCGCACACCCTCAAGATGCGCCGGGAGTCTAGCCCTGGCGTTTGCACCAGGGACGGTAACTAACACATTTCTATAATTGAGCACTAAGTGAGGATTCTGATGAAATACCCGTTAGGTTTGATCAGTTTAGGCACGACGATGGTGATCGCGCTACTGCTGACCACTCAGGCTAAGGCCGATCCCCTGACCCCGTTAGGAGATGTCGAGGGGCAACCCTCCACTTTAACGAGGGAAGCACCACTACCAGAGATGGCTCTGGAAAGTGTGCCCGAAATCATGGCCGAGGTCGGTGAGCCTGAAGCCGTCGTACCCGCCGCAGATGCAACAGACTCGAACCAGTCGCCTCAACCCCCAGAAATCACCGTCGTTGAGCCAACCGATACTCGTGCCAACGTGAGTCCTGAGAATAGTGACAGGGCCGAGGATGAGGCTCTATTGCTGCTATCAGCATCTACCAGCAGCAACGACCTGCAACCGATCGAGGTACCCTTAGCCAGCGAGAGCGGGTTCCAAAAACCTCTCGCCCAGTCCCTCGACATGGTGCAAATGCCATCGGAATCATCACCGTCAAATCAGTGGCACTTTTTGGCTGTGCCCTACATCTATGTGCCCTTCAATATTTCGGGTTCAGTGACCTTTCAAGGTGAAAGCTTCAGGAACAATTTTGTGGGAGATTTCACCGATCCATCCCGAGATTTTGACTTTAGCCCCAGTGAGATTATCGCAACACTGCGAGACAGCCTAAACTTTGTGTTTTTTAGCGGGTTTGAGGCCTGGACGCCGAACTACAACGTGGGGATTTTAGCCAATTTAGACTACGTTTCCCTATCCAGTGGGAGCACTGTGACCAGGGATGTGCGGATTCCAGGAGCTGCGGCCTTTGTTCCCACCGAGGTAAATGCCAACTTAGATACCCAACTCTGGCGGGGCGATCTAGCGGCCAGCTATCGCTTTTATGATCCAGCGCGGGTGAACCCTGAGGGCATTCGTTCAGAGTACGACCTAGGACCGTTTGTATTTGATGTATCGGGCGGCCTGAGTTTAATCAGCATCAACACTGAGCTGGATCTGAGCACCAATCTGGGTGGAGAGGGACAGTTTGACAGTAGTCGAACCATCGTATCGCCGCTGATCGGCGGACGGGTGCGGTGGAATGTCAACCCTAAATTAGCGGTGATTGGGGCAGGCGGTATCTCTGGATTTGGCATCAGTGGCCTGATGCAGTACGGCATCCAGGGTGGGATTAATTGGATGTTCTCGGGCGACACCACCTTGGGGGCTGGGTATCGCTTTAGCTTCCTCGACTACAACACCGACCAGATCGACCTAGACGTCAACCAGAGCGGCCCCTACCTCAACATCGGCTTCCGCTTCTAGGCGGCGGGGCTTTCGGATGGGTGATGTGATGGCCCCTGAGGGCCAGTCTTTGACCATCGCATCACCCATTCCCATGGCAAACCCATAGACTGCATCACCATTTTCGTGCCCCTTTTTCACAACCTGAATTAACAAAGGACTATCGGTTATGGCCTCCCACGACGCTGTTCAACGGCAGATTCTCCCCATCCCTGACCAAACCCACTTTGGCATTACCACCTACGACGCCAAAGACCCCGATACGAAATATCCCCCGATTCAGGATATCCGTCCGCCAGCGGGTGCTCCCAACGTTCTGGTGGTACTGCTCGACGACGTGGGCTTTGGGGCCTCTAGCGCCTTTGGCGGCCCCTGCTACACCCCCACCTTTGAAAAACTCGCCGGACAAGGGCTGAAGTACACCCACTTCCACACCACTGCCCTTTGTGCCCCACCCGGCAGGCGCTGCTCACCGGGTGCAACCACCACTCCGTCGGCATGAGCAACATCACCGAAACCGCCACCGACGCTCCTGGGTGTCAGCCCGTGGGTACCGGATGGGTAGAAGCCACCCAGCCGATGATTTTCTCGGCGGATGAAACCACCGACATCGGCTATGAATCAGGTACCCCCGTCACCCCCGACTACAGTGCCCACAGCAGCAAGTTCACGGGCAAAATCCACTGGGTGCAGTTGGATGTGGGCAAAGATGACCACGACCACCTGATTTCTACCCGACGAGCGGCTACGGGTAGCGATGGCGCGGCAGTAGAGGCGCTCCAGCCCTCCGATTCCTGCGCTGCCATTGCCTCGGCAATCGGGGGGCTATGACTTCGCAAAAGCGTTGATGGGTACTCACCCTCCGCCCAGCTCCTTAAGCTATACCCCTTTTCATCTGGAGTTGAATCTATGGGTGACCTCAAGATTTACCCCGACGGCGCTCCCTTTACGGGCACCATTGGCCGCACCACAGAGGAATCGGCTTCCGCCTGGCCTGAGCTGCCCCGTGCCCCAGAGGGTGCCCCCAACGTGCTGTTTTTTGTACTGGATGACGTGGGTTACGGGCAGCTTGCCAGCTTTGGCGGTCTGGTCAACACCCCCAATCTGGAGCGACTGGCGAACAACGGTCTGCGCTACACCAACATGCACACCACCGCCCTGTGCTCGCCCTCGCGAGGCTGTCTGCTCACCGGGCGCAACCACCACACTCTGGGGCTGGCCTCCATTACCGAAACTGCCACAGGTTACCCCGGCGACAACGGCATGTTGCCTTTTGATAAGGGGATGCTGAGCGAAATGCTCGTACAGCAGGGCTACAACACCTTCTGCGTGGGCAAGTGGCACCTCACCCTGCCGGAGCACGGCACGGCTGCTGGGCCTTATGATCGCTGGCCCCTGGGGCGCGGGTTTGAGCGCTACTACGGCTTTTTGGGCGGCGACACCAACCAGTGGTACCCGGAACTCACCTACGATAACCACACCGTAGAGCAACCTTCTCAGCCAGAGGACGGCTACCACCTGAACGTTGACTTGGCCGACAAAGCCATTCGGTTCATCCAGGATGCCCACGTCAACGCGCCAGAGAAACCCTTTTTCCTCTACTACGCCACCGGGGCGGGCCATGCCCCCCACCATGTGCCAAAAGAATGGGCGGACAAGTACAGGGGCCAGTTCGACATGGGCTGGGACGAGTATCGCAACCTTGTCCACCAGCGGCAGTTAGCACTGGGCGTCATTCCCCCCGACACCCAGCTATCGGCCCCCGACCCGGATGTGCCCCTGTGGGACAGCCTGCCCGAGGCCGAAAAGCGTCTCTATGCCCGCATGATGGAGGTCTATGCCGGGTTTATAGAGCATACCGACTATCACTTTGGCCGCATTCTCACCTTTCTAGAAGAGATTGGTGAACTGGATAACACCCTGACCATGGTGATCTCTGACAACGGGGCTGGCTCCGAGGGCGGAGCCGGAGGGGGCGGTGAACGAAATATTGTTCTTTAACAACGTGGCGGAGGATTGGGCGGCAAACCTCAAGACGGTAGAGCGCCTGGGCGGCAAAGATGACTACAACCACTACGCCTGGGGCTGGGCCAATGCGGGCAATACCCCCTTCCGTCGTTGGAAACGGGAGACCTACCGGGGCGGCACCACCGCTCCCTGCATCGTCCACTGGCCAGCGGGCATTCAGGCCAGGGGGGAGATGCGATCGCACTATGCCCACGTTATCGACCTGGTGCCCACAGTGCTAGAGGCGATTGGCCTGGAAGCACCCCGCACCCTGCGGGGCGTCACCCAGGCCCCGATCGATGGGGTCAGCTTTGCCCACACCTTTAACCAGTCCGAACTGCCCACCCATCACCATACCCAGTACTTTGAAATGCTCGGCCACCGGGCCATCTACCATGACGGCGGGCGGGCGGTGTGCCCCTGGCCGGGGCCGAGCTGTACTGAGGCCGCCGCCCAGGGTCGGCAGTTGGGTTCCCCGATTGACCACCCGGTGCTACTGGATCTGGAAACTCACCCCTGGGAGCTATACCACGTTGACCAGGACTACTCCGAAACCCGCAACCTGGCGGCGACCCACCGCGACAAGCTGATGGCAATGATCGGTCGCTGGTGGGCCGAGGCGGGCAAGTATCAGGTGCTGCCCATCGACGGCAGCGTTCTGGAGCGCCTTAACCCCCCCCGCTCCACCCCTGTCAGACCGCGCCAGCAGTTTGTCTACTACCCCAACGGGGGACCAATTCCCTTTGCCGCCGCGCCCAAGTTGTACAACCGTCCCTTCAGCATTACCGCTGACGTGGTCATTCCGGCAGCGGGTGCCAAGGGGGTGTTGCTGGCCCAAGGCGGCAGGCTTGGCGGCTACGTGTTCTTTATTCAGAGGGGGAAGCTGCGATTTATCTACAACTATCTGGGCCGCGATCGCTTTGACCTGGCCTCGAACATCCCGGTGCCCGTGGGCGAAGTGACCTTGCGCTACGAGTTTGAGCCGACAGGTAAACCTAACTTTGCGGTGGGTAAGGGGGTGCCCGCCCTGGGGCAGATCTACATCAATGACACCCTCGTGGGAGCGGTGCAAATGCCCCACAGCGTGCCGCATATGTTCGGCACCGAGGGCCTGACCTGCGGCTATGACGGCGGCGATCGCGTTGCCCCTAAGGAGTATGCCGATGCCTTTGCCTTCACGGGGACGTTGAAGCGGGTGACGCTGGACATTTCCGGTGACCTGATTCCCGATGCGGAGCACGCCATGAAGGTGGCGATGGCGCGGCAGTAGGGTTTTCTCTAGATCTCGGAGTTCTTAAAGAACTCCGAGATCTAAAACGCCAAAACCATCTTTCTTTAGCGAGAACTATGATGAACAACTCTCATTTTCTACAGCAAGTCGGCGGGGGATGTCTGGCCCTCGGTATGGTTCTGAGCGTGGGTGAGATCGCGCCTGCCGAAGCCCAGGACCTCGACCCCAACGCGACCGAAGTCCTGCAATTTATGTCAGACTACCTGGCTGACACTGAAGCCTTTAGCGTCAACGCCGACATTGATTTTGAAATCATCGCCCGCACGGGGCAAAAGCTGCAATTCAGCAGCTATGCCACCCTGATGATGCAGCGGCCCACGGGGTTGTTTATCCAGCGGCGGGGGCCATTGGCCGATGCCGAAATTTTCTTTGACGGCGGCCAGATTACCCTGTTTGGGCGGCGGATTAATGCCTATGCCGAGATTCCCCTCAGCGGTACCATCGACGATGCCATCCGCACCATGGAAGCCGAGACGGGCCTGCCCTTTCCGGGGGCGGATCTGATGTTTGCCGATCCTTTCGCGGTGCTATCGGATGGGGTGGAGAGCAGCACCTACCTGGGCACTGCCTACATCGATGGCGTAGAAGTGCATCACTTAGCTTTCCGCGAAGCTGATGTGGACTGGCAGCTCTGGGTGCAGACGGGCGACATCCCCCTGCCCATGAAGTATGTGATCACCACCAAGTGGGTGACGGGTGCGCCGGAATATTCCATTCGCCTGCGCGACTGGAACACCAGCCCGCAGCTGGCCCGCGATCGCTTTACCTTCACCCCGCCAGCGGGAGCCACGCTGCTGGAAGCCCTGCCCCCCAGCGAACTCGAAGATTATCAAGAGGCTCAATAAATCATGCAACTGCAACCGATCAAATTCATCATTTTGAGCACCGTCGCCCTGCTGGCGGCGGGCACCGTGGCCGATGGGCTGTTTAACAGCGGCCTGGTGACCCAGCGGGCCGCCGCCGTGGTGGGTAGACCCGCCACCCCCGTCAGTGTTGCCGGAACCGCCCGACGCACCACCCGGCGAGTAATTCGGCGATCGACTATTTACGTCGCCAGCCTGCCGGGAAACTGTTCCACCGTGATCATCGAAGGGGTCAGTCTTTACTCTTGCGGCGGCACCTATTACGAGCCCTACGGCAATCAGTACGTCGTGGTGTATGTGGACTAGGTGACTGATTTCTCCAGCCACCATTCCGGTGGTCGTATCCCGCACCCTCAATATTCTCACCAGTCAGACAAAGCCTGTTAGGAGCGATCGCACCCATGCAAAACTACCCCAAAATCTCTGGTCCTAAACAATCGCTGCTGCTGCTGGCGGGTACCGCAGTCGGCGTGGCGCTCATCCTGGTGATTCTCACCCAGTTGCCCCTGGGGGCTGCTGCCGTGGCGAGTTCCCTGGGGTTGGCCAGTTTGATTGTGGCCTGCGCCTACATCGTCAAGCCTCTGTACTGGTGGATTGGGGTCGGGGCGATCGCAGGCATGCTCATTGGCCTGGGCGGCATTATGGCTGGGCATTTAGCCGCCGAAAAAGAGCCGATTGATTTATCCCTGCGCCTGATTATGGTGGTAGGCCAGGCCCTGGCCGGGCTCATTTCTGGAGTGCTGCTGGGTCGCCGCATTCCCCAGGCCCACCTGCCCACCCTGAAAGACTTTATCTCTAGCCTCAGCGCTGTCACCGTCAGCCTCTATGCCCTGATCGTCACCGGGCGCTTCATTGTCGATGGGCTAGACCCCGCCCGCACCCTCTCCAGTCGCCTGAGTGTTTCGACCACGATCTTAATCACCCTGCTGGCCCTACCCGGAGCCCTGGGCTACCTGCTCAGCCAACGCCGCCCGACCCCAGCCAGCCCTGGGAATACCCATAACCTGCACCCAGGAGGATAGCCACCATGCAATTTTCGATGATCTATGCCGACGACCAGGGCGAGACCCACTTTGGCATTTCTGACCTTCCCGAACAGGAATTAGCCGTGGGCCCCCCGCCCAACCCCCCTGGGCAGATGAGCGACTTTGGGGTCGTTACTACCATGTGCGCGATCGCGTTTCCAGCCGGAACGGAAGCCCCCGCCCACAATGCCCCCCAACCCTATGTGGTCATCGTCCTATCGGGTGAAGGTGAAGTCGCCACCAGCGATGGCGAAGCCCGACGATTTCACTCCGGCGAGGTACTGTTCTGCAACGACCTCACTGGCAAAGGCCACGTGACACGAGCAATTACCGACCTCCGGCTGGCCTTCGTCAATCGGCCCAATGCCTGACACCTTTACCAGGTGTTGATCACAAAAACCTGGAGGAAATTCCTATGACCTACCAACCTAAGACCCTGGCGGCGGCGACCACGGGCCTCAAGTTCACCGAAAGCCCCCGTTGGTATAACGACAAGCTGTGGTTCCTCGACATCCACGACAAGCGCATCAAAACGGTGGATCTGGCTGGCACGGTGACCACGGCGGTGGATTTGCCCTTTTTGCCCAATGCCTTTGGGTTTACCCCCGATGGCACGATGATCGTGGGCGATGCGTTTCAGCGCCAGATTTACCGGGTGGAGGGCACGACTCTGGAGCCCTTGGCCGACCTCAGCACCCTCACCACATTCTGCCTGAGCGATGGCATTGTGGATGCCCAGGGTCGCCTCTACGTGGGGGATATCGGCTATGACTTTGTGGATCCCACGGCGAAACCCGTCGATACCTGCGTGATCGCCCTGGTCACTCCCGATGGCCAGGCCTCGGTAGTGGCCGACAACCTGTCCTTCCCCAATGGCATGGTGATTACGCCGGACGGGAGCACGCTCATTGTCGGTGAAACCCTCGGCCAGCGCCTCACCGCTTTTGACATTCAGCCAGATGGCTCCCTCCGCAACCGCCATGTGTGGGCGCAGTTGTCCCCCACCGTTGGCCCCGATGGCATCTGTCTTGATGCTGAAGGGGGCGTGTGGTGTGCCAACCCCGAGGGCGAAGACAGTGTGGTGCGGGTCGTTGCTGGGGGCGAGATTACCGATCGCATTCGAGTCGATACCCATGCCTATGCAGTGATGCTGGGTGGGCCAGAGCGCAAGCACCTCTTCATCTGCACCTCCGGCTCCCACGATCCGGCGGAAATTCACCAACACCCCAGCGCTAGCTACCAGGTGGTGGAGGTGGCTGTTATTAGACGACAATGACATAGGCGGGTGAGACCTGCCGACGACAGTTACACAGCCGGGTAGAGAGCACCATTTTTTATCACCTGTTCCAGTTGTCGTCATAGAAAAAGACACTAGAGGCATCTCCCAAGAATGTGGGGAAGCCACCAGTGCCCAAACAAACTATTCAAAGTTATCAAATCAAAGTGTATAAGAAAGCGCGAGAGCTCGGCCTAACGCAGAGTGATGCAGCTGCGATTGCCGACTTTTCAGACCGAACCGGTCAACGAATTGAAGCAGGGACGCATCAACCCAATCGAGGTCGCTTGCGGGATTGGCGCACCAGCGCCGACCCGTTAGCTGGGGTATGGGAAGACGAATTGGAACCGATGTTGCGGCGTGAGCCAAGACTGAAGCCAATGACGTTGTTCGAGTACTTACAAGAGCGCTATCCGGGTCAATATCCGCAAGTGCTGCGCACCCTGCAACGGCGAGTGAAAACGTGGAAAGCATTGTATGGTGAAGCACCGGAAGTGATGTTTGAACTACGCCACGAGCCTGGGGTGATGGGCATCTCCGACTTCACGGAACTCAAAGGCGTTGAGATTACGATTAACGGTCAACCGTTTGAGCATCTGCTCTACCACTACCGCTTGGCCTATAGCGGTTGGCGCTATGCCCAAGTGATTCAAGGGGGCGAGAGCTTTATCGCTTTATCGGAAGGGTTGCAGAATGCGCTGTTTGCCAGTGGTGGAGCCCCCAAAGAGCATCGCACCGATAGCCTGAGCGCCGCCTATCGCAATACCGGTGGCACAGGTCGCAAACCGTTGACTCGCCTGTATGATGACCTGTGCCACCACTACCGTCTAGAACCGACGCGCAATAACAAAGGGATTGCTCACGAGAATGGCGCGATTGAGTCTCCGCATGGCCATCTGAAAAACCGCATCACCCAAGCGTTGTATCTGCGGGGCAGCCATGACTTTGAGAATGTGGCCGCCTATCAAGCGTTCATTGCGGCTTCGGTTGATAAGCTCAATCAGCAGCACCAAGCCAAGTTTACCGAAGAGCAGAAGCATTTACAGCCCCTGCCCAATCATCGGGTGGCTGATTATGAAGTCCTCACCGCCCGCGTGAGCACGCGCAGCACCATTGACGTGCGCTGCATCCTCTACACGGTGCCCTCCCGGTTAATTGGTCGTCAGCTCGAACTGCATCTGTATCATGACCGCATCTGTGGCTACCTGGAGCGCCAGTTGGTGGTGGAACTGCCACGGGTGCGCGTGACGGCCAACGATAAACGGCGCGCCCGGTGCGTCAACTATCGCCATGTTATCGAAGGTCTCAGGCGCAAACCCCGCGCCTTCCTCTACTGCACATGGCAGCACGACTTATTGCCCAATGACCACTATCGCTCTCTATGGCACCAACTGGAGACGTCTTTTGACCGCGATTCTGCCGCTCGGTTAATGGTTGAAGCACTCTACATTGCGGCTACGCAAAACCGAGAAGCGGCAGTGGCTCAGTATCTAGACGCGCAATTAGCCGCTGGCACAGTAACGCTGAGCGCGCTGCGTCAACACTTTCAACTCCTGAGCGAGTCCGTCCTGCCGAACATCCAGGTGCAACAACATAACCTCCAAGACTATGACCAACTCCTCCGAGCCGACGCCACCGATCAGTCCTTACCAGAGCCTGAGTCTGCACCTCAAACAACTGCGGCTTTCTCACATGCTCCAGCATTGGGAAAGCCTCGAACATCAAGCCATGCAAGACCAGTGGTCTTACGCTCAATTCTTGCTGGCACTGTGCGAATTGGAGGTGGAGCGGCGCTGGAGCCTGCGCCTCCAACGCGCCCTACAAGAGGCCCAACTGCCCCCGGCCAAAACGGTTTCCAACTTTGAGTGGGACCATCTTCCCCAGCTCAATCCGGCTCCTTTGATGCAACTGACCACCGACACCCGCTGGTTGGAGCGAGCCGAAAACTGTTTGATCTTTGGCCCCTCTGGCGTGGGTAAAACCCATCTAGCAACTGCGATCGCTCGCGCCATTGTGGAACTGGGCAAGCGGGCTAAGTTCTTTGCCGCAACCACCTTGGTTCAGCAGTTGCAGCAGGCTAAATTACAACTGCAACTGCCCGCTTTGCTCAAGAAACTCGACCGCTTTGACTTGCTGGTGATTGATGATCTCGGCTATGTCAAAAAGTCAGAAGCCGAAACTTCTGTCCTCTTTGAGTTGATTGCTCATCGCTATGAGCGGCGTAGTCTGCTCATTACCGCGAACCAGCCCTTCAGTCAGTGGGACGCTGTCTTTGCCGACACCATGATGACCGTTGCCGCTGTCGACCGGCTGGTTCATCATGCTCTGATTGTTGAAATGCAGGCCGATAGCTATCGCAAACGGTCGGCCGCGACGCGCTCCGCTCACGCTTCATCTCAGGCTTAATCCTCATTTGGTCAGCGATCATAGCTGTCGTGACAGCTATGATCGATTATTCATTCCGTTATTCATCGGCAACGGTTCAACTGACGGATTCGCCTATCTAGCTGTCGCGTCACGCCAAAAGCTTGACATTTGATAACATGAGCGGAGACAAGGTGGTTGCCGATGGGATGGCCCAGGTGACAGCGGTCATGACTGAACGGGTGAAAGCGTTCCAGGTGGGGAAGATACAACGCCGACATTTCCTGAACACCCATACATTTAGCCGTCAAACGGATAACGAGGCCAAGGGGCAAATCTATGTCCTTTTGGTTACAAGCCAGGACGGAGGTTTGCCATCCATAGTGTTGACGGGCCATTACGAATTCACAGTGGTCAAGCAGGGGAGTACTTGGCAATTCAGTCGCTGGATTGCCCGTGCGGATCAGGGCCTCGACTAACAAGCCGTAAGGAAGGAGAGAAATCATGGATGTGCAGAACGGAGCGGAGCCACACGGTTGGCTCAACACCGAAGCGCTGAAGACTCGCGTCGGCGAGTTCGAGTTTAAGAACGGCTACCCCACCGACGACACCGCGCAGCGCCTGCGCGATTTGCAGGTGCTCAACCGGGCGGTTGAGGTCTACCTTGCGCAGATGATGCCAGTGAGCGAGATCGGGTGGCGCGAAGCCATGCGGGCGTTCGGCTCGACCAAGCCGACGCAGGTGGTGATTTGGGAAAACCTAATGGATGCCAAGACGGTGCTGCTGACGGGAAACACTGAGACTGTCTACGCCGTGAGCCATCTCGCACTACACATCGACGGGCCCACGGTGGTCGAGGCACCGCCCCGGATGCTTGGCTTTCTGTCGGACGGTTTACAGCGCTACCTCGCGGACATTGGACCGCTGGGCAAAGACCAGGGCAAGGGCGGAAAATACGTCGTCCTGCCGCCCGGCTTCAAGGGCAGCGCACCAGAGGGATATTTCGCCGTGCAGTCCCCCACCTACTCTGTGTCCTTGGCTTTGCGGGGCTTCCAAGTTGAGGGCAAAACCGATCAGGCCGTGAGCCTGATGAAGCAGATCAAGATTTATCCGCTCGACAAGGCTGCGGCTCAGCCCGCAATGGAGTTCATGAACGGGTCCGGCAAGGACATCGACGCGGTGTTCCCGGACAACTTCCGTTATTTCGAGCTGCTCGCCATGCTGGTCAACGAGGAGCCGCTGGAGATTTTCGGCCCTCTGGAACGTTCGATGATGCAGGCCATCGGTATCGAGAAAGGCAAGCCTTTCCAACCGGATGCCCGGACGAAAGCGCTGTTGTCCGAGGCGGCGCAGTTGGGCGGAGCCATGGCAAGAGCCAACACCTACGCATCGCGATCCGGCCCCTTCTATCCGGATCGGAACTGGGAGGGTGTGCCGAGTGGCATGACTTACACGTTCGAGAAAGACGGCGTCCCGCAGGTCGATGCCAAGAACTACGTCTATTACATGGCCTGGGGCAACTCGCCTGCACTGATGGAGAAGATTGTCGGTCAGGGTTCGCAATACCTCTGGACCTATCGTGACGCCAACGGCAACTACCTCGACGGTACCCAGAACTATCGTTTGCACATCCTGCCCGACATCCCCGCGAAGAATTTCTGGTCGGTCGTCGTGTACGACACCCTCAGCCGATCGATGTTGCAGAACGGGCAGCCGTTCCCCTCAGTCAGCAGCTACACCAAACCTCTGGTCAACGCGGATGGCTCCATTGACATCTTCTTCGGCCCCCAAGAACCCAAGGAAAAGGGGAACTGGATCCGGACGGTGCCAGGTAAGGGCTGGTTTCCGTTCTTCCGCTTCTATGGTGCGACCGAGGCCTATTTCGACCGGACGTGGAAGCTCGAGAACATCGTAGCGGTGAGGCAATAAGATGCAGAACAAGTCGTGAACGGATGGGATGCGGTTCGGCCAGCGGCCGTTAGCCGTTACGGTCAAGGAAAAACAGAAGCTAACAAGACAGAAGCCAACAAGGAGGCAGAAACCATGGTGAAAGATAATCAAGCAGCAGGCCCCTACAACATCGTATTCATCCTGACGGATCAGGAGCGCCATTTCCGTCCGGATGAACTCCCCAAAGACTATCGCCTGCCGGCCCACGAGCGGCTAGCGCAGAACGGTATCGTGTTCGAAAACCACCGCATCAACTCCTGCGTGTGCACCTCCTCGCGCTCGGTGATCTACACCGGCCGCCACATCCAGCAGACCCGGATGTTCGACAATGCGAACTTCCCCTGGTCCAACAACCTGCCGTCCGACATCAAGACGCTTGGCCACCATCTCCGCGAGGCTGGCTACTACACCACCTACAAGGGCAAATGGCACCTCACCCGCGAGTTTGAGACCGAAAACACCCTTGAAGCACCGACGAAAATCTTCACCCAGGAGATGGAGTCCTACGGCTTTTCCGATTACCTTGGGATTGGCGACATCATCGCGCACACCCAGGGTGGCTACCTGCACGATAGCATGATCGCCGCCGCCGCGAGCTGGCTACGCGGCAAGGCCTCGGAACTGGCGCAGCAGCAACAGCCGTGGTTCCTGGCGGTGAATCTGGTCAACCCCCACGATGTGATGTTCTACGACACGGACGAGCCGGGACAGCCGATGCATGCCAAGTCGGGGTGCCGCAACGCTGGGTAGTGGTCTGTAGTGAACAGCGCCGTCAGAGTGACCTCAAGCAACTGGATAAGCAACTGGATAAGCAGGCTCACAAAGACCAAAAGCAGCTCCGTCAGTTGCGGCAGCAAACCTTTGCCTGTGCCGCCGATGCGCAGCAAGCCGCCCAACGGTTGGCAGACAAGTGGCCACTGCACCAGCTTGCAGCGGTTACCGTAGAACAGCAGGCGCACTATGACCAAGCAGGACGTCCCGCTCAAGGCCAGGCTCCCTCATACTACAGCTTTCGTCTCCAGGCCGAAGTGGTCCCGTCGCCATCGGCAATTGCCCTCTCTCAGCGACGGGCCGGCGGTTTATCTTAGCCACCAATGTGCTCGCGGCAACCGACTTCACGGCCAGTCAAGTCCTCGCCACCTACAAAGATCAGCAGTCTCCAGAAAGGGGCTTCCGCTTCCTCAAAGACCCCTTGTTCTTTACCAGCAGTGTGTTTCTCAAGACCCCGACGCGGGTGGCGGCGCTCGCCTTCGTCATGGGCCTCGCTTTGATGGTTTATACCTTGGCCCAACGCCAATCGCGGCAAGCACTGGCCGCACAAGGCGAAACGATTCCCAATTAACTCGGTAAACCGACTGCCAAACCCACACTGCGATGGGTCTTCTTGTGTTTTCAGTCCGTGCATTTACTCCACTGGGAACAGCGCTCACAGATTTCTAACTTGACCGATACACGAGCCAAAATTCTCGGCTTCCTTGGGAGCACCTTGTCAAAAATGCTATTTCCTCTGCTGATAACCTGCGAAATGTAGGATATATGAAAACAGTCGTCATAATGCAATTTATGCCGATTGTTCTGCGTGTCAACGTTGAGTCACTGGCGGTTGCTTCCCATGTCAAACCAGAACAATGTCTGTATTGGTATTGAATGAAGCGGGTTTGTTGGCCAGTACGGCAAACTGAATGGCGGCAACTGAGCCATCCCCATCTGGATCGTAGAACAAGTCGCCGGTTGTGCTGTTATAGCGGAACCCGTCCTGTCGGGTGGCTCCCTGACCCAAGAGGAAAGCGGGAATATGAATCTTGTCCCCTTGGGCTGAGTTAAAGTCTCGAACGGTATCGACTCCGTCAAGGTCATAGCTGAGGGCAAATATATCGGCACCCCAACCGCCTAACAGCGTGTCAGAGCCTACCCCACCCACCAGTTCATCGTTACCCGCACCGCCGATGAGGTTATCGCTTCCATCCCCTCCTAAAAGACTGTCATCTCCGGCATCACCGATTAAAGTGTCATTACCAGAGTTGCCCCAAAGGGTGTCCTGATCAGCGCCACCGACAACCGTATCATCGCCATTGCCTCCCGAGAGCCAATCATCACCACCATAACCATTGAGGTAATCATTGCCGTCGTTGCCATAGAGAGAATTGGCAGAGGAATTCCCGTAAATAGTATTGTTGAGGCTATTGCCAACACCGCTCCTTGCAGTACCTGTTAACGTGAGATTCTCGACCTGATCTGGAAGAGAAAAATTAACAGAGCTGATGACGATGTCTGTTCCCTGATTCAAGCGTTCGCTAATGAAGTCAGCTGTCGAGTCGACATAGTACGTATCGTTGCCGGCTCCGCCGTACATCGTATCGTTGCCGATACCACCATAGAGGTAATCATTGCCGACGAGACCATACAAGATGTCGTCGCCATTGCCCCCATTGAGGGTGTCATTCCCGGCATCTCCAATCAGGTAATCATTACCATATCCCTCGCCCCCAAAGAGGTAATCATCGCCCTCACCACCGAATAAGAAATCATCGCCATTGCCCCCGTTGAGGCTATCATTCCCCCCACCACCATAGAGATAGTCGCTGTGATTGCCACCATCGAGCGTATCGTTGCCGTCAAAGCCATAGAGGTAGTCACTGCCGTCATACCCATAGAGGGCATTGGCAAGATGATTGCCTCGAAGGGTGTTGTTGAGACTGTTCCCGAGCCCGCTATAAGCACTGCCCGTTAGCGTGAGATTTTCAATGTGATTTCTGAGGCTAAAGTTGATCGAGCTGATCACCGTATCGGTGCCCTCATTCCAGTATTCAATTGTCTGGTCGCCGCTGGAGTCCACAAAGTAGGTGTCATCGCCTGGCCCGCCATACATCGTGTCATTGCCAGGGCCACCATCGATACTGTCATTGCCACTGCCAGCGTAATAGATGTCGTTCCCTGTTGTGCCTTTGAAAGGATACTTCAATTCATCATGATTCGGAGTCCCGTAGAACGTCGCCATAGGTTTCTCTAGAGTGGATCAAAATTTCAACGTGAATTTCAGATGGTCCTGATGAGTGACTTGACATCTTCCCCTGACACCTCGTTTGCACAAGGAGACGGATCAGGACAAATCGCAATGCACCCCGTCAACGGATTTGGCCAAGCTCAAAAGAGGATAAAATCACTGCGAATCCAGCCGACCGCTTGTGAGCGAGGAAAGCGCACCTGACACCAGCTCAACTCACTATCGGGCTGATCCGTATCCTGGAGACACTGGAGCAACTGAACTTGATCACCTGGAATGCCATATCCCACAGCGGCTGAATGAATCGTGGCCTGACGGCGTAGATTGATGCGGGCATTGGGATCACTGGCTCGGAGTGTAACCATGCCGCTGCTGCCGGATGGGCGATTAGCAATGGGGGCATGATCAGGGCCTGGAATGCCAGCCGTGTCCCAGTACACGTAAATCCGCTCACTCGCCGTCTGAAAGATTAAGCCGCGCTCGGCCAAGCCAGCCTGACGATAGGCGGCATTGCCATTTTGGTCAACGTAGTTTCCGGGTTGGTTGCCGACGGGCATGAGGTCGTAGCGACGACCATTGGAGAGCTGAATGCCGACGATCCCCTGTCGCTGAGAGAAGGTACAGGCCGTTACTTCAGAGACCTGCGCTGAACCGAGAGGATAGAGATCGCAACGGGCATCAACCGTATCGGCCTGGGCGACAACTGGAAGTGTAGCGGCAGCGAACGCTGTAATGGCAGAGCTAAAGACAACTCGAATGTTCATAAACTCGTTCTTCAAAAAGAGACGTAATGCGGCCTCGGCACCGATGGATGGCATCATCACATCGGTTTCCGTCTATGAGATGCGAGGCCAGTATGGGAGACTTCACAGCGATGGCCGCTGTTTACGTACTGACCGATAACCCTGTTGACGTGAACTACCTTGAAAAAGTTACGAGCGTTCGAAGGAAAAGGTGCAACTCAGTCGGTACGGGAATCAAGCTGCGATCGCAACCGTTCTGAGGTCATCTCAAGCCCGTAGATCAGAAACCAATGTGCGATCGCAACGGGCTAACTAAGCAAGAAAAAACACCCATGCGAGGATGGGTGCTGATTTCACCATGTAAACAACAAATTTGACCTAAAAGTGCCGGGATTAAGCCTCGTGTAGAGCCAAAGCTACATAACGCTTGCCCATAAACCGCATGGTTTGCGAGTTGGGGCTTTCAAGCGTAGTGTCTTTGAATCGATATTGCGTGGTGGTCGTGGATATGCCGCGATAGGTCATCCCAACGGTTTGTTCCGCAACGATGGTGGGGAGAGTTGCAGCAGCAGATGAGTAAGCGTGGCCACGATAGGTGAGTTGCATAGTGGGGGCTCCTGAAATGAAATCAAAGGGGTAACTGTCCGTTGATGCCTATCGTCCAAGACTGACCTGAACCTCCTCTGAGCGTGTTCTGAAATTCACTTAAGGGGTTGATGAGAAACCTGAGTGCCATTTTCAGCCAAAACTCAGATTGGATGAACCCGTCAGCCGCTGCGACTCAATCGGGCGAAAAGATGAACTTTGGTATCAGGTATCAGCATTTGATGACGATAGGAGTATGCTAATAACAAGAGGTGAATACTTCTTCCCTCGGTTTGAACAATTCAGTTCACGTTAAATAGGAGGTTTGCTATCGATTTAACGACTGAATCTGATCCGCCAAAAACAGCAGCACTCTACATCGTTGTTGATCAGTCCTCGACTAATCGATAAGAGAGCTCTGCGATAGATACCCAGAGACGCAACAAGCAAAAACGACGGTATCGAGGCATCTCTACACAGTATCAATCATGTGAGGAAGTCCCTTGACTGAAGAAACTGAGTGCTGTGAGCAATGATTTACGTTTAATCTCTGTGGGTCTAATTCCCCGTGGCTTGCCACGTTAGTGGTAGCGCGGGAGTGCGTCCCGAAGGGCAAATTCCGTAATGCCCCGTCCGCTTGCGGCGGGGATAGGAATTTGAGCGCCCCGCGAGATTTACCTTTTCAGTGAATAAATACTAGAAAACGCCTTGGCTTGATCTTCATAGCCAAGGTGTTTTCTATTGGAGCTATTTCTAATGGGTGATAGATGCAAATCGTAGTGCAGGAACGGCATTATACTTGCCCACGAATCGCATCTTGCTCTGTTGTGCTAACGCTGATCGCTGATCTGCGATCGCAGCATACCACCTTTGTTCGGCATGAAACAGAAAATCCCCGGCGCTTGGCCGGGGAAAGGGTGCTATCGCGTGTCATAGGAGCAGAAACAGCGTAGACCCAAGCTCGAAAAGGCTATTCAGTTACCTGTACAGGGTTGCTCAACGCCTGATGAGGAGCGGTTTCTGCATTTGCAACAGCAGCCAGGCCCCCGATCAATAAAGTGAAGAACAGCAGTGCCATCAACATCGAGAAGACTCGCTCTCCAGCCGTCATTTGGCTCCAGGGCTTGCTATCTACAGTACTGCCGCGGCTAGCACCCGTTGCAAAGCCGCATCCGCCAAAACCACCACAACTCATATGCTCTCCTTTGTTTAACTTTCAACTGGTTTAACCGTATCCAGAGATGCCTGCTAATGGAGCATAAGCATCGTTATGAATGTGGTTATCGAGGCCAATAGTGCTGGGTTGTATGCCTGAGATGGGAGTGGGCAATTGACGTGACCGTGCGAGAGCTAAGGGCAAGAAAGCCCCAGCTCTTGCCGGGGCTGAACCTGAGGGATTGTAAATTAGATTGTGTCAAAGGTCAGAGATGAGATCTAATGAACTATTGAACCTAAGAGACTCGTACTATGACTTTTCGACCTGAACTCCTGGATGAATTGCTTAAAGGCTATCAGAATCCCGAAGACCTGCTGGGGGATGGAGGGATTCTTAAGCAGCTCACGGCGGCTTTGGTGGAACGCTGCTTGAATGCGGAAATGAAAACCCATCTGGACGAGCAACAGGCGGAGCCTGAAAGCGACGTCAAGCCAACTCGTAACCGCCGCAACGGCCACAGCAAGAAGACCATCAAAGGGGAGTTTGGAGAGGCTCAAATCAATGTTCCCCGTGACCGCAACAGTGAGTTTGAACCCATCATCGTCAAGAAGGGGCAGACCCGCTTCGAGGGCTTTGATGACAAGATCTTGTCCCTCTATGCCAGGGGCATGAGTACCCGTGACATTCAGGCTCAACTGCAAGAGCTGTATGGCGTTGAGGTCTCAGCCGGGCTGATTTCGAACGTCACGGATGCGGTTGAAACGGAGCGTAAAATTTGGCAAAATCGCGCGCTCGACCCGGTTTATCCTATCGTCTATTTTGATGCCATCGTGGTCAAAGTCCGACAAGACGGGCGGGTGACGGGCAAAGCGATTCACCTGGCGCTTGGGGTTAACTTGTCTGGCACCAAAGAACTCTTGGGGATATGGATGACCCAGAACGAGTCTGCCAAATTTTGGCTTCAAGTGCTAACAGAGCTGCAAAATAGAGGGCTCAAAGACATCTTTATCGCCTGCTGTGATGGGCTCACTGGCTTTCCGGATGCCATTGAAGCGGTCTTTCCTCAAACCCAGGTGCAGTTGTGCATTGTCCATATGGTGCGAAATTCACTCCGCTATGTGTCCTACAAAGACCGCAAGGCGGTTGCAGCAGACCTCAAGCTGATTTACACGGCCAGCACTGAGACGGAAGCAGAGCAGCACTTAGTGGAGTTTGCCCAGAAGTGGGACAAGCAATATCCGACCATTAGCAGGTCTTGGCTCAATCATTGGCAGCGGATTATTCCCTTCTTTGCTTTTCCACCGGAGATTCGTAAAGCCATCTATACCACCAATGCGATTGAATCGATGAATATGACTCTTAGAAAGGTGATTAAAAACCACCGAGCTTTTCCAACCGATGAATCTGCCTTAAAAGTTATCTACTTGGCAATTCAAAATATTGCCCAAAAGTGGACGATGCCCATTCGCGACTGGAAACCCGCTCTCAACCGCTTCGCGATTGAATTCAGCGATCGCTTTCCAACTTGAGTTTTTACCTTTGACACAATCTATTTGACATACCCGAACCTGAACCGTTGCAGTTTTACGCTTCATACCCTCAACGTCATAAATCCTTTCGGTCTTGCACTCCTGCTAAATGACCAAGCTCACCTCGATGGGTGCGGCACATCACCCAACTGAGCCTGAAATGCTCAAGAGTGGGCCTGAATCCCTTTTATAGACAAAGCCCCCTTACATTTCAGGAATCAAGCCAATGACTCTCTCCTACCTCGGCCAGTCTTACACCATGCCCCAAATTGAAATCGGCAACCTAGAAACCGTTGAACGCTCTGGCCTGTATCGCGGTGTGGCCTATCGATTCACTCAGAAATCTGCTCAACGGCGTGAAACGGCACGGCTTCGCTATCGTGGCGTAGACTATCAGCGCTAATCCTTCTCTCCTGCTCCCTCCGACAATACTCTCCTCCTGTTAGCCTGATCTCAAAGATCAGGCTTTTTATTTAGTCGCTGGGGAGTTGCGATCGCAACTTGTATTCCGTGAGCCTTCACTGGCTTAGTTCAACCTGAAAAGCTACTGGCTCAAATTGCCATCCAGATATAAATGTAGAGCCTCCCAATCGCTCGACAGTCTCAATCACTACCCTTCTTCAGTTTCATAACACAGGCAGGGCATTATCCAGAGGGTGTCGCATCGGGAGTTGCTGGGAGCTGAACCTGTTGGAACAGGAAACAATAAACCAAAGGCAAATTGATGGTTATGAACAAACGCTTTATGCAATCAAGCTTTTTAATAATCGCAGCGGAGTTGGTATACAGCAGGAAACTCAATGGGTTCAATGTTCTATCCAAGAGCCATTTGTCGCTGTTGAAGATACCGAAAGGGGAATAGCGCGTGTTGAGCAAGCTCGCAGTGAGAAAGTTTGGGGATAGACTTATCGTGTCCGTTTCTTTAGGGTGAACCACGGAACACTCGATAACCTAAAACACTGTTTACCCGTTGATGGCGTCCCTCTCCAGATTTGTCGGGAACTATTACATCCAATTCTAAAAAGCGTATATTGGGCACATCGTCCCTATCTAGCGTGAGCTCATAAACTTGAAATCCGTTGCGATCTACTCTTAATGCATTGGTTGCATTGGTCTCTAGATTTACCCGTTCCGTAACTCCTAGCGCGGAATCATAGCCAGTCAACTGTATAAAGAATCGGTCACCTGTCAGAACGCGCAGATGTACTCTGACAGAAATGGAAGAGGCATCGTTAGGGTTAAATTCATACGGGATTGGACACCTCAACTTTCTATGTTCTGTTTGTGCATCATTCTGCCAGCCTGACTGAGGACTACTTAAATAGAGACCATTGGGACGACTGTCAGTATCAAAATCTTCTGCCGTTAGCGGAGTACACATAGAAGCCGGGTAGAACATTTCTGTACTGGCTTGTGCTTGTCTAGGTAAATTCGTCAGCGGCAAAATTGCACAACATATAAGTAAAGTAATTCGCTTCATAGACACTGATAAACTCCATCGTCCTGCTCGCAATCTTGTTTTGAAGATTAAGTAGGTCGAGTGTAGACACCATCTATTAACCGTCGCATTACCTCTAAGGGTGCTTTTCATTAATCGTGCGATTGCAACTCCACCCCATGACCAAGTTCACCTCAGCCTGGTCTTCGTGCTTGGGCTTTTTAGTTGGTAAGGTGAGATCGCACCTTACCGATCTGCTCAAATGATCGTCCAGATGATGATTCATCGTTGTTCCGTTCATTCGTGTTGCTTTTGTTTTACTTGGTTAAAGTGACACGAACAAATTGGCGAAATGGAAAATGAGATCGCACTCTCGACCTATCCGTTCTCTCCTTCAGCTACCCCGCTATGATTGAGCAAGCCCCCCCTTATGACTCTCCTGCTCCCAATGACTGCTGCCGATCTGCCCGCCCTGATTCATCTGCATGGCGTTGTCGAACGCCTCACCTTCCATGCTGATGACACCGGCTATACCGTCGCTCGCCTCAACGTCACCAGCGAACCCGAGCTGATTACCATTGTCGGCACCTTCGCCCATATCGAACCCGGCCAAACCCTCAAGCTGTTCGGCTTCTGGCGCGAGCATCCCAAATACGGCAGCCAATTCCAAGTCAAACACTACCAGGAAACCAAACCCGCTACCCTCACGGGCATTGAAAAGTACCTGGGCAGCGGCTTAATCAAAGGCGTTGGCCCCGTCACCGCTCGCCGCATCGTCAATCACTTTGGCCTAGAAACGCTGGATGTAATTGAACAGGATATCCAGCGACTGATTGAAGTGCCCGGCATTGCGCGCAAACGGATTGAGCTGATTCAAGCCGCCTGGATCGAACAGCAGGCCATCAAAGAGGTGATGCTGTTCCTGCAAGGTCACGGTGTCTCCACCACCTATGCCGTCAAAATCTACAAAACCTATGGCAACGATGCCATCGCTGTCGTCACTCATAACCCCTATCGCCTCGCCACCGATGTCTACGGCATTGGCTTTGTCACCGCCGATGCAATTGCCCGTAACCTGGGCATTGCCCCCAACTCCGAATTCCGCTACCGAGCGGGACTAGTCCATGTCCTGAGTGAAGCCGCTGACCAAGGCCACTGCTATCTGCCCAAAGCTGAACTGGTGCAGACAGCCATGAAGCGGCTCACGATTGAGGATCATCAGCCCCATCCCGAAGTCTTAGACCCGCTGATTGAGCAGATGGCCAGCGAGCAAGAGCTGATCCTGCATCATCATGACGAGCAAGCCTGCTGCTACAAACCCGCCTTCTACGCCGCCGAGCAACACCTGGCCCAGCAGATGCAGCTGCTCCTCTCGCACCCCGTAGCAGTCGATGTAGCCCGCGTCCAGCGCTGGATTCAGCGCGTCATTGACACCACGGGTCTGCCCCTCTCCCTGGAACAACAGCAGGCTGTGGAGATGGCCGCTAGCCAACGGGTGCTGATTTTGACCGGCGGCCCCGGCTGCGGCAAAACCTTCACCACCCGCACCATCGTCGCCCTCTGGAAAGCAATGGGAAAACGTCTACTGCTGGCGGCTCCCACCGGACGAGCCGCCCAGCGCCTGAGTGAGATGACCGGCAAAGAGGCTAAAACCATTCACCGCCTCTTGGAATTTGACCCCAGCCACCTGAGCTTTCAGCGACATGAAGCCAATCCGCTCGAAACCGATGCCGTCGTAATTGATGAAGCCTCCATGCTGGATCTATTTTTGGCCAATGCCTTGCTCAAAGCCATTCCAGCCCAGGCTCACTTACTGCTGGTAGGCGATATCGACCAGCTGCCCAGCGTTGGCCCCGGTAATGTGCTGCGCGATCTGATCGACTCCGGCTGCATTCCCGTGGTGCGACTGACGCAGGTATTTCGGCAGGCTCAGGCCAGTCAGATTGTCGTCAATGCCCACCGAATTAACCACGGCGACTTTCCTCAGCTCGAATCAGTGTCTCCCCGACCCCGTAGCGACTGCCTGTGGCTCGGAGCACCGGAACCCGAACCCGGCATCCAAGGCATGAAAGATCTAATCCAGGAGCTGATTCCGACATTAGGCTTCAATCCCGTCCGCGATGTGCAAGTCCTCTGTCCCTCCCGCCGGGGAACGATGGGTACCCGCAATCTGAATCAAGTGCTGCAAACCTGGTTGAATCCGGCTCATCCCCAAACCGCTGAGCTGAATCGCGGCAGTCAAATCCTGCGGGTGGGCGATCGGGTGTTGCAGCAGGTGAATGACTATGAGCGAGATGTCTTCAATGGCGACTTAGGCACCGTTGTCGAGATTGATGCCGAGGAGCAGGCGGTCACGGTGCAGTATGACCAGCGGTGGGTCACCTATGACGCAGCCGATTTAAATGAACTGACCTTAGCCTGGGCAGTCACCATTCATAAATCGCAAGGCAGCGAATATCCAGTAGTAATTCTGCCGCTGTTTACGCAGCACTACCTGATGCTGACCCGTAACTTGCTCTATACCGGACTCACCCGCGCCAAGCAATTAGCCATCATTGTGGGCCCCAAGAAAGCGGTTGCGATTTCAGTCGGACAGGTGCGCGATCGCCAGCGATATACGCTGCTAGACTGGCGCATCAAAGCTACATTTCCGAGTATCAGTTGTGATAATCTGTGATGTCCTAAAAAATGACAACAACGGCATCCAGACTGGCAGCGCTGAGTGATTTCCTGCATGAGTTGAGACTAGCTAGAGTGCTGCAAATGCGCAGAAAAGCCCTCTACCGTTAAAAGTTTAGGAAATATCAATAACCGAGTTGGATGCCGTTAGTTGGATGTGAAACAGATTCAATCGGAAATCGATACTGACCTCCTTTAATTAAGCAATTGAATTGTTCCTTGAACAAGGAGTTTTTTAGCTCCTTGCTAATAGACTACCCCGTTGATGCTGGGGATTCCGCAGAGTGGATACCAAAGTTTACGATCCCGGATGCAGGCAGATGGTTCATCTTACCTTGAGCAGGTAATGCGATCGCAGAGGTGGGCCATTCTAAGAGGGGGGGGATGCCCAACTGTTGCGTACTTATTCGTGTTCTCTTTATAGCAACTTATTAAAGTAACACGAATAAGTACGCAAACACGAACCTGGCTCTTTGTAGCACTCAACAATAAAAAGTGCCCACCACGTGGAATCAGCATGGTTGATATATCTGGGTTAATGGCACTGAAATCTGTTGCTTGAAAACGTAGTGTAATTTTTAGTGTAATTATCAACTAGCATTAACTACTGCCAATAATCGGGTTCTGTTATGCATATCCAAATTCATCATTCGTCTTGATCCATACATCAACGAGGATCGAAGACGGCAAGCAGTTGGGAACCTGCTGAAAGCGCTGTAGATACTCCGCTACCTCACCGCGGCTTTCAGGTTCTCATAAGGTTGGAGATTAAGCCATGCTGAACAGGGAAGATGGCTGAGCAATATATCGTTTGCCGCAAAATCGCATGGTGCGCCAGTTGGGAGTCTTCAGCGGCTGAATTTGGAACTAATAGTGCTTTGTTGTAGTGGGAACACCGTGATAGGTGCTAGGAAGTTTTTGCTAGCGATAATGATGGACAAGATTCGGATGCGTTGTAGTAAACTTGGCCTCGATGCGTAAGTTGTAGGGTGGGACTCTTGTGCTGGTGATGAGTTTAGTGTCTTGCTGGGAGTGAGAGCACACTACTGAATCACATGGAGCACACACTTGCGCAAACGTAATTGCTCCTAACTCCATCATCTAATTAGACTGACGAACAACACTGTTGCTGTATGCCAACCTCTCCCTCTCTGTTTCCTGAAGAAGAAAACTACGCTGCCTTTTTGAGTGACCTGAAGACGCGCATCCGTCAGGCGCAGATTAAAGCCGCGCTGGCTGTCAATCGCGAGCTTGTGTTACTTTACTGGCACATTGGTCAGGATATCCTCCAACGACAGCAACAACAGAGTTGGGGGAGCAAAGTCATTGACCGTCTGGCCAAGGATCTGAAGCGAGAGTTTCCCGATATGAAAGGATTCTCCCCTCGCAACCTGAAATATATGCGGGCATTTGCTGAAGCGTATCCGGACGAACAAATTATGCAACAGCTTGTTGCACAAATTCCCTGGGGGCACAATGTTCGTCTGCTCGATCAGGTCAAAGACCCGCAGGCGCGATTGTGGTATGTTCAGCAAACGCTCCAAAATGGCTGGAGCCGCAATATTTTGGAGATGCAGATCGAGACGGGACTGTATGAGCGCCAAGGCGAAGCCATTACCAATTTTGAGCGAACTTTGCCACCTGAGCGCTCCGACCTCAGCCGCCAGATCCTAAGAGACCCCTACAATTTTTCGTTCTTAACTTTGGATGCAGCTGCTCAAGAACGGGACTTGGAGCGTGCTTTAGTTGAGCGGATACGTGATTTCTTGCTAGAGCTGGGTGTTGGGTTTGCATTTGTCGGCAGTCAGTATCGTCTTGATGTGGAGGGTGACGAGTATTTCATTGACTTGTTGCTCTATCATCTGAAGCTGCACTGCTATGTCGTAATTGACCTGAAGATGACAGAATTTAAACCCGAATATGCTGGCAAGATGAACTTCTATGTCACTGCAGTGAACCGATTACTGCGAGACGAACGTGATGATTCCACGATTGGAATTGTTCTCTGTCGCTCAAAAAAACGCACGGTGGTAGAGTTTGCGCTGGAAACGGTTCAAAATCCCATTGGTGTTTCGACCTACAAACTACGGGAAGAACTACCACCCACATTGCGAGATCGGCTTCCTTCAGCAGAACAGTTGGAAGTGGAATTGGAGACAGCCATTCAAGAAATTGAAGCTCAGATTTCTACTAATACGACTGAGACCATTGATTGAGCCTGTTTAGTCCAATCCGTTTACCCGTATGGTTGATAAGGACACTAAGATGCTGTTCCAACTCTGATATTTTGCCGTACTATTGGGACATCTATTTGGATGAGCGTACCTATTATTCCGGAATAATAAGCGAGTCTCGACGACAAAAATATGAATAAAAATCAGATCCGAGTCGCTTTGATGAGTAACGCTGGAGGGTCAGGTAAAACCACTCTTGCGGTCAATGTTGGCTACGAACTTTTGTTGGCAGGTTTCTCGGTCTGCCTATTTGGACTTGACCCCAACGCATCACTGAAGGCATTTGTTGGTTTGGGGGGCGAGAATCCAGGCCCAGATGAAAAAATTGACTGCATTCTCGAAGATGACTTTAACGGAAATTGGCCCCTCTATAACTGCTGGCAAAAAGATAGGATGCAAGTTCTGCTGGGAGATGAGTCCTTGAGTGAGCTGATTGAACGGCTTTCGACGGCTGATCGAAAAACGGAAATCTTAAAGGATCGGTTGGAAGATTATCCCCTTCCCCATGATTATCTGATCTTTGACTGCCCTGGAACGATCGATTTAGCCCATAAAATGGCACTTACGGCTGCCAACTTCGTTGTCATTCCCATTCAACCCGACTCCAAAGACATGATGAGCGCGGCAACATTGCTAGCTTGGGTGATGGAAAAGTCCGATAAACTTAGGCTTCGTCCGGCTCCAAGAATTCTGGGTGTTGTTCCGAATCGAGTCCAGGATCGAGCGTTACATCGAGATAATTTAGGTCTGACTGAGAAGCCTGCTGAGGATGGCTTTCCTACCTTACCGGCTTTGTTAAGCCAGATTGGAGTGCATTGCTTTAACTACATCAAGGATTCTGCTGAAGTAAGCAATGCCGCGGCTGCTGGGCTGCCCCTGCGGGCCCATCGACCCAGCCATAAAGCAAATCAGAACTTCAAAGAAATTGCCCAAGCCCTTATGGCTGTGCGGTAGAGCGTATAGGTAAGACAATGGCACAAAAACGTCAGGCAACTCAGCAGCCAATTTTGCAAAAGTTTCAACAGGTCGGGGTTGCCCAGATGGGGCAGCTTCAGCAGCGTGATGAAGAGATCGCTCAGCTTCGACAGCAGCTTGAAGATCTGCAAAACGCTCCTTCCTCTGCAGGCGGAGTTCCACATTATCCCATTCAGGATTTTGTTCCCCTCCGGCTGGGCGATGGGTTAACTCAGCCGCGTAAATATTTTGATCCGGCTGCACTCGAAAAGCTACAACGATCCATTGCCAAGGTGGGTGTCAGAGAACCGTTGCTGGTGCGACGTGGAGCGGACGGTAAGCTTGAAATCGTCTCGGGTGAAAGCCGCTGGCGATGTGGTAAAACCTTGAAGTTAGAGACATTACCCGCGATTGAAAGTGACCTCAATGATGAACAGGCACTTGAAATTGCGCTGATCTCTAACCTGATTCGCGAGAACCTAAATCTTGTTGAAGAGACAGATAGTATCATTGCGCTAATCGGCCTTAAGTTTAAGCTAGACACCGAAAGCCTGTCTCAGGCTCTGATTCGCATTAAGAATCTGCGCCGCGCTCGTCGTCTGGATGATGAACAAGTTGTCGAGGAAATGAGTGACTATTATTCCGGAATAATAACCCTGGATGTTCTCTCACAACTGGATCGAATCTTTGCTCAGTTTGGTCTGACGCTGGAAAGTTTCGTGACCAATCGACTGATTGCTGTGCAAAAGATGCCTGGGCAGTTGTTAGATGCTGTTCGAGAAGGGCGAGTCGCTTTTTCTAAAGCAGATGTGATTCGTCGCTCTAATTTGCCATTAGACGTTCAGGCTGACTTGCTGCGAGAAGCCGAGGCAGGTCTGGCTAAACGTGCGCTAATAGAGCGTGTTAAAGAGCTAAAGCAGGCTAACTTTGATGATAGTTGTGGCGCTGATATGGATCCCCCACAGCAATTTCGTCGATCTGCTCAACAGCTTTATAGTAAGAATGCATGGAATCGTATTCAAGCAGATTCAAAGCTGAAGAAGAAGTTTCAACGCTTGCAGGCATTAGCGAATGAACTCATTGAGGCGCTGCAGGAACAGGACTAGTCAGCTAGAACTCTTGCCCATCGGGCAGATTGATGACGCCAGTTGTTGGTTGCGTTGGTTGTCCTGTGCTGTAGCTATCAACCTCTTCGTCCTCTGGCGGCATGGGCAGTAACCGATCTGCCTCCTGAAGCCGGATACGAATTTGTTCCTCCATATTGAGATCAGGTCTGCGGTTCTGCGCTCGTCGAATCATGCGATCGCGGATGGTCTCCCACAGCCCTTCGCACTCTTTCTTGAGCTGGATGTCGGTTTTAGGAATTGGCATCCGGTCGTAGTGGATTGGCCACTGGTTGTAAGCCGGATTGATGTAGAGGCATTCCCCGACTCCAAATCGCATGACCTCATCTGGTGTGATGAGCTTCTTGGTACGGATCTGCTCCGATACAGAGCGATTGCGTCCCCAATCATCTCCTCGGCTGCGACTATAGGAACGGGTTCGGTAGGTAACTTCTGTTTCCCCCATCTCATCGCTGTATCGTTGGGCAGTTTGAACATCTCCTGGATTAAACCAGAAGCGGGTACTACAGGCTGATAAGAGTGCCTTGGCTTGCTCTTGCCCATAGGTTTCAACAATCTGCGGAAAGGACTGGAAGCCAAAGATGCCCGTGAAGCCCTTAGAGCGATGTTGATTGGGCCAGCTTGGAGCTTGAGGCATGTAGATAGTCGGAAACTCATCCGCACTGAAAATCAACGGAGCCTGGCGCTGTATGGAACAATTCAGATTCACGACCACATTGATGATGGCAGCTAACAGCGGATTAATCACATCTTGCCGGAAAATGTCAGACTGGAAGACCAAGATTTCCCGACGTTCGAGGATGGCTGAAACGTTGGTACTGCCCAGCAGCGATTGCAAGAGATCGGGTGACATAAATCGAGTCAGGACATCGCTGGCGGTAGCGAGAATACCTGAAGCGGTTTTCTCGCTGGCTCCCGTGCTCATAAACTGAGCAAAATTGACTTGAACAAAGTAAGGCAGCCGTTCTTCTTTGGCTGCATAAGATAGTCGCTTGACCAAGTTGGGCAACTGCACGACGCAGAACGCCATCGCTAAATCTGGATACTGAGTAGACTTAGCAAACTGAAGCAAGGCTTGAATCAGGCGTTGCCCCGCAGGCCCAAAGAACGCATCCGCTTTACCGCCCCCACGAGTCAGATTGCGATGAAACACTTCGGCTAGTACCCCAGCGGTTGTGCTGTCGTTGGCATCTTTTACGAAATCCAACGGATTGATGATGCAGCTATAGGGCCTTCCCGGTGCAAAGACCTGGACATTGTACTGATACCGAGCGGCCAAAGTGGCCAGATAGCTGAGCTGTCCTCCTTTGCCATATTCATCCGCTTTGTAGTCGTAGAGCAGAATGGGATGGCCTTGCTCCACCGCCGAAGCAACCATTGGATCAATCACTGAAAATGTCTTGCCCGATCCGGCCTTGCCGATGACCACTGAACTACGATTTGCCTCTGGAACATAGACTGTCGATGGTTGTCCAGTAATAGTTGTTGCTAGCCCTGCCATCCAGCCATTGTGTAACCAGTTGGGTGGTGAACCACACCAAAGTACGACGTCATCTGCATCATCATTTTTGAGCTGTCGGTAGGCTGTGTTGCTCGCTTTCAATTTGTCTCCTCGTCCCGCAAACCGTCCAGAACGTGAGATGAGTCTTACGAGGAGTCAGCGCAATCAGAATATAAACCCCAATCACCAGCCCCATCATCAGCAGTCCTCGAGGCGACCAGAGGATATCGGTAATCACCTGCCACGCTTCGATCAAGGGCTCGGTAAACGCATTAGCCAATAGCATCAAATTAGATCCTCGACTTCTACCTGACTATTTAAGGGTTGAGACTCTGGCACCTCGTCAGCCGCGCCCTCAATATTGGCCTCAATACCAAGTTCTGCCAAAGATGTCAGAACCGCCATATCGATCTGGAGCTGATTGGCTGCGGTTCTCAGTGGCAGGCCATTGCGAGCCATTGTAATCGCCTGCCGCACTGCAAAGACAATCGGATCATCGGATGGCGTATAGTTCTCTTCAATAGCAACGGTCAATCCCTGCTCAATATCCTCTAGGGTGGCTTCACCTGCCTCAGTGCGGACTACGTTGGAGCGAATAGTTTCTGCATTGAGGGCTTGCATCTCTCTAACCTCTACAGCTGGTGCGATCTGCAATGCCGCTCGATTCATGTTGCTCAGGAAAGCGATCTGAACTTCGGTAGAGGTCAAACAGATACGTGTAGGTCTTGCCCGTCGCATCTACGGTCGTTACGACTGAGGTTGGGAATGGCCGCAGTATACGTTCCATCGATGTGGAGAGCCTGAATCGGGCGCAGAATGATTGTGCGAGCAGCTCCACTATCGATTGGAGCGTTGGTGTCATAGACAATCCGAGATAGGTCGCTGAGCTGTATGTAAGTGATCACCTCGCCCGTGCTAGAGAAGTCAATCACACTGTTGCGACCGGGATAGAGCATCACTGGCGAAGCATAATTCCTGGCTCGTTCTTGCGACACAACGCTGGTGGCTGGGATGGCTTCGTTCGGATTGGGTATGGGGATATCCGGTAGAGAACTCAATTGCTGAGCTTGAGCTTTGCTACCAGCCGCTGTCAAAACGATGCCGCTTAGGAGCAGCCAGGGAATGAATTGAAAGGCACGCATTATCGAATCACCTCCAGCAGTCCATTCGCAAAAATTGAAACCTCTTGTCCTTCTGGAACAAATAGGTAGGGAGAGGATGACGTTTGGTTTTGCCCCTCAATGCGGTTTATCACCCGCTCACTCACTGGTGTGAAAAAGCCGTCTAACGCAGCGGCGACCACGTTATCATCCTGACCACTCGTGACAGTTGTGCTTGTACTGGTTGTCGTATTCCCTCCAGCTTCTGAGGTGGCGGTGGTAACGGCATCGGGCGCGTTCAATACCGCCCCGATATTGCCCAGTGCCGATAGTGTACCGACTAGCAGATCCTCCCTAAAATCACGGCTACCATCGTCATCTTTGACCTGTGCCACAAGGGGTCTATTATCCTCCCCGCGAACCATCAGTACGCCTGGCTCAACAGTTTCCTGTCTGACTTGATTCTCGGCATCTCGATATACAACCGCTACCACCTGCTGCCGTAAAATGTTGGCGTCTAAAATCTCCGTGAGCTGAGTAATCAGTACTGTGCCTGCTTCAAGGGCAACTTGACCGTTAATATCCATCAGTGGTTCTGATAACTCAATCGCAAACCGCCCTTGAGCAGACAGTTCTCCGCCAGCATAAACTACCGGAACGATAACCTCTCCTGTCGTTGAAGTCCCGATGGCCACTTGATGACGGCGAGTGACTTCTGTCCTTCCTGTACCACCTTCCTCCGCTGCTGTGATCGGACGCTGCTGAATAATGCCTTGTGCTCCCGGTGTTAAGGAGGAAACTAGCACATCTCGATTAGGGTTTTGTTGCTGCTGGCTGGCCATTTGGAGGGCGGACGTGTTCTCTCAGTGTCTCCATCGATTGGTAATGGAATCGGGGCATCGCCTATCGTATCTGTTGGAAGTGATAAGGATGCGGATTGTTGATCAGCCTCTGATCTGTTTAGTGTTGCCTGAGTCCAATTTGCTTCTGATGCGTCGATTGCAGGTTCCGATTCCAGAGCCACTTCCGCGCCCGCTGCTCCAGCGGTCGATAGTCGTGTCCATTGCTCCAGTGGATCGACCGTGTCTTCGGATGGCCGTGACGAGATTGGGGTTGGTGATGCTGCCACTGGTTCTCTAGGCGGAGAAGCAATAGGCCGAGCGGGTGCTGGTATGGGTGCGGGTGTTGGTTGCGATCGCACAACTCGTGTTGGTGTCGTAGGAGGTGGCTCAGATGTCTCCGTCGAGGATTCCTCTGCCTCTGGTGTGGGCTGTTGCGGTGTTTCTGCTAGCCGTTGCCGAGGTTGCGATCGCTCCTGCTCAACTAGGGCCAGCTCTGCCCGCATCTGGTCATCAGCGCCATAGCTAGCAGCGGATTCTGACGGGAGGGGGCGTTCATTGCCCTGCTCTTGAGCCTGTTGGCTGTTTCCAGTAAAAAAGCCGGAGAATATCCAAATCACAATTACGATCACGCCCAACGCACTCGTAACTAATCCCAATCTGGAGAGGGGTGAGTTTTCCACGCCCCGCTCCCGTAGCTGTGCTGGGGCCATCAATCAGTTCATCTGTTGTGACAAGTTCATCATCATAATCGGTGTCTACTCCGGCAAACTGAGCCCGCTCCTCATAGGAAATATCGTCCTCTGTGCTGCCGTTTTGCTGGTGTTCGGCTTGTGCCGTTGCAGGTTCAACCGGAGCCGTTTCGATCCGACTGCCAGTGAATTCGGTCTCCTCGTTTGCTAAAGAGGACAGATTGGGGGTTTGATCATGTTGCTCCATCTAATCCACCTCCAGAGGTTCAACTTTGACAATGACTAGGCCGTTGGCCAGCAGGTCATACATCTGCTTGCGCCAAGCCAAGGGTTCTAGGTCATCAAACACCGGCTCGACGGGCGGAATAGCCTGCATCGTGATGGTTCGATTCATCGGAATCTCTGCGACCTCCTGATTTCGGTCACGCTCAATACGCGTTGCCACAATATCTACTTCCCAAAGCCCCTCACCGACCTGGCGAGGATCAGAGACTGCAAAGAAGCGTACAGACGATTTGATGCGTCCCTGCAGGACGCCGGGAGAGATTTTCTCAGTACCCATCAGCCGCAGAAATTCCTGTCGGAACCCTTTATCCATGAGGTATGACGCTAGATAAACTTCTGTGGGAATCTTTTGCGTAGTACCTTCAATGGCATAGCCCTGATCCTCAGCATTAGAGCCTGGAATCTGGTTATCCCACTCAAATGTGAGCTGCATCCAGCGCACTGCCGTGTTCTTAATCACTTCCGCCTCACGATGAGTAACATTAAATTCCGTTGCTTTGGCCGTGGTGCCATCTGATTGCTGCACATAGATACTGTCTCGTTGTGCCAGTGCTCGATTGTTGAAGAGCAAGAAGAGATTGGCAAAGACGCTGACGAGTAGACCGATGCCCAGTATGCCCATGACGATGATGAGCGAATTTTCGCTTTTGATCGGCAGATATACCGGCTGCTCTGGTGCCGAGATATCGGTGCCATTCATCTCCGTTTCTTCCCCTTCCGCCTGCATGGTGGTGAATTGGGAATCATCCTGCTGGTTGCGAACCAATCCTTTTAACTGCTGCATCATTTTGATTTGAGAACTGCAAATTTTGCGGCGGTCGAAAGCCCCCCTGTAACGGTGCTAGCAATGCTGTTGGCCCGACGACTAATTGCTGAGAACAAGGACGTGGCACTCCAGGTAGCCAGTGCGGTGACTAGACCGGGTGCAAAGATTGAGATAAAGAGCAGAAACCCTAGATTTTGGGAAACTTCTAGTGCTCCACCCTGCGTATTGGCTAACACTGCCGCGACAATGCCAACGAGCAGGTTGTAGCCAATCTGAAGACCAATCAGGCCGACGAAGCCTGAGAGCCAGGCCCAGATGGGCCGACCAGCGACAGGCAAAATAGAAAGTGCCAGCGCGATCTGGAGCGAGTACCGCTGCAATCAGTAAGGCCGCTTCCACGATGTTGACAAAGGCCCACTGAAGTCCGTACAAGATTGTCTGGATAATCGGTAGCAACCGATCCTGCAGCACGCTAGCAAAAGCCCCGCTGAAGTCTCCTTGAAGTGTGCCGGTGCCAACCTCAACTAAATCACCGATGGCAGAGATGCCGGTTCGGTTAATCGCCGATTCGGCAAACGCTTCCAGCGGACCGAAACTAATATTGCCGTTTTGGGCTTCTAAAGCTTGATAGATGGCTTGCACCTCTTCCGCCTTACTGTCCCAACACTCCAGAAAAGGATCACCCGTTAATCCCTCACATTCGCTATAAACCTGCTTGATGCGCTGAACTCCTAGGTTATTCAGTCCAAACTGGGTGATGGCATCCTGAAGGGTATATCCCACAATTTGCTGGGAGAGAAGTCCAGTTGTCAGGCGATAACCTACGGCCCGGAGCACTAAAACTGACTCCGATAAAAGTCTGCCGTTGTTGCCCAGAAACAGCAGCACCACTAGCGGAAAGGTAAAAAGTTCGACCACTGTACCGAGATAGCGCGATTTCATAATCTCGTTGCCGAAGCGAACGAACATATACAGGAAGCAGAGCGCCAGGATACCCCGAGAAAACTGCACAATGGTTTGCCAGAACGGGAATCGGCTCGGATCAGATCAATCCAGGTTTCATTCCAGGACGCGATCGTGTCCTCGCTTAATTGGAGTGCTCCCTGAATGACATCGGCGGCAGCTTCCGATCCCTGCTGAGCCAGGATCAGAGCGTGGGTTAGCTCACTCATGGGTTACACTCCTCCTGGATTGATGCCCACTCCTGGCATGATGATCTGACCGCCCTGGACAATGCTTCTGGAGTAAGCCGCTGCCGTTTCCCGGCGGTCTTGAATCCGGTCGCCTTGTAGCTCTCTAACTGCATCGACGAGCATCTTATTTCTTAGTGCATCATCCCGTGCTCGGAGCTGGTGTCCCACGCTGTCGAGGGTGCTGGTTTGCTGCTGCGCTGCCAGTTGTGCACTCAGATTTCGCAGAATGTTCTGAGAAACATCCTGTTCTTCAGAGTCAGTGGCTAACTCTTGAGAGGTCTTGAGCGCGACCTTGGCGGCTTCGGCATTCTCTCGAAGCTTTTGCTGCCCAGCCTGGGTGAGAGCTGTCTGATCAGCCACTTCATCAGTCATCTGTCGGTCGAATTGAGTAACGAGGTCGCGCTTGATGACTGGAGATCCGCTGCCGCCGGTTTTGGTGGCTGCGACCTCTTCAAATGCGGAGGGTTGAGCATTTTCAATTTCCTGCTCAATCTGTTTGGGGTCGGGTAAACCCAGTGCGCCAGTGGAAATTTCGATGGTATTGCTGTTCTTCTTCACACTGCCAGAATTGGCAAGACCGCCGAGGGGATCTTCAACCATATCGAGCAGGTCGAGGTTGAGTAGGTCAAATAATCGGTTGATATCAAAAATGGACGTAATCGTTTGTTCTAGCGAGGCAAAAGCATCCTGTACTGCTCCCACGGCGTCAAGCGTATCTTTTACCTCGCCAATCGTGCCGTTTTCGTCCAGGAGGTCGCCCGTCGTCCTCAATGGTGCTCCCAATGTTGCTGAGCTGATCCTGAATAGCGGTATCCACATCGCGAGTCACAGTTTCAATATCCGCCGCTGCCTCTTCTATGTCATTCAATTCTCCATCCCCGGTATCGATATCCTCTAAGTCAAGGTCATTGACTGGGCTATCGGCGTTGGGATTAAAGGGAGGTGTAGCCTGGGCATAGACGGCCTTTCCCATGCTGGCGCTCAGGAGTAAAGCTGCCGTCAGCGTCACAGTGAGTTGTTGATATCGATGTCGAATCATACTGTCCTCGTCTTTACTAAATTGCTCACGTTGCCCATATCTGGATCGACAGCTTGAGTGCGACGCCGGGCTTGCGGTGATGCTTGAATGTCCCGAAACTGATCACCCCGCGCATGGCTTGAACATACTGACCCGTAAAGTCTTTTAGCCCCTCTAGATAGCCGCGAGTAGTTGGTGGATAGAAGGCCATCACCCGGCTGCGGGCGAGCTGTTCGGCTTCGCTATTTGCCAGGGCCGCCAGCATCAGTGGGTTGGCGTAGTACCGGGTTCGCCAGAAGCGCCCTTGCTCTTCTATCAGCCAACGAGTAAATAAATCGGCTTTGCTACCCTTAAAGCGTTCGGTGGCGTTGTATTTGATGACATTGGCGGGATAGTCTAATGCCTGCATATAGGCGTTACAGCCTGCATGGGGTAGTTTTGCCAGTAATGGTGATGCTGATATTGGCTAAAATCTTGGCTGAAGCACTACACTCGACGATCGCATCTTAGGTCTTGCGCTAAAATCACCGCGCTGATTCCTTCCTTTCGCCCGGTGGCAAAGGTTTCCCCCACGATGTCAGCAAAGCCTCGTTTACTCAGCAAGACCGACAGCTCATCTCCGACAAACAGGGAACGGTTATGAGCCAAAGCATTGCGCAGTGCTGCCATTTGTGCGGAGAGCGCCATGATGTAGGAATTACTTTCGTTGGTTAGCCCCGACAGCGCGTAAAACGTGATCAGGGGCTCTGGATTTACCGAACTGGGTCGTCCAATGGCATCACCGATATTTGGATCTACTAGCTTGGCTCCTACCTGGGCCACAATCTGGTTAATTGCTTGTGCGTCTATGTCTTCATAGCTTTTGAGGTCAAGCTGCTCTCGTGAGCAAAACTTCAAAAAATCATGAAGCGTGGGCATCTTCTGCCAGGCATCCGACTGCCAGCCTTGCTCGATCGCCTCGTTGTAGCGTTCGGTAATTTCAGGATCAGAAAAAAAGACATCTAGCGTCCGCAGAACGATGCTGTTGACCCGCTCTAGCAACTGCTGGTCATTAATCTGTCCCATTGCGATTGCAACAATGGCCTGCCGCACAAAATCCTTCCACCGCTTGAACCGTTGTAGCTGGTCATCGGCTTGCAGATTAAGCAAATTGGGTGGCTCCAGCAGATTGAGTCGTTCGTGCAGGATATCGACATAGGCTCCGTACTTGCCGAGGGATTGCACAGCCGTCTGAAAAGTTGAGTCACCGCCGCTACTGAGGTCAATCCCGACGACCGGAATATTTTGAGCCAGGGCATCTTCGATAAACCGCCAGCCAAGTACAGACTTACCCGAGCCGGTAGTGCCCGTGATCAGCACCCGCCCCGTGCCGCTGAAGAGATTCCACATAGAGCGGCTTTCCCCCTTCTTCGGTCAGAAACTCCACGCCCCGCTGTTGGATGTTTTTAGGACAGGTTAGCGGTAGGAAGCCAGCGACGGTTTCAGTATCTAGAACAACGCGTCGCTCAGAAAAGGCGTTGTAGCGCGTCAGCAGCGGAAATGTATTAATCGGTAGGGTCTCTCAACCACACCCGCCAGCAGACATCATTTTCAACGACGGCTTCGGCGGCTCCAAATGAGTTAACAGAAAGCCTGCGCGATCGTCTTCATCACAAGCCCGCTCCGTCTTCCGCCAGACAATATGAATGTACAGGCTACCAGCAGGGGGCGCTGTCCCTCATAAATTTTTATTAGAGCTTGCTCTGCCTGTTGTCGCTGGAGACTGGCCGATACGTCTTCGACCTGTTCCGTACACGGCTGCTCGTTGAGCCTCAAAATAGCTTTGGCGGTTCATTTTCTCCAGCTCATCCTGGGTAGACCAGGCTTCTTTGCGAGTGACCTCTACGACGCATTCGGTGTCCCGAATCCAAGCTTGAGAGAGTCGATCCCAAATCCATTTGAGCTGCTGCCGGGTATTGCGCCTATAGCTCTGGAGGAGCTTCACTGACGGCGACCTTTCCGACCAGACCATTAACGTACACGTAGCCGTGTTGTCGCTTATGCTTGGGGCAGGAAGACTGACCGCGATCGCCTTGTAGCAGTAGTGTTACCAGGTCTTTTTGACCGGAAGGTGGAATCCGCTGCCGAATGCCATCGTCGGTAGACCTGCACTCGAATGTACTGAGTCAGCTGAGGAGCCTTACGCTGATTGAAGCGGTACCAGAGCCATTCCCAAAGTTCCTGGGCATCCATCGGTTCAATATTGAGCCGAGCTTTGGTTTCTGGAATATTGCGCCAGTTGATATAGCCGCTGTCGTGAATCTGGCGAATAAGCTTCAGATAAAATCGCTGAAAGTGGATGGCTTCTGTACCTGCAATCTTGCGAACACGCTGATCAATCAGTTTTTTGGCCTGGAGAACTGCTTTGCCGATAGCGTCTGTTCCCTGTTCGTTGGCGTGGGCCGTAGACCAGGTGGCCCATACCGTTTGTGACCAAACCTGCCGTGCCCCCTTTCAGTTAGCTCTTGGGTGCGGACTTCCTCATCCAGCAGCATGACGGCAACTGAGGGCATCTGGAGGTGCCGTGAGAGAGTACGCAGCTCCGATTTACGGGTTTTAATAGACGACCGGCAGTCAGTATGGAACCGTAGACGTTCCCCCTCGCAGAATTTCCGACATTCCTTGCTGAATCGATGCGATTGCATCTTCAACTTCTGAGCGATACAGCTGGGGGCGTAAGCCCTGTAACTTGAACGGAATTTCTGCTGACCATTGATCCCTTGCCTGCATCATAGAGCAGGAGACAAGCAAACTTGTGCCCACTCAATTCCACCTCCACGATGGAGTGTAGGTGAGTCAGATCTCTGGAAGGAAGCAAACTGCTTTTCACCCGCTTGGGTCTCTCGCTTAATTTTTTTGTCTCGTTTTAGAAAATTGCGAAATTTTTGCCACATGACTGCATCTTCGTGAGCACGAAAAAATAGGGTTTCACCGTTTGTCCAGTCCCGACCGGGAGGCTGTGCCCAGCTTTTGATGAACTGATAGGTTTTGCGTCCGGTGAGGAGCCACCAGGTGCCATTCAGCCAGAACCAAATCAGTAACCAGGCCATAAAGGAGACAGCTAGAAGCATCTTGAACAGAAAGAAGCTCATGCCACCAATGGCGACCCAGGGCAACAATTGTTCAGCGGGAATCGGACCAATTCGGGCTCGTTCCCCTAGCAACTTGTCGACGCGGATTGGATCTCCTGTCTACGTCGAGAGTCATGATTCAAATGCAAGTTAACAGAACGTTTCTATCCACCAGCACTCGGCTCCGCCGCCGCCAATAATCAGGGTGGAAATCACCTCAACACCGATAACGAACGCTATCCCAATTGCGAGCAGGTTGGCGATTGGTTGCCAGTCTCCGCCTCGCGTTGCCTGGGTAAAGACAATCACCACGCCAATCAGGAAGGCTAGAACAATCAGGATTCGGAAAATATTGAAGATCGTTGTGATGGTTTCTGGAGAAATTGAGGTGCCGCCAGCGTCGTTGATGGCATCATTGACTGACTGCTCTAGGTTGTTGAACATTTGGGCCAAGACGGGGTCAGTTGACCCCATCCCAACTTGCAGGGCGGAAATGGCAATTACAATGCTGGCCAGATGCCAGCCTTGAATTGGCAAACCCAGACCCGCAACGGACTGAGCACTGCGGTTGATTAGTCCAAATGCGATCGCGAATCGCGCCGATCATAATTGCGGTCATCAAGACTGCCGGACTGGCGAACACCATATAGCCTGTAATAGCTGCCAGTGTGGCAATTAGTCTGACTTCATTACGATGTAGACTAACTATTTTCCAGAGCAGTTGAAATCGGATCACGTTAGGCTTGCGTTGGTTGCGTTTAACGAAGGTCATTCGGGTACCTCTTAACTGCGTCTTGTTTTGAACTGTGTTGAAAAGTCTGTTCCCTACAATTCCAGCTCTCGTTGCCGGGATGGTTGAGGCTGAACTCCCAAAATGATGCCTTGAGAGTCTGCTTCAGGTGATGGCTCCCAGTTTGGAGTTAATACCGGTTCACGTTGGTTGAGCAGCTCGTTGCTGTGTTGATTGGGAATGTTGTTGTGGGCCACGAAGACGTTGTTCTCCCGGCTAATTGTGGCGTTGAAGACAATATCGTCACGATCGGCGTCACGCCCCGTTACCTCCTGCCTGCTGTCAGGCTGTCGTTTAATGTTGAAGCGATAGCGGAAGCCAGAGACTCGACTGCTCCAGTCGATTTGGCCGTGATCGCTCTCAAACTCGCCAGATGCCAGAGATTGCAGGGCGCTGACAATTTGCTGCCCCTGTTTGTACTGGCCGTAGGCCTCAACGGATTGAGGCAATCGGGGTGATCGTTTCGGCCTGTTCGGGCTGTAATTCGTCAATTTGACCTTCCCAGTTGCTATCGACGGGCTTAACGGCTTCAAAGACGGTGCCGTAGTCGGCATCGGTAATCGTAAGTCGAGCATCTTGCTGTTGAAACCCTTCCCTGGTCAGCGTAACCACGCCCGCAGAGCTGATGAAGGTGCTGGGTTCGGTCTCGCCTCTAAATTGAGTCCTCGCCTGGAATGAACCGCTCCAGTGATTGGGCGATATCAGCCCCCCTGAGCGAGTGTGGGTTCTGGCATCTGAGCGATCTCGGCCACCGCTTTCTTCTAGCGTGCCGAGACGCTTATCCAATTGAGCAATGGCTTTATCCATCTGGTCGAGTTGTTTGCCTGTGGGGGCAGTCGGATCCAGTTCGATCTGGTCCGCTGCTTCGAACTCAACCCCGAGCTGCTTTCCAATCGTCATTAACCGCGCATTCGCGAGATTGAGGCTTTGTGCGGCGGGCGAATCAGCAACATCAATGCTAGGGAGTGTTCTCTGGCGATTTGATTGCCGATCGGTTCTCTCGCTGAGAGCGGTTTATCTGGTGGGCTTGTTTAACCAGGGTATTTTCCAGAGCCGTAGTGCGATCGCCAATTTCTTCTAGCTTCTTGACCTGTTCGATAGCGTGTTTACCTTCGGCTTTGGCTCTAGCCTGCGCAATTTGCTGGGAAAAGCTTCGCCTATCTCAACGGCAGCACCAGCGGTTGCGATCGCACCGCCGATAAACGTCAGGCCATCGACCTCATCGGAGTCCCGCATCATGTGCTGACCCATTGAGTTCAGGCTACGAGCCGATCGTCGCCGCTGCTGCGATCCCGCCTGAGCTTCAGAGCTTTCCTGCACGATCTGCATGGTAAGTCGGCGCTGCCGTTGCCGACTTTGTAGCAGCTTCTGATCCGGCTGTTGATTTGGCTTTGGTGATTGAGCTTGAGAGGAAGGCTGCTGATCGACCATCTGCTTCTACCCAATCAGTGAATAACGCCGTCCGAGTTGGCTGCCAGCCAAGTAGACACCATCTTTGGCAAAACTCCAGCCCCAATCATTCATCTGGGTTTCGATGCCCTGCTGCGATAGGATTTCGATAATGTCATCGGGTGATGTGGTTTGTGCGATTGCAGCATCAAGGGCAGATTGGAGCTGGCGTCTGATACTGGGTTCAGGAGCTGCCCGAACGGGATGATCTGCTGCGTGGTAGTGCGCTTGCTCAGCTGCGACCCGATGTATTTGCCCTGGTGTGTCTCGCCTAATGGCGGCTTCACTGGCTGGTCTAACTGAGTCCGAGCTGGTAGCTAGCCTCTAGATGTCTCAGTACCCGATTGACTTTTGGATATCTGAGCGGTCGAATAAGTCTGTCCCAGTTCACCAACTCGGTTGATGACTAGATGTAGGTGAGATCGAGGGTGACCGTCTGGAAAGGTCGCATCGTGATGGAGCCATCCCACGGCTTGCCGATTGGCCAATCCCATTTCCCCTAAAAGTCTTCAGTGAGACGGTACCAATCCCGTCGCAAAGCTCATCCTTTGGGCTAGGAGAAATCGAGATGTGATAGCAAGGCTTTCAACACGGACTCCCTGCTCGGCTGTGGATGCCATCGCCTGCGCAATCCAGTTAGCGTCATTGGTGACGGCGGCTCC